>NZ_JAJPGQ010000002.1:0-1223303 GCF_054189285.1 Streptomyces sp. MAI_2237 | reverse complement strand
ACTCTGTGAATCCCGGTCGACGCACCCGCCCACGGCACGGGCCCGCCGACGTCCTCAAGACATACGACGGGCCCGAGAGGTTGCCCTCACGGCCTCGACCGGTGTGCCGAAGCCGCTCGGCCGCCCTACCAGCGGTAGGGCGCGTACACGTCCATGCACTGGCTCTTGTCCGAGCCGTTGATGGCGTCGGTGCCGCCGGGCAGTTGACCCGCCTTGGGCGCGGACTGCTTCGGATACGCCGTGCCGGTACGCCAGTCGGCGCCGACGACGACCGTGACGCCGGAGACGTCCGTGGACCGCTTCACCGAACTCAGCGGAATCCCGAGGGACTTGGCGACCCGCTGGGCGTCGCCCTCCAGGTCGGCGCTCGGGTAGCGCACGACGGTGCTGTCCTGGGACAGGCCCGACGTGGCGTCCTTGGACGCCCTGCTGAACCCTTTCGCCACCAGTTCCTGGGCGATGACGCCCGCGCGGCCACTGACCGGGCCCAGCGTGGAACTGCGGGTCGCGTTCTGCACCAGGACGCCGATCTGCGCGTCCGGCGCCGAAGGGGCCTTGGTGGCCTCGGACTTGGCGGACGGCTTCTTCGAGCCCGACGCCTTGCCCTTGTCGTCGAGCGGCACGTCGTCGCGGAGCATCCGCCACAGCTGGTCGGCGCTCGCGCCGTTCGGCACGACGTGGTCGGCGTTCCGCGGGTCGGGGACGTTCGGCATCGTCACCGAGGTGATGCGGTCGGTGGGCACCGACTTCAGCTGCGTGCCCAGGTCGTACAGCTTCTTCACGGTGCCGATCTCCTCGGACACCGACAGCGACTTGGTGGCCGCCTCCGCCAGGTCCATCAGCCGGCCGGTGTCGGTGAAGACGTTCTGGCCCTTCAGCTTGCGGATCATCGAGTTCAGGTACATGTGCTGGGCGCGGGCCCGCATCAGGTCGCTGCCCCAGGCGTGCCGGGTGCGCAGCCACTGCAGGGCCTGCTTGCCCTTGACCTTGTGGGTGCCCTCCGTCAGCTTCAGTCCGGAGCCGCCGGGCACCGCGGCCGTCGGGTGGTCCCACACGTTCTGCCGGACGCACACGTCGACGCCGCCGATGGCGTCGGCCATGCGCACCACGCCCGAGAAGTCGATCGTCATCCAGTGGTCGATGTAGACCCCGGTGAGGTTCTCCCAGGTGGCGAGCGTGCAACCGGCGCCGCCACGGGCGAGGGACTCGTTGATGATGCCGTTGGTCGGCTGGTAGACCTTGCCGGTCTTGGGGTCGGTGCACTTGGGGATGTCGACGCGGGTGTCGCGCGGGATGCTCACCATCGCGGCGCTTTTGCGGTCCGCGGAGAGGTGGATGAGCATCTGCACATCGCCCAGCGGCGGGCTGCCGCGGTCGTACTTGGCGCCGCCCAGCTTGACGTTCTCGTCGGAGTTACGGCTGTCGGAGCCGATCAGCAGGATGTTCAGCGGGGTCTGCCCCGCCGCGTTCGCCTTGGACTTCAGCGCCTTCGCGTCGCCGCTGCTGCGCTCGCCCTTGTGGATGTTGCCGTTGAGGTGCTCGTAGTACAGGTAACCGGCGCCGGCCGTGCCGAGTATCAGCACCGACAGCGTGACCGCCGACCAGCGCAACACCCTTCGCCCCCGCCGCGGGCCGCCCCTGCGGTGTCCGCCCGCCTCGAACGCCCCCGTCCCCGATCTGCCCGAGCCGTCCGCGCCCTCGGTGGTCTCCTGGCCGCCGAAAGCCGGCCGGACCCCCGGTCGCGTTCCCTCCCCACGCACACTGCTCTGCGTCATTCCCCGTCCTCCCCACCCTTGCGCCGTCAAACGGGCCTGCCATGCGTCCTGTTAGACGCACGACAGGCCCGTCAGGTCACTTGGCGCACTCAACCTTGTCGGCCGTCGTCTTGTCGACGTCCGGCGCCTTGGACGACGCGGTGAACTTCTCCCCCGCCCCCGGGAAGTCCTTGCCCAAGGTCAGCGTTATCGTCGGCAGCCCCTGGTCGTTGGTCACGCTCTTGCCCGGCTTCATCGCCGAGCCGGACAGACCGAGGATGGCGGCCAGCCGGCGGGCCTGGTCGGCCTGGTCGGGGGAGTACTCGAGGGTGGTCTTCGCCTGGGAGGCCCCCGCGTTGCCCGCGTTCTCGCTCTTCAGCACGCCCGCGGTGTTCTGCAGGTAGCTGAGCTCGGCCTGCGCGCTGCCCGCGTCCGCCCCGCCGTTGAGGATGCGCACCCGCACCTCGGAGGCGGCGGACTTGCTGCCCTTGAGGCGGGCGGCGACCGCGGCCGCCTCCTTCTTCTTCTGCGCCTTGACGGCGGTGAAGGAGACGTCGTTCTTGATGGCGTCGAAGACCTGCTGGGCCGCGCCCGGCTTCAGCACGACGGTCGCCTTCACCTTCTCGGCCGGGTTGTCGATCACGGGCACCGTGGTGAACGCCAGGTTCTTCGGGTTGAGCTTGCCCAGCTCCAGACCGAGGTCCTTCAGCTTGCCGATGCTGTCGAGGTTCGAGTCGACCGTCAGCGCCTTGGTGCCCGCCTCGGCGATCTTGATCATCTTCGACGGGTCGGTGAGGGTGTCGTTCGACTTCAGCTTGCGCATCAGGGCGCTGAGGAACTGCTGCTGCAGGGTGATCCGGCTCAGGTCGCCGCCGAAGCCGACCGCGTGCCGGGTGCGCACGAAGGCCAGCGCGGTCTCGCCCTGGATGTGCCGCGTGCCCTTCTTCAGGTTCAGGTGCGAGTCGGGGTCGTTGATGTCCTTGCCGAGGCACACGTCGACGCCGCCGACCGCGGTGGTCAGCGTCTTGACCGCGTTGAAGTCGGCGACCATGAAGTTGTCCGGCGTGATCCCGGTCAGCTCGGTGACCGTGCGGGCGGTGCAGCTCGGCGTGCGGTCGTCCTGGCCGAGGCTGGTGTTGAAGCGGACGTTGTCCGTGCCGGCGATGACCTTCTCGGTGCCGTCGGCCAGCTTGGTCGGGCAGTCCGGGATGTTGGTGATCAGGTCGCGCGGGATGCTCAGCGCCGTCGCGTTCGAGCGGTCCTTGGAGACGTGCAGCAGGATCGTGGTGTCGGCGTGGCCGACGCTGTCCTTGTCGCCGTACTTCGTGTTGCCCTTGCCGGTGCGCTTGTCGGTGCCGATCAGCAGGATGTTGATCGCCTTGCCCTTGCTGAACCCACCGGTGCTCGCGCCGTCGTCGGAGACGGACGTGATGTTGTCGTTGAGGTGCTTGATGTAGAGGTAGGCACCCCCGGCGGCGGCGACCAGCACGAACGCCATCGTGCCGCCCGTCCACAGCAGGACCTTCTTCGCCTTGCCCTTCTTCACCGGGCGGCGGCCGCGCCGGCCCGGCAACGGCTCCTCGGGCACACCGCGACGACGGCGCGGCGGCGGAACGTCCCGGTCCGGCGCGCGCTCGGGAGTCGCCGTACGACTGCGCACGGCACCACCCGCGGAACGCGGGGCCGCCCGGCGCGGACCGGGCACTCCCGACTGCGGAGCGGAAGGACTCAGTCGCAGTTCGTATTCACCGGTGTTCGGATTGAGCACCCACTGGTCTGCGGGATCGATGTCGTCCGCCCGCCCACGGCCTGTCGCGTCCACGATTGTCCGAATCCTCCGTCGGGGCGCGGCGCCTTCCCCCCTCAAGGCGCTCGGTCTCGGTCTCACAGTGCTCGACGCCAGGACGGACCTCGCGGCGGGATGCACCGGACCGCTCACACTATCCGCCCAGTTCAGCACCCAGTGACGACGGTGAGAAATTCCATGCCCAAGGGCGGGGCAATTCGCCCTTTTTCTCGGACATAAGTGCGGTGATTTGGTGATCGCTTTACCTGCAGGCGTCCGTGGCGGCCGAGTTGCCGCGGAACGTGGGGGCGGGTGAAACTCCGTTCGACGGGTACCCGGGCTGATTTTCGGCGGACTTTCCGTCGCGGAATCCGTGCGCACCGTAGTCGTGCGGGCCTTCGGGCGCCCCGTCCCCGGCGGTCGAATGGCCGCTCTTCGGGGGAGATTCCCGCGGAAGTGCCTTCGGGGCCCCGGCCGGGCCTTCCCCGGCCACCCGGACCGGCAGGTCCGCACGCAGTCGTTCGAACAGCTTCTGCGCCTCCGGCTCCACCAGTTGGTCGCGGTTGGCGTCGTAGGCGTACGGCTCTCGCGGGACCGTGAGGAACCGCACATCCTGCGAGGGGACGTCGCGCAGCCCGCGCACGAGGTCGTACAGCCCGCGCAGGCTCGCCAGGGCCGGATCGGTCGTCAGGGAGGACGTGGCGGCGTCCAGCACGGGGTAGAGCTTGACGGGGTTCAGCAGGACGTCGTTGCCGCGCACCTTCTCGACCAGGGCGCCGAGGAACTGCTGCTGGCGGTCCATCCGTTCGGTGTCGCTGCCGTCACCGAGCGACTCGCGGGCCCGGACGTAGCCCAGGGCCTGCTCCCCGTCGAGCGTCACGCGCCCGGCTGGCAGCCGCAGCTTGGCGGCCTTGTCGTCGATCGGCTCCGCCAGGCACACCCGCACCCCGTCGACGGCGTCGACCATGTCCTTGAAGCCCTGGAAGTCGACCACCACGTGATGGTCGACGCGGATGTCCGTGAGCTGCTCCACGGTCCGGACGGTGCAGGCCGAACCGCCGATCTCGAAGGCGGAGTTGAACATCGTGAACGCGGGCTCGGAACGGGTGCCGTCGGGCCGCAGGCAGGCGGGCACGTCCACCATCAGGTCACGCGGGAGCGACATGGCGGTGACGGACCGCCGCCCCGCCGCCAGATGCAGCAGGATCGTCGTGTCCGACCGCTCGGTCCCGGAGTCCCGTCCGTAGCGCGAGTTGCCCTTCCCCGACCGTGAGTCCGACCCGATCAGCAGGATGTTCTGCGCGTCCTTGACGAGCGCGGTGGGCCGCTCCTTCTCGTACCGCGCCAGCTCGGCGGCGGCCGCGTCGTCGGCCGTGATGTTCCCGTCCAGCTTCTCGTACACCGCCCATCCGGCCCCGGCGGCGCCCAGCACGACGAGCGCGAGGCCGAGCCCGCCGCCCCGCAGCCACCGCCGACGGCGCCGCCGCGCGAGCCCCCGGCCGGTCGCGGACGCGCCGGCGCCGGGCCCGAGGGTGCCTGCGGAGTCGCTCACGAGCCGGCCCACCCCTCATGGCGTCAGGACGTAGTGCTGTTACGACCATGCCCCGGAAGGGGCGGGGGAGGCGGGCCCGGCTGCTCCGAACGGGTGATGGCGCAACCCGGGGGCGCGGGGGAAACGCCCGAGCGGCGAGGAGCGGCCGACGCCCGACGGTGAGGCGGACACCCGGGCGGCGGCGAAGGGCCGGCGCCCGGCGGTCGGGGGAAAGGCGCGGCCGGCGCCCGGCGGTCAGCCGGCGTCCGCGCGCCGCACCGTGCTCACCCGCTCGCTCTCGACCCGCTTGGCCAGAGCCTCCTCGCCCAGCTGCTCCAGGTTCCGGCACAGCACCACGGAGCCCCCGGTGGCGAGCGGCCCGTAGAGCCCGGCGTTCAGGCCGCCCCAGGTGTCGTACGGCAGCCCCGACAGGATCCTGCTGCCGGGCCCGGTGAGCCCCAGCCCCGGCGCCTCCGCCCGGGCCCGCTCCACGACCTCGGCCGCGCTGAACTCCCGCCCGGCCACGACCAGCGCGGGCTCCTCCGGGTCCACGGGCGCGAACGGCGCGAACCGGTCGCCCTGGCTCGGCACCTCGACGGCGTAGTCGACGAAGCCCTCCGGGGTCTGCGGGAACCGCCCGCCCAGCGGCCGCAGTGCGAGAGCGACCCGCTCACCGCGACAAGCCCGCGCGGCCTCCAGCGTGTCGGGCCCGCTCACCACCACGTCGGCCGCGCCCGGATTCCCGTCCACGTCCGCGACGACCCCCACCGAGGAGCACGCCAGCAGCCACACCGCCGTCTGCCAGTGCGCCGGCAGCAGCAGGGCGACCCGGTCGCCCGGCGCCGCCGCGAGGTCGCCCTGGAGCAGATTCGCGGTCTTGGCCACCCAATTGGCGAAGGTGGCCACGGACAGTTCGACACGCTCGCCCGTGGCGTCGTCGTAGAAGGTCACCAGAGGGCGTCCGGGGTCCGTGGCGAGCGCGGAAGACAGCAGGTCGGCGGGGGTGCGATCGGTGGCGTTCACCCGCGCAAGCGTACGCGGGCGGCACCCGGCGCGGCGCGCGGCCGCACCACCGGTTCGGCGGAACGGGAGTCGACGGCCCGTCAGCTCCCGAATGGACAGACAAATATGACCATGTCCAACATCAGCGACATGCGTGGACTCCTTGTCTCCTCCCTCGCCTCCTCGATCGGCGTCACCTGTGCGGCCGCCCTCGTCCTCCCGCTCGCCCCGCCCGCGGCCGCGGCGTCGCCGAGCGGGGCGAACAGCGGAGCCAGACCCGCGCCGACGGCGGTCCGCCAGGCCGTCCAGAACCCTGCCGCCCTCCCCGGCAGCACCCGGTCCCTGCCCCTGGCCCCCCTCACCCGCGACCGCGCCATCGGTCCGGCCGTCCCCGAACAGGGCCTGTCCCGCGGGCATGTACGGCCCTTCTCCCTCGTCGGCGTCGTCTGGAACGACCCGGACGCCGTGCTGCACGGCCGCGTCCAGGTCCGCACCCGCGCGTCCGGCACCGGCACCTGGTCCGGCTGGCAGGACCTTCAGACGCACAACGACGACGGCGCCGACCCGGACGCCGCCGAGCGCACCTCGGGCCACGTCCGCGGCTCCACGGCACCGCTGTGGGTGGGCGACTCCGACGGGGTCGACGTCCGCGTACGCGCCGAGGGTGAACGCCGTACCGACGACACCGCCCGCGGCACCCGCACCGCGACCGCCTTCGCCCCGCTCCCCGCCGGGCTCCGCCTCGAACTCGTGGACCCCGGCTCGCAGACGGCTTCGCGCGCCGTGCCCCCGCCCGCCCAAAGAGGCATCGAAGCCGACGCCGCCAACACTGCCGACGCCCCCGGCACCCGCGGCCTCGGCGCCGAGTCGCTGACCGCCTCGGCCGCCAACGCCGAACTCGCCCCGCTCGGCGCCACGGAGATCCCGAAGCTGGGCAGGGCCGCGACGGAAGACGAACAACGCACCCTGCGCGGCGGCGAGTTGACGGAAATCCAGCGGACCAACCCCTTCATCGGCCCGCGCCCGCGTATCATCACGCGCCGCGGCTGGGGCGCCGACGAGAGCCTGCGCGACCGGGGATTCGTCTACACGAAGAAGGTCAAGGCGGCCTTCGTGCACCACACCGCCTCCGGCAACGGGTACCGCTGCTCCCAGGCGGCCTCCGTCATCCGCGGTATCTACCGCTACCACGTCAAGAGCATGGGCTGGCGCGACATCGGCTACAACTTCCTCGTCGACAAGTGCGGAAACATCTACGAGGGCCGGGCCGGAGGCGTCGCCAAGCCCGTACTGGGCGCGCACACCCTCGGCTTCAACACCAACAGCATGGGGATCGCGGTCCTCGGAAGCTTCGGCTCCGCGAAGCCCCCGGCGGCGGCCCTCAAGGCCATCGCCCGGCTCACGGCCTGGAAACTCGGTCTGTACGGAGCCAACCCGCGCGGCAAGACATATCTGAAGTCGGGTGGTGGCAATCTCTACCGAAAGGGAAAGAGCGTACGACTGAATGTGATCTCCGGACATCGTGACGGTTTCGCCACGGACTGCCCGGGCCGGCAGCTCTACCGCAAACTCGGCACCGCCCGCACGACCGCTGCCCGTTACCAGGGCAGGTAGGGCGGGAGAGCGGGAGAAAAGGGTCGCATTCACCGCCGTCGGGGGACGAGGGGCGGAACCACGAAACGCCGCCGAGTCGTCGAAGGCGTCGCACGACGATCTGCATACACTGGCCGGCCGAAGGACATTTCGGCCGGTCCCGGCAGGAAGCAGAGACGACAGGTGACAGAAGCGATCCTCCTGGTCGGCGGCAAGGGAACGCGGCTGCGTCCGCTCACGGTGCACACGCCGAAGCCCATGGTCCGGGCGGCGGGCGTCCCCTTCCTCACACACCAACTGGCGAGAGCCAGAGCGGCGGGCGTGGACCACATCGTCCTCGCCACCTCCTACCTGGCCGAGGTCTTCGAGCCGTACTTCGGCGACGGCTCCTCGATGGGCCTGCACATCGAGTACGTCACCGAGAAGGAGCCCCTGGGCACGGGCGGCGCGATCCGCAACGTCGCCGCCCGCCTGCACTCCGGCCCGGACGAGCCGGTGCTGGTCTTCAACGGCGACATCCTGACCGGGCTGGACATCCGCCGCCTGGTGCGGACCCACGAGACCTCCGGCGCGGACGTCTCCCTGCACCTGACGAAGGTCACCGACCCGCGCGCCTACGGCCTGGTCCCCACCGACGACACGGGCCGCGTCCTCGCCTTCCTGGAGAAGCCGCAGACCCCCGAGGAGATCGTCACCGACCAGATCAACGCGGGGGCGTACGTCTTCCGCCGCTCGGTCATCGACACGATCCCGGCGGGCCGCCCGGTCTCGGTGGAACGGGAGACGTTCCCCGGCCTGCTGTCCGCCGGAGCCCACCTCCAGGGCATGGTCGACTCCACCTACTGGTTGGACCTCGGCACCCCGGCCGCCTTCGTACGGGGCTCCGCGGACCTGGTCCTCGGCCGCGCCCCGTCGCCCGCCGTCCCCGGCCGCTGCGGGGACCGACTCGTCCTTCCCACGGCCAGGGTCGCCCCCGACGCCAAACTGACCGGCGGCACGGTGGTGGGCGAGGGCGCCTTCGTCGCCGAGGGCGCCCGCGTCTTCGGCTCGACCATCCTGCCCGGTGCCGTCATCGAACCCGGCGCGGTCATCACCGACTCCCTCATCGGCACCCGCGCCCGCGTCGGCGAACGCTCCGTCCTCACCGGCACGGTCATCGGCGACGGCGCGATCATCGGCCCCGACAACGAACTCCGCCACGGCGTACGGGTCTGGTGCGACGCCCAAATCCCAGCAGGAGCACTCCGCTTCTCATCGGACCAGTAACGGCAGCACGGCTGGGCGCCGGCGGATTCCCTTCGGCCTGTCGGGCGGTTCGGCTGGGCGCAGGCCCGCCAATCCAGCCCGTCCGGCGTTTGAGGACGAGGCCCGTTCAGGGCCGACGGGGGTCCTGGGGGGCGGAGCCCCCTGGTACCTGGGCGGCGCAAACGGAACCGCCCCTCACAACTTCCCGATGTCGCCGCGAGGCATCTTCGGCGCCCGCCGAGCCGGCGTACGCCCACTCAGCAGAATCAACCGAGCGGCCCGATGCCGCTGCCCGGCATAAGGCTCCAACAGCTTCAGCATGACGCCGTCATCCGCATCCCGGTCCCCCGCCAGCGCCCACCCCACGATCCCCGGCAGATGCAGATCCCCCACGGTCACCGCATCCGTCGCCCCATGACTGCGCTGCACGACCTCCGCCGAGGTCCACGGCCCGATCCCCGGCACGACCTCCAACCGCGCCTGCGCCTTCTCGGGCGACATCCCGACGGCCTCCTCCAGTCGCCCCGCCACCCGCACGGCCCGCAGGATCGTCGACGCCCGCTTGTTGTCGACCCCGGCCCGGTGCCACTCCCACGACGGGATCAACGCCCACGTCCGCGGCGCCGGCATCACCCACAGCCGCCCCCCGGCCGCGGGCCCGGGCGCCGGCTCCCCGAACTTCCGTACCAGCAACCGCCACGCCCGGTACGCCTCGTCGGTCGTGACCTTCTGCTCCAGCACGGACGGGATCAACGACTCCAGCACCAGCCCGGTCCGCGTCAGCCGCAGCCCCCGCCGCCGGTGCCACGCCGAAGCGACCACCCGGTGCCGCGGCACGAACGCCTCCGGCTCGTCGGCCCCGCCCAGCAGCTCCGGCAGCCGGTCCAGCAGCCACTCGGACCCGGGCCCCCAGGCCTCCCCGCGCACCGCCCCGCCCGCCACGGAGACCCGCAGCGTGCCGGGCCCGAGGGGCGTGAGCGTGGCCCGCCACACCGACCCGTCGGGCATCGCCCGGAACGTCGGATCGCCGGGCCCGCGCCGCAACGGCCCCAGCACCAGCCCGAGGTCGAGCGGTCCATCGGGCACGACGGTCCGTACGCGCCCGCCCGCCTCGGCCTGCCGGGGCACCCCCGCGGGCACGCCGACATGCCCGCCCCGCACGGTCGTACGAGTGGGCCGCGGAGAGAAGCGTCCTGCCACGAAAGATGTCCTAGAGGTCCCCGGGTGTCCCCACGAGGGTAGGCGTACTCACGCGCCCGTCACCGCACCTCGATGAAAGCGTCCGCTTCCCGGGCCGGCCGCGGCCGCGGCTCCTCGGCCGGATGCCCCACCGCCACCGCCCCCATCGGGTCCCAGCCCTCCGGCAGCCCCAGAACCTTCCGCACCACGTCCCGGCAGAACATCGTCGACGACACCCACGCCGACCCCAGCCGTTCCCCGGCGAGCGCGACCAGGAGGTTCTGCACCCCGGCGCCCGCGGCGACCACGAACATCTCCCGCTCGGCCCCGTCCCGTCGCGCGTCCCCGTACGTGTGCGACCCGTCCATCACCAGGCACGGCACGACCAGATACGGCGCGTTGCGCAGCACGTCGCCGCGCCGTACCCGCTTGGCGATGGACTCCTCGCTCTTGCCGTCGCGCCGCAGATCGGCGATCCACGCCTCGCGCATGGCGTCCAGCAGCCGGACCCGCGACTCCTCGGACTCCAGCAGCACGAACCTCCACGGCGTCGTGTGATGCGGCGCCGGCGCGGTGACCGCCAGCGCGACCGCCCGCCGCACCGCCCCGGGGTCGACGGGCTCGTCGGTGAACGCCCGTACGGTACGGCGCTGGGCCACCGCCTCCCGTACCGCCTCGGAGGTCCCCAGCCGGAACATGTCGTCGCGCGCACCGCGCACCATGGCCCGCGCCCCCTCCCCGTCCTCGTCGGCCACGACGTGCGGCAGCCCGCGCACGACGGCGACCGGGCGGCCGGCCGCCTTGCCCTTGACCAGGTCGCCGGCGGCGGCCAGTTCGTCGGCCGTGGCCACGACGGTCGCGCCCAGCGGATTGCCGTGGGCGTCGGTGCCCCCGCGCAGATCGTCGAGCACCCGCACCCCGGCGGCGCCGATCGCGACGTCGGTGAGGCCCGAGCGCCACGGTCGTCCGAAGGTGTCGGTGACGACGACGCCCACGCGCACGCCGAGGGCGTCCCGCAGGGCCGTCGCGGATCGCGCGGGCGGAGGCGTCCGGGTCCTCGGGCAGCAACAGCACGGTGCCGGCGGGGGTGTTGGAGGCGTCGACCCCGGCCGCGGCCATGACCAGGCCCTGCCGGTTCTCGACGATCCGCAGCGTCCCGCGCCGCGCCACGACCCGTACGGTCTCGGCGTCGATCGCGGCCTCCCGGTCGTCGGCGGCGACGAGGCGTCCCTCGGCCTTGGAGACGATCTTCGAGGTGACCAGCAGCACGTCCCCGTCGGCCAGGTGCGGCTCGGCGTCGGCGATCAGCTTGGCGAGATCGTCCCCGCGCTGCACCTCGGGCAGCCCCGGCACGGCCCAGACGCGGTAGCCCTCGGCGGGCGCCGCGCTCACGACGCCCGCACCTCCTCGGCCAGCGCCAGCGCCTCCCGCGCCATCCGCGTGGTCGCGTCGAGGTCGGTCATCATCAGGGGCACCGCGCGGCAGCGGATGCCCGCAGCCTCCACGCGCTGCACGGCGTCCGCGTCCCGGGTGTCGACGAGCCAGCCGTCGAGCATTCCGGAGCCGTAGTGCTCGGCCACCGCGGCGGCATTCGACTCCACTCCGACGGCCGCGAGCACCTTGTCGGCCATCCCGCGCACGGGCGCGTCGCCGACGATGGGGGACAGGCCCACCACCGGCACCCCGGCCTCCGCGATCGCCTCCCGGATGCCGGGCACCGCGAGGATGGTGCCCACCGACACGACCGGGTTCGACGGCGGGAACAGCACGACGTCCGCCTCGGCGATCCCCTCCAGCACGCCCGGCGCCGGCTTCGCCTGCTCGGCGCCCACCGGCACGACCGCCTCGGCCGGCACCGAGGCGCGTAGCCGCACCCAGTACTCCTGGAAGTGCACGGCCTTGCGCTCGCCGTCGATCTCCACGGCCACATGCGTCTCGACGCGGTCGTCGGTCATCGGGATCAGCCGCACGCCCGGCTGCCAGCGGTCGCACAGCGCCTGGGTGACCGCGCTGAGCGGGTATCCGGCGCCGATCATCTGGGTCCGCACGATGTGGGTGGCGAAGTCGCGGTCGCCGAGCCCGAACCACTCCGGGCCCACGCCGTACGCCCCGAGCTCCTCCTTCAGATGGAAGGTCTCGTCGGCACGCCCCCAGCCCTGTTCCTCGTTGATGCCGCCGCCGAGCGTGTACATCACCGTGTCGAGGTCCGGGCAGACCTTCAGCCCGAAGAGGTGGATGTCGTCCCCGGTGTTGCCGATGACGGTGATGTCCGCGTCCGGCGCGGCCTTCTTCAGACCGCGCAGGAACCGGGCACCACCGATGCCGCCTGCCAGAACCACGATGCGCATGTCTCTCAGTGTTGCAGGCGGGTACGACAACGCGTCAGGCAGTCACCGGACGGGTCCGCGCCGCCGACTCCGTGCGCGCGTCGCAGTGGGGAGCGGTGTGCATGGGCATGTCGGTCAGGCCGGGGTAGTAGATGTGCAGGCTTATGGCCGGCTCCAGCGTGTCGTTGACGACCTCGTGCACATAGCCCGGCGCGAACACGCGCTGCGCGCCGGCCGCCAGCGCGCGCGTGCCCCGCTCGGTCCGCTCGGTCAGCGTCCCCTCCAGGACGGTCAGCACGCCCGACGAGCGCCCGTGGTCGTGCAGTCCGCTGCCCTGGCCCGGCACCCAGGACAGCAGCCACACCTCGTAGCCGGGGCCCGTGCGCAGGCGGTGGTACCAGCGGGTCGTCGCGTCGTAGCGGACGAGGTGCTCCCACGCGGAGCGGTCGGCGGCGACGGAGCGGGCGAGGCCCACGAACTCGGCCACGGTGGCCGGGTGCTCGCGCGGCGGCTGGAGCAGGTGCTGGACCTCGAGGATGTCGCCGGCGATCTGGAGGTCGTTGTCGCTGTTCATGGGTGCGGTGGTTCCTCGGTGAAAGAAGGACAGAGGGAACGAGCGGCGGGGGAGAAACACGAAACCGAGCCGCGGAGCGGCTCGGTTCTCAGCTGGAGCGATCGGGCAGGCTCAACAGCTGGGACAGCAACAGCTACAGCGAGCGCGGGCAGCACCGTGGGACCCGGCGGTGCGGGTCGAGGTCAGTGCCGAGTTCGCGAGCATGCCCACAAGGACAGCGGTTCACACCTTCAGTGTCAACTCGACACCCGGTATGTGGGACGGCTTTCACCTCATCCGGTCCATCTGGGTGATGAAAGGTTTGTTCAGCGGGGGACCGGGACACAAGGCGCACAACCGCGCGTCAGGCCTCGTTGCGATCTCGTGATCCGAACGTGATCCGGGTCGCTTCGTGGGGCGCGTGGAACGGGATCGAACATCCGGGCGTCCTTTCCCGTGAAGGCTCTGCAAGGGGTCCACGGCCCTCCCGGGCCTCATCTGCATGTCAAGGTTTATGCCGATTTGAACACTTTCCGCATAGCCTTGGTTCCGCAGAGTGAATAAGGGGCCCAATAGCAGATCTCGGCTTGACTCGCCCGGAGCAGCACACTTGTAATTTCACTCGTGTCGTTCAGCCGAGAACGGTAACGGCTACATCACGGGGACGCGAAAGACAGACGAGGGGCGCACATGACCGAGCTGGTGCAGCAACTGCTGGTCGACGACGCGGACGAGGAACTCGGCTGGCAGGAGCGCGCGCTGTGCGCCCAGACCGACCCCGAGTCCTTCTTCCCCGAGAAGGGCGGCTCCACCCGGGAGGCCAAGAAGGTCTGCCTCTCCTGCGAGGTGCGCTCCGAGTGCCTCGAGTACGCCCTCGCCAACGACGAGCGCTTCGGCATCTGGGGCGGTCTGTCCGAGCGGGAGCGGCGCAGGCTGAAGAAGGCCGCCGTCTGACCCCGTACCTCCCGCTCCACATCCAGCGAACGGCCCGTCGCAGGTGGGTTATCCACAGGCGGCGGGCCGCTGTGCTGCCCAGCCGATAGTGTGGTCGCTCGTCCGAGACGCCTCGCCGCCCCCACGGGGCACAGACGTCCACCGCAGTCCACCGAACCGGGGCCCGTACCTCGATGTCCGTGCACAGCCACACGGCAGCCCACAATCCCGCTGCCACTCCAGAGTTCCCGCGTCACGTGGTGACGGCGGTGCTCGTCTCCCACGACGGCGCCCGCTGGCTGCCCGACGCGCTCGCCGGGCTGCTCGGCCAGGAGCGCCCCGTCCAGTACATGGTCGCGGCCGACACCGGCAGCGCGGACGCCTCCGCCCAGCTGGTCACCGACGCCCTCGGCGCCGACCGGGTGCTGCACCTGGCCCGCCGCACCGGCTTCGGCCAGGCCGTCGAGGAGGCGGTGCGGACCGCGCCCGTGCTGACCCCGGAGGAACTGCCGTACCTGAAGCGGCCGAGCGGCTGGGACCCCGTCACGCGCACCTGGCGCGACGACGCCTACGACCTGCCGGAGCTGCCGCACGGCGAGCCCGTCCAGTGGCTGTGGCTGCTGCACGACGACTGCGCCCCCGACCCCGATGCCCTGGCCCAGCTGCTGCGGGTCGTGGAGAACGAACTGGAGCTCGGCCGCGACGACGTGGCCGTCGTCGGCCCCAAGTTGCGCGGCTGGTACGACAAGCGGCAGCTGCTGGAGGTAGGTGTCTCCATCGCCCACTCCGGCCGCCGCTGGACCGGCCTGGACCGCCGCGAGCAGGACCAGGGCCAGCACGACCACGTCCGCCCGGTGCTGTCGGTGTCCACCGCCGGCATGCTCGTCCGGCGCGACGTCTTCGAGGCGCTCGGCGGCTTCGACAAGCGGCTGCCGCTGATGCGCGACGACGTCGACCTGTGCTGGCGCGCCACCGCCGCCGGGCAGCGCGTCCTGATCGCGCCCGAGGCGGTCGTCCGGCACGCCGAGGCCGCCTCCCGGGAGCGCCGCACCGTCGACTGCGTCGGCCGCAGCGCCGCCTCCCCGCACATGGTCGACAAGGCCGGCGCCGTCTACACCCTGTTCGTCAACTCGCGTACGGCCGTGCTGCCCTGGGTGCTGCTGCGCGTCGTGCTCGGCACCCTCCTGCGCACCCTCGCCTATCTCGTCGGCAAGGTCCCCGGACAGGCCGTCGACGAGATCCGCGGCCTGCTGGGCACCCTGCTGCGGCCCGAGCGGATCATCGCCGGACGGCGCAGACGCGGCGCCCCGCAGATCGACAAGGGAGAGCTGCGCGCCCTGTTCCCGCCGCCCGGCGCGACCGTGCGGGCCACCGTGGAACAGGTCGCGGGCAACTTCTTCAGCAGCTCCGACGCCGACGCCACCTCCGGCGCCGGACGGCACGGCGGCGCGGTCGAGTCCGGGCCGGGCGGCGACGACGCCGACTTCCTGGAGATCGAGCAGTTCGCCCGGCTCAAGCGCGTCGCCCGCAAACCGGGCCCGATGCTCTTCCTGGTGCTGCTGTTCGTCTCCCTCGTCGCCTGCCGCGCCCTGCTCGGCGGCGGCGCGCTCGCGGGCGGCGCCCTGCTGCCCGCCCCGGCCGACGCGAGCGAGCTGTGGTCGCGTTACACCGACTCCTGGCACGCCGTCGGCGCCGGCGGCACCCCGTCCGCGCCGCCGTACCTGGCGATCGTGGCGACCCTGGCCTCCGTGCTGTTCGGCTCCACCGGACTCGCGATGACGGTCCTGCTGGTCGGCTCGGTGCCCCTCGCGGGCTTCACCGCCTACTTCGCCTCCCGCCCGCTGGTCGAGTCCCGTCTGCTGCGCGCCTGGGCGGCCGTGGTCTACGCCTTCCTGCCCGCCGCCACCGGCGCGCTCGCCGGCGGCCGCATCGGCACCGCCGTCCTCGCCGTCCTGCTGCCGCTCATCGCGCGCGCGGGCATCGCCGCCAGCGGCGTCACGAACGCCTCCGGAGCTCGCGGCAGCTGGCGCGCCACCTGGGCGTACGCGCTGCTGCTGACCATCACCACGGCCTTCACCCCGATCGTCTGGCCGATCGCGCTGATCCTCGGCATCGCGGTGCTGGCGCTGCGCCGCACCGACATCACCGCCTACGGGCTGCGCTTCCTGGCCCAGCTCGGCTCGCCCCTGCTGGTCCTCGCGCCCTGGTCGCTGACGCTGCTGCCGTTCGGCTTCTTCAAGGAGGCCGGACTCGACTACGGTCCCTCGGCCGCCACCGCGCTGGACCTGCTCGGCATGAGCCCCGGCGGGCCGGGCACGGTCGACGGGCTGATGCTGATCGGCGTCGTCCTGGCCGCGCTGGCCGCCCTGATGCGCTCGGAACGCCAGTCCGCGATCCGGGCCGCCTGGGCGGTCGCCCTGGTCGGCCTGGTCTTCGCCGTGCTGTCCAACCACTCGACCTGGGCCGGTCCGGCCACTCTCGTCTACGGCATCGCCCTGCTCGCCGCCGCCGCCCTCGGCGCCGACGGCGCACGCGCGCGGGTGGCGGAGCAGAGCTTCGGCTGGCGCCAGCCGGTCGCCGCGCTGATCGCCTTCGCCTCGCTCGCCGGTCCGCTGCTGGTCGCCGCGGGCTGGATGATCGGCGGCGCCGACGGACCGGTGGAGCGGCGCGACCCCACGCAGGTGCCCGCGTTCGTCGCCGAGGAGAGCGGGACCAGCGACCAGGCCCGCACGCTCGTGCTGGACAGCGACTCCGCCGCGCACGTCGGCTACACCCTGGTGCGCGGCTCCGGTGCCCGCCTGGGCGACGCCGAGGCCGCCGCGGCCGACGGCGAGAACAGCGCGCTCGACAAGGTCGTCGCCAACCTGGTCGCCGGCTCCGGCGCCGACCAGTCCGACCAGCTCGGCAAGTTCGCCGTGCGCTACGTCCTCGTCCACAAGGGCGCCCCGCGCGAGGTCACCCGCGTCCTGGACGCCACGCCCGGCCTGTCGCGCCTCAGCCAGCAGGACGGCAGCGCCCTGTGGCGGGTCGACCAGGAGGTCGCCCGCGCGACGATCGTGGCCGCCTCCGGCTCCGGCGCCCCGCAGCCCGTGGCCGCCGGACCGGTCGACATCCACACCACCGTCCCGGCCGGAGCCGACGGCCGCGTCCTGCGGCTGGCCGACACCGCCGCCGAGGGCTGGACGGCGACCCTGGACGGCAGGCCGCTCACCCGCACCACGGTCGACGGCTGGGCCCAGGGCTTCGAACTGCCCTCCTCCGGCGGCAGGCTGGACGTCACCTACGACGAGCCCGTCACCCACACCGCCTGGCTGTGGGCGCAGGGCTTCCTCGCCGTCGTCCTCGTCGTCATGGCCCTGCCCGGCCGGCGCCGCGACGTCGACGACGACCTCCCCGAGGAGCCGTCGATCCCCGCCCAGGCCGTCGAGGGCGAGGGGCGCCGCGCCCGCCGCCTGCGCGCCCAGTCGGAGGCCGAGGAAGGCACCCCGGAGGAGGAGTTCCCGGCTCCTCCGGCGGAGCAGCCCCCGGTCGCGGTACCGCAGCAGCAGTCGTACGGCGAGTGGGACCAGGCGAGCTACCAGAACGCCGGGTACGACCCGTACGGCAACGAGCAGTACCAGGGCGCCCAGCAGTACCCGGCCGGCGCGTACGACCAGACGTACCAGGCGGATCCGTACCAGGGCGGCCAGTACGACCCGTACGCGTACGGCGACTCCCAGGGCGGGTACGGCCAGACGTACGACCCGACGGTCTATCAGCAGCAGGGCTACGACCCCGCGTACGACCCGGAGCAGCAGCACCCGCACGCCCCTGAGCGTCCCGACGGGAGTCAGCAGTGAACCGCACCACCCTCTCCCTGATCGCCGGCACGGCCGCCCTCGCCGCCATCACGGGCGTCGCCTCGCTCACCGCGCCGGGCGCCTCCGGCGCGGCTCCCGCCAAGGCGGCGGCCGAACTGCCCGTGGAACGCACCACACTGCTGTGCCCGGCGCCCAGCACCTCCGACCTCGCCGACACCTCGTACACGTCGTACACGCCCGTCACCAAGGGCGCGGGAGGCGCGGGCAAGGCCCAACTCCAGGCCGCGACCGAGCGGTCGGACGGCGCGACGGGCGGCAAGGGCACCAAGGACAAGAAGGGCAAGGGCAAGAAGGCGGCCGGCAAGCCGGTCCTGACGCCCAAGGAGCCCGGCACCCCGGTCACGGGCGACACCTCCGGCGCCGACGCTCCCGCGCTGATCGGCACCGCCGAGGGGAAGTTCGCGCCGGGCTGGACGGTGCAGGAGACCACCGAGGTCGCGGCGGGCACCGGGCGCGGCCTGCAGGGCGTCAACTGCTCCGCGGCGGACACGGAGTTCTGGTTCCCGGGGGCCAGCACGGCCGCCGCCCGCACCGACTACGTCCACCTGACCAACCCGGACGACTCGGCCGCCGTCGTGGATGTCGAGCTGTACGGCAAGGACGGCGCCCTGAAGTCCACGGTGGGGGAGGGCATCACCGTCCCGCCGCACTCCAGCGACCCGCTCCTGCTGTCCACGCTGACCGACGAGAAGCAGACGGACCTCACGGTGCACGTGAACGTGCGCAGCGGGCGCGTGGGCGCCGCCGTACAGGCCCTGGACGACAAGACGGGCGGCGACTGGCTGGCCGCCACCGAACCGGCCGGCAGCCTCGTGCTGCCCGGTATCCCCAAGGACGCCACGTCGGTCCGTCTGATCGCCTTCACGCCGGGTGACACGGACGCCGACCTGAAGGTGCGCCTCGCCTCCCCGTCCGGGCTGATCACGCCCGCCGGCAACGAGACGCTGCACGTCAGAGCAGGGATGACGAGCGCGGTCGACCTCGGCGCCGTCACCCGCGGCGAGGCGGGTTCGCTGGTCCTGACCCCCTCCGCCCGCGCGGTGCCGGTCGTGGCGGCGCTGCAGGTCGTACGCGGCAAGACCGGCAAGCAGGAGACGGCCTTCCTCCCGGCCACGGTCCCGGTCGGCACGCGCGCGACGTCGGCGGACAACAGCGGCAAGGGCTCCACCCTGTCGATCACGGCGCCGACCGGCACCGCCCGGGTGAAGGTCACCGCGTCCGCGGGCAGCGACGGCGGCTCGGCGGTGTCGAAGACGTACACCGTCAAGGCCGGTACCACCCAGGACGTCGAAGCTCCCGTGCCGAACGGCGCGAAGGGCACGTACGCGCTGACGGTCGAGACGCTCTCGGGCGGCCCGGTGTACGCGTCGCGGACCCTGTCGGCCACGGAGGGCGGCGTCCCCGGCTTCACCATCCAGACGCTGCCGGACGACCGGGGGCTGGTGTCGGTGCCGCAGGCGGACGAGGATCTTTCGGTCCTGCAGAAGTGAGGGCGGCCGGCGGGGCTCAGTCCTCGCCGTACCGCGGGTCCACCGTCTCCGGGGTCAGTCCCAGCAGCTCGGCGACCTGTTCCACGACGACCTCGTGCACCAGGGCGGCCCGCTCGTCGCGTCCCTTGGTGCGGATCTCCACCGGCCGCCGGTAGACGACCACGCGCGCGGGGCGTCCGTCGCGCGCGGCGATCGTGCCGCCCAGCGGCACCGCCTCGTCGTTCCAGGTCTGCCCGGGCCCGTCCAGCCGCGGCACCTCCAGGACCAGGAAATCGATGTCGGCGAGCTGCGGCCAGCGCCGCTCCAGCCGCTCCACGGAGTCCTGGACCAGGTCCGCGAACAGGTCGGCGCGGCTCGCGGCGAGCGGCACCTGGGGCGGTGCGATCGGGCCGCGCATGCCCCGGCCGTGGCGGTCACGACGGCGGGGCCCGGGGCGGCCGGCGGCACGGTGCGGTACGGGGTTGTCCATCACTGGTGAAGCGTAGTCCCCGCCGAGCCCGGCCGCCCGGCTCCACACGGCATCCCGGACACCGTTCGGCCACCGGGTACGGCCTGTCACAGGCTGACCATTCCAGCCAAGGTTCGGCTCGATTCCGTATCTCTCCGAGACCGTCGACGTCGAGGCAATTGACGGTGTTTGTACCGAGAGTTGATCGGACGGTGGGGCGCGAGACGGCGCGCGGGGGTGCGTCCGCCCTGGTCAGCAAGGTGTGGCGAAAGGGGTGTGTGGGGCGATTCACACCACGACACGGTGGAGTGACCTGGTGGAGAGTCGTCGCGGCCCGCTCAAGAGTGCGGTACCGTCCAACGTCGTGAGCCCTGTACGTCGCTGTTCGCGCACCGCTTGCGGCCGTCCCGCCGTCGCGACGCTGACGTACGTCTACGCCGACTCGACCGCGGTCCTCGGCCCGCTCGCCACCTACGCCGAACCCCACTGCTACGACCTGTGCGCCGAGCACTCCGAGCGCCTCACCGCGCCGCGCGGCTGGGAGGTCGTCCGGCTCCTCGACGGCTCCGCCCCGGCCCGCCCCAGCGGCGACGACCTGGAGGCCCTCGCCAACGCGGTGCGCGAGGCGGCCCGTCCGCAGGAGCGGACGGCCCAGGCCGGCGGGGCGCGCTCCGCGGACCCCATGGAGGTCGCGCGCCGGGGCCACCTGCGAGTGCTGCGCTCCCCGGACAACTGACCCGCCTCTCCGCGCCTGCACTGGTGCGAGTCATGCATACGCCGATGCGAGTGATGCACGGCCATTGACGCGACCTTGGCGCGGACACGACCATTCCGTAAGCCGAAGTGAGAAATCGCTTTCCGCATGACGGAATCGGGGAGGCGCCCGTGTACGTCCAGAAACTCGAACCCGTCGCCGGCTCGCTCGGCCTGTCCGCCCTCGTCGCCGCCCTGCCCCTGGTGATCGTCCTGATCCTGCTCGGCGGTCTCCGCGTGAAAGCGCACCTCGCGGGCCTGACGGGCCTTCTGGCGGCCGTACTGGTCGCCCGGCTCGCCTACGGCATGCCCTTGGGCCAGACCCTCTCCAGCGCGGCCCAGGGCGCCGTCTTCGGTCTCTTCCCCATCCTGTGGATCGTCGTCAACGCCCTGTGGGTGTACCGGATGACCGTCCGCACCCGGCACTTCGACATCCTGCGCCGCTCCTTCGGGCGCCTCTCCGACGACCCGCGCATCCAGGCACTCGTCGTCGCCTTCTGCTTCGGCGCGCTCCTGGAGGCACTCGCCGGCTTCGGCGCGCCGGTCGCGATCTGCTCGGTCATGCTCGTCGCCCTCGGCTTCGACCCGGTGCGCGCCGCCGTCGTCGCCCTGGTGGCCAACACCGCGCCGGTCGCCTTCGGCGCGATGGGCACGCCGGTCGTGACGCTCGCTCAGGTCACCGGACTGCCGCTGGACACCGTGGCCTCCGTGGTGGGCCGTCAGACCCCGCTGCTCGCCCTGGTGGTGCCGCTCGTGCTGGTCCGGCTGGTGGACGGCCGGCGCGGGCTGCGCGAGACCTGGGTGCCCGCCCTGGTGTGCGGAGTCGCCTTCGCCGTCGCCCAGTTCGCCGCCTCCAACTACGTCTCCGCCCAACTCGCCGACATCGCCGCCTCCCTGGTCGGCGCGGGCGCCCTGGTCGCCGTACCGCACGCGCGCGTGGCCGCCAGGGAGGAGGTACGCGCGTCCGTGCTGACCGGTGCGCGCAGCGAGGAGCTCGACGAGGAGGACCCGCGCCGCGAGGTCGTGCGCGCCTACGCCCCGTACGCCCTGATCGTCGTGATCTTCTCGGTCGCGCAGATCCCCGTCGTCAAGGACTGGCTGGCCCGGACCACGCAGACGTACGACTGGCCCTTCCTGGACGTCGTCGCGCCGAACGGCGAACCGGTCGGCGGCAACGTCTTCACCTGGCCGGTCGTGTCGACCGGCGGCACCCTCGTGCTGCTCGCCGGGCTGTGCACGGCCGCGGTGCTGGGGGTGCACGCGCGCGTGGCCGTCAAGGAATGGCTGGCGACCGTGCACGAGCTGCGCTTCGCGATCCTCACCGTCACCTCCGTGCTGGCCCTCGCCTACGTCATGAACCTCTCCGGGCAGGCGGCGACCATCGGCCACTTCGTGGCGGCCGCGGGCGCCGGGCTGGCCTTCCTGTCGCCCGTCCTCGGCTGGTTCGGTGTGGCCGTCTCCGGCTCCGACACCTCGGCCAACGCCCTCTTCGGAGCCCTGCAGGTCAGCGCCGCCCGTGAGTCGGGGCTGTCGCCCGAACTCCTGGCGGCGGCCAACAGCTCCGGCGGCGTCCTGGGCAAGATGATCTCCCCCCAGAATCTCACCATCGCGTGCGCGGCCGTGGGCCTCGCCGGCCGCGAGGGCGACCTGCTGCGCAAGGTGCTGCCCTGGAGCGCCGGGCTGCTGCTGGTGATGTGCCTGATCGTCGTCGGCCAGAGCTCGCCCGTCCTGGACTGGATGCTGCCCTGAGCGTTCTTACCCTGCTCTGACCTGAGGTTACGGCTGAGGCACCCGCTCGGCGTCCGTGCACCGCACGGCCGTCCGGTGCGGGTAGTTTGGGGCCACCGACAGGACTCCAGGAGGGTTGGCCGTGGCTGCTGATCTGTCACAGATCGTGAAGGCGTACGACGTGCGCGGGGTGGTCCCGGACCAGTGGGACGAGTCACTGGCCGAGCTCTTCGGGGCGGCCTTCGTCCAGGTGACCCGGGCACGCGCGATCGTCGTGGGCCACGACATGCGGCCCTCGTCCCCCGGTCTGTCGCGCGCCTTCGCGCGTGGGGCGGCCGGGCAGGGCGCCGACGTGACCGAGATCGGCCTGTGCTCGACGGACCAGCTGTACTACGCCTCCGGCGCGCTGGACCTGCCGGGCGCGATGTTCACCGCCTCGCACAACCCGGCGCGGTACAACGGCATCAAGTTGTGCCGGGCCGGCGCGGCACCGGTCGGCCAGGACACGGGCCTGTCCGAGATCCGTGAACTCGTCGAGCGGTGGACGGAGTCGGGCGCTCCGCGACCGGCCGCCGAGTCGGGAACGATCACCCGGCGCGACACGTTGGCCGACTACGCGGCCCACCTCCGCTCCCTGGTCGACCTGACCTCGGTCCGCCCCCTGAAGGTCGTCGTCGACGCGGGCAACGGCATGGGGGGCCACACCGTCCCCACGGTGTTCGAGGGCCTGCCCCTGACCCTCGTGCCGATGTACTTCGAACTCGACGGCACGTTCCCCAACCACGAGGCGAACCCCCTGGACCCGGCGAACCTCGTCGACCTGCAGCAGCGCGTCCGCGCGGAGGGCGCCGACCTCGGCCTCGCCTTCGACGGCGACGCGGACCGCTGCTTCGTGGTCGACGAGCGCGGCGAGCCGGTGTCCCCGTCCGCCGTCACGGCGCTGGTGGCCGCACGCGAACTGGCGCGCAACGGCGGCAAGGGCGTGATCATCCACAACCTGATCACGTCCTGGTCGGTCCCCGAGGTGGTCCGGGAGCACGGCGGCACCCCGGTCCGCACCCGGGTCGGCCACTCCTTCATCAAGGCCGAGATGGCCACCTCCGGCGCGATCTTCGGCGGCGAGCACTCGGCCCACTACTACTTCAAGGACTTCTGGAACGCCGACACCGGCATGCTGGCGGCCCTGCACGTCCTCGCGGCCCTGGGCGGCCAGGACGGCCCCCTGTCCGCCCTGGTCGCCGAGTACGACCGCTACGTGGGCTCCGGCGAGATCAACTCCACGGTCGCCGACCAGGCGGACCGCGTCGCCGCCATCAAGGCCGCCTACACCGGCCGCGAGGACATCACCCTGGACGAGCTCGACGGCCTGACGGTCACCTCCACCGACTGGTGGTTCAACGTCCGCCCGTCCAACACCGAACCCCTCCTCCGCCTCAACGCCGAGGCCCGCGACGAGGCGACGATGACGAAGGTCCGGGACGAGGCCCTGGCGATCATCCGCGGATGAGGCCGCTTTTCGGCCCGTCCGGTGCTCTTCAGCCCGTCCGGCGTTCAAGGACGAGGCCCGCGCATTCCAGCCCGTCCGGCGTTTGAGGACAAGGCCCGTTCAGGGCCGACCGGGGTCCAGGGGGCGGAGCCCCCTGAAGGACGGGACGGGTAGGGGCGGCGGGGGCGAGAAAGCCCCCGACGCCCACCGCCCACCCGCCCCCGCTCCAACCCCCACCGAGCCGCCCCCTACGGCGGTACCCTGACCAGGCACATCCGCACAAGCCGACGCACAGCCACGCGCACGCGTACCCGCCCCGAAGGGACACCCCATGCCGCTCGAATCCGGCCTCCTGGAGATCCTCGCCTGCCCGGCCTGCCACGCCCCCCTCAAGGAGCAGGACACCGAGCTGATCTGCACCGGTCAGGACTGCGGCCTGGCCTACCCCGTCCGCGACGGCATCCCCGTCCTCCTCGTCGACGAGGCCCGCCGCCCCGCCTGACCCGCGAGACACCGCCCCACCCGCGCAGCACGACCGCGCCCTGAAAGACGCCACAACAGACCCCGCAGCAGGACACCGTCCGCCGCACGCACCCCCCAAGCCCGCCGCCCCCAGGGACCGGCGATCGGAGGCTGCCGCCCCATGCTCGACGAATCGCTGCTCGACACCCCCGAGGCCCTCTCGGAGGCCGACCGCCGCGGCCTTCTGCGTGGCGCCGCCGAGGCGGGCGCCCGCGTCCGCACCGCCGCCCGGCACGCCGCCGAGGCAGGCGTCAACGACCTCAAGCCGGACGGCCGCCCCCGCGCCGTCCTCATCGCGGGCCCCGGCGCCGCGGCCATCTGCGCCGCCGACCTCCTCGGCACCCTCGCCGGCCCCGGCAGCCCCGTCATCCGTCTCGCCCCGACCGGCGTGGCCCCCGCGGCAGGCGCCCTGCGCTGGGAGCTCCCGGGCTGGGCCGGTTCGGTCGACCTGCTCCTGATCACCACTCCCGACGGCTCCGAGCCGGGCCTGTCCCTGCTCGCCGAGTCGGCCTACCGCCGCGGCTGCACCGTCGTCGCCGTCGCCCCCTCCCACACCCCGCTCGTGGAGGCGGTGGCGGGCGCCCACGGCCTCTTCGTACCGATGGCGACGGCCCCGTACGAGCAGGACGAACCGCTCGCCGCGTCCGCCCCCGGCGTGCTGTGGGCGCTGCTCACGCCCCTTCTCGTGCTGCTGGACCGCACCGGTCTGCTCTCCGCCCCGCCGGACGCCGTGGAGAAGGTCGCCGACCGCCTCGACCAGGTCGCCGAGCGCTGCGGGCCCGCCATCGCGACCTACAGCAACCCCGCCAAGACGCTCGCCGCCGAACTCGCCGACGCCCTGCCGATCGTCTGGACCGAGGGCGTCTCCGCGGGCCCCGCCGGCCGCCGCTTCGCCGCGGCCCTCGCCGAACTGTCCGGCACCCCCGCCGTCGTCGCGGAACTCCCCGAGGCCCTCGCCGCGCACAGCGCGCTGCTCGCCGGCCCGCTCGCCGCGAGCGCCGACCCGGACGACTTCTTCCGCGACCGGGTGGACGAGCCCGCCGCACTGCACGCGCGCGTGGTGCTGCTGCGCGACCGCCCGATCGGCGGCCTCACCGCCGCCCCGGCCGCCCGTGACCTGGCCCTCAGCCACGACACACCGATCAGCGAACTCGAGCCGGAGCCCGGCGACGAGCTGGAGACCCTGGCCGAACTGATCGCCATCACGGATTTCGCCGCCGTTTACCTGGCGCTCGCCTCGGGGGCCTGATCTTGACGCCTGCGCACTGAAAACCGCCGTACACGCACGCGCGTACCGATCGACCGGCAGAGAGAACCGCATGGACCGCCTCGACAACACCATCCGCCCCTACGCCTGGGGCTCCACCACCGCCATCCCCGCCCTCCTCGGCGTCGAACCGAGCGGTGAACCCCAGGCGGAGATGTGGATGGGCGCCCACCCCGGTGCCCCCTCGCGCACCGCACGCGGCACCCTGGTGGAGGTGATCGACGCGGCCCCGGAGACGGAACTGGGCCCCGAGGCCGTCGCCCGGTTCGGTCCCCGCCTGCCGTTCCTCCTGAAGATCCTCGCCGCGGGCGCCCCGCTCTCCCTCCAAGTGCACCCCGACCTGGCGCAGGCGAAGGAGGGGTACGAGGACGAGGAGCGCCGGAACATCCCCGTCGACGCCCCCCACCGCAACTACAAGGACGCCAACCACAAGCCCGAACTCATCTGCGCGCTCACCGAGTTCGACGGACTGTGCGGCTTCCGCGATCCGCTGCGGGCGGCCGAACTCCTCGACGGCCTCGGCGTCGACTCCCTCAAGCCCTACGTCGACCTGCTCCACGCCCACCCCGAGGACGCGGCCCTGCGCGAGGTCCTCACCGCGATCCTCACGGCCGACCCGGAGGAGATGCGCCACACGGTCCACGAGGCCGCGTCCGCCTGCGCCCGCCTGGGCGGCCCGTACGCCCCCTACGCCGAGATCGCCCACCACTACCCGGGCGACCCGGGCGTGATCGCCGCGATGCTCCTCAACCACGTGCGCCTGCAGCCGGGCGAGGCGCTCTTCCTCGGCGCCGGCATCCCGCACGCCTACCTCAGCGGCCTCGGCGTCGAGATCATGGCCAACTCCGACAACGTCCTGCGCTGCGGCCTGACCCCCAAGCACGTCGACGTCCCCGAACTCCTGCGCGTCGTCCGTTTCGAGGCGAGCGACCCGGGCGTCCTGCGCCCCGAGGCGTCCCCGGACGGCGAGGAGGTGTACGAGACCCCGATCGACGAGTTCCGGCTGTCGCGGTACGTCCTGCCCGAGGGCGGCACTCCCCACGACCTCACCCGCGAGACCCCGCAGATCCTGCTGTGCACGGCCGGTTCGGTACGGGCGGGGGAGGAGGAACTGACCGCGGGGACCTCCGTGTTCGTCCCCGCGGGCGAGAAGGCCGAGGTGTCCGGTGCGGGCACGGTCTTCCGCGCCACTGTGATCGTATGACCGGGGTTGTGGGTACCTGACGAGCCGTCGCCGGTCCGGGCTGCAACAATGGCCCACCGGCAAAGGACGGGCAAAGGCCCTGGACGGCGTACACGTACGAAGGCGAAGGGACAACGCGGACACATGAGCGCGTCAGGCGGCACCAGGGCGATCGTGGCGGCACTCGGCGCCAACCTCGCGATCGCGGCATCGAAATTCGTTGCGTTCGCGTTCAGTGGCTCGTCCTCGATGCTCGCCGAGGGGGTCCACTCCCTCGCCGACTCCGGCAACCAGTTCCTGCTGCTGGTCGGCGGCAAGAAGGCCCAGCGCGAGGCGACCCCGCAGCACCCCTTCGGCTACGGCCGCGAGCGGTACATCTACGCCTTCCTGGTGTCCATCGTCCTGTTCTCCATCGGCGGCATGTTCGCCATCTACGAGGGCTACGAGAAGATCCGCCACCCGCACGAACTGGAGCACTGGTACTGGCCGGTGGGCGTCCTCCTCTTCGCGATCATCGCCGAGGGCTTCTCCTTCAAGACGGCCATCAAGGAGTCGAACGAACTGCGGGGCAAGCTGTCCTGGTCGCAGTTCATCCGCCGCGCCAAGGCGCCCGAGCTGCCCGTCGTCCTGCTCGAGGACTTCGGCGCGCTGATCGGTCTGGTCCTCGCCCTCGGCGGCGTCGGCCTGGCCCTGCTCACCGGCGACGGCGTCTGGGACGGCATCGGCACCGTCTGCATCGGCGTCCTGCTGGTCTCCATCGCTCTCGTCCTCGCCGCCGAGACCAAGTCGCTCCTGCTCGGCGAGGCCGCGGGCGTCGAGGAGGTCAGGAAGATCGAGGAAGCCGTCGTGGACGGCGACACGGTCACCGGCATCATCCACATGCGGACGCTCCACCTCGGCCCCGAGGAACTGCTGATCGCGGCCAAGATCGCCGTCCGGCACGACGACACGGCCGCGGAGGTCGCCTCCGCCATCAACGCCGCCGAGGCCCGCATCCGCGCCGCGGTCCCCATCGCGCGCGTGATCTACCTCGAACCCGACATCTACAGCGAGTCCGAGGCCGCCAAGGGCCCGGACCGGGAGGCCACGCCCGGAGGCCCCGCGCCCCATCCGGCCGGCCACTGACAGGCTCGGCCCCCGCTTTCCGGACCGCGATCGGCTCGATCTGTTCGGAGGCGGACTGGGGCGGTCGGCCCGGCCGGTGTAGCTTGGAGTGGAGCCAGACGTCGCTGCTGATGGCGGTCGGGCGGTCCCACCGCGGACCGACCGAGGGAGAGAGGGCCTCCGACGGACTGCGCTGCGCGCACGCGGGCATGCCTGTGTCCTCTTCTCGGGCACCCCTGTGTCCGCCGCCGCGCAGACCAGCCGTACCCACCTCGCCCCAACCCCGAGGAGCAGCTCGCAATGACGACTGTCGACAACCGACAGGACTTCAAGGTCGCCGACCTCTCCCTGGCCGAGTTCGGCCGCAAGGAGATCACCCTCGCCGAGCACGAGATGCCCGGCCTGATGGCGATCCGCAAGGAATACGCCGAGGCCCAGCCGCTGGCCGGCGCCCGCGTCACCGGCTCCCTGCACATGACCGTGCAGACCGCCGTGCTCATCGAGACCCTCGCCGCCCTCGGCGCGCAGGTCCGCTGGGCGTCCTGCAACATCTTCTCCACCCAGGACCACGCGGCCGCCGCCATCGCCGTCGGCCCGGACGGCACGCCCGACAACCCCCAGGGCATCCCCGTCTTCGCCTGGAAGGGCGAGACGCTGGAGGAGTACTGGTGGTGCACCGAGCAGGCGCTGACCTGGCCGGACAGCCCCACCGGCGGCCCGAACATGATCCTCGACGACGGCGGTGACGCCACCCTCCTCGTCCACAAGGGCGTCGAGTACGAGAAGGACGGCGCCGTCCCCGGCCTGGAGACCGCCGAGTCCGACGAGCACCGCGTCATCCTCCAGCTGCTCCACCGCACCCTGGGCGAGAACCCCCAGAAGTGGACCCAGCTGGCGTCCGAGATCCGCGGCGTGACCGAGGAGACCACCACCGGCGTCCACCGCCTGTACGAGATGCAGCGCGACGGCGTCCTCCTGTTCCCGGCGATCAACGTCAACGACGCCGTCACCAAGTCGAAGTTCGACAACAAGTACGGCTGCCGCCACTCCCTGATCGACGGCATCAACCGCGCCACCGACGTCCTCATCGGCGGCAAGACGGCGGTCGTCTGCGGTTACGGCGACGTCGGCAAGGGCTGCGCGGAGTCCCTGCGCGGTCAGGGCGCCCGCGTGATCGTCACCGAGATCGACCCGATCTGCGCGCTGCAGGCGGCGATGGACGGCTACCAGGTCACGACGCTGGACGAGGTCGTCGACAAGGCCGACATCTTCATCACCACGACCGGCAACAAGGACATCATCATGGCCTCGGACATGGCCAAGATGAAGCACCAGGCCATCGTCGGCAACATCGGCCACTTCGACAACGAGATCGACATGGCCGGCCTCGCCAAGGTCCCCGGCATCGTCAAGGACGAGGTCAAGCCGCAGGTCCACACCTGGACCTTCCCCGACGGCAAGGTCATCATCGTGCTGTCCGAGGGCCGCCTGCTGAACCTCGGCAACGCCACCGGCCACCCGTCGTTCGTGATGTCCAACTCCTTCGCGGACCAGACCCTGGCCCAGATCGAGCTGTTCACCAAGCCCGACGAGTACCCGACCGGCGTGTACACGCTGCCCAAGCACCTCGACGAGAAGGTCGCGCGCCTCCACCTGGACGCGCTCGGCGTGAAGCTGACCACGCTCCGCCCCGAGCAGGCCGCGTACATCGGCGTGGAGGTCGAAGGCCCCTACAAGTCCGACCACTACCGCTACTGAGCACCGCCTCCGAGGCAGGCCCCCGCACCCCCGTGTCGGGGGCCTGCCCCTTCGGTCCCGTGACCCGCAGGCCGGACCGGCTCGTCAAGATCCAGGACCCTCATGCCCCGCGGCCGCTATTCGCTCCACGATCCGCACGACCACACCCCCCTCGCAGAAGAGCACTTCCACTGCGCCCCCGGCCCTTCCGGCTGGCGCTACGTCTCCCAGCTGACCACCCCCGCGGGCGACCACCACGGCTCCGTCGACCTCACCCTCGACGAACTCGGCCGCCCCATCCGCCTGGAACTCCACGCCGCCGGCTGGCAGGTGCGCGGCGCCGCGCTGGACGGCGTCACCTGGGTCCGTACGGACTCCACCGGAGCTCACGCCACGGAAGGCAATGTGCGCGCCCACGCCTTCACCGGCACGTCCCCCGCGTTCCTCATCGCCCTCACCCGTCTTCTGCGCCTCACCCCTTCCGCCTCAGCGACCCGCGTACGCCTCGTCGCGTTCACGGACCCCGTCCTGGCCCCGCGCACCGTGGACCAGTCCTGGACCTTGCGCAACAGAGAAGCACACGCCACTGACAACGGCCCTCTGACCGTGGACGAATACCAGGTCACAGCCCTGGACACGGGCGAGCAGCACGCCGTGCACATCGCCGGGGACGTGGTGCTCGCGGCGCCCGGCATCGAGCTGGAACACCTCGAGTCACCACCGTCGACCTTCGTCTGACCGAGCCTTCGACTAGGCCGGCGGTACGAACCCGGTCGACCCGCTCTTCCCGGAGGCCTCCGTCGCAGGACGCTCGGCAGGCGGCGCGTCCGCCGGCACGGCAGGCCGGGGCTGGTACGGCGGCTCGGTGGGACGAGACCGGTACGACGGCTCGGCGGGCCGGGGCTCGTACGGCGCCCTCGGAGGAGGGCCGGTCACCGCACCGTTCCCGACGGCCCGACGCGCCTCGCGGGCCTGCCGCTCCTGCATCACGGCGGCGAGATAGACCGTCGGCGGCACACCGTGCGGAACGGGAGTGCCCGTACGAGCGGTGAGGTCGGAAGACAGCCGTTCCGCCATGGCCCACCCCACCTGCGGGTCGAGCTGATGCATCCGCGTCAGGTACTGACGCACCGCCAGCCACAGCCCGTCGGGAACCGCGGACAGATCCAGCTCCGCGAACCGTCCCGCCAGCCACGGCGGAGGCGGAGGCAGAAACCCCGTGCGCGCGGCAGGCACTCGTTCCCGTACGACGAGAGTCCCGGCGAAGACGTCCCCGAGCCGCCGTCCGCGCGACGACACGAGCGACGCGATACAGGCGATGACACCGAACGTCATCAGGATCTCCACCACGCCGATCGCGCCCCGAACCAGTGCATGCCGGAACCGGATCGGCCCGCCGTCGTCGCGCACCACCCGCAGCCCGCACGCCAGTTTCCCGAGGGACCGCCCGTGGCTGAGGGTCTCGACCGCGATCGGTGCCCCCACGAGCAACAGCACGAAGGTCGCGATCGACACCGCGAACTGCGCCGCGTCATCCAGCGAGGCCGTGGCGGCGACCAGCGCGATGGTCACGACGACGTAGACGGCCATGGCCACCACCAGATCGAGCAACACCGCGAGCGCCCTGCTGGGCAGCCTCGCGGGGCGCAACTCCAGCGCCACCGCCTCACCCGTCACCAGCTCACTCACGCCCGCCGCCCTTCCCTGGTCTGCCCTCGCAGCGGCCAGTCTGCCAAGCTGAGGGCGCATCGCGCCGCAGTACGACAAGCTGACATCAACGACGGGCCAGCGACGACAGCCGAGGAGCAGCCGAACCGATGGACCTCGACGTCTTCGTCACGACCCACCGAGCCGAATGGGACCGCCTCGACGCGCTCCTGGGACGCCAACGGCGTCTCACCGGCGCGGAAGCCGACGAACTCGTCTCGCTCTATCAGCGCACGGCGACCCATCTGTCCCTGATCCAGTCCAGCGCGCCCGACCCCCAGCTGACCGGACGCCTGAGTCAACTCGTGGCACGCGCGCGGAGCGCGGTGACGGGGACACGGCGCGCCTCCTGGAGAGACGTCACCCGCTTCCTCACCCACGGCTTCCCGTCGGCCGTCTACAGGTCGCGCCGCTGGTGGGTGCCCACCGCCCTTCTCTCCACCCTCGTCTCCGTCCTCCTGGGCTGGTGGATCGGCACCCACCCCGACGTCCAGGCCACCATCGCGGCCCCCAACGAGCTGCGGGAGCTCACGCGCCCCGGGGGCCAGTACGAGACGTACTACTCGAGCCACCCCGCCGCGTCCTTCGCCGCCCAGGTCTGGACGAACAACGCCTGGGCCGCCGCCCTGTGCCTGATCCTCGGCGTTTTCCTGGGCCTGCCGGTCCTCTGGCTCCTCTTCCAGAACATGCTCAACCTCGGCGTCGGCTTCGGCCTGATGTCGTCCGCCGGCCGCCTCGACACCTTCCTCGGCCTCGTCCTGCCCCACGGCCTGCTCGAACTGACCGCTGTCTTCGTGGCCGCCGGAACCGGGCTGCGCCTCGGCTGGACCCTCGTCGATCCGGGCCCGCGCACCCGTCGCACGGCCCTGGCCGAGGAAGGCCGTGCCGCCATCGGCATGGCGATCGGCCTCGCCCTGGTCCTCTTCGTCTCGGGCGCCATCGAAGGCTTCGTCACCCCGTCCGGTCTGCCCACCTGGGCCCGCATCGGCATCGGAGTCGTCGCCGAGCTCACCTTCCTGGCCTACGTCTTCCTGCTGGGCGGACGAGCCGCCCGAGCAGGGGAGACAGGGGACGTCGAGGCGGCCGAGCGAAGCGCCGCGGTGCCGACGGCGGCCTGATGTGCATACGGGCCCGCTGAGCTGTTAGTCTCTTCCTCGCCCCAACGGAGCCGTTGACACGGACCTCCAGGGGAGGTAGATTCGAACAGTTGCCTGGAACTGGGTCTCACCCGGTCGGCAGCAGTGAGTGTCTGTCTGCTTCTCGGAACATCGATTTCGACGAAGCCACTCCCGATGAATCGGAAAATGAAGCCGGTCAGACCGGCTCGGAACTTCTGATAAAGTCGGATCCGCCGGAAAGGAAACCGCAAAACAAAAGCGGGAACCTGGAAAGCACCGAGGAAATCGGATCGGAAAACGGTCTGATAGAGTCGGAAACGCAAGATCGAAGGGAAGCCCGGAGGAAAGCCCGAGAGGGTGAGTACAAAGGAAGCGACCGTTCCTTGAGAACTCAACAGCGTGCCAAAAGTCAACGCCAGATATGTTGATACCCCGACACCGGGATTTCCTGGTGGCGAGGTTCCTTTGAAGAAAACACAGCGAGGACGCTGTGAACGGTCGGGCTCATTCCGCCTGACTGTTCCGCTCTCGTGTGTGTCGACCGGATTACCGGTAAACATTCACGGAGAGTTTGATCCTGGCTCAGGACGAACGCTGGCGGCGTGCTTAACACATGCAAGTCGAACGATGAACCACTTCGGTGGGGATTAGTGGCGAACGGGTGAGTAACACGTGGGCAATCTGCCCTTCACTCTGGGACAAGCCCTGGAAACGGGGTCTAATACCGGATAACACTCTCGCAGGCATCTGTGAGGGTTAAAAGCTCCGGCGGTGAAGGATGAGCCCGCGGCCTATCAGCTTGTTGGTGAGGTAATGGCTCACCAAGGCGACGACGGGTAGCCGGCCTGAGAGGGCGACCGGCCACACTGGGACTGAGACACGGCCCAGACTCCTACGGGAGGCAGCAGTGGGGAATATTGCACAATGGGCGAAAGCCTGATGCAGCGACGCCGCGTGAGGGATGACGGCCTTCGGGTTGTAAACCTCTTTCAGCAGGGAAGAAGCGAAAGTGACGGTACCTGCAGAAGAAGCGCCGGCTAACTACGTGCCAGCAGCCGCGGTAATACGTAGGGCGCAAGCGTTGTCCGGAATTATTGGGCGTAAAGAGCTCGTAGGCGGCTTGTCACGTCGATTGTGAAAGCCCGAGGCTTAACCTCGGGTCTGCAGTCGATACGGGCTAGCTAGAGTGTGGTAGGGGAGATCGGAATTCCTGGTGTAGCGGTGAAATGCGCAGATATCAGGAGGAACACCGGTGGCGAAGGCGGATCTCTGGGCCATTACTGACGCTGAGGAGCGAAAGCGTGGGGAGCGAACAGGATTAGATACCCTGGTAGTCCACGCCGTAAACGGTGGGAACTAGGTGTTGGCGACATTCCACGTCGTCGGTGCCGCAGCTAACGCATTAAGTTCCCCGCCTGGGGAGTACGGCCGCAAGGCTAAAACTCAAAGGAATTGACGGGGGCCCGCACAAGCGGCGGAGCATGTGGCTTAATTCGACGCAACGCGAAGAACCTTACCAAGGCTTGACATACACCGGAAACGTCTGGAGACAGGCGCCCCCTTGTGGTCGGTGTACAGGTGGTGCATGGCTGTCGTCAGCTCGTGTCGTGAGATGTTGGGTTAAGTCCCGCAACGAGCGCAACCCTTGTTCTGTGTTGCCAGCATGCCCTTCGGGGTGATGGGGACTCACAGGAGACCGCCGGGGTCAACTCGGAGGAAGGTGGGGACGACGTCAAGTCATCATGCCCCTTATGTCTTGGGCTGCACACGTGCTACAATGGCCGGTACAATGAGCTGCGATACCGTGAGGTGGAGCGAATCTCAAAAAGCCGGTCTCAGTTCGGATTGGGGTCTGCAACTCGACCCCATGAAGTCGGAGTCGCTAGTAATCGCAGATCAGCATTGCTGCGGTGAATACGTTCCCGGGCCTTGTACACACCGCCCGTCACGTCACGAAAGTCGGTAACACCCGAAGCCGGTGGCCCAACCCCTTGTGGGAGGGAGCTGTCGAAGGTGGGACTGGCGATTGGGACGAAGTCGTAACAAGGTAGCCGTACCGGAAGGTGCGGCTGGATCACCTCCTTTCTAAGGAGCACTTCTTACCGAGCTCGCTCGGTCAGAGGCCAGAACGTCAGCGAATGTCTGATGCTGGTTGCTCATGGGTGGAACGTTGACTACTCGGCACACTTGATCGTCTTCTCCTTCTAGTACTGCTCGCAAGAGCGTGGAACGTTGAGGGGAGCGGGGAGTGTGTCGGGCACGCTGTTGGGTGTCTGAGGGAATGGTTTTCCTCAGTCGCCGGCCCCAGTGAACTCGAGTGGAAGCTCGGGGTGATGGGTGGCTGGTCGTTGTTTGAGAACTGCACAGTGGACGCGAGCATCTGTGGCCAAGTTTTTAAGGGCGCACGGTGGATGCCTTGGCACCAGGAACCGATGAAGGACGTGGGAGGCCACGATAGGCCCCGGGGAGTCGTCAACCAGGCTTTGATCCGGGGGTGTCCGAATGGGGAAACCCGGCAGTCGTCATGGGCTGTCACCCTTGCCTGAACACATAGGGCAAGTGGAGGGAACGCGGGGAAGTGAAACATCTCAGTACCCGCAGGAAGAGAAAACAACCGTGATTCCGGGAGTAGTGGCGAGCGAAACCGGATGAGGCCAAACCGTATGCGTGTGAGACCCGGCAGGGGTTGCGCATGCGGGGTTGTGGGATCTCTCTTCTGTCGTCTGCCGGCGACAGGACGAGTCAGAAACCGTTGATGTAGGCGAAGGACATGCGAAAGGTCCGGCGTAGAGGGTAAGACCCCCGTAGTCGAAACGTCAGCGGCTCGTTTGAGAGACACCCAAGTAGCACGGGGCCCGAGAAATCCCGTGTGAATCTGGCGGGACCACCCGCTAAGCCTAAATATTCCCTGGTGACCGATAGCGGATAGTACCGTGAGGGAATGGTGAAAAGTACCGCGGGAGCGGAGTGAAATAGTACCTGAAACCGTGTGCCTACAAGCCGTGGGAGCGTCGGAACAAGGCTTGCCTTGTTCTCGTGACTGCGTGCCTTTTGAAGAATGAGCCTGCGAGTTTGCGGTGTGTTGCGAGGTTAACCCGGGTGGGGAAGCCGTAGCGAAAGCGAGTCCGAATAGGGCGATTCAGTAGCACGCTCAAGACCCGAAGCGGAGTGATCTAGCCATGGGCAGGTTGAAGCGGAGGTAAGACTTCGTGGAGGACCGAACCCACCAGGGTTGAAAACCTGGGGGATGACCTGTGGTTAGGGGTGAAAGGCCAATCAAACTCCGTGATAGCTGGTTCTCCCCGAAATGCATTTAGGTGCAGCGTCGTGTGTTTCTTGCCGGAGGTAGAGCACTGGATAGGCGATGGGCCCTACCGGGTTACTGACCTTAGCCAAACTCCGAATGCCGGTAAGTGAGAGCGCGGCAGTGAGACTGTGGGGGATAAGCTCCATGGTCGAGAGGGAAACAGCCCAGAGCATCGACTAAGGCCCCTAAGCGTACGCTAAGTGGGAAAGGATGTGGAGTCGCACAGACAACCAGGAGGTTGGCTTAGAAGCAGCCACCCTTGAAAGAGTGCGTAATAGCTCACTGGTCTAGTGATTCCGCGCCGACAATGTAGCGGGGCTCAAGCGTACCGCCGAAGTCGTGTCATTGCAGCAAATACTCCCAACGGAGGCTGTGATGGGTAGGGGAGCGTCGTCTGCCGGGTGAAGCAGCACCGGAAGGTAGTTGTGGACGGTTGACGAGTGAGAATGCAGGCATGAGTAGCGATTCACACGTGGGAAACGTGTGCGCCGATTGACTAAGGGTTCCTGGGTCAAGCTGATCTGCCCAGGGTAAGTCGGGACCTAAGGCGAGGCCGACAGGCGTAGTCGATGGATAACCGGTTGATATTCCGGTACCCGCTGTGAAGCGTCAAACATTGAATCCAGTGATGCTAAGCCCGTGAAGCCGCCGGCTGAGTCTTCGGACGAGGTCGGAGTGGTGGAGCCGGTGACCCGAGCTGGTAGTAGGTGAGTGATGGGGTGACGCAGGAAGGTAGTCCATCCCGGGCGGTGGTTGTCCCGGGGTAAGGGTGTAGGCCGTGATCTAGGCAAATCCGGATCACTTAAGGCTGAGACCTGATGCCGAGCCGATTGTGGTGAAGTGGATGATCCTATGCTGTCGAGAAAAGCCTCTAGCGAGTTTCATGGCGGCCCGTACCCTAAACCGACTCAGGTGGTCAGGTAGAGAATACCGAGGCGTTCGGGTGAACTATGGTTAAGGAACTCGGCAAAATGCCCCCGTAACTTCGGGAGAAGGGGGGCCACACTCGGTGATCCGTTTTACACGGTGAGCTGGGGGTGGCCGCAGAGACCAGCGAGAAGCGACTGTTTACTAAAAACACAGGTCCGTGCGAAGCCGTAAGGCGATGTATACGGACTGACGCCTGCCCGGTGCTGGAACGTTAAGGGGACCGGTTAGTCACATTTCGGTGTGGCGAAGCTGAGAACTTAAGCGCCAGTAAACGGCGGTGGTAACTATAACCATCCTAAGGTAGCGAAATTCCTTGTCGGGTAAGTTCCGACCTGCACGAATGGCGTAACGACTTCTCGACTGTCTCAACCATAGGCCCCGGTGAAATTGCACTACGAGTAAAGATGCTCGTTTCGCGCAGCAGGACGGAAAGACCCCGGGACCTTTACTACAGTTTGATATTGGTGTTCGGTTCGGCTTGTGTAGGATAGCTGGGAGACTTTGAAGTCCATACGCCAGTATGGGTGGAGTCGTCGTTGAAATACCAGTCTGGTCGTGCTGGATGTCTAACCTGGGTCCGTGATCCGGATCAGGGACAGTGTCTGATGGGTAGTTTAACTGGGGCGGTTGCCTCCTAAAGAGTAACGGAGGCGCCCAAAGGTTCCCTCAGCCTGGTTGGCAATCAGGTGTTGAGTGTAAGTGCACAAGGGAGCTTGACTGTGAGACCGACGGGTCGAGCAGGGACGAAAGTCGGGACTAGTGATCCGGCGGTGGCTTGTGGAAGCGCCGTCGCTCAACGGATAAAAGGTACCCCGGGGATAACAGGCTGATCTTCCCCAAGAGTCCATATCGACGGGATGGTTTGGCACCTCGATGTCGGCTCGTCGCATCCTGGGGCTGGAGTCGGTCCCAAGGGTTGGGCTGTTCGCCCATTAAAGCGGTACGCGAGCTGGGTTTAGAACGTCGTGAGACAGTTCGGTCCCTATCCGCTGCGCGCGCAGGAATATTGAGAAGGGCTGTCCCTAGTACGAGAGGACCGGGACGGACGAACCTCTGGTGTGCCAGTTGTTCTGCCAAGGGCATGGCTGGTTGGCTACGTTCGGGAGGGATAACCGCTGAAAGCATCTAAGCGGGAAGCCTGCTTCGAGATGAGTATTCCCACCCACTTGATGGGGTAAGGCTCCCAGTAGACGACTGGGTTGATAGGCCGGATCTGGAAGCACGGTAACGTGTGGAGGTGACCGGTACTAATAGGCCGAGGGCTTGTCCTCAGTTGCTCGCGTCCACTGTGTTAGTTCTGAGGCAACGACCGTGTTTTTTTCCGGTCTAACTTCATAGTGTTTCGGTGGTTATAGCGTGAGGGAAACGCCCGGTTACATTTCGAACCCGGAAGCTAAGCCTTACAGCGCCGATGGTACTGCAGGGGGGACCCTGTGGGAGAGTAGGACGCCGCCGAACAATTTTTGAGAAAACCCCCGGCCGGGGATACCGGTCCGGGGGTTTTCTGCGTTCCGGGGCAATACCAGGCCGCATTGTTCGAGGGTTTCTCCATGCTGGAGAAACCCTCGGACTACAAGCGGCCCGCCGTCTTCAAGGCGAGGTATGCGTCCGCCAGCGCCGGCGCCAGTTCGTCCGGTGTCTCGTCGATGACCGTGACGCCATGGCGGCGGAGTTGTTCCGCCGTGCGGTGGCGTTCGTTCTGGGCCTGGGCGGCCGCCGCGGCCTCGTAGACCGCGTCGGTGTTTCCACGTGCTGTTGCCATGCGGGCGATGTACGGGTCCGCCACGGACGCCACCAGAACCGTGTGTCGCTGGGTGAGTTGGGAGAGGACGGGGAGCAAGCCCTCCTCCACGGGTGCCGCGTCGAGGCTGGTGAGCAGGACGATCAGGGAGCGGCGCGGAGCCGTACGGAGGGCTGTGGCTGTCAGGCCACGGGCGTCCAGCTCGACCAGCTCGGGTTCGAGTGTCGCCATGGCGTTCACCAGGGAGGGGAGGAGGTCCCGGACTGTGCGGCCCTGAACGATGGCTCGGGCTCGGCGGTCGTAGGCCAGCAGGTCCACGCGGTCGCCGGCGCGGGAGGCCAGGGCTGCCAGGAGCAGGGCCGCGTCCATGGAGGCATCGAGGCGAGGGGCGTCGCCGACGCGGCCTGCCGCGGTGCGGCCGGTGTCGAGGACGAGAAGGATGTGGCGGTCGCGTTCCGGGCGCCATGTGCGGACGGCGACAGCGGACTGGCGGGCTGTCGCTCGCCAGTCGATGGAGCGGGTGTCGTCGCCGGGGACGTACTCGCGGAGGCTGTCGAACTCCGTTCCTTCGCCGCGGATGAGCACGCTGGTGCGGCCGTCCAGTTCCCGTAGGCGGGCCAGTTTGGACGGAAGGTGCTTGCGGCTCGTGAAGGGCGGCAGGACGCGGACCGTCCAGGGCACCTTGTGGGAGCCCTGGCGGGCGAACAGGCCCAGGGGGCCGTAGGAACGGATCGTCACGCGGTCGGCCTGCCGGTCGCCTCGGCGGGTCGGGTGCAGGCGGGTGGTGACGCGGCGGCGTTCGCCCGCGGGGACCGTCACGCGGTGACGCGATGCCTCGACTTCCGTGCCGGGCTGCCAGCTGCTCGGCGGCCAGGCGTCGCGCAGGCGCGCCCGGAGCGGGCGACGGGACGGGTTGGTGACCGTGAGGGTGACGTCGGCGGTCTCGCCCAGGCGCACGTTGGTGTCGCCGGAGCGGGTCAGGCCGAGTCGCCGTACCGGCGCCGCCAGGGCGAAGTCGCAGGCGCAGGCCACTGCCAGCGGGGCGTTCACGGCGAGGATGCCGGTCCAGCCGGGATCCCAGATGCCGACGGGCAGGGAGCCGAGTGCCGCGAGGAGTGCGGCGCGTCCGGTGAGGGCCATCAGCGGGGGACGGGGACGTGGGCGAGGATCGCGTTGATGACGGAGTCGGCCGTCACGCCCTCCATCTCGGCCTCGGGGCGGAGTTGCACGCGGTGGCGCAGTGTCGGGAGGGCGAGTGCCTTGACGTCGTCGGGGATGACGTAGTCGCGGCCTGTCAGCCACGCCCACGCGCGTGAGGTGGCCAGCAGGGCGGTGGCGCCGCGCGGGGACACGCCCAGGGTGAGGGACGGGGATTCGCGTGTGGCGCGGCAGATGTCGACGACGTAGCCGGTGATCTCGGGCGAGATGGTGGTCTTGGCGACGGCCGCCCGGGCCGCTTCCAGGTCGGCGGGGCCGGCGACGGGGCGTACGCCGGCGGCACGCAGGTCGCGCGGGTTGAAGCCCTCGGCGTGGCGGGTGAGGACGTCGATCTCGTCCTGGCGGGAGGGGAGGGGGATCGTCAGCTTGAGGAGGAAACGGTCCAGCTGGGCTTCGGGGAGCGGGTAGGTGCCCTCGTACTCGACCGGGTTCTGGGTCGCGGCGACCAGGAACGGGTCCGGGAGCGGGCGGGGGGTGCCGTCGACCGTGACCTGGCGTTCCTCCATGGCCTCCAGGAGGGAGGACTGGGTCTTCGGCGGGGTGCGGTTGATCTCGTCGGCGAGGAGGAGGTTGGTGAAGACCGGGCCGGGCTGGAAGGAGAACTGGGCGGTGCGGGTGTCGTAGACGAGGGAGCCCGTCACGTCGCTCGGCATGAGGTCGGGGGTGAACTGGACGCGCTTGGTGTCGAGTTCGAGTGCGGATGCGAGGGCGCGCACGAGCAACGTTTTGGCGACCCCGGGGACTCCTTCAAGGAGTACGTGTCCGCGGCAGAGGAGGGCGACGACGAGGCCGGTCACGGCGGGGTCCTGGCCGACCACGGCTTTGGCGATCTCGGCGCGCAGGGCCTCCAGGGAGGCTCGGGCCTTGCCCGGGTCCCCGGTGATCCCGGCGTTGTCAGTGGTCGGGTCCATCATGGACGGCGTACCTCTCTTTCGAGGGCGTCAAGTTGGTCGGCGAGGGCGATGAGGGCCGCGTCGTCGCTGGGCGGCGGGCCGAAGAGCAGGGAGTGCAGGGACTGTCCGTCGCCACGAAGGTGGGTGGACAGGGCGGGAAGCAGGGTCTCGGGCGCGTGCGCCTGGGAGACGGGGACGCCTACGAGCGGGGCGAGGCGGGTGCGCGTGGTGGAGCGAAGAGCGGTGGCGGCGCGGTCGCGGGCGTTGGCCTTGAGGTAGAGACGGGCGCGGCCTTCGACGGTTTCGGAGGCGCGGATCGCCACCGGCAGATTTTCGGGCACGAGGGGGCCGAGCCGGCGTGCCCGCCACAGGGCGGCGAGGGCGGCCGCGATGAAGAGCTGCAGGGTGCCCCAGAGCCAGCCGGAGGGGAGCAGGTCCAGGAAGCTCTTCTCGCCGCCGTCGGTGGCCGAGGAGTCGGAGAGCGAGGGGAGGTACCAGACCAGATGGGGGCGGGAGCCGAGGAGTTGGAGGGCGAGCGAGGCGTTGCCCTGCTTGTCGAGACGGTCGTTCAGGAGGATGTCGGGCGCGCCGAGGACGATGGTGTCGCCGTCCCCGGAGGTCTGCGGGATGCGCAGGAGGGTGGCCAGGCGCTCGCTGCGGTAGCACTTGGCGGCGTCGAGGTGGGTGGTGGTGTAGCGGATGCCGCCGGTGTCGGCGTTGCCGGCGCGCTGGGCGGCGGGCAGTCCACAGTCGGGGGCGAGGGTGGAGTCGAAGCTCGTGGCGGGGTCCGCCGTCACACCGGGGACGAGTTTCTCGATGGAGGAGCTGCCGGGTGCGACCAGGACGGTGCGGCCGCCGGAGTCGGCGATCGCCGCGTGCAGCGCGCTCTGCTGACGCTGGGTCAACCGGTCCGGGACGGCGACCAGGAGCGTGGTGTTCGGCGAGGCCGCGGCGCGCGCCCCGGCCAGCGTGGTGACCACCCGAGTGGTGACGCCGTGGTCGGCGAGGATCTCGGCGACCGCGCGGCTGCCGTAGGGATCGACCGAGCGCGGGTCGAGCTCGCCGTGCCGGACGTCGGAGCGGACCACGGCGATGACGACGGCCGCGGCCAGGACGAGGATCACCGCGAGGGCGATGCCTCGCGCGCGGGTCCAGACCTGGCGGGCGGTGGGCGAGACCGAGGTGGAGGGGAGCGTGGTGGCCTCGGCGGTCATCCGTCCTCTCCCTGGCGGGTGTGGGGCGCCGTGCCGGGGGTGCTGCTCGCGAGCTGGGGCTTGGCGCGTTCGAGGTCGCGGTCGAGCTCGGCGATGCGGTGGTACGACATCTCGCTCGCCCTGCGGCCGCCGTACGTGACGTCGTCGAAGTCCCGGGCCGCGGCGCGCAGTCGGTCCGTGTGGGACGGCAGGGCGCGGCCCGCTTCGGCGGCGGCCTCGTCGGCGGTGCGACCGGGGCGGACGTCGAGGAGGGCGCGTTCCTCGAGGGAGCGGACGATGGCCCGCATGCGTTCCTGGACGGCCTGGTTCCAGTGGCCCTGGGCGGCGTGTGCCTCGGCGGCCGCGCGGTGCTCGGCGGCGCTGCGGGGCCGATCGTCGAACAGGGCGGCGGAGGAGGTGGGTTGGCGGCCCGGGGTGCCCAGGCGCCACCAGAGCGCGCCCAGGACCAGCAGGACGGCTACGACGATGACCACCAGGCCCAGCACGCCCCCGGGCGTCGCGGCGGCGGCCGAGCCGAAGAGCTTGTCGATCCACTCCCAGAAGGCGTTGAGGGCGCGCTGGAACAGGCTGGGGTCGTTCTCGTGGTACATGCCCTTGGACAGCTCGCGCCGGGCCGCTTCCCGCGCGGGGTCGCGCGGGATCGTCACCGGTGGCTCGTCGCCGGAGCGCACCGACGCCAGCCGGGATGTGTCGCCGGCGCGCAGCAGGGCTCGTACGGCCGATCCTGCGGCGCGGGGCAGTGCCGGCGCCATGGTGAGAACTCCCCCCGTCGGACTCACCGCATCAGCTCCCCGAGCCGGTGCCGGCGCCGTACCCCTGGACGCCGGCGGCGCGGGCCAGGTCGAGGTCGAGGGCCTCGCGGCGGATGCGCTGGTCGATGTAGAGCAGCACGGTGACGCCGGCCGTGATCGGGAACGTGATCATGGAGCCGATCACCGAGCCGATCCCGCTGATGATCAGGAACGTCCAGCCGACGTGGCCTCCGCTCTGGAGGAAGCCGACGATGCCGTCGCCGCCGAGCGCCGCGCCGATGAAGGTGAAGGGGATGACCACGATCGAGGCGACGATGTTCGCGATGACCGTGGCGAGCAGCTGGATGCCGAAGATCCGCCACCAGGAGCCGCGGACCAGCTTCACGGAGCGGCTCATCGACTTGACGATGCTCTGCTTCTCCAGCATCAGCGCGGGGGAGGCCAGCGAGAAGCGGATCATCAGCCACAGGGCGACGACGCCCGCGCCGAGACCGCCGAGGACGGCAAGCGCGGCGCCCGCGGTGCCCGCGCCGGAGACGGCCACGAGGATGCCGGGAAGCGTGCCGCCGAAGATGATGCCGAACGTGATGAGCATCAGCAGGAAGATCAGGCCGAACAGCTTGAGCACCTGCGGGCGGGCGTCACGCCAGGCCTCGCCGATGGCGACGGGCTTGCCGAGCACGGCCCGGCTGGTGACCGTCGTCAGCAGCGCGGTCGCCGTGATCGTGCCGATCAGCGAGATCAGGAAGATGACGGCGCTGTTCACCATGGTGTCGCCCATGGCGCGGGTGACCTCGCTGAGGCTGGCGCTCGGGTCGCTCAGGGTGTCCGCGGTGGCGTTGTCGTCGAGGGCGAACCCCCGCAGCAGGACGACGGCGACCTGGGTGACGACCGCGACGGTGAGCGAGATGCCGAGGACCGTGCGCCAGTAGGTGCGCATCGTGGAGACCGCGCCGTCGAGGATCTCGCCGACGCCGAGCGGGCGGAGCGGGATCACGCCGGGCTTGGCCGCGGGGGGAGGGCCGCCCCAGGCGCCGCCCCAACCGCCGTTCCAGCCGCCGGGGGGACCGTAGCCGCCGTAACCTCCCTGGCCGCCGGGACCGCCGCTGCCGCCGGGCCGGCCGCCCCAGCCCGGGCCGGGCGGCGGGGGCGGCGGGGTCTGGCCCGGGCTCGCGGGGCCGGTGGGCGCGGACCACTGGCCGACGGGAGGCTGCTCCTTGGACCACTTCACGCCCTGGTCCTGCGCATCGGTGCCCGCCTGGCCGGCGGCATCCGTCGTGCCGGGGCGGTCATGGGGCTCGGCAGGGCCGGAGGGGCCGGGTTCCTGGCCGTCGGACGGGGCAGATCCGGGCGATGCCCAGCCCGGAGTGTCGTTCATCGTCGCTCCTTCACGGTGCCCGTCCGCGGTCGCGGCGGCAGGTTGGCTGCCATCGTGCCATGGGGTGCTCGCCCTGGTACCGGCCGCGGTAGGGGCTGCACACCTTCAATTGTCTGCGGAAAAAGGGGCAGACTGACGGCATGGCTGATCAGTACGCGCATTACGGCGAGGACAGCAAACCGACCGAGACCCCGGCGATCCGCTGGGAGGAGCCACCCGAGGGCCCCGTGGTGGTGCTTCTCGACCAGACAAGGCTGCCGGCCGAGGAGGTCGAGCTGGTCTGTACGGACGCGTCCGCGCTGGTGGAGGCGATCCGGTCGCTCGCCGTGCGCGGGGCACCGCTGCTCGGCATCGCGGGGGCGTACGGCGTCGCGCTCGCCGCCGTGCGCGGCTTCGACGTGGACGAGGCCGCGACGGCGCTGGCGGGAGCCCGGCCGACCGCGGTGAACCTCGCCGTCGGGGTGCGCCGGGCGCAGGCCGCCCACCGTGCGGAGTACGCCAGGAGCGGCGACCCCGAACAGGCCGCGGCGGCGGCGCTGACGGCGGCGCGGGCACTGCACGAGGAGGACGCCGAGGCCAGCGCTCGGATGGCCGAGCGCGGGCTGGCCCTGCTCGACGAGCTGCTGCCCGGAGGCGGGTACCGGATCCTCACGCACTGCAACACCGGAGCGCTGGTGTCGGGCGGGGAGGGGACGGCGTTCGCCGTGGCACTCGCGGCGCACCGGACGGGCCAGCTGCGGCGGCTCTGGGTCGACGAGACCCGTCCGTTGCTGCAGGGTGCCCGCCTGACGGCATACGAGGCGGCGCGCAACGGGATGGCGTACACCCTGCTCACGGACAACGCGGCGGGCTCGCTGTTCGCGGCCGGTGAGGTGGACGCGGTGCTGATCGGGGCGGACCGCATCGCGGCGGACGGCTCGGTGGCGAACAAGGTGGGCAGCTATCCGCTGGCGGTGCTGGCGCGCTACCACCATGTGCCGTTCATCGTGGTGGCACCGCTGACGACGGTCGACCCGGACACCCCCGACGGGGCGTCCATCGAGGTGGAGCAGCGTCCCGGGCATGAGGTGACCGAGGTCACAGCGCCTCAGGTGCCGCTGATGGGAGCGGAGGCGGGGGGCGGCATTCCGGTGGCTCCTTTGGGCACGCAGGCGTACAACCCGGCGTTCGATGTGACGCCGCCGGAGCTGGTCACCGCGATCGTCACGGAGGAGGGCGTGGTCTCGCCCGTGACCGCCGAGGCCCTCGCGGGGCTGTGCGCCAGGTCCCGCCCGGCGTCGGCGTAGCTCATGCGGTGACGGCGCCTCGGCCGAAGGGAGGCCTCTGTCCCGACGGCGCCGGCGAGGTGATGTCGCCACCTGCGCCTACTCTGGGTGGCGACACATGCTGCCGAAGTCGACGTCGCGGGACAGGGGCAGACAGTGACGCCCGGATACGACTATCGTCACGGGCCAGTGACGCTGCTCACCTGCACCTTCACCACCGTTATGAGAATGGGATGATGTCGTTTATGAAGGGACGAGTCCTTGTCGTCGACGACGACACCGCACTTGCCGAGATGCTCGGCATCGTGCTGCGTGGTGAAGGTTTTGAGCCGTCTTTCGTAGCCGACGGCGACAAGGCGCTGGCCGCGTTCCGGGAGAGCAAGCCCGATCTGGTGCTGCTCGACCTGATGCTGCCCGGGCGGGACGGCATCGAGGTGTGCCGTCTGATCAGGGCCGAGTCGGGTGTGCCGATCGTGATGCTCACGGCCAAGAGTGACACCGTCGACGTGGTGGTGGGCCTGGAGTCGGGGGCTGACGACTACATCGTCAAGCCGTTCAAGCCGAAGGAGCTCGTGGCCCGCATCAGGGCGCGGCTCAGGAGGTCCGAGGAGCCCGCGCCGGAGCAGCTGGCCATCGGCGACCTGGTGATCGACGTGGCCGGGCACTCCGTGAAGCGGGACGGGCAGTCGATCGCGCTGACGCCGCTGGAGTTCGACCTGCTCGTCGCGCTGGCGCGCAAGCCCTGGCAGGTGTTCACGCGCGAGGTGCTGCTCGAGCAGGTGTGGGGATACCGCCACGCCGCCGACACCCGGCTTGTGAATGTTCACGTGCAGCGGCTGCGTTCCAAGGTCGAGAAGGACCCGGAGCGGCCGGAGATCGTGGTGACCGTCCGTGGCGTGGGGTACAAGGCAGGACCGAGCTGACATGACCGGTGACAGTGCCGCTTCGGCGCCCGGGCCGGCAGGGGCCCGCGCGGGGCGGCCTGTCGGCCGGAAGACGGCGGGTTCCCGCTGGGGACGCCTGATGGAGGGCGGGCTGCTGCAGGGCGGCGTCCAGGGCAGCCCCGTGCTGCGGCTGTTCATGCGCTGGGTGCGGCGGCCGCTGCTGCCCGTCATGCGGCTGTGGCGGCGCAACATCCAGCTCAAGGTCGTCGCCACCACCCTGCTGATGTCGCTGGGCGTGGTGCTGCTGCTCGGCTTCGTCGTGATCGGGCAGGTCCGCAACGGTCTGCTGGACGCCAAGGTGAAGGCCTCGCAGAGCCAGGCCGCCGGCGGATTCGCGGTGGCCAAGCAGAGTGCCGACGAGGCCGCGGCGGGCACCGGCGACAACGGCACCTCGGCCGACGGCACCACGTCCGACGGCCGTCCCTCCCAGAGCGTCATCCCGTGGATGAGCGGCCTCGTGTCGTCGCTGTCCAGCGGTGGACAGGGCGCCTTCGACGTGGTGACGCTGCCCGCCGGCGACGACAGCGGCGGCGGCCGCGGACCGCGGGCCTCCGGCTACGTCGACCCCTCCGCCAGCGTCCCCGAGGACCTGCGCGCGCGGATCAACGACAACCCGACGGCCGCACAGAGCTACACCCGCATCGTCTACAGCAACAACAAGGACTCCCAGCCCGCCCTGGTCATCGGCAAGCAGGTCAACGACCCGAACGGCGACCCGTACCAGCTCTACTACCTCTTCCCGCTCACGCAGGAGGAGAAGTCGCTCAGCCTGGTCAAGGGCACCCTCGCGACCGCCGGGCTGTTCGTCGTGGTGCTGCTCGGGGCCATCGCCTGGCTCGTGGTGCGGCAGGTGGTCACGCCCGTGCGGATGGCCGCCGGGATCGCCGAGCGGCTGTCCGCGGGGCGGCTGCAGGAGCGTATGAAGGTCACCGGTGAGGACGACATCGCCCGGCTGGGCGAGGCGTTCAACAAGATGGCGCAGAACCTGCAGCTGAAGATCCAGCAGCTGGAGGACCTGTCGCGGATGCAGCGGAGGTTCGTCTCCGACGTGTCGCACGAACTGCGGACGCCGCTGACGACCGTGCGGATGGCCGCGGACGTCATCCACGAGGCACGCGAGGACTTCGATCCGGTGACCGCGCGGTCGGCGGAGCTGCTGGCCGACCAGCTGGACCGGTTCGAGTCGCTGCTCGCCGACCTGCTGGAGATCAGCCGCTTCGACGCCGGCGCGGCGGCCCTGGAGGCGGAGCCGATAGACCTGCGGGAGGTCGTGCGCAGGGTCGTGAGCGGGGCCGAGCCGCTCGCCGAGCGCAAGGGCACGACGGTACGGGTCGTCGGCGACCAGCAGCCCGTCGTCGCCGAGGCGGACGCCCGCCGGGTGGAGCGGGTGCTGCGCAACCTCGTCGTCAACGCCGTGGAGCACGGCGAGGGCAAGGACGTCGTCGTCAAGCTCGCCTCGGCGGGCGGGGCGGTCGCCGTCGCGGTGCGCGACTACGGCGTCGGACTCAAGCCCGGCGAGGCCACGCGCGTGTTCAGCCGCTTCTGGCGGGCCGACCCGGCACGCGCGCGTACCACCGGCGGTACGGGTCTGGGGCTGTCGATCGCCCTGGAGGACGCCCGGCTGCACGGCGGCTGGCTGCAGGCGTGGGGCGAGCCGGGCGGCGGGTCGCAGTTCCGGCTGACGCTGCCGCGGACCGCGGACGAGCCGCTGCGGGGATCGCCGATTCCGCTGGAGCCGAAGGACTCGCGCCGCAACCGCGGACTCGACGACGCCGGCTTGCCGCGCGGAGGCGCCGAGAAGGCCGCCACCGTGCCCGTACAGCCCGCCGGAGACCAGATACCGACGATCACCCCGAGGCGGAACGGCGTGACCGCCACGGCCGACCCCACGGCGTTGCCCGGCAACGGCGCACGCGTGGTGTCCCGGCCCGCGTCCGGCGCACGGCTGCACCAGGACGACACGCCCCCCGCCGAGGGGGCACGGAATGAGACCCCGAGCCGCCCGGAGGCCGGGCCGGAGGAGTCGAGGAAGCAGGGGGAGGCATTCCGTGGGCGCTGACCGCGAGGGGGGCGCCCGGCGCAGACCGCTGCGCGCGCTGGCGTACGGCGCCCTGGGCGTCGTCGTGCTGGCCGGGTGCGCGTCGATGCCCGACAACGGGGATCTGCGCGGGGTCGACTCCACGCCGCAGCAGGACACCCAGGTGCGGGTGTTCGCCATGCCGCCGCAGGAGAACGCGCAGCCCCAGGAGATCGTGTCGGGCTTCCTGGAGGCCCTGACCAGTGACGATCCGGACTACTCGACGGCGCGGCAGTACCTGACCGGTACGGCGTCGCGGACCTGGCAGCCGGAGCTGTCCACCACGGTCCTCGCGGACGGGCCGGGCACCGCCACCAACCGCCGCTCGGACGCCAGGGACGACTCCGACGAGCTGTCGTACACGCTGAACGGCACCAGGGTCGCCAGGGTGGACACGCAGCAGTCGTACGCGCCGGACAGCGGGCCCTACGCGTCGCTGGTGCACCTCGTGAAGGACAAGAAGACCCAGCAGTGGCGCATCGACCGGCTGCCGCAGGGCGTAGTCATGGGGAAGTCGGACTTCCAGCGCAACTACATGTCCGTCAACAAGTACTTCTTCGCCGTCGACACCGCCGCCGGGGCGACGCACCCGACCGCGGTGGCGGACCCGGTGTTCGTACGCAGGCGGGTGGACCCCGTGACGGAGATGGTGCGTTCGCTGCTCAGCGGCCCCACGCGCTGGCTCGACCAGGTGGTGCGCACGAGTTTCCCCACCGGATCGGCGCTGCAGAAGGGCGTCACCTCGCTGGCGCCGGACGACCAGAACACGCTGACCGTGCCGCTGAACAAGAACGCGGCCCGAGTCGGGCCGGACCGCTGCAACGAGATGGCGGCCCAGCTCCTGTTCACGGTGCAGAACTTCGCGCCCGCGGTGGAACAGGTCTCTCTGCGGTCCGGCAGCAGGCGGCTGTGCTCGCTCGGCGAGGACCGGAGCGGCGACGTCGCCGCACGGGGTTCGGCGCAGACGCCCGGCTTCCTGTACTTCGTCGAGAACAAGAGCCGGCTGGTGCGGATCGCCGCGGGCAACCGGAGCACCAAGGCCGATCCGGTGCCCGTGCCCGGGCCGCTGGGCGACAACGCCAAGGAGCTGCGGTCGGTCGCCGTGTCGCGTGACGAGCGCACCGCGGCTGCCGTCGGCGCCGACGGCAGCCGGCTGTACGTCGCCTCGCTGGTGTCGGACGAAGCGCTCGGCAACCCCGCGCTGACGAGCCACGGCCCGACGAGCGAGGACCGGCTGACCGCGCCGAGCTGGGACGCGCAAGGAGACCTCTGGGTCGCCGACCGTGATCCCGACAACGCCCGGCTGCTGGTGCTCCAGCACGGTGCGGGCGAGCCGCTGGAGGTGAAGACGCCCGGGCTGGACGGCCGGATCGAGGACGTCCGGGTGGCCGCCGACGGGGTGCGGGTCGCGCTGGTGGTGGCGAAGGGCTCCGAGAAGTCCCTGGTGATCGGGCGGATCGAGCGCGGCACGGACGGCGGCAAGCCCACGGTCTCGGTGCTCGAACCGCGGCCCGCGGCACCGGAGTTGGAGGACGTGACGGCCATGTCCTGGGCCGGCGACAGCCGGCTCGTGGTGGTCGGGCGCGAGCACGGCGGAGTGCAGACCATGCGGTACGTCCAGGTCGACGGCTCCACCCCTGAGGGACCCGCGCCCGCGGCCCTCACCGGTGTCAAGGAGATCACCGCCGCCGAGTCCGACGACGGGCTGCCGCTGGTGGCGTACTCGGAGGACGGGATCGTGCGGCTGCCGTCCGGTGGGCAGTGGCAGAAGCTCGTCACGGACGGGTCGGCGCCCGTCTATCCCGGCTGAGCCGGCCGCTGCCGCGCCCGGCGGGCCGGGCGGTGGTGGGTTTGTCCACAGGGGGTTTTCCACAGGGCCTGCGGCGCGCCCCCGACACGGGCACAGTGGACGGCATGCGGGGGTGGTGGCAGGACCTCACCGACCTGGTGCTGCCGGCCGAGTGCGGCGGCTGCGGGCGGTCTCGCACGGTGCTCTGCCCGAAGTGCCGTGCCGCTCTGAGCGCGGGCGGGCCGGGCCGGGTGCGCCCGGTGCCCGAGCCGGACGGGCTGCCCGTGGTGCACGCGGCCGCACGGTACGCGGACGAGGTACGGGCCCTACTGCTGGCCCACAAGGAACGGGGCGCTCTGGCCCTGGCGGCACCCCTGGGCGCGGCGCTCGCGGGTGCTGTGCGGGCGGGGCTGGTGCGGGGCGGGGCCGCCGACGCTCCGGTGCTGCTCGTCCCGGTGCCGTCCGCGAGGGCGGCGGTGCGGGCGAGCCGCTGGAGGTGAAGACGCCCGGGCTGGACGGCCGGATCGAGGACGTCCGGGTGGCCGCCGACGGGGTGCGGGTCGCGCTGGTGGTGGCGAAGGGCTCCGAGAAGTCCCTGGTGATCGGGCGGATCGAGCGCGGCACGGACGGCGGCAAGCCCACGGTCTCGGTGCTCGAACCGCGGCCCGCGGCACCGGAGTTGGAGGACGTGACGGCCATGTCCTGGGCCGGCGACAGCCGGCTCGTGGTGGTCGGGCGCGAGCACGGCGGAGTGCAGACCATGCGGTACGTCCAGGTCGACGGCTCCACCCCTGAGGGACCCGCGCCCGCGGCCCTCACCGGTGTCAAGGAGATCACCGCCGCCGAGTCCGACGACGGGCTGCCGCTGGTGGCGTACTCGGAGGACGGGATCGTGCGGCTGCCGTCCGGTGGGCAGTGGCAGAAGCTCGTCACGGACGGGTCGGCGCCCGTCTATCCCGGCTGAGCCGGCCGCTGCCGCGCCCGGCGGGCCGGGCGGTGGTGGGTTTGTCCACAGGGGGTTTTCCACAGGGCCTGCGGCGCGCCCCCGACACGGGCACAGTGGACGGCATGCGGGGGTGGTGGCAGGACCTCACCGACCTGGTGCTGCCGGCCGAGTGCGGCGGCTGCGGGCGGTCTCGCACGGTGCTCTGCCCGAAGTGCCGTGCCGCTCTGAGCGCGGGCGGGCCGGGCCGGGTGCGCCCGGTGCCCGAGCCGGACGGGCTGCCCGTGGTGCACGCGGCCGCACGGTACGCGGACGAGGTACGGGCCCTACTGCTGGCCCACAAGGAACGGGGCGCTCTGGCCCTGGCGGCACCCCTGGGCGCGGCGCTCGCGGGTGCTGTGCGGGCGGGGCTGGTGCGGGGCGGGGCCGCCGACGCTCCGGTGCTGCTCGTCCCGGTGCCGTCCGCGAGGGCGGCGGTGCGGGCGCGGGGACATGATCCGGCCAGGAGGATCGCCCTCGCCGCGGCGGGGGAGTTGCGGCGGGACGGGCTGTCCGCACGGGTGGTCGCGGTGCTGCGGCAGCGCCGTGCCGTGGCCGACCAGTCGGGGCTCAACTCCCGTCGGCGGCAGCAGAATCTGGCGGGCGCGCTGGCCGTGGCGCCGGGGGCCGCGCGGCTGCTGCGGGAGGGCCGGGTGGTGCTCGTCGACGACCTGATGACGACCGGTGCCTCCTTGGCGGAGGCGGCGCGCGCCGTGAAGGCAGGGCTGATTTCGTACGACGAGTCGACGAACGCCGTGTATACGGCCGGGACTCGGGAAGGCAGAGGAGAACGGGCGGCCGGACCGGTGGAGCGGGAAGCCGGACGGAGGCCCGGCCAGCCGGGAATGGCGGGCACGGCCGGCGCGGACGACGTCATCCACGCGGCCGTGGTCGCCGCGCCTTCGGATTCTTTCGAAATAAACCGGAACTGACCTCTGACTTGCATCGTTGCAGGTAATGAGACGGTCAATTCACCTGAACGGAGGTACGCCGCAGTAGAGGGTGACGACATCCGTCCGGGCGAGATATGTTCGGTTGTGAGAGAAAGGCGCAGGCCACACCTCTCACGGACGAATGCCGTGCCGCGGGTTTTCAACTATCACCCGTGGCGGTGGAGTGGAGATCTTGCCCGCGGGGGAGGAGGTGGAAGTCACCGAGTCCGTGGTTCCGGAGGACCGGAACCTGGTGCAAAAGGGAGACGCTCCGCAGCGAGGCGGAGCGATCCGGGAACGGAGTTCTGCGTGGACATCGTCGTCAAGGGCCGCAAGACCGAGGTGCCCGAGCGGTTCCGGAAGCACGTGGCCGAGAAGCTGAAGCTGGAGAAGATCCAGAAGCTCGATGGCAAGGTGATCAGCCTCGACGTCGAGGTGTCCAAGGAGCCCAACCCCCGACAGGCCGACCGCTGCGACCGAGTGGAGATCACGCTCCGCTCCCGCGGTCCGGTGATCAGGGCGGAGGCAGCGGCAAGCGATCCGTACGCGGCGCTCGACCTGGCGGCGGAGAAGCTGGACGCCCGGCTGCGCAAGCAGCACGACAAGCGGTTCTCACGGCGTGGTGCGCGCAGGATCTCGGCGGCCGAGGTCCCCGACCACGTCCCGGGCGCGGCGACGCTGAACGGCAACGGCCTCGCCGTTCACGAGGAAGAGCCGGACGGCGTACCCACGAAGAAGATCGGCTCGCTGGAAGTGAAGGGCGAAGGCCCCCTCGTCGTTCGCGAGAAGACCCACGTCGCCTCCCCCATGACTCTCGACCAGGCCCTCTACGAGATGGAACTGGTCGGACACGACTTCTACCTGTTCGTCGACTCCGAGACGAAGGAACCGAGTGTCGTCTACCGACGGCACGCCTACGACTACGGCGTCATCCACCTCAGCACGGACCCGATGGTCGCCCAGGCGCACTCTCCCGCGCCCGGCGGCACGCTGGGCGGCTGACCCACGCGTCCGACAGTCGAGCCGGTGCCCCTGGAGCGCCTGTGCGCCCCCAGGGGCACCGGTGTGCGACCACTTCGCGCCCCGCTCTGTCACCGCGTTGTCGGCCGGGCATGGAATCATGGCCGCAATGGCCCAACCGGTGGGCCGTTGCCTTGGGTTGGCGTTGGCACAGCACCACAGGCCACAGCCTTCAGGGGGAGGAACGATGGCGGACAGCTTCGGACCGATGCGTGACGAGGATGCCGACGGCGGCGTCGTCGGCATGGGCCCGGACGCGGGCTCTCCACGCAAGGAGCCGATCAGAGTCCTTGTCGTGGACGACCACGCCCTCTTCCGCCGTGGCCTGGAGATCGTGCTCGCGGCCGAGGAGGACATCCAGGTCGTCGGGGAGGCCGGGGACGGCGCCGAGGCCGTCGACAAGGCCGCGGACCTGCTGCCCGACATCATCCTGATGGACGTGCGGATGCCCAAGCGGGGCGGGATCGAGGCGTGCACCTCCATCAAGGAGGTCGCACCCAGCGCCAAGATCATCATGCTGACGATCAGCGACGAGGAGGCCGACCTCTACGATGCGATCAAGGCGGGCGCGACCGGTTACCTGCTGAAGGAGATCTCCACCGACGAGGTGGCCACGGCCATCCGAGCCGTCGCCGACGGGCAGTCGCAGATCAGTCCGTCGATGGCGTCGAAGCTCCTCACGGAGTTCAAGTCGATGATCCAGCGGACCGACGAGCGCCGGCTGGTGCCGGCACCGCGTCTGACCGACCGTGAGCTGGAAGTCCTCAAGCTGGTCGCCACGGGAATGAACAACCGTGACATCGCCAAGGAGTTGTTCATCTCCGAGAACACCGTGAAGAACCATGTGCGCAACATCCTGGAGAAGCTGCAGTTGCACTCCAGGATGGAGGCGGTGGTCTACGCGATGCGGGAGAAGATCCTCGAGATCCGCTGACGGGCGGTGGCCGCGGTCAGCGCATGGCCGTGGCCAGGGCCCGCGTCACCTCCTTGGCGAGGGGCGTGTGCAGCTCGGGGGCGTCGACGCGCTCCACGCGCACGCTCGTGCAGTTCACCCAGCTCGCCGCCTCGACCAGTGCCTCCGCGACGGCCGGCACCGCCTTCGGGCCGTCCAGGGTGACCTGCCTGGCGACCAGCGTCGCGCCCTCGCGGGCCGGGTCCACCCGGCCGACGAGACGGCCGCCGGCCAGGACCGGCATCGCGAAGTAGCCGTACACCCGCTTGGGTTTGGGGACGTAGGCCTCCAGGCGGTGGGTGAAGCCGAAGATCCGTTCCGTACGCGCCCGTTCCCAGACGAGGGAGTCGAACGGCGACAGCAGCGTGGTGCGGTGGCGGCCGCGCGCGGGCGTCTCCAGGGCGGCGGGATCGGCCCAGGCCGGCTTGGACCAGCCCTCGACCGCGACCGGCACCAGACCCGAGTCGGCGATCACCGCGTCCACCTGCTCGCCCTTGAGACGGTGGTAGTCGGCGATGTCCGCGCGCGTGCCTACGCCCAGGGACTGGCCCGCCAGGCGGACGAGCCGGCGCAGGCACTCCGCGTCGTCCAGCTCGTCGTGCAGCAGGGCGTCCGGGACCGCGCGCTCGGCAAGGTCGTACACCCGCTTCCAGCCGCGGCGCTGTACGCACACCACCTCGCCGTACATCAGCGCGCGCTCGACGGCGACCTTCGCGCCGGACCAGTCCCACCACTCGCTCGTGCGCTTGGCCCCGCCCAACTCCGTGGCCGTCAGCGGGCCTTCGGCGCGCAGCTGCTTGATGACCTGCTCATAGGCGCCGTCGGGCAGGTCGTGGTTCCAGTGCGGGCGGGCCCGGTAGGCGCGGCGGCGGAACGCGAAGTGGGGCCACTCCTCGACCGGGAGGATGCACGCGGCGTGGGACCAGTACTCGAAGGCGTGGGGCTCACCCGACGCGGCGGTGTTCCAGTAGGCGTCCTCCACCGTCTTGCGGCCGACCGCGCCCAGGCGGGCGTACGGGACGAGCTCGTGGGAGCGGGCCAGGACCGAGATCGTGTCCAGCTGGACCGCGCCGAGATGGCGCAGGACACCGCGGACACCGCCCCGGCGGTCGGGGGCGCCGAGGAAGCCCTGGGCGCGAAGGGCGATGCGGCGGGCCTCGTCCGCCGAGAGGTCGGTGGTGGGACGCGGGGTCGTCATGGTCGGCACCTTAGAGGGCGGCACTGACAAGGGGCGGTGAGCTGGTGGTTTCGCCGCGGGGCACGGCCCGACGGCCCGCGGGTCAGCTCGACGACACCTGTGCCGGCAGGTACGGCGCCGTCGACGGCAGCCCCAGGTCCGACGGCAGCAGGCCGCCCACCCACGCGTCGCGGCGTACGCCGCCGTGGACGATCGCGGCGCGCAGGAGGCCCTCCATGACGAAGCCCGCGCGCTCCGCCACCGCCCGCGAGGGGTGGTTGCCGACTTCGGCGCGCCATTCCACGCGGTCGACGGACAGCCGGGTGAAGGCCCAGCGGCAGACCTCGACGACGGCCTCGGTGACATAGCCGTTGCCGCGGTGTTCCCGCGTCCCCCAGTACCCGATCTCGGCGGTGCTCAACGACCGCATGGCGAGGTCCAGCATGCCCACCAGTTCCTCACCTTCGGGGAGGAACAGACCGAAGGTGAGCAACGAACCGCTCTCCCAGCCCTTCGGGGCGATCTCCCCGGTGAAACTGCGCGCGTGTTCCAGGAGATAGGGCGAGGGGACCATCGTCCAGCGCTGGATCTCCGGGTCCTGGACGGCGGCGAACACCGCGTCGGTGTCCTGCGGGCCGACCTCGCGCAGAAGGAGACGGGCGGTCGTGAGCGTCACGGGTTCCATCGGCCGATTCTGCGCGGAGGCCGCGCGAAGACGCCATCTTTTTGCCGTGCGTGAGCGGGTGATCACAATTCGCGCAATTCACGGTCCGGTCCGGCACCATCCGCGGGGCCCGTCCGTTGTCCCCTGTGAACCCGTCCGTCGGCCGCTTTGAACAAGATTTGAAGCGGTGCGCGGAGTGCTGGGCGGTCGTCGTCACAGCAGGCTCCCGGCTTGGCCGGGTCCTCGCATACGATGGCCGTTGCTCAGTGAGTCAAATGGAAACCGACCGTCCCAGGCCCGACCGGCAAGGAGACCAACCCCCGTGTCCGTCCTCTCGAAGATCATGCGTGCAGGCGAAGGCAAGATCCTGCGCAAGCTGCACCGCATCGCGGACCAGGTCAACTCCATCGAAGAGGACTTCGTCGACCTCTCCGACGCCGAGCTGCGGGCCCTCACCGATGACTACAAGGCGCGGATCGCCGAGGCTCTCGCGGACGAGCCCGACGAGTCCAAGCACGACGACATCATCGACAAGGCCCTCGACGACCTGCTGCCCGAGGCGTTCGCCACGGTGCGCGAGGCCGCCAAGCGCGTACTGGGCCAGCGTCACTACGACGTGCAGATGATGGGTGGCGCCGCCCTGCACCTCGGCTACGTCGCCGAGATGAAGACCGGTGAGGGCAAGACGCTCGTCGGTACCCTGCCCGCCTATCTCAACGCGCTCTCGGGCCGCGGCGTCCACCTCATCACGGTCAACGACTATCTGGCCGAGCGCGACTCCGAGATGATGGGCCGCGTCCACAAGTTCCTCGGCCTGTCCGTCGGTTGCATCCTCGCCAACATGACGCCGGCCGAGCGCCGCGAGCAGTACAACTGCGACATCACGTACGGCACGAACAACGAGTTCGGCTTCGACTACCTCCGCGACAACATGGCGTGGTCCAAGGACGAGCTCGTCCAGCGCGGCCACAACTACGCCATCGTCGACGAGGTCGACTCCATCCTCGTCGACGAGGCCCGTACGCCGCTGATCATCTCCGGTCCGGCCGACCAGGCCACCAAGTGGTACGGCGACTTCGCCAAGCTGGTCCTGCGCCTGAAGAAGGGCGAGGCGGGCAACCCCCTCAAGGGCATGGAGGAGACCGGCGACTACGACGTAGACGAGAAGAAGCGCACGGTCGCCATCCACGAGTCCGGCGTCAGCAAGGTCGAGGACTGGCTGGGGATCGACAACCTCTACGAGTCGGTGAACACGCCTCTGGTGGGCTACCTGAACAACGCCATCAAGGCCAAGGAGCTCTTCAAGAAGGACAAGGACTACGTCGTCATCGACGGCGAGGTCATGATCGTCGACGAGCACACCGGCCGTATCCTCGCCGGCCGCCGCTACAACGAGGGCATGCACCAGGCGATCGAGGCGAAGGAAGGGGTGGACATCAAGGACGAGAACCAGACGCTCGCCACGATCACCCTGCAGAACTTCTTCCGCCTCTACAGCAAGCTCTCGGGCATGACCGGTACGGCGATGACCGAGGCCGCCGAGTTCCACCAGATCTACAAGCTCGGCGTGGTCCCGATCCCCACGAACAAGCCGATGGTCCGCAAGGACCAGTCGGACCTGATCTACCGCACCGAGGTCGCCAAGTTCGAGGCGGTCGTCGACGACATCGCGGAGAAGCACGAGAAGGGCCAGCCGATCCTCGTCGGTACGACGTCGGTCGAGAAGTCCGAGTACCTCTCGCAGCAGCTGTCCAAGCGCGGCATCCAGCACGAGGTCCTCAACGCCAAGCAGCACGACCGGGAGGCGACGATCGTCGCCCAGGCCGGTCGCAAGGGCGCCGTCACCGTGGCCACCAACATGGCCGGCCGTGGTACGGACATCAAGCTCGGCGGCAACCCCGAGGACCTCGCCGAGGCGGAGCTGCGCCAGCGCGGCCTCGACCCCGAGGAGCACATCGAGGAGTGGGCGCAGGCCCTGCCCGCCGCCCTGGAGCGGGCCGAGCAGGCGGTCAAGGCCGAGAAGGAAGAGGTCGAGGACCTCGGCGGTCTGTACGTGCTGGGCACCGAGCGGCACGAGTCGCGCCGTATCGACAACCAGCTGCGCGGCCGTTCCGGCCGTCAGGGCGACCCCGGCGAGTCCCGTTTCTACCTCTCCCTCGGCGACGACCTGATGCGGCTCTTCAAGGCCCAGATGGTCGAGCGCGTGATGTCGATGGCGAACGTCCCCGACGACGTGCCGATCGAGAACAAGATGGTCACGCGCGCGATCGCCTCCGCGCAGTCGCAGGTCGAGCAGCAGAACTTCGAGACCCGTAAGAACGTCCTGAAGTACGACGAGGTCCTCAACCGCCAGCGCGAGGTCATCTACGGCGAGCGGCGCCGTGTCCTGGAGGGCGAGGACCTGCAGGAGCAGGTCGTGCACTTCATGGACGACACGATCGACGCCTACATCGCCGCGGAGACCGCCGAGGGCTTCGCCGAGGACTGGGACCTGGAGCGGCTGTGGGGCGCCTTCAAGCAGCTCTACCCGGTGAAGGTCACCATCGAGGAGCTGGAGGACGCGGCCGGTGACCGGGCCGGTCTGACCGCCGAGTTCATCTCCGAGTCCATCAAGGACGACATCCACGAGCAGTACGAGGCGCGCGAGGCGCAGCTCGGCTCCGAGATCATGCGCGAGCTGGAGCGCCGGGTCGTGCTGTCGGTCCTGGACCGCAAGTGGCGCGAGCACCTCTACGAGATGGACTACCTCCAGGAGGGCATCGGCCTGCGCGCGATGGCGCAGAAGGACCCGCTGGTCGAGTACCAGCGCGAGGGCTTCGACATGTTCACCGCGATGATGGAGGGCATCAAGGAGGAGTCCGTCGGCTACCTGTTCAACCTGGAGGTCCAGGTCGAGCAGCAGGTCGAGGAGGTCCCGGTCGAGGACGCGGCGCCGGTCGACATGCAGAAGCAGGACGTGGTGCCGGCGCAGGCGGGTGCCCGCCCGGAGATCCGCGCCAAGGGCCTTGACGCGCCGCAGCGCCGTAACCTCCACTTCTCCGCGCCGACCGTGGACGGCGAGGGCGGCACCATCGAGGGCGACTTCGTCGGCGACGAGGAGCCGGTGCGCTCCGAGGCCGACGGCCTCACGCGCGCGGAGCGCCGCAAGCAGGCGCGTGGCGGACGGCGCCGCAAGAAGTAGTAAGCGAAGGATCGGCCGACGGCGGCAGTGACGGGGCCGGCGGCACCGTAGCGGCTCGAAGGGCCGGGTCACCCCAGGGTGGCCCGGCCCTTCGGCGTACGCGGTGCCCGCGGAGTCAGGCGTCGTCGGCCGGCAGTGGCGGGCGGGCGCCGCCCAGTTCCACCGCCGTGCAGCGCCAGCGCAGGTCGTGGCCCCGTTCCAGGCGGAAGGCCATGGCGCGCAGCTGGTCGCCGGCGCCGATGCGGGCGAAGACCTCGACGGCGCCGGGGCGGGCCTCGTAGTAGCCGATGTCGCGGACGACCGGGCGGGTGCCGCGGGCGCGCAGGGGGCCGCGTTCGGCGAGCCAGGCCAGTTCGTCGTAGGCGCGGCCCGCGGTGTGCCGGAGCATCGAGTGAACCGGCCGCTGACCGCTCAGCACGGCGAGGAGCAGGTCGGCGAAGACATCGGTGGGGCGGGGCTGGGCAGGGGGCAGACGGCGCGCCTGGGCGGGGACGGTGGGGGCGGGGGTGCCGGTGTCGGGCCGGTCCTGGGGCACGGGGTCCGGCCGGGAGGGGATCGTCGGGGCCTCGGGGACCGGTGCGGTGCCGGCCGTGGTGCGGGTGATGGCGGCGGTGCCGGCCGGGGCCGTGGGTGGGCGGGAGTCGCTCGGCCCGGTGCCGGTGGCGCGGGGACGAGGCGGGCGGCCGTCTCCCGGTGTCGTGCGTGCCGGGCTGCCGCCCGGGATGCGGGGTGGGGCCCCCGCGGGGCGGCGGGAGTCCTGGCGGGCCGGCGGGCGGGAGCCCGGGCGGCGCTGGGCGGTCCTGGTCATGACCTTGTGCATGGAAGTCCCCGTTTCCTCGGTTCGCGAGACCGGCGGTACCGGTCGGTAACTTGGCGTTGGGGATCTTGTACGGGGCCGTGGCCGGTGGCGGCAAGGAAGGGCGCGTCCGCGTCGGGGCGGCAGAAGAGTTCACCTATCAGAGTGATCGAGGGGCCCGGAAGCCTGTGCTCGCGCGAGGACGGGGGGTGAATCGCGGGACGCGGGTGGACGGCCCGGGCGTCACGGGTGGGAACTCGAAAGGGGACCCCCGCGCGTATCCTGAAGGCCCTCCGCACGGTCCCTCGACCCCGACGAACAGGAAAGCGGCCAGCATGCGCGTCTACGTCCCCCTGACCCTCCCCGGGCTCGCCGAGGCGTACAAGACGGGTGAGTTGGCCGGCGGACCGTTCGTCGCCTACGCCGTCACGCCCGCGTTGCGCGAGTGGTACCTGTCCGACGACATCGAGGAACTGGAGTACGCGGCGCTCAACCGTGCCGCGCTGGCCTCGCTGCGGCTGCTGGCCGCCGATCCCGGCGCCGCGCGCCGCCGGGTCGTGGTCGCCGTCGACGTGCCGGACGGCGCCGCGTCCGCCGACCCCGACCGTGGGCTCGACCCGGCCGCGCTGGGCGAGGTGCGGGTCGCCGCAGCCGTGGCGCTGGCCAAGGCGGCCGCCGTGCACGTCGACCTGGAGGACGCCGAGGCGGACGTGGCCGCCGCGGCCGAGGCGCTGGAGGCGGCGGACGGCGGGGACGACGACGCGCAGTTCGTGGTGGACGGGGCCGAGGACCACGAGCTGCTGTGGTACGCGACGCAGGAGATCCCGCATCTCGTCGGGCTCGCGGACTGAGCGCCTCCGCTCTTCTCGATCCACCGGCCTCTTCATTGTCAGTGGCGGCGGGTAGGTTTTCCGCATGGGGATGCAAGCAGGGGCACACATCGTGTGGGACTGGAACGGGACGCTGTTCCACGACAACGACGCGATCATCGGGGCGACCAACGCGGCGTTCGCCGAGCTGGGCCTGGAGCCGATCACCATGGAGCAGTACCGGGCGCTGTACTGCGTGCCGGTGCCCAAGTTCTACGAGCGGCTGCTGGGGCGGCTGCCCACGGACGCCGAGTGGGAGCTCATGGACGAGGTCTTCCACCGGTACTACGCCGAGCACCGGGTGCGGTGCGGGCTGGCCGAGGGGGCGGTGGAGCTGCTCGCCGGGTGGACGTCTGCGGGGCGCAGCCAGTCGATCCTGAGCATGTACGGGCACGACGAACTGGTTCCGCTGGTGCGCGGGTTCGGGATCGAGGCGCACTTCATACGCGTCGACGGGCGGACCGGGCCGTCCGGCGGCAGCAAGGCCGAGCACATGGTGCGGCACCTGGCGTCGCTGCGCGGTGTCGATCCCGGGCGGACGGTGGTGATCGGGGACGCCGCGGACGACGCGGTGGCCGCGATGCACGTGGGTGCGCGGGCCGTGCTCTACACCGGGGGCTCGCACGGACGGGCCAGCCTCGAGGAGGTCGGCGTGCCGGTGGTGGACACCCTGGCGGAGGCGGTCGTGGAGGCCGAGCGGCTGGCGGCCTGATCGCCGACGGCCACCACGACCGACCTCATGTCACCGGTGCCTTGGCCCTCAGCACCGTGAGGAACTCCCGCATCCACGCCGAATGGTCCGGCCAGGCCCGTGCGGACACCAGGGTGCCGTCCACCACCGCCTCCGCGTCCTGGAACTCGGCGCCGGCGGACTGCATGTCCGGTTCCAGCGCCGGATACGCCGTGACACGCCGGCCGCGCAGGCCGTCGACCGCGGCGGTGAGCAGGGGGCCGTGGCAGATCTGGGCGACGGGCTTGGCGGCGTCGAAGAAGGACTTGAGGATCTTGCGCAGCTCGGGGTCGTTGCGCAGGTACTCCGGGGCCCGGCCGCCGGGGATGACCAGGGCCGCGTACTGACTGGGTTCGACCTCGGCGAAGGCCAGGTCGGCGGGCCAGGTGTAGCCGGGCTTCTCGGTGTAGGTGTCGAAGCCGGGTTCGAAGTCGTGGACGACGAACCGCAGCCGCTTGCGGGCCGGGGCCGCGATGTGGACCTCGTAGCCCTCCTCGCGCAGGCGCTGGTAGGGGTAAAGGACCTCCAGCGACTCGGCCGCGTCGCCGGTGACGATGAGGATTCTGGCTGTCATGTCGGCAACGTGCCTCCACCGGACGCGCTTGCCAAGGGGGCCCGCACCGGGAGAGGAGGGACAGTGCGGGATGAAGGGGAAAGGTGGTCTCTAGTGTCTTGTGAGGCGTTTCGCCCCTGTGCAGAACGTCAAAGTTCGGCACCGGGTTTTGTACACATACGGCTCATGACGGGCCCCCTGTCAGGAGCGATAGCCTTGGTGGCGTGATCAGCGCGATAGCTCGCGGGGGCAACGTCGCCCCTGCCCTGCGCCCGGGGAGCACGGAACACCTCCGTGACCGGGCGGCGGTCGCTGGTCCTCGCGGGCGGGACGGGATCGCAAGGGTCCCCAGGACGCCGTACACACCCAGGGAACGGACGATGCCGAGAGCAGCGTCACATCCCACGGGCGCGTCGAGAATGGCTGACAACCCCCCGCGTATCTCACCTTGCGACATAGCGTCGGTGCAGACCGGAGAACCCGGGCCGTGGCGACGAGCCGCAGGGGAAGAGACCGTACTTCCTTCTACGTCACGCAACGGCGCGCGACAGGAGCCAGAGGACAATGCAGACCAAGCTGGACGAAGCCAAGGCCGAGCTGCTGGAGAGGGCCGCTCGGGTAGCTGAGAACAGCCCGGTCGGGGGGCACCTACCGACCGGGACGGCGGACGGGAGCACGCCCGACCGGGAGACCGTGCTCGCGTTCCTCCAGCGCTACTACCTGCACACCGCTCCGGAAGACCTGGGCGGCCGCGACCCGGTCGACGTCTTCGGAGCCGCGCTCTCGCACTACCGGCTGGCCGAGAACCGCCCCCAGGGCACGGCCAGCGTGCGGGTCCACACGCCCACGGTCGAGGAGAACGGCTGGACGTGCAGCCACTCGGTCGTCGAGGTGGTCACCGACGACATGCCCTTCCTCGTGGACTCCGTCACCAACGAGCTGACGCGGCAGGGGCGTGGCATCCACGTCGTCATCCACCCGCAGATCGTGGTGCGCCGCGATGTGGCCGGCAAGCTCATCGAGGTGCTTCCGGTGAAGCCCGGCGCCGGTCTGCCGCACGACGCGCACATCGAGTCCTGGATCCACGTCGAGATCGACCGCGAGACCGACCGCGGGGACCTCAAGCAGATCACCGCCGACCTGCTGCGCGTCCTGTCCGACGTCCGTGAGGCCGTCGAGGACTGGGACAAGATGCGGGACGCGGCGCTGCGCATGGCCGAGGAACTGCCCGCCGAACCCGTCGCGTCCGACCTGCGGGAGCAGGACATCGAGGAGGCCCGCGAGCTGCTGCGCTGGCTGTCCGCCGACCACTTCACCTTCCTCGGCTACCGTGAGTACCAGCTGCGCGTGGACGACTCGCTGGCCGCCGTCCCCGGCACGGGCCTCGGCATCCTGCGCTCGGACCCGCACCACGCGGGCGAGGAGGGCCACCCGGTCAGCCCGTCCTTCGAGCGGCTGCCCGCCGACGCCCGCGCCAAGGCCCGCGAGCACAAGCTCCTCATCCTGACCAAGGCCAACAGCCGTGCCACCGTGCACCGGCCGTCGTACCTGGACTACATCGGCGTCAAGAAGTTCGACGAGCAGGGCAACGTCGTCGGCGAGCGCCGCTTCCTCGGCCTGTTCTCCTCCGCCGCGTACACCGAGTCGGTGCGCCGGGTGCCCGTCATCCGCCGCAAGGTCGACGAGGTCCTGCAGCGCGCCGGGTTCTCGCCCAACAGCCACGACGGCCGCGACCTGCTGCAGATCCTCGAGACCTACCCGCGCGACGAGCTCTTCCAGACGCCCGCCGACGAACTGCAGTCCATCGTCACCTCCGTGCTGTACCTGCAGGAGCGCCGGCGGCTGCGCCTCTACCTGCGCCAGGACGAGTACGGCCGCTACTACTCGGCCCTCGTCTACCTCCCCCGCGACCGCTACACCACCGGCGTGCGCCTGCGGATCATCGACATCCTCAAGGAGGAACTGGGCGGCATCAGCGTCGACTTCACCGCCTGGAACACCGAGTCGATCCTGTCCCGGCTGCACTTCGTGGTCCGCGTCCCGCAGGGCACCGAGCTGTCCGAGCTGTCGGACCTCGACAAGGAGCGCATCGAGGCGCGTCTGGTGGAGGCCGCGCGCTCCTGGGCCGACGGTTTCGCGGAGGCGCTGAACGCCGAGTGCGGCGAGGAGAAGGCCGCCGAGCTGCTGCGCCGCTACAACAACGCCTTCCCCGAGGGCTACAAGGCCGACCACACCCCGCGGGCCGCGGTCGCCGACCTGGTCCACCTGGAGCAGCTCAGCGAGACCCAGGAGCAGAGCGGCCAGAACTTCTCGCTCAGCCTGTACGAGCCGGTGGGCGCGGCGCCGGAGGAGCGCCGGTTCAAGATCTACCGCCGGGGCGAGGCCGTCTCCCTGTCCGCGGTGCTGCCGGTCCTCAGCCGGCTCGGCGTCGAGGTCACGGACGAGCGGCCGTACGAACTGCGCTGCGCCGACCGCACCACGGCCTGGATCTACGACTTCGGCCTGCGCATGCCCCGGGCGCAGAACGGCAGCGGGGACTACCTCGGTGACGACGCCCGCGAGCGCGTCCAGGACGCCTTCGCGGCCACCTGGACCGGCAAGGCGGAGAACGACGGCTTCAACGCCCTCGTGCTGAGCGCCGGGCTGACCTGGCGGCAGGCGATGGTGCTGCGGGCGTACGCCAAGTACCTGCGGCAGGCGGGCTCCACCTTCTCGCAGGACTACATGGAGGACACCCTCCGCAACAACGTCCACACCACCCGGCTGCTGGTCTCCCTGTTCGAGGCGCGGATGTCGCCGGACCGGCAGCGCGCGGGCCACGAGATCGTCGACGCCCTCCTCGAAGAGGTCGACGCGGCGCTCGACCAGGTCGCGAGCCTCGACGAGGACCGGATCCTCAGGTCCTTCCTGACGGTCATCAAGGCGACCCTGCGGACGAACTTCTTCCAGGAGGCCACGGGCGGCAGGCCGCACGACTACGTCTCCATGAAGTTCGACCCGCAGGCGATCCCGGACCTGCCCGCGCCGCGCCCGGCGTTCGAGATCTGGGTCTACTCGCCGCGCGTCGAGGGCGTGCATCTGCGCTTCGGCAAGGTCGCCCGCGGCGGTCTGCGCTGGTCCGACCGGCGCGAGGACTTCCGCACCGAGATCCTCGGCCTGGTCAAGGCGCAGATGGTGAAGAACACCGTCATCGTGCCGGTCGGCGCCAAGGGCGGCTTCGTCGCCAAGCAGCTGCCCGACCCGGCGGTGGACCGGGACGCGTGGCTGGCCGAGGGCATCGCCAGCTACAAGATGTTCATCTCCGGCCTGCTCGACATCACCGACAACATGGTCGCGGGCGAGGTCGTGCCCCCGCAGGACGTCGTCCGGCACGACGAGGACGACACCTACCTCGTCGTCGCCGCCGACAAGGGCACCGCCACCTTCTCCGACATCGCCAACGGGGTCGCGGAGAAGTACAACTTCTGGCTCGGCGACGCCTTCGCCTCCGGCGGCTCGGCCGGCTACGACCACAAGGGCATGGGCATCACCGCCCGCGGTGCCTGGGAGTCCGTCAAGCGGCACTTCCGTGAGCTCGGCGTGGACACGCAGAGCGAGGACTTCACGGTCGTCGGCATCGGCGACATGTCCGGCGACGTGTTCGGCAACGGCATGCTGCTCAGCGAGCACATCCGCCTGATCGCCGCCTTCGACCACCGGCACATCTTCATCGACCCGAGCCCGGACGCGGCCACCTCCTACGCCGAGCGCCGCCGCATCTTCGAGCTGCCCCGCTCCAGCTGGGCCGACTACGACACCGAGCTGATCTCGGCCGGCGGCGGCGTGTTCCCGCGCACCGCCAAGGCCATCCCGCTCAACTCGCACATCCGCGAGGTCCTCGGCATCGAGGGCAAGATCTCCAAGATGACCCCGGCCGACCTGATGCGCGCCATCCTGCGGGCGCCGGTGGACCTGCTGTGGAACGGCGGCATCGGGACGTACGTGAAGGCGTCCACCGAGTCGAACGCGGACGTCGGCGACAAGGCCAACGACCCCATCCGGGTCGACGGCGCCGACCTGCAGGTCAAGGTCGTCGGCGAGGGCGGCAACCTGGGCCTGACCCAGCTCGGCCGGATCGAGTTCGCCCGGCACGGCGGCAAGATCAACACGGACGCGATCGACAACAGCGCGGGCGTGGACACCTCCGACCACGAGGTGAACATCAAGATCCTGCTCAACGGCCTGGTCACCGAGGGCGACATGACCGTCAAGCAGCGCAACAAGCTGCTCGCCGAGATGACCGACGAGGTCGGCCACCTGGTGCTGCGCAACAACTACGCGCAGAACACGGCGCTCGCCAACGCCCTCGCCCAGTCCAAGGACATGCTCCACGCCCAGCAGCGGTTCATCCGCCACCTGGTGCGCGAGGGCCACCTCGACCGGGCGCTGGAGTTCCTGCCCACCGACCGGCAGATCCGCGAGCGCCTCGGTGCCGCACAGGGCCTGACGGGCCCGGAGACGGCCGTCCTGCTGGCGTACACGAAGATCACGGTCGCCGAGGAGCTGCTGCACACGTCCCTGCCGGACGACGAGTACCTGCGCGGGCTGCTGCACACCTACTTCCCGACGGCGCTGCGCGAGCAGTTCCCGGAGTTCATCGACAGCCACCCGCTGCGCCGCGAGATCGTCACGACCGTCCTGGTCAACGACACGGTGAACACGGGCGGTACGACGTATCTGCACCGTCTGCGCGAGGAGACCGGCGCCTCGCTGGAGGAGATCGTGCGGGCGCAGACCGCGGCGCGGGCGATCTTCTGCTCGGCCCCGGTGTGGGACGCGGTGGAGGAGCTGGACAACCGGGTCGAGGCCGTCGTGCAGACCCGTATCCGCCTGCACTCCCGCCGTCTGGTGGAGCGCGGTACGCGCTGGCTGCTCAACAACCGGCCGCAGCCGCTGCAGATCGCCGAGACGGTCGAGTTCTTCGCCGAGCGCGTCGAGCAGGTCTGGCAGCAGCTGCCGAAGCTGCTGCGCGGCGCGGACCTGGAGTGGTGGCAGAAGATCTACGACGAGCTGACGGACGCCGGCGTCCCGGACGAACTCGCCACGCGCGTGGCCGGGTTCTCCTCCGCCTTCCCGGCGCTGGACATCGTCTCGATCGGCGACCGCATGGGCAGGGACCCGATGGACGTCGCCGAGGTCTACTACGACCTCGCCGACCGGCTGCACATCGCCCAGCTCATGGACCGCATCATCGAGCTGCCCCGTTCCGACCGCTGGCAGTCCATGGCCCGCGCCTCCATCCGTGAGGACCTCTTCGCGGCCCACGCGGCGCTGACGGCGGACGTCCTGGCGGTGGGCAACGGCACCTCGACCCCCGAGCAGCGCTTCAAGGCCTGGGAGGAGAAGAACGCGGCGATTTTGGGCCGGGCCCGTACGACGCTCGAGGAGATCCAGGGTTCGGAGACGTTCGACCTCGCCAACCTGTCGGTGGCGATGCGGACGATGCGCACCCTGCTGCGCACGCACTCGTAGCCGGCGGTACGCCACGACGAAGGGGGCGCCCCGGGCCACATCGGCCCGGGGCGCCCCCTTCGTGGCGCGGCGGCTCAGGCGGCCTTGGTCGGCTTGGGCTTGTCGGCGCCGCCGGTGAACTCCTCGTACGCGGCCATGACCTCCTCGGTCGGGCCGTCCATGCGCAGTTCGCCGCGCTCCAGCCACAGCACGCGTTCGCAGGTGTCGCGGATCGACTTGTTGTTGTGGCTGACCAGGAACACCGTGCCGGCCTGCTGGCGCAGTTCGCGGATGCGCTCCTCGGACCGGCGCTGGAAGGACCGGTCGCCGGTGGCGAGCGCCTCGTCGATGAGCAGGACGTCGTGGTCCTTGGCGGCGGCGATGGAGAAGCGCAGCCGGGCGCCCATGCCGGAGGAGTAGGTCCGCATGGGCAGGGTGATGAAGTCGCCCTTCTCGTTGATGCCGGAGAAGTCGACGATCGACTGGTAGCGGTCCTTGATCTCCTCGCGGGACATGCCCATCGCCAGTCCGCCGAGGAAGACGTTCTTCTCGCCGGTCAGATCGCCCATCAGGGCAGCGTTGACGCCGAGGAGCGAGGGCTGGCCGTTGGTGTAGATGTGGCCGTTCTCCACCGGCAGCAGGCCCGCGATCGCCTTCAGCAGCGTGGACTTGCCGGAGCCGTTGGTGCCGATGAGGCCGATCGCCTCGCCCTTGTAGGCGACGAACGACACCTTCTTGACGGCGTGCACCGTGCGGACGCCGGCCGCCTGCTCGGCCTGCCGGCGGCGCAGCATGCGGTTGAGGGCGGCGGTGGCGGAGCCCCTGCCGGCGCCGGTGCCGTTGACGCGGTAGACGATGTCGACGCCGTCGACGACGATCGTGGGGATCAGCTCGCCGGGCGCGGTGCCGGCGGGGATCCGGTCGTTGATCTCGAAGGTCTGCTCAGCCACGGCCGTACGTCTCCTCAGCCTTCCAGAAGTAGATGAACCCGCCGACCCCGGCGAGCAGGGCCCAGCCCGTCGCCGCCGCCCACACGTGCGGGGGCAGCTGACTTGCGTGGAAGCTGTCGATGAGCGCGTAGCGCATGAGGTCGATGTAGACGGCGGCCGGGTTGGTCTCCAGGGCGATCGTCAGCGCGTGGGGAAGGTGGTCGCCCTTGGTCAGCTTGTCGATGCTCCACATGACGCCGGACACGTACATCCAGGTGCGCAGGATGAACGGCATCAGCTGGGCGATGTCGGGGGTCTTGGCGCCCATCCGCGCCATGATCATCGACATGCCGGTGTTGAACGTGAACTGCAGGACCAGGGCCGGGATCGCCAGCACCCAGGAGACGGCGACGGGTACGCCGAAGCAGAGCAGGATGACGATCAGGGCGGCCATCGAGAACAGCAGCTGCTGCAGCTGCTGGAGGCAGAAGGAGATCGGCAGCGCGGCCCGCGGGAAGTGCAGGGCCCGCACCAGGCCGAGGTTGCCGGAGATCGCGCGGGTGCCCGCCATGATCGAGCTCTGCGTGAACGTCCAGATGAACACGCCTGTGACCAGGAAGGGGATGTAGTCGGGCACGTGCCGCTTGGTGCCCAGCAGGACGCCGAAGATGAAGTAGTACACCGCCGCGTTCAGCAGCGGGGTCATGACCTGCCAGACCTGGCCGAGCTTCGCCTGGCTGTACTGCGCGGTGAGCTTGGCGGTGGCGAACGCGGTGATGAAGTGGCGCCGGGCCCACAGCTGCCGGACGTACGCGGGCAGGGAGGGGCGGGCACCGCTGACCGTGAGGCCGTGGCGGGCGGCGAGAGCCGCGAGGTCGTCGTCGGCCGCGGCCGGCGTCGAGGGCGGGGTGTGGAGGACCTGGCTCACATCCGGTGCTTTCGCTCGGGGGAGGGGGTGGCGCTGGAAAGCTCTGTGACGCCGTGTCCCTTTGCCCCGCGTTTCCTTACGCTTCTCTTCACGTTCTCTTACGTCGGGACGGGACCGTATCGTCGCAACGTGAGCGTAGGACGAGTGGGCGTCGGAACGCAACCGTTTCGTCGTGACGTGTTGCCGGCGGTCTGCGTGGGGACGGGACCGTATCGTCGCAACGCCCTATGCTGGACCGCATGACGACGAACGCCGACGAGCCCCAGACGCGTCCGCGCCGCCGGACCCCCGCCGGAGCGGCGGTGCTCCGGGAGGACGTGACGGAGGCCATCCGGGCGGCCGTCTTCGAGGAGCTCGCGGCCGTCGGCTACGCACGCATGTCGATCGAGGGCATCGCGCGCCGCGCGGGCGTCGGCAAGACGGCCGTGTACCGCCGCTGGAAGTCCAAACTGCACCTGGTCCTCGACGTCGTCTCGGCGCTCGCGGTGATGGGCCTGCCCACGCCCGACACCGGCTCCCTGGAGGGCGACCTGCGCCTGCTGTACGAGGTCACCTCCCGCGCCCTGCGCCACCCGGTGGCCTCGCAGATCATCCCCGACCTGCAGGCCGAGGCCGCCCGCAACCCCGAGATCGCCGAGGCCATGCAGAAGACGCTGCGCGAGGGCCAGGAGGGCGTGGCCCTCAAGATCCTGGTGGCGGCCGAGCGGCGCGGCGAGGTCCGCGCCGGCTTCGACGAGGAGCTGGCCCTGGACCTGATCTCGGGCCCGCTGTACTGGCGCTCGGTGGTGATCCGCAGCCCCAAGCTGCCCAAGGGCTACCTGGACGCCCTGGCACGGGCCGCCGCGCAGGCCGTCAAGGCGCTGTGAGGTCCGCGGCGCCTGCCTGAGCCGGACGGCAGGCGCTAGCTGCGCGCCGCCTCCGGGTGGAGACGCACCCAGCCCTCCCAGGCCGAGAGGATCATGTCCTGGACGTCGTGCTTGGCCTTCCAGGCCAGTTCGCCGGCGGCGCGGTCGGCGGAGGCGACGACGCGGGGCGGGTCGCCGGGGCGGCGCGGGCTGATCGCCGGGGGGCGGTCGTAGCCGGTGAGGGCGTTGATGCGGTCGACCATCTCGCGCACCGACACGCCCTCGCCGCGCCCGATGTTGAGCGTCAGATCGCGGCCGGGGGCGGCGCGCAGCGCGCGGGCGGCGGCCACGTGGGCCTCGGCCAGGTCGACGACGTGGATGTAGTCGCGCACACAGGTGCCGTCGGGGGTCGGGTAGTCGTCGCCGAAGATGCGCGGGGGAGCGTGCTCGGTGAGCTTCTCGAAGACCATGGGGACGAGGTTGAAGACGCCGACGTCGGCCAGTTCCGGGGCCGCCGCGCCCGCCACGTTGAAGTAGCGGAGCGAGGCCGTGGCGAGGCCGGTCGCGCGTCCCGTGGCGCGGACCAGCCACTCGCCGGCCAGCTTCGTCTCCCCGTAGGGCGACATGGGGACGCAGGGCGTCTCCTCGGTGACGAGGTCCACGTCCGGCATGCCGTAGACCGCGGCGGACGAGGAGAACACGAAGGACGGGACGCCCGCCGTCGTCACCGCCTCCAGCAGGACGCGCAGGCCCTCCACGTTCTGCCGGTAGTAGTGCAGCGGCAGGTCCAGCGACTCGCCGACCTGCTTCTTCGCCGCCAGATGCACGACACCGGTGACCTCGTGCTCGGCGAGGACCTGCGCCAGCCGTTCGCCGTCCAGCGTGGAGGCCACCACCAGCGGCACCTCCTCCGGCACGCGCGCGGCGATGCCGGTGGACAGGTCGTCGTACACGACGGCCCGCTCGCCCGCCCGGGTCATCGCCCGGACGACGTGCGCCCCGATGTACCCGGCGCCGCCGGTGATCAGCCAGGTCATGTGCGGTCGTCCTCTCGCTCCCGGTGCGCGGTCGGTGTCCCGCGTATCAGTCAACCAGGCGGGACCGTCACACGGGGACGGGCGAGCCGACGCCCTGGGTGTCGGGCGACACCACGGGTGCGTTGACGGGCGCCGGGGGCGTCGTCGAGCGCCACACGCGCGTGAAGGACAGCACGGCGGCCGCCGCGAGCAGGCCGTTGCGCAGGAGCATCAGACCGCAGCCCGTCCAGGTGCAGGCCATCACCTGGTGGTAGAGGGCCGGATAGGCGACCGCGCTGACCGCGGTCGCCGCCACGACCAGCGCGGCCACCGGGCGCTGCACGGTGTGCCGCGAGGTCAGGCACACGGCGGCCAGGCCGAGCAGCCAGATCATGTACTGGGGGCTGATGACGCGGCTGGTGACGGTGAAGAGCAGAACGGCACTGAAGGCGGCGTCGTACGGCGTCGCGGGCGTCCAGCGCCGGGCCCGCAGCCGCCACAGGAGCAGCAGCCCGAAGGCGACGGCCGTGAGCGCGAGGCAGGCGTAGGCGACGGCCCGGACGTACGGGCCGGTGAACTCCATGGCGCCGTACTGGTAGCGCACCCTGCCCGGCCACCCGGCGTGCGTGGCGAGGGAGAGCGCGGTGCCGCCCATGGACTCGATCTGCACGCCCCGGCCGCCCTGTTCACGCAGGAAGGAGAACGGGTGGGCGAACAGCGCGGCGAAGACGCCCAGCGCGACGGCTCCCGCCCCGGTCGCCCACGACCACGCCGAGCGCGTCGTCGGCCCCTTGGGCGTGCCCAGCAGCACCAGCGCGGGCCACACCTTCACCACGGCGCCCAGCGCCGCGAACACCCCGGACACGCGCCTGGAACGCCCCATCGTCAACAGGGAGATGACGGCGAGCGCCGTGACCTGGACGTCGTACCGGACGAGCGGGATGTGCAGCAGGAGCGGCAGGCCGCCCACCCACACCCAGGCGCCGAGGAAGCTGCGGTTGCGGCGGCGGCCCGCGTGGGTCAGCGCCAGGGCGGTCGCGGCGTCGGTGGCGAGGGTGAGGGCGACGAACGCCTGAAAGTACGTCAGGCCCGGCAGCAGCGCGGGCGACAGCAGGACCGCGCCGGCGCCGGGCGGGTACTGCCAGAGCGGGTCGTGGGTCGGGAAGGTGCCCGTCGAGAGGACGTCGTACCAGTGGTGGTAGAGCCGCCACACCTCCCGGGCGACGGTGCCCCGGCCGAGCGCGGCCAGTTGACCGTGGGTGAGGAGCCACAGCATCGCGGCCCGGGTGGCGAGCCAGCCGGCGGCGAGGACGAGGCGCGGATGCTTCCTGAGGGGGTTCGGCGCGGCATTCATCACCGCGGATGGTAAGCCGGGCGAATGGTGTATGCGCGCTAATACACCGTCAATCGTCGGTAAGAGCTTGCCAACACCACAAACTCGGCTGCGTGACGAACGTTAGCTGGTGTATGGAGAGCGAGGTTTCGCAGCGGGCGCGCCGCCGCCGGTGGACGCGGGCGGAGGCCGTGGCCGTGGGCGTGCCGGCCGCCCTGATGCTCGTGCTCGGGCTGTGGGGCCTCGACCGGGGCGGGATGTGGGGCGACGAGAGCGTCAGCTACCTCGTGGCGCGGCGCACCGTGCCGCAGATCTGGCAGCTGCTGCACACCGTCGACGCCGTGCACGGCCTCTACTACCTGTTCATGCACCTCGTCCTCGCCGTCCACCCCGGTGAGGTCGTCCTGCGTCTGCCGTCGGTGTGCGGGGCCGCCGCGGCCGCCGGCCTGGTGGCGGCGCTCGGCACCCGGCTGGTCCGGCCGCGCGTCGGCCTGTGGGCCGGCCTGCTCTACGCCATCACCCCGATGACCGGCCACTACGCCCAGGAGGGCCGCTCGTACGCGCTCGTCTCGGCCGGCGTGGCGGGTGCGACCCTGCTGCTGGTGCGGGCCCTGCGGGAGGAACGCGGGCGCCGTTGGTGGCCGTACGCGAGCCTGCTCGCGGTGACCTGCCTGCTGCACGAACTGGCGGTCCTGGTGCTCCTCGCGCACGCGGCGACGCTGGCGCTGGCGCGGGCGGAGCGCCGGGTGTGGGCCGGGTGGGCGCGCGCGGCGGGCGCGGTGGCCGTCGTGCTGCTGCCGCTGGCCTGGGTGTCCGAGGGCCAGTCGGGTCAGGTGTCGTGGCTGCGGACGCCCGGCTGGCCGCAGGTGGAGGTGCTGGGCCGGTCCTTCGCCGCCGCCCCGGAGGGGCCCGTGTTCTGGGGGTGCGTGCTGCTCGCGGCCGTGGGACTCACGGCCCGGCGGCTCGCGGTGGTCGCGCTGCCGCTGCTGGTGCTGCCGCCCGCGGTCCTGCTGCTCGTGTCGCAGATCCAGCCGCTCTACGACGACCGGTACGTGCTGTACGCGCTCGCGGGGGCGCCCCTGCTGGTGGCGGCCGGCGCCGACCGGCTGGTGACGGCCGCCGGGCGCCTGCTGCCGCGCGTGCCGAGCCGGCCGCCGCGCCCTCTCGTGCCCCTCGCCGGTGCGGTGGCCGTCGCGCTGGTCTTCGTCGCGTGGCTTCCCCTGCAGCGGGAGAACCGTTCCGCGGACCACCGCCCCGAGAACTTCGCGGCCGTCTCGGCGGCCGTCGCCCGCCAGGCCCGTCCCGGGGACGCGGTGCTCTTCCTGCCGTCGTTCTGGCGGGTCGGCGCGCAGGCGTATCCGAAGGGCTTCGGGCGGGCCCGCGACGTCGCGCTCGCGGAGTCCGGCGCCCGGTCCGGGACGCTCAGCGGCCTGGAGGCGCCGCCCGGGGAGCTGCGGCGCAGGCTCGCCGCGGTGGACCGGGTGTGGGTCGTGGCCCCCGGATACGCCCTGACGCCGCGCTGGGTGCCGAGCGACCCGGTCGACCGGCTGAAACTCGACGCCGTGGAGGAGCACTTCACCCACGTCGAGGGGTTCGCCAGCGGCCGGATCACCCTCGGGCTGTACGTGCGCCGCCCGCGGCTATGAGTCCTCCCGCGCCGCCTGGACGGCGGCCTCGTCCAGGGCGGTGGTGAGGTCGTCGAGGCGGGCGCGCAGGGCGCGGATCTCGTCCACGTCGAAGCTGGTGGCCGTGACGATGCGGCGCGGCACCTCCAGCGCCCGCTCGCGCAGTGCGGAACCCTCCTCGGTGAGCCGTACCTCCACCGAGCGCTCGTCGCGGGCGCTGCGCTCACGGCGTACCAGACCCGCCGCCTCCAGCCGCTTGAGCAGGGGGGAGAGGGTGCCGGAGTCCAGACGCAGGTGCTCGCCCAGCTTCTTGACCGGCAGGTCGCCGTGCTCCCAGAGGACCAGCATCACCAGGTACTGCGGGTAGGTGAGCCCGAGGTCCTTGAGGACCACGCGATACAGGCTGCCGAAGGCGCGCGAGGCTGCGTGCAGGGAGAAGCAGATCTGCTGGTCGAGGCGGAGCCAGTCGGCCGCGGGTGTCGGAGTCGGCGAGGTGCTCATGCCTCCAGGATAGCCCTTGCCCACCATTTAGTTGTGCACAATTGAATTGTGTGCTCTACTTGTGGTCGTGAGGCGGCCGACGCGAGAGCCGCCGGAACGTGATTTCGAGAGGGATGGTCATCCATGGACGCGCTCTACACCGCTGTCGCCACCGCCACCCACGGCCGCGACGGTCGCGCCTTCACCAACGACGGCAAGATCGACGTCAAGCTGGCGCCTCCGGTGGAGCTGGGCGGCAACGGCGAGGGCACCAACCCCGAGCAGCTGTTCGCCGCCGGTTACGCCGCCTGTTTCGGCAGCGCCCTCGGTCTCGTCGGCCGCCAGGCCAAGGTCGACGTCAGCGACGCCGCCGTCACCGCCGAGGTCGGCATAGGCAAGCAGGGCGAGGGCTTCGGCCTCAAGGTCACCCTGCGCGTCGAGCTGCCCGACAGCGTGGACGAGGCCACCGGCCGCAAGCTGGTGGAGACCGCCCACCAGGTCTGCCCGTACTCCAACGCCACCCGCGGCAACGTCGAGGTCGACCTCGTCATCGAGTAGCCCCCGCACACGTCGACCGACCCGCACCGGCACCGCCGGTGCGGGTCGGCGCGTTCCGCGGTCCGCGACACTCGGCCGGACCTGGCGGGATCACGCCGTCACCCGTGATAGGCCATGTCCCTATGTGGCGGCTTTCCTTCTGGTTCACTCTCATTGCCCTGGTTTTCGCCGTCGCGCAGTCGGCGGAGATCCAGGGGCGCGCCCGCATGGACACCCGCCAGTACGTGGCACACGCCTACATGCTGCAGGGGGTCGGACGCGAAGAGGCCTCCCGGCGCGCGCTGGAGTACTTCTGCGACAGCGCGCGCGTGGCCGCCGCCCGGCACGCGAGCGCGGACCTCGCCACCTACCGCGACCACGACGGCGGCGGTTCCGCCTACCGCGACTGCCGCGCACGCGGGGAACGCCTCATCGCCCAGGCCGCCGGGCGCACCGACATCACCGGCTACCGCGCCCTGTTCAGCGACCCGCGCGTCTCCGAGATCTTCGCGACCCGACCCGGATACCCGGCCTTCACCATCCCCTTCACCCGCGCCCTGGGCCTGGTCCGCGGCCTGTGGGCGGCCGCGGTCGTGGTGACCGTCCTGGGCAGCGGCTTCGTCGTGCTGATCCTGCGCCGTCTGGGCGTCTCGGCCCCGCTCGCCCTGCTCGGGCAGGCCCTCTACTACGCGCTGCCGACCGGCACGGAATCCATGCAGCCCATGTGCGAGGGACTGCTGCTGTGCCTGCTCCTCGCCGGAGTCCTCGGCTGCGTCCTGGTCCTCGAAGGCCGCGTCCGGTCGGGTACGGCGCTCTCCGTCGCCGCGTTCGCCGCGGCCGCCTGCGTGAAGTACGCGCAGACCCTGCTCGCCGTCGGCGCGATCGCCGGCGTCCTCGCGCTGTACCTGTGCGTGCGGTGGGGCAGACGGCGGGAGTTCCCCCGGCCCGAACGGACGCTGCTCGCGGTCACCGGCCTGTTCGCCGTGGCGCTCCAGCTCGTGATCGCCGCTCTCGCGCTGCCCGGCACCCGGGCCAGCGTCCAGGAACTCCTGGCCGTCCACTACAGCAGGCCCGTGCCCCCGCACCTGCTGCACCCGTTCCTCCGCCTGAGCCTCGCCTTCTGGCGGGAGTGGCTGCGCGGCGCGCTGGTGCAGCCCCTGAACCTGCTCCTGCTCGCGGCCGGCGCCTGGGGAGCCCTGCGGTACCACCGCCCGTTCGGGCTCCTCGTCGTCGGCGTCGCCGTCGCGGGCTTCGTCAACCAGGCCGGGCACCCCGAGACGGCCATGGGGCCTCGGCTGCTGGTCATGGCGAGCCTGCTGCCCGTGTGCGGCATCCCCCTGCTGATCGAGAGCCACGCCGCGCGTCGCGCCCGGAGGGGACGGGACGGCGCGGTCCTGCCCCCTCGCACGGAACACCGGCTCGCGGCGCCCGAGGGTCAGCTGTACTGAGGCAGCCGGGCCGAGCCGTCGGCCGCCCGCGGAATGCTCACCGCCGCCTCCCCGCCGGCGTCCGCCGACTCGCCGAGCAGCACCTGCCGTACCACCCGCTCGGCGGCCCGCCCGTCGTCGAACTCGCAGAACCGCTCGCGGAACGCGGCCCGCAGCGCCGCCGACTCCTCGTCCCGCCAGGTGCCCGATGCGAACAGCCAGGCCAACTCCCGGTACGAGCGCGACACATGGCCCGGTGCCTCGGCGGTGATGTCGAAGTAGGCGCCCCGGCTCGCCGTGTACGCGCCCCAGTCGTCGGCGTGCACGACGATCGGCCGGTCGAGGTTGGCGTAGTCGAACATCAGGGCCGAGTAGTCGGTGACCAGCACGTCGGAGGCCAGCATCAGCTCCTCGACGTGCGGTTCGTCCGTCGCGTCGACCAGGACGCCCCGCCCGTGCAGATCGGCCAGCCCCATCCCGCGCGCCGTACCGGAGGCGAGAGTGGGGTGCAGGCGGACGACGAGGGTGTGGCCGGTGCCCAGGTCCGCGGCGAACCGGGCCAGGTCGATCCGGTCGACGTGGCCGCCCCGGCGGTACTCCCGGCGGGTCGGCGCGTACAGCACGACCGTGTCGCCGGCCGGGATGCCGAGCCGGGCGCGGACGGCCGCGGCGCGGTCCGCCGGGGCGTCGACGAGGACGTCGTTGCGCGGGCTGCCCGTGCGCAGCGAGGTGAAGTGGCACGGGTAGGCCCGCTCCCACACCAGCTCCGAGTGCCGGTTGGCGACCAGGCTCAGATCCCAGCGGTCGGCGCGGTGCAGCATCTTCGGCACGCTGAAGCCGTGCCGGGCGCCCGGCTTGCCGAGCAGGTCGGCGCCCATGTACTTGAGCGGGGTGCCCTGATGGGTCTGGACGTGCACCTGGCCGGGGCGCTTGGCCAGACTGCCGGGCCAGTTGACGTTGTTCACCCAGTACGTGGCCCGCGCCATGACCGCGTGGTAGCGGCGTGAGCCGGGCGTGACGAAGTCGATGCCGGGCGGCACCTCGGCCACCGACTCCTCCCGCACCACCCACACCCCGCGCAGCTGCGGCGCGATCTCGCGGGCCTTGGCGTGGACCGCGGCCGGGTCGCCCGAGACACCCGCGTGGTGCGTGGAGGAGTAGACGACGAGGTGCGGATCCAGCGGCAGCCGCGACTGGGCCCCGTACCAGGCGCCCTGCGCCGACGCCGACACCTTCGCCGCCACCCGCCGCTTGGCCGCCCCGGCGAGCCTGCGCGCCCCGCGGGCGCCGCGCAGAGCCGCGTACGAGGCGTAGGGCGTGCTCGCCAGCAGCCGCATCTCGGTGCCGCGCGGACCCTCGGGCGGGAGGAAGCCCTCGGGGCAGTGGCGGCGGTGGAAGGCGCGGATCTCGCGGTGGAAGGCGCCCCGGTCGGACGGGGTCACCCGGTCCTCGCGGGAGATGACGTACAGCATGTGGTCCATGGCCCGCTCGAACAGCAGCGGACGCGCCCAGGCGAGGTCCTCGCGCTCCTCCAGGAACGCGAACAGCCCCTCGTACTGAGGGAAGATGTCGAAGTGCCTGCGCCCCGGCGTCTTGGTGATCGCGCCCTGCCGGCGCTGCCGGTACTCGACGCCGATCCGGTTCAGGCAGGCGATGCGCTCGGCGAGCACCATCGACCGGTAGGTGACGGGGGCGTCCTCGTAAAGGCCCGGCGCGTACCGCAGGCCGTGCTCCTGGAAGAAGTCCCGGCGGTAGGCCTTGTTCCAGGCGACCAGGAACAGGTGGACGTACTGGGGGCTCTCACGCAGGCTGAAGACGTCCTGGCCGGCCGCGGCCAGCAGCGCGGAGGCGTCGCTCGGTCCGCCACGGCCCCACCAGTGGGTACGGACGTGGTCGAAGACCAGGATGTCCGGGTCCTTGGCCGACCTCAGCCGGTCGGCGACGGCGGCCAGCAGCCCCGGCGTGTAGAAGTCGTCGCTGTCGAGGAAGAGGACGTAGTCGCCGCGCGCCTGCTCCAGCCCCGCGTTGCGGGCGCGGCCGAGGCCGACGTTCTCGGACAGGTGCAGCACGCGCACCCGCTCGTCGCGCTCCGCGTATTCGTCGAGGATCGCGCCGCAGCCGTCGGGCGAGCGGTCGTCGACGGCGACGACCTCGAAGTCCGGGTACGACTGCGTGAGCACGGAGTCCAGGCACTCGCGCAGGTAGCCCTGCACCTTGAAGACGGGGACGATGATGCTGAAGCGGGGCACGTCAGCTCCTTGCGAGGGTCGTCGCGGCGGGGGCGGGCAGGCGCTCGGCCAGGGGGATCACCGGCGGGATCGCTTCCGGTGGCTGGCCCAGCAGCACCCGGCGCACCACCCGCTCGCTGGCGCGCCCGTCGTCGAACTGGCAGAACCGCTCCCGGAACGCGGCCCGCGCCGCGGCGGACTCCGGCCCCGCCCAGGAGCCGTCGCGGAAGACGCGCGCCAGCTCCTCGGGCGTGCGGGCCACCGGGCCCGGAGGCAGCTCCATCAGATCGAAGTAGACGCCCCGGGTCTCGCGGTAGACGTCCCAGTCGTCGACGTACACGACCATCGGCCGGTCCAGGTTGGCGTAGTCGAACATGATCGAGGAGTAGTCGGTGATCAGGGCGTCCGCGGCCAGGCACACGTCCTCGGAGGAGCGGTGCGCGGTGACGTCGATGATCCGGCCGGTGTTCCTCGCCCTGCCCTGGTCGTAGAAGTAGTGGGCGCGCAGCAGGACGACGACGTCCTCGCCGGCCTCCTCGCAGAAGGCCTCCAGGTCCAGCCCGGTATCGAAACCGGTGTGGTAGTCGCGGTGGGTGGGCGCGTACAGGACGGCCGTCTTGCCCTCCGGGACGCCCAGCTCCCGCCGGACCCGGGCGACGTCGTCGGCGGTCGCCGTGTAGTAGACGTCGTTGCGCGGATAGCCGTACTCGAGTGTCTCGTGCGCGGCCGGGAAGGCCCGCTCCCACATCTCGGTCGAGTGGCGGTTGGAGGTGAGGTTGTAGTCCCAGCGGTCGACGCGGGCCAGCAGCTTGGCGAAGCTGCCGGTCGCCGCGGCCACCACGGGGTACGCGGCCTGGTCGACGCCCATCATCTTCAGCGGGGTGCCGTGCTGGGTGGACAGGTGCACGCTGCCCTCGCGCTTGACGACGGCGTCGGCGAAGTTGGCGTTGTTGACCAAGTACTTGGCGCGGGCCAGCACGTCCCAGTACTTCGCGCTGCCGATCACCGCGTACTCGATGTCCTCCGGCACGGTGTGCGCCTGGTCCGGCTCGACCAGGAACACCGAGCGCAGGTGCGGGGCGAGTTCGCGGGCCTTGGCGTGGATCGCGGCCGGGTTGCACGCGTACCCGCGCCCCCAATAGGCGCAGTACACCGCCAGGTTCGGATCGATCGGGCGGCGCAGGGCGCGACGGTAGCGCAGCCGGGTGCGCAGACCCTGCGGGCGCGGCACGGCCTCCAGGATGCTCACGGCCGCATGATTGGCGCTCCGCAGGGCACGGAACGCCGTGTGGGCGCCGCTCGCCAGCAGCCGGTGCTGGACGCCGAGGCTGCCGGCCGGGGTGCGGAAACCGGCCGGGCGGTGCCGGCGGTAGAGCCTGCTCGCCCGGCGGAAGAAGGCTCGGCGCCCGGTCGTCAGGCGCCGGGGGTGGGCGGCCGTCTTCAGCACCGCGGTGAAGAGGTGGTCGAACAGGGGCACCGTCCGCTCCCCGTGCAGGCCGAGTTCGGCGGCGCGGGTGAGGACCAGCTCGACCTGGTCGAGCAGCTGGAGGTGGTGCTCGCCCGGCTGGCTCAGCCGGCTGCCCTGCCGCCGCAGCAGATGCCGGACCACGACCTCGCGCAGCACCGCCGCCTTCTCCGCCCGCAGGGCGACCAGACCGCCGAAGCCGACGTCCGTGAAGTGGCCGTCGGGGAAGTGGATCCGGTGGCCGGTGAGGAAGGCGCGACGGTAGGCCGCGCTCCACGCCGGGAGCTGTACTCCGGTCAGCTGGGGGACCTGGTCGGGGGCGAAGGCGCCCTCGGGGGTCTTCGGCAGCAGCAGGGCGGCCGGGTTGGTCGGCTCGCCCTCCCACCAGGGGACGCGCTCGTGCTCGGTGTACAGCACGTCGACGTCGCCGGTCTCCGCGAGGCGGGCGTCCAGCGCGGCCAGCGCGCCCGGCACCAGGACGTCGTCGGCGTCGAGGAACAGCAGATACGTGCCCGTCGCCGCCCGCGCACCGGCGTTGCGCGCCCCGGCGAGACCTGCCGACGGGGGCGATTGCACGGGGACCACGCGGGTGTCCCGCTCGGCGTACCCGGCGGCGACGTCCGCCGCGGGCGCGTCGGGCCCGTCGCAGACCGGGATCAGCTCGAAGTCGCCGTAGGACTGTGCGAGGGCGGAGTCCAGCGCCTGGGACAGCCGGCCCGCCACCCCATGGGACGGAACGATGATGCTGAAGCGGGGCATTCTGCTCTTTCTCTTGAGAGTCGGCGGGAGCCGCGGGCGGGCCTCAGCCGAGGCGGCCGGGCCGCCCCGCGGGACGCCAGGTGGACGGCCGGCTCGGCGTGGGCCGCGACGGGCTGGAGGGCATGCGAACTCCCCGGAGTGAGAACGGCGTTCAGAGGCTGTCGGTGACGGTCAGGTGGCCGGTGGGTTGCGGCACGGTGGCCTGCGGCGCGTGCGTGCGGGCCGCGGCGGCCGACGGGACGGGGTGGCGGTCGGCGAGCGGGACGACCGGCGGCAGGCCCCGCTCGCCCAGCACGACGTGGCGCACCACCCGTTCGCCGGCGCGCCCGTCGTCGTACGGGCAGAAGCGCTCGCGGAACGCGGTGCGCAGCTGGGTGGAGCGGGAGCCGCACCAGTGGCCGGTGGCGAAGACGTCGATCAGCTCGTCCTCGCTGCGGGCGACCGCGCCCGGCGGGAAGGCGCGCACGTCGAAGTAGGTGCCGCGGGCCGCCTCGTACGCCTCCCAGTCGGGGGCGTGCAGGACGATCGGGCGGTCGAGGTTGGCGTAGTCGAACATCAGGGGCGCGTAGTCGGTGATCAACGCGTCCGAGGCGAGGGCGAGTTCCTCGACGCTCGGATGGCCGGTGACGTCGATGATCCGGGTGTCCCGCGGCACGGGGCCCTGCGGGCGGGTCAGGACGACGTAGCGGGGGCCCAGGCGGCGCAGGACGCGCTCCAGGTCGAGAGGTGAGTCCTGGGTGCGGCGGTAGTCGCGATGGACGGGCGTGTACAGCAGCGCGACGGTGTCGTCGGGGATGCCGAGGGACTCGCGCACGCGCGTGACATCGGCCGAGGTGGCCCTCTGAAACCGGTCGTTGCGGGGCAGGCCGTATTCGAGGGTGGTGTACGTGCCCGGGTGGACGCGCTCGAAGACGAGGGTGGAGTGGCGGTTGCCCGACAGGACGTAGTCCCACCGGTCCACGCCCTCGAGCAGCCGCTCGAAGTCCATGTCCCGTGCCGCTGCCGGGCGTTCCTGGAGATCGAGGCCCATGTGCCCCAGCGGCGTGCCCTGTTGGGTCTGGATCAGCACCTGGCCGGAGCGCTTGACCAGGCGGGGTTCGAACTCGGTGTCGCTGACGAGGTACGTGGAGCGGGCCAGGGCCGACCAGTAGGCGGCCGTGTCGGGCCGGGGCAGCCAGGCCGTACGGATGTGCGGCGCGACCGCGCGGAACGCCTCCGCCAGGGCGCCCGGATTGCCGCCGCTTCCCCGGCCCTCGCAGGCGGCGAAGACGGCGCGGTCGGCGCGCAGGGGGAGGCGGAGCTGGACGCGGTAGTGCAGCCGCAGGGCACCGGTCCGCAGGGCGCGGACGAGCTTGACGGTCAGCTTGAGCGTGCGGCGGCGGGCGGCCGCGGCCGACTGCAGGGCGCGGTAGGTACGGTGCATGCCCCAGCGGATCAGGGCGTGGCGCAGCCGGGAGCTGAACGGCACGGGGGAGCCGGGGACGCGGTAGCGGCGGTAGTGGGCGCGGGCTCTGCGCAGGAACTCGGCGCGCGAACCGCGCGGCAGGCGGTCGCGGCGGGCGAAGATCTTCGTCAGGTGGTCGACCATGCGGCGGAACAACACCGGCCGCCAGCGCGCCAGTTCGGGCCGTGCCTCGACGTACGCGAAGACCCGGTCGTACTGCTCGAAGACGTCGAAGTGCTTACGGCTGGTGGTGGAGAGGATGTTGCCCTGGCGGCGCTGGCGGTAGTGGACGCAGACCCGGTCGAGGGTGCTGATCGACTCGGCGGCCATCAGGACCGGGAACGTCCACGGGGTGTCCTCGTAGTAGCCGGGCGGGAAGGCGAAGCCCTCGCGCTCGACGAACTCCCGCCGGTAGGCCTTGTTCCAGGCCACCATCAGCAGGTGCAGCAGGCCCGGGCGGTCCTCCAGACGGAACGGCGCGGGGCCCTGCTCGGCGAGCTGGACGGAGACGACGTTGCGGACGGTCTCGCCCGACCAGTAGGTGCGCGCGTAGTCGTAGACCAGGACGTCCGGCTCGCCGGTCTCCTTCAGGCGGTCGGCGATCGCGCGCAGGGCGTGCGGGGTGAGGGTGTCGTCGCCGTCCAGGAACACCAGGTAGTCGCCCTTCGCCTGCTCCATGCCGGCGTTGCGGGCGCCGCCCAGGCCCCGGTTCTCGGGCAGGTGCAGGGGGCGCACGCGCGGGTCCCGGGACGCGAACTCCTCGACGATCGCGCCCGATCCGTCCGGTGAGCAGTCGTCGACCACGATCAGCTCCAGATCCGGCCACGACTGCGTCAGCACCGATTCCAGGCATTCGCTCACGTACGCCTGAACCTTGTACACGGGGACGATGACACTGAACCTGGGCAAGGCACATCCATGGGGTCGGCGCGGACGACGGGGCCTTGCCCGGGAACGGCCGATGGAGTGACTTGGTTACGGCTTCGTACGGCATAAGGGGGACACCCGGCGAACGGATGTCCCCACCTACGGTGCGCTTCCGGCTACTTGACGGCACCCGCCATCACACCGGACACGAACTGCCGCTGGAACGCGAAGAACACGACGAGCGGGATCACCATCGAGATGAACGCGCCGGGCGCGAGCACGTCGATGTTGTTGCCGAACTGCCGTACCTGCTGCTGCAGGGCGACCGTCAGCGGCTGCGACTGCGAGTCGGAGAAGACCAGCGCGACCAGCATGTCGTTCCACACCCACAGGAACTGGAAGATGCCCAGCGAGGCGATCGCCGGGGCGCCCAGCGGGAGGACGACGGTGAGGAACAGCCGGGTCTCACCGGCGCCGTCCAGCCGTGCCGCCTCCAGCAGTTCGCGGGGGATCTCCGCGAAGAAGTTCCTGAGCAGGAAGATGGCGAACGGCAGGCCGAAACCCACGTGGAAGAGGACCACGCCGATGATGTCGCCGAAGATCCCGATCTTGCCGAAGAGGTCGGCGAGCGGGATCAGCGCCACCTGGACGGGCACCACGAGCAGCGCCACCACGACCAGGAACCACCAGTCGCGGCCCTTGAAGTCCATCCAGGCGAAGGCGTATCCGGCCATCGCGCCGAAGAGCACCACCAGCAGCGTCGCCGGGACCGTGATCCAGATGGTGTTGAACAGCGAGTGGGTGATCGCGTCGTTCTCCAGGAGCGACTTGTAGCTCTTGGCGGTCAGCTGACCGGGCGCGCCGAACACCTTCCACCAGCCCGAGGTGGCGATGTCGGTCGGATCGCGGAAGGAGGAGACCAGCAGGCCGAAGGTCGGCACCAGCCAGAACACCGCGACCAGCACGAGGACGACGCGCAGGACGCCGCCCCCCGCCCCGCTCGCCACCTTCGCGGCGAAGGAGCGCTTGGCGCGCACGGTCGTGTCGAGGGTCGTCACCGCTGCCGCTCCCTTCGCAGGCGCCTGATGTTCACGATCATCACGGGCAGCACGAGCAGCAGCAGGATCACGCCGATCGCGCTGCCGACGCCCTCGTTGCCGCCGCCGCCGAACGACGACAGGAACAGCTGCAGGGCCAGGACGTTGGCGTCGTCCTGACTGGGCTGCGGGGCGATGATGTAGACCAGGTCGAAGATCTTCATCACGTTGATCATCAACGTGATGAGGACGACGGCCAGGACCGGCGCGAGCAGCGGCACGGTGATCCGCCGGAACACCTGCCACTCGTTGGCGCCGTCGACCCGCGCCGCCTCGATCAGGTTGCGGTCCACGCCCGCCAGGCCCGCCGCGATCAACACCATCGCGAAGCCCGCCCACATCCACACGTACGAGCCGATGATGGCCGGGGTGACGAGGGTCGGGCCCAGCCAGTCGATGCCGTTGTAGGGCGCGGAGAAGTTCGAGGCGGGCAGCCGCAGTTGGGCCCCCTCCGCCTTCGCGGGGAGGGTGAAGGTGCCGTCCGCGCCGCTCTTGGCGGAGGCGACCACATTGCCGCCCTTCACCGCCTCCACCTTCACGCCCTTCAGCGCCTTCTCACCGGGGTCGACCTTGCCCTTGGTGCCGCCGCCGCCCAGCTTGAAGTCCAGCCAGACGGTGCCGGTGATGCCGGAGCCGGACGGCGTCTTCGCGTTCTCCGGGGTGCCGGGCAGCTTGGTGGGGGCGATGCCGACCAGGGGGAGCAGTGCGGGGGTGCCCGCGTGCACGGTGCCGGTGCTGGTGAACGAGCCGCCGCCGGAAGGCTTGAGATCGCTGACGGCCGCGTTCGGACGGGCGTTGGGGTAGACGGACGACGAGACGAAGGTGTCGTGGACGGACTTGGCGACCGCGTTGGCGGCGCCGAGGTTCGGGTCCTGCTCGTAGACCAGGCGGAAGATGATTCCGGCCGCCAGCATCGAGATCGCCATCGGCATGAAGACGATCAGCTTGAACGCCGTACCGAAACGCACCCGTTCGGTCAGCACCGCGAAGATCAGGCCGAGCGCGGTGACGACCGCGGGTGCGACCGCCACCCAGATCGCCGTGTTGCGTACGGCGGTCAGCGTGGCGTCGTTGGAGAAGATGTCGCCGTAGTTCTTCAGCCCGACGAAGCCCGACCCGTCGGCGTCGTAGAGGCTGCGCCAGACCGAGTACCCGATCGGGTAGACCACGAGCGCCCCGAGCAGCACGAGCGCGGGCAGCAGGAACAGCGCCGCCACCCACAGCCGTGTGCCCGTGACGCTCTTGCGCGGTTCGGCGGAGGGCGTCGGCAGCGCGCCGGCGCCCTCCGTCGTGCTCGCCACTGACGTCATCGCCGGACCGTCAGCTCGAGCCGTACGCCTTGGCCGCGTCGGCCTCCAGCTTCTGCTGGGCGCCGGCGACGTCCTTCGGGTTGCGCAGGAAGTCCTGCAGGTCCTTCCACTCGCCGGTGCCCGCCGTGCCGCCGAAGGCCGCCGGGGCCTGGTCGGACATGTCGAAGCGGAAGTTGTCGCCGGCCGCGAGCAGTTGCTGGGCGATCTGCTTGGTGATGGCGTCCTTGTACTGGGACATGTCCATCTCCTTGTTCGGCGACAGGATGCCGCCCTGCGCCGCCCAGATCTCCGCCGCGTCCGTCGAGGCCAGGAACGTGAGCAGCGCCTGCGCGCCGGTGCCGCTCTTCAGCGCCACGGCGACGTCACCGCCGCTGACCACGGGGGCCTGCGAGCCGACCGCCGGGAACGGGAACACCTTGGCGTCCGTGCCCAGCTTCGCCTTCGTGTCGCCGTTGATGTTCGCGGCCACGAAGTCGCCCTCGAAGACCATGCCGGCCGGGGTGGAACCGGAGAAGGTCTGGGTGACCGACTTCGGGAACTCCGTGTTCAGCGCGCCCTTGGTGCCGCCCGCGATCAGGTCGTTCTTGCCCCACAGCTGGGCGAGCGTGGTCAGGGCCTGCTTGACGGACGGGTCCGTCCACTTGATCTTGTGCGCGGCCAGCTGGTCGTACTTGTCCGGACCGGCCTGCGAAAGATAGACGTTCTCGAACCAGTCGGTGAGCGTCCAGCCGTCCGCGCCGCCGATCGAGACGGCCGGGGACCCGGCGTCGGACAGCGTCTGCGCGGTGGTCAGGAAGTCCTTCCAGGTCTTCGGGGTGTCCTTGATGCCCGCCGCGTCGAAGGCCGCGGTGTTGTACCAGACCAGGGACTTGTTGGCGGCCTTGGCGTAGACGCCGTACTGGGTGCCCTTCCAACCGCCCAGATCCACCCAGCCCTTGGAGAAGTTCTTCGTCAGCTGGGCCTTGGCGTCCGCTCCGAGCGGCTTGAGCCAGCCCTTGTCCGCGAACTGGTGCAGCACGCCCACCTGGGGCAGGAACGCGACGTCCGGCGGCTTGCCGCCCTGGATCTTGGTACCGAGGAAGGTGGAGGTGTTGTTTCCGGTGGGGACGAAGTTGATTTTCGCGCCGGTGCGCTTCTTGAACTCGTCCATGACCTTCATGAAGTTGGCCTGCTCCGCGCCGGTCCAGACGGCGGCGACCTCCAGGGTCTGACCGTTGAGCTTGGGGAGCTTCAGGCCACTGCTGCTCTCCGAGCCTCCTCCTCCGCCGCCGCTCTTGTTGTCGCTGCCGCCACAGCCCGCCAACGCGAGTGTGAGAGCGGCCGCGAGGAGAGCGGCCGCCGGTTTGGCGGCCCTGAGTGTGCGGTTCTTGCTGCTCGTGCTGCGCATCACTGCCCCGTTCTTCGGTTCTCGTCGAACGTCGAGCGCTGTCCCGTGTGATCTGGTCTACGCCTGAGGGATGGGGTCGGCAAGTACGCGTCCCGTGTCAACTCCAGGATCGTGACCACGTCGTGACTGGGCATGAGGTGATGAGCGGATGCGGCCGCCCGCTACAGCAGCGACGGCACCTCCGCCGCCGAGACCTCGCGGGCCGCCCGCTCCAGCGCGCTCGCCAGCAGGGCCAGGTCCGTCGGGCCGTTGCCCAGTTCCCGTACGGGACGGCGGGCCGGCGGGTCGCCCATGCGCTGCCAGTCCAGCGGGACGACGGTGGGGCGCAGGGTGGCCGTTCGCGGGATGCGGCCCGTGACGCGGCCGCCCTGGAACGGAGTCGTCCGGCCGTCCGCCGCGGTCAGCCGGCCGCGGCCCGGCGACGGCTCCTCCGGGCCGGAACCCGGCGGTTCCAGAGTGACCCGTACGGTCGCCAGCCGTGCCGGTTCCGACTCCGCCGTACGGCCGCCCGGGCCCGCCGCGGCGACCAGATGGACGCCGAGCCGCTCGCCCTCGCGGGCCACCGCCTCCAGCGCCCGCACGACCGAACCCGCCGCCGGGCGGCCGGGGGAGCCGAGCGCCGGGGAGACCAGGGCGTCCAGGTCGTCGACGACCACCACGAGTCGGGGCAGCGGCGGTGCCGCCTCCGTCTGCCGGCGGGACGCCGCCGGACGCAGCCGCATCGTCGAACTGGGCGGGCTGTCCAGATCCCCGGCGCCGGCCGCGCCGGAGGCCGAAGCGCCGCGCGCCGCCGTGGACCGCTGGGACACCATCCGGCCCGACAGTGCACGGCCCGTGTGCCACTCGGCGAAGTCGGAACGGCCCAGCAGCTCCGCCCTGCGCTTCAGCTCTGCGCTCAGCGACTGGGCGAACTCCCGCATCCGCACCGGGTCGTTGGCGGTCAGGTGGGTCGTGACGTGCGGGACGTCCGTGCACACGCGCAGGCCCTCGCCATGACCCCCCGCTGCGGTGCCCACGCCGTCCCGGCCGTCCACCAGGACGATGCCGAGGCGGTCGGGGCGCTCGGCCGCGGCGAGTGAGGCGACCACGGCCCGCAGCAGCTCCGTACGGCCGCTGCCTGCCGGGCCCTCGATCAGCAGGTGCGGTCCGTCGGCGGCGAGGTCCGCGCCGACCGGGCCGCGCGGTCCGGCGCCGAGCACGGCGCAGGCCCGTCCGCCGAGCGAGCCGGGGTCGTCCGCCGCGGCCGCCCAACGCGCCATGAGCGACGCCGGGGTGGCTCTGGCGAGACCCAACTCGTCCAGCAGCCGCGCCGTTTGGGGCAGCGGCACGGACACCCTCGGCTGCCGGTCGGCACCGGAGCCGTCGGGCCTGAGCGGCGCCAGCGCCCGTGCGAACCGCTCGGCCCAGGCCGCCGAGACGGCGTCGACGGCGGCGACGGTGCCGGGGGCTATGAGGCCGGTGTGCGGGGGGTGGGCGCCGGACGCGGCGGATGTGGCGGGTGGCGTGGGGGAGTTGGAGGGGAGGGCGGTGGCGGTGGCAGCGGCGGTGGGGATGCCCCGGCTGCTGCTGCTGCTGCTGCTGCTGGTGCTGGTGCTGGTGCTGGTGCTGGTGCCGGCGCCGGTGCCGGCAGCCGGGCGGGGGGCCTCTGCGGTGCCGGTGGCGCTTCCGGGTGGCGTGGCGGCCCGTGCCACCCGTATCAGCCGCAGCGCCGTCGCCACGTCGCCGCTCAGCAGCGCCACCGCGCCGCACTCCCGGAAGGTCGGCGCCGCCTCGCAGGCCGCCTCGTACGTCTCCGCCAGCGGCGAGGCCGGGGAGGCGGGGGCCGTCTCCGCGAGGCACACGAGGTGGATCCCGGCGTCGGGTCCCTCCACCGCGAGCCGCGCCACCGCCTCCCGCACGTCGAGGCCACCGGGGTCGCCGTCCACGACGACCACCGTGTACGGCCCCGGGAAGCCCTCCGGTCCGTCGGCACCGTCGTCGTCCCGGGCCCAGGAGGGCCTGTGCAGGGCCCCACGGGCCGGGGCGCGACGCTCGTCACCGGCCGGCCCGTCCGCCAGCCGGGCGCCGCTCGGGCCGTCGAGGCCGGTCGTGTACGGCGCTGTCGAGCCGTTCGGCTGCGGAGTGCCGGCGGTCGCGGTGCCGGGGACAGGGGCCCGCGTGCCGGTCGGTATGCCTGTTCCGTTCGCCGTCTCCGCCTGCTGGTCCTCCAGCCGGCGCAGCAGTTCCTCCGTGCGGGCCGTCGCCTGTTCGCGGTCGTAGGCCAGCAGGAGGCGGCAGTCCTGGGCGTGGGCGGGGCGCAGGTGGGGGAGCCAGCCGAGCCAGGACCACTCCGCCGTGCGCTCCTCCACGGAGCGGGAGCGGTCCGCGCTGATCAGCACGATCTCCAGGGTCTCGGGCGAGTGCAGGGCCGCGAGCTGGGCGAGCACCGCGCGCGCCAGTCCGGCCAGCCGGTCGCGCGGGCCGGCCAGGCCCAGCGCCCCGGCCTCGCGCAGGTTCGCCGTCACCGGCACCGCGGGCAGCAGGCCGGAGCCGTCGAGGGCGGGCCGGTCCGCCGTGCCGAGCCGAACCGTGAGCGCCTCCGGGTGCCCGGGGCCGCGCTCCCAGAGCCGGGGGCCCGGTCCGAGCGCCGTCAGCAGCAGGGCGGCCGGGTCCGGCCAGGTCTCCGGGAGCTGGGAACCGGCGTACGGGACGGGCCCCGCGGCCGGGGAAACGGAGTCCGGGGCGCCGTACGCCTCGGGCGCGGTCGAGGTCTGCTCCGCGCGTCCGCCGGCCAGCTTCCGCGCCCACGAGGACAGGCCGCCGCGCCTGCGCACGCCCGGGGGGACGTCCGTGCCCCGCAGGGGGGTGCCCTTGCGACGGCCGGTTCCGGGGCCCGGGACCATGCTCTCCTCGTCGGCGGCCCCGCGGGCGCGTGCACCGGAAGACGCCTCGTCGGGCGCGGGGGCGTGCGGGTCGGGCCCGGTGACGGAGGCGTTCCACGCCAGGGCGCCGGAGCGTCCCGCGTGCGTGTCGCCCGCCGCGTCACCCCGGTTCTCGATCCGGGGCGCTCGGCCCTGCCCCGGCACGACCGGCGGTTCGGCGGAAGGGCGCCCCGGGGCGTGCGGTGTCACTGACGGGTCCTCGCCGTCGGCCGCACGCGCGTGCGGAACGGCCGTGAGCCCGTCCCGGCCCGCGGACGGAACCGTCACCCGGGCCTCCGCGGCCGACGCGGCCGGTGCGACCGGACCCGTGTCGGGCCGCGCTTCCCCCGCCTCCCCCCTGGCGGGGACCCGCACGCAGCCCTCACCGTCGGCGACCGTCCGCATCCGTGCCCCCGGACCGCCGGCCGGGGACAGGCGCAGGGCCGACTCGCCGACGCGGAGCAGGGCGCCCGGGGTGAAGCGGACCGGGCGGGTGGTCAGCCGGGTGCCGTCCAGGGTGGTGCCGTTCGTGGAGCCGAGGTCGGCGACCGAGACGCGGCCGTCGGCGGCCACCGTCACCGCGCAGTGCAGGCGGGAGACGTCCGGGTCGTCGAGCGGGACGTCGGCGTCGGCGGAGCGGCCGATGCGGATCTCGCCGCCGTGCAGGAGGTGGACGCCGCCCGCGTCCGGGCCCGAGACGACGTGCAGCTGGGTCGGGGCGTCGTCGAGCTCGGGGTGCGGCTCCGGCTCGGCGGGGGCGCCCAGGGACAGCACGGCTCCGTCGATCAGCGGCGGCTCGCCCAGCGTGCACCGCTGGTCGTCGAGCCGCTGCGCGCCCGCGTACAGCACGACCGCGCCGCCTCCGGAAGCGGCGCCGGCGTCCCCGGAGACCGCGGAGGCCAGTGCCGAGGCCACCGTGGCCAGGGCCGTGCCGGCGGGCGCCGTGACCAGCACGTCGCGGCTCGCTGCGCGGCCCCGCGCCTTCTCGGGCGGGCCCAGCGGGTCTACGACGGTCAGCCGGATCTGCATCGCCGTCAGCGGTCCCTTCTGCGCGGGCGGCGCGGAATCCCCCCACCCCACACGAGCACGTCGGCCAGTACTGGAGGCATCCTCGCACCTGCCACCGACAACACGCCCATGCCCCGGTCCCAAGTGATCTTGATTGGTCAGCTCTGCCCCTAAAAGTGCCTGACCGTCGGCGCGTCGGCGATCAGTTGAGATCGGTCACGTCCGGCCACGGGCAACCGGCCGACCGGAGCGAGCGTCTTTCCTTCGAACAAGGACGGGAACCGGAACGTAAGAGGCACAGACGGCGCACGGAACGGCGCGGAGATCGACGCGCGGCGCAAGCCACAGAAAGCGGACAGGATGCCGCCCGGCGCGGCGGCACTAGAGTGGACCGGAACACAGGCAAGCAAGCAGGGAGCGCATGACGTGCGGCCGGTAGGCAGCAAGTACCTGCTCGAGGAGCCGCTCGGACGCGGCGCCACGGGCACCGTCTGGCGAGCCCGCCAGCGAGAGACCGCGGGGGCCGAGGCGGCCGTGCCCGGTCAGCCCGGCGAGACGGTCGCGATCAAGGTCCTCAAGGAGGAGCTCGCGAACGACGCCGACATCGTGATGCGGTTCCTCAGAGAGCGTTCCGTCCTGCTGCGCCTGACCCACCCGAACATCGTCCGGGTCCGCGACCTGGTGGTGGAGGGCGATCTGCTGGCGCTCGTCATGGACCTCGTCGAGGGCCCCGACCTGCACCGCTACCTGCGGGAGAACGGCCCCTTCAGCCCCGTCGGCGCCGCCCTGCTGACCGCCCAGATCGCCGACGCGCTCGCCGCCAGCCACGTCGACGGCGTCGTCCACCGCGACCTGAAGCCGGCCAACGTGCTGCTCGCGCAGAACGGCGGCCAGATGCACCCGATGCTCACCGACTTCGGCATCGCCCGTCTGGCCGACTCCCCGGGGCTGACCCGCACCCACGAGTTCGTCGGCACGCCCGCGTACGTGGCGCCGGAGTCCGCCGAGGGCCGCCCGCAGACCTCCGCCGTCGACATCTACGGCGCCGGCATCCTGCTGTACGAGCTGGTCACCGGGCGTCCGCCGTTCAACGGCGGCTCCGCGCTCGAAGTCCTCCACCAGCATCTCAGCGCCGAGCCGCGCCGCCCCTCCACGGTCCCCGACCCGCTGTGGACGGTCATCGAGCGCTGCCTGCGCAAGAACCCGGACGAACGCCCCAGCGCCGAGAACCTCGCCCGCGCTCTGCGCGTGGTCGCCGAGGGCATCGGCGTGCACGCCAACTCCGCGCAGATCGCCGCCGCGGACAACGTCGCCGTCCTGCTGGCCCCCGACCCGGCCCCGGCCGCGGTCCCCGGCTCCGCCGACCCCACGCAGGTCCTCCCGCACACCGGGGGCGGCTTCGACCCGAACGCCGCGACGAACGTCATGCCGACCACCGGCCGCCCGGGCCCCGTCGGCGCCGCCGACCCCACCGCCGTACTGCCGAACACCGGGGCCGCCGACCCGACCGCGGTCATGCCGCCGGTGCCCCAGGGGCAGCAGCCCGAGCAGCCGCACCCGTGGCAGAACCAGCTGCGCGCCGCCCGCGACCGCAACGAGCAGACCCAGGTGCAGTACCTCGACCCGAACGAGGACCCGCTGCGCCGGCGCCCGCAACGCCAGGTCGCCCGGCCGCAGCAGCAGCCCCGCCCCCAGCAGCAGCGGCCGCCGCAGCGCGGGCAGCAGCAGGGGTACGGCTATCCGCAGCAGCAGCCCCAGCAGTACGCCCCGCCGCAGCACCACCAGCCCCAGCGGTACGCGCCCGCGCCGGAGCCGCAGCGGCCCGTCCGTGAGCCCCGGCAGCCCCGCCAGCCGAGCCCCAACCGGATGAAGATCCCCGGCCTCGGCTGCCTCAAGGGCTGTCTGTTCATGGTCGTCATCCTGTTCGTCGCCGCGTGGCTGGTCTGGGAACTCACCCCGCTGCAGCACTGGATCGGCACGGGCCGGGGCTACTTCTCCGAGCTCAAGCACCTGTACGACAACGTCAGCGGCTGGATCGGCGATCTGAGCAGCAAATCCGGCGGCAACTGATCCACGGCTCGCCAGTTTGGTGACTTGTCGACATCCGGCGGGTGATTTCCGTCTCCGCGGTGAAGGTTGGCTCGTCCGGCGCGTAGTTTTGTCGGCTGGAAGTCCTGGCCTGTCGGCCGGGGGTCCGGGGGGCGTCCCCCGGAATGACGCAGCAGCGACTCACACGCGTCGGTAGGAGCAGTCTTGGGACGGAAGATCGGCAGCCGTTACACCGCGCACCAGATCCTGGGGCGGGGCAGCGCCGGCACGGTGTGGCTGGGCGAGGGACCGGAAGGGCCCGTCGCCATCAAGTTGCTGCGCGAGGATCTCGCCTCCGACCAGGAGCTCGTCGGACGCTTCGTACAGGAGCGCACGGCCCTGCTGGGGCTGGAGCACCCGCACATCGTCTCCGTCCGCGACCTGGTCGTGGACGGCAACGACCTCGCGCTGGTCATGGACCTGGTCCGGGGCACCGATCTGCGCACCCGCCTCGACCGCGAGCGGCGGCTCGCCCCCGAGGCGGCGGTCGCGATAGTCGCCGACGTCGCGGACGGGCTGGCGGCCGCCCACGCCGCCGGGGTCGTGCACCGCGACGTCAAGCCGGAGAACGTGCTCCTCGACATGCAGGGCCCGCTGGGCCCGGGCGGCGCGCACCCGGCCCTGCTGACCGACTTCGGCGTGGCCAAGCTGATCGACACTCCCCGCCGGACCCGCGCCACGAAGATCATCGGCACGCCGGACTACCTGGCCCCGGAGATCGTCGAGGGCCTGCCGCCCCGGGCCGCGGTCGACATCTACGCCCTCGCGACCGTCCTGTACGAGCTGCTGGCCGGCTTCACCCCGTTCGGCGGCGGACACCCCGGCGCGGTGCTGCGCCGCCACGTCACGGAGACGGTGGCCCCGCTGCCGGGCATCCCCGACGAGCTGTGGCAGCTGATCGTCCAGTGCCTTGCCAAGGCGCCGGCCTCCCGGCTGCGGGCCTCCGAGCTGGGCGCGCGGCTGCGCGAGCTGCTGCCGCTGATCGCCGGGATGCCGCCGCTGGACGTCGACGAGCCGGACGTGGAGCCCGCGGAGGAGGCCGAGGAGGCGCCCGCGGCGGTGCGGTCCGGGGAGCCGGTGCGGCGGCGCGGCGCGGTGCCCCTGGTGCCGGGCGCGAAGCCGGCCGACTCCAACCGGGACACCCACACCTCGATGCGGGTGCCGGGGCCGGACGAGCTGGCCGGCGGGGCCCGCGGGACGGCCCGGGTGCCCCGGGCCGCCGGGGCGCCGAGGCCGGGATCGGCCCGCCACCGGGCGGTGACGCGGCGCAGGCGGATCGCCCTGGGGGCCGGTGCGGTGGTGCTGGTCGCGGCGGTCGGGGTCGGGACCTGGTGGGCGACCTCCGACGACGGCGCGGGGGCGACACCGCAGGACACGAAGCACTCGGCACCGGCGTCCCCCTGACCTCCGCGTCCCGGTCGTCCCGGGCCGGGGCCGGTTCGCTCCACCGCGCGTGCGGGGTGCCGCCGCGCCCACCCGTGCCGCCCCAGCGGCACGACTGCCCGCGGCTGCGGCGTCGTAGCCGGACGCTCGTCCCTCGGCGGAGCCGTTAGGCTGGAGGGCGTGGCAGTCGTCGATGTATCCGAAGAGCTCAAGTCCCTCTCCTCGACCATGGAGTCGATCGAGGCCGTTCTGGACCTCGACAAGCTGAGGGCAGACATCGCCGTGCTCGAGGAGCAGGCGGCCGCGCCGTCCCTGTGGGACAACCCGGACGAGGCGCAGAAGATCACCAGCAAGCTGAGCCACCTGCAGGCCGAGGTGCGCAAGGCCGAGGCGCTGCGCGGGCGGATCGACGATCTCTCCGTGCTCTTCGAGATGGCCGAGGAGGAGGACGACCCGGACACCCGCGCCGAGGCCGAGTCCGAGCTCACCGCCGTCAAGAAGGCGCTGGACGAGATGGAGGTCCGCACGCTGCTGAGCGGCGAGTACGACTCCCGTGAGGCGCTGGTCAACATCCGCGCCGAGGCGGGTGGCGTGGACGCCGCCGACTTCGCCGAGAAGCTGCAGCGCATGTACCTGCGCTGGGCGGAGGGCAAGGGCTACAAGACGGAGCTCATCGAGACGTCGTACGCCGAAGAGGCCGGCATCAAGTCGACCACCTTCGCGGTGCACGTGCCGTACGCCTACGGCACCCTCTCGGTCGAGCAGGGCACCCACCGCCTCGTGCGCATCTCGCCCTTCGACAACCAGGGCCGCCGCCAGACCTCCTTCGCGGGTGTCGAGGTGCTCCCGGTGGTCGAGCAGACCGACCACATCGAGATCGACGAGTCCGAGCTGCGCGTGGACGTCTACCGCTCCTCGGGTCCCGGCGGCCAGGGCGTCAACACCACGGACTCCGCGGTGCGCCTGACCCACATCCCCACCGGCATCGTCGTCTCCTGCCAGAACGAGCGGTCGCAGATCCAGAACAAGGCCACCGCGATGAACGTCCTCCAGGCCAAGCTGCTCGAGCGGCGCCGGCAGGAGGAGCAGGCCAAGATGGACGCGCTCAAGGGCGACGGCGGCAACTCCTGGGGCAACCAGATGCGTTCGTACGTCCTGCACCCGTACCAGATGGTCAAGGACCTGCGCACCGAGTACGAGGTCGGCAACCCGGAGGCCGTGTTCAACGGCGAGATCGACGGGTTCCTGGAGGCCGGTATTCGCTGGCGCAAGCAGCAGGAGAAGTAGCCTCCCCGAGTACCTTTGTCGACTTGACAACTGCCGCCCCTGTGGCGGCAGTTGTCGTTTGTCTGGGTTTTACATCACACTCACAGGTTCCAACTCCCTGTAAACGAGACGCAAGTGGACATTGCGCACGCAACGGCCTTGACGTTGCTTTGAAAAATCGGAAGGGTAAAGCGTGGCATGCGTATCTCTGGGGCGCATGTGAACCGGGGGGCTTCGTAGCTGTCTCCGTCGATCACGGCCCCGAGCGCCGCCCTACTGACGATCAGCTACTGGGGGTAGCACACATATGACGAAGAAGACGCGGATCCGCGTCGCGCGGATAGCCGCGGGCGCCGTGATCGCCGCGGGTGCCTCGCTGACCGCCGCAGGCGCCGCTTCCGCCCTGGACATCAGTGTCGGGGTGAGCGCCGACGGTGGCACCACCGGGGGCGACCCTTCCTGTGACATCGCGACCAACCCGGACTGCCCGCCCGGCGACACGACCGGTGGTGACACCACGACCGGTGGTGACACCACGACGGGCGGTGACACCACGACGGGCGGTGACACCACGACGGGCGGTGACACCACGACGGGCGGTGACACCACGACCGGTGGTGACACCACGACGGGCGGTGACACCACCACCGGCGGCGGCGCCGCCGCGATCGGCGGCACCGTCTCTATCGGTGGCACCACCACCGGCGGCGACGACAGCACCGGCGGCAGCAACTCCGGTGGCAGCAGCAACTCGGGCGGCAGCAGCAACTCGGGCGGCAGCAGCAACTCGGGCGGCTCCGGCAACTCCGGTGGCTCCGGCAACTCGGGCGGCAGCGGCAACTCCGGCGGTTCCGGTTCGACCGGTGGCGGCAGCAGCTCGACCGTCGGTGGCGGCAGCTCGACCGGTGGCGGCAGCAGCAGCTCCACGGGCGGCAACGAGACCGACCCCAACGGCGGCTCCAACGACTCCACCCAGGAGGAGGGCTCCTCGGCCCTCACCGACACCGGCAGCTCGACCAACACCTCGGCCCAGGGCAGCGGTGGGCAGCTCGCCGAGACCGGTGCCGGCCAGACCGCGTTCCTGCTGGTCGGCGCGGCCACGATGATCGCCGGTGGCGTGGGCTTCCGGCTGCTGCCGCGTCTCGTGGGCGGCCGCGGCGGTACGGCTGCCTGACGGTAGCCGCCCCGGCGCACACCGTGTGCGACGACGTACGACGAAGGGCCCGGAGCGTGCCTCGCTCCGGGCCCTTCGGGCGTCCTGGTGCCTCTGTGCGGGCGTTACGCGGTCTGGTGGGCGAGCAGCGCGACGGTGGCGATGAGCACCGCCAGCAGCGCGATCAGCGCCATGGGGTTCAGACCCGCGAAGAAGTTCTCCTGCTGCAGCCGCTCGCGGTTCGCGCGGCACACGGGGCACCGGCCCTCGCTCACGGGCGCCGCGCAGTTAGCGCACACCAGCCGGTCGTACGTCATGCGCTCGCCCTCCTTGACCCACGGTTTCACTGGAAGAACGCTCGGAGGTCGGCGAACGTTCCCTTCTCTACTGTGCCAGGTTCCTCGGAAGGGTGCGCGGGGGTCGCTGCGACAGGGTGCGTGCTGTTCGTCTCGTCGCCGCCGGTGCACAAAAGACGCATCCAGTACCCAACCCGTGCTCGCGCCTGCGGTCGCCCTCCGGACTCGCGTATGGTCACGCTCATCTACCCCCGGCTACCCGTGGTGCATCCGTGATCCGATTCGACAACGTCTCCAAGGTCTACCCCAAGCAGACCCGCCCCGCACTCAGGGATGTGTCCCTGGAAGTGGAGAAGGGCGAGTTCGTGTTCCTCGTGGGGTCCTCCGGCTCCGGTAAGTCCACCTTCCTGCGGCTGATCCTCCGCGAGGAGCGGTGCAGCCACGGTCAGGTGCACGTGCTGGGCAAGGACCTCGCGCGCCTCTCCAACTGGAAGGTGCCGCAGATGCGGCGCCAGTTGGGGACGGTCTTCCAGGACTTCCGGCTCCTGCCGAACAAGACGGTGGCGGAGAACGTCGCCTTCGCGCAGGAGGTCATCGGCAAGTCGAAGGGCGAGATCCGCAAGTCCGTGCCGCAGGTGCTCGACCTCGTCGGGCTCGGCGGCAAGGAGGACCGGATGCCCGGCGAGCTGTCCGGTGGCGAGCAGCAGCGTGTGGCCATCGCGCGCGCCTTCGTCAACCGGCCCAAGCTGCTCATCGCCGACGAGCCCACCGGCAACCTCGACCCGCAGACCTCCGTCGGCATCATGAAGCTGCTCGACCGGATCAACCGCACCGGTACGACGGTGGTCATGGCGACGCACGACCAGAACATCGTGGACCAGATGCGCAAGCGCGTCATCGAGCTGGAGAAGGGCCGCCTCGTCCGCGACCAGGCCCGCGGCGTCTACGGCTACCAGCACTGACGCACCTGACGACTGTCCACGGAAAGGCCTGAACAACACGCCATGCGCGCCCAGTTCGTACTGTCCGAGATCGGTGTCGGTCTCCGCCGCAACCTGACGATGACGTTCGCCGTCGTCGTCTCTGTCGCCCTGTCCCTGGCGCTCTTCGGTGGGTCGCTCCTGATGAGCGACCAGGTCAACACCATGAAGGGCTACTGGTACGACAAGGTCAACGTCTCGATCTTCCTCTGCAACAAGAGCGACGCGGAGTCGGACCCCAACTGCGCCAAGGGCGCGGTCACCGAGGACCAGAAGAAGTCGATCCTCGCCGACCTGAACAAGATGGGCGTCGTCCAGAAGGTCACCTACGAGTCGCAGGACGACGCCTACAAGCACTACAAGGAGCAGTTCGGCGACTCCCCGCTGGCCAGCTCCCTCACACCGGACCAGATGCAGGAGTCGTACCGGATCAAGCTGAAGGACCCGCAGAAGTACCAGGTCATCGCGACCGCCTTCGACGGGCGGGACGGCGTGCAGTCCGTGCAGGACCAGAAGGGCATCCTCGACAACCTCTTCGGGCTGCTCAACGGCATGAACTGGGCGGCGCGGGCGATCATGGCCCTGATGCTCGTGGTGGCGTTGATGCTGATCGTCAACACGGTGCGGGTGTCCGCGTTCAGCCGGCGGCGCGAGACCGGGATCATGCGCCTGGTCGGTGCCTCGGGCTTCTACATCCAGGCGCCGTTCATCATGGAGGCCGCGGTCGCGGGGCTCATCGGCGGGACGGTCGCGTGCGGCTTCCTGGTGATCGCCCGGTACTTCATCATCGACCACGGCCTCGACCTGTCCCACAAGCTGAATCTGATCAACTTCATCGGCTGGGACGCCGTGCTGACCAAGCTGCCGCTGATCCTCGCGACGAGTCTGCTGATGCCCGCGCTGGCGGCGTTCTTCGCGTTGCGCAAGTACCTGAAGGTGTGACGCATGCCAAGGGGGCCGTACGGTCAAGAAGCCGTACGGCCCCTGTCGTTGTCCTAGACTCACCGGCATGTCAGGTCGTGACCTGTTCTGCCAGCCCCGCCGCGGCCGCCGCGGGGCCGCCCTGACATTGCTCTTCACCGGTGTCCTCGTCGCCGGCGCGGCCACGGGCTCCTTTTCGGACCTCGACCGCAAATCCGCTGCCGGACAGGCCCGTTCGGCCGTTCCGGCCGGGCACCACGGGGACGTCACCAGGGCCGCCGAGGAGGCTTTGGCCGACGGCAAGTCCCCCATGGAGGCCGCCGAGCGCGCCGTCAGCCGCAGCGGGGACCGCTGGGGCGCCGTGTACTCCCAAGGCGAGTACGAGGAGTTCCAGGAAGCCCTCGACGGCCGGTACACCGGCGTCGGCCTGTGGGCGCGGCGCGAAGGCGACGGCCGGATCGAGGTCACCAAGGTCGCTTCCGGATCCCCCGCGGCCGACGCCGGGATCCACCAGGGCGACCGGCTGCGCAGCATCGACGGCCGGGACGTCGACGGGCAGCCCGTCACCGAGGTCGTCTCCTTACTGCGCGGCGACGCCACCGACGCCCCCGCCGGCACGGCGGTCCGGCTCGGCCTGGAGCGGGGCACTCGCGCGTGGACGCAGACGCTGCGGCGGGCCCGGCTGTCCACCGACTCGGTGACCGTCCGCAAGCTCCCCGGTGGTATCACCGTCATCAAGATCGCCGCGTTCACCAAGGGCTCAGGCGACCTCGTCCGCACCGCCGTGCGCCGGGCCGGCGCCGACACCGGCGTCATCCTCGACCTGCGGGGCAACTCCGGTGGCCTGGTCACCGAGGCCGTCACCACCGCCTCCGCCTTCCTCGACGGCGGCCTCGTCGCCACGTACGACGTGGACGGCGAGCAGCGCGTTCTGCACGCCGCGGCCGGCGGCGACACCACCAGACCCCTGGTCGCGCTCGTCGACGGCGGCACGATGAGCGCGGCCGAGATGCTCACCGGGGCCCTGCAGGACCGCGGGCGCGCGGTCGTCGTGGGCTCCCGCACCTTCGGCAAGGGCTCGGTCCAGATGCCGAGCAGGCTCCCCGGCGGTTCCGTCGCCGAACTCACCGTCGGCCACTACCGCACCCCCTCCGGGCGCACCGTCGACGACCACGGCATCACTCCCGACCTGGAAGTGGACCGGGCCGACGGGCCGCTCGCCGTCCAGCGGGCGGAGACCGTGCTCAGCGGCCTGGGCGACGCGGATTAAGGACTGGCCCCGGGCCCCCCGCGTAGTGCGAAAATGGACGGCACTATGAGCAAGGGAATGTACGTACCCAAGGAGGCCCAGCCCAAGCAGGGCGGGGGCGCCGCCAAGGCCAAGGACGGCGAGAAGGGCGGCAAGCGCAAGCTGGTCGCCCAGAACAAGAAGGCCCGGCACGACTACGCGATCATCGACGTCTACGAGGCCGGCCTCGTCCTGACCGGCACCGAGGTCAAGTCCCTGCGCCAGGGCCGTGCCTCGCTGGTGGACGGCTTCGTCCAGATCGACGGGGGCGAGGCGTGGCTGCACAACGCCCACATCCCCGAGTACGCCCAGGGCACCTGGACCAACCACTCCGCGCGCCGCAAGCGCAAGCTGCTGCTGCACCGCGAGGAGATCGACAAGCTGGCCGTCAAGTCGGAGGAGACCGGTCACACCGTCGTGCCGCTCGCCCTGTACTTCAAGGACGGCCGGGCGAAGGCCGAGATCGCGCTGGCGCGAGGCAAGAAGGAGTACGACAAGCGCCAGACACTGAGGGAGAAGCAGGACCGGCGGGAGTCGGACCGCGCCATCGCGGCGGCGAAGCGCAAGCAGCGGGACGCCTGACCTCGCGGGAATACGGTGGCATCGGCGGGCGTTGGTCACGTACGATGGGACTGCACCCCACAGAGGGTGCGCGGTTTGAAAACACAACATGGGGATGATCGGTTTCGACAGCGGCTGTCGAAGCAGGGGAAGCGTGTCGAGAAAGCGGCCATGATCTCGTAAACCACAGGCCGAAACAAATAATCGCCAATTCCAAGAGCGATTCTCCCGAGCTTTTCGCTCTCGCTGCCTGATCAGGTAGTGATCGAATAGCTCCTTGACGGGAGTGTCAGCCCGGGGGTGTTCCCGACCCGGATCCTGGCATCAGCTAGGGGACTAAACCTTGATCCCGGTCACGGGGTGAAGAGGGAAATCAAACAGTGACTGGGCCCGTCGGCGACTTGTTCGCGTGATCGCCGGGGCCGAGAAAATCGCAGCGAACTGCACACGGAGAAGCCCTGGTTCCGCACCGTTGGACGCGGGTTCGATTCCCGCCATCTCCACTCCTCATGTGAGGGCCCGGTGGTCTCAGACCACCGGGCCCTCGGTGTGTTTATGGGGTCCGGCTCCATATCCGCGACTGGTTCACGCTTCTACGGTCCCTCCCCATGACACACACCAGAGCCGCAAGCCGTCCTGCCCGCCTGGCGACCCTGCTGATCGCCCTGACCGCTCTGTTCGCCCTGATCCCCTCGGGTCAGGCCCGTGCCGCCTCCCTCCAGGAGGTCACCGGTTTCGGGTCCAACCCCGGGGCCCTGCGCATGTTCCGGTACGTCCCCGCGGGTCTGCCCGCCGGCCGCCCGGTCGTCGTCGCCCTGCACGGCTGCACCCAGGACGCCGCCGGGTACGGCACCGGCAGCGGCTGGATCCAGCTCGCCGACCGGTGGGGCTTCTCCGTGGTGCTGCCGCAGCAGACATCCGCGAACAACGTCTCCTCCTGCTTCGACTGGTTCCAGACCGGCGACATCGAACGCGGACAGGGCGAGGCGGCGAGCGTCGCGCAGATGGTGGACCGCCAGCTCGCCGACACCGCCGGCGACGCCTCACGCGTGTACGTCACCGGGCTGTCCGCCGGCGGCGCCATGACCGCCGTGATGATGGCGGCCTATCCGGAGAAGTTCGCGGCCGGCGGGGTCGTCGCCGGACTGCCCTACGGGTGCGCGCAGGCCGCCGGATCGCCGTACGTGTGCATGTACGTCGGCGCCACGCAGACCCCGGCGCAGTGGGGCGACCGGGTGCGCGCCGCCCGGCCCGGGTACTCCGGGCCCTGGCCGACGCTGACCGTCTTCCAGGGCACCGCCGATTACACCGTCAAGCCGGTCAACATGACCGACCTGATGCGCCAGTGGACGAACGTGCACGGCGCCGACCAGAGCGCCGACGTCAGCGACACCGTGGCCGGCTATCCCCACCAGGTCTTCAAGGACCCGGCGGGGAACCCGGCCGTCGAGACGTACAGCATCACCGGCATGGGACACGGCCAGCCGGTGGACCCCGGCAGCGGTACCGAGCAGTGCGGGGCCGCCGGGGCCTACCTCCTGGACGTGAACCTGTGCGCCGCCTACCGGCTCGGGCAGGCCTGGGGCCTCAGCGCAGGCTGAACGTCGACAGCCGTACGCCCTTGCCCAGGACCAGATAGACGTCCCCGCGGCCCTTCGCCGCCGCCGACAGTTTCGCTGTCACCGTCGTGTAGTCGTACGGCGACGAGGTGCCCGCGAAACGCGCGGTCGCGGCGAGGGGCCCGGTGGGCGAGCCCAGCCGCACCTCGACCGGCCCGGCGGAGCCGGCGACGCGGGCGCTGAACTCGCCCGCGCCCTTGGCCGGCCGGGTGTCCGCGAACTTCAGCCACGCGCCGTCGGAGGCCGCCGACACCGCCGTACCGGCGGCCTTGGACTCGTCGACGAGGTGGATGCCCGCGGAGTAGTCGTCGAAGTTCTCCGCGCGCGTGACCTTCGACAGGTCGCGGGGCGGGATCGTCTCTCCGTCGACCCGCCAGGCCGTCCGGGCGGGCAGGTCGGCGGACGAGGAGCCCACCAGGACGTCGTACGTGCCCTTCTCCACGACCCACTTGGAGCGGGTGACGTCCCAGTGCGCCAGGTCCGAGGGCCGCACCTTCAGCCGTACCGTCCGGGTCTCGCCCGGGTTCAGCGACACCCGCTGGAAGGCCTTGAGCTGCTTCAGCGGCTGCTCGTCGCGGGAGGCGCGCTGGTGGACGTAGAGCTGGACGATCTCGGCACCGCTCCGGCCGCCCGTGTTGGTGACCGCGACCTCGTAGCCGCCGTTGACCTGCCTCACCTTGCCGTAGCGGAACGAGGTGTACGACAGCCCGTAGCCGAAGGGGTAGAGCGGCCGGCCCGTGAAGTACTCGTAGGTGCGGCCGGACTTGATGATGTCGTAGTCCAGGAGGGAGGGCAGGTCGGACTCGGATCGGTACCAGGTCTGCGTGAGCCGGCCCGAGGGGTTCGCGTCGCCGTAGAGCAGGTCGGCCAGGGCGTTGCCGGTCTCCTGACCCGCGTGGGTGGTCCACAGCAGCGCCGGGACCTCCTTCTGCAGCGGGCCGAGGGTCGTCGGGTAGCTGTTCTCGACGATCACCACCGTGTGCGGGTTGGCCGCGCGCACCGCTCTGACCAGGGACTCCTGTGCGGGTGCCAGGCCCATGTCGGTGCGGTCGTGGGCCTCGCGGCCGTTGATCGACGGGTCGGAGCCGACCACGACGACCGCCGCGTCCCGGCCCTTCACCGCCGCCACCGCGTCGGCGGCGCCGCTGCGGACCACGTCCTTCGTGTAGTGCGCGGCCCGGTCCATCGGCACCAGCCCGAGCGTGCCGTCCGTGCCCGTCGGGCCGAGGTAGACCGGGTTGGCCCACCAGGACTCCTGGGTCTCGTAGCCGGCGTACCGCAGCAGGTACGTGCCGTCGTCCTGCGCCTCCAGCTTGAACTGCTGCTGGACGTACCAGCCGTTGGGCTGCGTCTGGTCGTTGACGAAGCCGGACCAGTTGTAGCCGACGTACCTGCCGTTGGCGGCCGAGCGCAGGGTGACGATGCCCGAGCCCCAGTCGAACACGTCGAACTGGGCGTCCGTGCCCGCGGTCGTGGCGCTCTCCTTCAGCGCCGCGCCCGCGTCGCCCGCGCCCGCCGTGACGTACTTCCCGGTCGCCGTGTCCTTCAGCGCGATCCGGTCGACGCCCTCACTGCTCGCGACGGAGGTGCCGAGCTTGGCCTCGATGCCGTCCTTGGGCGTGACGGCGTAGGGCAGGGTGCCCGAGTACCAGTCGGTGTACAGGGTGTCGGCGAGCGGGCCGACCACGGCCACGTCCTTCGCGGACTTCTTCAGCGGCAGCGCGCCCGCCTGGTTCTTCAGCAGCACCGCCGCCTCGGTGGCCGCCTTCCGCGCCAGCCTCCGGTGCGCCGGGCTGTCGATGACGGAGGCGTCGATGGAGCCGTACTTTCCGCCGCCCGGGTCGAACTCGCCGAGCCGGACGCGGACGTCGAGCACGTCACCCGCGGCCTTGTCGACGTCCGACTCCTTCAGCAGGCCGTCGGCCAGCGCCGACTTGATCGCCGTGGTCGTCGGCCCGGAGTCCCGGTCGTTGTCCGTGAAGCTGTCGATGCCGGCCTTGAGCGCCGCCGCGTCGGCCTCCGTCTGGGTGCCGTAGTACTTCTGGCTGCCGACCAGGTTCCCGGGCGCGTAGGCGTCCGTGACGTTGAGCAGCCGCTGGGAGGTCCAGGTGCGGACGGTGTCGTCGAGGGCCGGGTTCACCGTGTTCGGGCGGCCGTTGACGAGGTTGTACGAGGACATCACGCCGGTCGCCGCGTCCGCCTCGATCGCCGGCTTGAAGGCCTGCTCGTCGTACTCCTTCGCGACGCGCGGGCGCAGTTCGGAGCTGGTCGTGTCGCGGTGGGCCTCGTTGTTGTTGGCGAGGAAGTGCTTGAGGGTGGGGGCCGTCTTGAGGTGGTCGGGGTCACCGCCCGTCAGGCCCGTGCCGTACGCCGTCGAGATCGCGCCCGTGAGGTACGGGTCCTCGGAGTAGCCCTCCTCGTTGCGTCCCCAGCGCGGGTCGCGCAGCGGGTTGACCACCGGCGCCCACAGGTTCAGGCCCCAGCCGTCCGGGCGGGTCTGCTGGAAGCCGCGGGCCTCGTCGCCGACCGCCGAGCCGACGTCCCGCATCAGCGCAGGGTCCCAGGTGGAGGCCAGCCCGACGGCCTGCGGGAAGACGGTGGCCTTGCCCAGCCAGGCCACGCCGTGCAGGGCCTCGGTGCCGGTGCGGAACGACTGGATGCCCAGGCGGGGAATCGCGGGCTGGTACTGGTGGAGCAGGGAGACCTTCTCGTCCAGGGTGAGGCGGCCGAGGAGGTCGGCGACCCGGGCGTTGACCGGCAGGCCCGGATCGCGGAAGGGATACGGGGGGTCGGCGTGCGCGGGCACGGCGGCGCCGAGCGCGGCGACCAGGGTGAGGGCCAGGACGTACGCGAATCTGTGTCTTCTCTTGCCTGTCATGACGCGGCTCCCTCAGGTAGGGCCCAAGGCCCTGCCGTCACATTCCCGCCTGCCCGGCGGGGCCTGGCACGCACGCTCGCGGCGTTGCGATCGCACGCGCCAGGCCCCGCCGGGGCCGCCCTCCGGGCGGACGACGGGAATGTGACGGCAGCGCCTTGCAGACGGGTGTTGAGGTAGGTCAGGTGTTTCTCGGTGCGGTGCTCGCCCGCTCCGTGATGCGGGGCGCGAGCAGGGTCGCGTCCGGTACGGCGCCGCCGTCCAGCTTCTTCATCAGCAACTGCACGGCCCGCTCGCCCAGTTCGGCGGACGGCAGGGCGACGGAGGTGACGGGGACGCGGACGGACTCGGCGATCTCGTCGGGGCAGATGGCGGTGACGGACAGGTCGCCGGGGACGCGCAGCCCGAGCTGTTCGAAGGCGTCCGTGAGGGGTTCCAGGATCGCCTCGTTGTGCACGACGATCCCGGTCAACGCGGGCTGCTCGCGCAGGAGTTGCTCGGCGACCAGCCGGGCCGCCGCCGGTGTGGCCTCGCAGGGGTGCACGGAGGACGACAGCCCGCCCCGGTCGGCGGCGGCCGTGAACCCCTGCACGACCCGCTGCGCGAACGCCGTCCCGCGCACGTACACCTCCGGCGGCGATCCGACGAGCGCCACGACCCGGTGGCCGAGGCGCGCCAGATGCTCCACGCACGCCTCCCCCGCCGCCTTGAAGTCCAGGTCGACGCAGGTCAGCCCGGCCGGCTCGGCGGGGAAGCCGATCAGCACGGACGGCCGCTCCAGTGAGCGCAGCAGGCCCAGCCGGGGGTCGTGGAGCTGGACGTCCATGACGATCAGCGCGTCGACCAGTGCCGTGTCGGCGACCCGGCGCAGCCCGTCCTCGCCCTCCTCCTGGGTCAGCAGGAGCACGTCGTGGTCGTGGCGCCGGGCGGTCGTCACCACCGACACCGCGAACTGCATCACCACGGGGACGTGGATCCCGGCCCGTAAGGGGACGACGAGCGCCAGGACGTTGGACCGGCTGCTGGCCAGGGCGCGCGCGCCGGCGTGCGGCCGGTAGCCCAGCTCGCGGATCGCCTCCTCGACCCGCTGCCGGGTCTCCTCCGAGATCGGCCGCTTGCCGCTGAGGGCGTAGGAGACGGTGCTGGGGGAGACCCCGGCGTGCCGCGCCACATCGGTGATCTTCACCATCAGCCCAGCTCCAGGGAGAGGAACCCGGTGCCCGCCTGTGCCCGCGCCGTGCGGTCCCCGGCCGTCAGCGCCCACGGCGCCGCCGGATCACTGCACGAGGCCCGCAGGGTGTCCCCCTCGCGTACGACGGTGAAGACGACCTCGCCGACCGGGACTGTCACCTGCGCGCCCCGCCGCAGGTCGAACGCCCGCAGGGTGACCCCGTCGGCGAAGTCGTAGTCGGGCCGGTCGTCGACCGCGCCGACCGGGATCACCGCGCCCGGCCTGACCAGCAGCGGCACGCTGGAGAAGCCGTGCCGCTCGCGCACCCAGCGCGGCCCGGTCACCGTCCGCCCGCTCAGGAAGTGCGTCCAGGTGCCCTCGGGGACGTAGTACGAGACGTCGCCGTCGTCGCTGAACACCGGCGCCACCAGCAGGTCCGGCCCCAGCATGTACTGCCGCTCCAGGTGCGCGCACCCGGGGTCGTCGGGGAACTCCAGCACCATCGCCCGCATCATCGGCACGCCCTCGGCCTGCGCGGTGCGCGCCGCCTCGTACAGGTAGGGCATGAGGCTCAGCTTCAGCCGGGTGAACAGGCGGAGCACGTCCACGGACTCCTCGTCGAAGAGCCACGGGACGCGGTAGGAGGAGCTGCCGTGCAGCCGGCTGTGCGAGGACAGCAGGCCGAAGGCCAGCCAGCGCTTGAACAGGGCGGGTGTCGGGGTGCCCTCGAAGCCGCCGATGTCGTGGCTCCAGTAGCCGAAGCCGGACAAGCCCAGCGACAGCCCGCCGCGCAGCGACTCCGCCATCGACTCGTAGGTCGCCTCGCAGTCGCCGCCCCAGTGCACGGGGAACTTCTGGCTGCCGGCCGTCGCCGACCGGGCGAACACGACCGCCTCGCCCTCGCCGCGATGCTTGCGCAGCACGTCGAAGACGGTGCGGTTGTAGAGGTAGGTGTAGTAGTTGTGCATCCGCTCGGGGTCCGAGCCGTCCGCGTAGGCGACGTCGACCGGGACCCGCTCGCCGAAGTCCGTCTTGAAGCAGTCGACGCCCTGCGCGAGCAGTGCCTCCAGCTTCGCGGCGTACCAGTCGCGGGCCGCCGGGCTGGTGAAGTCGACCAGGGCCATGCCGGGCTGCCACAGGTCCCACTGCCACACGCTGCCGTCCGGCCGCTTCAGCAGGTGGCCCAGCGCCTTGCCCTCCGCGAACAGCGGCGAGCGCTGCGCGATGTAGGGGTTGATCCAGACGCAGATGTGCAGGCCCTTGGCCTTGAGCCGGGCGAGCATGCCCTCGGGGTCGGGGAAGACCCGCGGGTCCCACTCGAAGTCGCACCAGTTGAACTCGCGCATCCAGAAGCAGTCGAAGTGGAAGACGGACAGCGGCAGTTCGCGCTCCCGCATGCCCTCGATGAACGACGTCACCGTCTCCTCGTCGTACGACGTCGTGAAGGACGTCGACAGCCACAGGCCGAACGACCAGGCGGGCGGCAGCGCGGGGCGGCCGGTGAGGGCGGTGTACTTGCGCAGCACGTCCTTGGGCGTGGGCCCGTAGATGACGTAGTACGTCAGCTGCTGGGTCTCCGCGCTGAACTGCACCCGCGACACCGCCTCCGAGCCCACCTCGAAGGACACCCTGCCCGGGTGGTCGACGAAGACGCCGTAGCCCGCGTCGGTGAGGTAGAACGGCACGTTCTTGTAGGCCTGTTCGGTGGCCGTGCCGCCGTCGGCGTTCCAGATGTCGACGACCTGGCCGTTCTTGACCAGCGGCCCGAAGCGCTCGCCGAGGCCGTAGACGGACGTGCCGACCGTCAGGTTGAGCTGTTCGCGCAGGTAGTGGGCGCCGGTGGTGGCGTCCCGCATGATGCCCATGTTCTTGGGGCCGCTGGTGGTCAGGGTGCGGCCGTCGGCCAGGAAGTCCACGTGCCAGGGGCCGGTGCGGGCCACCCGGACCGAGAGCGCGCCGGAGGTCAGCGTCGCGTGCTCCTCGTCGTACTCCGTGTGGACCGCGAAGTCCTCGCTGCCCAGCTCGAACCGCGGGCCGCGGGGCTGCTCGCCCTCGAAGTGCGTGAAGGTGACGCCGATGACGTCGGGCATCGGGGCGTGCGCGCTGATCGTCACGACCGGTCCCTTCAGCAGGTCGCCGCGGTGGCGGATGGGCTGGGTCGGCGCGTGGATGTCCAGCGCGCCCTCGGCGGCGGTGACGTCGAGGACCTCGACCGGGTGGGCCGCGGTGACGCCCTCGCGCAGCAGCCAGTAGCCGTCGGTGAACTTCATGTGGGGGTCCTTACTTCACGGCTCCCACGGCGATGCCGCGGGTGAGCGTCCGCTGGAAGACGAGGAAGAAGACGAGGGCGGGCAGCACGCCGAGCAGGGCCGCCGCGTTGGTCATGGTGGCGTCCATCAGGCGCTGGCCCTGCAGCACGCCGAGGGCCACCGACACCGTCTGGTTGTCGTTGGAGATCAGCATGACCAGCGGGAGCAGGAACTCGTTCCAGGTCCAGATGAAGAAGAAGACGAGGAGCACGCCGATGGTGGGCCGGCTGACGGGGACGACGATCCGCCACAGCACCTGCCACTTGTTCGCGCCGTCGATCCGGGCCGCCTCGATGATCTCGCGGGGGAACTGGCCCAGGACGGAGGAGAGCAGATACGTGCCGAAGGCCGCCTGGATCACCGTGAACACGATGATCACGCTCAGTCTGGTGTCGTACAGCCCGGCCTGCTTGCTCAGGTAGTACACCGGGTAGACCAGCGCCTCCTGCGGGAGCATGTTGGCGAGCACGAAGAAGGCCAGCACCCAGGTGCGGCCCTTGATCCGGCCGATGCCGATCGCGTACGCGTTGAGCACCGACAGCGCCGCGGCGAGCACCGCGACCGAGCCGCTGATCAGCACGGAGTTGAACAGCTTCTGGCCGTAGTCGACCCGCTCCCAGAAGTCCTTCAGGCCGGTGGTGTAGAGGCCCCTGGGCAGGCTGAGGGGGCCGTTCTGGGAGTACTCGGTCGGTGACTTGACCGCGTTGATCGCGACGATCAGGAACGGCACGACCATGAAGAGGGCGGCGATGCACAGGGCGATCAGCACCGGGTAGCGGCGCAGGGCGGTCGTCATGCGCGGTCCCCTTCCTCGCTGCGGGTCTGGAGCTTGAGCAGGATCATGGACAGCGCCAGGATGATCACCGTGAGGATCGTGGAGATCGCGGCGCCGTAGCCGACCTGCGTCTTCTCGAAGAAGGTGGTGAAGGAGAAGTACGACGGCACGTCGGTCGCGCCGCCCGGGCCGCCCTTGGTCAGGACGTACACCGCGCCGAACACCTTCAGCGCGGCGATCGTGCACCAGGTCAGTACGACGTAGATCTCCGGCCGGATCTGCGGCAGCGTGATGTGCCAGAAGCGCCGCCACCAGCCGGCCCCGTCCAGCTCGGCCGCCTCGTGCAACTGCGGGTCCACGCGCTGCAGTCCGGCCATGAAGACGACCAGCGGGAAGCCGATCTGGACCCAGACCATGACCCCCATGACGCTGTAGAGCGCGATGTCGGGATCGCCGAGCCAGTCCTGCTGCCAGCTCCCCAGCCCGACCGCCTTCAGCAGTTCGTTCAGGGAGCCGTTGTCGGGCGCGAGGATCCAGCTCCACACGATGCCGGCGACCGCGATCGGCAGCACCTGCGGAAGGTAGAAGCAGGCGCGCAGTACGGCGGCGACCTTGCCGCCGAAGTGCTTGCCGACGTAGTCGAACAGGGCGGCGGCCAGGACGAGTCCGATCACCGTCGGCACGACGGCCATGGCGACGACCATGAACAGGCTGTGCCGGAAGGACGCCCAGAACTCCGAGTCGTCCAGCAGGTCACGGTAGTTGGCGAGGCCGGTCCACTTCGGGCTGCCGATGCCCTGCCACTCGGTGAAGCTCACGCCCGTGTTCATCAGGAACGGGACGATGATGATCGCCGTGAAGGCGAGGAAGCCGGGCAGCAGGAACAGGGCGTAGGAGTCGCGGGTCCGGGGCCGGCGCGGACCGGCGGGCGGCTGCCCGCCGCCGGTCCGCGCACCCCGTTCGACGGTGACCGTCATTGCTGCGGCACGCCCTTGTCGTAGGCCTGCTGGAGATTCGACAGATAGGCGTCCGGCTTCTCACTGCCCGTGATCAGCTTCTGCGTCTCGGAGACGAGGACGTCGTAGAAGCCGTTGACCGGCCAGTCCGGGTAGAAGGCGAGGCCGTCGCGCTTGCTGACGGTGTTGAAGTCGGAGATCAGCTCCTTGGACTTCGGGTCGGTGATGGCCGAGGTGTCGGCCGCCACCGGGACTCCGCCCTTGTTGCCGAGGATGTTCTGGATCTTCTTCGACATGGTGATGTCGATGAAGTCGTAGGCGAGCTCCTTGTTCTTGGCGTTCTTGGGGACCACCCAGAGGTTGCCGCCCGAGCCCAGGGTCAGGTTCGAGCCGGGCCACAGCCCGCTGTCCCAGTCGAACTTGGCCTCCGACTGGAAGCGGCCGTACCACCAGCTGCCGGAGAACAGGATCGGGGTCTTGCCCTGGATCCAGGACACGCCCGCGTCCTCGGCCTTGGTGCCGGTCGACTTCTTGCTGATGTAGCCCTTCTTCACCCAGTCGGCGAAGGTGGTGGCCGCGTACGTCCACGCCGGGTCGTGGAAGTCGTTCTTGCCCTTGTACAGCTCGTACTTGTCGACCCAGGAGCGGTCGGCCCTGGACAGGGCGAGCTGGTAGAGGTACTGCTGCGCCATGTACTCGGCGCCGGCGTTGGCGAGCGGGGTGACGCCCTTGGCGACGAACTTGTCCATGGCGGCCGTGAGTTCGTCGAACGTCTTCGGCTCGGCGACCCCGTACTTCTTGAAGAGGTCCTTGTTGTAGTACACCATCGTGTACTCGGCGTAGTTGGGTATGCCGTACCACTTGCCGGAGCCCATGACGCCGTTGGTGTCGTACTTGCTGGTCGTGGCCACGCCCGCGCTGAGCATCTTGTCCCAGCCGCGCTTGGTGACCTCCGCCGACAGATCGGTCAACAGGCCCTGCTTCGACAGCTGGCCCGCGGTCGCGTTGCCCTTGTTGTACTCCATGAGGTCGGGCGCGTCCGAGGAGTTGAGGATCATGGGCGCCGTCTTCTGGATCTGTTCGAAGCCCTTCTCCTCGAACTTCACCTTCACGCCCGGGTGCTTGGCCTCGAACTCCTTGATCGCCTCGTTCCAGGCGGCGCCCATCGCGCTGTCGGCACCCTCGTAGTGCCACAGCTTGAGCGTCTTGCCGTCCGCGGACCCGCCGCCGTCCGAGCCGCCGCAGGCGGTCACGAGCAGCGACCCTCCCAGGACCGCCGCCGCGACCGTCATCACACGCCTTCGTGTCGTCAACATCCCGTGCCTCCGCAGGAGAGTCGGATGGGTATCGGGACGTCACGCTGCGAACGGGCCATCGTCGAATCGATTCGATGCGTGACGTCGAAGCGCTTCGACGGGGGACCGTATGTGGGTGCCGGGGGCGCGTCAATGCATTTGACGGGAATCGCTGCTCGCGGTGGTGGCCGGCTGGTGGGCGAGAGAGATCATCAGGGCTACGGCCGCGGCGGTCACCGGCACCCCGAATCCGGCCGTCCGGGACATATGGTCCACCGTCCAGCCGCCGGTCGCCGAGCCGCAGGCGATGCCGCCGAGCAGGCCGGTCACGGCGAGGGTCATGCCCTCGTTGAGACGGCCCTCGGGGGTGCGCTGCTGGACCAGCGTCATGGTCGTGACCATCGTCGGGGCGGTCGCCATGCCGGCGACGAGAAGGGCGAGCGCGAGGAGGGGGAGGGAGCCGGTGAGGGTGGCGGCGAGCAGGGGAAGGGTGAGCAGACCGGTCATCGCGGCGATGCACCAGGGCAGCCGCTCCGCGGCGGACCCGGTGGTCCTGAGGGTCCCGAACAGCAGCCCCGCCGCGCACGAGCCGGCCGCCTGCAGCCCCAGCACGACCCCCGCCGCCGCGCGGTGCCCCTGCGCGTCGGCGAACGCGATGGTGACCACCTCCATGGAGCCGAACACCGCGCCCATGGCCAGACAGACGGTGAGCAGCGCGGGCATGCCGGGCGCCCGGAACGGCGGCCCGCTGTGCGGGAGCCGGCGCACGGGCGGCTCGGTCGAGCGCTGCGCGGCGAACAGCAGCACGCCGGTCAGCAGCAGCACGGCCCCCACCAGCGTGCCCGCCTCGGGGAAGAACGTTGCGCACAGGAAGGCCGCGAACACCGGGCCCAGCATGAAACACGCCTCGTCGGCGGCCTGTTCGAAGGAGTTCGCGGTGTGCAGGGCCCGCTCGTCGCCCTCGAGGAGATGGGCCCAGCGGGCGCGGGACATGCCGCCGGTGTTGGGGGTGGTGGCGGTGGCGGCGTAGGAGGCGAACAGCGTCCAGGCGGGGGCGTCGTAGCGGACGCACAGCAGGAGCGCGAGGGAGCCGAGGACGGCGAGGACGGTCGCGGGTACGGCGACCCGGGCCTGCCCGTGCCGGTCGACGAGCCGCGCGATCCACGGGGCGACCAGGGCGGTCGCCGCGAGGCCGGTCGCGGTGACGGCGCCGGCGAGGGCGTACGAGCCACGCGAACCGGCGATCATCACCACCGCGCTCACGCTGAACATGCCCATCGGCAGACGGGCGAGGAGGTTGGGGAGGGTGAAGGCGCGGGCGCCCGGGGTGGACAGGAGGCGGCGGTAGGGGCCGGGCGTTCGCGTACGAGGGCTGAAGTCGACGGCGACGAGGGTGTCGGCGGTGACGGTGAACATCGGTGGCCTGCGGGACTCGGGCTGCGGCATGTCCACCACGGTCGCCCGAGGACGATCAAGGGGTCCAACACCTGCTTCGCACCGATTCACGCACCTGTGATGTGAATCGGTGCTGTAGGTTCGCCGGATGCCCGACCCGCGCCACCTCGACCCCCGCCTCCTCCGCGCGTTCGTGACGGTCGCCGACGAACTGCACTTCACCCGGGCCGCCGCCCGGCTCTACGTCGCCCAGCAGGCGCTCAGCCGGGACGTACGGCGGCTGGAGCGGGAGCTGGGGGCGGAGCTGTTCGTGCGCTCCACCCGGCAGGTGACGCTCACCGCCGACGGCGAGCGGCTGCTGCCGTACGCCCGCCGTGTACTGGCGGCGCAGGACGAGCTGCTGGGCGCCTTCGGACAGGCCCGCCCCCTGCTGGTCGACCTCAACTACCGGGACGCGGCCACGGCCCGCCGCGTCCTGCACCGGGCCCGTGAACTCGCCCCCGACCAGGAGCTGATGGCGCGCTACGAGAGCGGGCTGACCGGCGCGGCGGAGGATCTGCTGGCCGGGCGCCTGGACGCGTCGTTCGGACGGTACGGGGGCCTCGACCCGGCACTGCGCGGCCGGCTGGAGCACCAGCTCGTCCGCCACGAGCCGATGGCGGTCGTCCTGCCCGACGACCACCGCCTCGCGTCCCTGGACGCGGTGCCGCTGGCCGCGCTGGCGGGCGAGACGGTGTACGCGGGCGCCGGGAACCCCCGTACCCCCGAGTGGACCGACCTCGCGCGCCGCCTGTTCGACGGCCGCGGCATCGAGATCGCGCCACCCGCGCCGTTGGCCGTCGGCGACGAGGAGTTCGAACGGATCATGGCCAAGATGCGGTGCCCGATCCTCGCGGTGATCGACTTCCCGTCCCTGCCCCGGACGGTCCTGCGCCCCCTGGTCGAACCGGTGCCGCTGTCCCCCGTGTCCCTGGTCTGGCGCAGGGGCCTGGTCCACCCGGCGTTCGACGCCCTGCGACGCGCGGCGGCGGAGCTGTCGGCGGGGGAGGGGTGGCTCGGGGTGCCGGAGGGGGCATGGGTTCCGGACACGGCCCCCGGCGGACGCTGACGGTCGCCGGCGGCTCACAGGCCGCCCCGCGCGGCGCGGGAGGCCTTCGTAACGTACCGGCGCGGTACCTCTCATCCCGCCCCCGCCCGGGGTGAGAGCAACGTTCCCTTCCGGTCACCCGGTGCCACAGCGAGGAAACGCGCCCTCCCTACCTTCGGGACTCATACCGCTCAGCACCCCGAGGACCACCGAGCCCCGGAGCACCGTGGAGGCGTCATGACAGCCCCTAGCACAGCCCCCGCATCCAGCAGGGGAGGCCGCTGGATCCAGCAGTGGGATCCCGAGGACGAGACCTTCTGGAAGCAGACCGGGGAGAAGGTCGCCCGCCGCAACCTCGCCTTCTCCGTCCTCTCCGAGCACATCGGGTTCTCGATCTGGACCCTGTGGTCGGTGCTGGTGCTCTTCATGGGCCCCGAGTACGGGCTCACCCCGGCCGACAAGTTCCTGCTGACGTCCATGGTGACGCTGGTCGGCGCGGTCGTCCGGGTGCCGTACACCTTCGCCGTCGCCGTCTTCGGCGGCCGGAACTGGACGATCATCTCGGCCGGTCTGCTGCTCGTGCCGAGCATCGCCGCGTTCACCGTGATGAAGCCGGGCACGTCGTTCGCCACCTTCCTGTGCGTCGGGCTCCTCGCCGGCATCGGCGGCGGCAACTTCGCCTCCTCCATGACCAACATCAACGCCTTCTTCCCGCTGAGGAAGAAGGGCTGGGCGCTCGGGCTCAACGCCGGCGGCGGCAACATCGGCGTCGCGGCCATCCAGCTCGTCGCCCTCGCCGTGATCGGTGCCGGTGGCGGTCCGCGCGTGCTGCTCGGGATCTACATCCCGCTCATCGTCGTCGCCGCCGTCCTCGCCGCGCTGTTCATGGACAACATCGAGAACGTCCGGAACGACACCGGCGCCGCCAAGGACGCCGCCCGCGACGGCCACACCTGGATCATGTCCGTCCTCTACATCGGGACCTTCGGCTCGTTCATCGGCTACAGCTTCGCCTTCGGCCAGGTGCTCACCAACCAGTTCGGCCGTACGCCGCTGCAGGCCACCTACCTCACCTTCATCGGCCCGCTGCTCGGCTCCCTGATCCGGCCCGTCGGCGGCTGGCTCGCCGACAAGTACGGCGGCGCGAAGATCACGCTGTACAACTACGTCGCCATGGCCGCCGCCACCGCCGTCCTGGTCGCCGCCAGCATGCAGAAGTCGCTGCCCCTGTTCGTGACCGCCTTCGTGGTGCTGTTCTCGCTGACCGGCATCGGCAACGGCTCCACCTTCAAGATGATCCCCGGCATCTTCCAGGCCAAGGCCCTCGCCAAGGGCCTCGAGGGCGAGGAGGCCGTCAAGTACGGCCGCCGGCTCTCCGGAGCCTCCATGGGCCTCATCGGCGCGGTCGGCGCGCTCGGCGGAGTCGGCATCAACATGGCCTTCCGCCAGTCCTTCCTCTCCTACGGCTCCGGCACCGGCGCCTTCGTCGCCTTCCTCGCCTACTACGCCCTCTGCTTCGCCCTCACCTGGGCCGTATACCTTCGCCGTACGGCCCCCGCCACCCCCACCACGGCTGCCGCGGAGGCGAAGCCGCAGCTCAGCTATGCCGAGGTGTGACGTAACACCGGCGACATGAAGCCGAACCGAGCCTGTCACGCACCGTTGACAGGCTCGATCGGCATGTGGGTACCGCCGTACCTCCTGTACGACGACTCGACTTCGGGACGAGAGCCATGTACGACGAACAGCAGCGACCGCAGTCAGGGCAGCACGGGCCCCTGGCCGGCTTCACGGTGGGCGTGACCGCCGCCCGCCGGGCCGACGAACTGGGCGCACTGCTGCAGCGACGGGGAGCCGCCGTCCTGCACGCACCCGCCCTGCGCATCGTGCCCCTCTCCGACGACAGCGAACTGCTGGCGGCGACGAAGGACCTGATCGACCAGGCGCCGGACGTGGTGGTGGCGACGACCGCCATCGGATTCCGGGGGTGGGTCGAGGCCGCCGACGGGTGGGGGCTCGGCGAACCGCTGCTGGAGCGGCTGCGGACCGTCGAACTGCTCGCGCGCGGACCCAAGGTCAAGGGCGCGATCCGGGCCGCCGGCCTCACCGAGGACTGGTCGCCGTCCAGCGAGTCCATGGCCGAGGTGCTCGACCGGCTGCTGGAGGAGGGCGTCGAGGGGCGCCGGATCGTCATACAGCTGCACGGCGAGCCCCTGCCGGGGTTCGTGGAGGCGCTGCGCGAGGCGGGCGCCGAGGTCGTCGGGGTGCCGGTGTACCGGTGGATGCCGCCGGAGGACATCGGGCCGGTGGACCGGCTGCTCGACGCCACCGTCTCCCGGGGCCTTGACGCGCTCACCTTCACCAGCGCACCGGCCGCGGCGTCGCTGCTGAACCGCGCCGAGGAGCGGGGCCTGCTGCCCGAGCTGATCGCCGCGCTCCACCACGACGTGCTGCCCGCCTGCGTCGGACCGGTCACCGCGCTGCCGCTGCAGGCGCGGGGTGTCGACACGGTGCAGCCGGAGCGGTTCCGGCTCGGGCCGCTCGTGCAGCTGCTGTGCCAGGAGCTGCCGGGGCGGGCCCGCGCGCTGCCCGTCGCCGGGCACCGAGTGGAGATCCGGGGCCACGCGGTGCTGGTGGACGGGGAGTTGAAGCCGGTCCCGCCGGCCGGGATGTCCCTGCTGCGGGCCCTGTCCCGGCGGCCGGGGTGGGTGGTGGCCCGGGCGGAGCTGCTGCGGGCGCTGCCGGGGGCGGGACGCGACGAGCACGCGGTGGAGACCGCGATGGCCCGGCTGCGGACGGCACTCGGGGCGCCGAAGCTGATCCAGACGGTGGTGAAGCGGGGGTACCGGCTGGCGCTGGATCCGGCGGCGGACGCGAAGTACGCGGACGTGTGAGGCGGTGCCGTGTGCCGGCCTGAACGGCCTCGTCCTCACACTCCCCCGGACGGGCCGGGAGGTGGCGTCCGGCGCCCGTACAGCACCGACGCCCGTGCCAGGCACCCCAGTGCCACCACCGTCAGCCCCGCCCGTACCGCGTTCCACGCGACCCACGGGTCCTCGAAGTGCTCGCGTGCCGTCGCCGGGTCGGTCGTGTGGGCGAGGGCGTCGTTGAGGGGGATGTTGAAGGCGATCGTCGTCAGGAAGCCGAGCACGTACGCGGCCAGGGCCGTCCGGATCCATGATCGGCAGGGCCGATCCCGCAGTTGCCACGCCGAGACGGCCGTCAGCACCGGCGCGCCCAGGAAGGCGAGGAAGAACACCGGGTTCTGGATGACGTCGTTGATGTCGTTCATGACCTGGACGTAGGTCCGGTCGTCGCTGCGGGCCAGCGCCGGCATCACACAGCAGGCGAAGACGAAGTAGACCCCGGCGATCAGGCCCATGGCGACCGTGGCCGCGCCCAGTACGGCTCCCGCGGCGGTCCTGTTTCGTGTCATGCGCCCAGTCAACGGACCCCATTCCGCCGGGGACATCGCCGAGACGCGCGGCCGCATAAGCGCCCGTCCAGCGGAAGGGGTTCCAGCCGTGGCCGGGGGAGGGCACTGTAAGAAGGAACGCTTCCCCGGTCCCTGGTAACCCCTAGGCGGTGACAGGCACATGGCACTGGGTACGGCCACGCCCGCGTACGAACTGCGCTTCGACTCCGGGCGGATCTGCCTCGATCTCCTCGCGACCACGCATCCCGAGGAACGGTTCGACTCGGTCGAGGTGCTGTGCGCCTGGATCGTGGGGGCGGGGCTGGTGCCACCGGGCACCTCGCTGGCGCACGCCGACGCGTCGTGGCTCGTGGGGTTCCGGGAACTGAGGGGACATGTGGGGCAGTTGGTGCGCGGCACGGCCGTGGGCGTCACCGCCCGGACCCGGCCGTCGTACGACATCGCGCTCGGCCGGGTGAACGAGATCGCTCTCGTCGCGCCCCCGGCCCCGCGCGCCGTCCGCGGCGAGGACGGGTCGCTCATCAGGGAGTTGGACGGCCCGCCCGCGTGCGCGGCGCTGCTCGGGACCGTCGCCCGGGACCTCGTGGGGCTGCTCACCGACCCTGTCGCGCGGGCGGGGCTGCGGCAGTGCGAGGGGGACAACTGCCCGATCGTTTATGTCGATTCGTCCCGGGGGCGCAGGAGGCGCTGGTGCTCCAGTGAGGTCTGCGGGAACCGGGAAAGGGTCGCCCGGCACCGCCGCCGGGCCGCTCTCGCGCGCGCCTAGCTGTCCGGTATGCGCGTTCTGAGAGGACAGGGTTGTGTGGTGTCGAAGTGATTTCGACAACACTCCGTTTGGCCTTCGATCGTCACGGTCAGTCGACGTGATGTTGCCGGTGTGGCGGAAATGTAAAGATCGCGCGGTGGGAATGTGCTCTCATGTCCCTCTCATCACGACACCCCGAAGAAAAGTGTCGGCGTAGTTTGAACATGACGCATGCCACATCCGTACCTGTGCACGAGCGACCGACTGGGGGAACCCCCGGACATCGGAGGTGGGCGTGCGCAAGGATTCCGTCGTGGCCAATGAACGTGGATCGAGGGCCCGACATCGCATGTCCCAGCCCTCGGAACCTGATGAGGAGCTGATGCGTGCCCTGTACCGGGAGCACGCCGGACCTCTCCTTGCGTACGTCCTTCGTCTGGTCGCGGGTGACCGCCAGAGAGCCGAGGACGTGGTGCAGGAAACACTCATCCGTGCCTGGAAGAACGCCGGCCAGCTCAATCGAGCGACCGGATCGGTACGCCCCTGGCTGGTGACGGTCGCTCGGCGCATCGTCATCGACGGCCACCGCAGCCGGCAGGCCCGGCCGCAGGAGGTCGATCCGTCGCCGCTGGAGGTCATCCCCGCGGAGGACGAGATCGACAAGGCGCTGTGGTTGATGACGCTGTCGGATGCGCTGGACGACCTGACCCCGGCCCACCGGGAGGTGCTCGTCGAGACGTATTTCAAGGGGCGTACCGTCAATGAGGCTGCCGAGACGCTGGGCATTCCCAGTGGCACTGTGCGGTCCCGGGTGTTCTACGCCCTGCGGTCGATGAAGCTCGCACTGGAGGAGCGGGGGGTGACGGCGTGATGAGTGTTTACGGGGGAAACCAGGGATTCGGCACAGGTGGGTCGGGTATGTCTGGACCCATGATGGGATCTCCGGGCCCGAGCGAGCACGAGACGGTCGGCGCCTACGCCCTCGGCATTCTCGACGACGCCGAGGCAACCGCTTTCGAGGCACATCTCGCCACCTGTGAATGGTGCGCGCGGCAGCTCGACGAGCTGGCCGGAATGGAGCCGATGCTGGCGGCGCTCGCGGACCTGCCGGGCACGGGCACGCCGGCCATAGGGGAGTCCCTCTCCGCCAGGCCCAGCCCGCGGCTCGCCGAGAAGCTGGTCGACGAGGTCGCGGAGCGGCGTGCGGTCAAGCGGCGCAAGGGGTTCTACCTGGTGGCGGCCGCTGCCGCACTGATCATCGGCGGTCCGCTGACCGTCATGGCGGCGACCGGCGGCGACTCCGGCGCGAAGAACGCCACCCCGCTGGCGGCCGGTGCCAAGGCGTCCTTCAAGGCGATCGACGCCAAGGTCTCGGCGACGGATGCCTCCTCCAAGGTCAAGGCGACCGTGGCCATGGAGCAGAAGGACTGGGGCACCTGGGGCGTCGTCGAGCTCAGCAACGTCAAGGGCCCGCTGAAGTGCTCGCTCATCGCGGTGGGCAAGAACGGCGAGCGCGAGACGATGTCGACCTGGGCGGTCCCCAAGTGGGGATACGGCATCCCGAACGGCAAGACCCCGGAGTCGAAGCAGCCCCTGTACGCGCAGGGCGGCGCCGCCTTCAAGCCCAACGAGATCGACCATTTCGAGGTCATGACCTTCGACGGCAAGAAGCTCGTGCAGGTCGACGCGTAGGACTGCTCCTGTGTCCACGTAGCTTTGCCGGGTCCCCTTCGCGTACGGTTGACGGCTGCCCAGCACGTCAGAAGGGGGCCCGGTGGCCGCTCAGGCTCAGCAGGAAACCGCGGTCGGCTCGGATCACGACTCGAGTCGTGAACGAGAGATCAGCGTCGAACAGGAACATCTGGACCGGGTGTACCGGCGGCTCGAGGAGAAGATCCACGAGGCCGAGTTCCTGATGAACGACGCGGCCAAGCGCGGCCAGGTCGGTACGCCCGGCGCCCTCGCCGAGCGGGACGCCCAGGTCTTCCGGGCCGGCGTCCACCTCAACCGGCTCAACAACGAGTTCGAGGACTTCCTCTTCGGGCGGATCGACCTCCTCCTCGGCAAGGACGGCAAGAAGGGTCCCGACGGCGCCTACACCGCCGTCGAACCCGCCGACGGCGCCGTCCGGGACGACGGCACGGCCGACATCGCCGAGACCCTGCACATCGGGCGCATCGGCGTCCTCGACTCCGACTACGCGCCCCTCGTCATCGACTGGCGGGCCCCGGCAGCCGCTCCCTTCTACCGCTCCACCCCGGTCGACCCGGGGCGGGTCGTGCGGCGCCGGGTCATCCGCTCCAAGGGGCGGCGCGTCCTCGGCGTCGAGGACGACCTCATGCGGCCCGAGCTGCGGGCCTTCCTCGACGGCCGCGAGCTGCCCGTCATCGGCGACGGCGCCCTCATGGCCGCCCTCGGGCAGGCCCGCAGCCACACCATGCGCGACATCGTCGCCTCCATCCAGGCCGAGCAGGACCTGGTCATCCGCGCCCCCGCCGCCTCGGTGACGTACGTCGAGGGCGGACCGGGCACCGGCAAGACCGCCGTCGCCCTGCACCGCGCCGCCTACCTCCTCTACCAGGACCGGCGCCGGTACGCGGGCGGCATCCTGATCGTCTCGCCGACCCCGCTGCTCGTCGCCTACACCGAGGGCGTGCTGCCGTCGCTGGGCGAGGAGGGCCAGGTCGCCATCCGCGCGATCGGCTCGCTCGTCGACGGCGCCGAGGCCACGCTGTACGACGCCCCGTCGGTGGCCCGCGCCAAGGGCTCGTACCGGATGCTGAAGGTGCTGCGGAAGGCGGCGCGAGGGGCGCTGGAGCTGGGGCGGCCCGGCGCCGCGCCCACCGGGCAGCTCGCCTTCGGCGACGACGGCGACGGCGACGCTGCGGCTCCCGCACAGACCCCGACCCGACTCCGCGTCGTCGCTTTCGGGCGGCGTCTGGAGCTGGAGGCGCCCGCGCTGGAACGGGTCCGCCGCACCGCACTCGGCGGCACGGCACCCGTCAACCTCCTGCGCCCGCGCGCCCGCAAGCTGCTCCTGGACGCCCTGTGGGAGCAGTCCGGCGCCGCGGGCCGGCACACCGACCCCGAGCTGGCGGCCGAGCTGCGCTCCTCCTTCGACGAGGACATCGCCTCCGAGGACTCCTTCGTCGAGTTCCTCGACGCCTGGTGGCCCGAGCTGACCCCGAGGGCCGTCCTCGCCGCCATGACCGACGAACGGCGGCTGGGCCGCTGGGCCCGCCGGATCCTCAACCCCGGCGAGGTCCGCAGGGTCGCCCGCTCACTCAGACGCGACGGGCTCTCCGTGCACGACATCGCCATGCTCGACGAACTCCAGGCGATCCTCGGCGTCCCGGCCCGCCCGAGGAAGAAGCGCGAGCTGGACCCGCTGGACCAGCTGACCGGCCTCGACGAGCTGATGCCGGTGCGCGAGGAGTCCCAGCGCGAGCGCGCCGAGCGGCTGGCCCAGGAGCGCACCGAGTACGCCCACGTCATCGTCGACGAGGCCCAGGACCTCACGCCGATGCAGTGGCGCATGGTCGGCCGCCGCGGCCGGCACGCCACCTGGACGGTCGTCGGCGACCCCGCCCAGTCCTCCTGGTCGGACGTCGACGAGGCGGCCGAGGCCCGCGACGAGGCCCTGGGCACCCGCCCGCGCCGCCGCTTCGAGCTCACCGTCAACTACCGCAACCCGGCGGAGATCGCCGAGCTGGCGGCGAAGGTCCTCGCCCTCGCCATGCCGGGCTCCACGGCCCCCTCGGCGGTCCGCTCCACCGGAGTGCGGCCGCGCTTCGTGGTGCAGCGGGAGTCCCTGGGGCAGACCGTCCGCGCGGAGGCCGCCCGCCTGCTCGACCTCGTCGACGGCACCGTCGGCGTCGTCGTCGCCATGCGGCGGCGCGAGGAGGCCGCGCGGTGGCTGGCCGGACTCGGCGACCGGGTGGTGGCCCTCGGCAGCCTGGAGGCGAAGGGCCTGGAGTACGACGCCACGGTGGTCGTCTCGCCCGCGGAGATCGCCGACGAGTCCCCGGCCGGTCTGCGGGTGCTCTACGTCGCCCTCACCAGGGCGACGCAGCAGCTGACGCTCGTCTCGACGGACAGGGACCAACCGGACGGGGACGGGGTGCCGGACCTGCTGAGGGATTAGAAGCGCATGAACTCTCGGTACGGGAATGGCCTTACGGGATCTGTTTGTTAGCCTGGGTGTGGCACCGGCTCGATCCAAGCCCCCGGGCCCAACCTTCGTCCCTCAGAGGGACCACTTGCCGCGAGGCGAGCATGGCGGGTCGGTGCCACTGAACGTTGAGGAGGCCCACGTCACGACGTGACGTGGGCCTCTTTCTTTGCCTGATCGCTTCTCGTATGGTGGAATTCGTTTTCCGAAAACGCCACCGCCCTGTGAACAAAACGTCCGCAATCCAAGGCGGCTACCGCGTACTCAGGGGTAGGTGCGACGATCGGACGGCATACCAGCGTCACACGGTGAAAGCAGAGGAAGTCGGCCATGGCAACGGCGCCCAGCGTCTCCTACTCGATGACGGTCCGGCTGGAGGTGCCCGCGAGCGGAACCGCCGTATCGCAGCTCACCACCGCCGTGGAGTCCTCCGGAGGCTCGGTGACCGGCCTCGACGTCACCGCCTCCGGCCACGAGAAGCTCCGGATCGACGTCACCATCGCCGCCACCTCCACGGCCCACGCCGAGGAGATCGTCGAGAAGCTGCGGGGCATCGAGGGTGTCACCCTCGGCAAGGTCTCCGACCGTACGTTCCTGATGCACCTCGGCGGCAAGATCGAGATGGCGTCGAAGCACCCCATCCGCAACCGTGACGACCTGTCCATGGTCTACACCCCGGGCGTGGCCCGCGTCTGCATGGCCATCGCCGAGAACCCCGAGGACGCCCGCCGTCTGACCATCAAGCGCAACTCCGTTGCGGTCGTGACGGACGGCTCGGCCGTGCTGGGCCTGGGCAACATCGGCCCCAAGGCCGCCCTGCCGGTCATGGAGGGCAAGGCGGCCCTGTTCAAGCGGTTCGCCGGCATCGACGCCTGGCCGATCTGCCTCGACACCCAGGACACCGACGCGATCGTCGAGATCGTCAAGGCGATCGCCCCCGGGTTCGCCGGCATCAACCTCGAGGACATCTCCGCCCCCCGCTGCTTCGAGATCGAGGCGCGGCTGCGCGAGGCCCTGGACATCCCCGTCTTCCACGACGACCAGCACGGCACCGCGATCGTCGTCCTGGCCGCCCTGAAGAACGCGCTGCGCTGCACCGGAAAGCCGATCGAGAACATCCGGGTCGTGATGTCCGGCGCCGGCGCGGCCGGCACCGCCATCCTCAAGCTGCTGCTCGCCGCCGGCGTGAAGAACGCCGTCGTCGCCGACATCCGCGGCGTCGTGCACGCCGGCCGCGACGACCTGCGCGAGGCCGCGGCCGACTCGCCGCTGCGCTGGATCGCCGACAACACCAACCCCGAGGGGCTGACCGGCACGCTGAAGGAGGCCGTTCGCGGAGCGGACGTCTTCATCGGCGTCTCCGCCCCGAACGTCCTCGACGGCGACGACGTGGCCGCCATGGCCGACGGCGCGATCGTGTTCGCGCTCGCGAACCCCGACCCCGAGGTGGACCCGGCGATCGCCCGTCAGACGGCGGCCGTCGTGGCCACCGGCCGCTCCGACTTCCCGAACCAGATCAACAACGTGCTGGTCTTCCCGGGCGTCTTCCGCGGCCTGCTGGACGCCCAGTCCCGCACCGTCAACACCGAGATGATGCTGGCCGCGGCGACCGCCCTCGCGGAGGTCGTGACCGAGGACGAGCTCAACCCGAACTACATCGTCCCCAGCGTCTTCAACGACAAGGTCGCGGGCGCGGTGGCCGGAGCGGTGCGCGAGGCGGCCAAGGCGGCAGGCGTCGCCCCGTAGACGTGGCGTACGGTGCCTAGTAGGCCCGGCCATGGCGTGCGCGGGCTTGTGAGCATCACCACGATCGGCATACGGCGAGTCGTGGAACCAGGCGTCCGGCGCCACCCTCTAGGGTGGCGGCGCCGCGCTCAGGCCTCCCAGGCCCTCCTTCGTGTGACTCCCTCGGGTGGTCTCACGCCTCCGACGGGTGCCGGATTGGCTTTCCCGTCGCAGGTAGGGGCAGGATGCGTCCCTGGGCGCGAGCGCATCGGCTTCGCTGTGCCACCATGCGGCTCTCGCCGGGTGGCACACCCCAACGGCAAGAAGAACACGGGAGTAACAACATGAACCGCAGTGAGCTGGTGGCCGCGCTGGCCGACCGCGCCGAGGTGACCCGCAAGGACGCCGACGCCGTCCTGGCCGCGTTCGCCGAGGTCGTCGGCGACATCGTCTCCAAGGGCGACGAGAAGGTCACCATCCCCGGCTTCCTGACCTTCGAGCGCACCCACCGTGCCGCTCGCACCGCCCGCAACCCGCAGACCGGCGACCCGATCCAGATCCCGGCCGGCTACAGCGTGAAGGTCTCCGCGGGCTCGAAGCTCAAGGAAGCCGCCAAGGGCAAGTAAGCGCTCCGCTTCGAGCGCCGTTCGAAGCGCCGTGGCGATGAGCGTCGTGGGCGACTGCGGGCCGGCCGTGGCCGGTCGCGCAGTTCCCCGCGCCCCTTTCGGGGGCGCAACCTGAACGCCGATGGGGCGGTCACCCGGTTTCCGGGTGACCGCCCCATCGCCATGAACACTGTCAGCCGAGCGCCTTGCCGGGGAGTTCGACCTTGGCGCCGAGCTCCACCAGCTTCTCCATGCTGTGTCTGCCCGGGGGATGACCCCCGGACCCCCAGCCGAGGCGGCGTGTCCGGGGCCGGGGAGTCGCGTCTGGGGTCAGCCGAGCGCCTTGCCGGGGAGTTCGACCTTGGCGCCGAGCTCCACCAGCTTCTCCATGCTGTGTCTGCCCGGGGGATGACCCCCGGACCCCCAGCCGAGGCGGCGTGTCCGGGGCCGGGGAGTCGCGTCTGGGGTCAGCCGAGCGCCTTGCCGGGGAGTTCGACCTTGGCGCCGAGCTCCACCAGCTTCTCCATGAAGTTCTCGTAGCCTCGGTTGATCAGGTCGATGCCGTGGACCCGGGAGGTGCCCTGGGCCGCGAGGGCGGCGATCAGGTACGAGAAGCCGCCGCGCAGGTCGGGGATGACCAGGTCGGCGCCCTGGAGCTTGGTCGGGCCGGAGACGACGGCCGAGTGCAGGAAGTTGCGCTGGCCGAAGCGGCAGTCGGAGCCGCCCAGGCACTCGCGGTAGAGCTGGATGTGGGCGCCCATCTGGTTCAGCGCGGAGGTGAAGCCGAGCCGGGACTCGTACACCGTCTCGTGGATGATGGACAGGCCCGTGGCCTGCGTCAGGGCGACCACGAGCGGCTGCTGCCAGTCGGTCTGGAAGCCCGGGTGCACGTCCGTCTCCAGCGCGATGGACTTCAGCTGCCCGCCGGGGTGCCAGAAGCGGATGCCCTGGTCGTCGATCTCGAAGGCACCGCCCACCTTGCGGTAGGTGTTCAGGAACGTCATCATCGAGCGCTGCTGGGCGCCGTGGACGTAGATGTCGCCCTCGGTCGCCAGCGCCGCGGACGCCCAGGAGGCCGCCTCCAGACGGTCCGGCAGCGCGCGGTGGTTGTAGCCGCCGAGAGTGTCCACACCGGTGATGCGTATGGTGCGGTCGGTGTCCATCGCGATGATCGCGCCCATTTTCTGCAGGACGCAGATCAGGTCCTCGATCTCCGGCTCGACGGCCGCGTTGGACAGCTCCGTCACGCCCTCGGCCAGCACCGCCGTCAGCAGCACCTGCTCGGTGGCGCCGACGGACGGGTACGGCAGCCGGATCTTCGTACCCCGCAGCCGCTGCGGCGCCTCCAGGTACTGCCCGTCCGCGCGCTTCTCGATGCGCGCGCCGAACTGCCGCAGCACCTCGAAGTGGAAGTCGATGGGCCGGCCGCCGATGTCGCAGCCGCCGAGACCGGGGATGAAGGCGTGGCCGAGGCGGTGCAGCAGGGGGCCGCAGAAGAGGATCGGGATACGGCTCGAACCGGCGTGGGCATCGATGTCGGCGACGTTCGCGCTCTCGACGTGCGACGGGTCCATCACCAGCTCGCCCGGCTCCTCACCCGGACGGACCGTCACCCCGTGCAGTTGCAGCAGACCGCGTACGACACGCACGTCACGGATGTCCGGAACGTTGCGCAGTCGACTCGGCGAGCTGCCCAGCAGGGCGGCGACCATGGCCTTCGGTACGAGGTTCTTCGCACCGCGGACACGGATCTCGCCCTCCAGCGGGGTTCCGCCGTGGACAAGCAGGACATCGTCGTTGACGGTCATGTAACTCGCGTTCCGATGAGTGGGGCAGGGGCCAGAAGGGAAGAGTAATCGCCGCCCACCCCCCTTGAGTAAGCCCAAGTACGGCCCAGCTATGTCATAGCTGTGTCACAACACGGGCCGTTCCCTGTCGGGCACATGGGGTCACCGGCGGCACGTGTGCGCCCGGCGCGCTTCCTTGCACCCTGAGCTGCAATCACCCTTCTTACCCCCATTGCCTCCCCGAGTCGCCGCAAGATGCGGGATCATGTCTGGCATGACCGAGGTGTCCTCGCTCACAGGGCGGTTGCTCGTGGCAACACCCGCCCTGGCGGACCCGAACTTCGACCGTGCGGTGGTGCTCCTTCTCGACCACGACGAGGAGGGCTCGCTCGGTGTCGTCCTCAACCGTCCGACGCCGGTGGACGTCGGCGACATCCTGGAGGGCTGGGCGGACCTGGCCGGCGAGCCCGGCGTGGTCTTCCAGGGCGGCCCGGTCTCCCTCGACTCGGCGCTCGGCGTCGCCGTCATCCCCGGCGGCTCCTCGGTCGACGGCGCCCCGCTCGGCTGGCGCCGGGTGCACGGCGCGATCGGCCTGGTCGACCTGGAGGCACCGCCGGAGCTGCTCGCCTCGGCCGTCGGCTCGCTGCGGATCTTCGCCGGGTACGCGGGCTGGGGCCCGGGCCAGCTGGAGGACGAGCTGGTCGACGGCGCCTGGTACGTGGTGGAGTCCGAGCCCGGCGACGTCTCCTCGCCGGCCCCCGAGCGGCTCTGGCGCGAGGTCCTGCGCCGGCAGCGCAACGAACTCGCGATGGTGGCCACGTACCCGGACGACCCTTCGCTCAACTGATGCGTGTGAGCTTCAGTACCCTTGGCGGCATGAGCACTCTCGAGCCCGAGCGCGGGACTGGTACGGGGACCCTCGTAGAGCCGACGCCACAGGTGTCCCACGGCGACGGCGACCACGAGCGCTTCGCCCACTACGTCCAGAAGGACAAGATCATGGCGAGCGCCCTCGACGGGACCCCCGTCGTGGCGCTGTGCGGCAAGGTCTGGGTGCCGGGCCGCGACCCGAAGAAGTACCCCGTGTGTCCCATGTGCAAGGAGATCTACGACTCCATGGGCGCCGGCGGCGGCGACAAGGGCAAGGGCGGCGACAAGTAGCCCTGCCGGTCTCCGGCCGGGCTCCGTCGGGTCCCCGGGGCGCCTTCCGGCGTGCCCCGGGGACCTTTTGCGCGACGCTGAGGGGCTGATGTGACGGTACGGACGGGGCTGGTTCCCGCGCCCGCCGAGTTCTCGCCGCCGGGCGACGGCGCGGGCCATCTGCTCGACGCCGGCTCCGGCATCGACGCGGGGCCGGGCACCGAGCGGGTGGCGCAGTGGCTGCGCGCCACGGTCGGCGCGGCGACCGGGCTGCCGCTGCCGCCGCACACCGGCGACCGCGACGGCATCGTCCTGCGCCTCGACCCGCGGGAGTCCGATGACCCCGAGGGCTACGGCCTGACCGTCGACCGGCACGCGATCACGCTGCGGGCGGCCGCCGAGCCCGGACTGTTCCATGCCGCCCAGACCCTGCGCCAGCTCCTGGGTCCCGACGCCTTCCGCCGCGCCCCCGTCACCTCCGGGCGGCAGTGGGAGGTGCCCGCGGTCACCGTGCGCGACGCGCCCCGCTTCCGCTGGCGCGGCCTCATGCTCGACGTGGCCCGGCACTTCATGCCCAAGGACGGCGTCCTGCGCTACCTGGACCTGATGGCCGCGCACAAACTCAACGTCCTGCACCTGCACTTGACGGACGACCAGGGCTGGCGGGTCGAGATCCTCAAGTACCCCCGGCTGACCGAGGTCGGCTCATGGCGGGCGCGGACGAGATTCGGCCATCGGGCCTCGCCGCTGTGGGAGCGCAGACCCCACGGCGGCTTCTACACCCAGGACGACATCCGGGAGATCGTCGCCTACGCCGCCGAGCGGCACATCACCGTCGTCCCCGAGATCGACGTACCGGGGCACTCGCAGGCCGCCATCGCCGCGTACCCGGAACTGGGCAACACCGACGTCATCGACACCACCGCCCTCTCCGTCTGGGACGACTGGGGAATCTCTCCCCACGTACTCGCCCCCACCGACACCACTTTGCGTTTCTACGAGGACGTCTTCGAGGAGCTGCTCGGTCTCTTCCCCGCGGACGCCGCGCGGTTCTCGCGTTTCGTTCACATCGGGGGCGACGAGTGCCTCAAGGACCAGTGGGCCGCGTCCGCGACCGCGCAGGCCCGCATCCGTGACCTCGGACTCGACGGCGAGGACGGCCTCCAGGCGTGGTTCGTCGGCCACTTCGACGCCTGGCTGACCGCGCGCGGACGCCGTCTGATCGGCTGGGACGAGATCCTCGAGGGCGGCCTCGCGAAGGGTGCCGCGGTCTCGTCCTGGCGGGGCTACGCGGGCGGGGTCGCCGCCGCGCGGGCCGGCCACGACGTCGTCATGTGCCCCGAGCAGTACGTGTATCTGGATTACCGTCAGGACGCGGGTACGGAGGAGCCGGTGCCCATCGGCTACGTCCGCACGTTGGAGGACGTCTACCGTTTCGAGCCCGTGCCGCCGGAGTTGACGCCCCAGGAGGCCGCGCACGTCCTCGGCGCGCAGGCCAACGTGTGGACCGAGGTGATGGAGGACCACGCGCGCGTGGACTACCAGGCCTTCCCCAGGCTCGCCGCCTTCGCCGAGGTCGCCTGGAGCCGCTTGCCGGCCCCCGAGCAGCGGGACTTCGCCGGATTCGAGGAGCGGATGGCCGAGCACTACCGGCGGCTGGACGCCCTGGGGGTCGGCTATCGGCCACCGTCCGGGCCCCGGCCGTGGCAGCGGCGCCCCGGGGTGCCCGGCCGCCCGATCGAGGGCGCGCCCCCGAACAGGTAGTCCCCGAACGGGCAACCGGCCCTCCCGAACGCGCGGTGGAAAACCGTCGTAAGCATCACCGAAGAGTGGCAAATCGCGCGCACCGGCGATGCCGTGCCAAAACGGACCATCTCCCAGGTGGCGGGGGCGAATGCCTCGTAGTGGACCCACGTCTTCGGGTGCCTCGAAGATGTGCCAGAGTTGCCACGTCCGCCCTGTCAGCACGTACCGTACGGCAACACAGGTGGGACCAGGTGGGGCAGCGGGAAGGGGCAGCCGGTTTGACCACGCACGCACCGCAGGCGGCGCAGTCCGTCACGCTGCCCACGACGCTGAACGAGGCCGTGGCGGCCCTCGTCGCCACGCCCGCCGCCGTGCCCGTGGCGGGCGGCACCGACCTCATGGCCGCCGTCAACTCCGGACAGCTCAGGCCCGCCGCCCTGGTCGGCCTGGGGCGGATCAGCGAGATCCGCGGCTGGCAGTACCAGGACGGGCACGCACTCCTCGGCGCCGGCCTCACGCACGCGCGTATGGGCCGTCCCGACTTCGCCGCCCTGATCCCGGCGCTGGCCGCCGCCGCCCGCGCCGCGGGCCCGCCGCAGATCCGCAACGCGGGCACCCTGGGCGGCAACATCGCCACGGCGGCGCCCACCGGGGACGCGCTGCCGGTCCTGGCCGCCCTGGAGGCGACACTGGTCATCGCGGGCCCGGGCGGAGCCCGCCGGGAGATCCCCGTGTCGCACCTGCTGGCGGGCGTCGACATGCTGCGCGGCGGCGAACTCATCGGGTACGTGCGCGTGCCCCTGCTGCACGCGCCGCAGGTCTTCCTGAAGGCGACCGGCCGGACCGGACCGGGCCGTGCGCTGGCCTCCGTCGCCCTGGTCCTGGACCCCGCGCGGCGCGGCGTGCGGTGCGCCGTCGGTGCCATAGCGCCGATGCCGCTGCGCCCGCTGGACGCCGAGCAGTGGGTCGCCCGGCTGATCGACTGGGACAACGGCCGCGCGATCGTCCCCGAGGCGCTGCACGCCTTCGGCGAGTACGTCGCCGCGGCCTGCATCCCCGACCCGGCCCCCGAGGCCGACGGCTCCGTACCGCAGCTTCCGCCCGCCGTTCTGCACCTGCGGCGCACCGTCGCCGCACTGGCCCGACGAGCACTGGGGAGGGCGCTGTCGTGACCGACGACCAGCACGGAGAGGGCACCCCGCCCCAGAGCGGCGGCCGCTGGGACCCGCTGCCCCAGGGCGACTACGACGACGGCGCGACCGCCTTCGTGAAGCTTCCCGAGGGCGGCATCGACGCCCTCCTCGCCGCCGCGGACAGCCCCCTCGCCGCACGCGGCCACGGCTACGTGCCGCCGCAGATTCAGTCCACGCCGGGCCCGGGCACCGACCCCGAGGCCCCGGGCGCCTGGGGCGCACCGGCCGACGGCGCCCAGTGGCCCGACCCCAACGCCGTGCCGCACGGCGCCGGGAGCGACCAGTTCACGTACAACCCCGCAACCACGCAGCAGTGGGCCTACGAGGAGCCGCCGCGCGCGGAGGGCGGGCCCGGGTCCGGTCAGCACGTCACCGGCCAGTGGTCGATTCCCGTCGCAGGCGGTGACCTTCCGGACGAATCGGGCGAGTTCACCACGTCGTCCCTGGTCCAGCAGTGGGGCGGGACGCCCCCGGCGACCCTCCCCGGCGGCGCGGCCGCCCCCTGGGCGACGGAGGGCGCGGGCCTGCCCTGGGGACAGGAGGCCGCGGAGCCCACGGGAACCGACGGCGCCGGCCGGCCCCTCGCGTCGGCCGCGGGCACGGACACCGCCCCGGCCCCGACGGACGGCGGGCAGCCCTACGGCCACCCCGGCGCACCGCCGATGCCGGGCGGCCACGGCCCCGGCGCCACGCCCGGCCCGCACCAGCCGCACCACCGGGAGCCCACCGGACACGGACCCGCGGACGAGGACGGCACCGAATACGCGCCGGACGCCGCGCGCGGGCACGCCGGCGAACAGCCGCGGGAGGCATCGCCTGCCACCGCCCCCGCCGGACCGCCGACCGCCGGGCACGGCGAGAGCTACGCCTCCGACGCCGCCGCAGCCGCCTCACAGGCCGTCCACGACGCCCGTGAGGCCGCCGCGGTGGCCGAGGCGGCCCAGGAGGCCACCGAGGGCGCCGAGGGCCCCGTAGAGGCGTTCACGGCGCCCGGTGACGGGGCGGAGGCCGAGTCCGCCGCGGCCGGAGCCGCCACCGCGCCGGAGGACGGTCGGGACACCGCCGACACCGCGCCCGCCTCCGACGGCCCGGACTCCGAGGTCGCACCGGCCGAGGACACCCCGGACACCTCCGAGGAGCCCCCGCCCGCGCTGCCCGGCGAGGAGCACCCCCTCGCCGCCTACGTCCTGCGCGTCAACGGCGTGGAACGCCCCGTCTCCGACGCCTGGATCGGCGAGTCGCTGCTCTACGTGCTGCGCGAGCGCCTCGGCCTCGCCGGAGCCAAGGACGGCTGCTCCCAGGGCGAGTGCGGGGCGTGCAACGTCCAGGTCGACGGGCGCCTCGTCGCCTCCTGCCTGGTGCCCGCCGTGACCGCCGCCGGCAGCGAGGTCCGCACCGTCGAGGGCCTCGCCGAGGACGGGCAGCCCTCGGACGTGCAGCGCGCGCTCGCCCGCTGCGGCGCCGTCCAGTGCGGCTTCTGCGTGCCCGGCATGGCGATGACCGTGCACGACCTGCTCGAGGGCAACCCGGCGCCGACCGAGCTGGAGACCCGCCAGGCCCTGTGCGGCAACCTGTGCCGCTGCTCCGGTTACCGGGGCGTCGTCGACGCCGTCCAGGAGGTCGTCGCCGAACGGCAGGCGCACCACGCCGCGGACGCCGAACACGACGGCGACGACGCACGTATTCCCCACCAGGCGGGTCCCGGAGCCGGCGGTGTCAACCCGTCGGCGTTCGACCCCGCCCCGCACGACCAGGCGTACGGACAGGACGGAGGCCAGGCGTGAGCAACGAAGCCGCCACCGCGACCACCGCCGCGGAGGCAGCACCCGCCCCCGAGCCGATCCCGCACGGCCTCGGCGTCTCCCTGCCGGCCGCCGACGCCCGGGCCAAGACCGAGGGCACGTTCCCGTACGCGGCCGACCTGTGGGCCGAGGGCCTGCTGTGGGCGGCCGTCCTGCGCTCCCCGCACCCGCACGCGCGCATCGTGTCGATCGACGCCTCCCACGCGCGCGAGATGCCCGGCGTCCGGGCCGTCGTCACGCACGAGGACGTCCCCGGCACCCCGCTGCACGGCCGCGGCACGGCCGACCGCCCGGTCTTCGCCTCGGAGGTCGTACGCCACCACGGCGAACCCATCGCCGCCGTCGCCGCCGACCACCCCGACACCGCCCGCATGGCCGCCGCGGCCATCATGGTCGAGTACGAGGTCCTCGACCCCGTCACCGACCCCGAGCAGGCCTTCGAGGCCGAGCCGCTGCACCCCGACGGCAACCTGATCCGGCACATCCCGCTGCGTCACGGCGACCCGGACGCGGCCGGCGAGATCGTCGTCGAGGGCCTGTACCGCATCGGCCGCCAGGACCCCGCCCCCATCGGCGCCGAGGCCGGCCTCGCCGTCCCGCGCCCGGACGGCGGCGTCGAGCTCTACCTGGCCTCCACCGACCCGCACGCCGACCGCGACGCGGCCGCCGCCTGCTACGGCCTGGAACCCGAGCGCGTCAAGATCGTCGTCACCGGTGTCCCCGGCGCCACCGCCGACCGCGAGGACCAGGGCTTCCAGCTCCCGCTCGGCCTGCTGGCCCTGCGCACCGGCTGCCCGGTCAAACTCACCGCGACGCGCGAGGAGTCCTTCCTCGGCCACGTCCACCGCCACCCCACCCTGCTCAGATACCGCCACCACGCCGACGCCGAGGGCAGGCTCGTCAAGGTCGAGGCGCAGATCCTGCTCGACGCGGGCGCCTACGCCGACACCTCCTCCGAGGCCCTGGCCGCCGCCGTCGGCTTCGCCTGCGGCCCGTACGTCGTGCCCAACGCCTTCATCGAGGGCTGGGCCGTACGCACCAACAACCCGCCCTCCGGCCACGTCCGCGGCGAGGGCGCCATGCAGGTGTGCGCCGCCTACGAGGCCCAGATGGACAAGCTGGCCAAGAAGCTCGGCGTCGACCCGGCCGAACTGCGCCTGCGCAACGTCCTGGCCACCGGTGACGTCCTGCCGACCGGGCAGACGGTGACCTGCCCGGCGCCGGTCGCCGAACTGCTCCAGGCCGTACGGGACTTCCCGCTTCCCGCGCTGCCCAAGGACACCCCCGAGGACGAGTGGCTGCTGCCCGGCGGCCCCGAGGGCGCGGGCGAGCCGGGCGCGGTCCGCCGGGGCGTGGGCTACGGCCTCGGCATGGTCCACATGCTCGGCGCGGAGGGCGCCGACGAGGTCTCCACGGCGACCGTGAAGGTCCAGGACGGCGTCGCGACCGTGCTCTGCGCGGCCGTCGAGACCGGCCAGGGCTTCACCACGCTGGCCCGCCAGATCGTCCAGGAGACCCTCGGCATCGACGAGGTGCACGTGGCCCCCGTCGACACCGACCAGCCCCCGGCCGGCGCGGGCTGCCGCGGCCGCCACACCTGGGTCTCCGGCGGCGCGGTGGAACGCGCGGCCAAGATGGTCCGCACCCAGCTCCTGCAGCCGCTCGCCCACAAGTTCGGCATGTCCACCGAGCTGCTGCAGATCACCGACGGCAAGATCACCTCGTACGACGGAGTCCTGTCGACGACCGTCACCGAGGCGATGGACGGCAAGGAACTGTGGGCGACCGCCCAGTGCCGGCCGCACCCCACGGAGCCGCTCGACGAGGCCGGCCAGGGCGACGCGTTCGTCGGCATGGCGTTCTGCGCGATCCGCGCGGTGGTCGACGTCGACATCGAGCTCGGTTCGGTACGGGTCGTGGAGCTGGCGCTCGCCCAGGACGTCGGCCGCGTCCTGAACCCGGCCCAGCTGGCCGCCCGGATCGAGGCGGGCGTCACCCAGGGCGTGGGCATCGCCCTGACGGAGAACCTGCGCACCGCGCGCGGGCTGATCCGCCACCCCGACCTGACCGGCTACGCGCTGCCCACGGCCCTGGACGCCCCGGACATCCGCATCGTCAAGCTCGTGGAGGAGCGGGACGTGGTGGCGCCGTTCGGCGCGAAGGCGGTGAGCGCGGTGCCCGTGGTCACGTCCCCCGCCGCGATCGCCTCCGCCGTCCGCGCCGCGACCGGCCGCCCGGTCAACCGCCTGCCGATCCGCCCCCAGGCCGCGGTCGTCACGTCGCAGTAGCCGCCGCCGGACACCTTCGAGGTGTCCGGGGGCGGACGGAGGGCGGCGTATCGGGGGGCAACGCATCCCGCGGGGGCCGGCGCATCCCGCTGGTCTCGCGGGTCTCGCTGGTTTCGCGTGGAGGGAACGCGGGAGGGTGCCCCGAGCGTCTTGTGTTCAGGGGCCGTTGTCAGTGGCGGGGCGTACTGTTCCGAGCAGTGGGACGGCTGCCGGCCACGAGGCGGACGGCAGGTCGCGTCCATGTCCGGTCGGCTGTCCCCGTGCGGGACTGCGGGCGGGCACAGCGGGCCGGGCGCAGCGGGAAATCCGGGGGAGCAGAAGGCATGACGACCGACACCGCCGTCGCGGCGATCACGTTCACCGAGGACCAACTCGACCCGTACGTCACGCACGGCCCGACGCGGCGCCGGCTGACGGGTCCCGGACTGCCGGGCGCCAGCGCCCTGTTGACGTTCGCCGTGCTGCGCACCGAGGGCCTGCGCACGCTGGCGGAGAGCACCGACGCGGCGCCGGGACCGGGCCGCGGGCTGCGGGACCGGCTGGTGATAGGCGAACTCCTCGCGCCCGCCGGCATGGAGGCGGAGTCGATCCTCCTCGACGGCGGCACGGGCGAGATCAGCACGGCGTACCTCTTCGAGGCGCGGGACGACCGCCCCCTGGCGCCCTCGCTGGAGGCGCTGGTGCGGTTCGCCGCGGTCACCGAGGAACTGGCGGACCTGCGGGGGCAGTTCGCGTCCTTCGCCGGGCGCCACGGCAGCAAGGCGGCGGCCGAGGCGTCCCGGCAGCTGCTGGCGCTGTTCGAGCAGGACACGGACGGCCGGGTCCCGCCGTACTGGAAGGCGGCCGCGCTGATCCGCCCCCTCGCCCTCGCCGCCGGCCCCGGAACGCGCACCGGCCTCACCCTGGACGTCCCCGCCCGCCTGCTGGACGAAGAGTTCGGCCACGCGCGCGTGGTCCGCTACGAGGACGTCGACTTCCCGGCCACGCTCACGCACGAGCCGACCCGCCGCTTCCTGCGCGAGACGGGCCTGCCGGAGGACACGGTCCTGTTCCACCTCGACACGGAGGTGCCGCTGCAGACCCTCGCGGAGTACGCGGCGGACGACCGCCCCGGCACCGCCTCGCCGTTCGAACTCCCCGCCCGCGCCGACCACTTGATACGCCTCGGCCACCTCGTCGAGGACAACAGCCTGGTGGTGGACGGCGCGACGGGCGAGGTCCTGAACTGGAGCGAGCCTGAGGCGAGACTCCACCCGCTCAACACGGACGTCTCCACGCTCGCCTTCACCCTCTGGCTGCACCACCGCGAGCGAGGCATCGACAAGTACCTCTCCCACGAACTCACGACCCGGGCCTACGACCAACTCGCCGCGACGATGCTCCAGGTGCTCGCCTCGGTCGACCCGACGGCCGCGACCACGCCGGCCGACTGGCACTACTGGACGCAGGCATTCCAGGACGAGGCCGGCGGAGTGCTCTGAGGGACGCCGCCCGGACTCAGGAAGCCCTGGTGCCCGTGCGGCGCCGGCGTGCGGCGAGGACGAGGAGGCCGCCGAGTCCGGCCGCGGCACTCGCGACACCGGCGACCGCCGGGATGCCGTCGGAGCCGGTGCTCGCCAGGCTGCCGGTCACCGAGCCGCCGCTGGAGGCGCCGCCCGCCGAGGTACCCGAGGCCCCGGTACCACCGGCGGCCTGCCCCTGCGGGTCGTTGCCGTGGCCGCCGCTGCCGGACCCGCCGCCGGTCGAACCGCCGTCCGTGGAACCGCCGGTGGAGCCGCCCGAGGTGGTGGGGTCCTCCTCGTTGTCGGTGGGGATGGCGATGTGGATCTGGGCCTTGTCGTCGGCCGGGTTCTTGTCGAAGGCCGGGTGGATGTCGTAGACCGAGGTCGCCTTCACCTCACTGGTGGTGGTCTTCGCATCGGCGTCGATCTTCAGCATGAAGGTGTAGAGGAGCGACTGGCCGACTTCGGTGGTGTGGTCGGCGGGCGTGCAGACGTACACGTCTCGGCCCGGCGTCCCGCCGGGAGCGTTCGGCCCGTCGATCCCGAACGGCGAGCACTCCTCGGGCACCTTGGTGGCTTCGGTGCCCGCCGGGATGTGCACCATGAGCGCGGGCTGGTCGTCGCTCTCCTGGTTGCGTATCCAGCCGGGGCCGTCGTTGCGCAGGGCCACCGTGACGGACTGCCGGTCCCCCGCGAGGGCCTCGGTGTCGTCGCCGACGGCGACGAGATCGGCGCTGCTGTCGGCGGCGAGGGCCAGCCGCCGGTAGCTGTCGCCGAAGCCCTCGCCCGGCGTCTCCCCGCTCTTCCCCGTGCCGTACTCGACGGCCTCCATCAGCGCCTTGGGCAGCGCCTTGAACCGTACGGCGGTCTTGATGGAGGCGCCGGGCTCGACGACCTCGTCGAGCGCGCACACGGCCTGCCGGACCTGGTCCGCGACGGTCGAGTAGGTGCAGCCCGTGACCGGCTCCGGGAAGTCGAGCCCCCGGGTCAACCGCACCCGGAAGCTGACCCCGTCCGCGGCCGCGGTCCCCTTGTTGGTGACGACGACGTCCTGGTCGTACACCTCACCGGGCTTGGGCGCCGCCGCCGGCAGCGCCGAGACCACCAGATCGGCGCCGTCACCGTCGGCATGCGCCGCGGGAGCGACCCCGCCGGCGATCGCGACGGCGGCCACGAAGGCGGCCGAGGCCCGGATGTACGAGCGCATGCGCTGGCGCACGTGGATCTCCTCGTCGAAGACAGACAGCACGACGACCGGTGGTTCGCCCACCGGTCATGTGATGGACCCCCGAGGGGCGCCCGGGGTTGTGCTGCCGTCGAGGAGGAGACGAACACATCGGAGGCCGTGGCGGGAATCGAACCCGCGTAACTCGCTTTGCAGGTTTGTCCGGCCTGGTCAGGACATGATCCGGGAGTGTCCAGTGGCGTTCGTTCCTGTACGGGTGCCCTGCCCGTCGTGGTGGAGTGAACGGCTCTGGCCGGCCGTGGACGGGGACGAACGAGACGGAAACTGAGACGGAGGCGCTACCGGACAAACCCATCACGCCTAGAGATCACTGGTAAGTGCGCGACGAATGTTCGGTAAATACTCAGTAACGGAGATCGGTTCCTCGGCGCTGAGAGGAGGGGCGCCCCAGGCGTCCGATCAGTCTCATATTCCTCTGGGGAGACTCCTTGACCACGACCCCGTCCGGCGGCCGTCACAGACGCCGGATACGCATCGCCCTGCCCGTCGCCGCCGCCGGTGTCGCCGCGGCCGTCGCCGTCGCGGTGATGACCTCCTCCGCCAGTGCGGCCACCGCCGTGCCGATCCCGACGGTCAAGCCAGCCATCGGCTCACCGTCGTTCTCCACCCTGGAGAAGCGCATCGCGGGCGCCCTCGCCGACGACGCCGCCACTAGCCAGGCCACCAAGATGTCGTCGCTGAGCTCCGGCACGAACACGTCGAGCCCCGTACCGATGCTCATCGGTGGCACCGACACCACCATCAGCACGGCCCCGTGGATGGCCCAGCTCTGGTACCACAACGACAGGAACACCACCGACACCAGCGACGACGTGAACGTCTTCTGCGGGGGTGCGGTCGTGGCGCCGACGAAGATCCTGACCGCCGCCCGCTGCCTCAGGAACGACAACAGGGACTACGACTGGAAGACCTACGGCGTCGTCGTCACGGGTACCGACCAACTGCCCACCACCGACTCCACCGGCACCACGGACCTGCACGGCGGGCAGGCCACGGCCGTGCTGCGCCAGTGGTGGCAGGGGGGATACGACCCGGTGGACAGGGAGGCAGGGAGGAACCAGGACGACCTCGGCCTGCTCACCCTGGCCGTCCCGGTCAAGGCCACGCCGATCCGCATGGTCACCTCCGGCGACACCGCCTCCTACGCCGTCGGCACCCAGGCCAAGGTCTACGGCTGGGGCCGTACCAGCTCCACCAGCCAGGACACCTCCCAGACGCTGCGGGCGGCCACACTGACCCTGCAGTCCGACAGCACCTGCTCCGGCGTCTACGACACGGGTTTCGTCGCGGGGCGCATGGCCTGCGCGGGCACCCAGACCGGGAGCGACACCGGTACCAGCGCGATCTGCGACGGTGACTGGGGCGGCCCACTCGTGGTGGGCGGCAGGATCGCAGGCGTGGCCTCCTGGGGCTACTACAACGACTGCGTGAAGCAGGGCGACTACAGCGTCTTCACCAAGACCAGCTTCTACGTAGGCTCGGCCTACCACCAGATCGACGACACGAACCTGAGCACCTTCAACAACAAGCCCGACGGCAGGGCCGACATCTTCGTCCGGGAATCCTCCACGAAGACCGGTTACGAGAAGGACTCCAACTCCGGCGGCACCTCCTTCGGCGCCCGATCCTCCTGGGGCAACTGGGGTGGCGTCAACCTGGCCCTCCAGACGGACCTCAACCGCGACGGCTACCAGGACCTGATCTACCGGGTCAGTTCCACCGGTGACGTCTACTGGGAGCACTTCGTGCTGAACAGCGCCCGCACGGACGGCTCCTGGACCGACACGAAGATCTTCACGGGTTGGAAGACCCGCACCCGCATCATCGCGCCGGGTGACGTCACCGGCGACTACGTGCCCGACATCCTGTCGGTGGACTCCAGTGGGACACTGTGGATCTACCCGGGCAAGGGCAACGGCACCTTCGGCTCCCGCTTCTCGTGCCGCACCGGGTGGAACCAGTACAACTCCGTGCGCGGCCACGGCGATTTCACCGGCGACGGCAGGGCCGACCTGATCGCCCGCCAGGCCAGCACTGGCGACCTGTACCTGTACAAGGGCACCGGCAAGACCGGCTCCGAGGCTTTCTCCTCCCGGATCAAGGTGCGCAGCGCCTGGACCGGCTACAACGCCTTCGACGCGGTCGGCGACATCACCGGCGACGGCCTCGCCGACTTCCTGGCCCGCACCCCCGGCGGCACGCTCTACCTCTATAAGGGCACCGGGCAGGCGACCACCGGGATCTTCGCCACACGGGTCTCGGTCGGCAACGGCTTCCAGTACTACGACATGTGGGGCTGAACCCGCAGGTGAGTAAGGCTCACCTGAGGGAACGGCCAGGCACAGTGCCCATCGCCCAGAGGCGGTGGGCACTGTGCGTGGTACGGCCTCTCCCCGAGTTCGAGCCGGGCCGACCACAAGGCGCGCTTTGCAGGTTTGTCCGGGCCAGCCAGAGTGTGATCCCGGCGGGCTCGTCTGCGTTCAATGCCGGACGGACGCCGTGGCCGTTGAGGCAGCGTGCACTGCCCCGGACGGCCGCGTACAGCGATGAATGAGACGGAAACTGAGACGGTCGCCCCTGGTCTCGCGTCGCTGGTCACCCACGTCATACTGTCTCGCCCATGGATGGTCAGTGGGCAGTGGTCGTGGGGGCGGCATTGGGCGCCAGCGGGGCCGTCGTTGGTGCGCTAACCACGTGGGCGAGCGCACGACTCCAAAGCCGTTCGCATCTGGACATCGCCCGGTTGCAACACGAGTCTGCACAGTACGTGGAGACGATCGACCGTAAGCGGACGGCTTGCGCGGAGCTGATCTTGTCGGTGGACACAGTCCGACGTCAAATGCGCGTAGTGCGACAGCAAATCGAGGGTGCGGATGGTTCTGCCGACGTTTTCCACGCTAAGCGCCTCGCCGTGCACGACCGGATACGCGAGATGCAAGCAGCCGAGTGGGTCTTGAGACTCATGCTCTCAGTCGATGAACAGGACTCTCTTAGCCAGCTCTTGGACGCCGTCTACGTGGCGCACGATGCACTGATCCACGATGGTGATGAGTGGCTCGCGCAGAGCCTCGATGGTTCGGGCCGTCCTCCAGGCCAGACGGAGCGCTTCGTGTCAACGACGGCCCCTCTGCAGGCTCAAATGATGACGTTTGCGCAGCTCGTCCACTCACGTCTGTACTTGCCGGCGCTCGCTGTGGGCGACATCCCGGTTCAGACTCCACCCTCCGAGCCTCGCTGATGTTCGGGGTGTCGTGACGCCACGGGCTTCCCGTTGCGGTCACGCGCGCGGATGGCCCCCAACACGCTTTCCAACTGTCCGCGCGGCCGTTCGGGGTCGTTCACGGGCGTTCACGGTGCAGGTCAGACGGGGTCCACGTACGGCGATGAACGGTGGCGGCCGTCAGCGCACTGGACAAAGACCAGGACAAGGACTGGTCACGGAATCAGGCTCCGCTTGGACGCGCAAGGGCGTCGATGAATCTTCCTCATCGTGGTTGCGGGGAGGCGGATGAAGCCGGTCCCATCGCCGCATAGCGTGGCTCATGGTCTGCTGTGGGTAAGCATCCGCTGCGTCCACGCCACAAGCTGGCGGATTAGCTTGCTGGATCTTTGTGCACCGTGCGCAGTGAAAGGCAGCACCAACAACGCCGGAACGCTGGCAATAGTCACCAGCACAACCGGTACGAGACACAAGGCAACCAAAACAACGCGCTGCAGAGCGAGCGATGCGGAGGCTAGTTGGGAAAACATCGTCGGTGTGAGCAACGGACACCCCTTGGGTTCGTTCGGACGCTGCTCACCTTGCACGTCGGCTCTCAGTTGCAAGAAGCCGCATCTGTTGACTCTTTCGATGCAACAATGGGCATCAACAGTGGGAGGTAAGCATTGGGGGAAGACCGCAGGTCAGCCAGACGTCGGTCAGAGATAGAGGTAAGCACTCTGCCGGAGGTTGCAGCTCTGGCAACCGAGTTGACCATCATCTTCAAGAGTCTCGGTATCAGCCAGCAACAGTACGCAATAAGGGCAAACTATGACAAAAGCTACGTTTCTCGTTTCCTGAATGGCAGGCGGGTGGCTACGCAAGAGTTCATTGATCGACTGTTGCGCGAGGTTGAAAGCCATCGTCGGACATTGATCACGGATGAAACTCGTGTGCGCTTAGAGCAATTGCGTAATGGTGCCCTGCGGGTTTATGACCCGGAGCTATTCAGAGTCGAAACCATGCGCAGTGAGGTGAGCAAGTATCAGCGCGAAGTGAAGCGTCTACTTCTGCATCAAGAAGCGCTTGAGGGGTTGCTTGAGCGGCGGCAGGCCCGAAGCAGAAGAAAGCCGACGTGAACTCGCGCAGGCCCAATCAGACTGGATTGCAGATCGCATTCGGAGCGATGCCGAACTTTTGGCTTTAAAGGGAGAAGCGCAAAGGCATCGAGATGAGCGTCAAGAACTACTGGAGCAAATCGCGCGATTGAGAGCGGAGCTGAAGGATACAGTCGAGCAGAAGAGGGAAGCCGAGCATCGGTGTACTCAGCTGGAAGCACAGGCTATTGCGATAGAAATCGACGTGGCTGAGAGACGGGAAAGGGATGGGGTCGACGGTGTTGATGTACCGATTGGGTTCGTCCAGGCTAAATTGCAGACGGCTGAAGATGCTGAAATCTATCGGGAGCTTGCAGAATTCGCGTTGAGTCGCTCCAGTGTCGACGTGGCTCAACTCTCCATTTGGCTGTTCGGTCAAGGAATGGAGGAACCCGCGAATCAGCTTGTAAGCGATTATTGCCGGCAGCGCCCTATTCTCAACATCGTGGACTTGGTCCTTAACTATGAAGTGCTGGGCCCCGCGCGAACACTGTCCTATATGGGCGTCACTGGGCAGGTATACAAAGTGGTCGGTAGGAGGAGTTGCGAGGACCTGCTTCAGTTCTGCACGCTCTACGCAGAAGCGCGCCAGCACTCAAAGACCAATCGTATCAAGCTAGCCGATATTACCTACCGGTGGTTTGGTCACCATCGGAGTTTTCCAGAGAGGGTGGGGCGATTTTTTGATGTCGTAGACCATTTGATTTCCATTGGGGAGCAGGGGGCTTCAGCTGATCTTGTCAGGCAAACCGTGACCTTAACTGGAATTTCATCAGTTTTCGGTCCAGTAATCGCCGAGTCGGGTCGTGATGCTGAAGTAAGAATCTTGGTGACCGAGTTTCTTCAGTCAGTTAAGCGAAGTGATAAGCTCCAACCCCATATGCTTCTACGTCAAATCCAGAAAGCTGACAGATACTCGAACCCGTTGATGGCCGAGTTGCTGCTTGCTGGCATGTGTGACATGTTTGAGCTGGCAGAATTCTGCTCGATCCTCATCGAATCGCTCGACTTGAGATGGGAGACCAGCATCGCTGGCCGCATTGTCGATGCGATTATTGCGAAAGGTCTTGCCGCTGAGGTGCGCAGTTACATGGTGCGGGAATTCGCTGCTGGCTATATCGAAGTTGGTGAGGTCGCGGAGATCGAATACTCGCCAGTAGTCGACCGTTTGCTGAATATGCTTTCTGGTGAAGAGCGTTAGTGGTGGAGTCCCTTTTATGTGTGCTCTGGCTCAGGGATGCTGGCGCCCTCTTGCCCGCGATAGCCCAAATAGACGGAAGACGCGGCCTCACTAGGAGGCCGCGCCCGCTTCTGTTCGTGCCGCTCAGGCAGGGAGGAATCCCGGTTTCCCACGGCCCAGGTCTTGCAGGTTGTTCAAGTAGTCCTGTGCCGCCGGTTCCTTGCCGTAGCGCTGCCTCATGACGGCCGCGAGTTCTCGGCTGGTCATGATGAGGGAGGGGACGGACTGTCGGTCGCCCTGTAGCGCTCGCTGGCCATGAATGAGTGCCTGTTCGAGGTCGCCCTCACGCGCTGCCGTGACTCCGAGCGTCACCCGCGCTTCGGCGTTCCGCATGGGCGAGCGTTCCATGCCGTCGAAGTCCGTTCCGGCGCGTAGAACCTCTTCCGCGAGTGTCCGGGCAAGTCGGTCTTCGCCGACCAGCCGGTAGCAGTCCATCGAGTAGAAATCGAACTTGGCGGGGTCTACCACAAAGTGGTTGTCGAGGTTCTCGGGATGCGGCATCCCTTCAAGCAGCCGACGCCCCTTGTCCAGCGCTACCTCAACCTGCCGGCGGTCTCCGAGTCGCGCCCACGCCTTTGCTTCCTGGCCAGCAAGTTGCACCGCAACGCTGTGGTTCGGCGCTGCCTCTGATCCGGCCTGCGCTGCCGCGATGACGCTGCGATAGTCCCCGGTCGTGAGGGCGAACCAAGCCCGCATCTCGTGAGCCCACCCCGCCACCTCGGGGTGTTCTGCCTCCGTCGCGAGCGACAGTGCGGCACGGCGCGTCGACTCGGCCGCGTGGCGGTCTCCTGAGTCGTACTCGACGCAGCCGACCAGCAGAGCGAGCCAGCCCGACAGGGCGAGTACCTCGCGGTGTTGGGCGAGCGTAAGGTTCTTCCCGGTCAGGTCAACGACGCGGCGCAGCCACTGCCGCCCCTCAATAAGCAGCTGTCCACTCGGCATGTAGGGGTATTCAGAGCAAAGCCGATCCGTGGTGATCCGGAGGGCATCGAGGGTCGCGCTATCCACATCGGACCGGTTCAGGCGACTCACGATCTCTAGAGTCTCCATCCCGCTCGCTGTCAGGATCTCCCTGTCACCGTCCCGCCGTGACGGAGCGGGGAAGAGTGCATGTGTGACCGTGCCGAACACCGCCGCGATGATCGGCTGGTAGAAATCGTTCGGTGCTTGGCCGGACTCCCAGCGCTTCCACTGGCGAATCAGCACCGGACACCGGCCGGACCGTGATCTACGCCCTGACCCCGATGGGTATGTCCGTCTCAGCCGAGGGCATGGCGTTCCTCGCTCGTCGGATCGTCGTCCACACCGACGGCCGGGATGCAGAGAACGAGCGGCGTACCGCCGACATCGTGCAGGCCCTCGCCTACCACCGGGCCCGTGCCGCACACCACCCGGTCAACCGAGTGCGTAAGCGCTCCGATCGGGCATCGTGGCGACTGGCCCGCAAGGTCGGAGTCGGCGACGCGGCCCTCGGATCGAGGCTGCTGGGCGTCCAGCGCGACCGGATCACGGACGGCGCGGATGCCGCCCTCGCGCCCGTCCGTGGTGTTGACGCGGCTGTCGGTGCCCGATCCGGTGTCGGTCGACTTCGTGAAGCCGACTCTCCCGTTCAAGCCGGTTCCCGCGATCGCCCCGGCGGTCGACCCGGTCAAGGCCGATCCTGCGCCGACCGGACGTCGGGCGGTGGCGGCCGACTCCCCCCGATCCCGTCGGGCGACCGGTCGGGTTCCGGAGGTGGCACGATCGCCCCGACCCAAGCGCACGCGCGAACAGTTGCTCGCCGAGGCTCGCACCGCGACCGCTGATTGGCCCGCCGACCGGATCACGGCGGAGGGCATCCGCCGCACGGTCCGCACCTCGCCGGCGAACGCGCGGATGCTGCGGGACACGCTGCTCGCCGAGCGCGCCGACGACGGTGGTAAGGCCGCGTGAAGCGGCTGACCCTCGCCGACTGCTTCGACCCGACCGGGGAGCACTTCGGCATCCCCACCTTCCCATGGCGGTGCGCCCCCGACGACTTGGCCACCCGCCGCCAACTCCGCATCCGTGGACTGCGGCCAGGCGGCCAGGACATCGCGGCACAGATCCTGCGCCCGCGTCGTCGCCGGGAGCCGCTGACCGCGTACCTGTACCGGGTCGACCTCGCCCGGCCGGTGCGCCCCATGACCGAGGGCCGGTGGCGTGCGCACGAAGCGATGATGCGCGCCCGCCGCCGCTGCCCCGAGTGCCGCCGGGATGCCGGATACGTCATCCCGCCCACGCTCGGAACCTGCGTGACCTGCGCCTACCCCGAAGAACAGCGCGCTGCCTGAACCATCCCGCATCCCGGGTCCGGCCGCCCCACCTTCCACAGCAAGCCGGCCGGACCCTTCGACTCCCGAAGGAGCACGTCCATCGTGACCGAGAACCCCACCTTCCCACCCCCGGACGCCCCGGAGGGCACCGACGAGCAGACGGCCGCCGTGCTGCCGTTCACGCTGAAGAAGACCCCCGCCCCGCCGCCCAGTTTTGCTGAGGATGAGGCGAAGCCGGGTGAGTGGGAGGCCGAACTCCCCGACACCGACGGCCCCGAGGGCGAGGGCCTTGCCGAGGGGGCCCCGGTGGACCCGCCGCGCGAGGTCTACCCGCCCTCGGTGGCGGAGTGGATGGAGGCCAAGGACAAGGCCCGGATGCCTGTCCTGCCGGACTGGGTGAAGCTGCCCGATCAGCGCAAGGCCGTCCGCAAGTGGGCTCTGCGGCACTACTCGGCCGTGGTCGGCTATCACGCCGTTCGCCTGCCGTGCATCTACACGCCCAAGGTGCTGTGGTACTCGCCGCGCGGGGCGTGGCGCTGGTCGGCCGCGATCGGCCGGTGGGTGTTCGACGCCGAGGGCAAGGGCCTGCGGCTGGCGGCCGTGGCCAACGAGGACGCGGCGGAGTACCTGAAGCTGTCGCGGCAGCGCAACGACCGCGTCCGCCTGCGGGGCATCGTCGCCGCGATCGCCTCCGTGGTCGGCCTCGCCGCCGCCCTGACCCTGTACGTCATGGCGCCGTCGTGGCTGCTCCTGCTGGCCATGGCCGCGCTGACTACCACGCTCGGGGCGGTCGGGGCGCCCCCCGACCGGCCGCTGATCGACATGGCCAAGGTGACGTTCCGCAAGCGGCGCCTGTCCTCGGACATCGTCGTCCGCGCCCATGAGGCGGCCTCGCTGACCACCAAGGATCAGTCCATCGCGTTCCCGCGGCCGATCGGCCGGGACGGCGACGGTTGGCGGGTGGTGGTGGATCTGCCGTACGGCAAGACGTTCGAGGACGCGCTGAAGGCGCACGGTCGGCTCGCCTCCGGTATGGATATCGCCCCCACTCAGCTCTTCCTGGACAAGGACGAGACGAGCGGGTGGCGGGTGTCGTACTGGATCGCCGACCGTGACCCGCTCGCCGTCCCGTCGGGCAAGTCCCCGCTGTTGGGGGCGACGCGGGTGGACTTCTGGAAGCCGTTCCCGTGGGGCGTGGACGAGCGAGGCAACCCGGTCATGGCCACCATGCTGTGGCTGTCGCTGCTGGTCGGCGCCGTACCCCGGCAGGGCAAGACGTTCTCCGCCCGCGCCATCGCCCTTGCCGCCGCGCTGGACCCGTACGTGCGCCTGTACGTGTTCGACGGCAAGGCGTCACCGGACTGGCGCAAGTTCGCGCTGGTCGCGCACCGCATCGCGTTCGGCATCGTGCCCAAGAACGGGTTCGACCCGGTGGCGCATCTGCTGACCTCGCTGCGGGAGCTGAAGGCGGACGTCGAGGACCGCTACCACCGGCTCTCGGAGCTGCCGCTGCACATCTGCCCGGAGGGCAAGCTCACCCCGGAGATCAGCCGGGACAAGAAGCTGAACATGCCCCTGACCCTGTTCGTGATCGATGAGGTGCAGGAGTACTTGCAGCACCCCGAGCACGGCAAGGAGATCCTGTCGCTGCTGGTCTACCTCGCCCGGGTCGCCCCAGCGGTCGGTGTCTCGGTGATGACGTCCACGCAGAAGCCGGACGACAAGGCGTGCCCCTCGGAGCTGCGGGACCAGCACCAGGCTCGCTTGGCCCTGCGGGTGGGTTCCTGGCAGGTCTCCGACGTCGTCTTGGGCGCCGGCTCGTACAGCGAGGGTCTGGACGCGTCCAAGCTGCTGAAGTCCCACAAGGGTGTGGGCCTGCTCAAGGGCATGTCCGATGACTCGGGGATCGTGCGCACCTACCTCGCCGACGGCCGCGACGCGGAACGCATCCTCACCCGGGCCGCCGCGCTGCGGGAGGCCGAGGGCACGCTGACCGGCGATGCGGCCGGCGAGGCTCCCGCCCCGGAGGTGTCCGTGACAATCCTGGACGATGTCGCGGCCGTGCTCGGCAAGGGCGAGGCCAAGGTGTGGTCCGAGACCATCCTCGACCGCCTCGCCGACCTGCGCCCCGACACCTACGGCGCATGGGCCGAACTGGAGGCCAAGCCCAAGGCCGAAGCACTGACCGCAGCACTCAAGCCGTTCGGGGTGGCCACGGAGCAGATCGGCCGTCGCGTGGACGGCAAGACGGTCAACAAACGCGGCATCAAGCGGGACCACCTCGCCGCCGCGATTACACAGCGCAACGAGAAGCGCGACGCCGGATAGCCCCGAGGGTCGCTAACGCTAGCGGCAGCCGTCGCTAGCGTTAGCGACCCCGCTAGCGACCCAAATCACGTCTGATCAGGCCGCTAGCGGCTAGCGGCCGACCTGCGGAAACCCCCCGAACCCCGCCTGAGAGGCCCCTGATGAGCCTTCCTCTGCTCGCTATCGCCTGCATATTCGCCGTCACTCTCGGTTACAGCGTCAAGTGCTGGGTCAGCCCGTTCGGCGACTGCCGCGCCTGCGCCGGCATGGGCCACGAACTCAAGCACGACCGCAAGGGACGCCTCAAGCGCGGCCGTGACTGCCGCCGCTGCCACGCCACCGGCAAGCGCATACGCGTCGGCCGCTGGATCTACAACCGCGCCGCGCGCACCTACCGCGCCGGCACCCGCTGACCCCCTCGGGAGGCATCCGTGGTCATCACCATCCCGCTCGTCCTGCTGCTCGGCATCGGAGCGCTTCTGTTGCTGCGCTTCAAGGCCGTCGGCTTCGGCGCGGCCGTCGCCGTCGCCCTGTTCGGCTTCTACCTCGCCGGGACCGGCGCGGCCGGCACCGTCAACCAACTCGTCACCGCCGTCACCGGCGCCCTCGCCGGCATCGGCCGCTAGAACGGACACAGCATCGTGAACGAACCCACCGCATACGGCCGTCCGACCGGGAACGAGGTGGCGGCCGTGGAGATCCACCACCCCACACCGCTCACACCGATGCAGCACACCGCGCCGCTCACCTCCGTGCAGCCGGGCACCGTCCCGACCGTGGCGAGCGTCGTCCTGCCCGACGGCCGCGTCGTCACTGGCTACGCCATCGAACCCGCCAAGCCCGAACCGGTCGCGGCCAAGCCGGCCGTATCCCGGGCGGCGGTGAACATCGCCCTCGGGGGAATCGGCTTCGGCGCGGTGTGCGGCGGACTGGTCCTGCTCACCACTTTCATCGCAGCCCTCGCCGCGCTCATCCACCAGCTCATCATCCTCGCCGCCGTCATCTTCGGCGGCTGGATCGCCGTGCAGGTCTTCAGCGCGAGCGGCCACGGCGGCGGGACCACGGTCAACATCCGCAAGGCCGTCATCAAGCGCAACCACTTCCACGGCTAGCTACGCCCGAGGGCGGCGGCACTCCCGGACAAGGACAGCCCGCCGCCCCCGGTCTTCCTATCCCGACGTAGCAGAACAGGAGACCTACAGCATGCCCCAACTGCATCTTCTCGGCGAGGGCCGGATGGCCCACACCACCCTGATGAGTCACCGGTCACGGCCACGTCTGCTGGACCTCTTCTCGTGCGCCGGCGGTGCCGGCACGGGCTACCACCGTGCCGGGTTCGCGGTCGACGGCTGCGACATCGCCGCCCGCCCCAACTACCCCTTCCCGTGCCACCGGGGCGACGCCCTCACCTACCTCGCCCACCTGATCGCCTCGGGCGAGATCCGCCGGTACGCGTTCGTCCACGCGTCGCTGCCGTGTCAGCACGGATGCGCGCTGACCGTGGGCACCAACGCCTCGCAGGGATGGGGCCGCACGCACACCGATTTGGTGGCGCCCACCCGAGACATGTTGGACGCGACCGGTCTTCCGTACGTCATCGAGCAGCCCAACGGCCGCGCGCAGATCCGCAAGGATCTGACGCTGTGCGGCGAGATGTTCGGGCTCGGGGTCATCCGGCACCGCAACTTCGAGTTGAGCGGGTGGACGGCCGCGACGCCGGCGCACGTCCCGCACCGGGGCCGGGTACGCGGCTACCGGCACGGCCGGTTCTACGACGGCCCCTACGTGGCCGCGTACGGCAACGGCGGCGGCAAGCCGACCGTGGCCGAACTCCAGACGGCCATGGGCATCACGTGGACCGATGTCCGCGAGGAACTGACAGAGGCGATCCCGCCCGCCTACACGGAGTTCATCGGCCGCGCCTACCTCGCCGCCACGGCGACATCGGGGGCGGCGGCATGAACGCGACGACCGAACCGCTCAAAGTCGCCCTCGCCCTCGCGGCGGCTGGCGTCCCGGTCCTGCCCCTGCGGCGCGGCAAGGTTCCGTTCGGCAACTGCCGCACCTGCAAGGCACACGCGTGCGGCGGCCGGCCCAACATGAAGGCCGCGGGCCCCTGCCGGTGCCCCGCTCCGTGCCACGCGTGGGCCGCCGCGACCGCCGACGCGCACGTCCTCACCTCGCCCATGTGGGTACCAGCCTGGCGTGGGGCGGTGGCGGTCGCCTACCACCCCGGCGGGGCCGGACTGACCGTGGTCGACCTCGACAACGCGGCGGCCGTCGCATGGGCCCGCAAGGCCCTGCCCGCCACCCGCACTGTTGCGACGACGCGCGGCGAACACTGGCTCTACCAGGGCGCCATGCCGTCCGCGAACGGGGTACAGCCGGGCGTCGACATCAAATCCGCAGCGCAGTATGCCCCTTGGCTCGGACCCGGGATCGGCCGCATGGCCGTTCTCCCGGCCGCCGTGCGCGCCCTGGTGGTGAAGGAAGACACCACCCCCGCCCCGGGCGGGGTGGCCTCTTCTCTCCCGGCGCGCGCCCCGTGGTCGCGGCAGGTGGCCACCGGGTGCCGCCACACCGAGCGCTACGTCCGCACCGGCCTCGAACGCGGCCTCGCCCTGGTGCGGGCCCGCACCGAATCCGGCGCCGGCTCACAAGCGTTCGGCGTCGCCCGGTTCCTCGCCGCCCAACACACCGCCTGCCCCGGACCGTGCGGCCTCGCCGCGATGGGCGAGGAAATCGTGACGACCGCCGTCTCGGTCGGTGTCCCGGAGCCCTACGCGCGCCGCGCGGTCGCCAACGGCCTTGCGACGGCCGGGGAGCGGGCGGCATGAACAAAGCATCACGAAACACAACGAACGGCCCTCAGGACGCCCTACAGGGCCCGCAACGGCCGACCGTGGGCGAACCGAAGGTCGCCGCCCGCAAGGGCGTCCTTTCTGCCGTTGGTCCTGACCCGCAGACGGTCACCATCACCGGCATCACCCCGGGGCTACAGATCCAGTGCGAGGGCATCGCCGTCGCGGACTGGCTCTGTGCCTGCGGGGCCCACGAACGCGCCGGGGCCGCGCCGCCGTCATCCGACTGACCGCCCGCGTCATCACCGGCATCTGCCCGCACACCACCACCGAAGGGAGGGCCGCCTCATGACTCCACAGCCTGTGGACAGCCCCGACCTGTGGGCCGGACTGCCCACCCTGCAAGAGGAACCGCCCGCCGACGACGCGGGACCGGAGGCGTGGGAGGACCCCATCCCCCTCACCGGCCGCCGCGAACGGCCCCCGTTCCCCGCCCACGTCCTGCCCGCATGGCTCGGGGAGTTCGTGACCGCCGTCGCCGAGGAGACACAAACCCCCGTCGACCTCGCCGGTTCGATCGCGCTGGCCGTGCTCGCCACGGCGGCCGGCGGCCGGTCCGTGGTCCACGTGCGCGGCAACTGGCGCGAGCCCACCAACCTCTACACCGTGGTGGCGCTCCCGCCCGCTAACCGCAAGTCGGCCGTCTTTGCGCTGCTGACCGACCCCCTGTACGAGGCGGAGAAACAGCTCAAGACCGCGATGAAGCCGGTGATCGTGGAAGCGGAGCTGACCGCGCGGCTGGCCAAGGAAGCGGCCGACAAGGCAGCCGCTAAGGCCGCGTCCGCCGACGGCGACAAGCGCGATGACATGGTGAAGACCGCCGTTGGGTTGGCGCAGACGGCCGACACGCTCACCGTGCCGGCCGAACCGGTGTTGCTGGCGGACGACTCCACCCCCGAGACGGTCACCTCGCTCATGGCGGAACAGGGCGGCCGGCTGTCGGTGATGAGCGCCGAGGGCGGGATTTTCGACATCATCGCCGGCCGCTACTCGGGCGCCCCCAACATGGAAGTCTTTCTCAAGGGGCATGCCGGGGACCGTCTGAGGGTGAATCGGCAGACCCGCCGCGAATACATCGACGCCCCCGCGCTGACCATCGGCCTCGCCGTGCAGCCGGACGTCCTCAAGGACATCGGGAAGGTGAAGGGGTTCGAGGGACGCGGACTGCTGGCCCGCTTCCTGTACTCCCTGCCGGTCTCTACGGTCGGCGACCGCGAGATCATCACCGACCCGGTCCCCGAGCAGACGGCCGCCGCCTACACCGCGAAGGTCATCGACCTCGCCCTGTCCCTGGCGGAGTGGACCGACCCGGCCGTCATCCAGCTCACCCCGGAAGCGGACGCGGCGCTGATCGCCTATCAGGAGCGCATCGAACCGCAGCTCAAGGCGCGCGGCGGCAAGCTGGGCCACATCTCCAACTGGGCCGGAAAGCTGGCCGGGGCGACCGCCCGCATGGCCGCTCTCCTGCACCTCGCTGAACACGGCGGCAACGGCTACGCCCACCCGGTCACGGAAGACACCATGCGCGCGGCCATCGAGCTGGGGGAGTACTACACCGCCCACGCCCTCGCCGTGTTCGACGTCATGGGCGCCGACCCCGTCCTGTCCCGCGCCCGCAGCGTCTTGGACGCGCTCAAGGACAACCGATGGGAGGACGTAAGCCGACGGGACGTCTTCACCGTCCTCTCGCGCCCCGAGGTGCCCACCATCGCCGACCTCGAACCCGCCCTCGCCCTGCTGGAGGACCACGGATATCTGCGGTCCTACCAACCCGAACGCACCGGCAAGCGCGGCCGACCCCCCGCACCCCGTCTGCTGGTCCACCCCGGCCTCTGGCAGGGCGGCGGCTGACCCGCCCCTGCACCCTCAACCCCTCCCGCACAAACCGCAAAAACGCAATAAACCCCCGGCGCCCCCGCTGACCTGCGACGGGACCCCCGCACCGGTCCGGCGAGAGTCCCGCCGCACAATCCCGCGAAATTCCGCAAAAAACCCGAGCCCCGCCGCACCGGCCGACGGCCGCCCAGGGGTGCCGCTGATTTTTGCGGAATAACGCGGGTTTCTGCGGAGCCCCGACCGCCGCTACCCCCGCACCGGATCACCGCAGGTCAGCGCCATCACCCGGCTTTTCTGCGGATTTTGCGGTTTGTGCGGCGGCACTTGCCCACGAACTCAGCCCCACAGGAGTGAGCCTTGGACGAGCACGGCACCCTCACGACCCCCGTCGACGACGACCCCACCCTGGTCCTCCTCAAGGTCGAAGAGGCCGCCCGCCGCCTCCGCATCGGCCGCACCACCTGCTACGCGCTCATCCGCTCCGGAGAGCTGGAGTCCGTACCCGTCGGCCGCCTGCGCCGCGTCCCCGCCGACGCCCCGGCCGCGTACGTCGCCCGTCTCCGTGCAGCCCAACGCACCGCTTGACCACGCCCGGGGCGGCGGCACTCCCGGACAGGACAGCCCGCCGCCCCGGTCCCCATCCCGACACGCAAGAAACAGGAGCCTGCCCATGGCAGAGGACAGGAAGAAGCGCACCCGCCAGCCCAACGGCCGCAGCTCGATCTACTTCGGCAAGGACGGGAAATGGCACGGCCGTGTCACCGTCGGTATCCGCGACGACGGCACGCCGGACCGGCGCCATGTCGAACGCAAGACCCGCGCTGAAGTGACGGCGGCCGTACGTGAGCTGGAGAAGCAACGCGATGCCAAGACCGTGAAGAAGCCCGGCAAGGCGTGGACGGTCAAGTCATGGCTCACGCACTGGATTGAAAACGTCGCGCCTCTCGCCGTGAACGACAACACGATGGTTGGGTACGGCGTGGCCGTCCGGAAGCATCTCATTCCCGGCTTGGGCGCTCACCGTCTCGACAGGCTGAAGCCCGAGCACATTGAGGTGTTCTACGCCAAGATGCAGGCCAACGGCAGCAAGCCTGCGACCGCTCACCAGGTGCACCGGACCTTTCGGGCCGCGCTCAACGAGGCTGTACGGCGGGGACATCTCGGCAGGAACCCGGTGCTGTTGGCGAAGGCGCCGAAGACAGGGGATCACGAGGTAGAGCCCTACAGCGTGCATGAGGTGCAGCGGTTGCTCAAGGCTGCTGATCAGCACCGCAATTCCGCACGCTGGGCCGTTGCCCTCGCGCTCGGACTCCGCCAAGGGGAGGTGCTCGCGCTGAGGTGGGATGACGTGGACATCGAGGGAGGGTTCCTCGTTGTCCGCCGTAGTCGCCACCGGCCGCAGTACGCCCACGGATGCGTGGAGCCCTGCGGACGCAAGGCCGCCGGGTACTGCCCGCAGAAGCGACGGACCAACCCCGAGTTGACCGTCACCAAGTCACGCGCCGGCCGCCGGGCGGTCGGTCTCCCCGAACAGCTCGTTGACCTACTCCGTACGCACCTCAAGGCGCAGGAAGCCGAGCGGGAAGCGGCCGGGAAGCGGTGGGAGGAGAACGGCCTGGTCTTCCCGGACGAGCACGGCCGTAGCCCGTCCCACCGTCGTGACTGGACTGAGTGGAAGGATCTCTTGGCTGAGGCGAAGGTGCGGGACGGAAGGCTGCACGACGCGCGCCACACGGCCGCCACCGTCCTACTCATCCTCGGAGTTCCCGAACGGGCCGTCATGGGCCTCATGGGGTGGTCGACCACAGCCATGGCCGCTCGGTATCAGCACATGGTCGACGCGGTACGGGGCGACGTAGCGCGGCAGGTTGACGGCTTGATCTGGAAGGCCGAGGCAGACCGACCGGACGATGACGACGGACTCGCCGGGGCGCTCGTGCGGGCTGACTGAGTCAGAAGCGCCTGAAAGGGCGGTCTCTGCGAGACCGCCCTTTCCATTTAGAGATCTTTAAAGACGCGAGTTACAGGGTGTGGAGAACCCTCAGCCGCTGAAGATCTCTCTGGTGGGGCGTCCCCTTGCTCATCGTGTTTTGGTCATGTCGCCGTCACAGCTGGACTGTGGGAAAATGGTTCATACGGGAGAATATTCGGAAGAAAGGGATCGGGTTATGCCTCTTCCGAGCGGAAGGTTCAGGCTTCACAGCTACCAGCACAACGGCCAGTGGCTCTTCGTTTCCGGCGACATGAAAGGCCCTGATCGAGTCGTAGAGGCGCATCCCTATGCGGGCGAGTTCCGCAATGAGTTCGAGGCCAAGCCTGACGGCAACGGCGGTGTCCGCCTCTACAACCCAGCAACGGACTGCTACCTGTTCGTCTCCAATGACACGGAAGCTGGCGACCGGGTGGTCGAAGCGCACCCATACGAGCATGAACCCCGGAACAGCTTCTTCCCCAACTTGCAGTCGGACGGAAGCTGGACGTTCTGGAGCGCCGATGCGCAAGGGTTCATCTTCCTGTCCAACGACACAGAGGGCGGCGATTACGTGATCGAATCGCACCCGCCCGACGAGGTCCGCAACCGCATCTTCGCAGAACCCGTCTGATGCCCTCACCGTCTCGCTCGTGGCCTTCCCGGCGGGGCGGCGAGAGGTCTGCCTCAACGGCTTCGCGCCAGCTCGCGACACGAACCCGGCGGGTCGCGCACATTACGTGGCGCGTGGCGCCCGGCCGGGCGGGCCAGTTCGTCAACTGGAGGATCGCTGAAGGGCCGAATGGTCAGCATGGTGTCATCACATGCGACAACCCGGCGACGCGGTTCGTCATCAACGGAGCCTGCGTGCGCCGGGCGAAGCGAGACGGGAACTGAGACGGGCAGACAACAGGGCGGCACCCACGAGTGGATGCCGCCCTGTTGTTTTTCCTGGTCAAACCACTTGAGGCCGTGGCGGGAATCGAACCCGCGTAACTCGCTTTGCAGGCGAGTCCCTGAACCACTCGGGCACACGGCCGGGTCGGGTGGGCCGGGGAGGGCTCCCGAACTCGGTGTGTCGACCGTAGGGGCGGGGGTGGCGGGGCTCAAGGGAATCCGGGATGGTGCAACGGGACTGCCATACGCCGTTCATGAAAGGGAGTCGGGCGTACGACCAAGGGACGAGGGCGGGGGAGACCTCCGACAGGGGTGACGGGCGGCTGCGCACCTTACTCTGGCGGGCATGACCGTCCTCGAACCGCGTGACGCCGCCGTCGCAGAACAGGTCCCGGGCCGTAGTGAAGAAGGCGTGCTGGGGCGGGAGTACCGGGCTCTCAGCGTCGGGATCGTGTCCGTCGTGGTGCTGATCGCCTTCGAGGCCACGGCCGTGGGGACGGCGATGCCCGTGGCGGCGCGGGAGCTGCACGGGGTGGGGCTGTACGCGTTCGCGTTCTCGGGGTACTTCACCACCAGCCTGTTCGGCATGGTGTTCGCCGGGCAGTGGTCGGACCGGCGGGGCCCGCTCGGGGCGTTGACGACGGGGATCGGCTGCTTCGCGGCGGGGCTGCTGCTGGCCGGGACGGCGTCCGCGATGTGGCTGTTCATCCTCGGACGGGCCGTGCAGGGGCTGGGCGGCGGGCTCGTGATCGTCGCCCTGTACGTCGTCGTCGGGCGGGCCTACCCCGAACGGTTGCGGCCCGCGATCATGGCGGGCTTCGCGGCCGGCTGGGTCGTACCGTCGATCGTGGGGCCGCTGGCGTCCGGCGCGGTGACCGAACACCTCGGCTGGCGCTGGGTGTTCATCGGCATCCCCGTCCTCGTCGTCTTCCCCCTCGCGCTCGCCCTGCCGCAGATACGGCGGCGCGCGGCCGGCCCGGTGGCCGTCCCCGGCGCCCCCGGTGACACCGCCGCCCCCTCCGCCGACCGGCGCCGCATCCGGCTCGCGCTCGGCGTCTCGCTGGGCGCCGGACTGCTCCAGTACGCCGCCCAGGACCTGCGCTGGCTCTCCCTGCTCCCCGGCCTCGCCGGCGCCGCGCTGCTCGTGCCCGCCGTGCGCGGGCTGCTCCCGCGCGGCACCTACCGGGCGGCGCGCGGGCTGCCGTCCGTCGTGCTGCTGCGCGGCGTCTCCGCGGGGTCCTTCGTCGCCGCCGAGTCCTTCGTGCCGCTGATGCTGGTCACCGAGCGGGGGCTCACCCCGACGCTGGCCGGGTTCTCGCTTGCGGCCGGCGGCGGGACCTGGGCCCTGGGGTCGTGGCTGCAGTCCCGGGCGCGGGTGGAGCCGTACCGGGAACGGCTGATGACCGTGGGCATGCTGCTCGTGACGGCCGCGATCGCCACCGCTCCCAGTGTGCTGATCCACTCGGTGCCCGTGTGGACCGTGGCCGTCGCCTGGGCCGTCGGCTGCTTCGGCATGGGCCTGGTGATCTCCTCCACCAGCGTCCTGCTGCTCCAGCTCTCCGCCCCCGAGGAGGCCGGTGCGAACTCCGCCGCCCTGCAGATCTCCGACGGCCTGTCCAACACCGTCCTGCTCGCGGCGGGCGGCGCGGCCTTCGCGGCGCTCGGCGGGGGAGCGGTGAGCCACACCGCGACCCAGGCCTCCGGTTCGCATCCGGTGGCCTTCGCCGCGGTCTTCCTGCCGATGGCCGGCGTCGCCCTGGTCGGGGCCTGGGTGGCCACCCGGCTGCGGGGGCGGTCGTAGCGGTGGCGGCTGTGACGTGGGTCCCACCCACGGGCGACCCGGCCTTGTCCGCGCGTTGACACCGGTGGGCCGCCGGTAGGGTGGCCCGGTTGTCATACCCAGCCGAGCACCCCGACCTCGCACACCCAGCCGGACCCCGACCGACCTCGCACATCGAGCCGGACCCCGACCGTCGTAGACCGAGCCGCCCGACCCACCCCCGGAGATCGTGACTACCACCGCCGCCACCAGCTCCGCCTCGCACTCCCACCACCTCTCTCCCGCCTTCCCCGGCCGCGCCCCCTGGGGCACCGCCAGCAAGCTGCGTGCCTGGCAGCAGGGGGCCATGGAGAAGTACGTCCAGGAGCAGCCGCGCGACTTCCTCGCCGTCGCCACGCCCGGCGCCGGCAAGACGACCTTCGCGCTGACGCTCGCCTCCTGGCTGCTGCACCACCACGTCGTGCAGCAGGTGACGGTGGTCGCGCCGACCGAGCACCTGAAGAAGCAGTGGGCGGAGGCGGCCGCGCGGATAGGGATCAAGCTCGACCCCGAGTACAGCGCGGGGCCGCTCGGCAAGGACTACCACGGCGTCGCCGTCACCTACGCCGGTGTCGGCGTGCGGCCCATGCTGCACCGCAACCGGGTCGAGCAGCGCAAGACGCTCGTCATCCTCGACGAGATCCACCACGCCGGTGACTCCAAGTCGTGGGGCGAGGCGTGCCTGGAGGCGTTCGAGCCGGCCACCCGCCGCCTCGCGCTCACCGGTACGCCCTTCCGGTCCGACACCAACCCGATCCCCTTCGTCACGTACGAGGAGGGCAACGACGGCATCCGCCGCTCGGCCGCCGACTACACCTACGGCTACGGCAACGCGCTGGCCGACCACGTCGTGCGGCCCGTCATCTTCCTCTCCTACAGCGGCAACATGCGCTGGCGGACGAAGGCGGGCGACGAGATCGCCGCACGGCTCGGCGAGCCGATGACGAAGGACGCGATCAGCCAGGCCTGGCGGACGGCCCTGGACCCGCGCGGCGAGTGGATGCCGAGCGTGCTGCGCGCCGCCGACCAGCGGCTCACCGAGGTCAGGAAGGGCATCCCGGACGCGGGCGCCCTGGTCATCGCCTCCGACCAGGACTCCGCGCGCGCCTACGCCAAGCTCATCCGCGAGATCACGGGGACCAAAGCGACGCTCGTGCTGTCCGACGACGCCGGCGCGTCCAAGCGGATCGACGACTTCAGCGAGAGCGACGACCGCTGGATGGTCGCCGTCCGCATGGTGTCCGAGGGCGTCGACGTGCCCCGGCTGGCGGTCGGCGTGTACGCCACCACCATCTCCACCCCCCTCTTCTTCGCCCAGGCCGTCGGCCGCTTCGTGCGCTCCAGGCGCCGCGGCGAGACCGCCTCCGTGTTCCTGCCGACCGTCCCCGACCTGCTCACCTTCGCCAACGAGATGGAGGTCGAGCGCGACCACGCCCTCGACAAGCCGAAGAAGGAGGGCGAGGAGGACCCGTACGCCGAGTCCGAGAAGGAGATGGAGGAGGCGAACAAGGAGCAGGACGAGGACACCGGCGAGCAGGAGCAGTTCGCCTTCGAGGCGCTGGAGTCCGAGGCGGTCTTCGACCGGGTGCTCTACGACGGTGCCGAGTTCGGCATGCAGGCCCACCCGGGCAGCGAGGAGGAGCAGGACTACCTCGGCATCCCGGGGCTGCTGGAGCCCGACCAGGTGCAGTTGCTGCTGCAGAAGCGGCAGGCCCGGCAGATCGCGCACAGCCGCAAGAAGCCGGACACCGAGGCCGACCTGCTGGAGCTGCCGGCCGAGCGGCGGCCCGTCGTCTCGCACAAGGAGATGATGGAGCTGCGCAAGCAGCTGAACACCATGGTCAGCGCCTACGTCCACCAGAGCGGCAAGCCGCACGGCGTGATCCACACCGAGCTGCGGCGGGTGTGCGGCGGGCCGCCGAGCGCGGAGGCGACGGCCGGGCAGCTCAGGCAGCGGATCGCCAAGGTGCAGGAGTGGGCCACGCGGATGCGGTGACGCTGCCGCCCCGGCCGGCCACCGGGGCACGTGGGGCCTGTGCGCGTATCGGGACAAACCCAGGTAGTCCCTCCTGCCCCATGCCCGGATTGTGGACGGAGACTTCCGCTCAGCGAACCCCCTTCGCTACTGTCCCGCTACGCACACGCCCCGTGGCAGCGCCGCCGCGGAGCGCAGCCGTGAAGCGACGCGGCCCGGTACAGGCCGGGTCGCCGGCCGATCGGCGGCCTCTGTTGCGCGTCGCCGACGGGACTCGGTGACGCATTGCCGCTCGGAGGTCGCCGACCTCACCACTTGGAGGAGTGGGCGTCGTGACCGCGGAGACCTCTCAGACGCTCGACCGGGGACTGCGCGTCCTCAAGCTGCTGGCCGACACGGACCATGGGCTGACCGTCACCGAGCTTTCCACCAAACTGGGCGTGAACCGGACCGTGGTGTACCGGTTGCTCGCCACGCTGGAGCAACACGCCCTCGTACGCCGTGACTTGGGCGGACGTGCCCGGGTCGGGCTGGGCGTGCTCAGGCTGGGACGGCAGGTGCATCCGCTAGTGCGGGAGGCCGCGCTGCCGGCCCTGCGCTCGCTCGCCGAGGACATAGGGGCGACGGCTCATCTGACGCTGGTGGACGGCGCGGACGCGCTGGCGGTCGCCGTCGTCGAACCCTCGTGGACCGACTACCACGTGGCCTACCGGGCGGGCTTCCGGCATCCGCTGGACCGGGGGGCCGCCGGCAAGGCGATCCTGGCGGCGCGGGCCAAGCCGTCGGGGGAGTGCGGGTACACCCTCACGCACGGCGAGCTGGAGGCGGGCGCCAGTGGCGCCGCGGCGCCGTTGCTCGGGGTCACCGGGGTCGAGGGGAGCGTCGGGGTCGTGATGCTGGCCGACGCGGTGCCCGAGCGGGTGGGGCCGCGGGTGGTGGACGCGGCACGGGAGGTCGCCGAAGCCCTGCAGTGAGCCGCGGCTCAGCCGAGTGCGCGGGGCCGCCGCAGGCGGGAAACAGCCTGCCCGCGGGCCCGGTGGCCCGAAGGCGGCCGAAAGGGTTCTTCGCGTTAGATTGATCCCGTGCTCTCTCGCCTCACACGCCCCCAGGCCCTCGCCGTCTGTGCGCTGCCCGTCGTGGCGTTGATCGCCACCGCGGTCTTCGCGCCGCTGCCGTTCTCTCTGGCGCAGCCCGGTATGACCGCGAACGTGCTCGGGGAGAACAAGGGCACCCCGGTGATCACGATCTCGGGCGCGAAGACCCGTACGACCAGCGGGCAGCTGCGGATGACGACGATCGAGGCGACCAACCCGGACACCCGGGTCTCCCTCGGTGACGTGCTCTCCGCGTGGTTCGCCACGGACAAGGCCGTCATGCCGCGCGACGCCGTCTACCCCAGCGGGCAGTCCACCCGGCAGATCGAGCAGCACAACAGCGCGCAGATGAAGGAGTCCCAGGACGCCGCGACCGAGGCCGCGCTGGACTACCTCCATCTGAGCGGCAAGGACGTCAAGGTCACCCTGAAGCTCGCCGACGTGGGCGGGCCCAGCGCCGGGCTGCTGTTCACGCTGGGCATCATCGACAAGCTCGACGGCAACGGCAGCGGCGGAGACCTCACGGGCGGCCGCAAAATCGCCGGTACGGGGACCATCGACGCCGCCGGCAAGGTCGGCGCGGTGGGCGGCGTCGCGCTGAAGACGCAGGCCGCCCGGCGGGACGGGGCCACGGTGTTCCTGGTCCCGAAGGACGAGTGCTCCGACGCCAAGTCCGAGCTGCCGAAGGGGCTGCGGCTGATCCCGGTGACGACGCTGAAGGGCGCCGTGGACTCGCTGGTGGCGCTGGAGAGCGGGAAGGGTTCCGTCGCCGCCTGCTGATGCCCGGCCCGGGCCCGCGCGACGCCGACCCGATCCGGACGACGACCCCTAGGGCGGGTGTCGAAGGCCCCGCCTGCCCCGCGGCGTCCGGCACGCGCGCTCGCGGCGTTGCCGAAACGCCCGAACAGCTCCGCCATCAGGGCGCTCCGGCGCCTTGCCATCGCACGCACCAGGCGCCGCGGGGCCCGCCCTTCGGGCGGGCGGCGGGACTTTCGACACCCGCCCTAGCCGTCCGCCGCGTCCCGCGCCGCCTGCTCCACGAGTGGGATGATCCGCAGCGGAACGGGGTTCTCCATCACGATCGCGGTGGCGGCCCGGACGATGCCGTCGATGGCGACGACCCGGTCGATGACCCGCTGGAGATCCGCGTTGGAGCGGGCCACCAGCCGGCACAGCATGTCCCCGCTGCCGGTGGTGGTGTGCAGCTCCAGCACCTCCGGCACGGACGCCAGGTGCGCGCGGACGTCGGCGCCCTGGCCCTGGCGGATCTGCAGGGTGGCGAACGCCGTGACCGGATATCCGAGGGCCGCCGGATCGACCTGGGGTCCGAAACCGCGGATGACGCCGTTGGACTGGAGCCGGTCCAGCCGCGCCTGCGCCGTCCCGCGCGCCACCCCCAGCCGCCGGGACATCTCCAGCACCCCGATCCGCGGCTCCCGCGCCAGCAGGACGAGGATCCGGCCGTCGAGCTGGTCGATCGCCACAGCAGCCTCCCGAATGCGATGGTCATCCTGTACAGAAGGACCGCGCCGACGGCCCTCCCGCTGAACAGATTGTCCAGCGAATACGCAAACTATTGCGCACCTTGCGGCTCCGCATCAGGCTGCCGCTATGACCCAGACCACACACCACACTCCCGACACCGCCCGGCAGGCCGACCCCTTCCCGGTCAAGGGAATGGACGCGGTCGTCTTCGCCGTGGGCAACGCGAAGCAGGCGGCGCACTACTACTCCACCGCCTTCGGCATGCGGCTGGTCGCCTACTCGGGACCCGAGAACGGCAGCCGCGAGACCGCGAGCTACGTGCTCGAGAACGGCTCCGCCCGCTTCGTGTTCACTTCGGTCATCAAGCCCGCCACCACCTGGGGCCACTTCCTCGACCGGCACGTGGCCGAGCACGGCGACGGCGTGGTCGACCTCGCCATCGAGGTCCCGGACGCCCGCGCCGCGTACGCCTACGCGCTGGAGCACGGCGCGAAGAGCGTCGCCGAGCCGTACGAGCTGAAGGACGACAACGGCACGGTCGTCCTCGCCGCGATCGCCACCTACGGCGAGACCCGCCACACCCTGGTCGAGCGCACCGGCTACGACGGCCCCTACCTCCCGGGCTTCGTCGCCGCCACCCCGATCGTCGAGCCCCCGGCCCAGCGCACCTTCCAGGCCGTCGACCACTGCGTCGGCAACGTCGAACTCGGCCGGATGAACGAGTGGGTGGAGTTCTACAACAAGGTCATGGGCTTCACGAACATGAAGGAGTTCGTGGGCGACGACATCGCCACCGAGTACAGCGCGCTGATGTCGAAGGTGGTGGCCGACGGCACGCTGAAGGTCAAGTTCCCGATCAACGAGCCCGCCATCGCCAAGAAGAAGTCCCAGATCGACGAGTACCTGGAGTTCTACGGCGGCGCGGGCGTCCAGCACATCGCGCTCAACACCAACGACATCGTTCAGACGGTACGGACGATGCGGGCGGCCGGCGTGGAGTTCCTCAACACCCCGGACTCGTACTACGACACCCTCGGCGAGTGGGTCGGCGACACCCGGGTGCCGATCGAGACCCTGCGCGAGCTGAAGATCCTCGCCGACCGCGACGAGGACGGCTACCTGCTGCAGATCTTCACCAAGCCGGTCCAGGACAAGCCGACCGTCTTCTTCGAACTCATCGAGCGGCACGGCTCGATGGGCTTCGGCAAGGGCAACTTCAAGGCGCTGTTCGAGGCGATCGAGCGGGAGCAGGCCAAGCGCGGAAACCTGTGAGCGCAAAGCCTTGCGACCGGTGAACGCCGGTTGACACCCTCGAGTCCTGCGGGTGCCGAAGGGGTGCCCACAGGACTCGGGGAACTCCAGTGACCTCTGCGATCAACCTCGCGGTGCCGTCGGTTCGCTGGCTGTGGCAGAAGGCCACCCTCAGGGAGCCGACGGTGCTGCAGTCGTTCGCCTTCGACGAGCCGAACAAGCACCTGTACGTGCTCCAGGTCACCGCCAGCGGCCACGCGGCCGGCGATCTGTGCCTCAACAAGCTGGACTACCAGGGCGACCGGCTCGGCCACATGTACCTCAAGGGCTTCGGCCACGGCGTCAGCATGGGCGTCCAGCGCGACGCCGAGGACGGCTCCACCTGGATCTGGACCGAGGCCGCCGCCGTCCACGGCTACGGCCAGGGCGTCACCCGCTTCCACTTCGCCGACGGCGCCACCCGCACCGCCGCGAACGTCAGGATGCGCAAGCCGATAACGGGCTCCACCAACAACCAGCCCTCGGTCTGCCAGGACTCGGGTCGCATCGCCGTCCGCTACCGCGACCCGGCGAACAGGCCCCGCTACCGCGTCTGGGACCTCGACGCCTTCACGGCCCGCGACTACGGCGACCCGATCGCGGACTTCGCCCAGGTCGGCGCCCACCCCGACCCCAGGATCCCGTTCCAGGGGTACGCCCTGTACCGCGACGCCGTCTACCAGCTCGCCGGCACCGCCTACAACGCCACCACCAACCCGGCCGCGGGGCACGGCAACTCCTACGTCTCCAGCGTCTCCGTCACCACCGGAGAACTGCTCCAGCAGCAGCGCACCCAGGCCGGCTACAACCTCACCCACCGCGAGCCGGAGGGCGTCGCGGTGCGCGCCGGCTCCGACCCGAAGGTGCACATCGGCTTCGCCTCCGGGGATCTCGGCGCGCGCCGCTTCTCGATCTTCGTCAAGGAGGACAGCGACCGAACCGCGTCGTAGCCTGGGCGCATGGCCAGGATCAACGACGTGGGCGGCACGCAGGGCTTCGGCGCCGTCGACATCACCGACGACGCCGAACCCTTCCACGCCGACTGGGAGGCCCGGGTCGTCGGGATGCTCAACGCCCTGCGCGAGCAAGGGCTGTTCAACACCAACGAGTTCCGTGACGCGATCGAGTCCATGCCGCCGGCGGAGTACCTGACGACGTCGTACTACGAGCGCTGGTTCGAGGCGATCCGCATCCTGCTGGAGCGCAAGGGCGTGCTGAGGCCGGGTGAGCTCGATGCCGGCTGACCGCTTCCCGCCCGGCACCCGCGTTCGCACCTTCCCCCACGACCCGCCCCACCACACCCGCCTGCCGCGCTACGCCCGCGGCAAACGGGGCGTCGTGATCGAGCCGGAGGGGCCGGCGGAACTGGCCGACGTCAGCGCCCAGGGCCGCGGGGACGCGCCGGTGGAGCAGGTCTACGCGGTCCGATTCGCGGCCCGCGACCTGTGGGGCGAGGGCGACCACCACGTCGTACTGGATCTGTGGGAAAGCTATCTGGAAGAGGACCACGGGCATGAGCGGTGACCACTCCGACGCGACGATCGCCCGCCGGGTACGACGCCTGGAGACCCTGCTGGAGGACAAGGGCGTCCTCTCCGGCGCCCGCCTCGACGAGATCATCGACGCGACCCTCACCGGGGCGACCCCGGCGAACGGGGCGCGGGTCGTCGCGCGGGCCTGGGTGGACGAGGAGTTCAGGTCCCGCCTGCTGGCGGACGGGACGGCCGCGGTGCGTGAACTCGGCTTCATGGAGGGCTCGTACCAGCGGCTGAGGGTCGTCGAGAACACCGCGACCACCCACAACGTCATCGTCTGCACCCTGTGCTCCTGCTACCCGCTGCGCCTGCTCGGACCGTCCCCCAGCTGGTACAAGTCCGAGGCCTACCGCTCCCGCGTGGTGCGTGAACCACGGGCGGTGCTCACGGAGTTCGGCCTGGAACTGCCGGCCGGCACGGACATCACCGTGTGGGACTCCAGCGCCGAGACCCGCTACATGGTGCTGCCGCGCCGGCCCGAGGGCACACAGGAGCTGGGGGAGGAGCAGCTGGCCGCGCTGGTGACCCGCAACGCGCTCATCGGCACCGCCGCCGTATGACTCAGCCCTCCTCGTCCTGAGCCTCCGTGCTCTCCTCGCCGCCCGGCACCGGCACGTCCGGCGGCTCGCCCAGTGCCGCCAGCGCCTGCCGCGCCGCGGGGACCTGCAACGGGGAGAAGTACGGGTTGATGCGCAGCGCCTCCTGCAGGTGCCGCCGGGCGGGCCCGGGCAGCTCCGACCCCTTCTCGATCATGCCCCGGTGGTAGGCGTACAGGGCACTGCGCACCCCGCCCCCGTGCACCGGGTCCGTCGCCACCGTCGCGAACTTCAGCGCCTCCTTGTCCTGCCCGGCCCGGTGCAGCGCCCACCCCAGGGCGTCGGCCACCTCGATGCCGGGCTGCTTGCGCCACTCGGCGCGCAAGAGCTGCACGGCGGCCCGCGCGTCCCCGTGGTCGGCCTCCAGCCGCCCGAGCACCAGCGTCTCGTCGACCCCCGCCTCGGCCACCTCGCGCACCCGCGCCCGCACGGCGTCGTACTCCACCCGGGCCGCCTCGCCGAGCCCCAGCGACTCGTACAACTCGCCCAGTTCCAGGGCGTACTGGGGACACGGCTGCTTGGCCAGGGCCACCCGGTAGGCGTTCAGGGCCTCCGTCGCCCGCCCCAGCGCGGCCAGCGTCCGCCCCTGCCCGGCCAGCGCCGCCCGCTGGTCGGGATCGATCCGCACCGCCTCCTGAAAACGCCGCAGCGCGTCCTGCAGGTCCCCGCGCTCGAAGGACAGCTGACCGGCCCGCTCCAGCCACGCGGCCCGCTCGGCCGGCGACGACGCCCCCGCCGCCGCGTCGGACAGCTGGGCCGCCGCGTCCTCCCGCCAGCCCCGGTCGCGGTAGACGGCCGCCGCCCGCGCCCGCACGGCCGGCCCGCTGTGCAGCTCCAGCAGCCGGTCCAGGGTCCGCTTGACCGCCTTGTAGTCACCGAGCCCGGTGTAGGCGTCGAGCAGCGGCGGATACGTCGTCCACCGCTTCGGGTCCACCTTCAGCGCCGTCTCGCCCCAGGCCCGCGCGGCCGGGAAGTCCCGGCGGGCGTTCGCCAGCGCCGCCATCCCGTCCAGCGCCGCGACCCGCACGTCCTCGCGCGCCCCCGCCACCCGCAGCGAGGTCCGCAGCGCCTGCTCGGCCCGCGGATAGTTCGCCGCGTCCGCGGTCCTGCGCCCCTGCTCCACGTACGCGTCCCCCAGCACCGCCCAGGCCCGCGCGTCCCGTGGATGCCCCCGCACCCACGCCTCCCGCTCCCCGATCAGCGACCCCAGTTCCGGCAGCCCGGCCGGCACCCCCGCGACGACGGCCGACAGCGCCTGCGCGCCCGCCGCCGGAGCGACGACGGGCCTGGTCACGGGCCGTTCCCAGGGCCACAGCACCACCGCCGCGCCGAGCACCAGGGACCCGGCGAGAGCGGCGATCAGTGCCCGCCCGCCGGTCCGCGGACGCCGTTCCTCCTGCTCCTTCTCCATGCCGCTCACTCTGCGCCAGTACGACGACCACACCCGGCATACGTCCACTGCCGTAGACGGGGTTCACACCGATGGCCCCGGGTGCGACGCTGTGATCATGAGCCGTATCGAAGCGCCCTCCGACGCAGCCACCGGAAACCTCGTCGACCGGCTCCTGACCGGTCTGCCCGCCGAGGCCGTCCTGATCGACCCCGACGTCACGGCGTCCTACGCCAACGACATGGCCAGCTTCTGTCCCGCCGGCCCCCCGGCCGTGGTCGTGCTGCCCCGCACCGTCGAGCAGGTCCAGCACGTCATGCGCATCGCCACCGAACTGCGCGTCCCGGTCGTCCCGCAGGGCGCCCGCACCGGCCTGTCCGGCGGCGCCAACACCTCCGAGGGCAGCATCGCGCTGTCCCTGACCAAGATGGACCGCATCCTGGAGATCAACCCGGTCGACCGCATCGCCGTGGTCGAACCCGGCGTCGTCAACGCCACGCTCTCCCGCGCGGTCAACGAACACGGCCTGTACTACCCGCCCGACCCCTCCAGCTGGGAGATGTGCACCATCGGCGGCAACATCGGCACCGCCTCGGGCGGCCTGTGCTGCGTCAAGTACGGCGTCACGGCCGAGTACGTCCTCGGCCTCGACGTCGTCCTCGCCGACGGCCGCCTGATGTCCACCGGCCGCCGCACCGCCAAGGGCGTCGCCGGCTACGACCTCACCCGCCTCTTCGTCGGCTCCGAGGGCTCCCTCGGCATCGTCGTCCGGGCGGTCCTGGCGCTCAAGCCGCAGCCGCCCGAACAGCTCGTGCTGGCCGCCGAGTTCCCCTCCGCGGCCGCCGCCTGCGACGCGGTGTGCCGGATCATGGCCGGCGGCCACGTCCCCTCGCTGCTCGAACTCATGGACCGTACGACGGTGAAGGCCGTCAACGACCTCGCGCACATGGGTCTGCCCGAGAGCACGGAGGCGCTGCTGCTCGCCGCCTTCGACACCCCGGACCCCGCCGCCGACCTCGCCGCCGTCGGCGCCCTGTGCGAGGCGGCCGGCGCCACCCAGGTGGTGCCCGCCGACGACGCCGCCGAGTCCGAACTCCTCCTCCAGGCGCGGCGGCTGTCGCTGACCGCGCTGGAGGCGGTCAAGGGCACGACGATGATCGACGACGTGTGCGTGCCCCGCTCCAGGCTCGGCGAGATGCTGCGGGGCGTGGAGCGGATCGCCGAGAAGTACGACCTCACCATCGGCGTCTGCGCGCACGCCGGCGACGGCAACACCCACCCCACCGTCTGCTTCGACGCGGCCGACCCCGACGAGTCCCGGCGCGCCCGCGAGTCCTTCGACGAGATCATGGCCCTCGGCCTGCAGCTCGGCGGCACGATCACCGGCGAACACGGCGTGGGCGTGCTGAAGAAGGAGTGGCTGGCGCGCGAGATCGGGCCGGTCGGGGTCGAGATGCAACGGCAGATCAAGCAGGTCTTCGATCCGCTGGGCATCCTCAACCCCGGCAAGCTCTTCTGACCGGGTCAGCGCTGCGGTCACCGGGCGAGCAGCTGGTCGAGCGCGTCGTCGATCCCCAGCTGCCCGCCCTCGGTCCCCGGTGGCACCATCCGCAGCGTCCGCTCCAGCCAGGCGGACACCTGCCCGGCGGGCGCCTCCAGCAGGGCGTCCCCGTCCGGTGAACTCAGCGCCATCAGCACGACACTGCGCCCCTCGGTCTTCGTCGGCCACACGCGCACGTCACCTTGCCCGCACGGCCGGAACACCCCCTCCACCAGCAGCTCGCGCGAGAACGTCCAGGCCACGGGGTGCCGGGAGTTGATGTGGAAGGCGACATGCACGGCATACGGGTCGTCCGTGCGGTAGCTGAGCCGGGCCGGTACCGGCACACCTCGCTCCGGCGACAGGATCAGCCTGAGTTCCAACTCGCGTTCCACGACGGTGTAGTGCATGACGTCCGATTCCTCTCTCGGGCAGGTGTACGGGGCCCTGAGGGCGGGTCCGTACAGGGGAGAGAGAGGTGGGGCCGCAGCCATTACGCGGGTTCGGAGAAGTTTTTTCCGACCGTGTGAATCCGGTGCATGAGGTTGCCCGGAAAAGGGTGGGTCCGGCGGGACCGGGGGTGCGGCCCGCGCCGGTCTGATAGATGTGGTGGCCCCCATATTCACCCGCGAGCAGATACGGGACGACGGACATGAGCGCCCCATCCCCGGCCCCCGGCGACGACAGGCCCCGCGAAGGGTACTACCCGGACCCGTCCATTCCTGGATATGTCCGGTACTGGAACGGTGCCGCCTGGGTACCGGGCACCAGCCGTCCGGCGCCGTCGGACGGCGAGTCGCTCGACCCGCCGCCCGGATCGGGCCCGGTCCCGGCGCAGGCCCAGGCGGCCTCGGTCCCCTTGGTCGAGGAGACCGGCCCGCACTTCTTCGACGAGGACCCCGACCCGGGGCAGCCGGCCTCCGCGGAACCCCCGCAGGGCGGCCCTTCCGAACCTGCGTCCGCCTGGGGCGCCGACCGCTCCCGGCAGTCCGGCTTCGGCGGCGACCAGGACCGCCGCGTCTCCTGGGGCGCCGACCCCCGTGTCGCGTCCGCCGGCCCGGACCGCACGGCCAGCACCGACGGCTCGGCTACGATCCCGCCCGCCCGGACGGACCCCTCCGAGGCCGACTCACCCGGCACGTTCGTCTTCCGCAGGGTGACGGCGGACGACGGCCCGCGGGGCGGCGCGGCCGACGGCTCCTCCGCCACGCCCGCCCCCGGCGGCCCGGCCGCCGACGAGGGCACCATGACCTTCCGTGCCGTGTCCCAGCGCACGGGGCAGCAGGGCGGGGCGCAGGGCGGCGGCCCGGGGGCGCCCGCGGGCGCCGGGGGAGGAGCACGGCAGGCTCCGGGGGCCGCCGCGTCCGGTGGGCCGGGCGTGGCCGGTTCCGGCGCCCAGCCGCCGTCGTCCGGGGCCGCCGCGTCCGCCGGCGCCTCCGGCGGCCCGGCCTTCGGGCCGCCGGCCTCCGCCGCCGCGCCCGGTGCTCCCGGGTTCAACGCCGGCCTGGCCGCCGCCGAACACGCGGCACAGGCGCAGGCGCAGGCCGCCCAGGGCGCCGCCCCGTCCGCGCTCTCCCAGCAGCCCTCCGTCTCGGTGCCGTCCCAGCCCGGCGGCCCCCAGCCCGCCGCCACTCCGATGGCCGCCGGGCCCGGCGGCGGCCAGGCCTCCTGGGCCCAGCAGGTGCACCGGCTCGCGGGGGCCGAGGAGGAGCAGCACGTCACGCCCTGGAAGCCGCCGGTGGCGGACATCTTCCAGCAGGCCGCCATGAACGCGGCCGCCGCCCGCCCGGCGGGCCTGGGCAAGCGGCTCGCCGCCCGGCTGGTGGACACGGTCGTCGTCGCGGGCGTCACCGCCGTGGCCGCCGTGCCGCTCGGCACCAAGGCGGTCGACCACATCAACGCCAAGATCGACGAGGCGAAGCTCAGCGGACGGACCGTCACCGTCTGGCTGCTGGACGGGACGACCTCGGTCTACTTCGGCATCATCCTGGCCGTCCTGCTCGTCGTCGGGGTCCTCTACGAGGCGCTGCCCACCGCCAAATGGGGCCGCACCCTCGGCAAGAAGTTGCTCGGCCTGGAGGTGCGGGACATCGAGGCGCACCAGCCGCCGACCTTCGGCGGGGCGCTGCGCCGCTGGCTCGTCTACTGCGTGCCGGGGCTGCTCGGCATCGGTGTCGTGGGCGTGGCGTGGTGCCTGTTCGACCGGCCGTGGCGCCAGTGCTGGCACGACAAGGCGGCGCGTACGTTCGTCGCGGGCTGAGGGGGTCGGCCGTACGGCGTACGCGAATCGGTACTCCGGACGGCCGTCCGCCGGATGCGGAGCCGGGGGGTTCGCGGTCCACTCGGGCCATGACGACCGAACCGCCCGGCTCGGGACAGCAGCCGCCGGAAGACGACCCGTTCAGGAAACAGCCTCCGCCCGGCCAGCAACCGCCCCCAGGCGGTCAGCAACCGCCGTACGGCGGTCAACAACCCCCCCATGGCGGTCAGCAGCCGCCTTACGGTCAGCAGCCGCCTCCGGGACAGCAGCCGCCGCCCTACGGCGGCGGTCCCTACGGCGGCGGTCCCCACCCCGGCGACCCGCTCGCCGGGATGCCCCCGCTCGCCGACAGCGGCAGGCGCACACTGGCCCGGATCATCGACCTGATCCTCGTCGGCATCGTCGTCTGGCTGGTCACCTGGCCGATCGGCGTGCACGAGTACACGGTCAACGGCAACAACGTGGCGGTCGGCAAGTCCTTCACGCAGTCCCTCATCGCCGCCGTGCTCTACATCGCCTACGACACCTTCATGATCAGCAACTCCGGGCAGACGCTCGGCAAGAAGTGGCTGAAGATGCGGGTGGCGAACCTCGACAACGGCGCCACGCCCTCGGTGCAGACCTCGCTCGCGCGGGCGGCGGTGCTGTGGATCCCGTTCGCGTTCTGCTGCGCCTGCATCTGGACCGCGATCTGTGGCGGCTGGAGCTACTTCGACCGGCCCTACAAGCAGGGGCCTGCACGACAAGGCGGCGAAGACGGTGGTGGTCAGCACCGGCTGACCGGCGCCGCCGGCACCAACCGGCCGCCCCGGCTCAGGCGGCCTTCGACGAGCCCGATGCCACGGCGGGCACGGGCTCCTCCGCCTGCTCCGGCGCGGGCCGGGAGACCGCGACGACCCTCGTCCTCGGCAGCGGCACCGTCATGGCGACGAGGAGGCCGAGGGCGAGCGCCGAGACGGCGATGACCGCGATCCCCAGGCCCGAACTCGTCTGGGACAGCAGCAGCATGGCGAGCGTCGAGAAGATGACGGTGCAGGAGCCGTAGGTCAGCTGTGCGGCAGTCGGACGAGGCATGGCAATCGTGTCCTCGGAAGTGGGGGTCCACGGGGGGCGTCGGCCTGGCTTTCCGCCGGTTTCTGGGCGTGCCGCCATCCGACTCTAATCGCGTGTGTGCCCGACAGGAACGAACAGTAAGCGTGACCTAACCAACAGTGCCGGTGCACAGGGGGCGCACGGATTCATGGCGTCCATCAAGTGGACGTTCGAACGCGCCGGTCGGGGTGTCCGCTGAGCGAACCCGGGCTCCGCATAGTGCACTTGTCCTGCTCAAGTCAAGGTCTGTCTTTTCTTACCGTCCTCTAGTCAAATTGCGTCACTTGACTTACCACCGTGACCACGAGGAACTCAAGTGACTCTTAAACCATGGACGTTCAGAGCCGGCGCGGTCGGTGTCGCACTCGCGGCGGCGACGGCCACGCTCTCGACGTTCGGCGTGGCGCAGGCCGCCGACAGCGCCAAGTCCGCCACCGTGGACCGCCGTGACCCGGCCGCGGCCCAGAGCACGAAGGAGCACGACCTCGACGGTCCGCTCTCCAAGACCCAGGAGGCCCAGCGCCAGGAGGCCCTGAACCAGGTCATATCCGGCAAGACCTCGGTCAAGGACCGCGACGGTTCGCGGGTCGTCCAGCTCAAGAGCAAGAAGGGCGACGCCAAGTACGTCGAACTGGGCCGTGAGAAGACGGACAAGATCTTCACGATCCTGGTCGAGTTCGGGGACCAGACCGACAGCCGCTACGGCGGCACCGCGGGCCCGCTGCACAACCAGATAGCCCAGCCGGACCGGGCCAAGGACAACTCCACGGCCTGGCAGGCGGACTACGACCAGCAGCACTTCCAGGACCTGTACTTCGGCACCGGCAAGAACACCGAGTCGCTGAAGAAGTACTACGAGAAGCAGTCCTCGGGCCGCTACTCGGTCGACGGCGAGGTCACCGACTGGGTCAAGGTCCCCTACAACGAGGCCCGTTACGGCAACAACGCCTGCGGCTCGACGACCTGCTCCAGCGTCTGGAACCTGGTGCGCGACGGCCTGACCTCCTGGGTCGCCGGCCAGAAGGCGGCCGGCAAGTCGGACGCCGACATCAAGGCGGACCTCGCGCAGTACGACCAGTGGGACCGCTACGACTTCGACGGCGACGGCAACTTCAACGAGCCCGACGGCTACGTCGACCACTTCCAGATCGTGCACGCCGGCGAGGACGAGTCCGCGGGCGGCGGCGCCCAGGGCACCGACGCGATCTGGGCGCACCGCTGGTACGCCTTCGGCTCCGACGCCGGCGCCACCGGCCCCGCGAACAACAGGCTCGGCGGCACCCAGGTCGGCGACACCGGCGTCTGGGTCGGCGACTACACGATGCAGCCGGAGAACGGCGGACTCGGCGTCTACGCCCACGAGTACGGCCACGACCTCGGCCTGCCGGACGAGTACGACACCAACGGCGGCGAGAACTCCACCGGGTTCTGGACGCTGATGTCCTCCGGTTCCTGGCTCGGCACCGGCAAGAACGCCATCGGCGACCTGCCGGGCGACATGAACGCCTGGGACAAGCTCCAGCTGGGCTGGCTCAACTACGACACGGCCAAGGCCGCGACGAAGTCGAAGCACAAGCTGGGCGTCGCCGAGTACAACACCAAGAACAAGCAGGCCCTCGTGGTCACGCTGCCCGACAAGGCGGTCACCACCGAGGTGGTCACCCCGGCGCAGGGCGCGACCCAGTGGTGGAGCGGCAGCGGCAACGACCTGAAGAACACGCTGACCCGGTCGGTGGACCTCACCGGCAAGTCCTCGGCGGCCCTGACCCTCGACGGCTACTACGACATCGAGGCGAACTACGACTTCCTGTACGCGGAGGTCTCGACCGACGGCGGCGCCAACTGGACCGCTCTCGACGGCACGGTGGACGGCCAGGCCATCCCGCGCGACGGCAGCGACAAGCCGGCCCTGACGGGCACGGTCGACGGCTACAAGAAGCTGTCGTACTCGCTCGACGCCTACGCCGGCAAGAAGATCGACCTGCGCTTCCGCTACCAGACGGACGGCGGGGTGGCGCTCAAGGGCTTCGCGGCCGACGAGATCACCGTCACGGCCGACGGCGCCGCGGTCTTCTCCGACAACGCCGAGTCCGCGGACGCCGGTTGGACCGCGAGCGGCTTCTCCCGCATCGGCGCGTCCTTCACCAAGGACTACAAGCAGTACTACATCGCCGAGAACCGCCAGTACGTGTCGTACGACAAGACCCTGAAGGTCGGCCCGTACAACTTCGGCTTCTCGACGACCCGTCCGGACTGGGTCGAGCACTACCCGTACCAGAACGGCCTGTTGATCTGGAAGTGGGACACCTCCCAGCCGGACAACAACACCGGTGACCACCCGGGCACGGGTCAGATCCTGCCGATCGACTCCCACCCGGTGCCGCTGAAATGGTCCGACGGCACGCTGATGCGGGGCCGCATCCAGGCCTACGACTCGCCGTTCAGCCTGTACCCGACGGACGGCATCACGCTGCACAAGGCGGACGTCGCGACCAAGATCAAGTGGTCGTGGGGGGTGCCGGTCTTCAACGACCACGCGAGCACCTACTACGACGCCTCGAACCCGGCCGCGGGCGTGAAGGTCACTGACACCAACACCAAGATCAAGATCGTCCGGGAGGCCCTTGACGGCTCGACGATCTCGCTCGAGGTGGGGCGTGCGGTGAAGTAGTTCGAGTTTTCGCAGGTCAGAGACGTATCGGCGGTGACCCCTTGGCGGGTCGCCGCCGATCGTGTTTAGGTGCGTGCTGTGCCGTTCTTATTGACAGTCCCTTCGACACCGACACGCACGGGGGTGTGACCTGCATGGCCGCAGGAGGTTTCTGCAAGCTGCCGAGCGGCAGCGTGGTGGTGGCGCTGAACCTGCCCAGCCCCACCGCCGACGGCACGGACTGCGTCCGTGTCCTCGTCCACGCCCGCAACCGGGCGCGCGCCCTGACCAGGCTGCGCAACCTGGGCATGCGGGCGGTCTACCTGCGGGGCAACGCCGCCCCGCCGACCCCGGACGAGATCACGGCCGTCCTGCACCACCCCGACGGCCTGATATGGCGCACAGCCCCTGACAACGGTGTCCTGCCCGCCCCGGACCTGGTCCAGGAACTCTGGCACCCGATCAAGGCCCTCCTCCGCAGACCGGCGGCCCCGGCATGACCAGCCCCTGACCGCGCGCACCGGCCGACCGTGTCGGGTCCGAGACAGCCGGCCGGGCGCCCCTCGCCGGTGCACTTCGCTCCGCCGCGACGGCGACCAGCTACGACGCCGCGGTTCGGCGGTGCCGTCCCGGGCTTGGCCGTGTCGCTGCGGTGACCGGCGGGACGCTGGGGCGGTGGGCCGGTCGTCTCGGAGGCGCGGGCGTCTGACCGGGCGTCTCAGGCCGGTCCTTACGCCGGTGCACTTCGCTCCGCCGCGACGGCGACTAGCCACGACGCCGCGGTTCGGCGGTGCCGTCCCGGGCTTGGCCGTGTCGCTGCGGTGACCGGCGGGGCGCAGGGGCGTCTCTGGCGGGCGCCCCCGCGCCCGTGCGCTTCGCTCCGCCGCGGTGGTGATCAGCCACGGCGTTGCGTGGCGGGGGCGGGACGGGCTACGCGACCACCGGCTTGCCGGTGAGTTCCACTCCCGCCTCTCGCATCTGCTCCAGGGCGCGGTCGGTGGTCTCCTGGGCGACGCCGGCCGTCAGGTCGAGCAGCACCTGGGTGCGGAAGCCCTCGCGGGCCGCGTCCAGCGCGGTGGCCCGCACGCAGTGGTCCGTGGCTATGCCGACCACGTCGACCTCGACGACGTCCCGGGCGCGCAGCCAGTCGGCCAGCGGCACGCCGTTCTCGTCGGCGCCCTCGAAGCCGCTGTAGGCCGCCGCGTACGCCCCCTTGTCGAAGACGGCGTCGACGGCGCCGGAGGCGACGGCGGGGGCGAAGTTCGGGTGGAAGCCGACGCCCTCCGTGCCGGCGACGCAGTGCGCGGGCCAGGAGTGGACGAAGTCGGGGTTGTCGGCGAAGTGGCCGCCGGGCGCGATGTGGTGGTCGCGGGTGGCCACCACGTGCTGGTAGCCGGAGCCGGCCGCCTGCCCGATCAGCTCGGTGACGGCGGCGGCCACGTCGGCACCCCCGGCCACGGCGAGGCTGCCCCCCTCGCAGAAGTCGTTCTGCACGTCTACGACGATCAAGGCGCGGCGCATGGTCGGTGTCCTTCGACTATGGGGTCGGGGGAGAGAAGGGGGTGCGGGCCCGGCCGGTGAACTTCCGAGCCTATTGAGTTCGGGGGGCGCAGGGGAGGGGCACGAGAGGGCGTATCCGCGGGAGCGTGCGGTGAGCGCCCGCTTCTAGCTACCCGAGCGCGCCTGTACGTACTCCGTCGGAATGACGGGTTCCCCGCGCGAGAGCTGGGTGGCCGACAGCGGCAGGCCGGCCCGCGCGGCCGCATGCCGGTCGCGGACGACGTCCAGCGGCTCGCGGGCGATCACGTCGCCGCCCTTGATCAGCTCCACCAGCAGCTGCCGGTCGGCGAGCTCGGCCGGGACGAGTCCCGTGCCGACGACCTCGGCCTCCGCGACCCCGTCGGCGTCGAGCCGCCGCGCGGCCCACTTGCGGCCGCCGACGGACGTCTTGCCGCCGCTGGACTTCTTCGCCACCGGCACCAGCGGCGCCTTCGGGTCGGCGGACTCGGCGCGGGCGACCAGCTTGTAGACCATCGAGCACGTCGGGTGCCCGGACCCGGTCACCAGCTGGGTGCCGACGCCGTACGCGTCCACGGGCGCCGCCGCCAGCGAGGCGATGGCGTACTCGTCCAGATCCGAGGTCACGATGATCTTCGTGCCGGTCGCGCCGAGCTCGTCCAGCTGCTGGCGCACCCGGTGCGCGACCAGCAGCAGGTCGCCGGAGTCGATACGCACGGCGCCGAGCTCCGGCCCGGCGATCTCGACGGCCGTGCGGACGGCCTCGGCGACGTCGTAGGTGTCCACGAGCAGGGTCGTGCCCCGGCCCAGCGAGTCGACCTGGGCGCGGAAGGCGTCCCGCTCGTGGTCGTGGAGCAGGGTGAAAGCGTGTGCGGAGGTGCCGACGGTCGGGATGTTGTAGCGGAAGCCGGCCGCGAGGTCGGAGGTGGAGGCGAAGCCGCCGAGGTAGGCGGCGCGGGAGGCGGCGACGGCCGCGAGTTCGTGGGTGCGGCGGGCGCCCATCTCGATCAGCGGGCGGGTGCCCGCGGCCGAGGACATCCGGGAGGCGGCCGCGGCGATCGCGGAGTCGTGGTTGAGGATCGACAGGATCACGGTCTCCAGCAGCACGCACTCGGCGAACGACCCCTCGACGCGCATGATCGGCGAGCCCGGGAAGTACACCTCGCCCTCGGGGTAGCCCCACACGTCGCCGCTGAACCGGTAGCCGGCGAGCCACTCCAGGGTCGGCTCGTCGACGATGCCCTTCTCGCGCAGGAAGGCCAGGACGCCGGCGTCGAAGCGGAAGTTCTCCACGGCGTCCAGGACCCGCCCGGTGCCGGCGACGACGCCGTAGCGGCGCCCTTCGGGCAGCCGCCGGGTGAAGACCTCGAAGACCGACCTCCGTTCGGCGGTACCGGCTTTGAGGGCCGCCTGCAGCATCGTCAGCTCGTACTGGTCCGTGAAGAGCGCCGTCGAGGGAACGTCCACCGGCAGCCCAAGGTCCGCTGTGTTCATGGCAAGCATGCTACACCCCTTCGCGTCAGTGTGACGATTTATCGGGGCCGTGGCAGCATGGGCCTTGTGACGTCACCCGCTCCCGTAGAGATCGAACGCACCGAGTCGGCGGAGGAGGTCTTCGCCGTACCCGAGCCGGACGTCCCCTGGGTCACGATCGTCCACAACGACCCGGTCAACCTCATGAGCTACGTGACCTACGTCTTCCAGACGTACTTCGGGTACTCGAAGGACAAGGCCACCAAACTCATGCTCGATGTCCACCACAAGGGCCGGGCGGTCGTCTCCAGCGGTACCCGCGAGGAGATGGAACGCGACGTGCAGGCGATGCACGGCTACGGCCTGTGGGCCACCCTCCAGCAGGACCGGAAATGACCCCCTCCCGCGCGCAGGACCGGAAGTAGCGAACCTCCTCCATGCCAGGACACTTCGAACCGCTCCCCGGCGGCGGCGCGGCCGTCGCGCTCGACGACGTCGAGATCTCCATCATCCGGTCGCTCGCCGTCCAGTTGCTGGAGCTCATCGGACCCGGACCCGGCGCCGACGCCTCCGACGACCCGCTCGCGGAGCTCTTCGCCGAGGGCCCGAGCGAACCGCCGAAGGACCCCGTGCTCAAGCGGCTCTTCCCGGACGCCTACAGCGACCCGGAGGGCACCCCCGCGCCCGAGGAGGCCCGGGAGCGGCAGGCCCACTCCGCCGAGTTCCGCCGCTACACCGAGAACGACCTGCGGGCCGGCAAGCGGGAGAACGCGCTCACGGTCGTGCGCACCCTCGACGCGCTCATCCCGGCCGCCGACGGCGGAGCGGTCCTGGAGCTGTCCGTCGAGCAGTCCCGGCAGTGGCTGAGCTCCCTCAACGACCTGCGCCTGGCGATCGGCTCCCGGCTGGAGATCACCGACGAGGACGACACCGACGCCCTCTACCGGCTCCCGGACGACGACCCCCGTAAGCCCATGGTGATGGCCTATCTGTGGCTGGGCGGGCTCCAGGAGACGCTGGTGAACACCCTCCTGCCCTGAAAAGTGAAGGGTTTCGTGTTCGCTCAGAGGACGCTCAAATCCGGATAACGATCGAGTCACCGGTCCGGCCGGGTGTGTCCGTTTTCTGCGCTGTTTGGTCCCTTCTCCTTGTGTGATGCGCCACAAGTTCCCCCGGTGATCTGCGGTGCGGCCGTGATAAATCTTCACGACCGCCCGGCGAACACCACCCGAATGTTCGGCCGGGTGCGCCACAGCGCCGACGACCGTCGGCCTGGCACGAGCGGTCCTCAGGCCCGCTCAGCTCCATTTCAGTCCGGGGGGATCGAGACCCGATCCGAGGCCGACGAGAGGCCCGGGTCGGCATGGAGAAAGGCGCACCACACACATGACCTCCGCTCAGGTCGACACAGGCTCGGAGCAGACCTCCGAAGAGGGGTACGAGCGCGGACTCGGCAGCCGCCAGGTCCAGATGATCGCGATCGGCGGCGCCATCGGCGTCGGCCTCTTCCTGGGAGCCGGGGCGAACATCGCCAAGGCCGGTCCCAGCCTCATCCTGATGTACGCCCTAGCCGGCGCCATCGTCTTCTTCATCATGCGGGCGCTCGGCGAACTGCTCCTGTACCGCCCGGTCTCGGGCTCCTTCGCGGAGTACTCCCGCGAGTTCCTCGGCCCGTTCTTCGGCTACTTCACCGGCTGGACGTACTGGCTGATGTGGGTCGTCACCGGCATGGCCGAGCTCACCGCCGCCGCGATCTACGTCAACTACTGGTTCCCGGCGGTCCCCCAGTGGGTGACGGCCCTGGTCTTCCTGGTGATCCTCTTCGGGGTCAACCTGATCTCGGTGAAGGTCTTCGGCGAGCTCGAGTTCTGGTTCTCCATGGTCAAGGTCACCGCCCTGATCGGCATGATCGTGATCGGCCTCGGCGTGCTCACCCTCGGCTTCAGCAACGCCGGTGACACGGCCTCGGTCGCCAACCTCTGGCAGTTCGACGGCTTCTTCCCCAAGGGCATCGGCTCGTCCCTGATGACCCTCCAGGGCGTCATGTTCGCCTACCTCGCCGTCGAGCTCGTCGGTGTCACCGCGGGTGAGTCCGAGAACCCCGAGAAGACCCTGCCCAAGGCGATCAACACCCTGCCCTGGCGCATCGCGCTGTTCTACGTCGGCGCCCTCACCGTCATCCTGTGCGTGGTGAAGTGGACCGACTTCGCGGCCGGCGTCAGCCCCTTCGTGAAGGCGTTCGCGGTGATCGGCATCCCGGCCGGCGCCGGCATCGTCAACTTCGTCGTACTGACCGCGGCCCTGTCCTCCTGCAACTCCGGCATGTACTCCACGGGCCGCATGCTGCGCACCCTCGCCGACAACGGCGAGGCCCCGGCGGTCTTCCGGAAGCTCTCCTCGACCAGGACGCCGGCCTTCGGCATCACCGTCTCGGTCCTCTTCATGGGCATCGGCGTCGTCCTGAACTACGTCGTCCCGGAGAAGGCCTTCGGCTACGTCACCTCGGTGGCCACCGCGGCCGGCATCTGGACCTGGCTGATGATCCTCGTCAGCCACGTCCGCTACCGCCGCGCGGTCGTCGCCGGCCGCCTGCCCGCCTCCGCCTTCCCGGCGCCGGGCGGCGCGGTGTGCAGCTGGATCGCCATCGTCTTCCTGCTCTTCGTCACCGGCCTCATCGCCTACGACGCCGACTCACGGGTCTGCCTCTACGTGATGGCCGGCTGGGCCGCCGCCCTGGGCGTCGGCTGGGCCGTGCTGAAGGCCCGCAACCCGCAGGTCGCGGAGCGGCGCGAGCCGGAGCTGGAGAAGGTCGGCTGACCTCCCGTTCAGCATGTGGGCCGCCCCGTACCACCCTTCGGTACGGGGCGGCCCCTCTGCTTATCCTTGCCGGCATGCTGACCATCACCCAGGCCCTCGTCGACCAGATCGTCGCCCACGCGCGCAAGGACCACCCCGACGAGGCGTGCGGCGTCATCGCCGGGCCGGCCGGTACGGACCGCCCCAAGCGCTTCATCCCCATGCTCAACGCGGCCATGTCGCCGACCTTCTACGAGTTCGACTCCGGCGACCTGCTCAAGCTCTACCGCGAGATGGACGACCGCGACGAGGAGCCGGTGGTCATCTACCACTCCCACACGGCCACCGAGGCCCGCCCCTCCCGCACCGACATCTCCTACGCCAACGAGCCCGGCGCCCACTACGTCCTGGTCTCCACCGCCGACACCGACGGCCTCGGCGAGTTCCAGTTCCGCTCCTTCCGGATCGTGGACGGCGAGGTGACCGAGGAGGAGGTCACCGTCGTCGAGGCATACTGAGCCCCGTACACCCGGCCCGACCGGTGACACCGGCGTCCGCCTGAGCAGGGTGGTCTCAGCAGCCGGTCGGAATGCGTCCGGAGTGTGAGATCACACTCCGGGTCGGGGACCGGGAATCGATACGATGACCGCATGGTTTTCAACGACGTGAGCGAAAAGACGCCGGGCACCCTGCTCGTGGCGCGGCTGCACGTCGACCTGTGCAGGCTGAACAGCGCCCTCTGTCCGAGCTGACCCCTGCCGCCGTACGGCCGTGGGCCGCGGCGCCTCACCGCACCACCCCCGCAGTACTGCGCTGCCGCGCGCGCACCGACCAGCCGAAAACTTCCGACAGGAGCCCTGAGCCATGGCCATCGAGGTCCGCATCCCCACCATCCTCCGCACCTACACCGACGGTCAGAAGGCGGTGGAGGGCACCGGGGACACCCTCGCCGAGCTCTTCGCCGACCTCGAGACCCGGCATGCGGGCATCCAGGCCCGCATCGTGGACGGCGGCGAGCTGCGCCGGTTCGTCAACGTCTACCTGAACGACGAGGACGTCCGCTTCCTCGACGGCATCAACACCAAGCTCGCCGACGGCGACAACGTCACGATCCTGCCGGCCGTGGCCGGCGGTATGGCCTGATCCCCATGCGCTACGACTCCCCGATCGCCGCGGTGGGCAACACCCCCCTGGTGTGCCTGCCGCGGCTGTCGCCGTCCGAGGACGTCCGCATCTGGGCCAAGCTGGAGGACCGCAACCCCACCGGCTCGATCAAGGACCGCCCCGCCCTGCACATGATCGAGCAGGCGGAGAAGGAGGGGCGGCTCACCCCCGGCTGCACCATCCTGGAGCCGACCTCCGGCAACACCGGCATCTCCCTCGCCATGGCCGCCAAGCTCAAGGGCTACCGCATGGTGTGCGTGATGCCCGAGAACACCTCGCAGGAGCGCCGGGACCTGCTCGGCATGTGGGGCGCCGAGATCATCCCCTCCCCGGCCGCGGGCGGCTCCAACACCGCCGTGCGCATCGCCAAGGAGCTCGCCGCCGAGCACCCCGACTGGGTGATGCTCTACCAGTACGGCAACCCCGACAACGCCGGCGCGCACTACGCCACGACCGGCCCGGAGATCCTCGCCGACCTGCCCTCCATCACCCACTTCGTCGCCGGCCTCGGCACGACGGGCACCCTGATGGGCGTCGGCCGCTACCTCCGCGAGAACAAGCCGGACGTCAGGGTCGTCGCCGCCGAACCGCGCTACGACGACCTGGTGTACGGCCTGCGCAACCTCGACGAGGGCTTCGTACCCGAGCTGTACGACGCGTCCGTCCTCACCACCCGTTTCTCGGTCGGCTCCGCGGACGCAGTCACCCGCACCCGCGAACTCCTCCAGCAGGAGGGCATCTTCGCGGGCGTCTCCACGGGCGCGGCCCTGCACGCGGCCATCGGCGTCGGCAACAAGGCCCTGAAGGCGGGGGAGTCCGCCGACATCGTGTTCGTCGTCGCCGACGGCGGCTGGAAGTACCTGTCGACGGGCGTCTACACGGCGGCCACGACGGAGGAAGCCATCGAGACGCTCCAGGGACAGCTCTGGGCGTAGGCGCGTCTCACGTCGCGAGGTGACGGACCTGGTCCCACAGGACCGGGTCCACCACACCGGCCCGGCGCCGGAACTCCCACACCGGCACCTCGCGCAGTTCGTCCGTCTCCAGGAAACTCGCCCGCCCCTGACGGTCGCCCACGGCCCCCGGAGGCAGCGCGATCACCCCGGGCCGCTCGTCGTGGTACTTGCTGGTGATCTTCGCGACCGTCGCCCGCTCCCCGTGCACCACCAGCACCAGGCAGGGCCGGTCCTTCTTGCCGGGCCCGTCCTCGAAGGGGACGTTGGCCCACCAGATCTCGGCGGGCCTGGGCCGCTGCCGGCCCCGCTCGCCCGGCCGCCCCGGCGGCCGTGTCCGCCGCCCCTCTGGACGCCTGCCGCGTCCCCAGCCGTCGACGAGCGTGGCGACCAGCGCCAGCAGTACCACCGCGGCGAGCGCCAGCCACCAGGACGTGTCCATGCGGACGACGGTACCGGGGCGCGCGGCTCGGCGCGCGCCCTCTCCGATGTCTCACGCGCCCCACTTCCAGCCGAACCGGTGACACCACAGGTGAGTTCGCCCACAACAGCCCTTGGCGGAGGAGCGACGAGGGGTTTTGCGCCTTACGCTCGACGGACCGCACGACCCCCGACGCCCCATCCCCGATCTTCTGGATTCTCTGGATTTCCAGCCAGCGGAGGTTTCTGTTTCATGAAGCTCACCGTCGTCGGCTGCTCGGGGTCGTTCCCGTCCGCGGAATCGGCCTGCTCGAGCTACCTCGTCGAGGCCGACGGCTTCCGGCTGCTCCTCGACATGGGCAACGGCGCCCTCGGCGAGCTGCAGCGCCACTGCGGTCTCTACGACCTCGACGCGATCTTCCTCAGCCATCTGCACGCCGACCACTGCATCGACATGTGCGCGTACTTCGTCGCGCGCTACTACCGCCACGACGGCGGCCGCTGCGACCCGATCCCCGTCTACGGCCCCGAAGGCACCGAACACCGCCTGACCACCGCCTACGCGGACACCCCCACCGCCTCCTCCATGAGCGAGGTCTTCGACTTCCACACCGTCAAGCCGTCCACGTTCGAGATCGGCCCGTTCACGGTGCACACGGAACGCGTGGCCCATCCGGTGGAGGCGTACGGCATCCGGATCGAGCACGGCGGCAGGTCCCTGACGTACTCCGGCGACACGGGCGTGACCTCCGTGCTGGACGAACTCGCCCGCGACACCGACCTGTTCCTGTGCGAGGCGGCCTTCACGCACGGCAAGGAGAACATCCCCGACCTGCACCTCAACGGCCGCGAGGCGGGGGAGTCGGCGGCCCGGGCGGGCGCCCGGCGCCTGCTCCTGACCCACATCCCGCCGTGGACCGACCCGCAGATCAACCTGGCCGACGCGCGTGCCGCGTACGCGGGACCGGTGGAGCTGGCGACGCCGAGGATGTCGTACGACATCTGACGCCCACGACATGACGAAGGCCCCCGGAGCCGTGGAGCTCCGGGGGCCTTCGTGCGGCGGTGGGGCCTACGCCTTGGTGAGGTCCTCGACCTCCTCCTCGGGCTCGCGGCCCGGGGTGGGGAGGTTGAACTTCGAGATGGCGAAGCGGAAGACGACGTAGTAGATCGCGCCGAAGACGAGGCCGATCGGGATGATCAGCCACGGCTTGGTGGCCAGGCTCCAGTTGAGCCCGTAGTCGATGGCGCCCGCCGAGAAGGTGAAGCCCGCGTGCACGCCCAGCGCCCAGGTGACGGCCATGGACAGGGCGGTGAGCACCGCGTGGATGCCGTAGAGCACCGGGGCGATGAACATGAACGAGAACTCGATCGGCTCGGTCACACCGGTCATGAAGGAGGTCAGCGCGAGCGAGATCATCATGCCCATCACGGCCTTGCGGCGCTCGGGGCGGGCGGAGTGCGCGATGGCGATCGCGGCGGCCGGCAGACCGAACATCATGATCGGGAAGAAGCCGGACATGAACTGACCGGCGGTCGGGTCACCGGCGAAGAAGCGGGTCAGGTCGCCGTGGACGACGGTGCCGGCGGCGTTCTTGAAGTCGCCGATCTGGAACCAGGCCACGGAGTTGACGAACTGGTGCATGCCGATCGGGATGAGCCCGCGGTTGATCAGACCGAACAGGGCCGGCGCCGAAGGCCCCGAGGCCGGTGATCTGCTCGCCCAGGTTGGAGATGCCCTCACCGATCGGCTTCCAGACCAGACCGAAGAAGACGCCCATGACCAGACCGACGAAGGCCATGATGATCGGCACCAGCCGGCGGCCGTTGAAGAAGCCGAGCCAGTCCACCAGCTTGGTGCGGTGGAAGCGCTGCCAGAGCACCGCGGACAGCAGGCCCATGATGATGCCGCCGAGCACACCGGGGTTGTTGTAGGTCGCGGCTATGTCCGCGCCCTTGAGTATCTTCGCGTCGGTGACCGGGAACGCCTTGAGGACATTGCTGTAGACCAGGAAGCCGACGAGCGCCGCGAGAGCCGTCGAGCCGTCGGACTTCTTCGCGAAGCCGATCGCCACACCGATGCAGAACAGCAGCGGCAGGTTGTCGAAGATCGCGCCGCCCGCCGTGGCGAAGACCGCCGTGACCTTGTCGGGCAGGTGCAGCTTGTCGTGGATGTCCTGCTGGCCGAAGCGCAGCAGGATGCCCGCGGCCGGCAGTACGGCGATCGGGAGCTGCAGACTGCGACCGATCTTCTGCAGGCCCTGAAACAGGCCTGATCCCCACTTCTTCGTGGGGGCCGCCGTGGGCGCGGTGGCGGTGCTCATAGACTTCCTCCATCGGGTGGTGGTCTACACCACTCAGTGGTGTAGACCTGTTGTAGCACGATGAAGGTGGCATAAGGAACCCGCGATTCCCGTGACTGTGGTACTACGGTGGGCTACGTCTCGAAGGCCCCCGGAGCTACGCCTTGGTGACGTCCTCGCGCTCCTCCTCCGGCTCCCTTCCGGGAGTCGTGAGGTCGAACCTCGTGATCGCGAAACGGAAGATCGCGTAGTACACGACGGCGAAGCCGAGACCGATCGGCACGATCGCCCACGGCCGCGTCGCCAGGTTCCAGTTGATGACGTAGTCGATGAGCCCGGCCGAGAAACTGAACCCGTCGTGCACCCCGAGCCCCCACGTCACCGCCATCGACACACCCGTCAACAGCGCGTGGATCGCGTACAGCCCCGGCGCCACGAACAGGAAGGAGTACTCGATCGGCTCTGTGATGCCCGTGACGAACGACGTCAGGGCGACCGACAGCATCAGGCCGCCGATCTCCTTGCGGCGCTCCGGCCGGGCGCAGTGCGTGATCGCCAGGGCCGCGGCCGGCAGCGCGAACATCATGATCGGGAAGAACCCCGACGTGAACTGGCCCGCGTGCGGATCGCCCGCCAGGAACATGTTGATGTCACCGTGCACCACCGTGCCGTCCGGCTTGGTGTAACTGCCGAACTGGAACCAGATGGGCACGTTCAGGAACTGGTGCAACCCCACCACCAGCAGCGCCCGGTTGGCCACACCGAACACACCCGCACCCCAGGAACCCAGATCCTTCAGCCAGTTGGAGCAACTCTCCAGACCGTCGCCGATCGGCGGCCACACCCACAGCGACAGCGCAGCGAACGCGATCGCCACGAACGCCATGATGATCGGCACCAGCCGGCGGCCGTTGAAGAAGCCGAGCCAGTCCACCAGCTTCGTGCGGTGGTAGCGCTGCCAGAAGAACGCCGCCAGCAGCCCCATCACGATGCCGCCGAACACCCCCGGGTTCTGGTACGTGAACCCCACCACCGACTGGTCGACCGTCGCCTGACAGCCGATACCGGGCAGCGCCTTCGAACCGGGCGGGCAGTCCTTCGGGAACTGCAGCAGCACGTTGTGGTAGACGAGGAACCCGGCGACCGCCGCCAGCGCCGTCGACCCGTCCGCCTTCTTCGCCATGCCGATCGCCACGCCGATGCAGAACAGCAGCGGCAGCCCCAGCGAACCGTCGAGCAGCGCCCCGCCCGCGCCCGCCATCACCTTCGAGACGTTGTCCCACCCCAGCCCGTCCGCCCCGAACACGTCCGGCTGGCCGAGGCGGTTGAGGATGCCCGCGGCCGGCAGCACCGCGATCGGCAGCTGCAGACTGCGACCCATCTTCTGCAGTCCCTGAAACGCCCTGTTCCAGCGGGCGCGGCCCGGGCTCACCTCGGCGTTCGTGGTCATCGGTTGGCGACCGCCTGTCGTGTGGTGTAGACCAGTCGTGGACGAGTGGGTTTGCTGTGACGTCATCCTTCGGTACACACGGCACAATCGCTCGCGAAGTTGGGCCAACTGTGCGTGAGGAGACCGAAATGGCCAGCAAGGCAGAGAAGATCGTCGCCGGGCTCGGCGGCATCGACAACATCGAAGAGGTCGAGGGCTGCATCACCCGCCTGCGCACCGAGGTCGTCGACGCGGCCAAGGTCGACGACGCCGCCCTCAAGGCCGCCGGCGCGCACGGGGTCGTGAAGATGGGCACCGCCATCCAGGTCGTCATCGGCACCGACGCCGACCCGATCGCCGCGGAGATCGAAGACATGATGTGAACCGCCGGCCGGTTCACCCCGAGGCCCCCGCCCGACCGGCGGGGGCCTTCGCCGTACCGGGGCCGACCCCGCTCCGTATGAATGCGTCTTCTCCGTACGGGAGGGCCCCTTTCCGCTTCCGCTCCTGCGGCTAGGCTCAGCGGCATGTCACGAATCGACGGCCGCACCCCCGAACAGCTCCGCCCCATCACCATCGAACGCGGCTGGAGCAAGCACGCCGAGGGCTCCGTCCTCGTCTCCTTCGGCGACACCAAGGTCTTCTGCACCGCCTCCGTCACCGAAGGCGTCCCCCGCTGGCGCAAGGGCAGCGGCGAGGGCTGGGTCACCGCGGAGTACGCCATGCTGCCCCGCGCCACCAACACCCGCGGCGACCGCGAGTCCGTCCGCGGCAAGATCGGCGGCCGCACCCACGAGATCTCCCGGCTCATCGGCCGCTCCCTGCGCGCCGTCATCGACTACAAGGCACTCGGCGAGAACACCATCGTCCTCGACTGCGACGTCCTCCAGGCCGACGGCGGCACCCGCACCGCCGCCATCACCGGCGCCTACGTCGCCCTCGCCGACGCCGTCGCCTGGGCCCAGGGCAAGAAGCTGATCAAGGCCGGACGCCAGCCGCTGACCGGCACCGTCTCCGCCGTCTCCGTCGGCATCGTCGGCGGCGTCCCCCTGCTCGACCTCCGCTACGAGGAGGACGTACGGGCCGACACCGACATGAACGTCGTCTGCACCGGCGACGGCCGCTTCGTCGAGGTCCAGGGCACCGCCGAGGCCGAGCCCTTCGCCCGCGACGAACTCAACGCCCTCCTCGACCTGGCCGTCACCGGCTGCAACGAGCTCGCCGCCCTCCAGCGCAAGGCACTTGATACGGTCCTCGAAAAGTAAAGGGAACGCCAAGGAAAGGCCGCCGGAGAAGCAACCCCCGGCGCCCGCCCCGGCGTCCCAGTGAATGCGGGCGCACGGCACACCGCCGTGCGCCCGACCAGTGCGGGGCCACCGGGGCCCGAGCAGAGGGAGGGACCACAGTCATGGCCGTCAGCCGAGGCCGCCGCAGTCTTCGACGCGACCGGGGTGCCCGCAGCCGTGGCATCGCCACCGCCCTCGCGGCCGTGGCGGCCGTCGCCCTCACGGCCGGCCTCACCACCGGCTGCGACGCCGTCGACAAGGCCCTGGACTGCGTCCAGACCGCCGACACCATCGCCGACAGCGTCACCGACCTCCAGCAGGCCGTGGAGAACGCCTCCAACGACCCCACCCAGCTCGACGAATCCCTCGCCTCCATCGACAAGAACCTCGACAAGATCGGCGACAAGACCGACAACGCCGACGTCAACAAGGCGGTCGACGACCTCGGCAAGGCCGTCGACAACGTCCGCGCCGCCATCAAGAACGGCGACAACACCCCCGACGTCAGCCCGGTCACCGACGCCGCCGGCGAACTGACCAAGGTCTGCACCACCTGACGGAGCCGACGGACGGCCCGCGATACTGGTCGCCATGACCCGCCTGATCCTCGCCACCCGCAACGCCGGGAAGATCACCGAACTCCGGGCGATCCTCGCCGACGCCGGCCTGCCCCACGACCTCGTCGGCGCGGACGCCTACCCCGACATCCCCGACGTCAAGGAGACCGGCGTCACGTTCGCCGAGAACGCCCTGCTCAAAGCCCACGCCCTCGCCCAGGCCACCGGCCTGCCCGCCGTCGCCGACGACTCGGGCCTGTGCGTGGACGTCCTCGGCGGCGCACCCGGCATCTTCTCCGCCCGCTGGGCCGGCACGCACGGCGACGACAAGGCCAACCTGGACCTCCTCCTCGCCCAGCTGTCCGACATCGACGAGGCCCACCGGGCCGCCCACTTCGCCTGCGCCGCGGCCCTCGCCCTGCCGGACGGCAGGGAGCGCGTGGTCGAAGGCCGCCTCCCCGGCACCCTCCGCCACGCCCCCACGGGCACCAACGGCTTCGGCTACGACCCGATCCTCCAGCCGAACGGCGAAACCCGCACCTGCGCGGAACTCACCCCGGAGGAGAAGAACGCGATCAGCCACCGAGGCAAGGCGTTCCGCGCCCTGGTACCAGTGGTCCGGGAGCTGCTGGGCTGAGAGCACGTACGACGACGGCCTGCGCATCGTGTCTCGGATGCACAGGCCGTTCTCGGTGCGGCGGAAGGGATTCGAACCCTCAAGCCCGATCAAGGGCCACAGGACCTAAACCTGCTGCGTCAGCCGTTGCGCCACCGCCGCCCAAAGCGGTCATCATGCTCGACCGACGGGCTCAGTGTACGGGTAGACAAATCAAGCGGCGAAAGTCACCTTCGCCTTCTGGCGGCACCAGGTCTCCGTCAGGGCATGGCAGTTGGGGCACAGGTACCGCAGGTTCTCGCGGCGGTTGTCGCGCCAGTCCCCGTTGACGTGGTCGATCTGCAAGGTGATGGGCCGGCCCAGCCACACGCCGGTGTTGCCGCAGGTCTCGCACGCGTACGGCACCCCGATCTCGGTCAGGGCGCGGTGAAGCTGAGCTCTGCTGGTGCGTCCCGCATCGGGAGGCAGGACCACCAGTACCCGGCCAGAGACGGACTCGGGAGCGGGGCGCTCCGGACGCGCCCACGACCGGCGCTTGAAATGGCTCGTGTCCAGGCCGAGCCGATTCACCGCGCGGCGGACGCGTCGATGGTTGGTGTCGGTCACGTCCAGGCCGAGGCCGCGCATCACTTCGGCATAACTCGTGCAGTGCTGTATCAGGTGGCGAAGCCTGGCCTCGGGCAGCGCTACGCGGTGGTGGGAGAAGTGTCCTGTGTCGATGTCCTGCGCGCGCAGCATGCGGTTCAGGGTTGCCCGTGAGCGGCTGTCGTCCGGCACACCCAGGGCGCGGGCCACGCCCCGTACGCTGGTCGCCGCCGCCGCGGCCGACCGGAGCTCTTCAGCGGTGAAGGGCAGATCCAGGTCGGGCCGGTCCATGCCGGGGAAGTGGCTGATGTCGATGCCCGCCGCGTGGATGCGGCGGCGGATGTGCGACAGCGTGCCGGTGGCCGGCGTGGCGCCCAGCTTCAGTGCCACTTCGCGCAGCGAGGACGACGAGGCGGCGGCTTCGGCGATGGAGGAGTCCGGGTACTTGCGCCACGGGCTGCGCTTGACGAAGTGGCTCGTGTCGAGTCCGTGCTCGGCCACTTTCTCCTGCAGCACACGCCGCTGTCCTCCGCTCGCTCTCAGGCCGAGCCGCCGCATCAGGTCGGCCCAGTTACGAGCGTCGGCAACGATCGGTGCGAGCCGCTCCTTGGTGTATGCGCTGGTGCCCATCGAGCCCCCTCCGTTCCGGCCGTGTGTTCGTGGCTCGTACGGAGTAACGATCAGTTCGTGCGGCGGTCACGCCTGGAAGCGAGAAGCGGCCCGTGCCGGGGTCTCCCCCGGTGCGGGCCGCTCGTTCTGCTGGAGGGCCTCAGATGCCCAGGTCCTTGATGATTTTGGCTACGTGGCCTGTCGCTCGGACGTTGTAGAGGGCCCGTTCCACCTTGCCCTGTTCGTCCACGACGATCGTGGAGCGGATGACGCCCATGTAGGTCTTGCCGTAGTTCTTCTTCTCGCCGTAGGCGCCGTAGGCCTCGGTGACCGTCTTCTCCGGGTCCGCGAGGAGGGTGACCTTCAGGGACTCCTTCTCGCGGAACTTCGCCAGCTTCTCCGGCTGGTCGGGGGAGACGCCGATGACGTCGTAGCCGGCGCCGGCCAGGAGGTCGAGGTTGTCCGTGAAGTCGCACGCCTGCTTGGTGCAGCCTGGAGTGAGGGCCGCCGGGTAGAAGTAGACGATGACCTTGCGGCCCTTGTGGGACGACAGGGAGACGTCGTTGCCGTCGGCGTCGGGGAGGGTGAAGTCGGGGGCCACGTCCCCCGGCTGGAGTCGCTCGCTCATCGGACCAGCGTAACCGGGGGTCCTGACAGTGCGGCGGACGACGGAACTGACAGACTGTCCAGAACAGCAACAGGCATCGGCTGACTTCGGAGGCGCAACCGTGGCGGACACGTCGGACACCAGAACCCCGGCGCAGATCGAGGCGGACATCAGGCGCCGACGCGATGTGCTGGCCGAGACCCTCGACGAGATCGGGGTGCGGGTGCACCCCAAGACGATCGTCGGCGACGCCAAGGCCAAGGTCGTGTCCAATATCGACCACACGCTGGGCCGGGCCTACGTCGGCGTGAACAAGGCCGTCAGCGACGTACGGTCCCGCTTCGTGGACGAGGACGGCGCGCCGCGCCTGGAGCGGATCGTGCCCGTCGCGCTCGTCGCCGTCGGCCTGGTGGGCCTGCTGGCCCTCGGTACCCGGCGCCGCAAAGGCTGAGCGAGAGCTGTAGGTTCGGGGACGTGAGCGCCATCAGAAACGACCAGAGCACCAGTCACGACAAGCTGCCCATCCGGATGCTGCACGACCGGGTCCTGGTCAAGCAGGAGACCGGTGAGGGTGAGCGTCGTTCCGGCGGGGGCATCCTGATTCCCGCCACCGCGGCGGTCGGGCGTCGGCTGGCGTGGGCCGAGGTCGTCGCCGTCGGCCAGAACGTGCGCACGGTGGAGCCCGGCGACCGTGTCCTGTTCGACCCGGAGGACCGGGCCGAGGTCGAGGTGCGGGGCGTGGCCTACGTGCTGATGCGCGAGCGGGACCTGCACGCCGTGGCCGCCGACCGCTTCGAGGGGTCGGAGGACACGACGGGGCTGTATCTGTAAGCAGTGGTCGCGGCGTCGAAAAGGGCTGGTGACCTCGGTCACCAGCCCTTTCGCGTACTCCCTGCCCGGCTACTGTCTGCGGCCCGTGAACTGGGGGCCCGCCGTGGTGCCGGTCGTCCCCCCGGTGTCCGTGCCGCCCGTCGTCCCGCCGGTGGTCCCCCCGGTGTCCGTGCCGCCCGTGGTGCCGCCGGTGGTGGTGCCGGTGTCCGTGCCGCCGTTGGTGGTGCCGCCGGTCGTGGTGCCGCCGTTGGTCGTGCCGCCCGTGGTGGTGCCGCCGTTCGTGGTGGCACCGCCCGTGGTGGTGCCCGGCGTGCCGTTCGTGGGCGTGCCGCCGGTGGTCTGGCCCGGGGTGCCGCCGGTGGTCTGCCCGCCGGTGCCCGGGGTGCCGCCGTTGTCCTGGCCGCCGGTGCCGGGGGTCACGAGGTCGGTCGGCGGGGCCTGGGTCTCGTCGGCGCCCGGCTGGAGCTGGAGGTCGAAGTCGGTGGCCGGCTTCCCCTGCAGCGCGTCCCGGGTGTACTGCGCCCAGATCTCGGTGGGCGGCCCGCCGCCGTTGACGCGCTGCAGGCCGAGGGCGCCGTAGAGCGGCTGGTGCGCGGCCGTCACCGGGTCCTGGCCCATGACCGCCACGACCGTGGCGAGGTCGGGGGTGTAGCCGGCGAACCAGGCGGCGGTGTCCTTCTCGGCGGTGCCGGTCTTGCCGGCGGCGGGGCGGCCGGCGGCCTGGGCGGCGGTCGCGGTGCCGTTGTCGACGACGCTCTGCAGCACGGAGGTGGTGGTGTCGGCGGCCTCGCGACTGACCGCCTGCGTGGTCGTGACCTTCGGCAGCGTGACGGGCCGGCCGTCCTTGGTCATCGACTCGATCATCGTGTACGTGCCGTGCTCGCCGTGGTTGGCGAGGGTCGCGTAGGCCTCGGCCATGTCGAGGACGCTGGCCCTGGCCACGCCCAGCGCGATCGACGGGTAGGCGGACAGCTCGGGGGTGTCGGAGGGCAGGCCCAGGCCGATGGCCGTCTGCTTGACCTTCGACGGGCCGACGTCGACCGCCATCTGCGCGTACACGGCGTTGACGGACTTGTCGGTGGCGGTGCGCACGGTGATGTCGCCGTAGGAGACGTCGTCCTCGTTGGCGGGGGCGTAGGCGCCGTTCCAGCCCTGGACGGGGCGCTTGTTGGTGCCGTCGTAGTAGGTGTTGGGGGTGATGAGGTCGCCGTCCTGCGTCTGGGAGTGGTTCTGGACGGCGGAGGCGAACACGAAGGGCTTGAAGGTGGAGCCGACCTGGAAGTCCTCGCGGGTGGCGCCGTTGGTGTACTGCTTGACGTAGTCGATGCCGCCGTACATGGCGACGACCTTGCCTGTCTTCGGGTCGACGGAGGCGCCGCCGGCGCGGACGTAGCTGTCGGCCTTGCGGCCCTTCTTGTCGAGCTTGGACATCAGCTTGTCGTTCACCGCCTTGACGAAGGCGTCCTGCTTGCTCTTCTGCAGGGTGGTGGTGATGCGGTAGCCGCCGCGCGCGAGGGTGTCCTCGTCGACGATGTTGTTCTTGTCCAGGTACTCCTTGATGGCGCGGACGACGTAGCCGCGCTGGCCGGACATGCCGGTGGAGGCGGTCTGCTGTTTCGGCACGGGGAACTTCAGGCCGGCCCGCTGCGACTCGGTCAGCCAGCCCTTCTTGACCATGCCGTCCAGGACGTAGTTCCAGCGGGCGACGGCCGCGGCCTTGTTCTCGGGGTGGGCGACGACGTCGTACTCGCTGGGCGCGTTGACCAGGGCGGCGAGGTAGGCGGCGTGGGCCGCGTCGAGGTCGGTGGCGTCCTGGCCGTAGTAGGCCTGGGCGGCGGCCTGGATGCCGTAGGCGTTGCGGCCGAAGTAGCTGGTGTTGAGGTAGCCCTCGAGGATCTCGTTCTTGGACTTCTCGCGGTCGAGCTTGATCGAGATGAAGAACTCCTTCACCTTGCGGGTGACGGTCTGCTCCTGCTCCAGGTAGTAGTTCTTCACGTACTGCTGGGTGATGGTGGAGCCGGACTGCTTGCCCTTGCCGGTGGCGGTGTTCCAGGCCGCGCGCAGCATCGCCTTGGGGTCGACGGCGGACTCGGTGTAGAAGTCGCGGTCCTCGGCGGCCAGGACGGCGTGCTGGGCCTCCTTGGAGACCTGGGCGAGGGTGACGTTCTCCCGGTTGACCTCGCCGTCGCGGGCGAGCTGGGTGCCGTCGGCGTAGAGGTAGACGTTGGCCTGCTTGGTCGCGAGGTCGTTGGCCGTGGGGATCTGCACCATGGAGTAGCCGACGAAGAACAGGCCGACCAGCAGCAGGACGCCGATGACGAAGCCGCCCAGGACCATGCGCCAGGTCGGCAGGAGCCGGCGCCAGCCGGTCCGCTTGGGCCGCTTGGGCTTCTTGCCCCCGGTGTCCGCCGGTCCGGCGGGGGACTCGGCCGCCGCCTCGGCCGCCTGCGGCTCTGTGATGGCCCGGCCCGGGGCCGGCGGCTGCGGCTGCGGCTCGTCGCTCATGGTGTGCGGAGACTCCTGTGGTGCGGTATCTCGTACGACCCGAAGGGCTCGTACGTCTCTGGCGCGCTTTGGGCGCCTTCGTGAAGGGAGGCTACTCACGCCTCCTTTGATGAAGACTGTCCCATCCGTCGATCAGTTCCCCGAATCGCGGCACGCATGGCGGAGGCCGAAAAGTATCGGGTCGGCGCGGCCCGGAAATTCGGTGGCCGGGCCGGCCGGCGCGCCGCTAGGCTCCTGCGCTTCGGTGTCGGCGGGCCGAGGAGGGCTGTGGTGTGGGCGCTGGGCGGTTGTACGTCGCCGTCGCGGCGGGGGGATTCAGAAGATACGCGACGTATCGGGCGGCGACGGTGGCGGGGGTGTTCACCAACACCGCGTTCGGGCTGATCCTCGTCTACACGTACACGGCGCTGTGGGACGAGCGGCCGCATCTCGGGGGCTACGACCTGGCGCAGGCGGTCACCTATGTGTGGATCGGGCAGGCGCTGTTCAAGACCCTGGCCAACGGCGGCGGGGGCGTCGAGACGGAGCTGATGGAGCGTATCCGCACCGGTGACGTCGCCGTCGACCTGTACCGGCCGGCCGATCTGCAGTTGTGGTGGCTGGCCACGGATCTGGGGCGGGCGGGGTTCGAGCTGCTGGGGCGCGGGGTGGTGCCGTTCGTGTTCGGCGCGCTGTTCTTCGACATGGCGCTGCCCGCGGACGTGATCACCTGGCTGGCCTTCCTGGTCTCCGTGGCGCTGGCGATGCTGGTCAGTTTCGCGATCCGCTATCTGGTGGCGCTGACCGCGTTCTGGCTGATGGACGGCACCGGTGTGATCCAGATGGCGTGGCTGGTGGGCTGGTTCTGCTCGGGCATGCTGCTGCCGCTGAACGTCTTCCCGGGCGCGCTGGGCGAGGTCGTGCGGGCGCTGCCCTGGTCGTCGCTGCTGCAGGCGCCCGCCGACGTGTTCCTCGGCCGGGCCGACCCGCTGGGCACGTACGCCTTCCAGGCGGTGTGGGCGGTGGTCCTGCTGGCGGCCGGGCGCATGGTGCAGGCGGCGGCGACGCGGAGGGTGGTGGTGCAGGGTGGCTGAGAGCCTTCGGGTGGACGCCGGGGCCCGCTGGGCGGCCGAGGAGGTTCCCGGCGGCCGGGTCCGAGAGGGGGTGCGGGCGTACTTCCTGATCGCGGGCATGTGGATCCGCTCCACGATGGCCTACCGGACGTCCTTCGTTCTGATGACGTTGACGAACTTCGCGACGACTGCGCTCGACTTCGTCGCGATCCTGCTGATGTTCTCCCGCGTCGACGCGCTCGGCGGCTACTCGCTGCAGCAGGTCGCCTTCCTCTACGGGGTCTCCAGCACCACGTTCGGACTGGCCGACATGGTGATCGGCTCCATGGAGCGGCTGGGGCGGCGGGTGCGGGACGGCACGCTGGACACCCTGCTGGTGCGTCCGGCGCCGGTGCTCGCGCAGATGGCGGCCGACCAGTTCGCGCTGCGCCGGCTGGGCCGCACCGGTCAGGGCGCGCTGGTGCTGACCTGGGCGCTGCTGCGGCTCGACATCGACTGGACGCCGCTGCGGGTGCTCTTGATGCCGGTGATGCTGGTGAGCGGCTGCGCGATCTTCTGCGCGGTGTTCGTCGCGGGCGCGGCCTTCCAGTTCGTGGCGCAGGACGCCGCCGAGGTGCAGAACGCGTTCACCTACGGCGGTACGACGCTGCTGCAGTACCCGCCGACGGTGTTCGCGACGGAGCTGCTGCGCGGGGTGACGTACGTGCTGCCGCTGGCGTTCGTGAACTGGCTGCCGGCGACCTATGTGCTGGGGCTGCCCTACCCGTTGGGGCTGCCGGAGTGGGCGGCGTTCCTGTCACCGCTGGTGGCCGCGGGGTGCGTGGGGCTGGCGGGGCTGGCGTGGCGGGCGGGGCTCAGGTCGTACCGGAGCACGGGCAGTTGAGGGCCGGCGAGAACGGAAAGGGCTGCGGAGGACTGATGGACGACGACTTCATCGAACTCGACCGGGTGGAGAAGGTCTTCGACGTGCGCAGGAAGACCGGGTTCCTGCGGCGGGAGCGGCGGTCGGTGCGCGCCGTGGACTCCCTGTCCTTCACGGTCGCGCGCGGCGAGATGGTCGGGTACATCGGGCCGAACGGCGCGGGCAAGTCGACGACGATCAAGATGCTCACGGGCATCCTGACCCCGTCCGGCGGCCGGCTGCGGGTCGCCGGCATCGACCCCTCCCGCGAGCGGACGCGGCTCGCGCGCCGGATCGGGGTGGTGTTCGGGCAGCGGACGACGCTGTGGTGGGACCTGCCCCTGATCGACTCCTACCGGCTGGCGCACCGCATGTACCGCATCCCTCAGGTCCGTTACCGCGAGAACCTGGACCGGTGCGTCGAACTCCTTGAGCTGGGGGAGCTGTTGGACGTCCCGGTGCGGCAGCTGTCGCTGGGGCAGCGGATGCGGGGCGACATCGCGGCGGCGCTGCTGCACGACCCCGAGGTGCTCTACCTGGACGAGCCGACGATCGGTCTCGACGTGATCTCCAAGTCCAAGGTGCGGGGTTTTCTGCGGGAGTTGAACGCCGAGCGCGGCACGACGGTGCTGCTGACCACGCACGACCTGCAGGACATCGAGCAGCTGTGCTCGCGGGTGATGGTCATCGACCACGGGCGCCTGATGTACGACGGCGCGCTCGCCGGGCTGCACGAGGTGGGTGAGAGCGAGCGGACCCTCGTGGTCGACCTGGAGCGGGAACTGCCGCCGATCGAGGCCGCGCCCGCGCGGGTCGTCAGGGTGGAGGGGCCGCGGCAGTGGCTGGCGTTCCCGGCGGCGCAGTCCGCGGCGGAGCTCGTGGCGCGGATCGCGGCGCGGTACCCGCTGGTGGACCTGTCGGTGCGGGAGCCCGACATCGAGGCGGTGATCGCCCGGATGTACGCGGGCGGGACGGCTCAGGACGAGGCGGAGAAAGCGGTGTCGTAGCCTCCCGCCGGGGGAACTCGTAGGCTGCTGTCCATGACCGATGACGCCGCAGTCCCGGAACTCCGCGCATCCGACGCCGACCGTGAACGAGTCGCCGAGGTCCTGCGGGACGCCCTCGCGGAGGGCCGCCTGGACATGACGGAGTTCGAGGAGCGGCTGGAGGCCACGTACAAGGCGCGGACGTACGGCGAGCTGGCGCCGATCACCCGTGATCTGCCCGTCGGGCAGGTCGCCCATCCCGCCGTGTCCTTGGTCAAGGACGAGCCGGACAGCGGGGGTTGGGCGGGGCGGATCGTCGGCGGCGAGGGATCGTCGAGCTGGGCCGTCGCCGTGATGTCCGGGTTCGAGCGCAAGGGCCGCTGGACCGTGCCCAGGCGGTTCAACTGCTTCGCCATGATGGGCGGCGGCGAACTCGACCTGCGCGACGCGAACTTCGCCGACCGGCAGGTCGAGATCAACTGCGTGACGATCATGGGCGGGGTGAACGTCATCGTGCCGCCCGGCGTCGAGGTCGTGGTCCGCGGCATCGGGATCATGGGCGGCTTCGACCACACCGAGGAAGGCGTGCCCCCGGCGCCGGGCGCCCCGCGGGTGATCGTGACCGGTTTCGCCCTGATGGGCGGCGTCGGCGTCGAGCGCAAGGTGACCCGCGAGGAGCGGCGCCGCCTGAAGGAGGAGCGCCGCCAGGAGCGCCTGGAGCGCAGGTCCGGCCGGGCGCTCGACGAGGGCGCCGGCGGCCACACGCGGATGCTCGAGGAGCACCGCGAGTTCCGGCGCGAACTGCGCGAGGAGCGCCGCGAACGCCAGCGCGAGCGCCACGAGGAGCGCCGCGAGAGGCGCCGCCGCGACGAGTACTGAGCCGTCGCGGGGCGCGGGTTGCTACAGCTGGGCCGGGGCCGCGCCCTTGAGCTGGTTCAGGTCGACGGTCTGGGCCATGCGGGCGTAGCCCTTGTCGCTGGGGTGGAGGTGGTCGCCCGAGTCGTAGTCCGAGCGCAGCCGACGCGGGTTGTAGGGGTCCCTCAGGGCCTGGTCGAAGTCGACCACGGCGTCGTAGACGCGGCCCGCGCGGATCTCGGCGTTGACCTGCTGCCGTACCGCCTCCCGCGCCGTCGTGTAGCCCCGGTGGCCCTGGAAGGGCATGAGCGTCGCGCCGATGACCTTGATGCCCCGGGCGTGGGCCTGGCGGACCAGGGTGCGCAGGCCGGTGAGGATCCTGTTCGGGTCGGCGAGCCGGGGGTTGCGCAGGATGTCGTTGACGCCCAGGTCGATCACGACGACCTTGACGTTCGTACGGGACAGCACGTCACGGGAGTAGCGCAGCAGGCCGCTCTGGTTGTCGGCCGGCCGGCCCAGCCCGTTCGCGAGGACCTGGTTGCCGCTGATGCCCTGGTTGACCACGCTGTAGCGGGGCACGTCCCCGCCGGAGGCGACCGCCGAGCGCAGCCGCTCGGAGAGGAGGTCGGGCCAGCGGTGGTCGGCGCCCTGCGTGGAGGTGATGCCGTCGGTGAGCGAGTCGCCGAAGGCGACCACGGTGCCGTCGGCGTCGTTGCTCAGCACGTCGAGGGCGGTGAGGTAACGCCAGTACGGCGACTGCTCGGTGTACCCGGTGCCGCTCACGTCCTCGGTGAGGTCGCCCTGGGCGACGTAGGAGATCTGGCGCGCGTGCTGGTGGTACGTGACCGGGCCGGACGCGGTCGGGGAGTACGTGGTGACCAGGATGTCGCCCCCCTGCGGGACGACGATGCGGACCGCGTCGCTCAGGACCTGGCCGCCGGCCGGTATGACGACCGCGGTGCCGCCGTTGAACGTCAGCCTCCGCATCGTCTCGGCGTTCGCCGCCGCGGTCTCGGAGGCGGCCGCCACGGCGATGGAGGCGTGCGTGATGGTCAGCGCCGACTGGCCGTAGAGGTTGGAGAGCGTGATGCGGGCACTCGTACCCCCGACGCTCGCGTGGACGACGTTGCGGACCGAGCGGCCCGCCATGCCCGCGACCTCGGTGCCGGGCTCGGCGCCTCCCGGGGAGGCGGACCAGGCGCCGACCCAGGTGCCGGTGGAGGCGGGGGCAGCCGGGTTGCGCGGGACGCCGCCGCCCGCGAGTGCGTTGGTGGTGGTGCCGTCGTCGGCGGTGACGCCGACATAGATCGCGGTCGAGAGGCCCACGATGAGGGCCACGATCGCGGAAAGCAGGGCATAACCGTGACGCTTGGTCATGCGGTGCGTGTCTCCTCGGGCAGTGGAGCCCCGAGGCTCCGTGGTGATCATCCCAATGATGCGGCATGGGCGATGCGGCCTGGGACGAGGGTGCTCGGCAGGACCCCCCATTGGGCCACCGGAGTTCACGACGAACTCCCCCTCCTCACAGACGCCGGGAACTCTCGATTCGTTCCAGGAGTCGGTCAGGAAGGGACAATATGTGCAGGGGATCACGAACGGGTGGAGTGAATGGAACGTACGGACCCGGACAAAGCGGGAGACAAGGCGGCGCGCGGGGTGGGAGACCGGGCGGCCGCGGCGGAGAGGTCGGTCGTGGGCGCCGGTTTCCGGGGCGTCCCCGCCTCCGCCGCCCGTGCCATGAACACCTTCAGCGCCGCCGACGTGGAGAAGCAGCGCGGGGTACGGCGGATGAAGCTCACCGCGACCGGTCTGCTGCTGTTCGTGGCGCTGATCTACGTCCTCGCCAAATGGGCCGACAACTCCGGCGCCGGCGCGTGGGCCGGCTATGTCGCCGCCGCGTCCGAGGCAGGGATGGTCGGCGCCATGGCCGACTGGTTCGCGGTCACGGCCCTGTTCCGCCGGCCGCTCGGACTGCCCATCCCGCACACCGCGATCATCCCCACGAAGAAGGACCAGCTGGGCGTCTCCCTGGGGGAGTTCGTCGGGGAGAACTTCCTGTCGCAGGACGTCGTACGGCAGCGGCTGCGCGCCGTCGGCATCGGCAGCCGGCTCGGCGCGTGGCTCGCCGAGCCCGAGCACGCGGACCGGGTGACCGCGGAACTCTCGGCCGCCCTGCGCGGCGCGATGACCGTCCTGCGGGACTCCGACGTCCAGGCCGTGGTCGGCGAGGCGATCACCCGGCGGGCCGACGCGCAGGAGATCGCGCCCGGCATCGGCAAGATGCTGGAGAAGGTCGTCGCCGACGGCGGGCACAAGAGGGTCGTCGACCTCATCGTCACGCGGGCCCACGACTGGCTGGTGTGGCACGACAACGAGATCATGGACGCCGTACAGGGCGGGGCGCCCGGCTGGACGCCGCGGTTCGTCGACAAGAAGGTCGGCGAACGCGTCTACAAGGAACTCCTGCGGTTCGTCACCGAGATGCGGGACATGCCCTCCCATCCGGCGCGCGGGGCGCTGGACCGGTTCCTCACCGACTTCGCCTCCGACCTGCAGTCCGACACGGACACACGCGCGCGTGTCGAGCGGCTGAAGGGCGAGGTGCTCGGGCGGGGCGAGGTGCAGGACCTCATCGCCTCCGCCTGGACCGCCGTACGGTCGATGATCGTCTCCGCCGCCGAGGACGAGCGCAGCGAACTGCGCCTGCGGGTACGGGCCTCGCTGCTGTCCCTGGGCACGCGGATGGCCGTCGACGAGAAGCTCCAGGGGAAGGTCGACGGGTGGGTGGAGGGGGCGGCGGTGTACGTCGTCACGACGTACCGCAAGGAGATCACCTCCCTGATCACCGACACCGTGGCCGGCTGGGACGCCGAGCACACCACCCGCAAGATCGAGGCCCACATCGGGCGTGACCTGCAGTTCATCCGGATCAACGGCACGGTGGTCGGTTCCCTGGTCGGGCTGCTGATCTACACCGTGTCGCGGGCGCTGGGGGCGTGAGGCGAGCTTAGGGCGGCGGAGCGCGGGCACCTGTGCGGAGTGCCTCTCGAGGGCGAGGGGACGCTGAGGAGGGAGCCCATGACCACCGCGGAGGCCGCGAGCGGCCACACCGTGACGACCGACATCCCTGCCAGGCTCGACCGGTTGCCCTGGTCGCGCTGGCACTGGACGATCGTCATCGGACTCGGCACCGTATGGATCCTCGACGGCCTGGAGGTCACGGTCGTCGGCAACATCGCGAGCCGTCTGTCCGAATCGGGCAGCGGACTGCCCATCTCCTCCGGAGAGGTCACCGGCATGGCGGCCGCCCTGTATGTGGCGGGTGCGTGTGCCGGAGCCCTGTTCTGGGGGCGGCTGACGGACATCTGGGGCCGCAAGAAGCTGTTCATGATCACGCTGGGCGTGTACCTGGCGGCGACCGCGCTGACCGCGGTGTCGTTCTCCAACTGGTGGTTCTTCGCCTTCCGGTTCCTGACCGGATTCGGCATCGGCGGCGAGTACGCGGCCATCAACTCCGCGATCGACGAGCTGATTCCGGCCCTGTACCGGGGGCGCGTGGACCTGATCATCAACGGCAGCTTCTGGCTGGGCGCGGTGGGCGGTTCGCTGCTGTCGATCGTCGCCCTGAACACCGCCTATCTACCCAAGGACGTCGGCTGGCGGCTGACGTTCGCCTTGGGGGCCGTGCTCGCGCTCGTCATCCTTCTCGTACGACGGCACGTTCCGGAGAGTCCACGGTGGCTGCTGATCCACGGCAGGGACCGGGAGGCTGAAGAGATCGTCACCTCGATCGAGGAGCAGGTGGAGGCCGAGAAGGGGCAGCCGCTGAAGCGGCCCGAGGGTGAGATCACCATCCACCAGCGGCGCAACGTGAAGTTCACCGAGATCGCCCGGACCCTGTTCTCCGACTACCGGAAGCGGTCGGTGCTCGGGTTCTCGCTCTTCATCGGCCAGGCGTTCCTGTACAACGCGATCACGTTCGGCTTCGGGGCGATCCTGACGAAGTTCTTCGACGTGCCGACCGGTGACACCGGCTACTACTTCGCCGTCATCGCGATCGGCAACTTCTGTGGGCCGCTGCTGCTGGGCAAGCTGTTCGACACGGTCGGGCGGCGGGTGATGATCTCGTCGACATACCTGATCTCCGGGTTGCTGCTGTTCCTCACGGCCTGGCTGTTCAGCCAGGGGTCGCTGAGCGCGGGCACCCTGACGGCCTGCTGGTGCGGCGTGCTGTTCTTCGCGTCCGCCGGGGCGTCCAGCGCCTACCTGACGGTGTCCGAGATCTTCCCGATGGAGACCCGGGCGATGTCGATCGCGTTCTTCTACGCCCTCGGTACGGCGGCGGGCGGCATCAGCGGACCGCTGCTGTTCGCCGACCTGACGAGCACGGGCAAGGTCGCCGACACGGTGCTGGCCTTCCAGATCGGCGCGGGGCTGATGTGCGCGGCGGGACTGGTGGCGGCTCTGCTGGCGGTACGGGCGGAGCGGCGGTCGCTGGAGGATGTCGCTCGGCCGCTGACCGCGGCGGCCTCGGCGGTGACGCGGGGGCGCGAGAAGGAGAGGCCGGCTACCGCCTAGGGTGCGGTGGGCTGCCGTCGCGGGCGGTCGGTGCCGCCTGGGGCGGCACGGGTGGGCGCGGCGGCACCCCGTCGCGCCGGGCCGTGCATCTCCGTGGGGCTCAGGCGTTCCGGTCCGCCACCGCCCACGACGCCAGCGCCACCGCTCCCGCCACCCCGAACACGGCCGGCCAGGCACCCACCTTCTTGGCCAGCGGATGCGACCCGGCGAACGCGGCGACGTACGCCGCCGTCAGCGCCCCCGCCGCCTTCCCGCCCGCCCGCTGCCGCCACTGCTGAGCGGCCGCGGCCCCGGCGACGGCCAGGACGGCCCCGCCCAGCTGCCGCTTCTTCGTCCAGCGGGCCACCCCGTACCCGCCGACGAGCCCGGTAGCGGCCACTGCCGCGCTGGGAACCCTGGCCATGTCTGCCTCCTCGCGATGCGCATGCGATCGATCCGATCGATCTGCCCCGAGGCTAATCCGCGAGGACGCGGGCCTCGTACCTGAGTCCAGGCTTGTCAAGTTTCCTCCACGGAGCTATATAAGAAGGCGTAAGGGCATCGCACCTCAGCGCCTGATGAGAGGAGTGACCCGTGATGCTCATGCGTACCGACCCGTTCCGTGAGTTCGACCGTCTCGCGCAGCAGGTCCTCGGCTCCACCGCAGCCCGTCCCGCCGCGATGGCGATGGACGCCTATCGGTCCGGGGACGACTTCATCGTCCACTTCGACCTCCCCGGCATCGACCCCGAGACGATCGACCTCGACGTCGAGCGCCATGTCCTCAACGTCCGCGCCGAGCGCCGCAACCCCGCACCCGAGGGTGCGGAGATGATCGTCGCCGAGCGTCCCACGGGCACCTTCACCCGTCAGCTCTTCCTCGGCGACACCCTCGACACGGAACGCATCGACGCCTCGTACGAGGCCGGCGTCCTGACCCTGCGCATCCCCGTGGCCGAACAGGCCAAGCCGCGCCGCATCCAGATCAGCGGGGGCGGCGGCGGACGCAAGGAGATCGGCCACTAGCCCCGGCGAGCAGTCCGTACATCCCGTACATCCCGTACGTCCCACATCCCACATCCGGCCAAAGGCGTCCCGCCGACCGTGCACCGTCGGCGGGACGCGGCACACCCGAGCGCATCGGAGGAGGAGCCATCAGATGAGTGCGGCGACGACCCTGGATCCCACCCCGACGACCACCACGGCGGTCCGGTGGAGTCAACTGATCGACGGCGTCCAGGAGTCGGGGCAGTACCCCACCCGCGCGGAGGCGGAACGCGTCACCCGTGTCGTGCTGTCGGCCCTCGGCGGCCACGTCGTCGGAGACGAGCGGGTCGACCTCGCCCGCGCCCTGCCCGAGGAGGCGGCCCACGTGGTCGCCGCGCAGATACCGGCCACCCGCCCGCTGACCGCCGCCGAGTTCGTGGACTCGGTGGCCGCCCGCGTCCCGGGAGCCACCCCGGCCACCGCCCGCTGGGACGTCAGCTCGGTACTGGGCGTGCTGGGCGAACTGGTCGAGGAGGTCGACGCCGGGCTGATCGACCGTGTCCTGGCCCAACTGCCTCGCGGATACGCCCTGTTGTTCGGTCGCGCGGAGCTCACGAGGAGAGGGTGAGCCGGCCTAGGCGCGCAGCCAGGCGTCGATGAGGGCGAAGGTGGCGTCCGGCTGCTCGACGTGGGGGAGGTGGCCGGCCTGGGGTACGACCTCCAGCCGCCCGTTCCCGAATGCCTTCGCGTACGCCGCCCCGTACTCCGGCGTGACGATCCGGTCGCTCTCCCCCCACACCAGCAGCGCGGGCTGCCGTACCCGCCCCAGGCGTCGCATCAGCTTGGGGTCGTGCATGTAGGGGTCGCCGGCGAGCAGCCGCATGGTGGCCATGTTCCCCTGGCGGCGCGCGAGTTCCTCGGCGGGCAGGGTGGCGGGGTCGGCGTAGAAGCGGTCCGGGTCGTGCCAGGAGTGCTCGGCGGCGGCGCGCGGGTCGAGCGCGAAGAAGTCGGTGATCGGCTCGGACTCGACGTCGATCCCGACGGCGTCGATCAGTACGAGCCCGCCGATGCGCCCCGCGTTGTCCCGTACGGCCATCTCGGCGGCGATCCAGCCACCGAGCGAGGAGCCCACGACCACCACGTCGGTCAGGTCGCCGTCCTCCAGGAGGTGCAGGTAGGAGAGGGCGAGGTCGTCGATGCCGGTGCACCGGTCGGGGCGCGGGGTGCCGTCCCAGCCGGGGTGGACGGGGGCCAGGGTGGGCGCGCCGGTCGAGGAGAAGTGCTGGGCCAGTCCGGCGACGGTGGCGGGGCCTCCGCCGCCGTGAAGGACGAGGACGGTGCGGCCGGTGTCTGCGGTGAGATCAGTAGTCATGAGGACACTGTAACTAAACATCTTTATATAAGCTAGCTTAGTCGGTGGGATAGGCTGGGCTCATGCGCGATGACCTGCACGTTCAGCTGCAACTTCTCGGCCGGGCGGTGAAGCAGACCCAGTACCGCCAACACCGGGCGCTCGACAGCGCGTTGGCCGAGGTCGGGACCACGCTCGCCCAGTGGGACGCACTCCGCGCGATCGGCCGTACGCCGGGGGCGTCCGCCCGCGAGCTGGCCGCTGCCACCTTCCAGACCGAACAGGCCTTCGGGACGCTCGTGGGCCGGTTGACGGCGCAGGGGCTGGTCGACCGGCGTCCGGGACGGGGCCGCCGTATCGAACACCACCTGACCGGGGCGGGGGAGCGCGTGCTGGAGGCGGGGCACACGGTCGCGGACGCGGTGCTGGAGGAGTGCTTCGCCGGGCTGGGGGAGGATGAGCGGGCGGTGCTGCTGAAGCTGCTCCAGCGTCTGAACGAACCGACGGCCTGACGCGCGGTGCTACCGGATCAGCGGGGGAGCAGGTCCTTCGTGTACCGGTGACACTCCACGCCGACCGGCCCGTCCGGCCCCTCCGCCGCGTACGTGAACGGCCCCTCGTCGACCCAGCCCTGACGCTGGTAGAACCGCCGCGCACGGGCGTTCCCGGCGACGACCGCGAGCCATGCCCGACGGTGCCCCCGGCGCCGTACGACCTCCTCGCCACGCGTCAGCAGCGCGCCCGCCACTCCGGCACCCCGGTGCCCGGCCGCCACGTACAGCTGCTCGACCTCGTCACCGACGACCACGACGAACCCGGCGACCTCTCCACCGGCCACCGCGACGACGGTGTCCACGACCCGCTCGGCGGCCCGCGCCGTGAACGACTCCGGCGTGCGGAGGGCGACGAGCTCGTCGGGCACATGCCCCAGGTGACCGTCCCGCCATCCGGTGCGCCAGATGGCGGCCACGGCCGGTACGTCGGCGGCGGTCGCGGGACGGAGGACGGTGATCGGGCTGTCGTGTCCGGGCATGGCGACAGAGTACGGAGGGACTGTCGCGTCAGTCGGGTTCGCCGTCCTGGGCGATGCGGCGGACGACCTCCGCCGCCGACTCCGGATGTTCCCCGAACCAGCTGTCGAGGTGCTCGCGGACGGCCTCCGCGACACAGACGCGGACCTCGGCGTTGCCCAGCGACCCGTGCGTGGAGCCGAGGAGTTCGGGACGGTCCAGTTTCACCGACACGACGGCCGTCACCACCCCGTCGACCCGGGAGGGTGTGAGGCCGGCGGCGTACGAGGTGATCGCGGCCGTCACGCCGTCACGGAAGCCGTCCACATGGGTACCGCCCTCCGGCGTGCGAAGACCGTTGACGAAGCCCCGCACCCCCGTCCCGTGCAAGCCCCGCCACGCGAGGGCGACTTCCATTCTCCCCGCCATTCGCGGGTCCTCACGCTCGAAGCCGATGACGTCCGGGCCGAGGGCCACTCCTTCCCCGGCCACGAGAGCCGCCACGAAGTCCCGCACGCCGTCCGGGAATCGGAACCGCACCGCCCGGGGACCGTCGGCCGGACGTTCGTCGGTGAGCGAGACGGCCAGCCCCCGGTTGAGGAAGGCCACTTGCCGGAAGCGCTCGGCCAGCACCGCGAAGGAGCACGATGTCGTCTCGAAGATCTCGGCATCGGGCCGGAAGGTGATGGTCGTGCCGTCATGGGTGGCGGGCCCACCCGTCACCGGCGCGCCGACGGGGACCCCGCGCACGTATTCCCGCACGTGCCGGACCCCGCCGTACCGCACTTCCGCCGTCAGCCGGCTCGACAGGGCGTTGGTGACGAAGGGCCCGACGGCAAAGGCGCCCACGAGGGTGAGCCGTTCGGGGCGGGGTTCGGACTCGGTCTGGAGGGCGGTCAGTTGAGCGTCGAGGCTCGCGGTGGCGTCGGCCTCGAACGGCACCGTCGGACCGTCGTCGACGACCCGTACGCCGCCGTCGGGTGTGAGCGTGACGTCGACGGAGCCGGTGCCCCTGGCCAGGACGGCGTTCACGGCCCGGCCGACGACCTCGAACACGGCCTGATGCAGCCCCCGTTCCCCGACCGAACCGACCCACATCCCCGGCCGCCTGCGAACGGCCTCCCGCCCCTCCAGCACCTCGATGCCGACAGCGCTGTACTCCATGCCATCCCCACTCACGAAGACCCCTCCCGTGGATGCCCGGCAGACGCCGCCAGCCTAGGGGAAATTCCGGAAAAGGCCAGGTCAGCGTGGGTGTAGTGACCGTGTGGGTGGGCGCCTGCGCGTCTACGGGGAGGCGGTCGGCGGGGAGGCCCCAGAGGCGGGGCGTCGCCCGCCCCGGGACCCGCGGAAGCCCCGCACGCCCCCATCCTGGGCGCGCTTGAGGCCCCTAATTCAGTTCGTTGGCAGACCGGTTGCTGAGCCGAGACGACCCGCTACTGCTGGACCATGCCCTCGCGCATCGCCTTCGCGGTGGTCGCCGGGTCATACCCCTCGGGCACGCCCGGCACGAGGATGATGTCCCCGACGATGTGCCGCGACCGCAACGGCGCGATCTCCTGGTACGCGTCCGAATCCCACCAGGCCCGCGCCTCCTCCATCCCCGGAAACCCGATCACCACCACATGCCCGGGCCAGCTCCCCTCCTTCACCTCATGCTGCGAGGCATGCACCAGAAACCGCCCGCCGTACGGCTCGAACGTGGCACTGATCCGCTCGATGTACTCGGCGATCTCGGGGTGCGGGGTGGCCTCTCGCAGATGGCCTATGACGTAGGCGGGCATGGGGTCCTCCGAGTCGTTGTCGGGCGGTTGCGTCGGCTCTGCCGGCTCCCTACACCGACGATCGTGGCAGGCGGCACAAGCGAGTTCCATTACCTGGCGGGTAAGCGCTCGACGTTGCTAACCGGCTGCGATCGTCGAGTACGTCCACACGTCAGCCGGAAGCTCGTGTTGCAGGTCCCAGGTGATGGCCATCGGCTTGCTGCCCGTGTGCTTCACATAGGTAGCCGGGCCGAGGAACATCCACGGCTCGGACTTGCCGACGGCGTTGGACTTGTAACGGCGCAGAAAGACCAGGACATGACTGCCTAGTTCCGCGTGGCGTTGATAGCGCAATCCCGTCTTGGATGTCTCTGGGGTCGTGCTCTGTGACTCCCAGTGGAAGCGAGTGGGACTGATCGCGTAGTCCTTGTAGCGGACGCTTGGGGAGAAGTCCCGTTCGTTCTTTTCCAGAGTGATCAGCAGCGCGTCGGTTTCGATGTCCTCGACCCAGGTCACCCCTTGTGCGAACACGCCCGGCATCTGGCCGCCCAATCGGGCAACCCCGAGTGCCGCGAGGACCTCAGAGCGGTTGTACGCACTGTGGATCTTCAGCGGAAGGTGGCCGAGCGGTCCGTCGAGAGGGATCGGGAAGTGGTCGGTGCGGTCGAGGACGTACGTCAGGACCTGGCGTAGCTCATCGCGGACCCGATGCTGCGGGCGGAGGGATCGCAGCCCCTCGCTGTAGCTGGAGAAGCCACCCGCCCTGTCCCACAGGTTGAAGAAGAGCATGCGTGCGTATGCCTGCTCGGTGGGAGAGATTGAGTGATAGTCAGGAGCGTCGTCCGCGAGGAGGCGGAGGTACGCCTCGGCTCGCTCGGGGTCGTCGACGTGCAGGAAGGCGTGAACGCGCTTGAGGAGATCCTCCTCGCCCGGCGTCGGGGCCTCCTTGATGATTCCGGCCTTACGTAGCACCTTGGTCCAGGAGTTGTCGCTCTTGTAGAGCTCCTTGATGTCTCTCCTGCTTTCGCGTAGATACGCGTCCAGCTTGGGCGTGCTGTAGACCCGGACCTCTTTCGCCAGCGTGTTGATGGTGGCGTTGAGTTGTGTCCGGATGTTGTCGAGGACGAGATCCTTGGACTTGCCCTCCAGGATGATCTGGCAGCCCGAGGGCAGCTGCGGGAAGTCCCGCTCGATGCTGTCGAGGAGGCGGTTGCGGGACAGGTTCGTCAGAGCGCGAAACTGCTCCTCGAAGCGGAACTCCGCCCGATGCTGCCCTATGAAGTCCCAGCACCGTCAGCACCGGCTTGTTCGGGGTACGGCGCAAGCCGCGTCCCAGCTGCTGCAGGAAGACGGTCGCGCTGTTCGTGGGACGGAGCAGCAGCAGGGTGTCGACGTCGGGGATGTCCAGGCCCTCGTTGAACAGGTCGACGGAGAAGATGACTTGGATTGTGCCGCTCTTGAGGTCGTCCAGCGCCTGGTTCCGCTCTGCCGGAGAAGAGTCGCTGTCGAGGGCCGCGGCCCGGATCCCGCTTCGTTGAACTGCTTCGCCATGAAGTGGGCGTGCTTCTTGGTCACGCAGAAGCCCAGGGCACGCATGGCCGCGGGATGGGAGATTTTGTCTTTCACCTGCTTGAGGACGATCAGGGCTTGCCCGTCCCCGGCCGTGTAGACATTGCCGAGTTCTTCCCGGTCGTAAGTACCCGATCGCCACTTCAGCCGAGTCAGGTCCGTGCCGTCGGGGATCCCGAAGTAGTGGAAGGGGCACAGCAGGTCGGCCTCCAGGGCCTCCCACAGGCGCATCTCGGCGGCGATCCGGCCGTTGAAGAACTCGTCCTGCACATTGAGGCCGTCCATCCTCTCCGGTGTCGCAGTGAGGCCAAGCAGTTCGGCCGGCTCAAAATGCTGGAGTACGCGGCGGTAGGTGCTCGCCGTGGCGTGGTGGAACTCGTCGATGACGATGACGTCGAAGTGGCCGGGGTCCAATTGCTCCAACCGCTGAAGGTTGAGGGACTGGACGCTGGCGAAGACGTGGGTCCAGTCGCGAGGCTCCTGGCCGTTGTGGAGAAGTTCCCCGAACGAGGCGTCGGCGAGCACCTCTTGGTAGGTGCGCAAGGACTGCCTCAGGATCTCCTTGCGGTGAGCGACGAAGAGCAGCCGAGGGAGTTCCCCGTCGCGGTGGTCGCGCAGGGAGCGGTAGTCCAGGGCGGCCATGACGGTTTTTCCCGTGCCTGTGGCGGCGACCAGGAGGTTCTCGTGGTGTCCGCGGATGTCGCGCTCGACCCGCAGGCGCTCCAGCATGTCCCGCTGGTGCGGGAACGGCTGTACCTCGAGACCCGACAGGTTGATCTTGAGGTCGTCGCCCGGCCCGTGGCCCCCGGCCCGCGCGAGCGCATCGGAGAGGCGCTCTCCGTCTGTATCGGGGTCGTACGACTCGAAGGCGGGGTCATCCCAGTACGCGTCGAAGGTCGCCTCGAACTTGTCCAGCACTCGGGCAGTGGCGACCGACGAGAGCCGTACGTTCCACTCCAGACCATCGAGGAGTGCGGCCTTGGACAGGTTGGAGCTGCCCACGTACGCGGTGTTGAAGCCGGTCTGGCGGCGGAACAGCCACGCCTTGGCATGGAGACGCGTCGACCGGATCTCGTAGCTGACCTTCACCTCTGCGCCGAACTCGCGGACCAAGCGGTCCAGGGCATGCCGGTCCGTGGCACCGATGTAGGTGGTCGTGATGATCCGGATCGGGACGCCTCGCTTCCTGGCGGCGCGAAGTGAGTCCTCAAGAACCCTGATCCCGTGCCATTTCACGAATGCGCACAGCAAGTCGATGTGATCGGCGGTGGCCAACTCCGCCCGCAACTCGGCTCCCAGGTTGGGATCGTCCGGGGCGTTGGTGATCAGCGCGGTTTCGGAGAGCGGAGTCAAAGGGCGGATCGCGTAGACGCCGGGTGCTTCCTGCTCAGCCAGGGCGAGCAACTGGCGGGGGCCGTCGGCGATGGCGCCCGACGTGTCATCCGAATCGGGCGCGTGGTCAGCGAGTGACTTCATGATCTGGTTGGCGACGGCGACCTGCTGCTTGTGCGGCAGTTGAGCCAGTCGCCGTCCTATGGCATCGCCGATATGCCGAGCCAGCACGTGCGGTGTGGACTCTGCGCTTACCTCCGCGTCGATGGCTCTCCAGCCAGCGGCTTCGAGGCCCTCGATCTGCTCCAGCAGCTCCTGAGTGACGAGTTTCTCGTAGACACCGGCGACCGGTTGCGTTACGCCCCCCGATTCGGTCACGACCGCTCCTTCGATGTCTCGCCCTTGATCCCTCACCGCGATAGTGGATCTGTTCTAACACCAGGCACTGACAAGCGAAGTTCTTTTGGGGGGCAGCACTTGGCCCGGGCCGCTCCAGCACCGGTGTCAACCGGTGGGCGGCCCGGGAAAGTGGGTGTCAGGGGTGGACGGTCAGGCGCCGTGGCACTCCTCGTACCCCCGCCCCGACCCGCACCAGCACACCGCCCCCCGCTGCGGCGGCCACTCCACGGCGCGTCCCCGGGCCGCCAGCGTGGTCGCGTACTGGGGGAGGAGGTCCGTGTCCGAGGGGGACGCGCCCTCCGAGGCGGCGAAGGCCTCGTACGACGGGACCGTGCCCGTGACGATTCCCAGGTTCGGCGTGCCGCTGGACGCCAGCTCCCGCAGCGAGGCCTCTATCGTCGCGAGGTGGGCCTCGTGGGAGGGGTACTCCTCGGCCAGGGTCGGGTACGCGGCCACCAGTTCCGCCAGCTCGTTCGCCGGCCAGTGCAGGACCGCCACCGGGAACGGGCGGGACAGGGCCTCCCGGTAGGTGCCGAGCTCCGCGCGCAGGCGGGAGATCTCCGCCTGCAGTTCCGCCGGGTTGTCCGAGCCCAGGGACCACACCCGCTTGGGGTCGTGCAGTTCGTCCAGGGGGACCGGCGAGGAGGACAGGGTGTCGGCCAGGACGTCCCAGTCGTCGTGCGCCACGCCCAGCATGCGGCGGACCCGGTGGCGGCCGAAGAGCAGCGGGTGCGTCGAGTACGGGGGCTCCGCCACGTCCGTCAGCAGCAGCCGGGCGCCCTCCGTGAACGTCTCGTGGGCCGCCTCCAGCTCGTCGTGCGCCTCCAGGGACTCCGCCACGATCACCCAGGGCGCCGGGTCGCGGGGTGCTGCCACACGGATGCCGGTGATGATGGCCCTGGCCTCGGCCTCGTGGCCGTACTCCCAGAGGTTGGAGGCCTTCAGGGCCCGTACCAGATAGGGGTTCTCCAGGCCGTCCGCGGAGGAGAGCAGGCGGTCGTAGAGGGTGCTCGCGGCGGGGCGGTCGCCGGACAGTTCCAGGTGGGCCGCGGCCTGGAGGAGCAGGGCCTCGGCGTCCTCGGGATACAGGCCGGCGGTTCGCTCCAGGCGGGCCGCTTCGGCGGTGTGGTCGACGTTCTCGGCAGGCGTGTCGGGGCGCATGAGGGAAACCGTACTGCCCCTCGCTGACGATGAAGAGGTCCGTGCTGGTCACGGGACGGCTCAGCGGGGGCGAGGCCCGGGTGCGCGACGGTTCAGCGGGGGCGTGGCCCGGGTGCGCGATGGTTCAGTGGGGGCGTGGCCCGGGTGCGCGACGGTTCAGCGGGGGCGCGGCCCCGGTTCACGACGGCTCAGCGGCGAGGTACGGGCTCGCGTGCCGCCCAGGCCATCGTCAGCAGCCCGGCCAGCACGAGGGCCGCGCCCACGTACAGCGGTGCCGTGTAGCCCAGGCCCGCGCTGATCGCCGCCCCACCCAGCCACGCGCCCACCGCGTTGCCGACGTTCGACGCCGAGACGTTGGCGGCGGCCGCGAGCGGCACTCCGTGGGCTGCGTCCGCCACGCGGGTGATCAGGCCGGGGACGGGGGCGAAGCCGGCCGCGCCCAGGAGGAAGGTGAGGAGTACGGTCGCCACCGGGCTGCCGGCGAGCAGGCCCAGTCCCAGGAGGGTCGCCGTGAGCGCGGCCAGGGACACCAGCAGGGTGCGGTCGCGGTCGCGGTCCGCCGCCCGGCCGCCCGCGATGTTGCCGACGACCAGCCCGCTGCCGTAGACCACCAGGAGCCAGGCGACGTCCGTGGCCGAGAAGCCCGTGACCTCGGTGAAGGTGTAGGCGATGTAGCTGAAGGCGCCGAACATGCCGCCGTAGCCGAGGGCCGTGGCGGTCAGGGTCAGCCACACCTGGCGGGCGCGCATGGCCCGGAGCTGGGCGGCCAGGCCGCTCGGCTCGTCCTGGCCCGGCTCCGGTCGGCCCGCCCACGCCGGTACCAGCACCGTGATCGCCACCGCCGCCACGACCCCGACCCCGGTGATCGCCCAGAACGTCGCCCGCCAGCCCCAGCGGTCGCCGATCAGGGCGCCGAAGGGGACGCCCAGGACGTTCGCCGCCGTCAGGCCCGCGAACATCACCGCCACTGCCCGCGACGCGCGCTCGGGTGCGACCATGCGGCGCGCCACCAGGGAGCCGAGGCCGAAGAAGGTGCCGTGGCAGAGGGCGGCGACCATGCGGCCCAGGAGTATCACCGGGTAGTCGGGCGCGAGCGCCGAGAGGAGGTTTCCCGCGACGAACAGGACCACCAGGCCGGTCAGGACCGGTTTGCGGGGCAGCCGCGCTGTCGCGGCCGTCACCGCGATCGCGCCGACCGCGACGGTCAGGGCGTATCCGGAGATCAGCCGGCCGGCCGCGGCCTCGGACACGGCGAGGTCGCGGGCCACCTGCGGCAGCAGCCCGGCGATCACGAACTCGGTCAGCCCGATGCCGAATCCGCCGAGGGCCAGGGCGAGCAGTCCGGCCGGGAGCCGGGCGGGCGGCGGCCCGGTCCCCGGTGTTGTCCGGGGGCCGGACCCCGCCCGCGCGTCGGAGCCCTTCCGCGTCAGACCGTCACTCCGTCGATCTGCAGGGTCTGCACCGCCTTGCCCGCCACCGACACCGCGACGGACTTCCCGTTCAGGTAGGTGTCGGAGTACGACCTGTACAGGTCGCCTCCCGTCGTCACCGTGTTCCAGCGCGGCACCAGGCCGCCCGAACCGCCGGTCACCGTCGTGAACTTGGAGAGGTCGAAGGTGAACGTCTGCGCGGACGTGAAGGTGTTGAGGGCCACGATCACCAGGCGCCTGGCCGAGGAGTCGTAGGCGGCGACCGCGTTGCTCACGCCCGTGTCGAGGATCTTCATGCCGGGCCGGATGTGCCGGCTGAACTGGGCCATCGTGTAGTACTTCGTCTGCACCGCGCCCGCCTGCAGGGTGCTCGCGTCGTACGCGATCATCGCCCAGTTGGTGGAGGGGTCCATGACCTGCCAGTAGACCCAGGCGGTCGGGTGCAGCCAGCGGAAGTCGTAGAGGAGGTTGAAGGCGAGGGTGTAGCCGGTGCCGTCGTTGTCGCCGGTCTCCGAGTTCCACAGCGCCTTGCCCGCCGTCTGGACGACGTCGGTGTAGAGCAGGTCGCGGCGGCCGCCGGAGCCCTGGTAGCCGTGGACGTTGACGCGGTTGACGTAGCCCTTGGTGGTGGAGGAGAAGGAGTTCCAGGTGGTGCGGGCCAGGTCGTAGCTGGTCTCGTCGGACGCCGAGATCCTCGTGCCCGTCAGGCCCCGCTTGTCCAACTCGCTGCGCAGGTAGGGCAGTACGGCCGCCTGGACCGTCGCGTCCATATGGCAGCCCTCCTGGGTGCCGGTGGCCGTCCACCAGGACGAGGAGGGCTCGTTGAAGGCCTCGACGGTCGCGAAGTTCACGCCCCAGTTGTTCTTGGCGTAGAGGGCCACCGCGGCGAGGTGGGAGGCGTGCTGGCGGTAGTTCCAGGACTGGAGGTTGTTGCCGCCGCCGGAGGCGCCGGAGGGGTTGTGGTTCAGGCACATCCACCACATGGGGGAGTTGGCGAAGAGCTCGGTGGTCGCGCCGCGGGCCGCTGCCTTCGTCAGCATCGCGCGCTGGGTGGCGTCCGCCGTCCACTTCCAGGCCGAGGAGGTGGGGTCCTCGTTGTTCCAGTCCTGCCAGTAGCCCTCGATCTGCTTGAAGGCGGGGATGTTGGGGGAGACGGCCATGCTCTCGCCGCCCACGGTGTTCCAGCTGCATCCGCCCAGGTTGTAGCGGGCGATGTTCATCCCGAGGCCGGGGAGCGAAGTGCCGTTGTACGTCGTCGACTTGGTGGTGAAGAAGATGTCGGCGAAGTCGTCCCGGGCGCCGAAGACGTTGGCCCACCAGGCCAGGGAGGTGCCCCAGCCCTCCCAGGTGCCGTAGGAGGTGCCGGGGGAGACGGCGATCGTGGCGTCGGCGCGTGCGGTGCCGGTGGCGAGGGCGCTGCCCAGGACGGCGCCGCCGGCCGCTGTCAGCAGGGTTCTGCGTCGGATCATGGCTTCTGCTCCGCTTCGTTCGGCGGGGTGTGCGGGCCGGTCCCGAGCCGGCGCGCGACCCGGCGGGGTGGCGTGTCCCGTGCATGCCACGACGAAGCATCGGGCGTGCCGAGCGCGGTTGTCGAGGGTTGCGACAGCACTTTCTAAAACCTGTGTACGAAGGGTCGAACGGCGCCTGGCGGTGGTGAGTTGAAGGCCCTGCGCCTATCGTGCGGGCGGCTGGGTGCCGGGCCGGGAGGCGAGGCGTGCGGATGCGGGTTCGCGTGGTGCAGCACAGTGGTCTGCGGCGGTCGCTCCGGCGGCGCCGTGCGCTGTGGACCGGTGGCGAGGTCCTCGTCACCGCGGGGCTGGTGCTCCTGCTGCTCGTCGTCCATCAGCTGTGGTGGACCAACCGGGAGGCCCGGCGCGGCGCCGAGCACAAGGTGCAGGCGCTGGAGCGGCAGTGGGGCGCCGGCGCCGACGGAGGCGGTGGCAGTGGTGACCAGGACGGCTCCGGTACGGGCGCCTCGGCCCCGCCGGCTCGTGAGGAGAGCGGCGCCCGGGCTCGCGGACAGTCCGGCACCGCCCGGTCGTCACGCCCCCTGCGGTCCCAGGCCTACGCCGTCCTCGTCATCCCCCGTCTCGGTCTGCGCGTCCCGGTCGCCGAGGGCGTCAGCAAGCAGAACGTCCTGAACAAGGGTTACGTCGGTCACTACATCGGCACCCAACAGCCCGGCCAGGCAGGCAACTTCGCGGTCGCGGGCCACCGCAACACCCATGGCGAGCCCTTCCGGTACATCAACCGGCTGCGGCCGAAGGATCTGGTGGAGGTGGAGACGCGCGACGCGACCTACACCTACGCCGTCGACCGGACGCTGCCGCAGACCTCGGCCCGTGACTCGGGGGTCGTGCGGCCGATTCCGCGCTCTCTCGTCCGGCCGGGATACGGGTACAGCGAGCCCGGCTCCTACATCACCCTGACCACCTGCACACCGGAGTTCACCTCCCGCTACCGCCTGGTGGTGTGGGGCAGGCTCGTCGCCACGCGCCCGCGCTGAGAACCACCCCACCCGGCCCCCCACCCGGCCCCCTCACGCCCGCTCCCGCAGCCCCACCACGGCCACCGCCGCCACGAGTGCCAGTACCGCCGACACCGTCATCGCGACGTCCGCGCCGTGGCCCGGGCCGCCGCCCGACGACGTGACGATCGCGATGGTCAGGGCCACACCGGCGCAGGAGCCGATGTAGCGGAAGGTCTGCTGGGCGCCGGACCCCATGGCGGCGCGGGCCGCCGGCACCGACTCCACCGCGAGCAGGGGCAGGGCGGCGTTCAGCAGGCCGTTGCCGATGCCGCCCACGATCAGGCCGGGCAGCAGGCGGTGCCAGGAGCCCGAGCCGATGGCGCCGAGCATGGTCAGGACGCCGACCGCGTGCAGGGCGAAGCCGACCGCCAGCTGCCAGCGGGTGGAGACCCGGCCCGCCAGCCGCTTGGCCTGCAGGGCCACCCCGAAGGACAGGCCCGACCAGAGCAGCAGCAGCCAGGCGGTGTTCAGCGCGGACAGCCCCAGCACCTGCTGGAGCAGTGCCGGCACGAAGCTGAACAGGCCGATCACCGCCAGGCCCGTGAACAGCCCGCTCACGGAGGAGGCCAGGAAGCGGGGGTGGCGGAGCAGGGAGAGGTCGATCATGGGGGTCGTCGTACGGCGCTCCAACCGGGCGAAGACGCCGACCAGCAGGACGGCCGCCAGCAACGGCCCGCCCACCTGCGGGCGCAGCCAGCCGTCCCGGCCGAGGGTGAGGGCGGCGACCAGGGAGACCAGTGCCAGCCCGAACGTCAGGGCGCCCGCCAGGTCCGGTCGTCCGCCTCTCGGGGAGCGCGACTCCGACAGGGGGCGCACGCCCGCCGCGGCCACCGCCAGGGCCAGCGCGCCCAGCACGCCGTAGGCCACCCGCCAGCTGGGCAGCGCGCCCGCCACCAGCGGACCGACCGCGATCCCGCCGCTGACGAAGGCTCCCCACACGCCGGTCGCGTGCAGCCGGCCGCGCGGGCTGGGGAAGGCGTGCACCAGCAGGCCCAGGCTGCTCGCCAGGATCGCCGCGCTCGCGGCGCCCTGGGCGATGCGGGCGAGCGTGAACTGCCAGGTGGAGGAGGTCAGCGCACCGAGGACGGTGGTCAGGCCGAGGGCGAGGGTGCCCAGCAGGAAGATCCTGCGCCGGCCGTAGTCGTCGGCGAGGCTGCCGGCCACCAGCAGGAGGGCGGCCAGGCCCAGCGGGGTGCCGTTGAGGAGCCAGGCCCTGGGCGGACGGCGAGGTGTGCAGGGCGGCCGCGGTGCCGGGGAGCGTGACCACCGGCGCGGTGTACGTCATCAGGGCGACGGCCGTCGCCGCGCTGGTCACGGCGAGCGTGGCGCGCGGGTGCGGGGGTGCCTCCGTGGAGGGTGCCGGTGTCGTCGTGCGCGGCCCGGTGGGCGGGTCGGACCTTGTAAGAGTTCGTTCATTGAACCTAGTCATGCCGTGCACCGTAGCACTCAAGGTTCGCTCATTGAACCTATGGGCGAAAAATGGTTACAGTAGGCGCCATGGCACTGGGCAAGGACTACGCGACACAGGAGTGCTCCATCGCTCGCGCGCTGGAGATCGTCGGCGAGCGCTGGACCCTGCTCGTCGTCCGGGACGCGCTGTACGGCGTCCGGCGCTACAACGACTTCCTCGTCCACCTCGGCATCCCGCGCGCGGTCCTCGCCGCCCGCCTCCAGACGCTGACGGCCGAGGGAATCCTGGAGAAGCGCCGCTACCAGCAGTCACCGCCGCGCGACGAGTACGTCATCACCGAGCGCGGCATCGCCCTGTGGCCGACCCTGCGCTCCCTCGGCCGCTGGGGCCGCGAGCACTTCTCCGAGGAACAGCTGCGCGTCTTCCGGCACGCCGACTGCGGCACCGAACTCGGTACGTACGGCGAATGCCCCGCCTGTGGAACCATCGTGCCGGTCGCGGACGTCGTCATGGAGCCGGGACCCGATCTGAGCCCGGACGCGGCGGACCCCGTCAGCCGGGCCCTGCTCGCACCGAAGAGGCTCCTGGAGCCGATCGAGACCGGTCAGGTATAACCGACGGCAGGGAAGACAGCCGTACGACCGAGGGAAGGGGGAAGCCGTGATCCGCGACCGGATCGGCGCGCGTCCCTTCGCCGTGCTCGTCCTGCTGCTCCTGCAGATCGCCCTGCTCGACACCGGCACCCTCGCCGCCACCGTCGCGCTGGCCGCCACCGCCGCGGCCGGTTCCGCGCTCGCCGCCTGCGCCCTCGTCGCGGCGCGCTGCGCCCCTGCCGTACCGCCCACCCGGGTGCGCACGGCGATCCGGGACCGCGCCCGCCGTACCGCCTTCCTGCCGCAGCGCGACCCCGACGCCAGGGGGCGCACCCGGCCCCGAGCCCCCGGATCGGCCCTTCCGGCGACCGCCGCGTAGGGCACGCGCACCTCTCTCACCGGCCCTCGCGCGGTCGTCATGCCGCCCGCACCGCTCCACTTCCGGCATGACCCTCGGAGGGCTCACCCATGTCCGTCTTCACCGTCTTCGCCCAGCTCGTCGAAGACCTCGCCGACCTGCTCCAGCCGCTGTTCGGCGCCACCGCGGCCGCGGCCGCGATCGTCCTGTTCACCGCGCTCGTACGACTCCTCGTCCACCCCCTGTCCCGGGCCGCCGCCCGCGGCCAGAAGGCGCGCACCGCGCTCCAGCCGAAGATCGCCGAACTGCGCCGCAAGCACGCGAAGGACCCGCGGAAGCTCCAGCAGGCGATGCTGGAGCTGCACGCCGAGGAGAAGGTGTCACCGCTGTCCGGGTGCCTGCCCGCGCTGCTGCAGCTGCCCGCGTTCTTCCTGCTCTACCGCCTGTTCTCCAGCACGAGCATCGGCGGCCGGGCCAACTCCCTGCTGGACCATCAGCTGTTCGCGGCGCCGCTCGGCGGCCGGTTCGCCGACGCGCTCGGCGGCGGGCTGCTGGACGGGGCCGGGCTCGTGTACCTCGCGCTGTTCGCGCTCGTCGCGGCCGTCGCCGCCTTCAACTACCGGCGCACCAAGCGGACGATGGCCGCGGCCGCCGCGCTCGCGCCGGCGGACGGCGGGCAGCAGGTGCCCGGACTCGGCGCGATGAACAAGGTGATGCCGTTCATGTCCTTCTTCACCCTCTTCACCGTCGCCGTGGTGCCGCTGGCCGCCGCCCTCTACGTGATCACCAGCACCACCTGGAGCGCCGTCGAGCGGGCCGTGCTCCACTCCTGAGCCGGCCGGCGAGCGGTCCAGTCCGTGAACCGGGTATTGCGGACTGGACGCCGACCTTGGACGATCGACCAGTCATCCGATGGCTGCACCCGTCGGATGGCCGCCCGCGATCGAGGGAGATTGTCACCATGAAGCTGCTGCGAGTCGGTACGGCCGGAGCGGAGAAGCCCGCGCTGCTGGACGCCGAGGGGACCCTGCGGGACCTGTCCGGCGTCGTCGACGACATCGACGGGGCGCTGCTCGCCGACGACGCCGCGCTCGGCCGGGTCCGCGCCGCCGCCGAGTCCGGCGAGCTGCCCGTACTGGACCCGGCCGGGCTGCGCACCGGGCCGCCGCTCGCCCGGATCGGCAAGATCGTGTGCATCGGCCTGAACTACCACGACCACGCCCGGGAGACCGGGGCCGAGCCGCCCACCGAGCCCGTGATCTTCTTCAAGGCCGCGGACACCGTGGTCGGACCGAACGACACGGTGCTCGTGCCGCGCGGGTCGGTGAAGACCGACTGGGAGGTCGAACTGGCCGTCGTCATCGGGCGGACGGCCCGGTACGTGGAGTCGGCGGAGGCCGCGCTCGGCCATGTCGCCGGGTACGCGGTCGCCCACGACGTCTCCGAGCGGGAGTTCCAGATCGAGCGGGGCGGCACCTGGGACAAGGGCAAGAACTGCGAGACGTTCAATCCGCTGGGCCCCTGGCTGGTGACGGCGGACGAGGTCGCCGACCCGCAGAACCTGTCGCTGAGGCTGTGGGTCAACGGGGAGCTGAAGCAGGACGGCACGACGGCCGAGCAGATCTTCCCCGTCGCCGAAGTCGTGCGCTACGTAAGCCAGTTCATGACCCTGTACCCCGGCGACGTCATCAACACCGGCACACCGGCGGGCGTCGCGCTCGGACGGCCCGAGCCCAAGCCCTTCCTTCGAGCGGGCGACGTCGTCGAGCTCGAGATCGAGGGCCTGGGCCGGCAGCGCCAGGAACTGAAGGACGCGTAGCCGCTCCGCCGGGGAAACCGGAGAACCGCGACGGCTTGTCGGCCGTGGGCCGTGCGGCGGCCGGCCGCGCGGTTCCCCGCGCCCCCGGCGGCCTCAGTCCTCGCGCAGGAACTCCTCCAGCGCCTCCACCACGAACCGGTGGTCCTGCAACTGCGGCAGCCCGCTCACCGTCACCGCGCCGATCACCCCGACGCCCTCGACGGTGATCGGGAAGGAGCCGCCGTGCGCCGCGTACCGGTCGGGGTCGAGGCGGGAGGACTCCTCGAAGGTCGTGCCCTTGGCCCGGAACCGGGCGCCCACCAGGTAGGAGGCCTCGCCGTAGCGCTCCACAACCCGGCGCTTGCGGGCGATCCAGGCGTCGTTGTCGGGCGTCGAGCAGGGCAGCGCCGCGTGGAAGAGCTGCTGGCCGGCCCGGTGGATGTCGATGGCGACGGGGGCCTGGCGCTCCCGGGCCAGGCCGACGAGCAGCGAGCCCAGCGCCCACGCGTCCTCGTACGTGAACCGGCGAAAGACCAGGCGCCGTTGCTGCGCCTGGAGCTCCTCCAGGGACGGGGTGATCTCCGGGTGGAACTTCGGGGTCAGCTCGGTGTGGTGCGTCACAGCTTCACCGCCACTCCGTCGCGGGCCGAACGGCGGGCCGCCTCGAGCACGTCGAGGGCCGCGGCCGCCTCGTCGGCGGTCACCGGGTTGGCGCCGTCGTCGTCGAGGGCCCTGGTCACGGCCGCATAGTACGCGGGATAGTCGCCGGGAAGGGTCGGTACGGGCGTGCCGCCGCCGGTCGCCGGAGACTCCCCGGCACCGAGCGTGCCCCACGCTTGCTCCGGCTCCCGTCCCCAGTCCGGACCCGGGCGCTCGCCCTCCCGCAGCGCCGCCTCCTGCGGGTCGAGCCCGTACTTCACATAGCCCGCCTTCGAGCCCAGCACCCGGAAGCGCGGGCCGAGTTGGGCGGCCGTCGCGGAGACGTAGAGGTGGGAGCGGACGCCGTTCGCGTGCGTGAGGGCGATGAAGGTGTCGTCGTCGGCCTCGGCGCCGGGGCGGCGGACGTCCGACTCGGCGTAGACCTGCGTGGCGGGGCCGAACAGGGTCAGCGCCTGGTCGACGACATGGCTGCCCAGGTCGTAGAGGAGACCTCCGATCTCTGCCGGGTCGCCGGACTCGCGCCAGCCGCCCTTCGGCTGCGGCCGCCACCGCTCGAACCGCGACTCGAAGCGCCATACGTCGCCCAACTCGCCCTCGGCGAGCAGCCGCTGGAGGGTGAGGAAGTCGTTGTCCCAGCGGCGGTTCTGGAAGACGGACAGCAGCAGGCCGCGGTCCTCGGCCAGAGCGGCGAGCTCGCGCGCCTCGGCGGCGGTGCCGGCGACCGGCTTGTCGACGACGACCGGGAGACCGGCCTTCAGGGCGGTGGTGGCGAGCGGGACGTGCGTCCGGTTCGGGGAGGCGACGACGATCAGGTCCAGCTCGGCGGCGCGTGCGAACAGCTCGTCCGGGGTGGCGGCCACCCGCACGCCCGCGTGCTCGGCGCGGGCCTGCTCCTGCCGCTCCGGGTTCGAGGTGACCACCGTGTCGAGGACCAGGCCCTCGGTGGCCGCGATCAGCGGGGCGTGGAAGACGGAACCCGCGAGCCCGTAGCCGATGAGGCCGACGCGGCGGGGAGAGGCTGTCGTACCAGTCATGCCGTCCACTTTCGCAACGCTGTTGCCAAAGTGCAAGCGCCAGGGACAATCGAAGGCGTGAACCTTCTCGCCCTGCGCAGCCACAACACCGCGCTCGTCCTCGACCTGCTGCGCACCGCCGGCCCGGACGGCATCAGCCGGCTGGAGCTCGCAGAGCGCACCGCGCTGACCCCGCAGGCCGTCAGCAAGATCACCGCCCGGCTGCGGGCCGCCGGGCTCGCGACGGATGCGGGCCGCCGGGCGTCGACGGGCGGCAAGCCGCGGACCGTACTGCGCCTGGTGCCGGAGGCGGGACACGCGGTCGGTGTGCACCTGGACCGCGACGAACTGCGCGCGGTCCGGGTCGACCTCACGGGGGCCGTGGTGGCCGAGCGACGCGTGCCGGTGGATCTCGGGGTGGGCGCGGACGCGGTGGTGTGGACCGTGGCGCGCGAGGCGCAAGAGCTGATGGGGGACGGGCCGTCCGGTGACGGGCTGGGGGTGGGGATCGCTCTGCCGGGGCCCCTCGATCACACCCACGGCGTCCTGCACCGTGTCACCGGGTTCCCCGAATGGGACGGCTTCCCGTTGCGGGACGCGCTGGAGCGGAGGCTCGGCGTGCCGGTCGTCGTCGACAAGGACACCAACGCGGCGGCGCTGGGGCTGGCGGTGGCGGGCGAAGCCGGTTCCTTCGCCTACCTGCACCTCGGTACGGGGCTCGGGGCGGGGCTCGTCATCGGCGGGACCGTGCACCGCGGCGCCCGGACCGGGGCGGGGGAGTTCGGGCACCAGGTCGTGCAGCTCGACGGGCCGCCGTGCGGCTGCGGCAACCGGGGCTGCGTCGAGGCGCTGTGCCTGGACGCCGTGGCGCGCGGCGATCTGGCCGGGGCCGCGCGGGTGCTCGGCGTCGGCGCCGGCAACCTCGTCGCCCTGCTCGACGTCGACCTCGTCCTGCTCGGCGGCCGTACCGTCGCCGCCGCTGCGGAGGAGTTCGTACGGGGCGTGGCCGCCGTCCTCGGCGACCGTGCCCGGCGTGCGGGCGAGGAGGCCGTGCCCGTGCGGGTCGCCCGCGGCGGGGTCGCCGAAGGCGCCGCGCAGCTGGTACTGGGACCGGTGTTCGGGCGGACCGACGGCTGACGCACCGGCGTGCGCCGATCGGGGGGACCTGCCCGGCCGTACGGAGCGTCGGCCGCCGCCGCCCCGATCTCACCGACATGCTCATGTGCTTATGCGACTGTGTACGCCCCTGTCCCTCTGCCTGGCAGCAGCCGCCCTCTTCTCCTCGGCGTCTCCCGCCTCCGCCGCTCCCGCCTCCGCCGCTCCCACCTGTGCGAGGGGTCCGGACTTCCCCCTCAGTACCCGTATCCATGACGCGCCCGACACCTATGAGGCAGGCGGCGGATACGGCACCTGGTCCCTGGACCTCACCAACACCACCACCCGGACCTGCACGGCCGTGCACCCGGTCGTCGTACTCGTCGACGACGACCGGACCCTGAAGCCCTCCCAGGTGCGCCTGGAGTTCTCCGACGGCGCGCGCTCCCACCCCGTCCGCTTCCAGGCCACCGACGAGGCGGAACTCGTCGGCGCCTTCGACGACGGCTTCCCCGGTTTCACCGTCGGTCCCCGCCGGACCGTCACCGTCAAGGTCCGGCTCGCGCTGACCTCCGACGCCGTGGCCGACGAGGTCACGGCGAACGCGGCCGTGGTGCAGCGTCACGACGACGACGGCGACTGGATCGGCCAGTCCAACGACTACCGCTTCCGCGTCCGGCACGACCCACCCACCGAGCCCGGCACCGCCACCAGTACCGCCACCGGTACCGGCACGGGTACCGGGACCGATACCGGTACCGCTCCTCCCGTCCGCAGCCGCGACGACCTCCCCTTCGCCGACGAACTCGCCCGGACGGGCATCGCCACCCCCCGTACCGCCCTGGCCGCCACCGCCGTCCTCCTCCTCGCCGTCGGCGGGGCGCTCCTGCTGGCCCGCCGCTCGCGAGCGCGCCGGTGAGACGCCCATTCCCTCAAGATCCGACCTCTGTCTAGGCTGGACGCACGCAGCACCGCGTCCATGCGTACGGCAGGAGAACCCGCACATGGCAGAACGCAGGCCCATCGAGTCCTGGCTCACCGACATGGACGGTGTGCTCATCCACGAGGGTGTGCCGATCCCCGGCGCGGACGCCTTCCTGAAGAAGCTGCGCGAGTCCGGCCGGCCCTTCCTGGTCCTGACCAACAACTCCATCTACACCCCGCGCGACCTGCACGCCCGGCTGCGGCGCATGGGCCTGGACGTGCCGATCGAGTCCATCTGGACCTCGGCGCTGGCCACCGCCCAGTTCCTGGACGACCAGCGGCCGGGCGGCTCGGCGTACGTCATCGGCGAGGCGGGCCTGACCACCGCCCTGCACGACATCGGGTACATCCTCACCGACCACGAGCCCGACTACGTCGTACTCGGCGAGACCCGCACGTACTCCTTCGAGGCCATGACCCAGGCGGTACGGCTCATCCGCAACGGCGCCCGTTTCATCGCCACCAACCCCGACGAGACCGGCCCCTCCCACGAGGGCCCGCTCCCGGCGACCGGCGCCGTGGCCGCGCTGATCACCAAGGCGACCGGCAAGAAGCCGTACTTCGCGGGCAAGCCCAACCCGCTGATGATGCGCACCGGGCTCAACGCGATCGGCGCGCACTCCGAGACCAGCGCGATGATCGGCGACCGCATGGACACCGACGTGCTCGCCGGGATGGAGGCGGGGATGCAGACGTTCCTGGTCCTCACCGGGCTGACCGGGCCGGGACAGATCGAGGACTTCCCCTACCGGCCGTCCCACGTCGTCGACTCGATCGCGGACCTGGTCGACCTGATCTGACGGCGCCGTCCGACGGTGCCGTCCGACGGTGCTGAAACCTTTCTGAACCCGTTCGGAGCAGTCCCGGCCCGCTGAGCGTGCGGGGCCGGGGTGTCCGGGGGAGCCTCCAGATATCTGGAGGTTTCACGATGGGCTCACTACGCCTCACTCTCTGTGCGGGAATCCTGGGGGCCTGCGCCCTCACCCCCGCGGCGCACGCGGCGGACGGAGGAGGCGGCACCGTCTCGGTGACCCCCTCGTCCCCGGCCGCCGGCGCCGACATCGGCCTGCGGGTCACCGGGTGCACCGGGAGGACGGCCACCGCGGTCTCCGCGGCGTTCGTCGCGGACGCGCGCCTCGCGGGCGCCACCGACGGCACCCTGGCCGGGGAGACCCGCGTTCGCTCCTCGGCCGGGCCCGGCACCTACGACGTGCGGGTCCACTGTGCCGAGGCCGAGATCAAGGGCACGATCACGGTCGTGGCGCGGGGGACGCGGCCCTCCCCGCCGGCCTCGCCCGTCGCCCCGGTCGACGCGGGCGGCGGCGGTACGGCCCACTTCGCCACCGTCGACACCCGCACCACCGGTCCCGGCACGGCGCACGCGGTCACCGGACTGATCCTCGCCGGAGTCGCCGCGACCACCGTGGCCGTCTTGGGCGCCCGCCGGCGCCGCGAGACGGAGTGAGCGGACCGTGCCCGCACCCGCATCCGCCCTCGCCGCCGCCGGCGCACATGCCGCCGGCACCGCCCCGCCCCTCGCCCGCCTTCCGCTTGCCCCGGCCGACCCCGCCGGACCGCACCCGGACAGGGCCGCGCAGCCGGTTCCCGTGACGGCGCCGGCCCGCCCTCCCCGCTCCCAGCCGCCCCCGCCGACGGAACCTCCCGCCCATGCGTGACGACTTCTCCGACTGCTCGTTCGATCGGCGGCGGTCCGGTGGGTCCGGGCGGCTGGTGACCGGTGTCGCCTGGGCCGTGCTGCTGCTCGGCCTGTGGCTGTGGGGACGGGAGCTGACCGAGGTGCGCCCGGAGACGTCCGGTCCGGCCACCGGTGACATGGCGGCGGGCGTGCGGCCGCCGGAGGCGGAACTGCCCCCGGCCGCACGGCCGTTGGCCAACGCGCTGCCGCTGCGCCTGGACATCCCCGACCTCGGCGTCCAGGCGCCGGTGGTGCGGCGGGGGCTGGACCGGCGGGGAGCGATCGAACCGCCGCCGTTCGACCAGGCGGGCGTGGTCGGGTGGTACGCGGCGGGCGTCGAGCCGGGGGCCCCGGGAGCCGCCCTCATGGTGGGGCACGTCGACACCGAGACCCGGCCCGCCGTCTTCTACAAGCTCAGCACCCTCACACCGGGCCGGGCCGTCCGCGTCGTCCGCGCCGACGGCCGTGTCGCCGAGTTCACCGTCGACGACGTCCAGGTCCTCAGCCGCGACCACTTCGACGCCCGGCAGGCCTACGGCGTCCACCGGCCCGGCCGCGCAGAACTGCGCCTGATCACCTGCGGCGGCACCTTCGACCCGGCCCGCCGCAGCTACTCGGCGAACGTGGTCGTGTCGGCGTACCTCACCGCCACCGGCGTGTGAGACGCGCGGGCACCTGGCCCGGTCGACGGCCCGCTCCCCCCGAAGCCGCCGACCGGGCTGGTCCTCGACCGCGGGCGCACGGGCTGCGGGAGTAACCCGGCGACCGGCGCGGGAGGTGCGGGAGGTCCGGTAGAGACCGACTGGCCGGGGACCGGGGCCATGTGGGACCACCCTAGAACGAATGAGCGCCGGAGCCTAGAGGGTTATGACGTCAGGTTCCGCTCCGGTGGCTCTGCGTCATATGCCCTGGTGATGCGAGGTTCCACAGCGGCGCGAAGACCGTGTCACTCCCGCTCGCGCCGCAGTGCCTCGTCGTGCGCGATCCGCTCGACGACCGCCCGGGCGACCTCGTCGAGGGGCAGCCGGCGCCGCCTGGCGAACCCGCGCAGCACCACGAAGGCCTCGTCGGCCCGGATGTTCCACCGCTCGGCGAGCATCCACTTGGCCTGCTCGATACGGACCCTGCTGGACAGCGCCTGCTGCAACTGCCCCGCCACGGTGCGGCAGCGGACGTACGCGAGGTCGTTCCGCAGCCCCAGGGCGCTGCAGTCGGTCAGCAGCTGGGCAGGCCGGAAGTCCGTGCACGCGTCGGGCCGGTCGTCCTCGGGCAGCGTGGGCACGAACACGTTGAGTCCGCCGAGCGCCTCGCCGCCCGGACGCAGGGGTACGGCGAAGGTGGTGACGACGTCGTGCCGCAGGGCCCGCTCCGTGAACTCCGGCCAGCGCGCGGCCTGCCGGGCCGCCCGGATCGAGACCGGCGCGACGGGCGCGCCGGAGGCGAAGCCCTCCAGGCAGGGGCCGCCGTCGTGCCGGGCCTGCAACAGGTCGAGCGCCGTCTCCTCCTGCCCGCCGCATCCGGCGAGCGACACGCTCCGCCCGCCGTCGACGAATATCACCCCCGCGGCCCGGGCGGCCGGCAACTCGACGCACCGGTCCGCCGGCCGACGCGGGTACCGCTCGAGGTCGAAGTCGTCGCCGAGGGTGTCACCCGCCTCCACCAGCGCCTCGGCCGGCCGAAGTTCCCGGGTGCTGTGGTGCGTGACCGCGCCTCCCCTTCTCCCCGCCTCCCTCGCTTCCCGTCTCCCGCGTCCGTGCCGACGCGCGCCTACCCCTCACCGTCCGAGCCGTAACAGCTGTCCGACAAGACCCGGGCGATCTCGTGGGCGCCGCGCCGCTATGTCAGGATTGAGACTTGGACCGGTGCACCCAAGGGGGAGTTGGATGTACGGCAGCAGGGGGGCTGGATCGGTGTTCGCCTCCGGGGCCGCGATGAGGGCCTCCGCGGTGGTGCTAGGGGTGGCACTGCTGGTGGCGGGGTGTTCCTCCGGCGGCGACGGCAAGGACGGCGACGCCGGTGCGAAGATCACCCAACAGCCCAAGGAGAGCGACCCGTTCTGGGTCAACCCGGACGGCAACGCGGCCCGCCAGGTCGCCGCGTACGCCAAGGCCGGCAAGGACCCCGAGGCCGAGCGGATCCGGAAGATCGCCGAGCAGCCGACCGGTGAGTGGATCGGCCCGGAGAACCCCGAGCAGGAGGCCAGGGGCTTCACCGAGGCCGCCGACAAGGCCGGCCGCACGGCCCTGCTCGTGCTCTACAACATCCCGCACCGCGACTGCGGCCAGTACTCCCAGGGCGGCGCCGCCGACGGCAACGCCTACCGCGCCTGGATCGACGGGGTGGCCGCGGGCATCCAGGACCGTCCGGCGATGGTGATCCTCGAACCGGACGCCGTACTGCACCTGGTGGACGGCTGCACGCCGGGCCAGTTCCAGGAGGAGCGCTACGCCCTGCTCGACTACGCCGTCGGCAAGCTGAAGTCACTGAAGTCCACCAGGGTCTACCTGGACGCGGGCAACGCCGGCTGGGGCCACCCCGACCAGATCTTCCAGCCCCTCCAGCGTGCGGGCATCGCCCAGGCCGACGGCTTCGCGGTCAACGTCTCCAACTTCTACTCGACCAAGGACTCCATCGCCTACGGCAAGCAGCTCTCCGCCAAGGTCGGCGGCAAGCACTTCGTCGTCGACACCAGCCGCAACGGCAACGGCCCGTACACGGGCGGCAAGCCCGACGAGAACTGGTGCAACCCGCCGGGCCGGGCGCTCGGGGAGACGCCGACGACCAGGACGTCCGACCCCCTCGTCGACGCCTACCTGTGGGTCAAGCGGCCGGGGGAGTCGGACGGCACGTGCCGGGGCGGACCGAACGCGGGGCAGTGGTGGGCGAGTTACGCACTCGCCCTCGCCGAGGCCGCCAAGTAGCCGCGGGCTACGGCACCTTGACCCACTGCGCCTTGCTCGGCGTCCCCTGGTCGTCGTCCACGAACAGCATGTACCAGCCGGCGGTGACCAGGTTCCGGTTCTTCGGCATGGTCACCGTCAGCTTGTTCCCCGACGTCTTGAAGTCCAGGGCGATCGACCGCTGGTCGACGTCGGTCACGTGGGTGGACGCACTGGGCCGGATCAGCCGCACCTTCTTGATCGCGGAGGCCTGCGGTGAGGTGAACGTGCCCGTCCCGCCCCGCGCGATCGTCTGCGGCCCGCCGGACAGCGACGGCCGGGAGTCCCGGTACAGATAGGGCGGCGTGTAGATCTCGATCCGCTGCTCGAACGTGCCGGGCTTGGTGTTGGCCTTGTCGCCGTACAGCGAGTCGGAGCCGAAGAACATCACGCGCCCGTCCGGCAGCAGGATCGACCCGGAGTGGTAGTTGCGCCCCACCAGCGGGTCGGCCACCCGGTCGAACGTGTTGGTGTCCGGGTGGTAGAGCCGGGCCTGCAGGATGTTGGAGTCGCCGCGCCCGCGGTAGTCCTCGGAGCCGCCCGACACCAGCACGGAGTCGTCCGGCAGGATCGACGACTGCGGATAGCGGGTGCCCTTCTCCAGTATCGGCCCGTCCGTGAACCTCGGGTTCTTGTCCTTGAGGTCGATCAGGCGGGTCCGGTTGCTGGACAGCTTGGACTCGCCGACCCCGCCGCCGCCGATCACCAGGAACTTCTCGTCCTGCGCCGGCGGCAGCAGCACCGTCCCCGAGGTCTCCATCTCGTTGGCGTCGCTGAGCCCGGGCAGCTTGGTGAACTTGTTGGTCGCCACGTCCCAGACGCCGGGTTCACGGCCGACGTTGTCCGGCCCGTACCCGGCGTTGGAGCCCGAGTAGAAGATCTTGCCGTTCTGCATCAGGAACAGCGCCGGGTAGGTGGGGAACTGCCGGATCTTCGAGGTGTACGTCCACTTCTTCGTCTTCGGGTCGAAGATCTCGTTCTTGCCCGGCACCAGCTGCCCGATGTCGTCGAGCCCGGAGACGCTGAGGATCTTGCCGTCGCTCAGGGTGGTGAGCGTCGGGTACCAGCGGGCCTCGTTCATCGGGTCGACCTTGATGTACTTCTCGGCGACCGGGTCGAACTCGAAGGCGTCCCGGATTCCCTGGAAGTCCTTCTTGTCGAGGGCGAGCTTCTGCGCGATGCCGTAGGTGTTGCGCGCGTCGGCACCGGTCAGGCCCTGGATGCGGTAGTTGTCCTGGGTGCCGGTCTCGTACTTGGTGCCGCTCTTCTTCGCCTCGACGTAGATACGGCCGAGCCCGGGGTCGTTGCGCAGGAACTTCCCGGTCCCAGGGTCGAAGACCTTCTTGGCGCGCGGCACGAGCACCGGGTCCTTGGAGACGAAGGTCTTGCCGTTCTCCTTGCCGGTGAACACGGTCCCCGCGGGCAGCGTGATCGGCTTGTCCGGGTTCTCGTTGTGCACCACCATCAGGCCACCGGCCTTGGTGACGTCACCCTTCAGCTTCTCGTACCGCTTGGTGCCGCCGGCGATCAGCAGATTGCCGTTGGCGAGCTGGGTGTGCCCGGTGCAGAACAGGTCCTTGGGCGTCGGGACCTTCTTGATCGTGCCCTTGACCGGGTCCCAGATCCGGGTGTCGAACTTCTTGGCGTTGAAGTTGTCCTGGTTGTTGCCCGAGCCGGCGATCATCAGCACCTTGCCCGTGCGCAGAAGCGCCGCGTGGATGGTGTCCTGGCGGTACTCCTTGGGGAACTCGACGATCTGCCAGTGGCCGTTGTCCGCTTTGTACTCGGGTTTGTTGATCTGGTACTGGTGATACTTCGCCGTCCCGAAGCGGTACAGCCACGGACCGTTCATCCCGGCCAGCGCGAGCACCACCGCCGTCCCGATCGCGAGCCTGCGGGCGCGGCGGCGGCCTGCACGGTCGTTCATTCCTTACGTCCCCCGAATCCACCGAGCGCTATCTGCATCGTCTGGTCGTTGCCCGTCTCCGAGGCGCCGTCCGCGGCGGCCCAGGTGGGCTTGTGCCCGGTGCCGTGCGGCGGCGTCGCCTGCCGCTCCGGCAGCGGCCGCGGCTGGTACGGCACGGCGGGCGGCGCGTCCTGCGGCTCCGCGTACACGGGAACCGGCTCCTTCTTCGCCTTCCGCAGCGAGTACCGCCAGGCGAAGATCGGGGACGCGGTGATCAGCAGGGCGAACACGGCCCAGGTGATCATCGCCGGGTGCGAGTGCCCCAGCGCGAAACCGGCGGCGATCGAGCCGCCGAAGACCAGGATGAAGAACAGGTGGATGCGGAAGGTCCCGAACAGGGTGTCCGGGCTGGCCGAGTCGCCCTTGGGCGTCACCACGAACTTGCTCTTGCGCCGCAGCACCGCGTCCATCAGCGAGCGGGCGTAGATCGGCGCCGACAGCGCCGACATCACCATGCCCGCCACACCGCCGGAGCCCTCGGGCTCGTGCGGGGAGACGTTGTGCCGGCGGTTCCAGATGTACAGCCCGATCTGCAGCGCGGAGGCGTTGCCGTACAGCATCAGCCACACGGTCGGGTCGATGTTCACACCCGAGGCGCCCAGGCCCAGGAACAGCGCGCAACTCAGTGCCGCCAGGATCCAGTTGAGGGCGGACATCGGGTAGAAGATGATCATCATGGTGTAGTTGAAGAGCTTGCCCGGAGGCAGCGAGAACCAGCCCTTCCAGTACTGCTTGAGGATCGTCTCGTACGTCCCCCGCGACCAGCGCAGCTGCTGCGTGAAGAAGTCCGTCCAGGCACCCGGGCCCTCACCGACGGCGAGGACGTCCGGTGTGTACACCGAGCGCCACTTCCGCCCCGTCGCCGGGTTCTTGTGGCGGTGGATCTCGAAGCCGGTCGCCATGTCCTCGGTGATCGAGTCGTACAGGCCGCCGATCTGCTTCAGCGCCTTGATGCGTACGGCGTTCGACGTACCGACGAACATGGGGGCGCCGTAGAAGTTCCCGGCCCGCTGGATGAGGGCGTGGAAGAGGAACTGCTGGGACTCGGCCGCCTTGGTGATGGGGTTGTCGTAGTTGCCGTACACCTGCGGGCCGATGACGAAGCCGACGTCCGGGTCGCGGAAGAAGCCCAGCATCCGCTCCAGGTAGTTGGGCAGCGGCACGTGGTCGGTGTCGACGGAGGCGAAGTAGTCGTAGTCGTCGCCGTGCGCCTGGAGCCAGGCGTTGTAGTTGCCGTGCTTGGTCTTCGCGCGGAACGGGCCCTTCGGCCGGTTCCACTGCTCGACGCCCTTGCGGGAGAAGTGGTGCACGCCGAGGCGCTCGCAGACCGCCTTGACCTCGTCGTCGTCCCCCTCGTCCAGGAGCCAGATGTGCAGAAGGCCCCGGTGGCGCAGCCGTACGGCCGCCTCCAGGGTCTTCGTGACCATCTCCAGGGGTTCCTTGCCGGGCACGTACGTCGTGATGAACGCGACTCTCGTGCCGGTCTCCGGCACCACCGGGACCGGGTCGCGGGCGACCAGGGTGGCGTGCGCGTTCGACAGCACGTTCATGCAGCGGAAGAACTCGATCAGGCCGATCGAGACGAGCATCACGACGTCCAGCACCGGCAGGAAGTCGAAGGCCGGGTAGTCGCGTTCGGTCCAGTGCTCCGGCTGCAGCAGCCAGGCCAGCAGGACCAGGGACAGCAGCGGGGCCGCGCCCAGCATGAGGGCGGCCCTGATGCGGTGCGGCTCCTGCGAGAGCAGGGAGCGGTACTGCACCTTGTAGGGCTTGTCCGGGTCGGGCTGGGTGAGGGGGCCGGCCAGCCGGCTGTAGTGCTCGTAGTCGTATCTCGGCAGGGTCTTCTTGATCCGCCGGAACTGGCCCGTCGTGCTGTTCCGGTGCGGATCCGTTCTGAGCTGGGTGGTTTCGGACGGGTCGAAGTTATGCCGGGCGCCCGTCGGCGTCGACGTCATGAGTCATCCCCCCACACGCGGGTGACCGCGTGTCGTGTCGTTTCCTTACCACCCGTGAAAGGTCCCCCTCGACCCCTCACAGGCGTGTCAGCGGCGGGCCACGGCCACCACGCTTTCCACAGCCGTAGACATGGAACCGCGCCCTTCCGGTTGCATGATGCCCCCCTCGGCATCGGCTCGTGAACAGGGCCCCCTATCCCCGCAGAACGACGCAACCGCTTACTAGTCCCCCAACTGCCGCGTATCCGCAGCATCGTGGAGAACAGGGTTCTACGGCGTTCAGCATGATCGCAAGATGCGAAACGCGCTGTTTACCGGTCATACACGTTCATTGCGGTGCCTGTGGGGGTCTTGTGGGTCAGTGGTGGACAGCCGTGCGCGAAGGTTGCCGAAGTGCTCTCTTATGGCCTCCTCCGCCCGTGCCGAGTCGCCGGACCGCACCGCGTCGAGGATGTCCCGGTGCTGTCTGCAGGTGATCTTGTGGTCGGGCGGAGCGCCTCCCAGGTCCGTGTGCACACGGTGGAAGGCGTCCCAGAACGCCTCCAGGACCTCGCCCAGCAACACGTTGTCCAGACCCCGGTAGAGGGTGGCGTGAAACGCGCGGTCGGTCTCGGCCAGGCCGGCACCTCCCTGTGCGGCCTGCCGTTCCATACGGTCCACGAGCGCGTCGAGTTCAACGAGGTCCCGTTCCGGGATCCGGCCCGCGAGCCGCGACACCAGCCCCGTCTCCACCGCCTCGCGCAGCTCCAGCAACTGGAGCAGGGAGTCCTCGCCGCGGTGGTGCCCGGCCACCGTGCGGAAGGCCAGGCCCTCGATCATCGGGGCCAGCGACATCGGGCCGACGTACGTCCCGAATCCGTGCCGGATCTCCACGATGCCCATCGCCTGCAGCGCCTTGAGCGCCTCGCGCACCGAGTTCCGGCTCGCGCCCAGGAACTCCATCAGCTCCGGCTCGGTCGGCAGCGGGGCCCCGGAGGGCAGTCTGCGGTCGATGATGAGCTTCTTGATCCGCTCCTGGAGGTCTCGGGCTGCCATGGCGAGAGGGTATCCGGCCAAACAGGGCGAGGTCCCCGCTTCCAGCCACATGCGAAGGGCCCCCCGCCGGTGCCGGGGGTGTGGGTGGCGGAGCCCCCACGGCGCGCGGCGCAGCCGCGCAGAAACGACGATGGCGAGGCCGGTTCGCGCTTTCCGCGAACATGCCTCGCCATCGACAACGTGCGCCGCCAGGGACTCGAACCCCGGACCCGCTGATTAAGAGTCAGCTGCTCTAACCAACTGAGCTAGCGGCGCCTGCTGACGTCGTCACTCTACCCGATCTCCGGGGGTGCTCCGGACCGCGGGCGGGCCGGCGAGCCGGGGCGAGGGTGAGCGGCGTTACGTCATTCGGACCGTCAGAATGCGCGCGCGGAGGACAGTTGGGAAACTGATCGACGTGCACGAGTGCGGAGATTTCGGCCTGCAGTGTGAGGGGAATCGCATGGAGACTCCGGTATTCGAGGAATTCGATCCCGCGAGCGACTGCGACTGCCCCGGATGCCTTCACTGGCGCCGGGTCCTTCCCCGTTCCCGCACGTTCCACCACCCCGCCGCCCACCGGGCGGTGATCGTCGCCGCTGCCGCCGCGGCTCTGGGCGCCGGACATGTCCCACCGGCGGTCGCCGCGCCCCACGTACCCCCGGGACCTGGCGTTCCCGCAGGTGACACGGGTGACGAGCCCGCCACCCCACAGGGCGGCAAGGCCCCGCTGCACGGGCCGGGCGGCAAGCCCGTCGAGCCGGCCCAGACCCTCCGGACGCCCACGACCACCCGCGCGGAGATCATCAACCGGGCCAAGGTGTGGGTGGCCGCCGAGGTGCCGTACAGCATGACGGACTACTGGTCCGACGGTTACCGGCAGGACTGCTCGGGGTTCGTCTCGATGGCCTGGAACCTGCCCGGGAACGAATGGACGGGCAGCCTCGACAAGTTCGGGGACCGCATTCCCAAGGACGCCCTGGAACCCGGCGACATTCTGCTGTTCCACAATCCGGCGAACCCGGAGAGCGGCTCGCACGTCGTCATTTTCGGCGGCTGGACGGACTACACGCACACCTACTACATCGCCTACGAGGAGACCCCCCCGCACGCCCGCCGGCAGGCCACCCCGTACGCCTACTGGAGCCACTCGGACCAGTACCTCGCCTACCGGTACAAGGGGCTCGCGGCGGACGCGGGCGGCTCCGGGACGGGGTCGACGCCGGTCACACCGGCCTCCTCGGACCACCCGGCCACGGTGTTCCCCGGAGCGGGGTACTTCGGCCCCGGAGCCGACAACCCGTACGTCACCCAGCTCGGGCAGATGCTCGTGGCGCGGGGCGCCGCCCGCTTCTACACCTCGGGCCCCGGCCCGCGCTGGTCCGACGCCGACCGGCGGGCCACCCAGGCCTTCCAGCTGGCCCAGGGCTGGCAGGGGGCGGACGCCGACGGGCTGCCGGGGCCGGAGACCTGGGCGCTGCTGGTGACGGGGAAGGGCAGGAACGTGCCGGCGGCGGGCACGACCCCGGCCGGCGGCACGGGCACGGCTCCGTCGACCGGCGCCGCGGGACCGCCCGCCTCCCACGGTGTGCCCGGCTATCCGGGACGCTCGATGTTCCGGCCGGGCGCGAACAACCGGTACGTCACGCTGCTCGGGAGGCAGCTGGTGAAGAAAGGGTTCGGCAAGTACTACACGAAGGGTCCGGGTCCGCGATGGGGCGAGGCGGACCGCCGTAACGTCGAGGCGTTCCAGCGCACCCAGGGCTGGCGGGGCGGCGCGGCGGACGGCTTTCCGGGGCCGGAGACGTGGAGGCGCCTGTTCTCCTGAGCCGTTCGGCTGTGACCACCTGTTGTGATCCACCCGTGGTGACCCATCTGTTGTGACGCATCTGGCGCGGAGGCTGGAGGCACGCATGAGCACGACGACCACTTCACCGAACCCCGAGTCCGAGGGGCCGAGCAGATCCGGACCCGCCCGTCTCATCCAGAACGAGGCGACCATGGAAATCCCCGTCCACCTGCTCTTCCGCGACGATCCCGACCCCGCGCCGGTGCCGGTGCGCCCCGCGGTCGTCGGCCGCCGGCAGGGCACCGGCGAGCAACCGCGCCTGCGCCACCCGGTACCGGTCAAACCCCGCCCGGCACCGCAGGTCGACCCCGAACTGGCCGAACGCCGGGCCAGGGTGCTGCCCGGCGCGGCGGGCGTCCTCGCCGGGACGTGCGGGCTGGCCGGCGCTCTGGCGAACTCCTGGTGGGCGGGCGTCCTGCCGCCGCTCGCGGTGGAGGCGCTCAGGCTGCCGGCGTACGCGGGCGCCGGTCTCGGCCCCGCGCAGTGGGCCGCGTACGCGGGCGCCGGCACCCTCGGTCTGTTCGGCTTCGGGGGCCTGGCGCGCGGGCGGACCGGGCGGGCCTGGGTGCTGGGGCTGTTCGGCCGCTACCGGGGGACGGTCCGGCGCACCGGCCTGCTGTGGGTCAACCCCCTGCTGCTGCGCCGCCGGGTCGACGTACGGCTGCGGCACTGGCGGAGCGAGCCCATGCCGGCGGCCGACGGCAACGGGGTCGCGCTCCGGGTCGTGGTGCTGGTGGTGTGGCGGGTGCGGGACACCGCGCGGGCGGTGCTCGGTGTCGAGGACCACGAGACGTACCTGCGCGAGTGCGTGGAGGCGGGGCTGGCGCGGGTGCCGGTGGAGATGCCGGGCGGGCCGCGGGACTCGGTCGAGGCGGCCGGGGAGGCGCTGACCCGGGTGGTCGCGGCGGACGCGGCGCCGGTCGGTCTCGAGGTGTTCTCGGTCCGGCCGGTCCGTATCGAGTACGCCCCCGAGGTCGCCGCCGCGATGCACCGCCGCCGTATCGCCGCGCTGGACGCCCAGCACCGGGCGAGCGTGCTGACGTCGGTGGTGGACTCGGTGGAGGACACGGTGACCCGGCTGACCGTGCGCGGACTGGTCCAACTGGACGACTACGAACGCAAGGCGCTGGTGAAGGACCTGACGGTCGCCTTCTGCTCCGGACGCGGAGAACAGACGCCGTGAATGGTATGGACATGGTCAACCCGCGGCAATAATCTGAGACTTGGTCTAGACCTGCACGCCTCACGGAACTTCCCCCACGTTCTCCAGGAGCGGCAGCATGCGCAGAAAGACCAAGTTCTACGGGGCCGTGGTCGGCCTCGCGACCACCGGAGCACTCGTGCTGTCCACCGGCGGCGCCAGCGGCCACGGCTACACCGACCTCCCCATCAGCAGGCAGAAGCTCTGCGCCAACGGCACGGTGACCAACTGCGGCGACATCCAGTACGAGCCGCAGAGCGTCGAGGGCCCCAAGGGCTTCCCGGCCTCCGGACCGGCCGACGGCGCGATCTGCTCCGGCGGCAACACCCGTTTCGCCCAGCTCGACAGCCCTCGGACGCCGTCCGGCGGCACCTGGCCCGCCACCAAGGTGACGGGTGGTCAGAGCTACACCTTCCGCTGGCAGTTCACCGCCATGCACGCCACGACCGACTTCAAGTACTACGTCACCCGGCAGGGCTGGAACCAGAACCACAACCTGGCCCGCTCCGACCTCGACACCACACCGTTCCTGACCGTCCCCTACGGCGGCCGGCGGCCCCCCTCCACCCTCTCGCACAGCGGCACCCTGCCGTCCGGGCTCAGCGGACGCCATGTGATCGTCGCCGTGTGGACGATCGCCGACACGGGCAACGCGTTCTACGCCTGCTCGGACGTCACGTTCTGAGGGTTCCTTGAGCCAATCGCCCGGCCGGCGTGGGTAGGTTCCTGCCACGCCGGCCGTCTGAGGCCGGCGTTTCGACCTCGGGGGACGTCCATGGAAACCTTCTTCTACATCGTGCCCGGCCTCATGATCGCCCTCGCGCTCAGCGCCATCATCGGCATGATGCGCCGCGCCCGGCACATCAGCGGCGCCTGGAACAGCGGGCTCACCGCCGAGGCGCGCTGCCTGAACACCTACACCACGACCAGCGGGGGCGGCGGCGACAGCTCCGTGAGCACGACACTGCACCACGTCTACGAGTTCACCACCCGCGAGGGCCGCGCCGTCCGCTTCGAGGAGCGCGACGGGCCGCGGACGATCGTCACCGGCGACATCGTCACCGTGCGCTACACCGCCGTGCACCCCGAGCGGGCCACGGCGAAGCCGCCCCGCCCCGGTCGGCTGCTCGCCGAACAGGGCTGCCTGCTCGCCTTCTTCGGCGTGTTCATCGCCTTCTGCCTCCTCTTCATGCTCACCGTGCACGCCGGCTTCAGCATGCTGGGCGACGTGATGCCGTAGCCCTCCACATCTGACGTACCGTCAACTACCGTGCGCCGCCATGGAGTCCAGTGAGGCGAAAAGGCGCACGGTCGCGGAGCTCGTCGCCGGGCGGTGGGGCGACCACCGTCCCGGCCTGTGGTGCGAGGACCGGGTGCTCACCCATCACGAGTTCGCCGCCGGTGCCGCGGCCCGGGCGGCCCTGCTGGCCGACCTCCTGCCGCCCGGCGCCGAACCGCACGTGGGCGTGCTGCTCGACAACACCCTCGAGTACCCGCTGTGGCTGGCGGCCGCGGCCCTCGCCGGGGCCGCCGTCGCCGGCGTCAACCCCACCCGTCGCGGCCCGGAGCTGGCCCGCGACATCCTGCACACCGAGTGCCGGATCGTCGTCACCGAGGACGCCCACCTCCCGCTCCTCGCCGGCCTCGAACTCCCGGACGTGCGCGTGCTGTCGACGGACGGCGAGGAGTACGACCGCCTCCTCGCCCCGTACGCGACCGCCGTGCCGGACCCGTCCCGCGCCTGCCCCGAGGACCGTCTGCTCCTCTACTTCACCTCCGGCTCCACCGGCGCCCCCAAGGCCGCGATCTGCACCCAGGGCCGGCTCGCCGCCGCCGGGGCCTCCCTGGCCGGGCAGTTCGGGGTGCGGCGCGAGGACGTGCACTACGTCTGCATGCCGATGTTCCACGGCAACGCCGTGATCGCCGACTGGGCGCCCGCGCTGGTGGCCGGGGCGGGGGTGGCGCTCAGGCGGCGGTTCTCCGCCTCGGGCTTCCTGCCGGACGTGCGGAGGTTCGGGGCGACGTACTTCACCTATGTCGGCCGGGCCGTGCAGTACGTCCTGGCGACCGAGGAGCGCGCGGACGACCGCGACAACCCCCTCCGGCTCGGCTTCGGCACGGAGGCGGGGGCCGTGGACGCGGCGGCCTTCCAGCGGCGGTTCGGGGTGCGGCTGGTGGAGGGCTACGGCTCCTCGGAGGGCGGGGCGGCAATCCAGTGGTCGCCGGGGACGCCGGCCGGGGCGGTGGGGCGGGCGGGGCCCGGTCTCGTCGTACTCGACCGGGAGACGGGGCGGGAGTGCCGGACGGCCCGGTTCGACGCCGAGGGGCGGCTGCTCAACGGGGACGAGGCGATCGGGGAACTGGTCAACCGCGGTCCGAACCCCTTCGAGGGGTACTGGCGCAACCCCGCGGCGGAGGCCGAGCGGCGCCGCGGCGGCGCCTACTGGACCGGTGACCTCTTCTACCGGGACGCCGCCGGATACCTGTACTTCGCCGGCCGCACCGACGACCGCATCCGCGTCGACGGCGAGAACCTGGCCGCCGCGATGATCGAGAACATCCTCGCCCGGTACGAGGGCGCCGACGCCGTCGCCGTGTACGCGGTGCCCGACCCGGTGACCGGCGACCAGGTGATGGCGACGATCGCCGGGAGCTTCGAGCCGGCCGGGTTCGCCGCCTTCCTCGCCGCCCAGCCGGATCTCGGCACGAAGATGGCGCCCCGGTTCGTGCGAGTGGTGGAGCGGATGCCGGTCACCGCCACCAACAAGATCCACCGGGCCGCACTCAGGCGCGAGGGCCTGCGATGCCCCGAGCCGGTGTGGTGGCGCCCGCCGGGGGAGCGCACCTATCGGAGACTGACCCCGGAAAACGCCGATGGGCCTCTCGCTCCCACGAGAGACCCATCGGTCCGGTGCGCCGCCAGGGACTCGAACCCCGGACCCGCTGATTAAGAGTCAGCTGCTCTAACCAACTGAGCTAGCGGCGCATGACTCTCACCCACCACTTGACCTGGGGGCCTGTGGTCGGCGACGAAGAAAATACTACCCGGTCCCGGGGGGTGCTTCCGACCACTCCCCGGGAGGCCGGACGGTCTAGATCGTCAGGCTCAGCAGCACGGGAGCCGCGTTCCGGTTGAGGGTGTCGGCGGCCCGGCGCAGCCGGTGGGCGTGCTCCACCGGCAGGGACAGCGCCAGGCATCCCACTGCCGACCCGGCGGTGATCGGCACGGCCGCGCAGACCGTGCCGATCGCGTACTCCTGGAGGTCCAGGTGGGGCATGGTGGGCGGCTGGGACTCCAGCCGGGACAGCAGCAGCCGGTCACTGGTGATCGTGCGCGAGGTGAGCCTCGGCAGCTTGTGGCGGGCCAGATGGTCGCGCCGGCCGGCCGGGTCGAGCTGGCCGAGCAGGCTCTTGCCGATCGCGGTGGCGTGGGCCGAGGAGCGGAAGTCCACCCACTCGTGGACCACCGGCGTGGTCGGGCCGTCCGCGTACTGGGCGATCCTCACCTCGCCGTCGACGTATCGGCTGAGGTAGACGGCCGCGCCCACGGAGTCGCGCAGCCGGTCCAGCGTGCGCTGGATCTTGTCGCGCAGCGCCTTCTCGCGGCCCTGCGCGGAGCCGAGGCGACTGAGGGCGTCGCCGGAGATGTACGCCCCGTCGGTGATCTGCTCCACGTATCCCTCGCGGCGCAGCATCCTCAGGAGGGTGGTCAGCCGCTCCGGGTCGAGGTTGGTGTGCCGGACGAGCTCGGTGTCGTTGATTCCGGTCGTGTGCCGTGCCACGGTCTCCAGGACGCGCAAGGCGTCCTGGGCCGAGTGGTACGGCGCGGTCGGCTCGTGCTTCAGCGCCACGGTGTTCCCCCTGCGCTCGCTCGGTAGCTCCGCGACGCTCCGGTCTGTAAGCGTCGCTCTACAACTGGGCCGTAGTCCTGGACAGCGAATCCGTTCCACGATAACGGCCAAGAAGCGTGTTGTGAGCGGCTGTTGACGAGTTTCCGGAGGTCCGTGCACGGCTCCCAGCAGGAGCGCGGGACCTCTGGCATATGCCAGAGGCGTGCCCCGACGCTTCGACCTCGGAAGTTGAAATGGGTTCAACTTCCGAGGTCGAAAACCCGGGACCGGTCACAGCACCGCGCTGAGGAACTGCCGGGTGCGCTCGTGGTCCGGTTCGCTGAAGATCTTCTCCGGGGAGCCGGACTCGATCACCCGGCCCGCGTCGAACATCAGGACGTCGTCGGAGATGTCCCGCGCGAAGTTCATCTCGTGGGTGACGCACAGCATCGTGATGTCCGTGGTGTGCGCGATGTCGCGCAGCACGTCCAGCACCCCGGCCACCAGCTCCGGGTCGAGCGCGGAGGTCACCTCGTCCAACAGCAGCACCTGCGGGCGCATGGCGAGAGCGCGGGCGATGGCGACGCGCTGCTGCTGGCCGCCGGACAGCTGGGTCGGGTACTTGTCGGCGTGCTCGGTCAGCCCCACCAGCTCCAGCAGCTCCCGGGCCCGCGCCTCCGCCTCGTCCGCGGACAGGCCGAGGACGTGGACCGGGGCCTCGGTGATGTTCCGCATCACCTTCATGTTGGGGAACAGGTTGAACTGCTGGAACACCATGCCGATCTTCTTGCGGACCTCGCGCACGTGCTTCTCGCCGGCCGGGACGAGCGCGCCGCCGCGCTCCTCGTGCGTGAGGTAGTCGCCGTCGACCTTGATGGTGCCCTCGTCCGGCCTGGTCAGGGTCATCAGCAGCCGCAGGATCGTCGTCTTGCCCGATCCGGACGGGCCGATGAGGGTGACGTGCTTGCCGGAGGAGACCGTGAAGTCGAGGGAGTCGAGGACGGTGTTGCTGCCGAAGCGCTTGGTGACCTTGTCGAAGCGGATCAGCTCGCTGCCGTCCACCGCGGGGTTGGCCGCCGTCAGCGCGGCGCTTTCCTTCGAGAGGTTGCTGTCAGCGGACAAGACGACGCTCCAGGACTCGCAGGAGAAGGGATGCCGGGTAGGAGATGAGGATGAAGGCGATGCCGACGACCGTGATGGGCTCGACGGTGTGGAAGGTCTGGGCGGAGTACTGCCGCGCCTCGCCCAGCATCTCCAGCACACCGATCACGAAGATCATCGGCGTGTCCTTGAGCATCGCGACGACGTAGTTGCCGAGCGCCGGCGCGACACGCCTGATCGCCTGCGGCAGGATCACCGCGAACCAGGTGCGCGGGCGGGGCAGGCTCAGCGCGGTGGCCGCCTCCCACTGGCCCGCGGGCACGCCGTCGATGCCGGCGCGGTACACCTCGGCGGTGTACGTCGAGTAGTGCAGGCCCAGGCCGATCACACCGGTGGCGAGCGCCGAGAGCGTGAGACCCCACTCGGGCAGCACGTAGAAGAGGAAGAACAGCTGCACCAGCAGCGGGGTGTTGCGGACGAACTCGGTGACCGCCGTCACCGGCCAGCGCACCACGGCGTGCTCCGAGCGCTGCAGCACCGCCCACACCAGGCCCAGGGTGAAGGCGAGCAGGGCGCCGAGCGCCAGTGCCTCCAGGGTGACCAGCAGGCCGTGCCAGAACATCGGCATGAAGTCGCCGACGGCGTTCCAGTCCCAGGTCATCGGGCACCTCCCGCGGTGGTAGCGCCGGAGGACGCGAGCTCGTCGCCGCGGCCGCCGTTCATCCGAATCCGCAGGCCCTCGCGCTTGTGCGGGGCGCGGCCGACGCTCGCCTTGGCGTGCCGCTCCACCAGGCGCATGCCGCGCGTGAGGACGAACGCGAGCACGAAGTACATGACGAGGATGACCGTGTAGACGGGCGCGCTCTGGCCGGTGGCGTTGCGCACCAGCGAGGCGCCGAAGGCGATGTCGCCGACGCCCATGATCGACACCAGCGCGCTGCCCTTGAGCAGCTCGATGAGCAGGTTGTTGAACGGCGGGACCATCTCCGGCCAGGCCTGCGGCAGGATGATCTTGCGCAGCTGCTGGGCGGGCGTGAAGCTGAGCGCGACGCCCGCCTCGCGCTGGGCCGGTGCCACGGCCTGGACCGCGCCGCGTACGACCTCCGAGCCGTAGGCGCCGTAGCTCAGACCCAGGGCCAGCACGGCCGCCCACATCGGCACCAGCTGCCAGCCGAAGCCGATCGGCAGCACGAAGAAGATCCAGAACATCAGGATCAGCGCGGAGGTGCCGCGGAAGATCTCGAAGTAGGCGCCGGAGACGAAGCGCACGACCCACAGGCGGTGCGTGCGCGCCAGCCCGATGACGAAGGCCACCGCGGCGGCGAGCGCGGCGCTGAAGACGGTGAGCTGGACGGTGATCCACACGCCGTTGAGGAGGAGTTTCCACAAACCCCAGCTGATTTCGCTCATGGCTTGCACTTCTCCTCGGCGGTGATGGTCGTCATCTGGTCCTTCGTGAATCCGAAGGGCCGCATGACCTCCAGCAGTTCACCGCTGCGCTTCATCGTGCGCAGTTCGCGGTTGAAGGCGTCGCGGAGGTGGGTCTCCGGGCTGCGGAAGGCGAAGGCGCCGACGTCGATGACCGGTTTGCCGTCCATGTACGGGGTGACCTCCGGGGTCCCTTCCGCCTTCGTGGAGCCGGTCTCCTTCACGACGTTGCGCACGGTGACCGCCGTGCCGACGAAGACGTCGACGCGGCCCTGCTCGACCGCGAGGAGACCGGCCAGCTGGTCCGGCAGGGTCGTGATGTGCTCGACCCCCGCCTCCTTGGCGTAGTCGATCTCCGCGTAGCCGACGCCGGTGGCCATCCGGGCGCCCGTCCTGGCGATGTCCTTGTAGGTGCGCAGGTTCTTCGGGTTCCCCTTCGGCACGATGAAGGCGTCGCGCATCTGGTACTCGGGGTCGGCGAAGATGACCTGGCCGCAGCGCTCCGGCGTGATGTACATGCCCGCCGCGACACAGTCGAACTGAAGGGAGTTCAGGCCGCTGATGAGCGAGCCGAACTCCGTCGCGAACGGCTCGACCCGGTCGACGCCGAGCCGCTTGAAGATGCGCTCGGCGATGGCGGGCGCCGAGCCCGTCATCTTTCCGTCCTTGCCGATGTAGCCGTAGGGCTGTTCGCCCGCCAGGCCCAGCCGGACCACGCCTTTCGCCCGCAGCTGCTCCAGCAGATGGCCGCCGTCGCCGGTGTCTGCGGTCGCAACTCTGCTGCACGCGCTGGTCGTGCCCGCCACGCCGAGCGCCGCCACCCCCGCGAGCAGCGAGCGGCGCCGGATGCCTTTCACCTCGTCGGTTCTTATGTCGTCTGCTGGATTCTTCCCCTGTGGTGGAGCCATGGGCGCGCGCCTACCCAGGCCGATCGTGCCTATGCCGGCCGTTTGCGGCCGTTCACTGTGCGGGCAGCAACAGGGAAGGCAGAGGCCGACAGGAGGGCACATGGCCGACCGTCACATCGAAGTCTCCCTGGACAGGCGGGGCGTCAGCTGCACGGCGAGACTCCTCGACGAACGCGCGCCCCGCACCTGCGCCGCGGTGTGGGACGCCCTTCCCCTGGGCGGCGACGTCTACCACGCCAAGTACGCGCGCAACGAGATCTACGCCCTCTTCCCGCCGTTCGCCGACCGGGAGCCACCCCTGGAGAACCCGACGGTCACCCCCATCCCCGGCGACCTGTGCTACTTCTCCTTCGCGGGCACGGAACTGGGCACCAAGGCCTACGGCTACGACCGCGAGGTCCGCCCGGGCACGACGGTGGTCGACCTGGCCCTGTTCTACGAGCGCAACAACCTGCTGCTCAACGCCGACGTCGGCTGGGTGCCCGGCATCGTCTGGGGCCAGGTCGTCGAGGGCCTGGAGGCGATGGCCGAGGCCTGCAACGACCTGTGGCGCTCGGGAGCGGCGGGGGAGACGCTCAGCTTCCGGCGCCGCTGACCCAGGCCCCTCTGAGGGATCTCCGCGGCGTCGCGACGCCCGGCACACACGCTCGCCGCACGACGGTGAGGGCCAGGTGGCTCCGCCACACGACCCTCACCGCCGCACGCCGATCGCACGCACCGAACGCCGCTCCTTCCCCCACGGAGATCCATCAGAGGGGCCTGGCCTCGTAGAGCGCATGAGCCGCCCGCAGCACCAGGTCGTCCCGGTGCCGTGCGGCCACCAGCTGCAGGCCGATGGGCAGTCCGTCCGCGTCCGTGCCGACGGGCAGCGTCGCCGCCGGCTGCTGCGTCATGTTGAACGGGTACGTGAACGGCGTCCACCCGGTCCAGCGCCGGTGCCCCGAGCCCTTCGGCACCTCCGCGCCCGCCTCGAACGCCGTGATCGGCAGGGTGGGGGTGACGAGGAGGTCGTAGGACTCGTGGAAGCGGCCCATGCGGCGGCCCAGTTCCATGCGGACGTCCACCGCGGCCAGGTAGTCCAGCGCGGAGAACCGGGCCCCCGCCGCGCGGACCTCCTTCAGCCCCGGGTCCAGCGACTCCCGCTGCCGCGGGCCGAGTTGCGAGGTCACCCGGGCCGCCCCGGAGAACCACAGGGTGTGGAAGGCGTCCACCGGGTCGGCGAAGTCGGGGTCGGCCTCGGTGACGTACGCGCCGAGTTCCGCCATCCGCTCCACCCCGCGCCGCACCGCCGCGGCCACCGCCGGTTGCACGGCCACCTGTCCGCCGAGCGTCGGCGAGTACGCCACGCGGAGCCCCCGCACCCCGCCCGCAAGTCCCGCCGAGAACGACGCCGGGGCCGGCCCGAGCGCCGACCAGTCGCGGGGGTCCGGCGTCCCGATCACGTCGAGCAGCAGCGCCGCGTCCGCCGCGTCCCGGGTCATCGGGCCCACGTGCGCCAGCGTGCCGAAGGCGCTCGCGGGATAGAGCGGGACGCGGCCGTAGGTCGGCTTCAGCGCGAAGATCCCGCAGAAGGCCGCCGGGATGCGGACACTGCCGCCGCCGTCCGTGCCAAGGGCCAGCGGGCCCGCGCCGAGGGCCACCGCGGCCGCCGCGCCGCCGCTGGAGCCGCCGGCGGTACGGGCCGGGTCGTGCGGATTGCGGGTCACCCCGGACAGGGGCGAGTCGGTGACGCCCTTCCAGCCGAACTCCGGGGTCGTCGTCTTGCCCACGAACACCGCGCCGTGCTCGCGCAGCCGGGCGACGGACGGCGCGTCCTCGGCCCAACCACCCTGCTCCGAAACGGTTTTCGAGCCCCTCAGGGTGGGGGCGCCGCGCAGCAGGATGATGTCCTTCACCGTCGTCGGAACCCCGTCGAGCAGGCCCCTCGGCTCACCGCGCCGCCAGCGGTCCGTCGACTCCCGGGCCTGCGCCAGCGCCTGCTCGGGCAGCAGCCGTACGAACGCGTTCACCTCCGGCTGGATCCGCTCGGCCCGCTCCAGTACGGCCCGGGTGGCCTCCTCCGGACTGAACTCGCCCTTGCGATAGCCCTCCACGAGTCGTGCGGCGGTCAGTCCTGTGAGGTCGGGATCCGTCATCTGCCCTCCATGGCTCGGCGGTTCAGCGTCCCGGTACGTACCCGCGTTTCTTGTCGACCACGTTCAGCAGGGGTCTGCCCGCCTCCCAGCGCTCCCACAACTCCACGAACTGCGCACCGAGCTGATCGCGCCAGCCGACGGTGTCACCGCTCATGTGCGGGGACACGATCAGGCCCGGGACCTCCCACAACGGGCTGTCGGGCGCGAGGGGTTCGTGCTCGAAGACGTCCAGCGCGGCGCCCGCGATCCACCGCTTGGCCAGCGCCTCCGCCAGCGCGTCCTCGACCACCAGAGCGCCCCGCCCGATGTTGATGAACCGGGCCGAGGGCTGCATCACGTCGAACCGGCGCGCGTCGAACATGCCGTACGTCTGCTCGGTGAGCGGCGCCGCCGCGATCACCCAGTCGGCGCGGGCGATCAGCCGGTCGAGGTCCTCGGGGCCGTGGATGCCGGTGTGCGGGGTGCGCCCGACGATCGCCGTCGTCACGTCGAGCGCCTTCAGCAGCCGGGCGATCGTCCGGCCGATGGGCCCCGAGCCGACCACCACCGCGCGCGTGCCCGCCACCCGCTGGGTCTCCCGGTGCCGCCAGGTCCGCTCCCGCTGCAGCTCCCACGTCCGCGGCAACTCCTTCGCCATGGACAGCACGAGGGCGGCGACGTACTCCGCGATCGGCTGGTCGAAGACACCGCGGGCGTTGGTCACCACCGTGTCGGACGCGGCGAGTTCCGGACACATCAGATGGTCCACGCCCGCGCTCGCCGTGTGCACCCAGCGCGGCCGCGGGCCCTCGCCCGGCCAGGCGTCCCGCACCGCCGTGGAAGCGAAGTCCCAGACCAGCAGCACGTCCGCGTGCGGCAGCCGCTCGGCGAGCGTGGAGTCGTCGGCGTGCTCGACGCGGACCCGGCCGGTGAGCCTGCCGAGGCGGGGGAGGGGATCGGCGTCCAGGACCAGAAGGGTGGGGACAGTCATGCAGGAGGGCTCGATTCCGGTGGGTGGCGGCCGTCTGACATGCGAGGTTTGACCACGCTCGCACCCGAACCTACCTTCGTCAACACGGGCGTGCGCACGGTCCGTTGCCCACCCCTTTCCCTCAGTGAGGGCGGTGCCCGGCATGGATGTCTCCTTTCTCGGCGGACCGCGGCCGCAGCGCGGAGTCGGAGTCGTGGCACCCTTCGACTTCGCGCTGGACCGCGAGCTGTGGCGCTGGGTCCCCGACGACGTCTCCCTGCATCTGACGCGGACGCCGTACGTGCCGGTCGAGGTCAGTCTCGACCTGGCCCGGCTGGTCAGCGAGCACGAGACCCTGGACGACGCGGTGCGCACCCTGACCGCGATCTCGCCCGAGGTCGTCGCCTACGCCTGCACCTCGGGCAGCTTCGTCGGCGGGATCGCCGGCGAGCGGGCGATGTGCGCGGCGATGACCCGCGCCGGCGCGATGCCCTCGGTCACCACCTCGGGCGCGCTCCTGGAGGCGCTGGCGGCGCTCGGAGCGCACCGGGTGGCGCTGGTGACCCCGTACACCGTGTCGGTCACCCGCGCGCTGCGGGAGTACGTGGCCGAGGCGGGCGTCACCGTCGCCGGGTGCGCGTTCATGGGTCTGACCAGGCACATCTGGAAGGTGCCGTACCGCGAGGTGGCGGCCATGGCCCGCAAGGCCGTGCGCGGCGGCGGGCGGCGCGGCGCGGACGCGCTGTTCATCAGCTGCACCAACCTGCCGACCTACGACGTCATCCCGCAGCTGGAGGCTGAACTGCGCATGCCGGTGATCTCGGCCAACCAGGTGACGATGTGGGCGGCGCTCGCCCGAATGGGTACTCGGGCCATGGGCCCGTATCAGGCGCTGATCGATCCGGCGGCGCGCTCGGGCCCCGTACTGCCGGAACTTCCGGACGGTGAACAGCAGCAGGAAGGCATGGCATGACCGCACTCGGATTCCTCTACCCCGGCCACTCCGCCGAGGACGACTACCCGCGGATCGAGCAGCTGCTCGGCAGCGACATCCGCCTCGACCTCATCCACACCGAGATCGGCGAGGACGCGCACCGCGTGGACGCGCTGCGGCGGATGGGCTCGGCCGAGCGGCTCGCGGCGGGCGTCGAGGAACTGCGCATGGCGGGCGCCGAGTCCGTGGTCTGGGCCTGCACCAGCGGCAGCTTCGTCTACGGCTGGGAGGGTGCCCACGAGCAGGTGCGCGGCCTCGCCGTCGCGGCCGGGATGCCGGCCTCCTCGACGTCGTTCGCCTTCGTCAACGCGCTGCGCGAGATCAAGGCCCACCGGGTGGCGGTCGCCGCGACCTACCCCGAGGACGTGGCCGGCCTCTTCGCGGACTTCCTGCGGGCGGGCGGCTTCGAGGTGGCGCACGTCCACGGCGCCGGGATCGTCACGGCCGCCGAGGTCGGCACCTGGGGCGAGGCCGAGGTCCTGACGCTGGCCCGGGCCGCCGACCGCCCGGACGTCGACGCCCTGCTGCTGCCGGACACGGCCCTGCACACCGCGGCCCACGTCCAGGCCCTGGAGAAGGAGCTCGGCAAGCCGGTCCTCACCGCCAACCAGGTCACGGTCTGGGAGGGGCTGCGGCTGGCCGACCGGCGGGTGAACGCGCCGCGACTGGGGGCGCTGTTCACGAGGGAGCCGCTCGTGCAGGCCTGAGCGGCCGGTCGGGAATAAAACGGAGAGTGCCTCCTGTTACCCGCTCGCGCACCCCGCGTCGTACCGAACAGGAGGCATCCCCCGTGGTGGCAGACGAGATCCGAGGCGTGGTGCAGGGCACCGCCCCCGTCCCCCTCTCCGTGCTGGACCTGGTGACGGTGGGGGCCGGCAGTACCGCCACCGACGCCCTGCGCACCAGCGTCGACCTGGCCCGCTTCACGGAATCCCGCGGCTTCCACCGCTACTGGGTCGCCGAGCACCACTCCATGCCGGGCGTCGCCTCCTCCTCCCCGGCCGTGATCCTCGCCCACCTCGCCGCCCACACCGAGCGCATCCGCCTCGGCTCCGGCGGCGTCATGCTGCCCAACCACGCGCCCCTCGTCATCGCCGAGCAGTTCGGCACGCTGGAGGCCATGGCCCCCGGCCGCGTCGACCTCGGCCTCGGCCGCGCCCCCGGCACCGACGGCGCCACCGCGACCGCCCTGCGCCGCACCGACACCCTCAACGAGGGCGCCGACGACTTCCCCCAGCAGCTGCTGGAGCTCACCCGCTTCCTGGACGACGACTTCCCCGACGGCCACCCCTACCGCCGCATCCACGCGATCCCCGGCCCGATCCAGGGGAGCACGCCCGGCGGAATCCAGTCCCCGCACCGGCCCCCGGTCTGGCTGCTCGGCTCCTCCGGCTTCAGCGCCCGCCTCGCCGCCGCCCTCGGCCTGCCCTTCGCCTTCGCGCACCACTTCTCGGCGCAGAACACCGTCCCGGCGCTGGAGCTGTACCGCGAGTCCTTCCGGCCCTCCGAGGTCCTCGACGAGCCCTACGCCCTCATCGGCGTCTCCGCCCTCGCCACCGACGACGAGCACGAGGCGCGGCGCCAGACCCGCGCCATGGCGCTCAACATGATCCGTCTGCGCACCGGCCGCCCCGGTCTCTTCCCCGACCCCGAGGAGGCCGAGAAGCACGAATTCAGCCCGTACGAGGAGGAGTTCGTGCAGTCCTGGACCGCCAACATCGTGCACGGCTCGGCGGAGGAGGTGCGCTCCGGCCTGGACGCGCTGCAGAAGCGCACCGGCGCCGACGAGTTGATGCTCACCTCGCACGCCCACACCGGAAAGCTGCGCCTGCGCTCCTACGAACTGATCGCGGACGCCTACGGGTTGCCGACCGCGTAGGCCTGATCGCCCATCAACTCCGCGATCCGGCCAGGGGAGACCGGCCGTGAGTACAGCCAGCCCTGGCCGGTGTCGCACCCGATGCGGCGCAGCCGGGTGGCCTGTGCCGAGGTCTCCACGCACTCCGCGGTGACCGTCAGGCCCAGCCGGTGGGCGAGCTGGATCATCGCCTCCACGACCACCTCGTCGGCCGGGTTGGGCGGTACGGCCCCGTCCTTGTCGCTCTCGTACTGGAAGCCCCGTACGAAGGACCCGTCCAGCTTCAGGACCGACACCGGCAGCCGGCTGAGGTAGGCCAGGTTGGAGTAGCCGGTGCCGAAGTCGTCGATGGCGATGTGGACGCCCATGTCGCTGAGGGCCTGCAGCGCCTGCAACGGCCTGCCGGCCGAGCCCATCACGGCCGACTCCGTCAGCTCCAGCTGGAGCAGATCGGGCGCGAGGCCGGTCTCGGCCAGGGTCTGCGCCACGTCCGCCACCAGGTCGGAGTCCCACACCTGGCGCACGGCCACGTTGACGCTGACGAACAGCGGCGGCCGGTCCGGGTGGTCCAGCTGCCAGCGGCGCGCCTGACGGCAGGCGGTGCGCAGGGCCCAGCGGCCCAGCGGCACGATCGAGCCGTCCTCCTCGGCCAGTCCGATGAACCGATTCGGCGTCAGGACACCGAACTGCGGGTGGTTCCAGCGGACCAGGGCCTCCACGCCGCGCAGCCGGCCGTCCTCCATTCCCACCAGCGGCTGGTACTCCAGCACGAACTCGCCGCGATCGATGGCGGGCCGGAGGGTGGAGGCGAGGGCCTGGCGGGTCATGCGGTGGGCGTTGCGCTCGGGGTCGAAGAGCGTCCAGCGGGCCTTTCCGTCGGCCTTGGCCCAGTAAAGGGTGGTGTCGGCGGCCTGCATCAGGGCGGTCGGGGTGGTGCCGGCGGCATGCCGTTCGACGACGCCGATGGACGCCGAGACCGACAGCCGGCGGTCCGCGAGGTCGAAGGGCGCCTGGACGGCCTTGAGTACCGACTCGGCGAGCTCGGCCAGTTGGTCGGTGCCCGTCGAGTCCTCGACGAGCAGGGCGAACTCGTCGCCGCCCAGTCTCGCCACCAGCGGCGCGCTCGCTCTCGCGTACCCCGCCTCGTCGGCGCAGCGCGTGAGCCGCTCGGCCACGGCGGCCAGCAGCCGGTCGCCGACGCGGTGGCCGAGGGTGTCGTTGATCGCCTTGAAACCGTCGAGGTCCAGGTAGCACAGGCCGATCCGGCCGGTCCCGCCGTCCTCGTACGCCCCCGCCTCCAGCGCGGCCGTCAGCCGCTCGAAGAACAGGGTGCGGTTGGGCAGCCGGGTCACCGGGTCGTGCATCTGCAAGTGCCGCAGCCGGCCCTGGAGTTCACGTTGGGCGCTGATGTCGGTGACGGACAGCAGAAGGCCGTCGGCCGGCGCGGGCAGCGGGTGCACCGCGACCTGGGCCCAGACCGACTGCCCGTCGGGGTGCTTGAGCCGCCGGGTGCAGCGCAGCCGGGCCTCGCGGCCGCGCAGCACCTCGCGGTAGGCGTGCCAGGTCCGGGCGTCGGAGGCCAGGTCCACCAGGTCGGCCGCGATCCGGCCTACCAGAGTGGCGGGCGGGCTGCCGAGCAGTGCGCCGAGGCCGTCGTTGGCACTGACGACCAGTCCCTCGCGGTCGACCACCGCCATGGGGAGAGGAGCGTCCGTGAAGACGGACCGATAGATGTGGTCACTCTCTGTTGCGGCGCCCCGGTCGAGGTCTGCCGTGGGCGCCGGCCCTTCGGACGTTCCGCTCACCGCTAGCTCCCGCAGTGCACTCGATCCCTGTCCGTGCCGGAAAGTGTGCCGATCATAGAGGCAGACCCGGGGGCCTTCCACCCACTGTTCAGTGTCCCGGATCGGACACCCCTTCTGACAGATCGTTTCTGCCCGCAACTGGACGGGTTCTTCGGCCTCGGACCGGTTGTGACGTTCCGTGAGCGATTCGGGGGTGTCGGATCTGAGGGGGCGTCGGCTCCCTCACTCGTCTGGGGCAGACAAACAGGGCGTAGTACGACAAATTCACACAGGCTGGGTGCGGTGTCCCGTCAACCGCTCCCGGAGGTGCTTCGTGCTGCGTCAGTTTCCCCGCGCGCGCTTCAGGGGTCCCCGACTGCGCAGCACCGCCGCGGTGTGCACCACGCTGTCCGCGCTCGCCGCCACCTCCCTGATCACCGGGCCCTCGGTGGCCGAACCCTTCTCGGCCGGACCGTGCGCCCTGGAGCGCACCGCGGCCCACCACTCGGAGGGGGTGGACACCTGGAACGCCGCCTATCCGCGCCCCACCCGCCGGCTGGACGCGGTGCTGGTCTTCCTGTCCTTCCCGGACGCGGTCCCGCGCACCACCCCCGCCGAACTGACCGCCGACCACTTCCCGGAAACCAGCCGCTTCTACGAGCGCGCCTCCTACGGCCGGTTCACCCTGCGCCCGCATCCCCTGAAGCGGTGGATCCGGATGCCGAAGCCGTCGACGGCGTACGCCATACAGCGCGACTGGTCGCCCGCCGACCGGGCCGCCTACCTGCGCGACGCGCTCACCGCCGCCGACCCCCGGGTGGACTTCTCCCGCTACGACATCGTCTACTTCGTCGCCGACCCGGACGCGCCCGGCGTGGACTCGGACGCGACGAAGGTCGTCAACCTCGACACCCCGCTGCGGGCCGACGGCCGGGACATCCGGCGGGTCGTCACGGTGTTCGAGAAGCACCCGCCGGACCGGCTGGTTCTCGCCCATGAGACCGGCCATGTCTTCGACCTGCCCGACCTCTACCACCGCCCGGCCGACGGCAAGGGCGACTGGGACACCTATGTGGGCGACTGGGACCTGATGGGCAGCCAGTTCGCGCTGGCGCCGGATTTCCTCGGCTGGCACAAGTGGAAGCTGGGCTGGCTGCGGCCGCGGCAGGTGGTGTGTGTGCGGCGGACCACCCGGCTGACCCTGGAGCCGCTGAGCGCCGGGCCCGGGACGCCGGTCACGGGCGCGGCTGGGGCGCCCGCCTTCGGGCTCGGCGACGGGACCAAGCTGGCACTGGTGCGGACCGGTCCCGACAGCGTGCTCGCCTTCGAGGCGCGCGGCCCGGTCGGCAACGACGCCGGCGCCTGCCGCTCCGGCATCCTCGTCTACCGCGTCAACGGCGACACCGCCTCCGGCGACGGGCCCGTCCAGGTGATCGACGCCCACCCGCACACCGAGGCCTGCTGGGAGAACTCCGTCTACCCACCCCTCGCGGACGCCCCGGTCGCCCTCGGCGAGAACTTCACCGTGCCGGGCACGGGCGTACGGGTGGAGGCGGAGGACCGCACGGCGTCGGGGGCATGGACGGTGAAGATCACGCCGGGATGAGATCCCGGCCGGCGGCCACCCGGGCCGACGGAGCAGGGGGTGTGGGTGGCGGAGCCCCCACAGCGCGCGGCGCAGCCGCGCGGAAACGACGATGGCGAGGCCGGGTCGCGTTTCCGCGAACATGCCTCGCCATCGACAACGTGCGCCGCCAGGGACTCGAACCCCGGACCCGCTGATTAAGAGTCAGCTGCTCTAACCAACTGAGCTAGCGGCGCCTGCTGACGTCGTAGACCTTAGCATCCTGATCGGCGGACGACGAAATCGATATCCGCACCGCGGCGCGGGCCGCCCGGACCGCCGCCCACAGCACGGTCTCGGGGCCCGGCAGCCAGGGCCGGCGGGTGTCCGGAGCGACCAGCCAGCGGGAATCACCCGAGGTCGCGGGGGTGGCGGCGAGCAGGGCCGGGACGGTCACCGCGTCGCCCTTGCCGTGGCACAGCAGGGGCGGGATGGCGCCCGTACGGCCGAACTCCTCCCACCGCAGCAGCGAGGGCAGCCGCTGCGCCGTACCGGGCGCGGCGAACAGCAGCAGCCGGCCGCGGAATCCGGCCACCGGACCCGATCCCGGCCCCTCCTCCCACAGCCGGTCCACCATGCGGCGCCCGAACACCGCGGGCGCGCTGACGACGTCGAAGGCGGAGCCGCAGGGCAGCACGACCGGCGCCTCGGGGCGCTCCTCCCAGAGGGCGAGCATGCTCCGCGGATACGTTCCTGCCGAGGCGAGCCACGCTGCTCCGTCCGGGGTGGTGAGGTTGCTGGTCATGGCAACCAGATCTACCGGCTGTGAACACCGCGTCTCCGAGGGTTGCCGAAAACCGGGACACGGCGAGGGGGACCCGGGTATCTTGCCCGCCTGGCATATGCCAAAGCGAAGTGCGCCGTGTTCAGATCAGACCGGGTCCGCCGACCCGCGGCCCTCGGCGCCGCGCATCAGATCGCGCCCGAACTCGACCATCTTCTTGGCGTAGTCCTCGGTCCACTCGGACCGTTCCGCGATGTCGGCCGTCGTGAGCCGGTCGAACCGCCGCGGATCGGCGAGCTGCGCGGCCGCCATCGCCTGGAACTCCACCGCCCGGTCCGCCGCCGCGCGGAACGCGTGCGCCAGTTCGGTCGCGCGGGTCAGCAGCGCCTTGGGGTCGTCGATCGACTCCAGGTCGAAGAAGTGCTCCGGATCCGCGGCGGCCTCCGCGGGCTCGAAGAGCAGGGGCGCGGGGCGCAGCCGCGGTTCGTTCCGACGCGGCGTCTGCTCCGCCATGTCTTCTCCTCCTCGTAGGTCACGCTCGTCCGTCACGGCCCACCGGCCGTGCCTGGGCCACCGTCCATTGTCCCGCGGGTATGCAAGAGGGCGGTCGCCCGCGGCTCCGGCGATGTCAAGGCGTCCGGACCACCCGATGTTCCCGGCCCGCCCGGCGGCGGGGGGCCGTCACGGTGACCAGCCGACCCGGTGTTCCCGCAGCCGTGCCAGCACCGCGTGGTTCGCCTCCCAGCCGTCCGGGAACTTCACGAGCGTTCCCAGCTGGACCGGTTCCGTGGAGGGGTAGGCGTCCAGCAGTTCGCTCACTCCTGCCCGGCAGACCACGATGCACGCGTGCCGGTGCCGGGAGGCCAGCACGCACAGGCGGCCCGTCTCCAGGTGGAACGCGGTGGCGTCCGGGCGGCCGGAGAGGGGGTGCAGGACCACCGTGACGTCGTACTCGCGGCCCTGCAGCCGGTTCGCCGTGTCGACGGTGACGTCCGCGACGCCGAGTTCCGCCAGCGCCGCCCGGACCGCCGCCGCCTGGTCCCGGTGGGCGGTGCCGACGGCGATCCGGTCGGCCGTGAGCGGCGCCGCGTCCGGCGAGCGCTCCGACGTGGCCGCGCCGCCCCGGTCCAGCAGGCGCCGTACGACGGTGGCCACCGCGCGCACCGCCTCCGGGTCGGTGCGCGGGGTGTGCCGGGCCGGGAGTTCCAGCAGGCCCCAACCCGAGTGCGCCGCCTCGTCGATCACCCGGTCGGGGCCGGAGCCGTCCGAGGGGACGGCGAAGGCCAGGGACCGGTCCTGGTGAGCGGTGCCGCTGCGGAACGGCGTGTACGGGTAGAAGGCGTCGGAGACCAGCGGCGCGGCCGACGCGGGCAGCCGCCAGGAGACCGGCAGCCGGTGCTGCGGCAGTTCCGGGTTGTGCGCCAGCAGGGTGGTGACCGCCGAGGCCGAGGGGTCGTACGACAGCCCCGCCCACTGCTCGCCGCCCACGATGGAGAACGGGTCCAGCTGCCCCGGGTCGCCGACGAACAGCGCCCGCTCGAACAGCCCGGCGACGGCCAGCAGCGCGTCCGAGCGCATCTGGTACGCCTCGTCGACGATGGCGTGCCCCCACGGCGCGATGGTCTTCACGTGCGCCCATTTCGCCGCCGTGGAGATGACCACCGGAAGGCCGGTCAGGTCGCCCGCCTTCGCCGACTTGCGGACGTTCGGCAGATCGTCGAGCGCCTTGTCGTACGCGTCGGCGTCACTGCTGTGCAGCCGGCCCACCGGCAGCTCGGGGCTCTTCTCCGCCAGCCGCAGCACGAGGTCGTCGACCTGCGCGTTCGTCTGGGCGACGATCATCAACGGGAGTCCGGCGTCGGCCAGTTCGAGCGCCGCGCGCACCACCAGCGTGGACTTGCCGGCGCCGGGCGGCGAGTCCACCACCACGCCCCGGGCGGTGCCGTGCAGGGTGTCGTGGAGGATCGCGTCGGTGGCCTCGGCGGCCGCGGCGCCGGGGTCGAAGACGGTGGTCACAGGACGTCCTCCGCGGTCGTCGGGTCGGCCGCCTCCGCGACGGCCTCACCGGGCGGCCCGCCGTGTGTCCACGGCGTCTGCTCCGGGTCGGGCAGCTTCGGGCCGCCGCGCTGCTCGTGCTCGAAGAGGGTGAAGCAGAGCCGGTCGCCCTTCTCCGGCACGGAACCTGCCTCCGGCTCCTTGCCGCGGCCCATCTTGTCGAGGACGCGCAGCACCAGCAGGGCGCCGTCGCCGGGGGAGTCCTCCAGCCCCACGAACTCCGCCGTCTGCGGCTTGCCGCCGAGCGAGCGGTAGACCTTGGCGCGCTCGCCCAGATGCGGCCGGTCGTCCGTGCGCAGGGTCACCAGCGGGCGGGGGCTGGGCCGCTTGCTCTCGCTGTACGCCATCACGACCTCGATGACCTCGCCCGCGAACGCCTCCCCGGACAGCCGGCGCCCGGCCATCACCAGCGGGTCGTCGAGGGCCTCCTGGGCCTCCAGCCGGGCCTGCTCGCGCTCGCGGGAGGCCAGCTTGTTCGCGGCGGTCACCGCGTCGTCGCGGCGCGGCTGCGGCGGCTCGCCCGCGGCGATCCGGTCGCGGTGCGCGGTGAACGACCAGCGGTCGCGGGTCCACCGCTCCTCGACGTGCGCGCCGACGGGCAGCTCACGCAGCAGGTCGAGGCCCTGCCAGACCTTCTCCCAGGTGGGCAGGGTGCGGCTGAGCACCAGGTCGCGGATGCCGCGCTCGGCGGCCGTCAGCTCCCCGAGCCGGTCGTCCGCCTCCAGGCCGTCCTCGGCGGCGGCGAGAGCGGTACGCGCGCGGTCGTAGCGCTCGATGGCCGGGGCGAGCAGCTTGTTGTCGAACGCCGGGTCGGTGGCCGGGCCCGCGGGCGGGCACAGCAGCTGGCCCTTGGCGTCCCGGGCGAGCTCGGCGTCCAGCGCCGCCTCCGCGCCCGTCGAACCCTCCGGCGGGGCGATCCAGGCCAGCAGGGCGCCCAGGTGCTGGTCCTCCAGCGTGGACTGGCCGGTCGCCCAGTGCCGGGACAGGACGTCGGTCATGGCGAGCAGCAGCGAGGAGCCGGGCACCCGCGCCCGCTCCCCGAAGTGGGTCAGCCAGCGGCCGAGCAGCGGCACGCGCGGGGGCGCGGGATACGGCGTCTCCGGGTCCTGTTCCGCCGTACGCCGAAAGCGCATGGAGCGGCCCAGGAGCCGCAGGAAGTCGACGCCCGGGCGGCTGGGGACGATCAACTGCGGTGCGTCCGAGCACAGTTCGACCTCGACCTTGACCCGCTTGCCGGTCTCCGGGTCGGTCTCGTTGCGCTCGGCGGCCTCCACCTGCGCGGCGTAGGCGTCGATGTACGGCAGGACCACGTCGGCCAGCTCGGCGAGGAACGCGAACCGCAGGTCGCGGTCGCGCGGCTGCGGTACGACGAGCAGGCGCGGGGCGTCCCGGTCGGTGCCGACGAGGGCGCCGAGCGGGGCGCCGGCCTCGCCGGCGGTGGTGAGCGGGACCAGGACCAGGGGCCGCTCGGCGAGATGCCGGTGCCGCACGGTGGCGGCGGCCTGGGCGCGGCCGGTGGTGACGGCCTCCAGGCGGGCGAGGGTGGAGATCAGCGACATGGGGCGGCCTCCTGCCCCAGGGCCTCGGCCCGCAGCCGGGCGGCCCGGCGCAGCGCCGCCACCGCGGGGTCCTCGGGGTCGCCCGTCTCTCCGCGGGCCGCCGCCAGGACGTCCTCGACCGTGGTCAGGCCGCCCAGTTCGGCGCGGACCGAGCGGCCCAGGGCGGTCACCGCGCCGGCCTCGCGGGAGCGGGTGCGGCAGTGGAAGGCCAGTTCGCAGGCGGACAGGCACTCGGGGGCGTACGTGGCCGGGACCGACTCCACGGCGGACATCAGCTCGGCGGCGGGCAGTTCGGGAGAGAAGCAGGTGCCCTCGGGCAGCGCGGCGGCGATGTCCTGCACGCGCGTGAGGCGGGCCAGCTGCCGGCCGGTGACGGCACGCTGCTTGCGGACGTCGACGGCGGAGGCGGTGGGGAGGTTGGAGAAGTCCTTGGGGCACACGAGGAGAACGCGGTGCCGGACGACCGGAGCGGGATCGAGCCGGGCGGCGACCTCCTCCAGCGCCAGGACGTACACCGCCGCCTGCCGGGCCGCCGCGCCGACCTTCGCCGGGTCCGCCGAACCGTCCAGCATCGGGAAGGACTTGATCTCCACGACCGTCCAGCGGCCGTCGGGGTGGACCACCACGGCGTCCGGTTCCAGGAAGGCGGGGGAGCCGGCCACGTCCAGAGCCAGCATCGGGTGGTCGAGCAGTGTCCAGGTGCCGGCCGCGGCGGTCGCCTCGCGCAGGGCGAGGGCGGTGCGCGCCGCCCGCCCCTCGGGACCGGCCGCGGACAGGTCGGGCACCTGAGCGCCGGTGGGCGGCTCGGCGCCGCGGTCCAGCTTCTCGTGCACCAGCCGCAGCAGTTCCGCGCCGCCGTCCGCCTTGACCTTCGCCTCGAAGGCGTTGCCCCGGGTGAGGGCGAACTGCGACTGCCCGAAGGCCGACGGCGAGCCCAGCGCGCCCGCCAGTGCCGCCTTGTTCACCCCGGCGCCGTCCAGGATCGCGCGCCGACTGCAGCCCGGGTTGGCGGCGAGGGCGGCCAGGGCGCGTGCGTCCAGCGCCTTGGCCGGGACACCCGGGCCGCGCAGCTCAGCGAGCCGCTGCCGCAGCGCCTTCCCCTGCGTCCTTGGGGGAGGCACTCGGCTCGCCTCTCGGTCCGGACCCGGCGAGGGGCTCGTGCTGCCGTGGAAATCGCTCACCCGCGGAAGTCTGGCATCCGCCACTGACAATTGAGGAACCTGAGGCACCGGAGGGCTGCGAGCCGAAGGAGAGCAGCGCCCGCAGCCGGTCCACGGCGCCCATGACGTACGGCGTCAGGAACAGGCCGACGCCCATCACGGCCGCGCCCGCCACCGCGTCCAGGAAGTAGTGGTTCGCGGTGCCCATGACCACGATCGTGGTCAGCAGCGGATAGGCCACGGCGGCCACCTTGGTCGTACGCGTCCTGCCGTACCGCCACAGCATGACCCCGCACCACAGGGCCCAGCCCACATGCAGGCTCGGCATGGCCGCGTACTGGTTCGTCATGCCCCCGAGTCCCTTCGGGGCGCTGGCCGCGCCTCCCCACCAGCCGTACGAGCTGTACTGGGCCATCGTGTCCACGAAGCCGTGGCCGGCCGACAGCAGGCGGGGCGGGCAGGTCGGCAGCAACGTGAAGCCGATCAGGCCCATGAAGGTGGACGTCATCAGCCAGGTGCGGGCCGCCCGGTAGTGCACGGCCCGATACCGGAACAGCCATATCAGGATCGCCGGTGTGACCAGGTAGTGCAGCGAGGCGTACCAGAAGTCGGCCGGGACGCCGAGCCACGCCTCGCGCGTGAAGAGCCGGTTGAGCGGGTGCTCGGCGTTGAGGTGCAGGAACTTCTCGACGCGCAGGATCGCCAGGCCGTGGTCGACCGCCCCGGCCGTGTCACCGCGCACGACGAGCCGGCCCGCCGAGTAGCAGGCGTACACCAGGACGATCAACGGCAGCTCGGTCCACCAGCGCAGGCGCGTGCGCGGGGCTGCTGCCTCGATGCCCGGTGTCGTCTCGGTCTTCGGCATCCGATCGCCTCCCCCTTCATTCTCGCGCGGCACCTGGTGATCGGGTCGTGCCACTTTACGGTGTACGCGCGCCGCCCCGCAGGGCGCCCCCGGCCCTCAAAGACGCAGAGATCGACCGCCGGGTTGCCCCCGCACGGGGTGCGGGATGATGGAACGGTTCCGCCTGCGATTTCTTCCGGAAGGGTTTCCCGCTCATGGCACCGCGCATCCTGCTGGCCCGGCACGGACAGACCGAGTGGTCACTGTCCGGAAAGCACACCGGCAGGACCGACGTCCCGCTCCTGGAGGAGGGCCGCCGGGGCGCGAAGCTGCTCGGCGAGCGCCTGCACCGGGCGCCGTTCGAGGGCCTGCCCGGGGTGGAGGTGCGCACCAGCCCGCTGGCACGCGCGCGTGAGACGTGCGACCTCGCCGGGTTCGGTGAGCGGGCGGCCGTCTGGGACGCGCTCATGGAGTGGGACTACGGGGCCTACGAGGGCATGACGCCGGACGAGATCCAGGCCGTGCGGCCCGGCTGGCTGATCTGGCGGGACGGGGTGCCCGAGGGGGAGTCGCTCTCCGAGGTGACCGCCCGGGCCGACGAGGTGGTGGCCTGGGCGCGCTCGGCCGACCGGGACGTGCTGGTGTTCGCGCACGGGCACATCCTGCGGTCGATCGGGGCGCGCTGGCTCGGCCTGCCGATCGACTTCGCGGCGCGCATCAGGCTCAACCCGACGTCGCTGTCGGTCCTGGGGTGGGCCTACGGGGAGCCGGCCATCGAGAGCTGGAACGACTCGGGCCACCAGCCCTAGGGCGCGCCGGTGTCCTCATGCCGTGCGTGGCACCGAGGCGTGTCGCTCCAGGAACTCCGAGACCCCCGTCGCCCGCCGGTGCGGCAGCAGTACCCTCGCCGTCCCCGCGAGCATCGTCTGGACCCGGGACGACTGCACCTGGTCCAGCAGGTCCAGCACCCGCGTCCCCGCGTCCGCCGCCTCGTCCGGGCGGCCCCCGCGCGCGAGGTCGTCCGCCAGTTCCGCCGTGTACAGGGCGATGTTGCGGGTGAAGTGCGGGTCCTGAAGGTGTGCGGCGCGGCGCGCGTGCCGGGCGGCGCGCGGCCAGTCGCCCAGCGTCGACCAGCACTGCGCCTCCAAACCCTCCAGCTCGGCCTCCCCGTAGAAGCTCATCCACTCGGGGTCGGCGTCCGAGGGGCCCCGCTCGAAGAGGACCTGCGCGCGGGCGAGCGCCTGTTCGCAGCCGGTGCGGTCGGCGAGCCCCGCCCAGCCGCCCGCCTCGCGCAGCGCGAGCAGCGACATCAGGCGGTCGGACCCCAGGCCGCGGCCCACGCGCTGCGCGGCCTGTGCCGCCCGCACCGCCTCGCGCGGCCGCCCCGCGTCGCGCGCGAGGAAGGCGGTGTTGCAGAAGGCGTGCGCCTCCAGCCCGTCGTCGCCGGTCATCCGGGCGGTCGCGAGGGCTTCCGCGTAGTGCGAGCGGGCGTCGTCGAGGCGCCCCGAGTCGTGCGCCAGCCAGCCCACCGAGATGGCGAGTTCACCGGCGCCCGAGTGCAGCCGGTCGGCGGTCGTCTGCCGGGTCGCGCCGGCGTCCAGCAGTGCGTAGGCGGCGCGCAGCGGAAGCGACGCCCGCCGGTAGAGGCCGTCCGCGCCGTGCCGGTCGTCCAGCAGCCGGATCCTGCGGACCGCCTCCTCCAACGCGTGCGCGTGGCTGGTCCCGGCGCGGTGGACGGGCCGCCCCGCCGCTGCGGCGTCGAAGGCGAGCCCGATGGGGCCCAGCGTGGCCGCGGCCACGGTGGCGCCGCCGGTCATGAATGCGCGACGCAGCACGTCGCTCTCCTCGAAGTCGTCGTACATCTCGTGGTGCGGTGTGTCATACGGCGCCCGCGCCCCCGGAGTCTCACCGATCGCCCCCGCCCGGCTCGTCGGCGGAGCGGGCGGCGCGTCCTCGTCGGTGTGCGCCCGCCGCCCGCGTACGGACGACCGGGGAGCGAAGCCCAGGTCGGTGAGCGTGCGGCCGGGGAACATGTGCAGGAACACCCGCTCGTAGGCGTAGTTGGGGCAGCGGATCTCGCCCGCCTCCACGCGGCCCACGTAGCGCGCGTCGCAGCTGACCCGCTCCCCGATCTCCCGCGCGGCCCGCCGTACCGCCGCGGCGAACTCGGCCGGTGAGCGCCGGCCGCGCAGCCGGCGGAAGGCGGCATTGGGCCGTGCCGGCCGGGCGGGCATGGGCTGGGACGAAGTCACCTTTGACGACGCCATGGCCGGGTCCTCTCGTGCGAACCGTCGAACCATGCCGGGTTTGAGGTCGGTTGATCCGTGAAACCCCGTTTCCGGCGGGCAAGAACGTACCCGCTGTGCCGGACCCGCCACGCAGGGTTTGCCTACAAACCGGATATCTCATCCCGGATCTGCCATGAACTGCCATCCTTTGTGGCGCATTTCCGCCGTAGCCGTTGACGCGTGCCCGCGTTGAACCCGGTGGACCGGGAGCCGCCCGACTCCCGAGCCGCTTCGTTCAAGGAGGGGTTCCGTGGTGGAGGCCGGGATGAAGACGACGCCGATGACGACGGCGGGGCACGCCCCGACCCCGGACCACAGCCCGCCGCCCCTGCCCGAGGGCCCCTGCGATCTCGTCACCGTGCCGGCCCGGCAGGGGCTGGAGGCCGTCGACATCCTGCGCCGCGGGGCCGGCGACGCCGTCGGGCCCGTCCTGCACGACGACGGCTGCGACACCCTCGGCTTCCTGGTCCCGCCCGGCACGGCCGCCGCCTGGGACGTGCCGGGCAGTACGTGCACGCAGACCGACGGGCGGCGGATGAGCCTGGCCCCCGAGCCGCTCGCCGAGGGGTCCGACTGGCTGCTGCCCCCCGGCGACGTCGACCTCGCGACCGATCCGGCGGTGCTGCGGGCGGCGCTCGGCGAGGCGGCCCGGCTGATCGAGGCCGCCGACAACTGCCGCTGACACCGGTCCGGGCGGGCGGGGCGGCCCCGGGGTGCCGATAATGGCGCAATGGGAAAGTCCAGGAGTCCGCGGCGCGGCGGTGCCGGTGCCGAAGCCGTCGTCGAGGCCGTCGACGGGGGACTCGCCGAGCTCATACCCGACCGGGACCGGGTGCGCGCCTGGACGCTGCTGATCGACGGGGCGCCGCAGTCGCACGTCGATCTCGACGACCCCACCCACCTCTCCTTCGAGTACCAGCGCCGCCTCGGCCACGTCATCGACCTCGCCGCCCCGGCCGGAAGACCCGTGCACGCCGTGCACCTCGGCGGGGGCGCCCTGACCCTCGCCCGCTACGTCGCCGCCACCCGCCCCCGCTCCACCCAGCAGGTCGTCGAGCGCGACGCCGCCCTCGTCCAACTGGTGCGCAGATGCCTGCCGTTGGACCAGAACGCCCGGATCCGGGTGCGTTCCGCGGACGCCCGCGAAGGGCTCGCCAAGGTCCTCGACGGCTGGGCCGACCTCGTCGTCGCGGACGTCTTCAGCGGCGCCCGCACGCCCGCCCACCTGAACTCGACGGAGTTCCTGGACGACGTACGCCGCGTCCTCAGGCCGGGCGGGACGTATGCCGCCAACCTCGCCGACGGCCCGCCGCTGGCCCACCTGCGCGGCCAGATCGCCACCGCCGCCGCCCGCTTCCCCGAACTCGCGCTGATCGCCGACCCGGCCGTGCTGCGCGGCAAGCGCTTCGGCAACGCCGTCCTCGTCGCCTGCGACACCCCGCTGCCGGTCGCCGAACTCACCCGCCGCGCCGCCTCCGACCCGCACCCGGCCCGCGTCGAACACGGCCGCGCCCTGCTGGACTTCACCGGCGGCGCGCTCCCCGTCACCGACGCCGAGGCGACGGCGTCCCCCGCCCCGCCCCCCTCCGTCTTCCGCTAGCTCCGGCTAGTAGTTGCCCACGTCCACGTGCGGCGGTCCGTCGTGCCAGGCGCAGATCACCGACACCTTGTCCGTGCCCGAGGTGAACTCCACCCGGATCCACGTGTCCGTCTTCCACGTCTGCATCGACCAGCCGGTGGCCGGGGCCGCCATGACGAGCGTCGCGGAGGCCGGAGCGAGGTCGAACACCACCCGGCCGCCGGCGGTGTCATAGCTCTTCACCTGGCCGGACGCGCTGTGCGACGGCTTGGGGGACGGTGTCTTCGAGGGCGCCGGCGCCGAGGTCGCGGACGGCTTCGGCGACGCGCTGCGCCTCGGCTTCGGGGAGGGCCGCCTCGTCGACGACGCCAGTGGCTTCGACTCCTGCGTGGTCGCGTCGGCCGCCGTGATGGGCAGGGCGCGCGGCGGGTCGTAGGCCGTGCCCGCCATCACCGTGTGGACGCCCCACCACGACAGCGTGACCGCCGCGCCCGTGGCGAGCGACCAAGCCAGTACGTGTACGAGTCCTCTGCGCATCGCGGTCATACTGCCTCACGCGCCCCACGGGCCGCACATGCTCGGAGTTATCCACAGGCTCCGGTGCGGCCCGCCCGCATGGCGTACGGTGCCGCGCATGGCAAGTGTGCTCGTGGTCGAGGACGACCAGTTCGTGCGTTCGGCGCTGATCCGGCACCTGACCGATGCCGCGCACACCGTGCGCAGTGTCGGCACGGCGCTGGAGGCGCTGCGCGAGGTCGCCCATTTCCGTTTCGACGTGGTCGTCCTGGACCTCGGTCTGCCTGATCTGGACGGCTCCGAGGCGCTGAAGATGCTGCGCGGCATCACGGACGTGCCCGTGATCATCGCCACCGCCCGGGACGACGAGACGGAGATCGTCCGGCTGCTGAACGCGGGCGCGGACGACTACCTGACCAAGCCGTTCTCGGTGGAGCACCTCTCGGCGAGGATGGCGGCGGTGCTACGGCGCTCCCGCACCGCCGCCGGTGAGGTCCCGCCGTCCAGCGTGCTGCGGGTCGGCGGCCTGACCGTCGACCCGCTGCGCCGCCAGGCAGAGCTGGACGGCGTCCGGCTCGACCTCACCCGCCGCGAGTTCGACCTGCTCGCCTTCCTGGCCGGCCGCCCCGGAGTCGTCGTGGCCCGCAAGGAGCTCCTCGCCGAGGTGTGGCAGCAGTCCTACGGCGACGACCAGACCATCGACGTCCATCTGTCCTGGTTGCGGCGGAAGTTGGGCGAGACGGCGGCGCAGCCGCGCTATCTGCACACGCTGCGGGGCGTCGGCGTGAAGCTGGAGCCGCCGGGCGGGGAGGTGCCCCGATGAGATGGGCTCTGGTCAAGGTCTGTCTGGCGGTGACGGCGATGGTCGTGGTCGCCTTCGCCGTGCCGCTCGGGCTCGTCATCAAGGAGATGGCCCGGGACCGGGCGTTCTCCAACGCCGAGCGGCAGGCCGCCGCCGTCGCCCCGGCACTGTCCATCACCACCGAGCGCGACCAGTTGGAGAAGGTCGTCGCCTCGGCGGGCTCCGACGCCGGCGTGGCCGTGCACATACCGTCGGCCGACGGCAGGGCCGCCGTCGACATCGGGCGCAGCCGCGCCGCCGGCAAGGACATCGCCACCGTGCGCAAGCTGGGCCGCGCCTCCACCACAGAGGTCCCCGGCGGCTTCACGCTGCTCTCGCCGGTGGCCGTCAGCTCCGGCGCTATCGCGGTGGTCGAGGTGTTCGTGCCCGAGTCCGAGGTCAGCAACGGCGTCGGCACGGCCTGGGCGGTGCTCGCCGGCGTCGGCGTCGCGCTGATCGTCGGGTCCGTCGCGGTCGCCGACCGGCTGGGGGTGCGGATGGTGCAGCCCGCCCAGCGGCTGGTCGAGGGCGCGCACGAACTGGGGGAGGGCAAGCTGGGGGCGCGGGTGCCGGAGGAGGGGCCGACCGAACTGCGCCTGGCGGCGGTCGCGTTCAACTCCATGGCCGACCAGGTCGTCCAACTCCTGGCCAATGAGCGCGAGTTGGCCGCGGATCTGTCCCACCGGCTGCGCACCCCCCTGACCGTGCTGCGGCTCAACGCCGCCTCGCTCGGGGAAGGGCCCGCCGCGGACCAGACCCGGGCCGCGGTCGCCCAGCTGGAGCGCGAGGTCGACACGATCATCCGTACCGCCCGGGAGGCCAAGCCGCAGACCGCCGCGGCCGGGCCGGGCGCCGGGTGCGACGCGGCCGAGGTGGTGCGCGAGCGGATGGCGTTCTGGTCGGCGCTGGCCGAGGACGAGGGCCGCAAGTGGCGGGTCGCCGGCGCCGACCGGCCGGTGCGGATACCCGTGGCCCGGGCGGATCTCGCAGCGGCGCTGGACGCCCTGCTCGGCAACGTCTTCCGGCACACCGCCGAGGGCACGGCCTTCGCGGTCGACCTGCACAACGGTGAGGACGCGGTGATCGTGCTCGTCTCCGACGCGGGCCCGGGCATCCTCGACCCCGAGGCGGCCATGGCGCGCGGGCGCGGATCGGGCAGCGACGGCTCCACCGGCCTCGGGCTGGACATCGTCCGGCGGCTCGCGGAGTCGACCGGCGGCGACGTGCGGATCGGCTCGTCCGTCCTCGGCGGGACCGAGGTGCGCATCTGGATCCAGCTGGACGGCCGGGCCCGGACGCCGGGCGGCCGCGGGCACCGGTCGGTGCGTCGGCGCAGGCGCGCCGTCGCGAGGTGAGCGGGAACGCGAGGACCGGCAGCGGTGGCCGTATTGGTCTCTACCTTTAACCACCCCCGATCCCTTCCTTAAGCGCACCCTAAGATCCGCAACCCCCGCCCGGATCAGGGGCTTTGCCCGATTTCGGCTCGCTAGCGTGCTGCCGCACCCCACCCCCGTGAAGAGCGAAGGCAGGCACGCGCATGAGCACGCACCGGCGCAGGATCAGCGGCAGGAACAAGGCGATCGGCGGTCTGGTGGCCGCGGCGGTCGTGGGCGGTGGCGCCGTCCTGCTCAGCGGTACCGCTCAGGCCGCCGGCATCGGGGCCGCGTACACGAAGACCAGTGACTGGTCGACGGGTTACACCGCCCAGTACGTCGTGACGAACAACAGCGGCGCGACGGAGAAGACCTGGAAGCTGGAGTTCGACCTGCCGTCGGGCGCCAAGCTCAGTTCCCTGTGGAACGCGGAGTCGGCCGTGAGCGGGCAGCACGTCACCGTGACCCCGGCGAAGTGGGACACCGACGGCCTCGCGCCCGGCAAGTCCGTCACCGTCGGCTTCGTCGTCAACGGCACCGCGGACCCGAAGGGCTGTGTCATCGACGGCGCCAAGTGCTCCGCGGACGACGGCCCGACGCCCGAGCCGAGCGGCCGCCCCACCGAGTCCCCGACCCCGACGGCGACGCCCACCCCCACGGCGACCCCCACCGCCACCCCCACCCCCTCCCAGAGCACGGGCACCGGCACCGGCACCGGCACGGGCACCACCACGAGCGCCGGCTTCGCGCCCTACGTCGACACCTCCCTCTACCCGGCCTTCGACCTGCTCGCGAGCGCCGACGCCACCGGAGTGAAGACCTACAACCTCGCGTTCGTCACCGACGGCGGCGGCTGCACGCCCAAGTGGGGCGGCGTGACGGACCTCGGCAGCGACGGCGTCGCCGCCCAGATCGGCTCGCTGCGCGCCAAGGGCGGCGACGTCCGGGTCTCCTTCGGCGGCGCCTCCGGCTCCGAGCTGGCCACGACCTGCTCCTCGGCGGACGCGCTGGCCGCGGCGTACGGGAAGGTCGTGGACGCCTACAAGCTGACCAAGGTCGACTTCGACGTCGAGGGCGGCGCGCTGCCGAACACGGCGGCCAACACCCGCCGCGCCCAGGCGATAGCCAAGCTCCAGGCCCAGCACCCCGGCCTGGACGTGTCGTTCACCCTGCCCGTGATGCCCGAGGGCCTCACCCAGGACGGCGTGAACCTCCTGTCGAACGCCAAGTCCAACGGTGTGAAGACCTCCACCGTCAACATCATGGCGATGGACTACGGCGCCTCCTACAGCGGCGACATGGGCACCTACGCCGAGCAGGCCGCGACCGCCACCCAGGCCCAGGTCAAGAGCGTCCTCGGGCTCTCCGACAGCGCGGCGTGGAAGGCGGTCGCCGTGACCCCGATGATCGGCGTCAACGACGTCTCCACCGAGGTCTTCAAGGTCGACGACGCCACCCAGCTGGTGGACTTCGCCAAGTCCAAGGGCCTGGGCGGGCTGTCGATGTGGTCCGCCACCCGCGACAAGCAGTGCGCCGGCGGCACCAAGCCCACCGCCGACGCCACCTGCAGCTCGATCACCCAGAGCGCGTTCGCCTTCTCCAAGGCCTTCGGCGCCTTCAACTGACCGGCACGCGCACAGGCCCTGAACAGAAACGGGGCGCGGCGTCCCCCTCGGCCGCCGCGCCCCGCCCCCCGCTCTCCCGCCGCCCGCGCGGCCGGTCTTCCGGTCAGTCGGAGATCACCGGCGGCAGCGTTCCGGACCGTGCCGCCTGTCCGTACCAGTAGGCGCTCGACTTCGGCGTACGGGCGAGGGTGGCGTAGTCGACGTAGACCGCGCCGAAGCGCTTCTCGTAGCCGTACGCCCACTCGAAGTTGTCCATCAGCGACCACAGGTAGTAGCCGCGGACGTCCGCGCCGTCGGTGATGGCGCGGCGGACCGCCGAGAGGTGCCCGTGCAGGTAGGCGATGCGCTCGGGGTCGTGGACGCTGCCGTCGGGGTCGGGCTTGTCGTCGCAGGCGGCGCCGTTCTCGGTGATGTACAGCGGCAGACCGGGAGCCTCGCGCGAGTAGCGCATGATCAGCTCGTGCAGGCCCGTCGGGTCGATTGTCCAGCCCATCTCCGTGCGCTCGCCCGGCGTCTGGTGGAAGGAGACGTCGTCGGCGCCCGGCCACGGGGAGTGCTCGCTGGCGCCGTGGCCGTCGGTGCGCGGGCCGGCCACCGGGGTCTTCGCCGCCGAGACCAGGGTCGGCGTGTAGTAGTTGAGGCCCAGCGCGTCCAGCGGCTGGTGGATCGCGCGCAGGTCGCCGTCGAGGACGTACGACCAGTCCGTGATCGACGAGGTCGCCGACAGCAGCGACTCCGGGTAGGCGCCGTGCAGGATCGGGCCGTGGAAGATCCCGTTCGCCAGGTCGTCGATCTTGCGCACCGCGGCCAGGTCCGCCGGGTCCTGCGGCGAAAGCGGCCTCACCACCGAGGAGTTCAGGCTGAGGGCGACGGAGTTGCGGGCCGGCATGGCCGCGCGCAGCGCCGAAGTGCCCAGGCCGTGGGCCAGGTTGAGGTGGTGCGCGGCCCGGAGTGACGCCTCGGGGTCGGTGCGGCCCGGGGCGTGCACCCCGGAGGCGTAGCCCAGGAACGCGCTGCACCACGGCTCGTTCAGCGTGATCCACTGCTCCACCCGGTCGCCCAGCGCCTCGCCGACGATCTGCGCGTACTCGGCGAACCGGTAGGCGGTGTCCCGCTCCGGCCAGCCGCCCGCGTCCTCCAGCTCCTGGGGCAGGTCCCAGTGGTAGAGGGTGACGGCCGGCTTGATGCCGTGGTCCAGCAGCTCGTCGACCAGGCGGCGGTAGAAGTCCAGGCCGACCTGGACGGCGGGTCCCCGGCCCGTCGGCTGCACCCGGGACCAGGAGATCGAGAACCGGTAGGCCGTCAGGCCCAGCTCGGCCATCATGGCCACGTCGTCGCGGTAGCGGTGGTAGTGGTCGACAGCGATGTCACCGTGCTCGCCGCCGGCGGTCTTGCCGGGCGTATGGCTGAAGGTGTCCCAGATCGAGGGCGTACGGCCGTCCTCCCGCACCGCCCCCTCGATCTGGTACGCGGAGGTCGCCGCGCCCCAGAGGAAGGCGGGGGGAAAGGTCACCGGGGTGGCCGGCGTTGCGGGTCGAGGCATGGAAGCGCTCCCATGAGAGGTCGTACGGACCGGAGAATTCGTATGAGGGGTTTTCGGGCGTCGCCCTCGGCCCCGGGCGTCAGCCCTTGATCGCGCCGGCCATGATGCCGCCGACGATCTGCTTGCCGAACAGCAGGAACGCGATGAGCAGCGGCAGCGTGCCCAGCAGCGCACCCGCCATGATCACGGCCTGGTCGGGGACGTACCCGGTGCCGAGCGAGTTCAGCGCGACCTGCACGGTCGGGTTCTGCTGGGTCAGGGCGATGATCGGCCACAGGAAGTCGTTCCAGGCGAACACGAAGGTCAGCAGGCCGAGGACGGCCATCGCGGGCCGCGCCGCGGGGAAGACCACGTGCCACACGACTCTCAGGCTGCTCGCCCCGTCGACCCGCGCCGCCTCGATCAGCTCGCTCGGCAGCGCCTGCACCAGGTACTGGCGCATGAAGAACGTGCCGAAGGCCGTCACCAGCGTCGGAAGGATGACCGTCTGCAGCTGGTTCGACCAGCCGAGGTCCGACATCCACAGGTACAGCGGTACGACTGCCAGCTGCGGCGGGATCATCATCGTGCCGATGGTCAGCAGCAGCAGGACCCCGGAGAACTTGAACCGCAGCTTGGCGAAGGCGAACCCGGCGAGCGTGGAGAACACCACCGTGCTGACGGTGATGGTGCCCGCGACGATCACGCTGTTGAGCATCGCCGTGCCGAGCCCGGCCTGGTCCCAGGCGGCCTGCATGTTCTTGAACAGGTTCCCGCCGAACCACAGCGGCGGGGGCGTCTGGGCCAGCCGCCGGTCGGTGCGCGAGGCGGCGATCGCCGTCCAGACCAGGGGCGCCAGCGAGACCAGCGCGAAGATCCCCAGGACGACGTAGGTCACCGGGCCCGCGTGCAGCTGCTTGCCCGCGCCCATCACACGGCGGCTGCGGGTCTTCTTCGGCCTCGCCTGAGGCAGCGTCAGGTCACTGGTGGTCATTGGGACTTCCTCAGGCGTCGGGTGAACAGCAGGTTGATCACCGCGATGATCATCAGGATCAGGAACATCGACCAGGCGATCGCCGACGCCTTGCCGAGGTTGCCGATGATCCAGCCCTGGTCGTACATGTACAGACCGAGCGTCTGGTACTGGTGCTCCGAGCCGCCCTTGGACCCGCTGACCCCGCCGAACAGCAGGGGCTCGCCGAAGAGCTGGGTCGCGCCGATGGTGGAGACCACCACGGTGAACAGGATGGTCGGCCTGAGCTGCGGGATCGTCACGTGCCGGAACTGCTCCCAGCGGTTGGCGCCGTCGATCGCCGCCGACTCGTAGAGGTCGGTCGGGATCGCCTGCATCGCCGCGAGGTAGATCAGCGCGTTGTAGCCGGTCCACCGCCAGATGACGATCGACGACACCGCGAACTGCGAACCCCAGTCGGACTCACGCCAGTTGATCGGGTCGATCCCGACGAAGTGCAGGATCCAGTTGATCATGCCGCCGTCCCACGAGTACAGCAGCGTGAAGACGAGCGTCGCCGCCGCCACCGAGGTGGCGTACGGGGTGAGCATCACGACCCGCCAGACCGTGGAGCCGCGCAGCCGGTAGTTCAGCAGGTGGGCCAGCCCGATCGCGGCCATCAGCTGCGGCACCGTCGAGATCAGGCCGATCGTGAAGGTGTTCTTCAGGGCGTTCCAGAAGAAGTCCGAGCTGAGCAGGTTCTTGTAGTTGTCCAGGCCGGCCCAGGTCTGGGTGTCCAGCGAGGAGAGCTGCACGTTGTGCAGCGAGTACCAGGCCGTGTACAGCAGCGGGACCAGCGAGAAGGCCCCGAAGATGATGAAGAAGGGAGCGATGAACGCGTACGGGGACGCCTTCATGTCCCAGCGGTACAGCCGGCTGCGCCAGGACGAGGGGCCCTGGGGGGGTGTACCGCGACCGTGAGCGCCCCGGGCCGCGCCCGGCGAAGTGCCGGGCGCGGCGTCGGCGCTCGTCGCGGGGTGCGCGAGAGCCTTGGAGCTGGTCACTGGCCGAGCACGTCCTTGATCTCGTTCTTGGCCGCGTCCCAGCCCTGCGAGGGGCTCTTGCCCTTCTGCTCGACCTGAAGGATGCCGACGTCCGTGATCGCGGTGTTGATCGGCTGGTCCTTGATGCCGAAGACCTGGACGGGGATGGTCTTCGCCGAGTCACCGAAGATCTGCGTGATCGGCGCGTCGGAGAAGTACGCCGTGGTGTCGGCGGCCGGCTTCAGGTTCGCGTACGCCGACGGGGTCGACGGGAAGCTGGCCTGCTTGGCGAAGACCTTCGCCTGCTGCTCGGGCGCGGTCAGCCACTTCGCCAGGGCGATGGCCTCCTTCTGGTGCTTGCCCGCCGTCGGCACGCCGAGGAAGGAGCCGCCCCAGTTGGACGCGGTGGGAGCCGCGGCCACGTCCCAGTTGCCCTTGCCGGCGTCGCCGGACTTCTGCTCGATGTAGCCGATCATCCAGGCCGGGCAGGCCACCGTGGCGAAGGACGCGTTGGCGTAGCCCTGGTCCCACGGCTTGTCGAACTGCTTCAGCTTGGCCGACATGTTGCTGGTGGCCACCGACATCGCGACGTCCCAGGCCTTCTTCACGCCCGCCGACTTGTCCCAGATGACGTTGCCGCTCTTGTCGTAGTAGCGCTCGCTCGCGCCGCCGAGGGCCGCGTTGTAGATCGAGGAGGCCGAGTCCACGAACTTGGTGCCCTTGGGCGCCTTCTTCATGTACTCCTTGCCCAGGTCGACGTACTTCGCCCAGTCGCCCTTCCACTGCGCGGCGAGCTTGGTGCGGTCCGTCTCGAGGCCGGCCTTCTTGAACAGGTCCTTGCGGTAGCAGATCGCCATGGGACCGACGTCCGTGCCGAGCCCGATCAGCTTGCCGTCCTTCGTGGTGGCCTGGGCGTTCTTCCAGTCCAGCCACTGGGACTTGTCGACGTCCTTGCCGAGGTCGACGAACTTGCTGCCCTGCGTCTGCACGGCCTCGGTGATGTTGCCGACCTCGATGGCCTGGACGTCGTCCGTGCCGGAGCCGGCCTGAAGGCGGGTGAGCACCTTCGGCCAGTACACGTCGGTACGAGTGGTGACGTTCTCCTTGATGCTGATGTTCGGGTGCAGCTTCATGTACTCGTCGTAGAGTCCGGCCTGCTTGTAGCCGAACACACCGAAGGTGCCGATGGTCAGCGTGGTCTTGCCCTTGCCGCTGCCCCCACCGTCGTTCGACGAACCGCTGTCCGAGTCCTTGGAGCAGCCGGCCAGCAGCCCCGTGGCCAGCGCGGCCACGGCCGCGACGGCCATGAGCCTGCGGGACCGTCGGGTACTCGTGCCCATTTGCGTCCTCCTGTTGCCTGACGTGCCGACCCCCCGGCCAACGGCATTGTTGGGCCCGTTCATACTCGCTGCGGCTCGGGCGGGGAACGTGCGGGATGTGTATGTGTCAGGTACCGTGGGAGCGCTCCCACAGGTGATGTGTTGAAGGTTCGTCGGTTCCGGCGAGGGTGTCAAGGGAGCAGACGCGGAGTTATGCGTTCAGTTATCTGGCCGTTAAGTGGAATAGCAGGGTCCGTGACCTGCTCCCTCCAGACGGTCCCCGGCCCGGGGACGACGGCACCCTGTCGCAGTCACCGCTGACGGCGGGGCTGTTAGATTCCAGCCAACGTAGGTCCATGGGAGGGCGGAGCCAATGGCAACAGGCCACGGAGCGCGGGGTCGCAGCGGAGGCCGGCCCACCCTCGAGGAGGTCGCCGCGCGGGCCGGCGTCGGCCGCGGCACGGTCTCCCGCGTCATCAACGGCTCCCCCCGCGTCAGCGGGGCGACCCGCGCGGCGGTCGAGGCCGCGGTCGCCGAGCTCGGCTACGTCCCCAACACGGCCGCACGCGCCCTGGCCGCCAACCGCACCGACGCGATCGCCCTGGTGGTCCCCGAGCCGGAGACCCGCTTCTTCGCCGAGCCGTACTTCTCCGACATGCTCAAGGGCGTGGGGGCGGAGATCTCCGACACGGAGATGCAACTGCTGCTGATCTTCGCGGGCAGCGACCGGGAGCGCCGCAGGCTCGCCCAGTACCTGGCCGCGCACCGTGTGGACGGCGTCCTGCTGGTCTCGGTCCACGCGGACGACCCGCTCCCCGACCTGCTGTCCCAGCTGGAGATCCCGGCGGTCATCAGCGGCCCCCGGTCCGCCGCCGAGACCCTGACCTCGGTGGACTCCGACAACTACGGCGGCGGCCGCTCGGCCGCCGAGCACCTGCTCTCCCGGGGCCGCCGCAAGATCGCCCACATCACCGGCCGGCTCGACGTCTACGGCGCCCAGCGCCGCGTCGACGGCTACCGCGACGCCCTGCGCGACGCGGGTCACGGGGTCGACGAGAGCCTGATCGAACCGGGCGACTTCACCGAGGAGGGGGGCCGCCGCGCGATGACCCGTCTGCTCTCCCGCTGCCCCGACCTGGACGCGGTCTTCGCGGGTTCGGACGTCATGGCGGCCGGCGCCCGCCAGGTCCTGCGCGAGGAGGGCCGCCGCATCCCCGACGACGTGGCGCTCGTCGGCTACGACGACTCGGCCATCGCCCGCCACATGGAGCCACCGCTCACCAGCGTCCGCCAGCCCATCGAGGAGATGGGCCGCCGCATGATCGACCTCCTCCTGGAGGAGATCGCCGACCGCCGCCCGGCGGCGTCACGCGGGCTGGAGCGGCGGCAGGTGGTGCTGGCCACGGAGCTGGAGGCGCGGGCGTCGTCCTGACGGCTCCGCTCGGTAGGGCGTCCCGAGGCGCGTGCGCGGGCGTCGAGGCGAGGTCGTCCGCCCGGCGGTGGCGGGCTGGGCTCCGGCGACGGGCCGTGGGGCGCCGCGAGTGGAGAACAGGCGCCGACGACGGGCCGTGCGGTCAGCGGGGGAGGACCAGGCGCCAGCGGCGTTCGCCCTCCTGTTCCTCGTCCGTCGGGGTCAGGCCGGCCGCGCGGGCGACGGCGGCGGAGGCCGCGTGGTCGGGGTGGATGTGCGCCGTGACCGTGGACACCGAGGTGTGCCGGCCGAGCAGTGCCACGAGCCCGCGGGCCGCCTCGGAGGCGTAGCCGCGGCCCTGCCAGGGCGTGCCGACCACCCAGGCGATCTCCGCGTCCGGTCCCGTGACGGTGGCCTGGACCGTGCCCACCAGCCGGGAGTCCTCGCGGCGCCGCAGGACCCAGTTGCACCAGGAGACGGCCGGATCGGGGCAGCCGGCGACCAGCCGCTCGTAGCGGGTGCGCAGGGCCTCGGGGGAGCTCGGGCTGCCGCCGATGAAGGTGTGCAGCGCCGGGTCCGACAGCACGGCGGCCATCTCGTCGGCGTGACCGACGCTCAGCGGGACGGCGTCCAGGCGGGGCGTCCGGAACGGCTCGGTGAGCGGGGAAGGGGGCTCGGTCATCGTCGGCTCCCTGTGCCGGAAACGCGAATCAGCCGGTGGCTCCGTCTTCACGGAGCCACCGGCTGATCGTTCAGGGTGAGTGACGGGACTCGAACCCGCGACATCCTGGACCACAACCAGGTGCTCTACCAGCTGAGCTACACCCACCATGACCGGCGGTGGACTTGACGTCTTTCCGACCGGCCGAGAAAAAGTGTACAGGGTCCGAAGGGGTGCTCGCGCACGGCTTTCGCGGCCCCCCTCCGGCGCCCGGTGTCATCCTTGCTGAGCAGGCAGGACGTGCTTGGCGGCGATCGATCTGGCGGTGTCCGAGTCCGGGCCGGGCTGCGGTACGAAGATGGCCTCGCGGTAGTAGCGCAGCTCGGCGATCGACTCCCGGATGTCGGCGAGGGCGCGGTGGTTGCCGTTCTTCTCGGGGCTGTTGAAGTAGGCGCGGGGGTACCAGCGCCGGGCGAGTTCCTTGATGGAGCTGACGTCGACGATGCGGTAGTGGAGGTAGTCCTCCAGGGTCGGCATGTCGCGCAGCAGGAAACCGCGGTCCGTGCCGACCGAGTTGCCGCACAGCGGGGCCTTGCCGGGCTCCTTGACGTGCTCGCGGACGTAGGAGAGGACCTGGTCCTCGGCGTCCGCCAGGGTCGTGCCGCCGGAGAGTTCCGCCAGCAGACCGGACGCGGTGTGCATCTGACGCACCACCTCCGGCATCGTCTCCAGGGCCTGGTCCGGCGGCCGGATGACGATGTCGACTCCTTCGCCGAGCACGTTCAGCTCGGAGTCGGTGACGAGGGCGGCCACCTCGATGAGCGCGTCGTCGGACAGCGAGAGGCCGGTCATCTCGCAGTCGATCCACACCATGCGATCGTTCATGCGACCACCCTAAAGCTGGCGCTTGCTTTTGGGGTGACCGGTGTCCGGGTTGGTGTACCAGGGGGCTGCCGCCCCCTGGACCCCCGCCGTCGGCCCTGAAGGGGCCTCGTCCTCAAACGCCGGACGGGCTGAGTTTTCCCGCCCGGCGTTCAAGAGGCTCCGTCAGGTCAGGTGCCGCTGCGCTGGCCCGGTACGCTCGCGCGGCCGGCCATGTAGGCCTCGCGGCCGTTGTCCGCTGAGGCGGTCGCCGTCGATAGGGACGGTCCCGCTCCCACCGCACTGGCCGCCGCCCGCCGGCTCTGCAGCGGCACCGGTTGGTCGGGGTGCAGCAGGGGCGGCGGGCCGGACGCGCTGTCGACGTCGGCCGGCTTCTCGCCCTGCGGACGCCGGGCCCGGTACGCGGCGCGGTACGCCGCCGGCGACGAGCCGAGCTGACGGCGGAAGTGGCCGCGCAGCGCCACCGGCGAGCGGAAGCCGCAGCGGCCCGCGACCTCGTCCACCGAGTAGTCGGACGTCTCCAGCAGACGCTGGGCCTGCAGCACCCGCTGCGTGATCAGCCACTGCAGCGGGGCGCTGCCCGTCAGCGACCGGAAACGGCGGTCGAAGGTGCGGCGGCTCATGTACGCGCGCGCGGCGAGCGTCTCCACGTCGAACTGCTCGTGGAGGTGCTCCAGCGCCCAGGCGACGACCTCGGCGAGCGGGTCGGCGCCGATCTCCTCCGGTAAAGAGCGGTCCAGGTAGCGTTCCTGGCCTCCTGTCCGGCGTGGCGGGACCACCAGGCGGCGGGCGAGCGCGCCGGCCGCCTCGTTGCCGTGGTCCGTGCGGACGATGTGGAGACAGAGGTCGATTCCGGCCGCCGTACCGGCCGATGTCAGTACGTCTCCGTCGTCGACGAAGAGTTCCCTCGGATCCACGTGCACCGACGGATAGCGCTTGGCCAGCGTCGGTGCGTACATCCAGTGTGTCGTCGCCGGGCGGCCGTCCAGCAGGCCCGCCGCCGCCAGCACGAAGGCGCCGGTGCACAGCCCGACTATGCGGGCGCCTTCCTCGTGCGCCCGGCGCAGAGCGTCGAGCGCCTCCTCCGGTGGCGGTGAGGTGATCGAGCGCCAGGCCGGCACGACGACCGTCCCGGCGCGCGAGATCGCCTCCAGGCCATGTGGCGCGGTGAGTTCCAGGCCCCCTGTGGTCCGCAGCGGGCCTTCCTCGCCGGCCGCCACCAACAGGCGGTAGCGCGGCACGCCGGCGTCCTGGCGGTCAATCCCGAACACCGACAGCGGAATGGAACTCTCGAAGATGGGGCCGCCGCTGAACAGCAGCACCGCGACGATCTCCTTGCGGCGTCGCCCGGACAGCTTCCGGGCCGCGGCTTCCGGCGCGGCGGTGGAGTCGTGGCTCATACTGCTAAGCCCCCCTCGGTGGTCGCGGCTCCTCGGTTGTGTCGCTCCTGCACGTTTCCCCTCGGTCCTGCACGAGTCCCCCGCCGTAAGACGTCAAGATCGAATCTACTGTGTCCCGTGGTGCCGGGGTGACCCAGTTCGGGAACCGGCACATTGTCGACATGGCAACTTGGCGTGAAGCATTCGATCACGAAGCGTTGCACTCGTGGGCCGTGCAGGGAAGTGCGCCTTGTGGCGGTGGCCAATCCACATAGGGTACGCGGGGCTCCGTACCCCCTGTCCGTGCAGGTCGAACGGGGGTTGGGGGGTGGTTCGGGGGTGAGATGCACGGGTCTCGGAAGTTGGCTGAAAAGCGTCGGGCCCGTAGTGGGAAACCGGTCAGCCGACCGGTGTACTTCCGCCGGTGTGGCGTCCGCCTCGGTGAGCGCCCGTACCCGTTCTGTGACGGCGCCCGCGGTGAGGTGCGTTCTCCTCCGCCGCTACCCGGGCCGCGGCCCGCTCGGACCGGCGCAGCAGCAGCCGGCACACCGCTGTGACGGCGGCGAGGCCGAGGGCGGTTCCCGCCGCCCCGGCGAGCGAGGTGCCGTACCAGAGGAGGACCACCGGGACCAGGACGCAGCTGAAGGCCGCCCAGCGCACGACGTCGGTCGCGGGGTTCTCGGGCGGGCGGGACGGGTCGGGGGTGGGGGACGGTCCGGGCATGCGGGCTCCCTGGGGGACGGCTCACCGGGTTCAACGCCTGTTCGACCGGTCGGTCACTGCGCGTCCGTACCGGATGTGGGGCCGCGACGGTTGAATCCTGCGCGAACCGCCTGTACAGCGCAGCAACCATTGCGTTACGGGCGCCCCCTCGTGCATGCTCCCTGGAACCCCCACCGACGGAGGGCGGGATCTGGGCTAAGGAGGCGTGCCGCCGTACCCTTGGGGGTATGGGGCGGGAAAGATGATTCCCGGACAGCTCCGCCGCACACTGTCGTCCCTCCCATAAAGGATCACAACGCCGAGACAGCCATGGCCGGTCACGAATTCTTCGAACCCAGGGACCGCAAGCGGCCCGTCGCCGACCCCACGGCGGCCGAGCCCCTGGCGGCGGAAGAGCCACGCCATTCCTGCGATCCCGCCTTCAAGCACGGCGTGGTCGTCGGTTTCGACGGCTCCACGTCCAGTGAGCGCGCCCTCGCGTACGCCATCGGCATGGCCCACCGCTCCGGCTCGGGCCTGATCATCGTGCACGTCGCCAACCGGCTGCCCACCACGGTGTGGGCCGGCTGCGAGCCGCCGGTCTTCGTGGACGTGCCGGATCACCGCACCGAGGTGCTCGGGCTCGAGCTCGCCTGTGCCGAGTACCTCGCCGAAGTGCCCTGGATCCTGGTCGAGCGCGGTGGCGACATCTGCCACGAACTCGAAGAGGTGGGGCGCGAGTACGAGGCCGACGCGATCGTCGTCGGGTCGACGCACGGCATCGTCGGGCGGATCTTCGGCTCCGTCGCGGGACGGCTCGCCAAGCGGGCGAAGCGGCCCGTCATCGTCATCCCCTGAGGCGCCCGCTCCCCAACTCCCTTGGTGCAGCGCGAAACTACTCGCGCGTAGAGGTGTTTGTGCCTTTGTGAAGGGCATACCTCTTGCGCGACGCGCTGCAGGCCGGGGGGTGACGGCCACCGGCTGACGCAGCGGCGGACCGGAGCGTTGGGCGGCTCCGGTCCCTGAAGGAACGACCCCCTGTGCTGGTGGCGCACAGGGGGTCGTTCACGTCCGGGCCGTCCAAGTCCGGCCGCGGGCAGGGCGGTTGCCGCCGGGCGGCCGCTACTCCACCGTCACCGACTTCGCGAGGTTGCGCGGCTTGTCGATGTCCCGGCCGAGGGCAAGTGCCGTGTGGTAAGCGAGCAGTTGGAGGGGGATGCCCATCAGGATCGGGTCGAGCTCGTCCTCGTTCTTGGGCACGACGATCGTGTGGTCGGCCTTCTCCTGGGGCTGGTGGGCGACCGCCAGGATCCGGCCGCTGCGGGCCTTGATCTCCTCCATCGCGGCGCGGTTCTTCTCCAGCAGGTCGTCGTCGGGGACGATCGCCACCGTGGGGAGGGCCGGCTCGATGAGGGCGAGGGGGCCGTGCTTGAGCTCGGAGGCGGGGTAGGCCTCCGCGTGGATGTAGGAGACCTCCTTGAGCTTCAGGGACGCCTCACGGGCCACCGGGTAGCCGCGGACCCGGCCGATGAAGAGCATCGAGCGGGCCGCGGCGTACTGCTCAGCCAGCTTCTTGATCTCGTCCTCCTGCTGGAGGACCTCGGTGATCTGCTCGGGCAGCCTGCGCAGGCCCTCGATGATCCGTTTGCCGTCGCGGACCGAGAGGTCACGGGTGCGGCCCAGGTGCAGGGCGAGCAGCGCGAAGGCGACCGTGGTGTTCGTGAAGCACTTGGTGGACACGACGCAGACCTCGGGGCCGGCGTGCACGTAGATGCCGGCGTCCGCCTCGCGGGCGATCGCCGAGCCGACCACGTTGACGATGCCGAAGACTCGCGCGCCCTTGCGCTTGAGCTCCTGGACGGCGGCCAGGACGTCGTAGGTCTCGCCGGACTGGGAGACGGCGACGTACAGGGTGTCGGGGTCCACGACCGCGTTGCGGTAGCGGAACTCGGAGGCCGGCTCGGCGTCCGCGGGGATGCGGGCCAGCTCCTCGATCATCTGGGCGCCGATCATGCCCGCGTGGTAGCTGGTGCCGCAGCCGAGGATCTTCACCCGGCGGATCTGCCGGGCCTCGCGGGCGTCCAGGTTCAGGCCGCCGAGGTGGACGGTCGAGAAACGGTCGTCGATGCGGCCGCGCAGGACCCGGTCGACCGCCTCGGCCTGCTCGTGGATCTCCTTGTGCATGTAGGTGTCGTGGCCGCCCATGTCGTAGGAGGCCGCCTCCCACTCCACGGTGGTCGGCTCCGACGTCGTCCGGGTGCCCTCGGTGGTGAAGGTGCGGAAGTCGTCGGCCTTGAGCGTGGCCATCTCGCCGTCGTCGAGGGTCACTATCTGCCGCGTGTGGGCGACCAGCGCGGCGATGTCCGAGGCGACGAACATCTCCTTCTCGCCGATGCCGAGGACGACCGGGGAGCCGTTGCGCGCCACCACGATGCGGTCGGGGAAGTCGGCGTGCATCACGGCGATGCCGTACGTGCCCTCGATGACCCGCAGGGTCTCGCGGACCTTGTCCTCCAGGTTCTCGGCCTGCGAGCGGGCGATCAGGTGGGTGAGGACCTCGGTGTCGGTCTCGGAGAGGAACTCGACGCCGTCCGCCTCCAGCTTGCGGCGCAGGTCGGAGGCGTTGTCGATGATGCCGTTGTGCACGACGGCGACCTTGTGGTCGGCCGACATGTGCGGGTGGGCGTTCACGTCGGACGGGGCGCCGTGGGTGGCCCAGCGGGTGTGGGCGATACCGGTGGTGCCCTTGAAGCGCGCCGGGACCTTCGCCTCCAGGTCGCGCACCCGGCCCTTGGCCTTGACCATCTTCAGGCCGGCCGTCTTCGGGGAGGTGACGACGATGCCCGCCGAGTCGTAGCCGCGGTATTCGAGGCGCTGCAGGCCCTCCAGCAGGAGGGGAGCGACGTCACGCTTCCCGATGTATCCGACGATTCCGCACATGTATACGTATTCCTCAGCCGTAGACCATACGGCGCAGCTGCCGGAGCGTGAGCTCCGGCGGCGCGACCGCCCGGTATGACAGGTCCGCCGCGATCCGTTCGAAGATCTCCGCGTTCACCAGGCCCTGGGCCTGCAACTCGCGGTGGCGGCGACGGACGAACTCGGTGGTCGTCTCGTCGAAGTAGGCGAGCACGTCCTGGATCACCCGCAGCGCCTCGCCCCGGCTCAGGGGTGAGGACCGCGTCAGGTGATCAACGAGTTCGTCGTGCACTCGGTAGATCCTGGGGTACGAGCGAGCCTTTCGCAACAATCCTGCCCGATGTCGGGCAGGCGTCCGGAGGTGCGGCCGGTGCTCACATCCGCTTGAGGATCGCCTGCTTGGCCATCCGGAACTCCTCGTCCGTCAGTACGCCCGTGTGATGCAGCTCGCCGAGTTCGCGCAGCCGGCGCAGCAGCGCGTCGTGGTCGTCCCGGGGCGCCTCGGGCAGTTCCCTGGGCGGCTCCTCGGCGGTCGCCGCCGACGGGTGCGGCAGCCGCGCCTGGACGGCCGCCGCGACCAGGGCCATCAGCGGGTCCTTCTTGAAGCCCCACAGCTCCACGGAGTGGGGGTCGTACTTGGCCGGCGCCTTCGTCTGCGCGCCCCGCACCACGAACCGCAGATGCCCGTTCTCCAGGCCGACGGCCGGCTGCCACTCCACCCCGAGGAGGTCGGTGACGGCGAGCGTGCGGGTGCCGGCGGCGGCCTTGGCGTCCTCCGTCTTCCAGTTCCACTCCAGGCGGACCTGCTCACCGTCGAAGCTCGCCGTGCCGTCCCCGGCGGAGACCGACAGCGGGACGGGAGGACCCGGCACCAGATACTCGGTCACCGGCTCGGACGGGACCTCGTCCAGCAGCAGGGCACTGCGCACCTCGTCCACGAAGTACTCGGCCACCCCGTAGCGGTCGGACTCCACGAGCAGTTGGTAGGGGTCGTTGGGCTCGGTCAGGCGGCCGCCGGAGGCGTGCAGCAGCGGGTCGGCGCCGTCGCGCAGCCGCAGCCTCAGCCGCCCCGACTTCTTGCCCTGCTCGAACGAGACACCGGCCAACGCGCCCAGCGGGAGGACGAGTTCACCCAGGGTCCGGCGGAGGAGGCTGACGTTTCTGTCCCGTCCGGGGGTCAGCCGCAGGGCGTCGCCGTCGAAGGCCCACGTGCCGTCCCTCTGGATGATTTCCGCCATGGGGGGATTGTTTCACCGGTTGTGCGGGAGAGTGGTCTCTACCAATCGGAGGGAGTGCATGTGAGACTGCACCGCGTTCTGGGATCGCTGCTGCTCGTGGCGGCGGCAGGCACCTTCACGGTAGGAGCGACCACGGTGACCTCGGTGACGAAGGCAGAACCCGCCCCCCTGGGCCGGGTGGTTCCCGCGCCCGAGTCGGTCAGGCCGGGCGGTGCGCCGTACCGCATCACCGGCTCCACCGTCATCCGCGTCGACGACACCCCGAAAGCACACCGGATCGGCGAGTACCTCGCCGGCATCCTGCGCCCGTCCACCGGCTACCGGCTGCCCCTGGTCAGGCACGGCAGCACCGGCATCCAACTGCGGCTGACCCACGGCCGGTTCGGGGCCGAGGGCTACCGCCTCGACAGCGGACCCGACGGCGTCCGCATCACCGCCGACGAGTACGCCGGCCTCTTCCACGGCGTCCAGACGCTGCGCCAACTGCTCCCGGCGGCCGTCGAGAAGGACTCCGTCCAGCCCGGACCGTGGCTGGTCGCGGGCGGCACGATCACGGACCGCCCGCGCTACGCCTACCGCGGCGCGATGCTCGACGTCTCCCGCCACTTCTTCACCGTCCCCCAGGTCAAGCGGTACATCGACGAGCTGGCCCTGTACAAGGTCAACAAGCTGCATCTGCACCTCAGCGACGACCAGGGCTGGCGCATCGCGATCGACTCCTGGCCGCGCCTTGCGACCTACGGCGGCTCGACCGAGGTCGGCGGCGGCCGGGGCGGCCACTACACCAAGGCCGACTACAAGGAGATCGTCCGCTATGCGGCCTCCCGCTACCTGGAGGTCGTGCCCGAGATCGACATGCCGGGCCACACCAACGCGGCCCTCGCCTCCTACGCGGACCTCAACTGCGACGGAGTGGCGCCCCCGCTCTACACCGGCACCGACGTCGGCTTCAGCTCGCTGTGCGTCGGCAAGGACCTCACCTACGACTTCGTCGACGACGTCGTCCGCGAGCTGGCGGCGATCACGCCTGGCCGCTATCTGCACATCGGCGGCGACGAGGCGCACTCCACCAGCCACGAGGACTACGTGAAGTTCATGGACCGGGTGCAGCCGGTCGTCGCCGAGTACGGCAAGACCGTCATCGGCTGGCACCAGCTGACCGGCGCGCACCCGGCCAAGGGCGCCCTCGCCCAGTACTGGGGGCTGGACGACACCAGCGCCCCGGAGAAGGAGCAGGTCGCCAAGGCCGCCCAGAACGGCACCGGGCTGATCCTCTCGCCCGCCGACCGGATCTACCTCGACATGAAGTACACCGAGGACACCCCGCTCGGCCAGGACTGGGCCGGACTGGTCGAGGTGAAGCGGGCCTACGACTGGGACCCGGGGAACTACCTGCCCGGAGCTCCGAGTTCGGCGGTCAAGGGCGTCGAGGCGCCGCTGTGGACGGAGACGATCGCGACGAGCGCCGACATCGACCAGATGGTCTTCCCGCGGCTCGCGGGTGCCGCCGAACTCGGCTGGTCGCCGGCCTCCGCGCTCGACTGGGACGCCTACCGTGTCCGGCTCGCCGCGCAGGGGCCGCGCTGGGACGCACTGGGCATCGGCTACTACCGGTCGCCGCAGGTGCCGTGGCCCGCGCGGTAGGCCGCTGATGCGGGGCGGGCACCCCGGAGGACCGTACTCCGGGGTGCCCGCCCGTCATGATCAGAACCGGGCGACGGGATTGCCTAGGGTTCCGACCAGCTGGAGGGCGCCCGAGGGGTCCGCCAGGTCGACCATCTGCCGGTTGTCCCGCAGCTGGAGCCGGTTGAGGCAGGACAGCGCGAACTCGGGCGCGAACAGGTCGTACCGCTCGAACTTCTCGGCCAGTTCCGGCACCGACGCCTGGTACTCGCGGCTGACGTCGGCGACCGTCCGCCAGAAGTCGTCCTCCTGAAGGACGCCCTCGGCGGCGAGGTTCGCGGCGAGGAAGCGGAAGAAGCAGTCGAAGACGTCGGTGAAGATCGACAGCAGCTTCCTGTCCTCCGGCACCTCGACCCGAATCCGCCGCACCTCGGGCGGCAGCACCGCGTCCGGGTCCATGACGGCGATCTCCTCGGCGATGTCCTTGTAGATCGCCCGCTGCACGGCGCCGTTCTTCAGCACGAGGATCACGTTCTCGCCGTGCGGCATGTAGACCAGGTCGTAGGCGTAGAAGCTGTGCAGCAGCGGGACGTAGTACGCCCGCAGGTACTGCCGCAGCCACTCCCGCGGTGCCAGGCCCGACTGCTCCACGAGCGCCGCCGCGAAGGACGCGCCCTCGTGGTCGACGTGCAGGAGGGAGGCCATGGTGGCGAGCGACTCGCCCTCCCGCAGGCCCGCCACCGGGCTCTCGCGCCACAGCGCGGCCAGCATCTTGCGGTACGGCGAGTAGCGGTCGGTCGCCTGCTCGTACTCCAGGTGCCGGTAGCCGACGGCGGCCCGCTCCCGGATGACCGTCAGACCCGTGGACTTCAGCACCGGGTCGCCCTCGACGAGCTGGGCCAGCCAGTCGTTGATCGCCGGGGTCGCCTCCATGTACGCGGCCGACAGCCCGCGCATGAAGCCCATGTTGAGGACGGACAGGGCCGTCTTCACGTAGTGCTTCTCGGGGTGGGAGCGGTTGAAGAAGGTCCGGATGGACTGCTGGGCCAGGTACTCGTCGTCGCCCTCGCCCAGGCAGACCAGGTCGCGGCGGGCGACCTCGGCGGCGAAGGTGACGGTGAGCTTGTTCCACCACTGCCAGGGGTGCACCGGGATGAAGAGGTAGTCGGCGGGGTCCAGGCCCTGCTCGCTGAGGACACCGTGGAAGCGCTCGACGCTGGCCTCGCCCAACTCCTCGCGCACGAAGGTCTCGTACTCGATGCCTACGCCCGCGGTGAAGGCCGCGCGGGAGCGGTGGGCGGCCAGCCACACCAGGCGGACCGGACTCGCGGTCTCGGGGGCGTACGACAGGTACTCGTGGATGCCGAAGCCGAGGCGGCCGTTGTTGGCGACGAAGCAGGGGTGGCCCTCGGTCATGCCGGTCTCGACGGCCTGGAAGCCGGAGCGGGCCAGCTCGGCTACCGGGATCTGCGGTTTGCTGAGCTTGTAGCAGGTGCCGGAGAGCGTGGAGGAGATCTCCTCCAGGTAGACCGGGAGGATCTCGTGGCTCAGGCCGAGGGTGTCCTTCAGCTCGATGAAGAAGTCCAGGGCCGCGAGCGGGAGTTCGGCCCCGTCCCGGGTGCGGGATATGGAGGCCGGGTCGATGTGCCAGTGGTCGAGGGCGCGGCGGACGGCGGTGAAGCGGTAGCGGGTCAGGCCGTCGTCGCCGCGCACGACGTACTCCTCGCCGTCCTTCTCCGGCGTGATCAGCCGCTCGTGCGCGAACTCGGCCAGGGCCTTGCGGATCAGGAGGCGGTTGGCCTTCTCCCAGCGCTCGGGGGAGAGGTGGGCGACGGAGTCGGCGAGGCTCATGCCGGCACCGCCTTCTCGAACCGCTCCCGTGTGCAGAAGCTCAGCAACGCCCTTTTCTCCGGCTTCTGTATCTCCCGCTCGGGCACGAACCCGACGGCTGCGTTCAGGGCGTGGACGGCCTTGTTGGCGACGTCCGGCTCGACGACCACCCGCCGGACCGCCGGGTCCTCGAAGAGGTGCGCCATCACGGCGGTGATCACGGCACGGGTGAAGCCGTGTACGGGGGTGTCGGTGGGCGGGGTCAGGAAGTGCATGCCCACGTCCCCGGGCAACGGCTCGTACAGCCCGACGAGTTCGCGGTGGGCGGGGTCGTACTTCTCCATGAGGAAGGCGGGCACCCCGTCGGCGTCGAGTCCGAGGAGCGCGTGGTGGTGTTCGTCGGCGGCGATCTCCATGTAGGCCCGCTCGACGTCCTCCGGTTTCGCGTCCCGCATCATCCAGAAGGCCGCCTTGGGGTGGGTCACCCAGGAGTGCAGGAGCTCGGCGTCCTCGAGGGGGTCGAGAGGGCGGAAGGTGAAGGTCATACGGCGAACTCCTGGAAGGCGATGCTCTTTTCGACCGGGTAGTACTCGGTGCCGAGCAGCTCACGGATGATGTAGCTGTTGCGGTAGGCGCCCATGCCGAGGTCGGGGGATGTGACGCTGTGCGTGTGCACGCCGGCGTTCTGCAGGAAGACGCCCCGGCCCGTGGTGTCGACGGAGTAGTTGCGGGCGATGTCGAAGCGGCCGTGGCCGTCGAAGCGGAGGCGGTCGCGGATCGGGGCGAGGAAGGTCGGCGGCTCGTAGTGGTAGCCGGTGGCCAGCACCAGGCCCTCGGTGCGGATCTCGAAGTCCTTGCCTTGCTCGTCCTGGTGGAAGCCGAGGGTGTAGTGGCCGTCCTGGTGACGGGCACGGACGAGTGAGGAGTTGGTGAGCAGGCGGGTGGGGACCGGGCGGTCGCCGCTGACGACGTCCTTCTGGTACAGCAGGTCGAAGATCGCGTCGATCAGGTCCGAGTTGATGCCCTTGAACAGGCCCTTCTGCTGCTTCTCCAGCCGGTAGCGGGTCTCCTCGGGCAGTGCGCGGAAGTAGTCGATGTAGTCCGGGGAGGTCATCTCCAGGGTGAGTTTGGTGTACTCCAGCGGGAAGAACCGCGGGGAGCGGGTGACCCAGTTGAGCTCGTAGCCGTGGACGTCGATCTCGGCGAGGAGTTCGTGGTAGATCTCCGCGGCGCTCTGGCCGCTGCCGACGACCGTGATCGACGCCTTGCGCTGTAGTTCCGCCTTGCGGTGCATGTACTGCGCGGTGTGGATGAGGTCGCCCTCAAGGCCCCGGCACGGCTCCGGGACGAAGGGGACCGTGCCGGTGCCGAGGACCAGGTGGCGGGCGCGGTAGGCGTCGCCGGCCTCGGTGCGCACGACGTACTGCCCCTCCTCGTACGTCACCTCGCGCACCGTCGTACCGAACCGGACGCTGCCGAGCCGGCTCGCCGCCCAGCGGCAGTAGTCGTCGTACTCGACGCGCAGCGGGTAGAAGTTCTCGCGGATGTAGAACGAGTACAGCCGGCCTTTTTCCTTCAGGTAGTTGAGGAAGGAGAAGGGCGAGGTCGGGTCGGCCAGGGTGACCAGGTCCGACATGAACGGGGTCTGCAGGTGGGCGCCGTCCAGGAACATGCCCGCGTGCCACTCGAAGTCCGGCTTGGACTCCAGGAAGAGGCCGTCGAGTTCGGCGATCGGTTCGGTGAGGCAGGCCAGGCCGAGGTTGAAGGGGCCGAGCCCGATGCCCACGAAGTCGTAGGCGTGCACGGCGGGTTCAGGAAGCGCGGTCAAGGGACTCTCCCAGGTACTGCTCGGCGTGGCCGGCGATCAGGTCGAGGACGGCGGCGATGTCGTCGGCCGTCGTCTCGGGGTTGAGCAGGGTGAACTTCAGGTAGTGGCGGCCGTGGACCTTGGTGCCCGCGACGACGGCGGCCCCGGAGGCGAACAGGGCCTTGCGGGCGTGGAGGTTGGCGCGGTCGATCTCGGCGGGGTCGGTCACGGCGGCGGGGACGTAGCGGAAGACGAGGGTGGACAGGGACGGCCGCACGACCACGTCGAAGCGGGGGTCGGCCGCGAGGAGCCGCCAGCCCTCCTCCGCCAGGTCGCAGACCTCGTCGAAGAGTTCGCCGACCCCTTCGGCGCCCATCACCCGCAGCGTCATCCACAGCTTCAGGGCGTCGAAGCGGCGGGTGGTCTGAAGGGACTTGTCGACCTGGTTGGGGATGCGCTCGCGCACCATGCGCCGCGGGTTGAGGTACTCGGCGTGGTAGGTGGCGTGCCGCAGCGTCGCCGCGTCACGGACCAGGACGGCGGAGGAACTGACCGGCTGGAAGAAGGACTTGTGGTAGTCGACGGTGACCGAGTCGGCGCGCTCGATGCCGTCGACACGGTCCCGGTACTTCCGGGAGGCCAGCAGTCCACAGCCGTAGGCGGCGTCGACATGCATCCAGGTGCCGTACTGGGCGCACAGCTCGGCGATCTCGGGCAGCGGGTCGATGGAGCCGAAGTCGGTGGTGCCGGCGGTGGCGACGACGGCCATGGGGACCAGGCCGTCCGCGCGGCAGCGCTCCAGTTCGCGGGCCAGGGCGACGGTCTGCATCCGCTTGTCGTGGTCGACGGGGACGGTCACGACGGCGTCGGGTCCGAGGCCGAGCAGTTTCGCGGACTTCTGCACGCTGAAGTGGCCGACCTCGGAGGCGAAGACGCGCAGCCCGGCCGGGGAGTCGGCCTTGGCCTCCTCGCGGGCCAGCAGCAGCGCCTGGAGGTTGGACTGGGTGCCGCCGGAGGTGAAGACGCCGTCGGCGCCGGAGCCGAGCCCGATGCGGGCGGCCGTCCAGTCGATGAGCTTGCGCTCGATCAGGGTGCCGCCGGCCGACTGGTCCCAGGTGTCCAGGGAGGAGTTGACGGCGGACAGGACGGCCTCGCCGAGGACGGCCGGGATGACGACCGGGCAGTTGAGGTGGGCGAGGTAGCGGGGGTGGTGGAAGTAGACCGCGTCCCGGAGGTAGACCTCCTCCAGCTCGTCCAGGGCGGCGCCGGTGTCGCCGAGCGGCCGGTCCAGGTCGATGGCGTCGATCCGGGGGGTGAGGGCGTCGACGGTGACACCGCTGAACGGACGGTCGGTGGTGGCGAGTTTGGCCGCCACCCGCTCTACTCCTTCGGTCACGGAGCGGCGGTAGTGCTCCGCGGTGAGGTCATTGAGCAGGTGCGAGCGCATGTGGGGGCCCTCCGGTGGGGAGTCCGTGCGGGGTGGGAGAGAGAAGGAAGCCACGGCTTCAACTTAGGTTAGCCTAACCTAAGTTACTCGGGTCCAATCCTCCCCCTCTCGTGACTGCCGTCACTCCTGTGCGCGCAACTGCTCCTCGCTCAGGCCCTGTCGCCAGTACCCGACGAAAGTGACCCGCCGGCGGTCGATCCCGCGCTCGCGCACGAAGTGCCGGCGCAGCTCCTTCACGCAGCCCGACTCGCCCGCGATCCACACGTACGGCCACTCGCTGAAGGGAAGTCGGGCCTCGCGCAGGGCGTCGAGGGCGAGGGGGGAGCACGGGGCGGGGTCGCCGTCGTCCCGGACCAGCCAGGTGATCTCGGCGTCCGCGGCAGTGGGCAGGTCCTGGATGTTCCCGGCGTCGCGCACCTCCAGCCAGACCCGGGCGGGGGTGCCGGGCGGCAGCGACTCCAGGACGGACGAGACCGCGGGAAGGCCGCTCTCGTCGCCCCACAGGACCATGAGGTCGGTGTCCTCGGGCGGACGGAAGCGGATCGCGCGGTTGTCGGCGATCGCCGGGCCCAGGATGAGCACGCGGTCACCGGCGACCGCCCGGACGGCCCAGGCGGAGGCGGGACCGGCGGGGGTGTGCAGCACGAAGTCGATGTCGACCTCGTCGGGGTCGTGCCGCAGCGCCCGGAGCGTGTACGAGCGCATCACGGCCCGTACGTCGTCCGGGAGTTCGCGCCACGCCTGCCACCAGCCGTCCCCGAGGTCGAGCGGCACCACGGGCGCCGACTGGCCGGGCTGCGGCACGAACAGCGAAAGGGACTGGTCGAGGCCGTCGGAGAGGCAGTGGGTCAGGTCCTCGCCGGTGAAGGTGACGCGGACCAGGGACGGGCCGAGCCGCCTCGTCCGGGTCACATGGAGAGAGAAGAAACGGAACGGGGCGGCTACGGCCGTAGTCATGTCAAGCGACCTTCTTCGCCTTCTCGATGGCCTCGGCGAGGCTCGTCAGCAGGGGCGTGCACTTGGCGTAGGACAGGATCGGCTCGGGGTTGCGGGCGATGACCTGGCCCGCCTTGGCCGCGGGGAGCTTCTTCCAGGTCGCCTCGGTGATGTCGGCGGGCTGGATGGCCGAGGTGCGGTTGTCCATCATGATGATGTCGGCCGCGTACTTGTCGACGTTCTCCCAGCTCAGCGACTCGTACCAGCCGCCGCCCTTCGCCTTGGCCTTCTCCGGGGGCTCGACGAGGTTCACGCCGAGGGCCTTGAAGTACTCCAGGTCGACGGAGAGGTTCGAGCCGGAGACGTAGAACAGGTCCTGGCTCGCGGAGCCCGCCATCACCTTGATGCCCGGGTTGGCCTTGGTGGCCGCGCGCAGCCGGGCCGCGGCGTCCTCGAAGGCCCTCTTCGCGGCCGTCACCTTGCTCGAAGAGGTGTCCGCGCCGAGGGACTTGGCGAGCTCGAGCATGCGCTGCAACGGCTCGGTGAGCTGGCGGTCGTAGACGGAGATGCCGACGCTCGGCGCACCCACGGCGAGGATCTTCTTCTTCGACTCCTCGGGGACGTACCAGAGCGTGCCGGCGTCGTCGAACATCGTGGAGATCAGCGCGTCGGGCGCGAGGACCGCGTACTTCTCGATGTTGAACTGGCCCCACTCGTTGCCGAGGACGGTGACCTTGCTGACGTCCATGTCGCCGGCCTGGACGTCTGCCTTGCCGTCCTTGGTCTTCGTCGGGCCGAAGACGCCCTTGACCTGGATGCCGTAGTCGTACAGCGCGGCGGCGACACCGACGAACGCGACGATGTTCGACGGGATTTCGTCCTTCTTCGCGGTCTGGCCGCGGTCGTCCTCGAAGGACCAGGGACCGGACTTGGCGGCAGCCGTCTCGCCGCTGCCCGAGCTCCCGCTTTTCGCGTCGTCGTCCCCGCAGGCCGCGAGCGCGGCACCGAGGCCGAGGGCCCCGCCCGCGGCGAGGACGCCGCGTCGGGTGAGGTGGGTGGCACGGGCATGGGGCATGGGTATGACTGCTTTCGAACGGGGCGGAGCGCCCGCCGGACAAGTTCGAATGTAGGTTAGCCTAACCTCACTCGTTGTCCAGGGGGCGGTGCGCTCCGCGCCGAGCCGGTGAGCAGCCTGTGCCGCTACGCCCTTCGGCTCAGCCCGCGAGCCCCAACTCGCGGGCGATCAGCATGCGTTGGACCTCGCTCGTGCCCTCGCCGATCTCCAGGATCTTGGAGTCGCGCCACATGCGGGCCACCGGGTACTCGTTCATGAAGCCGTAGCCGCCGTGGATCTGGGTGGCGTCACGGGCGTTGTCGACGGCGACGGTGGAGGAGTGCAGCTTGGCCAGGGCCGCCTCCTTCTTGAAGGGCGCGCCCGACACCAGCCGGGCCGCCGCGTCCCGCCAGGCCAGCCGGGCCGTGTGGGCCTTCATCTCCATGTCGGCGATCTTGAACTGGATGGCCTGGTTGGCGCCGATCGGCCGCCCGAAGGCGTGCCGCTCCTTGGCGTACTTCACCGACTCGTCCACGCAGCCCTGCGCGAGCCCCGTGGCGAGCGCCGCGATGGCCACCCGGCCCTCGTCGAGGATGCGCAGGAACTGGGCGTAGCCGCGGCCCCGTTCGCCCAGGAGGTTGGCGGCCGGGACCCGCACGTCCTGGAAGGACAGCTCACGGGTGTCGGAGGCGTTCCAGCCGACCTTCGAGTACGGCGCCGCGACCGTGAAGCCCGGGGTGCCGGACGGGACGATGATCGAGGAGATGAGCGGCCTGCCGTCCGGCTTGCGCCCGGTGACCGCCGTGACCGTCACCAACCCCGTTATGTCGGTGCCCGAGTTGGTGATGAAGCACTTCGTGCCGTTGATCACCCATTCGTTCGTCGCCTCGTCCAGGCGGGCCGTCGTCCGGGTCGCCCCGGCGTCGCTGCCGCCGTCCGGTTCGGTCAGGCCGAAGGCGCCGAGGATCTCGCCGGAGCACAGCCGGGGCAGCCACTCGGCCTTCTGCTCGGGCGTGCCGAACAGATGGATCGGCATGGCGCCCAGGGAGACGCCCGCCTCCAGGGTGATGGCCACCGACGAGTCCACGCGGGCCAGTTCCTCCAGCGCCACGCCCAGCGCCAGGTAGTCGCCCCCCATGCCGCCGTACTCCTCGGGGAACGGCAGCCCGAACAGGCCCATGCGGCCCATCTCGCGGACGATCTCGTACGGGAACTCGTGGTGCTCGTAGAACTCGCCGATCTTGGGAGCCACGACGTCGTGCGCGAACTCCTCGACGGTGCGCCGGAGTTCCTCCAGCTCGGGGGAGAGTCGGTAGTCCATGGCGGTGATCACTGCTCCTGGTGGGAGAGGGCTCGGACGGTGCGGGACGGGCTGGGTCGGCCCAGTTGTTCGGCCATCCACACGCTGGTGGCGACGAGACGGCCGAGGTCGACTCCGGTGTCGATGCCGAGACCCTGAAGCATCCACACGAGGTCTTCGGTGGCGAGGTTGCCGGTGGCGGACTTGGCGTACGGGCAGCCGCCGAGCCCGCCGGCGGAGGCGTCGACGGTCGTGACGCCCTGCCGGAGCGCGGCCAGGGTGTTGGCGAGGGCCTGGCCGTAGGTGTCGTGGAAGTGCACGCCGAGCACGTCGGCGGGCACGCCCTCGGCGTCGAGCGCGGTGAGCAGCGCGTCCACGTGCCCCGGTGTCGCCACGCCGATGGTGTCGCCGAGGCTCAGCTCGTCGCACCCCATGTCCCGCAGCGCCTTGCAGACCCGGACGACCTGGGGGACGGGGACCGCGCCCTCCCAGGGGTCGCCGAAGCACATCGAGACGTAGCCGCGCACATGGGCGCCCTCGTCCCGGGCGTGCCGCACGACCGGATCGAACACCGCGAGCGACTCGTCGACGGTGCGGTTGAGGTTGGCCTTGGCGAAGGACTCGGTGGCGCTCGCGAAGACCGCCACGCGGCGGGCGCCGAGGGCGAGGGCCCGGTCGAGCCCGCGCTGGTTGGGCACCAGGACCGGCAGGTCCACGGGCAGATCGCGGACCAGGGGGAACAGCGCTTCCGCGTCGGCCAGTTGGGGCACCCACTTGGGGTGCACGAAGCTGGTCGCCTCGATCGTCGTCAGTCCCGCGTCGGCCAGGCGGCGCACGAACTCCGCCTTCACCTCCGTCGGCACGGCCGACTTCTCGTTCTGCAGGCCGTCGCGCGCGCCGACCTCGTGGATACGGACCCGCGCGGGCAGACCCGCCGCCGGTACGACCATGGGGAGCGTCACTCGTCCTCCTCCACCGGGGTGATGACGGCGAGCACCTGGTCCATGGCGACCGTGGTGCCCGGGGAGACGTCCAGTTCGGCGACCGTGCCGGCGTGCGGGGCGGAGATGACGTGCTCCATCTTCATCGCCTCGACCACCAGCAGGGACTGACCGGCGGCCACCTCGTCGCCGACGGCGACCTTCACCACGGTGACCGTGCCGGGCATGGGCGCGGTGAGGGAGTCGGCGCCCGCGTGCTCCGCGCGGGTGAGGGACGCGGCCACGGGGTCGTGGTCGCGCACCTGCCAGGCGTCGCCGTCGCGGCCGAGCCAGTCGGCGGCGCGGTGGAAGGTGTGGCGGACGCCGTCGAGGGTGACGGAGACCGTGTCGTCGCCGACGGTGTGGGTGCCGCGGGGCACGTACTCGACGGGCTCCTGCACGCGCAGATGGAAACCGACCGGCCTGGGCGTGCCGCCGAGCCGCCAGCCGCTCGGCACCGAGAACGGGTCGGTCCAGCCGCCCCCGCGCGGCCGCAGCGCGTCGAGGCGTACGGCCGCCGCGGCCTCGTACACCTCGTCCGGCACGTCCGCGGGCACCAGGTCGTCCACCACGCGCTCCACCAGCCCGGTGTCCAGCTCGCCCGCGACCACGGAGGGATGCGCGAGCAGCCGCCGCAGGAAGCCCGCGTTGGTCTGCACCCCGAGCGTCACCGTCTCCGCCAGGGCGGCCCGCAGCTTGCGGAGCGCGGTCGCCCGGTCGGGCCCGTACGCGATCACCTTGGACAGCATCGGGTCGTACAGCGAGCCGACCTCCGTGCCCTCGCTGAGCCCGGAGTCGGTGCGCACGCCGTCACCCTGCGGTTCGGCCAGCCTCAGCACCGTGCCGCCGGAGGGCAGGAACCCGCGCGCGGGGTCCTCGGCGCACAGCCGCGCCTCGACGGCGTGCCCGGTCAGCGTGATGTCGTCCTGCCCGTACGGCAGTCGCTCCCCCGCCGCCACCCGCAGCTGCCACTCCACCAGGTCCAGGCCGGTGATCAGCTCGGTGACCGGGTGCTCGACCTGGAGGCGGGTGTTCATCTCCATGAAGTAGTACGACGACGGGTCGTCGCCCGGCACGATGAACTCCACCGTGCCCGCGCCGCGGTACCCGCACGAGCGCGCCGCCTGGACCGCCGCCTCGCCCATCGCGGACCGCGTCGCCTCGTCGAGGAGCACGCTGGGCGCCTCCTCGATGATCTTCTGGTGGCGGCGCTGCAGCGAGCACTCGCGCTCGCCGAGGTGGATCACGTTGCCGTGGCCGTCGGCCAGGACCTGGATCTCGATGTGCCGGGGGGTGTCCACCCACCGCTCCACCAGGAGCGTGTCGTCGCCGAAGGAGGCGCGGGCCTCCCGGCGGGCGGCGGCGATCTCGTCCTCCAGCACGGACAGGTCGCGCACCAGCCGCATGCCCTTGCCGCCACCGCCGGCCGACGGCTTGAGCAGCACGGGCGCGCCCAGCGCGCGGGCCGCCTCGGCGAGTTCGGGGTCGCGGCCGCCGGGGACGACCGGCACTCCGGCCGCCTGCACCGTCTCCTTGGCGCGGATCTTGTCGCCCATCAGGGCGATGGCCTCGGCGGGCGGCCCGATGAAGACCAGCCCGGCGTCGGCGCACGCGCGCGCGAAGGCCGCGTTCTCCGCGAGGAAGCCGTAGCCGGGGTGGACCGCCTGGGCGCCGGTGCGGGCCGCGGCCTCCAGCAGCCGCTCCACCGACAGATAGCTCTCGGACGCCGGCGGCGGACCGATCCGTACCGCCGTGTCGGCCTCGCGGACGTGCCGGGCGTCGGCGTCCGCGTCGGAGAAGACGGCCACCGAGCGCACGCCCAGCGAGCGGAGCGTGCGGATCACGCGGACGGCGATCTCGCCCCGGTTGGCCACGAGCACTGTGTCGAACATGGGTCCTCCCCCCTTACATCCGGAAGACGCCGAACTGGGGCTCGCCCAGCGGCGCGTTGGCACAGGCGGTCAGTGCGAGTCCCAGCACCTGGCGGGTCTCCAGCGGGTCGATCACGCCGTCGTCCCAGAGGCGGGCGGTGGCGTAGTAGGCGCTGCCCTGGCGTTCGTACTGCTGTCGGATCGGCGCCTTGAACGACTCCTCCTCGTCGGCCGGCCACTCCTCGCCGCGTGCCTCCAGCTGGTCCCGCTTGACGGTCGCGAGGACGGAGGCCGCCTGCTCGCCGCCCATGACGGAGATCTTGGCGCCGGGCCACATCCACAGGAAGCGGGGCGAGTAGGCGCGGCCGCACATCGAGTAGTTGCCCGCGCCGTAGGAGCCGCCGACCACGACCGTCAGCTTCGGCACGCGCGTGCAGGCCACCGCGGTCACCATCTTGGCGCCGTGCTTGGCGATGCCGCCCGCCTCGTAGTCCTTGCCGACCATGAACCCGGAGATGTTCTGCAGGAACAGCAGCGGGATGCCGCGCTGGTCGCACAGCTCGATGAAGTGGGCGCCCTTCTGGGCGGACTCGGAGAACAGGATGCCGTTGTTGGCGACGATCCCGACCGGGTGGCCGTGGATGCGGGCGAAGCCGGTGACCAGGGTCTGCCCGAACTCGGCCTTGAACTCGGCGAAGCGGGAGCCGTCGACCACGCGCGCGATGATCTCGCGCACGTCGTAGGGGGTGCGGGAGTCGACCGGGACCGCGCCGTACAGGCCGTAGGGGTCGACCTTCGGCTCGACGGACTCGGTGACCTCCCAGGGCAGCGGCCCGCGCGCGGGGAGCGTCGCGGCGATGTTGCGCACGATGCGCAGCGCGTGCGCGTCGTCCTCGGCGAGGTGGTCGGTGACGCCAGAGATCCGGGAGTGCACCTCGCCGCCGCCGAGCTCCTCGGCCGTGACGACCTCGCCGGTGGCCGCCTTCACCAGCGGCGGCCCGCCCAGGAAGATCGTGCCCTGGCCGCGGACGATGACCGCCTCATCGCTCATCGCCGGCACATACGCCCCGCCTGCCGTGCAGGAGCCGAGGACCGCCGCGATCTGCGGGATACCGGCGCCGGACATGCGGGCCTGGTTGTAGAAGATCCGCCCGAAGTGCTCCCGGTCCGGGAAGACCTCGTCCTGCATGGGCAGGAAGGCGCCGCCGGAGTCGACCAGGTAGACGCACGGCAGGCGGTTCTCCAGGGCCACCTCCTGGGCGCGCAGGTGCTTCTTGACCGTCATCGGGTAGTACGTGCCGCCCTTGACGGTCGCGTCGTTGGCGACGACCACGCACTCGCGGCCGCTCACCCGCCCGATCCCGGCGATCACGCCGGCGGCCGGGGCCGCGCCGTCGTACATCCCGTCGGCGGCCAGGGGCGCGAGCTCCAGGAAGGGCGAGCCGGGGTCGAGCAGCGCGTCCACCCGGTCCCTGGGCAGCAGCTTGCCGCGCGCGGTGTGCCTCGCCCGCGCCTTCTCACCCCCGCCCATGCGGGCCGCGGCCAGCTTGCCGCGCAGCTCCTCGGCGAGCGCGCGATGAGCCCGCTCGTTGGCTTTCCAGGCCTCCGACGCGGGGTCGGCCGCGCTGTGAAGCTCCGGTGCCTCGTGCATCCTTGCGGTCCCCTCACCCAGTGATCGACTGTTAATGAGCGTTAACCATTTCCTTCAGGTTAACGACCGCTAACCTCCCTGTCTAGAATTGGCTTCATGGCCACCAGAACCGACGCCCCCACCCGCCGCGAGCAGATCCTCAAGGAGGCCGCGCGGCTGTTCGCCGAGCGCGGTTTCCACGGGGTCGGAGTCGACGAGATAGGCGCCGCCGTCGGCATCAGCGGCCCCGGCCTGTACCGCCACTTCGCGGGCAAGGACGCGATGCTGGCCGAGCTGCTGGTCGGCATCAGCGGCCAGCTGCTGACCGGCGCCAAGCGACGGCTCGCGGAGGTGGACGGCACTCCGGCCGAGGCGGTCCTCGACTCGCTCATCGAGGGGCACATCGACTTCGCGCTCGACGACCGTCCCCTGATCACCCTGCACGACCGCGAGCTGGACCGCCTGCGGGACAGCGACCGCAAGCTGGTGCGCCAGCTCCAGCGGCAGTACGTCGAGCTGTGGGTGTCGGTCCTGCGCGAGGTCTATCCGAGCCTGGCGGAGCCCGCCGCGCGCTCCGCCGTGCACTCCGTCTTCGGCCTGCTGAACTCCACGCCCCACCTGGGCCGCGCGGGCTCCCTGCCGGGCCGCGGGACCACCGCCGGACTGCTGCACCGGATGGCCAGAGGCGCGTTCGCGGCCGCCGCGGCGGAGTGACGAGCGTTACGGGATCTCCTCTGGACGCCCCTCCCTACCCGCCGGTACCTTGTTTCTCTGAGCAAGCGCTTAGCCATCGGACCGCAACCAGCCATTGAGCGACCCCGACGGCGAGCAACCAGGTACGCGAGAGCGGCGCCGGTCCAGGCGCACAGAAGGGTGGCGGCGGTGCGCCGTACGGTGTTCAACGAGGACCACGAGGCGTTCCGGGAGACTCTCCGCGCCTTCATCGAGGCCGAGGTCGTCCCCGTCTACGACGAGTGGTTCGCGGCCGGCCAGGCGCCGCGCGACTTCTACTTCAAGCTCGCCGAGCTCGGTCTCTTCGGCATCAACGTCCCCGAGGAGTTCGGCGGCGCCGGCATCGACTCGTACAAGTTCGAGGCCGTGATGTACGAGGAGACCGCGCGGGCCGGTGTCCACTTCGGCGGCTCCGGCGTGCACGTGCTGCTCGCCCTGCCCTACATCAAGATGCTCGCCACCGACGAGCAGAAGAAGCGCTTCCTGCCGAAGTTCGTCTCCGCCGAGGAGATGTGGGCGCTGGCGATGACCGAGCCGGGCACCGGCTCCGACCTCGCGGGCATGAAGACCACCGCCAAGCTCAGCGAGGACGGCACCCACTACGTCCTCAACGGCTCCAAGACCTTCATCACCGGCGGCGTCCACGCCGACCGCGTGATCGTGTGCGCCCGCACCGCCGCGCCCACCGCCGAGGACCGCCGCCACGGCATCTCCCTGTTCGCTGTGGACACCAAGTCCGAGGGCTACTCCATCGGCCGCAAGCTCGACAAGCTCGGCCTGCGCACCTCCGACACCGCCGAGCTCGCGTTCGTCGACGTCAAGGTCCCCGTCGAGGACCTGCTGGGCGAGGAGAACAAGGGCTTCTACTACCTCGGCCACAACCTCGCCTCCGAGCGCTGGGGCATCGCCTTCGGCGCCTACGCGCAGGCCAAGGCCGCCGTCCGGTTCGCCCAGCAGTACGTGACGGACCGCACCGTCTTCGGCAAGCCGGTCGCCTCCTTCCAGAACACCAAGTTCGAGCTGGCCGCCTGCAAGGCCGAGGTGGACGCCGCCGAGGCGGTCGCCGACCGCGCCCTGGAGGCCCTGGACGCCGGTGAGCTGACCCCCGCCGAGGCCGCCAGCGCCAAGCTGTTCTGCACCGAGGTCGCCCACCGCGTCATCGACCGCTGCCTCCAGCTGCACGGCGGCTACGGCTTCATGAACGAGTACCCGATCGCCCGCCTGTACGCGGACAACCGCGTCAACCGCATCTACGGCGGCACCAGCGAGATCATGAAGACGATCATCGCGAAGGACATGGGTCTGTAAACCCACCGCAATCACCGGCCGCTACCACTGGACGCCATGAGCCAGGCACTTCAGGACCTCCTCGATCTGCTCGACCTCGAGCAGATCGAGGAGGACATCTTCCGCGGCCGGTCCCGCTCCGCCGTCGTCCCCCGGGTCTTCGGGGGACAGGTGGCGGCGCAGGCACTGGTCGCCGCCGGGCGCACGGTGCCCGCCGACCGGCCCGCGCACTCCCTGCACGCGTACTTCCTGCGCCCCGGCGACCCGGGCGCGCCCATCGTCTACCAGGTCGACCGCATCCGCGACGGCCGCTCCTTCACCACCCGCCGCGTGGTCGCCGTCCAGCACGGCAAGCCGATCTTCCACCTGTCGGCGTCCTTCCAGACCCACGAGGACGGCCTCGACCACCAGGCCCCCATGCCGCCCGCGCCCGACCCGGCGACGCTGCCGACCTCGCACGAGCGGCTGCGCGGCTACGACCATCTCGCCCCGGCGGTCGTCGAGCGGTTCCTGGAGGCCCGCGAGGCCGTCGACCTGCGGTACGTCGAGGAACCGCCGTACGGCAAGTTCGGAGAGCCGCGCGAGCCGCACTCCCAGGTGTGGTTCCGCACCAACGGCAAGCTCGACGACGACCCGCTCCTGCACGTCGTCCTCGCCACCTACGTCTCCGACATGACCCTCCTCGACTCGGTCCTGCTCGCGCACGGCCGCGGCGGCTGGGCGGTCGGTGACGTCGTCGGCGCCTCGCTGGACCACGCCATGTGGTTCCACCGGCCCTTCCGCGCCGACGAATGGCTCCTGTACGACCAGGAGTCGCCGTCCGCGCACGGCGGGCGCGGCCTCGGGCAGGCCCGCATCTACACCCAGGACGGCCGCCTCGCGATCTCGGTCATCCAGGAGGGCGTGGTGCGCGTCCCGCGCTGAATCCGGTTGAGGCGTCGGGGCGTTGCGGGTGTGATGAGCCCATGACCGAGTCGTGGAACTGGCGGGGCGGACGCATCCGGGACGCCTACCTGACCGCCGCCGGCATCGCCGGCCGCCTGGTGGCCGAGCCCGCCGTCGCCGAGGCCTGGGACGGCCCGAGCGTGCTGCCGAAGTGGAGCGTGCGGGGCCTTGCCGGGCACATGTTCTGGCCGGAGTTCGCGCTGCCGGGGATGCTCGCCGCACCGGTCCCGGCCGAGCCGGTCGTCTCCCTGCGCACGTACTACCTGGAGCGGGTGACCTGGCTGGACGCGGGCGTCGACGCGCCGGTCAGCGGGCGCATCCGGCAGGGCGGCGAGGCCGCCGCGGCCCACGGGCACGAGGGGCTGCGCCGGCGCGTCGACGAGGTCATCGGCACCCTGCGCGGCCTGCTTCCCGACGTCCCCGCGGAACGCCCCGTGCACGTCGCCACCTGGGGCGCGTGGTCACTGGAGCTGGACGACCTGCTGCTGACCCGGACGATGGAACTCGTCGTCCACAGCGACGACCTCGCGTGCAGCGTGGGCCTGCCCGCCCCCGGCTTCCCGGAGTCCGTCACCGCCCCGGTCATCGACCTGCTCACCCGCCTCGCGGTCCGCCGCCACGGCCCGGCCGACGTCGTCCGCGCCCTGGCCCGCGCCGAACGGGCGCCCGCCTCGATCGCCGGGATCTAGGCGGGCCACAGGCTAGGCGAGACCCGCCTCCGCCAGCAGGTAGGCGGTCATCGGGTCGTAGTAGCGCGGGCTGACCACATGGTCGTCGAGCGGGACCGTCACCTGCACCGTTCCCTCCGCCTCGGCGAGGAAGAGGGCCGGGTCGTTGCTGTCCGCGTAGCCGACGGAGTCCACGCCGTGCCGGCCGGCGTACCCCGCCCAGCCGTGGTCGGCGACGACCAGGTCCGGCAGCGGGCGGCCCTCGCGCTCCAGCGCGGTGAGGATGGCCTTCATCGGCTCCCCGGAGTGGGTGTGCCACAGGGTGGCGCCGTGTTCGAGGACCGCCACGTCCGCGAACTGCATGACGTAGCCCTCCTCCGTCTGCAGCCCGTCCGGGATGACGACGATCTCGCAGCCGGCGGCCCGCAGCGCGACGGCCGTGGCGTTGTGCACCCCGAGAAGGCCGCCCGGGTGGCCGGTCGCGAGCAGCACCCGCTGCCGGCCCTCGGCCGCCTTGCGCAGCCGGCCCGCCATCCGCTCCAGCGCCGCGACCGTCAGCTCGGGGTCGATGGTGTCCTGGCCGTACCGGTACTCCGGGTCGTCGTTGACGCCGACCCGCTCCGCCATCACCGCGAGCACGTCCTGCTCGTCCCGCCAGCGGTCGCCGAGCTCCAGGCCGAGCCAGTAGTGGCGGTCGCCGTTCGCCAGCTTGCGGTAGTGGTTGAGGTTGTTCTCGCGGGGCGTCGCCACGTCGCCCGCGATGCGGGTCCGTACGAGATGGTCGACGAGCTCGGCGCGGCTGGGTGTCCCGGGTATCGGCATGAAACCCATTGTGAGGCAGCCGACTGTGCGCGTCCCTGGCGTCCCGGACGCTGCGACGCGGGTCACGTACTCATCGCCCTGAGTACCACCGCCTATGGCCCGCGCAGGGCGAACCACAACTCCATGCGGACGTCCGGATCGTCCAGGTCCGCCCCGAGCAGCGCCGCGCACCGGGCGATCCGCTGCCGGACGGTGTTGCGGTGCACGGCCAGGGCGACGGCCGTACGGTCCCAACTGCCGTGCAGGGACAGCCAGGTGCGCAGCGTCTCGGGCAGGGCCGGGGCGCCGGCGATCGGGGCGAGGACACTGCGGGCGTGCGCGGCGGCCAGGTCCTGCGGCACCAGGTCGGCGAGCGCCGTCCGCTCGCCGTGCCGGACCAGGGCGCCGCGGGTGGCCCGGGCGCGGGCCAGGGCGCGGGCGGCCTGGGCGTCGGCGTCGGCCCAGCCGTCCGGGCCGACGGCGGCGCTGACGCCGAGCGTCCAGCCGGGCTGCGGGTCCGGGTCGCGGTCGGCGGGCAGCAGCACCCGTACGACATCCTCCGCGGGGTCGACCAGCGGCGACCCGAGCGCCGTACCGAGGGCGGAGGCGGCGAGGGCGTCGGCCGACCCCGCGTCCGGGCGGCCGTGCACGACCAGCCAGCGGCCGGCGCCGAGCAGCGGGGCGACCTCCTCCGGCGCCGCCCCCAGCAGCAGCCGGACCAGTGCCGAGGAGCGGGCGGCGCCGGTGCCGTCGTGGTGCTCCCCGGTCAGCAGCGACAGCAGCACCGACGCGACGGAGGCGATCGTGTGGTCGCCCGGCTCGCGCCGCGGGGCGGCGACACCGAGGACGAAGCCCTGACCGGCGCCCAGGGCGTAGGCGGCGAGGTGGGCACCGGCGGCGGAGTCGGTGGCCGACGCGGGGGTCCCCGGGCCCGAGGGGCGCACGACCTCCGCGAGCGCGTCCAGCGCCTCCCCGGCGCCGCTGTCCGCCGCCCGCCCCGCGGACGCGATCCGCGCGCCCTCCGGCCCGTACAGCACCGCCCGTCCCCCGACCCGCCGGGCCAGCTGCCGCAGCACCGAAGGCACCGGGTCCGGGCGGGAGGCCGCGGCCGCCAGGGACCGCTGGGCCTCCGTGACCCGGCGCAGCTCCGCAAGCCTGGCCTCGGCCATCAGCTGCCAGACCGCGCGGGCCACCGTCGAGAACGTGGTCTGCGGCGGCACCTCGACCAGCGGCAGCCCGTACGCGTCGCAGGCCGCCACCAGCGCCCGCGGCACCGTGTCGTGCACGGGCGCCACGCCGAAGCCGAGGGCCGCGCCGCCCGCCGCGACGACCCGGGAGACGTAGGCGTCGAAGGAGGTGCCCGAACCCTCCGCCTCCGGGAGGTGCACCCCCGCCGTGAGCAGCAGCTCGCCGCCCAGCAGGTAGGGGTAGGGGTCGGCCATCTCGGAGGCGTGGGCCCAGTGGATCGCCGTGGCCGGGTCGCGGGGCCCGGCGATCTGCCGCAGCGCCAGGTCCTCACGGGCCAGCAGGGCCGCCAGGGGCACGGGCGGCGTGGGCGGGACGGACGGATCCGGCATGATGTGCGTTTCCTCCATTCCCGATGGCCTGAGTGGAGGAAACGTACACTTCGCCGCCGCCGTCCGGCCACCTACTGTCGAAGCGGCCGGTGCCCCCGGATTCGGCGACGGACCGGTTCCGGCCGCCCACTAGAGTCGTAGCGGAAGCAGTGCATACGCGACGAAGAGTAGGAAAGTAGGCATGACCCCATGAGCAGCAACGACACGCCCCGCGGCCCCGTCGACTCCTCCCGCGTGCCGCGGTACGCCGGACCCGCGACGTTCGCCCGGCTGCCCCGCCTCGACGAGGTCGGCCGCACCGACGTCGCCGTGGTCGGCGTGCCGTTCGACTCGGGCGTCTCCTACCGGCCCGGCGCCCGCTTCGGCGGCAACGCGATCCGCGAGGCGTCCCGGCTGCTGCGCCCGTACAACCCGGCGCAGGACGCCTCCCCCTTCGCCCTCGCCCAGGTGGCGGACGGCGGCGACATCGCCGTGAACCCGTTCAACATCAACGAGGCCGTCGAGACGATCGAGGCCGCGACCGACGACCTGCTCGGCACCGGCGCCCGGCTGATGACGCTCGGCGGCGACCACACCATCGCGCTGCCGCTGCTCCGCTCGGTCGCCAAGCAGCACGGTCCCGTCGCGCTGCTCCACTTCGACGCCCACCTCGACACCTGGGACACCTACTTCGGCGCCGAGTACACGCACGGCACGCCGTTCCGGCGGGCGGTGGAGGAGGGCATCCTCGACACCGAGGCGCTCTCGCACGTCGGCATCCGCGGCCCGCTGTACGGCAAGCAGGACCTCACCGACGACGAGAAGATGGGCTTCGGCATCGTCACCTCGGCGGACGTCTACCGCCGCGGGGCCGACGAGGTGGCCGACCAGCTGCGCCTGCGTATCGGCGACCGCCCGCTGTACATCTCCATCGACATCGACTGCCTGGACCCGGCCCACGCGCCCGGCACCGGCACCCCCGAGGCGGGCGGCATGACCTCCCGCGAACTGCTGGAGATCCTGCGCGGCCTCGCGTCCTGCAACCTGGTCTCGGCGGACGTCGTGGAGGTGGCGCCCGCGTACGATCACGCGGAGATCACGTCGGTGGCTGCGTCCCACACGGCGTACGAACTGACCACCATCATGTCCCGCCAGATTGCCGAGGCCCGCGCGAAGTGACCCACGACCACGACCTGGAGCTCCGCCCGACGCCGGCCCAGACGGAGGGCCGCGCTGAACCCTCCGCCCGGCCGCACCGGCGGAGACCTGGTCGTGGAGACGCTCGCCGGGCTCGGCGCGACGACCGTCTTCGGCCTGCCCGGCCAGCACGCGCTCGGCATGTTCGACGCGCTGCGCCGCTCGGACCTGCGCTACGTCGGTCTGCGCGTGGAGAACAACGCGGGGTTCGCGGCGGACGCCTACGGCCGGATCACCGGCGAGGCGGCCCCGCTGCTGCTTTCGACCGGCCCCGGCGCGCTGACCTCGCTCGCCGCGCTGCAGGAGGCCCGCGCGGCCTCCGCGCCCGTGCTGGCGATCGCGAGCCAGGTCCCGACGGCCGGGCTGGGCGGCGGCCGCCACGGCTATCTGCACGAACTCCCCGACCAGGCCGCCTCGTTCCGGGGCGTGGTCAAGTCCGTGCACACCGTCCGCGCCCAGTCCCAGATCCCCTCGGCGATCGCGGAGGCATGGAAGTCGGCGCTGACCGCCCCGCACGGGCCGGTGTGGGTGGAGATCCCGCAGGACGTGCTGGCGGCCACGACGTCGCTGCCGGTGGTGACGGCGGCGGACGCGACGCCGGAGGACCTGCCCCCGCGCCCCGAACTCACCGCCCTCGCGGCCCACTTGCTGTCCCACGCCGTTCGTCCGGCGATCATCGCGGGCGGGGGAGTGGTACGGGCTGACGCGTCGGGCAAGCTCAGGCAGCTGGCGGAGAGGCTCCAGGCACCCGTCGTCACGACTCCCGGCGGCAAGGGCGCGTTCCCCTGGAACCACCCGCTGTCCCTGCAGTCCTGGATGGAGGACCGGCACACCACCGACTTCCTGGAGGACGCGGACGTCCTGCTCGTGGTCGGCTCGGGCCTGGGCGAACTCTCCTCGAACTACCACACGTTCAAGCCCCGCGGCCGGGTGATCCAGATCGAGGCGGACCTCGGCAAACTGGAGGCCAACCATCCGGCGCTGGGTATCCACGCCGACGCCCGCCTCGCGCTCCAGGCCCTGCTGGAGACGGTGCCGCCGCGCGAGGACACCACGGCGCCGGAGCGGGTGCGCCAGCTGCTGTCCCGGGTGGCCGAGCGCATCGCCGCCCAGGAACTCACGCTGGAACAGAGCCTGTTGGCGTCCATCCGCAAGGCGCTGCCCGCCGACGCCCCGTCCTTCTGGGACATGACGATCCTGTCCTACTGGGCCTGGTCCGCCTTCGACCCCCGGCGCCCCAACACCATGCACTCCGCCCAGGGCGCCGGCGGCCTCGGCTACGCCTTCCCGGCCGCGCTCGGCGCGGCGGTGGCCGACCCCACCCGACCGGTCCTCGCGGTGTCCGGCGACGGTGGCGCTCTGTACTCCGTCGCCGAACTGGCCACGGCTCGCCAGCACGACCTGAACGTCACCTGGCTCATTGTCGACGACGGCGGCTACGGCATCCTGCGCGAGTACATGACGGACGCGTACGGCGAGACCACGGGCACGGAACTGACCCGCCCGGACTTCGCCGCCCTCGCGGAGTCCTTCGGTGTCCCGGCGATCCGCACGACCCCCGACACCCTGGAACAGGACCTGGCAAAGTCCCTGACGTCCCCGGGACCGACGGTCGTCGAACTCCCGGCGGTCCTACGGATGTTCGCGCCGACGCATCAGTGACTCTCTTGCCTGGTTCCGCGCGCCGAGGGAGAGGCCACGGCGGTTTTTCCCTGGGGAGTCATCGTTGACCTGGGCCTGTCACGGGACGGCCTCATCGATGTTCTCTACATCGACGATGACGACAACTATCAGGTGGGTGACCGCGTGTCCTGCTCCCTGGACGCCCTCGACGAGATGAAGAACAAGTTCATCCTGAGGCCCCCGGGGCAGGTACCTCTCGCGGAACGCCTGCGTAGGGCTGAGGAACGGCGAGATGTCTCCTCCTGAACTTCCCGAAAGCGGCGATCGCGAGGCAGGACTGAGGGAAAGGCTGTCGGACATCCTGGCGGAGGACGCCCGGTGGGTGGCCTCCGCAGCGGACGTTCGACATGTCCAGGATGTATGGGACGAGCTGGGCATTCACTGCTCGCCTACGGCGCTGCGTTTCGTCGAGGAATTCAACGGAAGCGGGTTCGATTACCCGCGCCATCCCCTCGATCCGGGGACGCACCGCTGCGAACTGAGCGCCGAGCGTGCGAGTCGCATCGTCAACGGCGAAAAGCTGAGGCGATACGAGCAGCGAACGGGAGAGAGGCTGACGCCCGTGGGCACAGCGGCTTCCGGTCCTCTCGTGCTCCTCGTCGCCGAGCGGGGCCGGACGTACGGCGCCTACGATGCGTTTTTCGCCCTCTACGGCAGGAGCCCGGAGGAAGCGTTGGTGCATCTGGTCGACAGAGTTCGTCCTGAGCGGCTGGACTGATGGTGACAGGTGGAGTCCGTGGGGGCCTACAACATGGCGGTCGTGCCGCGGCTGCACGGGTGTTGGGGTATCAAGAGGCCTGCGGTGGCTGCGGGTTCGACGAGGACCGGGAGTACGTCCTGATCTTCGAGCATGAGGTGCTGACCGGCGGCTACCGGTACGCCCTCCCCGAGGATCTTCTGCGTCTTGGGTGACCGGATGGATGAGGGGCCCTGTCGGGTTCGTCCGGCAGGGCCCCTCGTTCGTTCCTTGGACTACCAGATCGCGTCCACCCACTCCGGGTGGTCGATGAACGGGTTCCTGTTGTGCTGGTAGGTCGTGTAGATGACGTTGTTGCGGTTCTCCTCGAAGGCGTCCGGCGGGTCCTCGTCGTTCCAGGTCTTGAGCACCGACAGCTTGCCGATGTACGGGTTCGAGCCGTTGCCCACCTTGTCGTCGGGCTCCAGGTTCGCGAAGCCGTCGTCGCCCTCGTAGCGGACGGCCATGTAGAGGATCATGCGGGCCACGTCGCCCTTGACGGCGTCGCGCGGCTCGAAGGAGTCCGCATCGACCTTGCTGCCACCGCTGTTGGTGAAGGTGGAGCCGCCCTCGTCGAAGTCGAGGTTGCCGCGCTTGCCGTTGACCGCCACGTCCTCCGGGCGGATGTGGTGCAGGTCGGTGCCGGGGCCGGTCGAGGTGGTGAGGTCGCCGTGCGAGATGGCCCACACGTGCTCGCGGTTCCAGTCGCCGCTGTCGCCGCCGTTGAGCGACTTGCTGCGGGAGATGCCCGAGTACAGCAGGATCACGTTGTTGCTGTTGTTCGGGTCCTGGTCGGTCTTCTTCATCGCGTCCCAGAGCGCCGAGTACGACAGCCTCGTCACGCCCGAGCTGATGATGGTGTGCAGGGACGACTTCAGGCTCGGGCCGGTCTTGCCGACCGCGTTCTTGTAGTACGTCGAGTCGTACGCGGTCGTCGTGGCGGCGGCCGGGGAGGCCGTCAGCGCCGGGGCCGCGAGGCCCACCATCACGGCTGCGGTGGCCAGGGCCACCGACTTCCATCGCCGTACGCGTGTCGCCAGCATAAAGGTTGTCCCATCTACGCGGGTTGATTGAAGGCGGCAACAGTGAGGGTGACATGAACATGCAGGCTTGTCGATGAACGGGATGTGAAGAACGGCTCCCGACCGGGTGGTCGGGAGCCGTTCTCAGGGAGCCGTCGCCGGTCAGCCGACGCCGGAGGGGTCCAGTCGGTACAGGGACGAGGAGTTCGTACCCGACGTGGCCGAGGTCGAGGACGACGTCGAACTCTTGCTGTACGCGCTCTCCTTGACCGCCGTGCCGTGCTTCTTCACCCAGTTCGACACGGCGGTGCTGACGGAGTTGCCACCGCCCGGGCCGCCCGTGCCGCCGCCCATGCCGCCGCCGATCTGGACGTAGTGCAGCTCGCCCTTCTTCACCAGCTCCTTGAGCTTGGCCACGGTCATCGCGTTGTCGGAGCCGGTGAAGCCCCACATGGAGATGACCGGTTCCCGGGCGCTGAGCTCGATCTGCGCGGAGGACTGGGAGTTGGACACCGCCAGCAGCCACTTGGCGCCGTCCCGGTGCTTCTTCAGGTACGCGATGAGCTCGCTGTCCGCGCCGCCCATGCCGCCCGGGCCGCCGCCCATGCCACCGCGCCGCCCGGCCGCACCGGTCGCGCCGGGTGCCGTACCGCCGGGTGCCGTACCGCCCATTTCGCCGGTACCGCCGGGAGCCTGGCCGGCACCGCTCCCGCCACCCGGCATCGCCTGACCGCCCCCCGGCATCTCGCCGCCGCCGGGGAAGCCGCCCGCCTGGCCGTTCCGGCCGCCCTGCCCGGTGCCGCCCGGCATCTCGCCGCCGCCCGGGAAGCCGCCCCGGTTGCCGCCACCGCCGGGCCCGCCGAAGCCGCCGCCCGTGGTGGGACCGGCGGTCGGGTTGGTGCCGCCCATGCCGCCGCCGCTCGAACCGAACGGCTCCGACGCGGCGTACGCCGTCGGGCCCGCGAGGGAGGCGACCACGGCCGCCGCCACGGAGACCGTCAGCAGCCGGGTCCGGTTGCCGGACCGCAGCACCAGCATGCCCACGACGGCCGCCACGGTCAGCACGCCGACCACCGGCCACAGCCAGCTGTTCCAGCCGGAGGCGCGGCGCAGCAGGACGATCGCCCAGATCCCGGTGACGCCGAAGGCGACGGGCAGCACCCACGCCCAGCGGCGGTCGCGGCGGAAGGCGTCCAGCAGCATCACCCCACCGCCGCCGCACAGCGCCGCGATGCCCGGGGCGAGCGCGGTCGTGTAGTAGGGGTGCATCGTGCCCTGGGCGGTCGCGAAGATGACGTAGTGCAGGACGGTCCAGCCGCCCCACAGCATCAGCGCCATCCGCCTCAGGTCGGTGCGCGGGGCCCGCCCGCACAGCACCAGGCCGCCGACGAGGGCGATCGCGGAGAACGGCAGCAGCCACGAGATCTGGCCGCCGAGGATGTCGTTGAACATGCGGCCCAGGCCCGCGGAGCCGGAGAAGCCGCCTCCTCCGCCGCCCCCGCCCCCGCCGTTGCCCTCGCCGCCGAAGACCCGGCCGAGGCCGTCGTAGCCCATGATCAGGTCCCAGGCGGAGCCGTCCGTGGAGCCGCCGATGTACGGCCGGTCGGCGGCCGGCACCAGGGAGACCGCGATCGCCCACCAGAAGCTGGAGACGGCCAGCACGACCGCGGCCAGCAGCAGGTTGACGATCCGCTTCGCCCAGGGCGCCTTCGACGCGTAGACGTAGAGGGCGAAGACGGCCGGCAGGGCGATCCAGCCCGCGAGCAGCTTGGTGTTGAAGGCAAGGCCGAAGCAGGCGGCCGAGCCGAGCAGCGGCAGCAGCCGCTCGTCACGGGTGGCGCGCAGCGCGAGGGCCGCACCCGCCACCATCAGGAACACCAGGAGCGTGTCGGGGTTGTTGTCGCGGTTGATGGCGACGGTGATCGGGGTCAGCGCCAGCACCAGCGCGGCGACGGTCGCCGCGACATGGCCCCACACCCGCTTCACGGAGGAGTGCAGGATCCACAGGGTGGCCAGGGCGGCGCCGATCTGAGGCACCATCATCTGCCAGGTGCCGAAGCCGAACAGGCGGCACGACAGGCCCATGACCATGAGGGCGAACGGCGGTTTGTCGACGGTCAGGAAGTTGCCGGGGTCCAGCGAGCCGAAGAACCAGGCCTTCCAGCTCTGGGTGCCGGCCCATACGGCACCGCTGTAGAAGGTGTTCATGCCGGACCCGGACAGGTTCCAGGCGTACAGGACGGCCGCCACGACGAGAATCGCGATCAGGGCGGGCAGCGACCAGCGCGGCGCCCGGTCCGGCGGTGCCGTCGGTGGGGCGGGCGGCGGCCAGTCGGCGGACGCGGGCTCGGTGTGGGGGTGCGGATCGGTGGCAGATGTCACGAGCGCATCGTGCAGAGGGGGCGTGGGTGCGGGCTGTGCCGGACCTAGCTCCCGGCTGTGAATCGGCCAAGCCCCGGTCACGCATGGGACAGGCTTTGCCCAAGGCGGCAGATCACGCGTACAACCTTTCACCCGAACCTGTGTGTCAACAGGGGCATGAATCTCGGGACTTCCACCAGACGTGCCAGAGCGCTCGTCACCGGCGCCGTCGGACTCGGCGTCCTCATACCCGTCGTGGCCGCCGCGCCCGCCTCGGCGGTCACCGCCGTCAGCTGCACGTCCTCCAAGGCGGCGCTGGCCACCAAGTTGCAGAAGGACATCACCACCGCCGTCGCGGGCCGCTCGGGCACCATCGCCGTCGGCCTCTACGACCGCACCACCAACACGACCTGCTCGCTGCGCGCCGGCAACTCTTACGACTCCGCCAGCATCGTCAAGGTCACCATCCTCGCCACGCTGCTGTGGGACGCGAAGAAGCACAACCGCTACCTCACGGACACCGAGATCTCGCTCGCCAAGGCCATGATCACCCAGTCGGACAACACCGCGGCCAGCAAGCTGTGGAAGCAGCTCGGCATGACGAAGATCAAGGGCTTCCTCACCGCCGCCGGGATGACGAACACCGTCCCCGGCGCGAACAACTACTGGGGCCTGACGCAGGTCAACGTCACCGACGAGCAGAAGCTGCTGAAGCTGATCACCGGAAAGAACTCGGTGCTGAGCGACAACTCCCGCGCCTACATTCTGAAGCTGATGGGCCAGGTCATCTCCTCGCAGCGCTGGGGAACGCCGTACGGCACCCCGTCCGGGGTCACCTGGCACGTCAAGAACGGCTGGCTGCAGCGCTCCACGCACGGCTGGCGGGTGCACAGCCTGGGCACGTTCAACGGCGGCGGCCACGACTACATGATCACGGTGCTCACGTGGGGCAACAGCACCATGAGCTACGGCATCAACTCCATCCAGGGCGTTGCGAAAGTCATCCACAGGGATCTCGCCGCCAGTTGAGGCCCGCCGGTCTCCCGCCCGTCACCGTCCCGTCCTACGGGGGCGCCGATGCGCCTGAGATCCGTACTCGCGACCACCACCGCGGCCCTGGCGGCGGCCACCTGCCTGACCGCCGCCGGGCCCGCCGCGGCCACCACCCGCGCCTCTCACTCCTGTTCGCCGGCCGTCTCCGTCGACCGCTTCTCCGACGCGCTCGACAAGACGACGTACGACGGCACCTTCGTCGGCGACTTCTCCGCGCTCGCGGTGGACACGGACGGCTCGATCGCCGCCCTGGAGGACCGCTCCTCCCTGTTCGACCTGGACGCCCGGACCCTCGCCCCCAAGCGGGTCGTGCGGCTCGCCGACGAGCAGGGCGCCGCGCTCGACAGTGAGGGCCTAGGACCCTTCTGACGGCTCTCCGTGGCGTCGCGACGCCCGGCACGCACGCCGAGCGCACGCACCGAACGCCGCTCCTTCTCCCACGGAGAGCCATCAACAGGGTCCTGGTCGTCGACCGGGACGGCACCCGGCTGATCACCTCCGAGACCGAGCCGTCGATCCGCCGCTACAGCGCCGACGGCAGGATCCTCGACCGGCTCCCGGTCCCGTCCCCGCTCCTGGTCGCCCCCGCCAGCCGCGCCACGGCCAACCAGACCTTCGCGGGCCTGACCCTCCTGCCCGGCGGCCGCACCCTGCCGGCCTCGATGGAGAACGCGCTCTCCGGCGACTCGGCGACCCTCGTCCGCTTCCAGACCTGGACCCGCGCGAAGGGCGGCCGCTTCCGCCCGGCCGCGCAGTACGCCATCCCCTCGATGCCGGCCTGGGCGTCCCTGAGGTGCACGCCACCCCCGACGGCCGCCTCCTGGTCCTGGAGCGCGGCTTCACTTCAGGCGTCGGCAACACCGTCCGCCTCTACCTGGCCGACCCGCGTCATGCCACGGACACCTCCGGCGTCGGGAATCTGACCGGGCAGCCGGGCGTCCGCCCGATCAGGAAGACCCTCCTCGCCGACCTCGCCGACCTCGCCGCCTGCCCCTCCCTCGGTGCCACCGCCAAGCAGCCCCAGCCGAACCCGCTGCTCGACACCATCGAGGGGATGGCCGTCACGGGGTACTCGAAGGGTCGCCTGAAGGTGCTGCTGGTCAGCGACGACAACCAGAACGCGGTACAGACGACGCGGTTCTACCACCTGCGCGTACGGATCTGAGTCCACCGCGGGCACGGAGCCCGCCGCCGCCCCCGTTTTGTTGCGGAGGGATGAAATCCGCTTCTTCGTGTGTTGGTGCCTTCCGGTAGATCAGGAGATTTCGACGGAGGGCACCCGCGTGAGCGAGCAACGGGGATGGGCACGGCGACTGGCCGCGTACGCGTGGCGGTACCCGAAGGACGTCGTCCTCGCGCTCGGCTCCTCGCTCGCCGGCATGGCCGTCATGGCCGTGGTCCCGCTGATCACCAAGGTGATCATCGACGACGTGATCGGCGACCACAGCCGCTCCATGGGCCCCTGGGTGGGAGCCCTGCTCGGCGCCGCCGTCCTCGTCTACGCCGCCACCTACGTCCGCCGCTACTACGGCGGCCGCCTCGCCCTCGACGTCCAGCACGACCTGCGGACCGAGATGTTCGGGACGATCACCCGGCTCGACGGCCGCCGGCAGGACGAGCTGTCCACCGGCCAGGTCGTCGGGCGGGCCACCAGCGACCTCCAGCTGATCCAGGGCCTGCTCTTCATGCTCCCGATGACCATCGGGAACATCCTGCTCTTCCTGATCTCCCTGGTGATCATGGCCTGGCTGTCGCTGCCGCTGACCCTGGTCGCCCTCGCGGTCGCGCCGGCCCTGTGGTGGATCGCCCGGCGCAGCCGCTCCCGTCTGCACCCCGCCACCTGGTACTCCCAGGCCCAGGCCGCCGCCGTCGCGGGCGTGGTCGACGGCGCCGTCAGCGGCGTCCGCGTGGTCAAGGGCTTCGGGCAGGAGGACCAGGAGACCGGGAAGCTGCGCGAGGTCAGCCGCCGGCTCTTCGCCGGGCGGCTGCGCACCATCCGGCTGAACTCCACCTACACCCCGGCCCTGCAGGCCGTTCCCGCCCTCGGCCAGGTCGCCATGCTCGCCATCGGCGGCTGGCTGGCGGTCGGCGGGCACATCACCCTCGGCACCTTCGTCGCCTTCTCCACCTACCTCGCCCAGCTCGTCGGCCCGGTCCGCATGCTGGCCGTGGTGCTCACGGTGGGGCAGCAGGCCCGCGCCGGCACCGAGCGCGTCCTGGAGCTGATCGACACCGAGCCGTCCATGACGGACGGCACGAAGGAGCTGCCCGCCGACGCGCCCGCGACCGTCGAGTTCGACGACGTGTCCTTCGGCTACGACGACGAGCGCCCCGTCCTCAAGGGCCTGTCCTTCGAGATCCGCCCCGGCGAGACCCTCGCGGTCGTCGGCTCCTCCGGCTCCGGCAAGTCCACCGTCTCCCTGCTGCTGCCGCGCTTCTACGACGTCACCCACGGCGCCGTCCTCGTCGGCGGCCACGACGTCCGCGAACTCACCCTCGACTCGCTCAGGGCCGCGATCGGCCTGGTCCCCGAGGACTCCTTCCTCTTCTCCGACACGGTCCGCAACAACATCGCCTACGGCCGCCCCGACGCGACCGAGGAGGAGATCCTGACGGCCGCCCGCGCCGCCCAGGCGGACCGTTTCATCGCCGAGCTCCCCGACGGCTACGACACCAAGGTCGGCGAGCACGGCCTGACCCTCTCCGGCGGTCAGCGCCAGCGCGTCGCTCTCGCCCGCGCGATCCTCGCCGACCCCCGGCTGCTGGTCCTGGACGACGCCACCTCCGCCGTGGACGCCCGGGTCGAGCACGAGATCCACGAGGCACTCAAGGAGGTCATGCGGGGCCGTACGACCCTGCTCATCGCCCACCGCCGCTCCACCCTGAACCTCGCCGACCGCATCGCCGTCCTGCAGGACGGCCGGCTCGCCGACCTGGGCACCCACGAGGAGCTCCAGGAACGCTCCGCCCTCTACCGCCGCCTGCTCACCGACCCCGACGAGCTCGGCGGGGTCTCGCCCGGCCACACCCAGCCCGCCTGCCCGCGCGAGGACACCTCGGTGCGGGAGGAGCTGGACGCCGAGTTCGACGCCGAGCGGGGCATCACCCCGCGGCTGTGGGCGGGGGAGCGCACCCCGCGGGACACGGCGACGGAGGGCATGCCGGCCACCCCCGAGCTCCTCGCGCAGGTCGAGGCGCTGCCCCCGGCGACCGACACCCCGGACATCGACGAGGCGCGGGCGGTGCTGCCCGAGGTGTCCTACGGGCTCCGGCGGCTGCTGCGGGGCTTCGGGCCGCCGCTGCTGATCAGCCTCGGCCTGGTCGCCGTCGACGCCGGCATGGGCCTGCTGCTGCCGGTGCTGATCCGGCACGGCATCGACAAGGGCGTCAACGCGCTGGCCCTCGGCGCGGTCTGGGCGGCCGCGCTGCTCGGTCTGGCCGCCGTGCTCGCCCAGTGGGCGGCGCAGATCGGCGAGACCCGGATGACCGGGCGCACCGGCGAGCGGGTCCTGTACGCGCTGCGGCTGAAGATCTTCGCGCAGCTCCAGCGGCTCGGCCTGGACTACTACGAGCGGGAGCTGACCGGCCGGATCATGACGAGGATGACGACCGACGTCGACGCCCTCTCCACCTTCCTGCAGACCGGCCTGGTCACCGCCTTCGTCTCCGTCGTCACCTTCTTCGGCATCATGGTCGCCCTGCTGGTGATCGACGTGCAGCTCGCGCTCGTGGTGTTCGCCACGCTGCCGCCGCTGATCGTCGGCACGTACTTCTTCCGCCGGGCGAGCGTGAAGGCGTACGAACTGGCCCGGGAGCGGGTCGCGCTGGTCAACGCCGACCTGCAGGAGTCGGTCTCCGGGCTGCGGATCGTGCAGGCCTTCCGGCGCGAGCGGGACGGCGGCGCGCGGTTCGCCGAGCGCAGCGACAGCTACCGCCAGGCCCGTATCCGGGGCCAGTGGCTGATCTCGGTCTACTTCCCGTTCGTGCAGCTGCTGTCGTCCGTCGCTGCGGCCGCCGTGCTGTTCACGGGCGCGGGCCGGGTGGAGAACGCCACGCTCACCACGGGCGCCCTGGTCGCCTACCTGCTCTACATCGACCTGTTCTTCGCGCCGGTGCAGCAGCTCTCCCAGGTCTTCGACGGCTACCAGCAGGCCACCGTCTCCCTCGGCCGCATCCAGGAGCTGCTCCAGGAGCCGACCTCCACCCGGGCCGCCGAAAAACCCCTCGACGTGCCCTCCCTGCGCGGCGAAGTGGCCTTCGAGGACGTGCACTTCGCCTACGGCGACGACGAAGAGGCCCTCGCCGGCATCGAGTTGAAGATCCCCGCCGGGCAGACGGTCGCGTTCGTCGGCGAGACGGGCGCCGGGAAGTCGACGCTGGTGAAGCTGGTGGCCCGGTTCTACGACCCCACGGGCGGCCGGGTGACGGTCGACGGCACCGACGTGAGGGCGCTGGACCTCACCGCCTACCGCCACCGGCTGGGCGTCGTCCCGCAGGAGGCGTACCTCTTCCAGGGCACCGTCCGCGACGCCATCGCCTACGGCCGCCCCGACGCCACCGACGCCGAGGTGGAGGCGGCGGCCCGGGCGGTCGGCGCGCACGACATGATCGCCACGCTGGAGGGGGGCTACCTGCACCAGGTCGCCGAGCGCGGCCGCAACCTCTCCGCGGGCCAGCGGCAGCTGATCGCCCTCGCCCGCGCCGAGCTGGTCGACCCCGACGTGCTGCTCCTCGACGAGGCGACCGCCGCCCTGGACCTCGCCACGGAGGCGCAGGTCAACGCGGCGACGGACCGGCTGGCCGGCCGCCGTACGACACTCGTGGTCGCCCACCGGCTGACCACGGCGGCCCGCGCGGACCGGGTGGTGGTGATGGACCACGGGCGGGTCGTCGAGGACGGCACGCACCAGGAACTCCTCGCCCGGGACGGGCGGTACGCCGAGCTGTGGCGGACCTTCATCGGAGAGCCGGACCCCGGAGAGCCGGTCGCCGCGTCCCACTGACGGTCGTGCAACCATCCGACATACGTCATGCGTCCGTACATCAGTACGTTCGTTGGCGGCGGTTGGGGAGGGACGACAGTGGACACTGGTGCGATACGTCGGCGGGTGGCGGTCGGCATGGCCGTGCTGACCGCGTCCGGACTGCTCGCGCTCGCGGCGCCCGGTAACGCGCAGGCCGCTTCGTACTGCGGGGGGCGCAAGGTGAGGGACCTGTCTTTCTCCACCGGGGTGGTCCACGTCTACAAGCACGACGGCTACGTCTGCGCCGTCACCTTCCCCGCCAAGCCCTCCGCCGCCCGGCGCTCGATGTCCGTCGGCGTCCAGGCGCGCGGCAACCGGCCCGTCGTCGACAAGGGCCGCTACAGCCACCACGCGGGCCCGGTGACCGTGCACGCCGGGCACCGGTGCGTGTGGATCACCGGCTCGGTGGGGCGGGGCACGGTCAGCTCCGGCTGGATTCTTTGCTGAGTCACGGGATTCTCCCGGGTATTTCTTGAACTCCCCTTTCGCAGGCGTCCGTTGCTGGGCTAGCTTCCGGCGGACATCTGTACTCACAGGGGAGGGTGCATGCGCAAGGCGCTCAGATGGCTGCTCGCGCTCACGGTGCTGATAGGCACGCTGAGCACGGCCGGGGCGGCCACCGCCGCCCAGCCGGAGGCCACCGGCACCGACATCAAGGATCGGCTGCTCTCCGTACCGGGGATGAGCCTGATCGAGGAGAAGCCGTATCCCGGCTACCGCTTCTTCGTCCTGAACTACACCCAGCCGGTCGACCACCGGCACCCGTCCAAGGGCACCTTCCAGCAGCGGATCACCGTGCTGCACAAGGACGTCAGCCGCCCGACGGTCTTCTACACCAGCGGCTACAACGTCTCCACGAACGCCGGCCGCCGCGAGCCCACCCAGATCGTGGACGGCAACCAGGTCTCCATGGAGTACCGCTTCTTCACCCCGTCCCGGCCCGCGCCGGCCGACTGGTCCAAGCTGGACATCTGGCAGGCGGCGAGCGACCAGCACCGCATCTTCCAGGCGCTGAAACCGATCTACTCCGCCCACTGGATCGCCACCGGCGGCTCGAAGGGCGGCATGACCGCCACCTACTACGAGCGCTTCTACCCCGGCGACATGAACGGCACCGTCGCCTACGTCGCCCCGAACGACGTCGTCAACGACGAGGACTCCGCCTACGACCGCTTCTTCACCAAGGTCGGCACCGAGCAGTGCCGCGACCGGCTGAACGCGGTGCAGCGCGAGGCGCTGGTGCGCCGGGAGCCGCTGGAGAAGAAGTACGCGGCGTACGCGGCCGACAACGGCTACACCTTCACCACCGTAGGCAGCCTCGACAAGGCGTACGAGGCGGTCGTCCTCGACTACGTCTGGGGCTTCTGGCAGTACAACCTGCTCGCCAACTGCGGTGACGACAGCCTGATCCCGCCGGACGCGAAGCGCGCGACCGACGACCAGATCTGGGACTCCGTCGACACGATCTCCGGCTTCTCCGCCTACGCCGACCAGGGCCTGGAGCCGTACACGCCGTACTACTACCAGGCGGCCACCCAACTCGGCGCGCCCACCATCCACTTCCCGTCCATCGAGAAGCGGTACATCCGTTACGGCTACCAGCCGCCCCGGAACTTCGTCCCGCGCGAGATCCCGACCCGGTTCCAGCCGCGGGCCATGCGGGACGTCGACAGCTGGGTGCGCCGGCACGCCCGGCACACGCTCTACGTCTACGGCCAGAACGACCCGTGGGGCTCGGAGCGGTTCCGCGTCGACAAGGGCGCGAAGGACTCGTACGTCTTCACCGCGCCCGGCATGAACCACGGCGCGAACGTGGCCGGTCTGGTCGCCGACCAGAAGGCCTTCGCGACCGCCCGGATCCTCCAGTGGGCCGGTGTCCCGGCCGCGTCCCCGGCCCAGGCGAAGCCGCTGGCCCGGTTCGACGCCCGGCTGGACGTGCGGGACGTCGAGCGCGAGCCTGCGCTGCGACCGTAACCCCCGTGCCGCGCCCGGCGGTCGTCACAGCCGCCGGGCGCAGCCCACCGGGTCCGCCCCCCTCAGCCGTACGTACAGGGCCGTGTCCCGCGGGCACGCGCCCCGCGTGGCCGCCGCCTTCACCACCTCGTACTGCGGCTTCCTCTTCCCGCTGCCGTCGCACGCCGTCTCGCGCACCTGGCCGTCGCCGGAGCCGTAGACGCAGTCGCCGACGATGGTGCGCGGGCCGCCCCCGCCGCCCGGGTCGCCGGGATGCGGCGGCTCCAGGTTGCGCATGCAGGCGTAGCCCTGCGGCACCGTGCCGTCGCCGTCCTCGTCGGAGGACGGGCTCCGCTCGCTGATGTGCAGCACGAAGTCGGTGGTCGCCGGGCACAGCGGCCCCTGGGCGACCGTGCCGTCGAAGCGGGCCACGACCCGGGCCGCCGCCCGTTCACTGGTGCACGGCACCTCGGTGAAGCTGCTCGTGCCGAAGGAACTGCACTCGTCGACCGCGAGGAACACCGCGCCGTACCCCGACGGGCGCGCCGAGGCGGCCGTTCCGCTGCCCGTCGGCGGCCCGCTCGTTCCTCCGTCCCCGGCCGCGCCGGACCCGGACAGCATCCCGCACCCGCTCGACATCCCGGCGACCAGAAGCACGCCGAGCACCCCCGCCGACCATCTCGCACGCATCGCATTCCCCCCACATACCCCCGGCCCCAGCGTGACCCGCGACAGCGGGCGCACGCCAGACGCGCGGGATGGTTTGAGCCCTTTGGGGGGCGTACGCCGGTTGTGCGACGTACGGGGGCTACGCCCCGCCTAGTAGGACAGCCCGTAGCCGATGGGGTAGAGCACCTGCGCCGGGTCGTCGGCCCGCTGCACCGGCACCGGCAGCCGTCCGCGCGGCGCGACCTTCCCGGCGATCACCCGGGCCGCCGCCCGCAGTTCGACGTCCGTCCACGAGTACGCGGCCAGGACGGCCGGTACGGAGGGCAGCTGGGCCACGTCGTAGGGGTTGCGGATCGCGACGGCGACCACCGGCTTCCCGGTCGCCACCAGCTGCTCGGCCAGGGTCTTCTGGGAACTGGTCGCGGTCAGGTTGTAGGTCCCGACGACCACCGCGTCCGCGTCACCCGCCGCCGCGACCGCCTTGGCGATCGTGGCCGCGGACGGGGCCGTGCCCGTCGACAACGCCGTCGCCGCGAAGCCCAGTTCGGTGAGGGCCGCCGCGAGGACGCCCGTCGGGGGGCCCGTGGTGCCGGACGGCGAGGCCGGGTCCGCGCCGACGACGAGGACCTTCTTCCGGGTGCGCGGGGACAGCGGCAGCAGGCCGCCCTCGTTGACCAGCAGGGTCGTCGTCCGTTCGGCGATGCGGTCGGCGGCCTCCAGGTGGCTCTTCGTGCCCACCCTGCGGTCCACGTCCGCCTCCCGCGCGTACGGGTCGTCGAACAGCCGCAGCCGCGCCTTCAGCCGCAGGATGCGCAGGATCGACTCGTCCAGCCGCGCCTCCGTCAGCTCCCCGTCCCGTACGGCCTTCAGGACCGCGTTCCAGGCGACGGCGAGGTCCGGCGGGTTGAGGAGCTGGTCGACGCCGGCCTTGAGGGCGAGGACCGGGACGCGGTCGTCACCGTACTTGGTGCGGACGCCCTCCATGCCCAGGGAGTCGGTCACCACCACACCGTCGTAGCCGAGTTCGCCGCGCAGGATGCCGGTGAGGATCGGGTGGGACAGGGTCGCCGGGTCACCGGAGTCGTCCAGGGCCGGGAACTGGATGTGCGCGGTCATGACGCAGTCGATGCCCGCCCTGATCGCCGCCCGGAACGGCACCGCGTCCAGCTTCTCCCACACCTCCCGGGTGTGGGTGATGACCGGGAAGCCGTAGTGGCTGTCGACGGCCGTGTCGCCGTGCCCCGGGAAGTGCTTGGCGGTCGCGGCGACCCGCGAGCGCTGGTACCCCTGGACCTCGGCGGCGACCAGCGCGGCCACCGCGTCCGGGTCGGCGCCGAAGGACCGTACGCCGATGACCGGGTTGGCCGGGTTGACGTTCACGTCGGCGTCGGGGGAGTAGTCCTGGTTGATGCCGATGGCCCGCAACTCGCCGCCGGAGATGCGGCCGAGGGTGCGGGCGTCCCCGCGGGAGCCGCCGGCGCCCATGGCCATGGCGCCGGGGAACAGGGTGGCCGGCCTGCCGACGCGGCAGACGATGCCGTGCTCCTGGTCGGTGGCGATCAGGACGGGCAGGCCGCGGGGCGCGCCGAGGGAGGCGCGCTGGATGCCGTTGGACAGGGCGGCGATCTGGCGCGGGTTCTCGGTGTTGTGCGCCCAGGTGAAGTAGATGATGCCGCCGACGCGGTACTTGGCGACCAGCTCGGCGGCGGTGCGGACGCCGATCTCCTTGAGGTTGGCGTCGATGTCGGCCTGGTCGGGGTCGGTGGCCGAATTGCCGTAGACCCGCATGACGAAGAGCTGGCCGACCTTCTCCTCGAGGGTCATACGGGAGACGAGGGCGCGCAGCCTCTCGTCGTCGGCCCGGGCGGTGCCGCCGACGGCGAGGGCGGCGGTGACACCCATCGTCGCGGCGAGAACGGTACGTCTGGAGGGCACGTGCGCTCCTTCCGGAGAAGATCCGCTGAAGGAAACTTCCGTGGAGATGAGATATCCAGAAAGTTTCTGCCAGTCAAGACAGTGCGCACGCTGGGCCTGTCGTTCGGATCGGGTCGGCTGCAGGGGACGGTGCGTCGTGGCCGACTCGGGCCCGCGGCGCCGAGCTGATCCGAACGGCGGGCCCTGGATCGCAGAGGGGCCGCCATCGGCGCTGTTGGAGGGGGGCGCGCCGATGGCGGCTTCGCTGCCGGCCGCAGCACGGCGGAGAGGGTAGGTCAGCGATCGCAGCCAGCAGCGAGGGCCGACACCGCACGGCGGAGACTCATCCGGCAGCCTGCGGGTTGGACGAACCGTGTTCGGGGTGGGTTCCCGCCTTCCGCCCGAATTCCGGAAGTTGGTGACGGAGGGATCAGCGGGACGGAAGTGCCGCCACTTCCGGCCACTTCTCCTGCAGAGTGCGTACGGTCTCTGCGATCGCCGGACGACGAGCGGCTCCCTTGCGCCACAGGGCGTACAGGTGCCTCACCGGGGTCGGGTCCAGGTGCACCTCGACGACCCCGGGCGGCAGCGGGCCGCGGCCCAGGCGCGGCACCAGGCAGATGCCGAGGCCGCCGGCGACCAGGGCGACGAGCGTGGGGTTCTCGTCCGCCTGGTGCACGATCTCCGGCTCGTGCCCGGCCGCGCGCATCGTGCGCAGCAGCCAGTCGTGGCAGACCCGGCCCGGCGGCTGGCACACCCACCGCTGCCCGCCCAGCTCCTCGCGCCGCACCGACTCCCGCCCGGCGAGGGGATGCCCCTCCGGCACCAGCAGTGTGCTGCGGTCGTCGCCGATCGCCGCGTGCTCCACGCCGGGCGGCACGGGCATCGGCGCGATGTCCCAGTCGTGCGCCACGGCCAGGTCGACGGCGCCCTTGGCGACCAGGTCCACCGACAGATGCGGGTCGATCTCGGACAGCCGGGCGTCCAGGGCCGGATGCCGGGCCGCGAGGTCGGCCAGCACGGCGGGCATCAGCCCGCGCGCGGCCGACGCGAACGCGGCGATCGTCAGCCGCCCCGCCGGCCTCCCGCGCCGCTCCTCCAGCTCGGTCTCGGCCCGCTCGACGATGGCCAGCAACTCCTGCGCCGTGTCGACCAGGCGGTGCGCCTCGGCCGTCAGCCGCACCCCGCGCCCCTCCCGTTCGAGCAGCACGGTCCGGGTCTCCCGCTCCAGCTTGGCGATCTGCTGGGACACCGCCGAGGGCGTGTACCCGAGGGCGGCCGCCGCCGCGCCCACGGTGCCGTGGACGGACACGGCGTGCAGGGCGCGCAGCCGCTGGAGATCGAGCACGGGAACCCCCATTCATCAGCGATGCTTCATCCGACCATGCAGCAATCATCGCTGGTGCTTCACGGTCGGGGGAAGTGATGCTCGACGCATGAGACCCGCGCACCTCGCCCTCGCCGTCCTCGTGGCCGCCGTCTGGGGCGTCAACTTCACCGTCATCGAGATCGGCCTCGCCCATTTCCCGCCGCTGCTCTTCTCGGCCCTGCGCTTCTTCGCGGCGGCGCTCCCGGCGGTCTTCTTCGTGGGCCGCCCGAAGGTGGCCTTCAAGTGGGTGCTGGCGGTGGGACTGGTGCTGGGAGTGGCGAAGTTCGGCCTGCTGTTCGTGGGCATGGACGCGGGCATGCCGGCCGGCCTGTCGTCCCTCGTGCTGCAGATCCAGGCGGTGTTCACGGCGGCCGTGGCCTTCGTCGCGCTCGGCGAACGCCCCTCCCGCATCCGGGTGGTGGGCATGGCGGTCGCCCTCGCCGGCATCGGCGTCGCCGCGGTGGACGAGGGGGCCTCGGGACCGCTCGGCGCGTTCGCCCTCGTCATCGCGGCGGCGGCCTGCTGGGGCGTCTCGAACGTCCTCACCCGCAAGGCGGCCCCGCCCGACGCGCTGAACTTCATGGTCTGGGTCAGCACGGTCCCCGTCCTCCCGCTCCTCGCCCTGTCCCTCCTGCTGGAGGGCCCCGGCCGGGACTACGACGCCCTGCGCGCCCTCGACTGGCAGGGCGCCGGCACCGTCGTCTACGTCGCCTGGGTCACCACGGTCTTCGGCTTCGGGGCGTGGGGCTGGCTGCTGCGCCGGCACCCGGCGTCCACGGTCGCGCCCTTCTCCCTCCTGGTACCGGTCTTCGGCATGTCGTCGGCGGCGCTGTTCCTCGGCGAGTCGGTGAGCGGCCTGCGCTGGTGCGCGGCGGCACTGCTGGTCGGCGGGGTGGCGCTCGCGTCGGTGCCGCGGCGGCGACGCGAGGCGGTCCATCCCGCGGACGGGGCAGCGCCCGAGCCGGTGCTCGGCCGATCATGAACCATGCCCGTTGCGCACCTCCCCGGCTCCAAGTCCCTCACCGCCCGCGCCCTCTTCCTGGCCGCCGCGGCCGACGGTGTCACCACCCTCGTCCGGCCGCTGCGCTCCGACGACACCGAGGGCTTCGCCGAAGGCCTCACGCGCCTCGGCTACCGGGTCGGCGCGGCCTGACGGTCGCCATGCGGGACATCTCCGCCACCATGCCGACACCGGCGGCGATCGCGCCCTTCGCCTCCGGCCCCGTGCGCATCGAGGACGTGGCGAACACCCGGGTCAAGGAGTGCGACCGGCTGGAGGCCTGCGCGCACAACCTGCGGCGGCTCGGCGTGGACGTGGCCACCGGCCCGGACTGGATCGAGATCCGCCCGGGCACCCGGCCCGCACCGGCGGAGATCACCTCCTACGGCGATCACCGCGTCGTCATGTCCTTCGCGGTCACCGGGCTGCGCGCACCGGGAATCTCGTTCGACGACCCCGACTGCGTACGCAAGACTTTCCCCGGCTTCCACAGGGCGTTCGCGGAGTTCGCGACGGAGTTGAGGGGCGGGCTGGGGGATGGCGGCTGAGCTGCGGGCGGTTCTCTTCGACTCGGGCGGTGTGCTGATGCGCCCCATCGGCGGACGGTGGAATCCGAGGGCCGACTTCGAGGAGACCGTTCTGGCGTACGACCCGGGCATCACGGCGGAGCGGTTCGCGGCGGCGATGACGGCGGGGGAGGCGTTCTTCGCCGCCTCCGAGTCGACGCCGGACTACGACGACTACCACCGGGTGCTGCTGCGCCATCTCGGCCTCGAACCGACGCCCGCTCTGCTGGCCGACCTGAGCCGCGAGGTGCCGGCCGCCTCGGTGCTGGAGGTCTTCCCGGACGTGATTCCGACCCTGGAGGAGCTCGGGCGCCGGGGCGTGCGGATGGCGGTCGTCTCCGACGCCTGGGCCGGACTGCCCGAGCTGCACGCCGAGCTGGGCATCGACGACTACTTCGAGGCCTATGCCGTCTCGGCGGTCCTCGGCTGCCGCAAGCCCGACCCGCGCATGTACCGGCATGCCAGTGACGCGCTGGGACTGCGGCCGGAGGAGTGCGTGTTCGTCGACGACGACCCGGCACTGGTGGTCGCGGCCATCGAACTCGGCTACACGGGAAGGGCGCTGCTCCGGGAAGGAGCACCCCCCGGCGGCCGACCGCACGTCGCGTCGATCGGCTCGCTCACCGAGATCATCGACCTGTTCCACGACTGAGAGGGGCCGGCCCGATGGGACACAGGCTTCAGGGGCCTTTGCTCGAAGGCGCGTCGGTGCGCCTGGAGCCGTTGGAGGCCCGTCATGCCGCCGACCTCGCCGCGGCGGCCGAGGAGAACCGGGACACCTACGGCTTCACCTGGGTGCCGAGGGCCCACGAGGTGGGCGCCTACATCGACGCCCAGCTGGAACGGGCGGCGACGGGACGGCTCGCGCCCTACGCCCAGGTGTCGCGCGTGACCGGGCGGGCGGTGGGCGCGACGGCGTACTGGGAGCCGCGGTGCTGGCACAGTGACGACCGGCTCGACGCGGTCGAGGTCGGCTTCACCTGGCTGGCCCGCTCGATGCAGGGCACCGGCGTGAACGCCGAGGCCAAGCTGCTGCTCTTCGGCCATGCCTTCGAGGTGTGGGGCGTGTCGCGGGTCGACCTGAAGACGGACGCCCGCAACGCCCGCTCCCGGGCGGCGATCGAGAGCGTGGGTGCCCGATTCGAGGGCGTCCTGCGCAACTGGTCGCGGTCCTGGGCGCCGGGGGAGGAGGACCGGCTGCGCGACTCGGCGATCTTCTCCATCACGGCCGAGGAGTGGCCGCAGTGCCGCGACCGGCTGCGCGAGCGGGTGGCGGGGCTCCTGACGCGAGCCTGAGCACCACGATCCCGAGCACGAAGGGCAACCCATGACCTCGCACGTCCTGATCCTGCACGGCTGGCAGAACCGCCGCCCCGAGGCCCACTGGCAGCACCGGCTCGCCGACCGCCTCGCCGCGCTCGGCCACCCGGTGACCTACCCCCAGCTCCCCGACCCCGACGACCCGGACCTCGAGACCTGGCTGTCGGAGCTCACCCGCCACCTGACAGGTCTGCGCGCGGACGCCGAACGGGTCGTGGTCGCGCACAGCGCCTCCGCGGTGCTGTGGCTGCACGCGGTCGCGCGCGGGCTGGTGCCGGACGGCGCCGTGGACCGCGTCCTGCTGGTCGCCCCGCCCTCCGCCTCCGTCCTCCTGCGCCACGCGGAAATCGCCGCCTTCGCGCCGCCCGCCCTCGACCTCACCCTCCCCGCCTCCACCAGGCTGGTGGCCGGCGACGACGACCCCTACTGCCCGGAGGGCGCTCGCGCACTCTACGGAGACCCCCTGGGCATCCCCACCGACATCCTCCCCGGCGCCGCCCACCTCGACCTGGACGCCGGTTACGGCGAGTGGCCGGCGGTCCTGGACTGGTGCCTGGACCCGGCCGCCCGGATCACGCCGAATCGTTGAGCAGGCGCCCCAGATGCGCGCGCCCCGCCTCCAGCAGGCCCTCCAGGGGCGCCGCGTCCTCGTACCACCGCTTCTCGTACTCCCAGCACAGCCACCCGTCCCACTCGTGGCGGGAGAGCACCTCCACGGTGTCGGACAGCGGCAGCACGCCCGCGCCGAGAGGCAGCGGGGTGGTGTCGTCGGCGGAGGCGATGTCCTTGACCTGGACGTAGCCGAGGTAGGGGGAGAGGGCCGCGAACGACTCGGCGGGCTGCTCGCCGCCCAGCCAGGTGTGCATGACGTCCCACAGGGCACCGACGTGCCGGTGGCCGACCAGGCCGAGGACGCGGATCGCGTCGGCGGCGGTGCGGTGCGAGTCGTGCGTCTCCAGCAGGATGCGGACGCCCAGGTCGCCCGCGTACTCCGCGGCGGTGCCCAGCCGGCGGGCGGCGATGGCGTCGGCGCGCTCGGAGGTCTGTTCGCGGTCGGCGCCGGGGAAGACCCGGACGTACGGGGCGCCGAGGTCGTGGGCGAGGTCGAGCAGTTCGCGGATCTCGTCGATCACGGGGCCGTCGTCGCCGGGCGCGGCCACCCGCGTGTATCCCGCGACGCCCAGGATCTCTATGCCGCCCGCCTTGAACTCGCTCGCCACGTCGGCCCGTTCGCCCTGGCCGATGCCGGGGTGGACGGGCTCCTCGGGATGGGCGCGCAGCTCGACGCCGTGGTAGCCGTGGGTGGCCGCGAGCCGGACCACGTCCGGGACGGGCAGACCGGGGACGCCGAGGGTGGAGAAGGCCAGTCGCATGGTCCCTATTGTCACCGGGAATGCGCGAACCAACCCTGCTGTGTCACTCTCGCGTGCCGTTCAGGTCCAGCCGCCAGTCCTGGCCGGTGAGATCCTTTCCGAAGGAGCGGTGCGGTTTCTCGGCGGCGAGGACGAAGCCGTGGCGCTGGTAGATGCGGCGGGCGGTGGCGAGGACGTCGTTGGTCCACAGCACCAGCTCGTGGTAGCCGACCCCGCGCGCGAAGTCGATCACGGCCCGCACCAGCCGGTCGCCGATGCCGAGCCCGCGGGCCTCGGGCTCGACCAGCAGCAACCGCAGCCGAGCCGTGGCCGGGGCCTCGTCGCGCACGCACATGACGCACCCCACCGGCCGGCCGTCCAGCTCGGCGATCCACACCCGCTCCAGATGCGGGTCGTGGTCCTCGGCGAAGTCGGCCACGATCCGGGCGACCAGGCCCTCGTAGTCGGTGTTCCACCCGTACTCGGCGGCGTACAGCGCGGCGTTGCGCTGCACGATCCAGCCCAGGTCGCCGGGACCGGGCTCGCGCAGCAGCACGTCCTGCCGCCTGGGCGGCCGCCCGTCCGACAGCAGCGTCCGCACGGTCCGCATCGCCTCACCGAGACGGGGCCGGTCGCCGGGCGGAACGGTGGCGAGCAGCGCGCCGACCGACTCGTCGGCCCGCTCGGCGAGCAGCGCGGCGGTCTCCCGCCCCTTCGCGGTGAGGGCGACGCGCCGCCGCCGGGGATCGGACGGGGAGGCGGTGCGCTCGATCAGCCCGGCCTCCTCGAACTTGTTCAGGATCCGGCTCAGATACCCCGCGTCCAACGAGAGCTCGGCCCGCAGATCGGCCGCGTCGGTCCGCGGCGAGTGCGCGAGCTCGTACAGCACACGGGACTCGGTGAGGGTGTACGGCGCATACAGCTGCCGGCTGTAGTCGAGCGCACCGATCACGTTCGTGTAGAAGCGGTTGAAGGCCCGGATGTCCTGGACGGTCATGATCGTCGACCCCCGGATGGTTGACTGAGTCAGAGATACCGAGAGTAAGTCACTCAAGCGGGGGGCGGCCAGCCGTTTTCAGCCCGTCCGGCGTTTGAGGACGAGGCCCGTTCAGGGCCGACGCGGGGGTCTGGGGGCTGCAAGCCCCCAGCCGACGTCAGCACGAACAAGCGGCCCCTCACAACGACCGGCGCCTCAAGACACCCGCGGCCCCCCGGTGGACCCCCGCACCATCAACTCCCCCCGAACCGTCGCGATCCCCCCGGGCGGCGGCTCCTCCCGCCCCATGGCGATCCGCCCCGCCCGGGCCCCCGCCTCCGCCAGCGGCAACCGCACGGTCGTCAGCGCCGGCACCGCGTCCACACTGAACGGCAGATCGTCGAACCCGGCGACCGACACGTCCTCGGGAATCCGCAGCCCGGACTCCCGCAGCGCGGCGCACGCCCCCAGCGCGACGGAGTCGTTCGCGGCGACCACGGCCGTCAGCGACGGGTCCCGGCGCAGCAGTTCCAGCGTGGCCTCGTACCCCGCCTGCCGGTCGTAGCGCCCCCACACCGTCCAGCGCGGGTCCTCCTCGATGCCCGCCGCGGCCAGCGCCGCCCGGTGGCCCTCCAGCCGGTGCCGGGTCGTGGTCCGCTCCTCGGGGCCGGCGATGTAGCCCATCCTGCGGTGCCCGAGCCCGATGAGGTGCTCGGTCAGCCGCTGCCCGCCCCCGCGGTTGTCGAAGGTCAGCGCGATCGCCCCGGTCTCCGGCGCCGGCGGACGCCCGCACAGCACCACCCGCGTCCCGGCCTCCGCCAGCTTGCGCAGCTTCGCCGCGACGGCCGTCGCGTGCGGCTCGTCCTCCACCGCCCCGCCGGTCAGCACCACCGCCGCCGCCCGCTGCCGCTGCAGCAGCGTCAGATACGTCAGCTCGCGCTCCGGCGTACCGCCGGTGTTGCAGACCACCGCGAGCCGCTCACCGCCGGCCCGGCCGCCCGGACCCCCGATCTCCGACTGGATGGCGCTCGCCATGATCCCGAAGAAGGGGTCCGCGATGTCGTTGACGAGGATTCCCACCAGGTCCGACGTGGCGGCGGCCAGCGAACTCGCCGGCCCGTTCAGTACGTAGTCCAGCTCGTCCACGGCCTTCAGCACCCGCTCACGGGTGGAGGCGGCCACGGGATAGTTCCCGTTCAGCACGCGCGACACCGTCGCGGGCGAGACCTGCGCGCGGGCCGCCACGTCCGCCAGGGTCACCGTCATCTCGTCGTCCTCCGGTCGCGCATCATCGTCGTACCTCGTTGTACACGCACAGGCCACGGCCGCGGTTTCGCGGGGACCCCGGCCATGGTTTTCGACCAGACCTTACGGCCACACCCCCTGGTTGTTCGCCCCCTCGAACAACTCGACCCCGTCACGGTCTTGTCCAGACCGCTTGTCAGAGGCTAGCTTCTTATGTCATAGAAAGCGCTTGCTGTGGCGCTCGTCAGTGAAAGACGGGGGCGTACGCGGCGCGGACCCCGCGTACGAAGGGAATGACGTGACACGCAAGACGGTGCGGATCGCCATGAACGGCGTGACCGGACGCATGGGCTACCGCCAGCACCTGGTCCGCTCGATCCTGGCCCTCCGTGAGCAGGGCGGCCTCGACCTCGGCGACGGCACCGTGCTGTGGCCGGAACCGATCCTGGTGGGCCGCCGTGAGCACGCCCTCAGGGCGCTCGCCGAGCAGCACGGCCTGGCCGCGGAGAACATCGCGACCGACGTCGACGCGGTGCTCGCCGACCCGAGCGTCGACATCTACTTCGACGCCCAGGTGACCTCGGCCCGTGAGGAGGCGATCAAGAAGGCGATCGCGGCGGGCAAGCACATCTACACCGAGAAGCCGACGGCCACCGGCCTGGACGGCGCCCTGGAACTGGCCCGCCTCGCGAACGCGGCCGGCATCAAGCACGGCGTCGTCCAGGACAAGCTGTTCCTGCCCGGCCTGCTCAAGCTCAAGCGGCTCATCGACGGTGGCTTCTTCGGCCGGATCCTGTCCGTGCGCGGCGAGTTCGGCTACTGGGTCTTCGAGGGCGACTGGCAGACCGCCCAGCGCCCCTCCTGGAACTACCGCGCCGAGGACGGCGGCGGCATCGTCGTCGACATGTTCCCGCACTGGGAGTACGTGCTGCACGAGCTGTTCGGCCGCGTGAAGTCCGTGCAGGCCATCGCCACCACCCACATCCCGCAGCGCTGGGACGAGAACGGCAAGCCCTACGACGCCACCGCCGACGACGCCGCCTACGGCATCTTCGAGCTCGACGGCGGCGCGATCGCCCAGATCAACTCGTCCTGGGCCGTCCGCGTCAACCGCGACGAGCTGGTCGAGTTCCAGGTCGACGGCACCGAGGGCTCGGCGGTCGCGGGGCTGCGCAACTGCCGTGTCCAGCACCGCTCCATGACCCCCATGCCGGTGTGGAACCCCGACCTCCCGGCCACCTACTCCTTCCGCGACCAGTGGCAGGAGATCCCGGACAACGACGACTTCGACAACGGCTTCAAGGCCCAGTGGGAGCTGTTCCTGCGGCACGTCTACGCCGACGCCCCCTACCACTGGGACCTGCTCGCCGGCGCCCGTGGCGTCCAGCTCGCCGAGCTGGGCCTGAAGTCCTCGGCCGAGGGCGTCCGCATCGACGTACCGGAGATCCAGCTGTGACCATCCGACTCCCGGACTCCACCGGCGGGCTGCGGACGTACGAACCCCGCCCCGAGCCGTTCGCCGTCACCCCCGGTGCCCCCTTCACCTCCCGTACGGTCTTCTCGGCGGCGCACGTCGTCGCCGACCCGTTCGCCGACACCACGCCCGACTCCCCGGCGGCCGTCGACTGGGACGCCACCCTCGCCTTCCGCCGCCACCTGTGGTCCCACGGGCTCGGCGTCGCCGAGGCCATGGACACCGCCCAGCGCGGTATGGGCCTGGACTGGGCGGGCGCGGCCGAGCTGATCCGCCGCAGCGCCGCCGAGGCCAGGGCGGTCGGCGGCCGGATCGCCTGCGGCGTCGGCACCGACCAGATCACCGCCGGGACCCTCGCGGAGGTCCGCGCGGCCTACGAGGAGCAGCTCGCCCTCGTGGAGTCCTCCGGCGCCCAGGCGATCCTGATGGCCTCCCGAGCGCTCGCCGCGGCCGCGTCCGGCCCCGAGGACTACCTGGAGGTCTACGGCCACCTGCTGCGCCAGGCCGCCGAGCCGGTGGTCCTGCACTGGCTCGGCCCGATGTTCGACCCGGCGCTGGAGGGCTACTGGGGCTCCGCCGACCTCGACGCGGCCACCGACACCTTCCTGGAGGTCATCGCCGCCCACCCCGACAAGGTGGAGGGCATCAAGGTCTCGCTGCTGGACGCCCGGCGGGAGATCGACATCCGGCGCCGCCTCCCGCAGGGCGTGCGCTGCTACACGGGCGACGACTTCAACTACCCCGAGCTGATCGCCGGTGACGACAAGGGCTTCAGCCACGCCCTGCTCGGCATCTTCGACCCGCTCGGCCCGCTGGCCGCGCAGGCGGTGCGCGTCCTGGACACCGGGGACGTCCAGGGGTTCCGTGAACTCCTCGACCCCACGGTCGAGTTGTCCCGCCACCTCTTCCAGACGCCCACCCGGTTCTACAAGACCGGCGTGGTCTTCCTGGCCTGGCTGGCCGGTCACCAGGCGCACTTCACCATGGTCGGCGGCCTGCAGTCGGCCCGCTCCCTGCCGCACCTCGCCCGCGCCTACGAACTCGCCGACGGCCTGGGCCTGTTCCCGGACCCGAAGCTCGCGGAGGAGCGGATGAGGAACCTGCTCGCCCTGTACGGAGTGACCCAGTGACCGACCTCGACCTGACGCGCTTCTCCATCAACCAGATGACGGTCAAGCAGCTGTCGATGCCTGAACTGGTCGACGCCTGCCGGGAGCTGGGCATCGGCAACGTCGGCCTGTGGCGCGAGCCCGTGCGGGCGCACGGCCTCGACGCGACCGCCAAGCTGGTGCGCGACGCGGGCCTGACGGTCACTACCCTGTGCCGGGGCGGCTTCCTCACGGCGATCGATCCGGCCGAGCGCGCCGCCGCCCTGGCCGACAACCGCCGCGCCGTCGACGAGGCGGCGACCCTCGGCACCGACACCCTGGTGCTGGTCTCGGGCGGCCTCCCGGCCGGCTCGAAGGACCTGCGCGGCGCCCGGGAGCGGATCGCCGACGCGCTCGCGGAACTGGGCCCGTATGCAGAGCGGCACGGGGTCCGTCTGGCCGTCGAGCCGCTGCACCCGATGTTCGCCTCCGACCGCTGCGTGGTCTCGACCCTCGCCCAGGCCCTCGACCTCGCGGAACGCTTCCCGGCCCACCAGGTCGGCGTCACCGTCGACACGTACCACATCTGGTGGGACGACACCGCGCCCGCGCAGATCGCCCGCGCCGGGGCGGGCGGCCGCATCCACACCTTCCAGCTCGCCGACTGGACCACCCCGCTGCCGGAGGGCGTCCTCAACGGCCGCGGCCAGATCGGCGACGGCGCGATCGACATGCGGGAGTGGCAGGGATACGTCGAGTCCGCGGGCTACACCGGCCCCATCGAGGTCGAGCTCTTCAACGACGCCCTCTGGGCGAGGGACGGCCGCGAGGTCCTCACCGAGACGGCCCGGCGCTTCGTGGAGCACACCGCCTGATCCCGGGCCTGTAGGACACCTGGAACGACCCCGCGAAAAAATCTTGGAAATGGCGTACAACCCTTCCCCCACCTGGCGTGTCGTACTTGGTGTCAGGACTCTTGGAGGGGGATCTGGGGGGATCGCGGGGGTTCTGATGCAGGAGGGGAAAAGCCGAGGGGGCCCGGTCGACGGATCGGGCCCCCTCGAATTTCTTCCGGCGGGCGGCTAGAAGAACACCCCGCACCGCAGCAGCACGTTCGCGTACGGCCGTGCCTCCCCGGTGCGGACCACCAGCCGGGCCCCGGCCGACAGTTCCTTCAGCCGCTCGTGCGACACCAGCTCCAGCTTCGGGAACTCGCCCTTCAGCAGGGCGGCGGCACCGGGGTTGGCGTCCTGGACCTCCGCGGCCGCCGTGGCCCCCTCCACCACCAGCTCGGCCAGCAGCCCGTCGAGGACCGTCGCGAAGGACGGCACCCCGGCACGGAAGGCGAGGTCGACCACGCGGGGGCCGTCCGGGATCGGCATGCCCGCGTCGCACACCAGCACCCCGTCCCCGTGCCCCAGCTCGGCCAGCGCGCCGGAGAGATGACGGTTGAGGATCCCCGCCTTCTTCACCGGGACTCACCTCCCAAGCCGGTGCCGGATGCGTCGTCCGACCCACTGCCGGGGGTCCGGGGGTCGTCCCCCGGGTCGGCACGGCACAGCGCCTCGACCTCCTCGGCGGTGGGGAAGGACTCCTGCGCACCCTCCCTGGTGACGGCGGCCGCGCCGACCCGGGCCGCGTAGGCGGCGGCCTCGGCCAGGGCCGAGCCCGTGCCCAGCCGCCACGCCAGTCCCGCCGTGAACGCGTCGCCCGCGCCCGTCGTGTCGACCGCGTCCACCTTCGTCGACGGCACCCGCTCCACACCCTCCGCCGAGGCCACCAGCGCGCCCTGCGCGCCCAGGGTGATCACCACCGACCGCGGACCCTTCGCGAGCAGCAGCCGCGCCCAGTCCTCCGGACGTTCCGACACGCACGCCTCGCCCAGGACGACCTTCGCCTCGTGCTCGTTGACGATCAGCGGGTCGCAGGCCGCCAGCACCTCGGCCGGCAGCGGCCGGGGCGGCGAGGGGTTGAGCACGAACCGGCTGCCCTCAGCCCGGCTCCGTACCGCCTCCACGACCGTCTCCAGCGGGATCTCCAGCTGCGCCGACACCACCCGCGAGCGCTGGAGGAGGCCGGCCGCCGCCCGGACGTCGGCCGGTGTCAGACGGCCGTTCGCGCCCGGCGACACCACGATGCTGTTGTCCCCCGAGGGGTCGACGGTGATGAGCGCGACCCCCGTGGGCGCCCCGCCGGCCAGCACGCCCACCGTGTCGACGCCGGCCGCCCGCTGCGAGTCGAGCAGCAGCCGGCCGTACGCGTCGTCGCCGACCCGCGCCAGCAGGGCCGTACGGGCCCCGAGGCGGGCGGCGGCCACCGCCTGGTTGGCGCCCTTGCCGCCCGGGTGGACGGCCAGGTCGGAACCGAGCACGGTCTCGCCCGCCTCCGGCCTGCGCTCGACACCGATGACCAGGTCGGCGTTGGCCGAACCCACGACCAGCAGGTCGTAGTCGTACATCAGAAAGACTCCCCAGATGAATGATCAGAGGCGGGCGGTCCCCCTGGCCGCCCGCCCGTTCCCCGTCGTCAGCCGGTGAAGCCGGCCACGTTCTCCTTCGTGACGACCTTCACCGGCACCTTCACCGTCTCCTCGACCTTCTTGCCCTGCAAGGCCCTGAGGGCGTTGTCCACGGCGATCCTGCCCAGCTGCGAGGGCTGCTGCGCCACGGACGCGTACAGCGTCCCCCCTTCGACGGCCTTCAGACCGTCCGGGGTGCCGTCGAATCCGACGACCTGGACCGACTTGCCGGCCTTGGAGCCCAGCGCCTTGATCGCGCCGAGGGCCATCTCGTCGTTGGCGGCGATGACGCCCTGGACGTCCGGGTGCGCCTGGAGCAGGTTCGACATGACGTCGAGGCCCTTGGTGCGGTCGAAGTCGGCCGGCTGCTGGGCGACCACCTGGATGTCGGGGTAGGCCTTGAGGCCGGCCGCGAAGCCCGCCGCCCGCTCGCGCGCCGCCGACGTGCCCGCCTGGCCCTGAAGGATCACGATCTTGCCCTTGCCGCCCAGCTTCTCGCCGATCGTCTTCGCCGCCAGCTCACCGCCCTTGACGTTGTCGGAGGCCACCAGGGCGTCCACGGTCGCCTTGTTGACGCCGCGGTCGACGGCGATGACCGGGATGTTCGCCTTGTCGGCGGCCTTCACGGAGTTGCTCGCCGCGTCCGAGTCCACCGGGTTGACGATGATCGCGCCCAGGCTCGAACTGGTGAAGTTCTGCAGCTGGTTGGCCTGCTGCGAGGCGTCGTTCTGCGCGTCGGTGACGGTCAGGTCCACGCCCAGCTTCTTCGCCTCGGCCTGCGCGCCCGAGCGGATCTGCACGAAGAAGGGGTTGTTGAGGGTGGACAGCGACAGGCCCATCTTCGGGGTGGTGGAGGACGAGCCGCCGTTGTGCAGGAAGGAGGTCGCGCCGACCAGCGCGACGGTGACGACCGCCGCGAGCGCGTAGGTCCCCGCCTGCTTTGACTTGTCGCCCCCGGTACCCGCGGCCACCGGCGTGGCGCCCGCCTTGCGCCGCAGCGTGTCGAGGAGCACCGCCAGCGCGATGACGACACCGATGACGACCTGCTGCCAGAACGCGGAGACGTTCAGCAGGTTCAGGCCGTTCCTGAGCACCGCCAGGATCAGCGCGCCGATCAGCGTGCCGGACGCCTTGCCGGTGCCGCCCGCCAGCGAGGCCCCGCCGATCACGACCGCGGCGATCGCGTCCAGCTCGTAGCCGTCGGCGGCCTGCGGCTGCGCGGAGGACAGCCGGGCGGCGAGCACGACGCCCGCGACCGCCGCGAACAGCCCGGAGAAGGCGTAGATCGCGAGCTTCTGCTTCTTCACCCGCAGCCCGGACAGCCGGGCGGCCTCCTCGTTGCCGCCGATCGCGTACATGGAACGGCCGATGTACGTCCGCCCCAGCACGAACGCCGCGAGCAGCCCCATGACCACCATGACCAGCACGGGCACCGGCAGCCAGCCGCCGAGCGTGTCGCCGAGGTGGGAGACGGAGTCCGGGAAGGGGATCGGGGAGCCCTCGGAGATCACCAGCGACAGACCGCGGGCCACCGACAGCATGGCGAGCGTCGCGATGAACGGCGGCAGCTTCCCGTACGCGATCAGGAAGCCGTTGACCAGCCCGGCCACGAGACCGGTCGCCACGGACAGCACGACCGCGAGGACGACCGGCACGCCGTGCGAGGTGGCGCTCCAGGCGAGGACGGTGGCGGACAGCGCGGCCACCGAGCCGACCGACAGGTCGATGCCCGCCGAGACGATCACGAAGGTGACGCCGAAGGCGAGGACGGCGGTCACGGCCGCCTGGACGCCGACGTTGAGCAGGTTGTCGGTGGTCAGGAAGTCCCCGGACAGCGCCGACAGGGCGATGAGGAGGACGATCAGCGCGGTGAGCGCGCCGTTGTCGAGGAGCAGGCGGCGCAGGCCGCCGGTGGCGCCACCGGCGCCCGTGGTGCTCCCCAGCGTGTCAGTGGCCACGGCTGGCCTCCGTTCCGGTCTTCTCGTTCGTGGGGTTGCTGACCGCGAGGGCCATCACGGCGTCCTGGGTGGCCTCGCCGGCCGTGAGCTCGCCCGCGATCCGGCCCTGGGCCATCACCAGCACCCGGTCGCTCATGCCGAGCACCTCGGGCAGATCGCTGGAGATCATCAGTACGGCGGCCCCGGCCGCGGTCAGTTCGTTGATCAGCTGGTAGATCTCGACCTTCGCGCCGACGTCGATGCCGCGCGTGGGCTCGTCGAGGATCAGCACCTTGGTGTCGGCGAGCAGCCACTTGCCGATGACGACCTTCTGCTGGTTGCCGCCGGACAGGGTGCGCACGTGCTGCCCGAGTCCGGCCATCCGCACGCCGAGCTGACCGGCGATCCGCTCGGCGGCCGCGTGCTGCCCCTTGAGGTCGACGAGTCCCGCGCGCGTGGCGCTCCGCAGGGTGACGAGCCCGAGGTTCTCCTCCACGGACGCGTCCAGCACCAGCCCCTGGCCCTTGCGGTCCTCGGGCACCAGCCCGATCCCGGCGGCCATGGCGGCGTTGACGTCACCGCGTCGCACCGCGGCCCCGGCGACCTTCACGGCGCCCTTGTCGTACGGGTCGGCGCCGAACACGGCCCGCACGACCTCGGTGCGCCCGGCGCCGACGAGCCCCGCGATGCCGACGACCTCACCGGCGTGCACCTCGAAGCCGACTTCGTGGAAGACGCCGTCCCGGGTGAGCCCCTCGATGGTGAGCAACGCGGCGCCCTTGTCGGGCTGCTGACGCGGGTACTGCTGCTCGATCGACCGTCCCACCATCAGGCGTACGAGTTCGTCCTCGGCCGTGGTGGCGGGCACCTGCCCGACGGACTTCCCGTCGCGGATGACGGTCACCCGGTCGCCCAGGGCGGCGATCTCCTCCAGGTGATGCGTGATGAAGACGATGCCGACGCCGTCCTCGCGCAGCCGCCGCACGATCGCGAAGAGCTTCTCGACCTCCTCCGAGGTCAGCACGGCGGTCGGCTCGTCCATGACGAGCACGCGCGCGTTCAGGCTGAGCGCCTTGGCGATCTCGACCATCTGCAGCCGCGCGATGCCCAGTTCACGCACCCGCGCGCGGGGCGAGACGCTCACCCCGACGCGCTTCAGCAGCACCTCGGCGTCGGCCTCCATCCGCTTGCGGTCGATCATCCCGAGCCGGCGCGGCTGCCGCCCCAGGAAGATGTTCTCGGCGACGGTCAGGTCCGGTACGAGGTTGAACTCCTGGTAGATGGTGGCGATGCCCAGCCGCTCGGCATCCTGCGCCCCGCGGATGCGGACCTCCTCCCCGTCCACCAGGACACGGCCCTCGTCGGGGCGGTAGGCGCCCGACAGCATCTTGATCAGCGTGCTCTTGCCTGCGCCGTTCTCGCCGAGGAGTACGTGCACCTCGCCCCGGCGCAGGTCGAAGTCGACGCCGTCGAGCGCGACCACGCCGGGGAAGGTTTTCCGTATGCCCTCGATGCGCAGCAACTCGTCCCGGTTGCTCACGACGTGCTCCTTTGCACTTGGGTGGGGTTCTCGCCGCACGAGCGGCGTACGACGAGCCGGGCGGGGAGGGTGACGGACTGGGGAGGCCGTCCCTCGATGCGGTCGACCAGGGCCCGTACGGCGGCCCGGCCCAGCTCGCCCGTGGGCTGGGCGATCGCGGTGATCGGCGGATCGGTGTGCACGAACCACGGGATGTCGTCGAACGCGGCGAGCGCGATGTCCTGCGGGACCCGCAGGCCCCGCGCGCGTACGGCGTCCAGGGCGCCCAGCGCCATCAGGTTGTCGGCGGCGAAGACGACCTCGGGCGGCTCGGGCAGGTCGAGGAACCCCTCGGTGACCCGCCGCCCGCTCTCGGCCTGGAAGTCGCCCTGGCCGATGTAGGCGTCGGGCAGTTCCAGCCCGTACTCGGCGAGCGCCTCCCGGAAGACCTCTACGCGCTCCCGTCCGGTCGTGGTGGCCGCCGGTCCCGCGATGATCGCGAGCCGCCGGTGCCCCAGCCGGTGCAGGTGCGCGACGAGGTCCCGTACCGCCGCCCGGCCGTCGGCCCGCACCACCGGCACGTCGACGCCCGGGATCCACCGGTCGACGAACACCATGGGGGTGCCCCTGCGGACGGCGTCCAGCATGAGCGGGGACCCGCCGTCGGTGGGGGAGACCAGCAACCCGTCGATCCGCCGGTCGAGCAGTGTCCGCACGTGGTGGTCCTGCAGATCGGGCCGCTCGTCGGCGTTGCCGATGATGACGCTGTAGCCGTGCGCGCGGGCCTCCTCCTCGACGGAGCGGGCCAGCTCGGTGAAGTAGGGGTTCATCACGTCGCTGATGACCAGGCCGAGGGTGCGGGTCTGGTCGGTGCGCAGCGAACGGGCGACGGCGTTCGGGCGGTAGCCCAGCGTCTCGACGGCGGCCAGCACGCGCGTGCGTGCGTCGTCGCTGACCGACGGATGGTCGTTCAGGACACGCGACACCGTGGCGACGGATACCCCCGCCTCGGCGGCAACGTCCTTGATGCTCGCCATCGCCGCTCCACCTCCTCGTGGAACTCGTGGAATCGATTACACGACTTCGTGCAGAGGGATTGGAATCGATTACACGAGCGCTTGACAAGACCCTGAGACCGGATCGTGATGAAGCGGAGACGGCGTCTGCATGGGCGCGCCCCCGGCCCGGCGGCGGGTAGCCGCAGGCAGGGGGCTCACGAACAGGGACTGAGTGAACGGGCGGCGGCTCAGTCGTCGGCGAACAGTTCCGCCGCATCCTCGGCGTGTACGGCGCGCTGGGCCCACGCTTCGAGCTGATCGAGGTCCGTGCAGGACTGGACGCGCTCGCGCACGGCATCGGAAACGGGGATCTCGCGCCATTCCAGGATGCGCAGGGTCATTTCCTGGCGGTCCTGGACCCGTCCTTCCTCGCGCACCTGTTCCGCCAGTGGGTGTCGCCAGAAGTACTGGACCGCCGTCATCAGGTCCCTCCACATCTGCTTCGCCTGGGGGTCGGCCGGGCAGGAGTCGACGAACTGCACGAAGACAGCGGCGCTGTCCGGGTCGATGGTCCGCAGGGCGGCGGCCAGCGACTCCAGTATGGCCGGAGCCTGCGGTCCGCGGCCGTGTGTCATGGCCGAGAGCACCGCAAGGGGTACGTCCTTCTCGGCCTGCCGCTCGTCCGCGATCATCGGCACGTTGTCGGGGTCGAGCACCAGGGGCCGTACGGTCAGCGAGTGCCAGTCACGGAAGCCGAACCGGATCGGCCTGGAAGCCCACTCGGCCGTCTTGCTGCTCTGTGTGATGACGATGAGCACGGGCTCGCAGCGGTACTTCTCGTACAGGTAGGAGAGGTAGTAAGGCCAGCTCCCCCGCTTGCGCTCGTCCACCTTCCCCTGCGACTCCACCACCAGCAGGTAGGTGCCCTCGTCCGTCTCCGCGCGCAGCAGGGTGTCCACGCGGCGCTCGACCGGTTCGATCTCGGTGAGGTCCACGTTCAGTGCGGCGATCTCCCGAGGCTCGGGGAAGGGCACGTGCAGCACCTTCTGTAATGCCTTCGTCAGCAGCGTCGGATCCTTCTGGAAGATCCGGTGCAGCGCCTCATGCGACGAGCCGACCATCAGCTCTCCTTTCCATCGCGCTGATCAACGAGCTACGCCGCCGGGAGTTCGCACCACACGTACTTGCCGCGGTTGCCGTGCCGGGACAGGGGGTGCCAGCCCCAGACCTGGGCGCAGGCCCGCACCAGCAGCAGCCCCCGGCCCTCCTCCGCCTCGCCGAGCCGCGCCAACGGCACCGGCGGCTCGGGGGGTTCGGGGTCCGCGTCCCACGCGCCGATCCGCAGCGTGCCGGGCGGCGCCCAGCGGACCCGTAGGGCGGCGGGGCCCTTCGTGTGCCGTACGGCGTTGGTGATCAGCTCGGTCGCGAGGAGTTCGGCCACGTCGACGAGGCCGATCAGACCGTGCGCGGTGAGGATCAGACGCAGGGTGCGGCGGCTCACCGTGACGGCCCGGGGGTCGTTGGGGATGGAGAGGCAGTACTCCCAGGGGTCGGGGGTGTTTTCGGGCATGCGGCAACTCCGTTTCGGTGGTGGGGGGTTGGCGGTGGCTTCGCCGCGGCCGTCAGGGTGGGCAGGACGGAGCGGTGCACTTCCGCAGAGTCAATGCTTCGTCACTGACGGTAGGGCTAACATGTTGTCCCGGACAAGCCGATCGCGTAATTCACCCCCGAACGAGGAGCAGTTGATGGTCCTGAGGCGCGAAGCAACCGCACGTCAGGTGCGCTTGGGCTGCGAATTGCGCAGGCTCCGTGAGGCCGCAGGACTCACCGCCATCGAAGCGGCGGCGCTACTGGGAGCGAATCGCGTCCAGATGAGCCACATCGAGTCCGGACTCGCCGGCGTGAGCGAGGAGCGGTTGCGCCGCCTGGCGTCTCACTACGCGTGTCTGGACACAGAGTTCATCGACGCCCTCGTGGCCATGGCCACCGACCGAACGCGCGGCTGGTGGGAGGAGTATCGGTGGAAACTGCCTACGCCGTTCCTGGATCTCGCAGAGCTGGACCACCATGGCTCGTTCCGTCATGAGGTGGCCATCCTGTACGTGCCGGGCCTTATGCAGACGGAGGACTACGCCCGCGCGGTCTTCTCCGCCAGGCTGCCGGAACTCACCACCGAAGAGCTTGAGTTGCGCGTAAGCCACCGTATGAGGCGACAGCAGCTCACCATCCCGTACAAGTTGGTGATCCACGAGTCGGCCCTGCGTATGAGGGTCCGTGACCGTGCCGCTTCCCGAGCCCAACTCGCCAGGCTTCTGGAGCGCTCCGAAGCGGGCCACATCACCTTGCGAGTCATCCCCTTCGACCTTGACGACTTCGCGACCGCCTCCAGCACGATGACTTACGTGGGCGGGCCCGTACCCAAGCTGGACACCGTGGTGCGTGACGCGCCCCATGGCTCCGTCTTCATCGACTCTGAGGCACAGCTCAACGTCTATCGAACGCGCTTCCGTAGGGTGGAGGCTGTATCTCTCGAACCCGCGCGGTCGCGTGACTTCATCCACAACCTGACGAAAGAGCTGTGAGGGACCTCATGGACAACTGGCGGAAGTCGTCCTACTCAGGTGAAGGCGATGGCGATGACTGCGTGGAGATAGCCGCCACCCCCACCCACACCGTCGTCCGCGACTCCAAGGCCCCCGCCCGGGCCATCCTCACCTTCCCCGCCCCCGCCTTCACCTCCTTCCTCGAAGCTCTGAAATCCATATCCCTTCGCTGACTGTCAGTGCGCACCAGTACCGTCGGATCATGTCCAATCAGGCGGTGCTCGAGGGCGTCCTGGAGCGCATCACCTACGCCAACGAGGAGAACGGCTACACCGTCGCCCGTGTCGACACCGGCCGGGGCGCCGGCGACCTCCTCACGGTCGTCGGTGCGCTGCTCGGTGCGCAGGTGGGGGAGTCCCTGCGGATGGAGGGGCGCTGGGGATCGCACCCCCAGTACGGCAAGCAGTTCACCGTCGAGAACTACACGACCGTGCTGCCGGCCACTGTCCAGGGCATCCGGCGTTATCTGGGCTCGGGGCTCGTCAAGGGCATCGGTCCCGTCTTCGCCGACCGCATCACGCAGCACTTCGGCCTGGACACCCTGCGGATCATCGAGGAGGAGCCGAAGCGCCTGATCGAGGTCCCCGGCCTCGGTCCGAAGCGGACGAAGAAGATCGCCGACGCCTGGGAGGAGCAGAAGGCGATCAAGGAGGTGATGCTGTTCCTCCAGACGGTCGAGGTGTCGACGTCCATCGCCGTGCGGATCTACAAGAAGTACGGGGACGCCTCCATCTCCGTCGTCAAGAACCAGCCGTACCGCCTCGCCGCCGACGTCTGGGGCATCGGCTTCCTGACCGCCGACAAGATCGCCCAGTCCGTCGGCATCCCGCACGACAGCCCGGAGCGGGTGAAGGCGGGCCTGCAGTACGCGCTGTCGCAGGCCACGGACCAGGGCAACTGCTACCTCCCGGAGGAGCGGCTGATCGCCGACGCGGTGAAGCTCCTCCAGGTCGACACCGGGCTCGTGATCGAGTGCCTGGCCGAGCTGGCCGAGCCGCCCGAGGACGGAGAGGACCCCGGTGTCGTGCGGGAGAAGGTCCCCGGCGAGCACGGGGAGCCCGTCACCGCCGTCTATCTGGTCCCCTTCCACCGGGCCGAACTCTCCCTCGCCAGCCAGCTGTTGCGGCTGCTGCGCACCGAGGAGGACCGGATGCCGGGGTTCGGGGACGTCGACTGGGGCAAGGCTCTCGGCTGGCTCAAGGCCCGCACCGGCGCCGACCTCGCCCCCGAGCAGGAGGCCGCCGTCAGGCTGGCGCTGACGAAGAAGGTCGCTGTGCTGACGGGTGGCCCCGGCTGCGGCAAGTCCTTCACCGTGCGCTCGATCGTCGAGCTGGCCCGCGCCAAGCGGGCCAGGGTCGTCCTCGCCGCGCCCACCGGGCGGGCCGCCAAGCGTCTCGCCGAGCTGACCGGCGCCGAGGCTTCCACCGTCCACCGCCTGCTGGAGCTGAAGCCCGGCGGCGACGCGGCGTACGACAAGGACCGCCCGTTGGAGGCCGACCTGGTGGTCGTCGACGAGGCGTCGATGCTGGACCTGCTGCTCGCCAACAAACTGGTGAAGGCCGTACCGCCCGGCGCCCATCTCCTCTTCGTCGGCGACGTGGACCAGCTCCCGTCCGTGGGCGCGGGCGAGGTGCTGCGCGACCTCCTCGCCGACGGCGGCCCCGTCCCGGCCGTCCGCCTCACCCGGGTCTTCCGGCAGGCCCAGCAGTCGGGGGTCGTCACCAACGCGCACCGGATCAACGCCGGGCAGCACCCCGTCACCGACGGCATGAAGGACTTCTTCCTGTTCGTCGAGGACGACACGGAGGAGGCGGGGCGGCTCACCGTGGACGTGGCGGCCCGGCGGATCCCGGCCAGGTTCGGGCTCGACCCGCGCCGGGACGTCCAGGTGCTCGCCCCCATGCACCGGGGCCCCGCGGGCGCCGGCAACCTCAACGGTCTGCTCCAGCAGGCCATCACCCCGGGCCGGCCCGATCTGCCGGAGAAGAGATTCGGCGGCAGGGTCTTCCGGGTCGGCGACAAGGTCACCCAGATTCGCAACAATTACGAGAAGGGAAAGAACGGTGTCTTCAACGGCACCGTGGGCGTGGTCACCGCGCTCGACCCGGTCGACCAGCGCCTGACGGTGCTGACGGACGAGGACGAGGAGGTGCCGTACGAGTTCGACGAACTGGACGAGCTGGCACACGCGTACGCGGTGACCATTCACCGCTCGCAGGGCAGTGAATATCCCGCCGTGGTGATCCCGGTCACCACCGGCGCCTGGATGATGCTGCAGCGGAACCTGCTCTACACCGCCGTGACCCGGGCCAAGCGGCTGGTCGTGCTCGTCGGCTCGCGCAAGGCCATCGGCCAGGCGGTGCGGACGGTCTCGGCGGGACGGCGCTGCACCGCGCTCGACTTCCGGCTCTCACCCCGCCCCCTGGAGCCGTGAGACCGGGCGCTGAGGCAGGCATCACAAAAAATGATCGATCAAATGAGTCGCGAAGGTCACAGAGCACTTCCGGATGGGGAGTCAAGGGGGCAGGATGTGCAAGTTGGCGGCACTCAGTGCCGTCAATAGGCCCGATGGTCGACCCCGAGTGCACTCTCCTGAGCCAATTGGGGGATGGTAGAGACAGTCAGGGCAACCTCGAAGATGAGGCACTACGTCGGTGAGGGAAGACGTGAGCGACAACTCTGTAGTACTGCGGTACGGCGACGGCGAGTACACCTACCCGGTGATCGACAGCACCGTCGGCGACAAGGGCTTCGACATCGGGAAGCTCCGCGCCCAGACCGGGCTGGTCACCCTGGACAGCGGCTACGGCAACACGGCCGCATACAAATCCGCCATCACCTACCTCGACGGCGAGGCGGGCATCCTCCGGTACCGCGGCTACCCGATCGAGCAGCTGGCCGAGCGCTCCACGTTCCTGGAGGTCGCCTACCTGCTGATCAACGGCGAGCTGCCGACCGTCGACGAGCTCTCGGTGTTCAAGAACGACATCACGCAGCACACCCTGCTGCATGAGGACGTCAAGAACTTCTACAAGGGCTTCCCGCGCGACGCCCACCCGATGGCCATGCTGTCCTCGGTCGTCTCCGCGCTGTCCACCTTCTACCAGGACAGCCACAACCCCTTCGACGAGAAGCAGCGCAACCTCTCGACGATCCGCCTGCTCGCCAAACTTCCGACGATCGCCGCGTACGCGTACAAGAAGTCGATCGGTCACCCGTTCGTCTACCCGCGCAATGACCTCGGCTACGTCGAGAACTTCCTGCGGATGACCTTCTCGGTCCCGGCCCAGGAGTACGAGCCCGACCCGGTCGTCGTCTCCGCGCTCGACAAGCTGCTGATCCTGCACGCGGACCACGAGCAGAACTGTTCCACGTCCACGGTCCGCCTGGTGGGCTCGTCCCAGGCGAACATGTTCGCGTCGATCTCGGCCGGCATCAACGCGCTGTGGGGCCCGCTGCACGGCGGCGCCAACCAGTCCGTCCTGGAGATGCTCGAAGGCATCCAGTCCTCCGGCGGCGACGTCGACTCCTTCATCCGCAAGGTGAAGAACAAGGAGGACGGCGTCCGTCTGATGGGCTTCGGCCACCGGGTCTACAAGAACTTCGACCCGCGCGCGAAGATCATCAAGGCCGCCGCGCACGACGTCCTCTCGGCCCTCGGCAAGTCCGACGAGCTGCTCGACATCGCGCTGAAGCTGGAGGAGCACGCGCTCTCCGACGACTACTTCGTCTCGCGCAGCCTCTACCCGAACGTCGACTTCTACACCGGTCTGATCTACCGGGCGATGGGCTTCCCGACCGAGATGTTCACGGTCCTGTTCGCCCTCGGTCGCCTGCCGGGCTGGATCGCCCAGTGGCACGAGATGATCAAGGAGCCGGGTTCGCGCATCGGGCGTCCGCGCCAGATCTACACGGGCGTGGTGGAGCGGGACTTCGTCCCCGTCGAGCAGCGCTGACGCCTCCGGCGGGGGTGCCGATCGCCTAGGAGGTCGGTGCCCCGGAGGCGGCGGGCGGCTGCAGGTCCGTTGTGGCTGGTCGCGCAGTTCCCCGCGCCCCTTGAGGGCGTTGCCCTGAACCCGCCTCAAGAGCTGAACAAAAGCGGAAGGCGCCCTGGCGCCGGTCCCCCCACGGGCCGACGTCCAGGGCGCCTTCCCATGTCCCGGTGCGGATTCCCCCCACGGGATCCGGCCGGGCGTCTGAGAGGACAGCGCCTGAATCGCTGTTCTTTCACTGCTGCTGGTACTGCCGTTGAGCAGAACGAGCAAAAGTGCCCGTACTACTCGTGTGTGCGGTCTGCCGGGACAACGCACGCTCGGGAGGGCCGCTCAAAGCTTCCCGAGGTGCGTGCCCCGGCAACGCATCTCTGAGGAAGTCCCCCAAGACATCCCCAGATGCCAGTTCGCGCCCCCCAAGACGCTTACCGACATCGCCAACTTAGACCTTCGAACCCCTTCGATGGTTACGTTCGCATCACTGTGATCTGCGTCTCTTGCATTTGTCCGTTTGATACGCAAGAGCCCCGACGCAGCGATCGGGACTCAGGCGTAAGGATGATGCGCGAGCCTTGTGAAGAGCTTATGTGAGCCCGGCGCCGGACTCCAGAGGTCCACTGGTCACGACTTCGGAGTAACCGCCAGTAACTTCTCAGGAGTTCATCGGAAGGTCCGCAGTCTGAGACTGTTGGTGACCACGAAGACCGACGAGAACGCCATCGCGGCGCCGGCGATCATCGGGTTCAGCAGCCCCGCGGCGGCCAGCGGCAGCGCGGCGACGTTGTAGCCGAAGGCCCACACCAGGTTGCCCTTGATGGTCGACAGCGTCCTGCGGGACAGCCGGATCGCGTCCGCGGCCACCCGCAGGTCACCGCGCACCAGCGTCAGGTCGCCGGCCTCGATCGCCGCGTCGGTCCCGGTCCCCATGGCGAGCCCGAGGTCGGCGGTGGCCAGCGCGGCCGCGTCGTTCACGCCGTCGCCGACCATGGCGACGACCCGCCCCTCGCCCTGCAGCCGCCGTACGGCGTCCACCTTGTCCTCGGGCAGGACCTCCGCGATCACCTGCTCGATCCCGACCTCCCGGGCCACCGCCTCGGCCACCGCCCGGTTGTCCCCGGTCAGCAGCACCGGCGTCAGTCCGAGCGCCCGCAGCTGCCGTACCGCCTGGGCGCTGGTCTCCTTCACGGCGTCCGCGACGGCGACGACACCGCGTGCCGCGCCGTCCCAGCCGACCACGACGGCCGTACGGCCGCCCCGCTCGGCCTCGTCCTTGGCGCGGGCCAGCTCCGGCGGCAGCTCGTCGTAGAGCCGCCCCACGGCCACCTCGCGGCCCTCCACGCGCCCGCGCACACCCCGTCCGGGGACGTTCTCGAAGCCCTCGACCTCCGGGAGCCGTCCGGCCCGCTCCTCGGCGCCCACGGCGACCGCCCGGGCCACCGGGTGCTCGGAGGCGTGCTCGACGGCACCCGCCAGCCGCAGCACCTCCTTCTCGTCGGCGCCGTCGGCGACGTACACCTCCTGGAGGGCCATCCGGCCGGTGGTGACCGTGCCGGTCTTGTCCAGGACGACGGTGTCGACGCGGCGCGTGGACTCCAGCACCTGGGGGCCCTTGATGAGGATGCCGAGCTGCGCGCCCCGACCGGTGCCGACCATCAGCGCGGTCGGCGTGGCCAGGCCCAGCGCGCACGGGCAGGCGATGATCAGGACCGCGACGGCCGCGGTGAACGCGGCGACCGTGTCGCCGGTGACGCCGAGCCAGACCCCGAAGGTGCCGAGCGCGATCAGGATGACGACCGGCACGAAGACCGCCGAGATGCGGTCGGCGAGCCGCTGCACCTCCGCCTTGCCGTTCTGCGCGTCCTCCACCAGCTTCGCCATGCGGGCCAGCTGGGTGTCGCCCCCCACGCGGGTGGCCTCGACGACCAGCCGCCCGCCGGCGTTCACGGTCGCGCCCGTGACGGCGGAGCCCACCCCCACGTCCACCGGCACCGACTCGCCGGTCAGCATCGACGCGTCCACCGCGGACGCGCCCTCGACGACGGTGCCGTCGGTGGCGACCTTCTCCCCGGGCCGTACGACGAAACGGTCGCCCACGGCCAGCTGGGACACCGGCACCCGGACCTCGCGCCCGCCCCGCAGCACGGACACGTCCTTGGCGCCCAGCTCCATCAGGGCCCTGAGCGCGGCTCCGGAGCGGCGCTTGGCGCGGGCCTCCAGATAGCGGCCCAGCAGGATGAACGCCACGACCCCGGAGGCCACTTCGAGATAGATCGTGGAGGCGCCGTCCATGCGGGAGACGGTCAGCCGGAACTCGTCGTGCATGCCCGTCATGCCCGCGTCGCCGAAGAACAGCGCCCACAGCGACCAGCCGAACGCGGCGAGCGTGCCCACCGAGACCAGCGTGTCCATGGTGGCCGCGCCGTGCCGGGCGTTCGTCCAGGCGGCCCGGTGGAAGGGCAGCGCGCCCCACACCACCACCGGCGCGGCCAGGGTGAGGCACAGCCACTGCCAGTTGTCGAACTGCAGGGCCGGGATCATCGACAGCAGCACGACCGGGAGCGCCAGCAGCGCGGAGACGGTGAACCGCTCGCGGTAGGCGTTGAGTTCGGGGTCTTCCGCGTCCTTCGCTGCGCCGGGCGCCGCCTCGGCGGGAGGCTGCGGCGGGGGCGGCTCCTCGGCTGTGTACCCCGTCTTCACCACGGTCGCGATCAGGTCGGCGACCTGGATGCCCGCGGGGTAGGTCACCTTCGCCTTCTCCGTCGCGAAGTTCACCGTGGCGGTGACCCCGTCCATGCGGTTGAGCTTCTTCTCGACGCGGGCCGCGCAGGAGGCGCAGGTCATCCCGCCGATCTGCAGCTCGACCTCGGAGGCGTCGGCTATCGGTGTCTCGGTGCTGCCGGTGCTGCCGGTGCTGCCGGTGGTGCTTGTCGTGCTGGTCATGTCCGGACTCCAGACATCGGACCGGGACCGTGCGGAGCCAGTATCAGCTGGTCGGTACGGCCGGTCGGAGAACAGGAACGCAAGTGCCGGCTCAGGCCCGGCCGACGAGCTCGAAGCCGGCCTCGTCCACCGCGGCGCGCACCGCGGCCTCGTCGAGGGGGGCCTCGGAGACCACGGTGACCTCGCCGGACGAGGCGACGGCCTTCACCGAGGTGACACCGGCGATCTCGGAGATCTCGCTCGAGACGGACCCCTCGCAGTGCCCGCAGCTCATCCCGCTCACCTTGTAGACGGCGGTGACGGTGCCCTGGGTGTCGCTCTGCGCGGTCATGTCGTTCTCCTCAAGGAGGCGTATGGGGTTGCCGGGACCCACGGTGGACCCCCGCACTCTCCACACTATACCCCTAGGGGGTATCGATCCAAGGGCTGGCGGCGCCGGAGGACGCGGACCGCCTCACATTCAGGGCCGTGCCGCGTACGCCAGCAGCAGGGCCAGCCCCGACACGGTGAGCCCGCCCCACAGGAACAGGGTGCGCAGCCGCGAGCGGATGCGCGGGTCCGGCCGCCGGGGCTGCCGTGGAGAGGGGATGCGGGCCCGCGGGGCGCCGGGCGGCGAGAAGTGGGTCACGGTGGATCCCCTCATACTCGTACATGCACATACAGGACGGATTTACCGGAACCTTATGGAGATACCGCCCACGGCGCAGTCCGGGGCGCCCGTTGTGATCACACCCCCGGCCATGCGGGCGCCCCCGCCGGGCATCCTGTACGCGCACACGCGGACGACGACGGGAGCAGGCATGCGGGCTGTGGTGTTCGAGCGGTACGGCGAGCCGGCCGAGGTACGCGACCTGCCCGACCCCCGCCCGGCGCCCCACGGGGTCGTCGTCCGGGTCGAGGCCACCGGCCTGTGCCGCAGCGACTGGCACGGCTGGCAGGGCCACGACCCGGACATCACGCTGCCGCACGTGCCGGGCCACGAACTCGCCGGTGTCGTCGAGGCGGCCGGCGAGCGGGTCACCGCCTGGCGCCCCGGCGACCGGGTCACCGTGCCCTTCGTGTGCGCCTGCGGGACCTGCCCGTCCTGCCAGGCCGGCGACCACCAGGTCTGCGAGCGGCAGACCCAGCCCGGCTTCACGCACTGGGGCTCGTTCGCGCAGTACGTCGCACTGGATCACGCCGACGTGAACCTGGTGGCCGTCCCCGAGGACCTGTCGTACGCCACGGCCGCCTCCCTGGGCTGCCGGTTCGCCACGGCGTTCCGCGCGGTGGTGCAGCAGGGCCGGGTGGCCGCGGGGGAGTGGGTCGCGGTGCACGGGTGCGGGGGAGTCGGCCTGTCGGCGGTGATGATCGCGGCGGCGTCCGGGGCGCGCGTGGTCGCCGTCGACGTGTCGCCCGCGGCCCTGGAGCTGGCGCGGACGTTCGGCGCGGCGCACGTCGTCGACGCCTCCGGTACGCCGGACACCGCCGCGGCGATCCGCGAACTGACCGGTGGGGGCGCCCACCTGTCGCTCGACGCCCTGGGCTCGCCCGGCACCTGCGCGGCCTCCGTGAACGGCCTGCGCCGTCGTGGCCGGCACGTCCAGGTGGGCCTGCTGCCCTCACCGGACGGCACCACCCCCGTCCCCATGGCCCGCGCGATCGGCCTGGAGCTGGAACTCCTCGGCAGCCACGGCATGGCGGCGCACACCTACCCGCCCATGCTGGAGCTGGTCCGCGCGGGCGTCCTGCGCCCCGACCTGCTGGTCACCTCCACCATCGGCCTGGACGCCGCCCCCGCCGCCCTGGCGGCGCTGGGCACGGCGGAGGGAGCGGGGGTGACGGTGATCGAACCGTGGGGCGGGCGCCCGTAGGACCCGCGCGCCCGCCGCTCACTCGTCCCTGCGGGCGCCCCGGTTGCCGGGCCGGGAGGCCACCCAGGCCCGCACGGTGTCGGCGTACCAGAACGGCTTGCCGCCCTCGACGTGGTCGGGCGGCGGCAGCAGCCCGTGCTTGCGGTAGGAGCGCACCGTGTCGGGCTGCACCCGGATGTGCGCGGCGATCTCCTTGTAGGACCACAGCCGTCGGTCTGACACGAGTCGCACCTCCCTGCGCGCGCCGCGGGGCGGCCGTGGAGGGCCGTCGGGGGAGCCGGGCGCTGCGCTGGCGATCACAAAGCCTGCGTCCGGTGAACGAGGGGGTCCGAAAGCCGGTCAGGGTCTGTGCGCCAGGCGTGACGCAAGACCCGCGTACTCGCGACATGTGTGACACGAAGGGGGCGTTCGTGACAGAAGTGGTGCACGGGCGTACGCGGGCTTCTGGGCGCGGCGCGTTGACATCGGCGGACGAACCCCCTCGTGACGGCTAGGCCCCGCAGGACCTCAGGAACGCCCGGGTCCGCTGGGCGATGGGCAGCGGCTTGTCCGGCTCGCAGGGGTACATGTCCTGCTCGACGATCGCGAACAGGTCGACGTCCAGCCGCTGCGCCGCCTCCAGCACGGGACCCAGCTCGGGGACCCCGGAGGGCGGCTCGCACATCACGCCCTGGGCGACGGCCGGCCCGAACGGCGTCCCCTTGGCCCGCACGTCCGCCAGGATCTCCGGGTCCACCTGCTTCAGGTGCAGATAGCCGATCCGCTCGCCGTAGGTCTCGATCAGCTTGACGCTGTCGCCGCCGCAGTAGGCGTAGTGCCCGGTGTCCAGGCAGAGCGAGACCAGGGACGAGTCGGTGCCGTCCAGGAAGCGGACGACGTTCTCCTCGCTGTCGATGTGCGTGTCGGCGTGCGGGTGCACGACGATCTGCAGCCCGTACTCCTCCCGCACCCGCTGCCCGAGCCGCTCGGTCAGGGAGGTGAGGTTGCCCCACTGCTCGGGCGTCAGCTCGGAGGACTCCAGCACCTCGCCGGTCTTGTCGTCCCGCCAGAAGGACGGGATCACGACCAGGTGCTTCGCGCCCATGGCCTGCGCGAGGACCGCGTTGTCCGCCACGTGCGCCCAGGTCTTGTCCCAGACGGACTCGCCGTGGTGCAGGCCGGTGAAGACGGTGCCCGCCGAGACCTTCAGCCCCCGCCGGTTCACCTCCTCGGTGAGCACCGCGGGATCGGTCGGCAGGTAGCCGTAAGGGCCCAGCTCGATCCACTCGTAGCCGGACTGGGCGACCTCGTCGAGGAACCGCTGCCAGGGCACCTGCCGGGGGTCGTCGGGGAACCACACACCCCATGAGTCGGGAGCCGACCCGATCCGGATGCGGGACAGTGAGGACTGGGAGGACATCGGCGTCATGCCGGTCAGCTTCAGCGGCACCAGTAAGCGCTGTCAAGCTCTCGTCCGAATGTCTGGACAAAACATTGACAGGGCCGCGCGGACAGGGCTACAAACGGCGGGGAGAGCCGTGACGAAGGGAAGCCGATGGCGTACGACCTGATCACCATGGGGCGGATCGGGGTGGACCTGTATCCACTGCAGACCGGCGTTCCGCTGCCGCAGGTGACGAGCTTCGGCAAGTTCCTCGGCGGCTCGGCGACGAACGTCGCGGTGGCCGCCGCCCGCCTCGGACACCGGACCGCGGTGATCACCCGCACCGGCGACGACCCCTTCGGCACCTACCTCCACGAGGCGCTGCGGGACTTCGGCGTCGACGACCGCTGGGTCACCCCCGTACCGGGCCTGCCCACACCGGTCACCTTCTGCGAGGTCTTCCCGCCCGACGACTTCCCGCTCTACTTCTACCGGCAGCCCAAGGCCCCCGACCTGGAGATCGACGCCCACGACCTCGACCTCGACGCCGTCCGCGAGGCCCGCCTCTTCTGGGTCACCGGCACCGGTCTGAGCGAGGAACCCAGCCGTACGGCGACGCTGGCGGCGCTCGCCCACCGCGCCAAGGCCGGCCCGACCGTCTTCGACCTCGACTGGCGCCCCATGTTCTGGAGCGACCCGGCCTCGGCCCGCCCCTTCTACAAGGAGGCCCTGCGCCACACCACCGTCGCGGTCGGCAACCTCGACGAGGTGGAGGTCGCCACCGGCGTCCGCGAACCCCGGGCGGCCGCCGAGGCGCTGCTGGACGCGGGCGTGGAACTCGCGGTCGTCAAACAGGGCCCCAAGGGCGTCCTCGCCGTCGACAGCAAGGGCGAGTCGGCCGAGGTGCCCCCGCTGCCGGTGAACGTCCTCAACGGCCTCGGCGCCGGCGACGCGTTCGGCGGCTCCCTCTGCGACGGCCTGCTCGCGGGCCGGGACCTGGAGACGATCATGCGCCGCGCCAACGCCGCCGGGGCGATCGTCGCCTCCCGGCTGGAGTGCTCCTCCGCCATGCCGACGGCGGACGAGATCGAGGCCGCCCTCAAGGCCGGAGCGGTCCAGTGAGGGCCGGCCGGGTCGGCGGGACCGAGGGCGAGAGGACGGACAGCGGCGCGAGCGGCGCACCGGCCGTGCGCAGCGTCGACGTCGGCGAGCTGGTCCGGCTGCGGGCCCAGCGCCCCGAGGCGATCGCCGAGGCCGCCGCCCGAAGGGTCCGCCGTCCGCTGCTGAACGACTCCGGCCGGCTGATGATCGTCGCAGCCGACCACCCGGCCCGCGGCGCCCTCGGCGTCGGCGAGCGCGCCTTCGCCATGGCCAACCGCGCCGACCTGCTCGAACGCCTCTGCCTGGCGCTGTCCCGGCCCGGCGTCGACGGCGTCCTCGCGACCGCCGACATCCTCGACGACCTGCTTCTGCTGGGCGCCCTGGACGGCAAGGTCGTCATGGGCTCCATGAACCGCGGCGGACTGCAGGGCGCCAGCTTCGAACTCGACGACCGCTTCACCGGCCACCGCGCCGAGGACATCGAGCGGCTCGGCTTCGACGCGGGCAAGCTGCTGCTGCGCATCGACTACTCCGACCCGGGCTCCCTGACCACCCTGGAGTCCACCGCCCGCGCCATCGACGACATGGCGGCGCGCCGGCTCCCCGTGTTCGTCGAGCCGTTCCTCAGCCGCCGCACGGACGAGGGCCGGCTGCGGAACGACCTGTCCGCCGAGGCGGTCACCCGGTCCATCGCCATCGCCTCCGGGCTCGGCGGCACCTCGGCCTACACCTGGCTGAAACTGCCGGTCACCGAGAACCCCGACGACATGGCCGAGGTCATGCAGACCTCCACCCTCCCGGCCGTGCTGCTGGGCGGGGAGGTCGGCGACGACCAGGACGGCGCGTACGAGAAGTGGCGCGGCGCCCTGCAACTGCCCACCGTGCGCGGCCTGGTGGTCGGCCGCTCACTGCTGTACCCGGCGGACGGCGATGTGGCCGCCGCCGTGGACACCGCCGTAGGACTGCTGTGAGGGCCGCATGAGCAGCAAGGAGCTGTACGTTCCGCGGGGCGCCACCGCCGACGCCGATCACGTGCTCGACATCGGCCCCGAGCGGGCAGGCTGGGAGTACTGCAGTCTGCGGATCGTCGCCCTGCCGCCGGGCGGCACCCACACGTTCACCACCGGTGACAGCGAGTGGATCGTGCTTCCGCTGGAGGGCGGCTGTACCGTGCGAACGGCGGACGAACAGTTCCAACTCCTGGGCAGGGGAAGCGTTTTCGCGTCGGTCACCGACTTCGCGTACGTTCCCCGTGACGCCCGGGTCCAGATCGCCTCCGGCGCGGGAGGCCGCTTCGCCCTGGCAGGAGCGAAGTGCGAGCGACGACTCCCCGCCCGCTACGGCCCCGCGCCGGAGGTCCCCGTCGAACAGCGCGGCAGCGGCGCCCAGTTGCGGCACGTCCGCAACTTCGCCTCCGCCGACGCCTTCGACTGCGACAAGCTCATCGCCGTCGAGGTGATCACCCCCGGCGGCAACTGGTCCTCGTACCCGCCGCACAAGCACGACGAGCACCGGCCGGGCGTCGAGGCGGAGCTGGAGGAGATCTACTACTTCGAGATCGACGGCCCGAACGGTTTCGGCTATCAGCGCGTATCTCCCTCCCGTGAGGGCGGATCCGACGTCCTCGCCGAGGTCCGCTCCGGCGACGCCGTCCTCGTCCCCGACGGATGGCACGGCCCGTCCATCGCCCAGCCCGGCCACGACATGTACTACCTCAACGTCATGGCGGGGCCGGGCGAGACACGGGAGTGGCGGATCTGCTTCCACCCGGACCACACGGAGGGTTACCGATGACTCCGACCACCTCGACGACGAGGCTGACGGTCGCCCAGGCGCTGGTGCGCTTCCTGTCCGCGCAGTACACCCGACGCGACGGCGTACGGCAGCGGCTGATCGGCGCGACCTGGGGCATCTTCGGCCACGGCAACGTGGCCGGCATCGGCCAGGCGCTCGTCGAGTACGCGGACGACATGCCGTACCACCAGGGCCGCAACGAACAGGCCATGGTGCACGCGGCCGTCGGCTACGCCCGGCAGTCGAACCGCCTGTCCACCCACGCGGTGACGACCTCCATCGGCCCTGGCGCCACCAACCTGGTCACCGGCGCCGCCCTGGCCACCATCAACCACCTCCCGGTCCTGCTGCTGCCCGGCGACACCTTCGCCGGCCGCCCCGCCGACCCGGTCCTGCAGCAGCTCGAAGTCCCGTACGCGGGCGATGTGTCGGTCAACGACTGCCTGCGCCCGGTGTCGAGGTACTTCGACCGGATCACCCGCCCCGAGGCGCTGATCCCGTCGGCCCTGAACGCCATGCGCGTGCTGACCGACCCCGTCGAGACCGGCGCCGTCACGCTGGCCCTGCCGCAGGACGTGCAGGCCGAGGCGTACGACTGGCCCGAGGAGTTCTTCGCCGAGCGCACCTGGGTCGTACGGCGTCCGGGCGCCGATCCGACCGAGCTCGCCGAGGCCGTGACCGCGATCAGGAACGCGCGCAGGCCGCTGGTGATCGCCGGCGGCGGCGTCCACCACAGCCGCGCCGAGGCGGCGCTCGCCGAGCTCGCGCAGAGCACCGGCATACCGGTCGCCTCCACCCAGGCCGGCAAGGGCTCCCTGCGCCACGACCACCCCCAGGACGTCGGCGGGGTCGGCCACACCGGCACCGCCACCGCGGACGAACTCGCCCGCACCGCCGACCTGGTGATCGGCGTCGGCACCCGCTACACCGACTTCACCACCGCCTCCGGCACCCTCTTCACCGGTGCGGGCGTGCGCTTCCTGAACGTCAACATCGCGCCCTTCGACGGCCACAAGCTCGCCGGCCTGCCGCTGATCGCGGACGCCCGCTCGGGCCTGCAGGAGCTCACCGAGGCGCTGGGGATGCACGGCCACCGGGTCACCGCCTCCTACCTCGCCGAGTACACCGAGGACAAGGAGCGCTGGGAGCAGCGCGTCGACGCCTGCTACGAGGCCGAGGAGCCGGACGTACGGCCGACCCAGCCGCAGGTGCTGGGCGCGCTGGACGCGGTCGTCGACGAGTCGGACATCGTGATCAACGCGGCCGGCTCCCTCCCCGGCGACCTGCACAAGCTGTGGCGGGCCCGCTCGCGGGACCAGTACCACGTGGAGTACGGCTACTCCTGCATGGGCTACGAGATCCCGGCCGCGATCGGGGTGAAACTGGCGGCGCCCGACCGCCCCGTGTGGGCGCTGGTCGGCGACGGCACCTACCTGATGATGCCGACGGAGGTCGTGACGGCCGTGCAGGAGGGCATCGCGATCAAGGTCGTACTGATCCAGAACCACGGGTACGCCTCCATCGGCGGCCTGTCCGAGTCGGTGGGCGGCGAGCGGTTCGGCACGGCGTACCGCCACCGTTCGCCTGCCGACGGTTCCTTCACGGGCGCCCCGCTGCCCGTCGACCTCGCCGCCAACGCGGCCAGCCTGGGCATGCGCGTGCTGCGCGCCAAGACGGTGAGCGACCTCAGGGACGCGCTCGCCGAGGCCCGGGCCGCCGACACTCCCACATGTGTCTACGTCGAGACCCAAACGGCAGACACAGTGTCGGGCGCGCCTCCGGCGCAGGCCTGGTGGGATGTACCTGTGGCCGAGACCGCGACCAGGCCGTCGGCGGTCAAGGCACGTGAGCTCTACGAACGGCACGTCTCCACCCGACGCCGCCATCTGTGAAGGAGTAACTGGGCATGACGAAGATCGTCAACCACTGGATCGGCGGCAAGACCGCCGAGGGCACGTCGGGGAACTACGGCCCGGTCACCGACCCCGCGACCGGCGCGGTGACGACGAAGGTCGCCTTCGCCTCGGTCGACGAGGTGGACGCGGCGGTCGCCGCCGCCAAGGACGCCTACCTGTCCTGGGGCCAGTCCTCGCTAGCCAGGCGCACCGAGATCCTCTTCCGCTTCCGCGCGCTGCTGGACGCCAACCGGGACGCGATCGCGGAGCTGATCACCGCCGAGCACGGCAAGGTCCACTCCGACGCGCTCGGCGAGGTGGCCCGCGGCCTGGAGATCGTCGACCTCGCGTGCGGCATCAACGTCCAGCTCAAGGGTGAGCTGTCGACGCAGGTCGCCAGCCGCGTGGACGTCTCCTCGATCCGTCAGCCGCTGGGCGTGGTCGCAGGCATCACGCCGTTCAACTTCCCGGCGATGGTGCCGATGTGGATGTTCCCCCTCGCCATCGCCTGCGGCAACACCTTCGTGCTCAAGCCGAGTGAGAAGGACCCCTCGGCCTCCGTCAAGATCGCCGAGCTGCTGGCCGAGGCCGGCCTGCCCGACGGCGTCTTCAACGTCGTCCACGGCGACAAGGTGGCCGTCGACCGCCTCCTGGAGCATCCGGACGTCAAGGCCGTCTCCTTCGTCGGCTCGACCCCCATCGCCCGCTACATCCACACCACCGCCTCCGCCAACGGCAAGCGCGTGCAGGCCCTGGGCGGCGCCAAGAACCACATGCTGGTCCTCCCGGACGCCGACCTCGACGCCGCCGCCGACGCGGCCGTCTCCGCCGCCTACGGCTCCGCGGGCGAGCGCTGCATGGCCATCTCCGCGGTCGTCGCGGTCGGTGCGATCGGCGACGAGCTCGTGGAGAAGATCCGCGAGCGCGCCGAGAAGATCAAGATCGGTCCCGGCAACGACCCGGCCTCCGAGATGGGCCCGCTGATCACCAAGGTCCACCGCGACAAGGTGGCCTCCTACGTCTCCGGCGCCGCCGCCGAGGGCTGCGAGGTCGTCCTGGACGGCACCGGCCACACGGTCGAGGGCTTCGAGGACGGCCACTGGATCGGCATCTCGCTGCTGGACAAGGTGCCCACCTCGGCGAAGGCGTACCAGGACGAGATCTTCGGCCCGGTGCTGTGCGTCCTGCGCGTGGACACCTACGACGAGGGCGTGGCCCTCATCAACGACTCGCCGTTCGGCAACGGCACCGCGATCTTCACCCGGGACGGCGGCGCCGCCCGCCGCTTCCAGCTGGAGATCGAGGCCGGCATGGTCGGCGTGAACGTCCCGATCCCGGTCCCCGTCGGCTACCACTCCTTCGGCGGCTGGAAGGACTCCCTCTTCGGCGACCACCACATCTACGGCAACGACGGCACGCACTTCTACACCCGCGGCAAGGTCGTCACCACCCGCTGGCCCGACCCGGCCGACGCCCCCGCCGGCGTCGACCTCGGCTTCCCGCGCAACCACTGACGCAGGCGCCCGGGGCCGTCCGCACTGCGGACGGCCCCATTTTTTTGTCCGCGCGCGCTGCGGTTCCCGTACGGGCCAAATTCGGTGACCAGTCGGAGCGGACTGATGTATTCGGGTCTTCGAGGGCGATCGATCAACGGATTCCGTAGGTAAACACCTATTGACTCGCTGGTTTTCGTCGGGGTTCCATGCAGCAACCCCAGCCGCCGGAGGAATCCGCGCCAGTCGATCGGAACCGCTTCATGACCGACACGCTCCGCCCTGTCGACACCGCCGTCCCCGAGGCAACGGACGGCCATCCCAAGGCGCTCAAGCGCTCCATCGGGGTCGTCGGCGGAACCCTCCTCACCCTCTCCTGCGTCACCCCGGCCTCCACCCTCTTCGTGGTCGTCCCGGACCTGTTCGGCACCCTCGGCACCGCCACCGCCCTGACGATCGCCATCGGCTCCCTCCTCTGTATCGCCGTGGCGTTCTGCTACTCCGAGCTGGGCACCCTCATCCCCAGCGCGGGCGGCGAGTACGCGATGGTCTCGACGATGGCGGGGCGGCTCGCGGGCTGGCTGGTCTTCGTCCTGTCGCTGCTGGTGGTGATGATCGTCCCGCCGGTGATCGCCATGGGCACGGCCGACTACCTCGCCCCGGTCGTCCACCTCGACCCCTCGATCGCGGGCGCCGGCGTGATGCTGCTGGCCACCCTCGCCGGTCTGCTCGACCTGCGCGCCAACGCCTGGATCACCGGCATCTTCCTGGTCCTGGAGGTCATCGCGGCGGCCGTCGTGGCGATCCTGGGCTTCGCCCACAGCGAGCGCGGCGCGGGCAGCCTGGTGTCGATGCAGGTGGCCGACGCGCACGGGCACACCGACACCGTCACGGCGATGCTGGTCGTCTCGGGCCTCGCCATCGCCCTCTTCGTCACCCAGGGCTTCTCGACCGCGGTCTACCTCTCCGAGGAGCTGGAGCACCCGCGCCGCAACGTCGCCCGTACGGTCCTGGCCACCCTCGCCATCTCGACGGTGATCATCCTGGTCCCGGTCGCGGCGATCACCATGGGCGCCTCGAACATCGCCGAACTGAGCGGCGGCGACATCAGCTCCATGGTCACCGCCTGGTCCAACTCCGCGGTCGGCACCTTCGTCAGCCTCTGCGTGGCCCTCGCGATCATCAACGCGGGCATCGTCATGGTCATCCAGAACTCCCGTGTCCTGTTCGCCTCCGCCCGCGACAAGGCCTGGCCCACCCCGGTCAACACCGCCTTCTCCCGGCTCGGCCGCTTCGGCTCCCCCTGGGTCGCCACCCTCGCCGTCGGCGTCCCCGGCGCCCTGCTCTGCTTCGTCAACCTCGACACCCTGTACGGCGTCACGGGCGTCTCGGTGACCGGCATGTACCTCCTGGTCGCCGTCGCCGCCCTGCTCTCCCGCCGCGGCTCCCACAAGCACACCCCGGCCTGGCGGATGCCCCTGTGGCCCACGATGCCGATCCTGCTGATCGCGGTCCTGGCGTACATCCTGACCCAGCAGGAGACGACTTACCTGCTCTGGACGGGCGGCATCACCGCGGCCGCGACCCTGTACTGGGCCCTGTACCTCCGCCCCCGCAAGGACACGAGGTGGCTGGTATCGATCCCGGAGGACGCCCGGGCATAGCTCTTCCTACCGCTCGGTTGACGCATGGATCTTCGACTGCCCCGCCCGCGAGGGCTGCTGCGGAGGCCCTGACGGCTGCTGGCCGCCGGGGCCGCCGTCGTCGCACTCGCGGGCGCGGGAACGTGGCCGGCTGTCGCCTCGGACGGCAAGCCCCTGGTGGACGAGACCGACCGCAACATGGCCGTCGACGGTGTCCGCGATCGGATGGCGGGGCGTCTGCACTGACCGGTTCCGCCCGACGGCATCGGCATCCTGTTCGCTTCCGCGGCTGTGAAACCGGCCCGCAGCGGGCGCTCGGAAGATGTGCCGCGCGGGCCGGCATCAAGCGGCGGTGCCCGCCTGTGACTCGCCCGTCGCCACTCCTTCGAGCCGCACCGCCACACGGGCCCGTCGACGTCGGCGTCCGCGGATCACCGTGCGCTTCTGGGAGCGGGCACCATCTCGTCGCGACTCACGAGGGGTGGTTTGGCGACACGTTCCCACAGGACCGGAGGCGGAACGCAGATCGAGCGTCGGTGCCGCCCGGTCGGTGAACTCGCGGATACCAGGGCGGTCCATCGCGCGTCCCAGGTGCCCGGGACCATCTGGCCGCGGGCCCGCCACTCCCTGACCAGGGCGGCGTAGATGGGCGGGTCTTCCTGGCCCGCCCGGGGCCGCTCTCGGTACGGCGGCTGTTCTTCCCACTCGAAGAAGAGACATTCGGTGGTGACGGTGTAATCCATGCATCGGCAACGCGCCGTCGTATGCCGGTGATACGCCTGTATACGGGCATCGCCCGTATTGGATGAGATTGCATCCCCCGTTCGGGGCCATGCGGCCATCGGGCAAAGCTCTGCGCCGTGCCGCTCGACGAAGACGGTCAGCGTCATCCCCTCGGCTGGACGAGGCGGCGAGCCGGCAAGGTGGCGGTGGACATCGGGAGGCTGTCGCGCCCGGTGCCGCGCAGGTTTCGCACGTACTGCTGTCGCGGTACGAGAATGCCGCCCAGGCCGTGGACGTGCGGGCTGTCCCGCTGTGCGTCGAGCAGTACACCGCCGGCCTGTGCGAAGCGCGCCGCGAGGTCGGCCACCGCGACCTTCGAGGCATCGGAACGGTGGAAGAACATCGAGTCCATGCTGAAGACCGTCCCGATCTGGATGCCGAAGACGCCGCCGATCAGCTCGCCGTCCTCCCACACCTCGACGCTGTGAGCATGCCCCAGATCGTGCAGGCGGACGAGGCTTTCGATCAGCTCGTCGGTGAGCCACAGGGGGGTGCGGCCGGCCCGGCATTCGCGGACGACCCGCTCGAAGCTCCGGTCCAGGCTGGTCGACCACGGCAGCCGGTTGCGCAGCCGTCGGGCGAGGCTGCGACCGAGGTGAGTGGCCGAGACGGGCAGCAGTGGCCTGGGGTCGGGAGACCACCAGGAGACGGCGTAGGGATCGGCCGAATCCGCCCCCACGAGCCGGATACGGCCCGCCTGGACCTGATCGTCGAACAGCACCTCGTTGAGCGCGCGGGTGTATTCGTCGGCCGCCGGGAACGGGTAGGCCCCGGCGCGGTAGGCCGCCAGGAGGCCGGTGGGACTGAGGTCGGCGGAGAAGGCCACCGGACCGTCGGGTGCTGCTTCCAGCACGTCCAGTGCCTCCCAGTCAGCGCATCGGCTCACCACCGTGGCGCTCCGCGTTCTCGCCTCTGCACCCGCTGGAGGTCGTCGCGTTGGAGGAAGTCGACGTGGCGGTCCAGCATCTCCGCGTCCACCGGAGGAATGTAGATGCCGGCGTCCTTCAGCTCCCGTTCCGCGTTGTCGCGGGTGAACTTCGGGAAGACGTCGTGGAAGTACATCTCGCTCACGGTCATGTCGGCGTGCGCGCAGCGGTCGACGAAGAGCGGGACGAACGCGGTCATCGGGTCGGTGGGGTGCCCCGTCGCGTACCCCACCAGCATGGCGATCCACTCGGCATACGGGATCTCCTGGATCGGGTAACCCCGTCCGCGCAGGCGCTCGGCGAGCGAGGCCAGCAGCGTGGGACGGGGGTTGGTGAGGTGGTAGACCACGCCGCGCGCGGGATGCCGGGTGGAGATGTGTCCGATGGCGCGGGCGAGGCAGTCGGCCGGCAGGAAGTCCAGCGGCAGCTGGATGTCGGGGCACAGCCCGGTTCGCGCGATGAAGTCGATGAGGGCGGCCATCTCGCTTCCGGTGTTCATCACGCCGGTACCGCTGCTGCCCGTGATGTCCATCAAGCGGTAGACGGTGACCGGCAGGCCCGCGTCGGAGGCCTTCTTGAGCAGCACCTCGCCCACCCATTTGGTCTCCACGTATCCCACCGACAGGTACTCCGGGAAGCGCAACGGCGTGCTCTCCGTCACCTCGCGCACCCCAGCCGGCCCGAAGCCGGCGAGCACGGCCATGCTGGAGGTGAAGTGGACGGGGACTGCCCGGCGGGCGGCGAGGCGGATGATCTCGTATGTGCCGTCGACATTGGACGCGCGCAAGTCGTGGTACGGGTAGATGAAGTTGACCTGGCCGCCGAAGTGGTAGACAGCGTCGATGGTCGCTGCCAGCTCCTCGAACCGGTCTGCAGACAGCCCCAGTCGGGGCTTGGCCAGGTCGCCGACGACCGCCTGGACGCGTGGGCTGGACAGGTCGCTGAGGACGTACCGCTGGTGGCTCGCGCGGATCCTCTTCATTCCTTCCTGCTCGTCGGAGGCCCTGACCAGGCAAAGGACCCGTCCCGTCGTCGTGCGCAGCAGTTCGTCGATCATGTAGGCGCCGCAGAACCCCGTCGCCCCCGTGAGGAGCACGTCCCCGGGGTGCTGAGGATGTGGACTCGGCGCGTCGCTGCCGACCGCCGGAACGGGCCGTTCGGTCTCGGCCGCGAAGTCGACACTCCCGCCGTCCGGGTGCGCCAGCGTGCCGGCGCGCGCCTGGCGCACCGACTCGGCGAACGCCGCGAGCATCGGTTGCCGTAGCAGTGACCGGGTCAGGTCGCGGATCTGCGTGACGCCGATTCCGAAGATGACGCGGGTCCGGGCGAGCATCTCCATGGCCAGCAGTGAGTTGCCGCCCAGTTCGAAGAAGTCGTCGTGCGGACGGACGTAGTCCACACCCAGGATCTGACACCACAACTGGGCCATCCCCTGCGGCACCGGACGCTCGCTGGTGTCGGTGTCCGCGGCGGCCGCGGTCGCCGCGGTTCCGGGGTCCGGCACGGCTCGGCGGTCGAGCTTTCCGCTGGGCGCGACGGGCAGCCGTTCCATCAGGCGGAAGGCTGCCGGGATCATGTAACCCGGTAGGACCTCGGCGAGTGCCGACCGCAGCCGTGCGGGCAGCGCCGTCTCGCAGCCGGCCGACGGCGAGGCCGGCGTGTAGTACGCGATGAGCTCCGGCTCGCCGTGCTCGCGCGCCCGGGCCACCACCATCGCCTGGCCGATCTCGGGGCGGGAGACGAGCGCGGCCTCGATCTCGGCCGGGTCGACCCGGAACCCGCGGATCTTCATCTGGTCGTCGACCCGGCCCAGGATTTCCAGGTTGCCGTCCGCGCGCAGGCGGCCCAGGTCCCCGGTCCTGTACATCCGGTCGCCCGGCGCGGAGCCGTGCGGGTCGGGGAGGAACTGCTGTGCGGTCAGGGCGGGTTGCCGCCAGACACCGCGCGCCAGCCCCGGGCCGCCGAGGTAGATCTCGCCGCGCTCGCCCAGGCGCACAGGGTGCAGTTCGGCGTCGAGCAGATGGATGTGAGTCCCCTCCAGGGGCCTGCCGACCGGGGCGACCGCGCTGTCCGGCGCCGCGAGCACCTCCTCGTTCAGTTCGCAGAGCGTGGAGGTGATGGTGGTCTCGGTGAGCCCGTAGGCGTTGACGAGCCGCGCGCCGGGGATCCGGCGCAGAACGGCGCGGCAGTCCTTCGCGGTGACGATCTCGCCGCCGACGATGGCGAGTCTCAGCGACGCGAGGCTCTCGCCACGGTCCGCTACGGAGACGGTCTGCTGCCAGTAGCCGGGGGTGAGGTCGGCGACGCTGATCCCGTACTCCGGGAAGCGGTGCAGCAGTTCGGTGGGCGCCCACGTCTGGGTGCCCGCGAGGACCAGCGTCGCGCCGCTGATGAGCGTGGCGAAGATCTGCTCCAGGGAGGTGTCGAAGCCGAGCGCCGCGGCATGCAGCACCCGGTCGCCGGGCCCCAGTTGGTAGGCCCGGGCCACCGCCGTGAGGGAGTGGGCGAGCGACCGGTGGGTGATCATCACCCCTTTGGGAGGGCCGGTGGATCCGGAGGTGTAGATCACGTAGGCGAGGTCGTCCGGGCGGGAACCATGTGCCCTTCGGGCTCCCCGCGGCGGGGTGCGCGTGGCCGGTTCGCCGGCGGCCCCGGGGTCGAGGATCCGGGCCTCGCAGTCGGCGAACATCGGGGCATGCTCGTGGCTCGAGACGATGAGACGCGAACCGGTCTCCCCTACCAGCCCGACGATCCGTTGCCGCGGAGTCGCCGGGTCGAGGGGCAGGAACGCGCCGCCGGAGCTCAGCACCGCCAGCAGCGCGACGATCAGCTCGGGCACGCGGTCGAGGCACACGGTGACGACGGACTCCGCCTCGACGCCGGACTCCCGCAGTTCGTGGGCCAGTCGGTCGGCGCGGTCGGTCAGTTCGAGGTAGGTCAGCCTCCCCTCGTCCGAGAGCACGGCGAGATCGGACGGGGCCTGTCGCGCCCGCTCCCGGACCAGCTCGGGCACCGTAGCCGGCCCGGATCCCGGGGGCTGCCGCTCGGTGCGGGCGCTTACGGGCCGCATGTCGGTCCACAGGCGCTCGACCAGGCGCGCACACCTCGCGGTGGACGCCGGTCCGGTGAGCTGGCACCATCCGGCCGGGATACGACGCCCGGCGGGCCAGATCGCGTACTGGTCCTCGTCGTTGCGCAGCACGAGGCACAGCTCAGCCAGCTCTGCCGACGGGTCCTCAGGTTTCAACACCTTGCGTCTCCTGCCTCGCGCGGCGTTCTGCTGAGCACGACCCGAACCCCTCGCGGGAGAGGCCCCGCCATCACGGGTTCCGTTCCTCGGGCACCGCAGGCAGCGCGGCCAGGCGGCCGAGCGGCGCTGCGAGGACGAGCCGTTCCGCCTCCTCGGCGCTGATCGGCTCGGCGAACAAGTACCCCTGGCCGAGCGGGCAGCCCATGGAGATCAACAGCTCCTGCTGTCTCACGTTCTCCACTCCTTCGGCGATCACCGTCAGGCCGAGCGAGTCCGCGAGATGCGTGATGCCCTCGACCAGGGCGTAGTGTTCGGGTGAGCGCCCCAGTTCGTCCACGAACGACTTGTCGATCTTGAGGATCGAGATGGGGAACTCACGCAGATAGCTCAGCGACGAGTAGCCGGTCCCGAAGTCGTCGATCGCGATGCGGATCCCGAGGTCGGTGAGCGAACTCATCTCACGCAGAATACGTTCGTCGTTGTACAGCAGCACACTCTCGGTCAGTTCCAATACCAGGGACGACGGTGCGATGCCGGAGAGATCCAGGGCGCGCCGGACCACGTTGTAGAAATCCTGGTCCCGGAACTGACGCGGCGACACATTGACGCTGACGTAGGGTTCCTTGCGGTCGGCTGTCAGTTGGCGTCGCATGGAGCCCCGCCACCGGACAGCCTCGGTCGCAGCCTGATCGAGCACCCAGGCGCCCAGCGGGACGATCTGCCCGCTCTCCTCGGCCAGCGTGATGAACTGCTCCGGCAAGATCATGCCGTGCGGGGAGTGCGGCCAGCGAACGAGCGCCTCGAAGCCGGCGATCCGACCGCTGGTCAGTTCCACGATGGGCTGGTAAAGCACCATGAACGACGTCTCGATCGACGAACTGTCCAGCCCTTCCTGCAACATGGCCCGCTCGGCCATGCCGCTCTGCAGTTCGGGGCGGTAGTGACGCCACTGGCGTTTGCCTGCTGTCTTCGCCGCGTACAGCGCGAGATCGGCGTGGGTGAGCAGTTCGACCGAGTCGACGCTGTCTTCCGTCGTCGCCACGCCGACGCTGGCGTAGGTGCTCACCGGCCCCACGCTGAGCCGGAACGGCTCGACGAACACGGACATCAGGTTTTCGGTGAATCGCTCCACGCCGTCCTTTGCGGCGGAACCCTCCACCAGGAGTGCGAACTCGTCTCCGCCGATGCGCGCGGCGGTGTCGGAGGCACGGACGGCGGTCTGTAGCCGGAGCGACAGCGCGACCAGGAGCTCGTCGCCCACACCATGGCCGTGTATGTCGTTGACGACCTTGAAGTCGTCCACGTCGAGGAAGAGTACGCCGACCACCGTGCCGTCGCGCTGAGCCTGTACCAGGGCGTGGTTGACCCGCTCCTGGAAGAGCACGCGGTTGGCCAGGCCGGTGAGCGAGTCATGGAAGGCCTGATGGGTGAGCTGGCGTTCGAGTTTGCGCTGTTCGGTCACGTCCCGCAGGGTGAGCACCACCCCGCCTACGGTCGCCTCCTCGCGCAGGTCGCTCCACCTCACCTCGACCTCGATGGTCGCCCGGTCGACGCGGATCATGCGCCAGTGCTCGCGCCTGGTCTGGTAGTCGCCGCTGCGTATCCGGCCGAGCGTCTCGACCACCCTGCGGCTGTCCTGCGGCGGCACCAGGCCGATGAGGTGGGTGCCCTCCAGCTCCGGAACGCCGAGCAGCTGGTCGGCGGAGGGACTGGCGTAGCGGATCCGGTCTTCGTCGTCGAGGATCAGGATGACGTCAGAGGCGTTCTGCACCAGCGTGCGGAAGTACGCCTCGCTGTTGCGATGGTTGACCTCGTCGGCGAGGGAGATCCGTGCCACGGCGAGTGCCGCCTGCGCGGCGAGAGTCGCCAGCGTCTCACGGACCATGAGCAGGTTCTGCTCGGGCCCGGCCAGGACGAGCGCCCCGATCAGCGGATCTCCCGAAGGGTGGTCCTGCGAGACGAGCGGGCAGACGAGCGCGGGGACCGTGTGGGGCGGCTCCTCGCCCAGATCCGTGAGGCGGGCGGCGAGATCGGGCCCCACGCCGTCCAGGGCCACCAGGCGGCTCTCGCCGGGCGCGGTCAGTTCGCGTATGGTCGCGGTCACCTGCTCGGACACGGGCCCGGCCGCGCCGCCGTGCTCCCCGTTCACCCAGAGGGCGTCGTCCGGCACGATGAGGAGCGCCGAACGCGGCGGACCGTGCGGCACCAGTTCCGTCACCGCGGAGTGGACGACGGCTGCCACCTCCCCCAGATCGCTCGCGCCGCCCAGCGACGACACCGTGATACGCAGGACCTTCTCCCGGCCGACCGCCTGCCGGTGGGTCGTCGCCACGCCGGCCAGACGGTAGAGCACGAGAAGGAAGAGCACCGCGGAGAACACCCCGATGACGCCGATGTTGGCGCTCCCCTCGCGCACCGCCTCGACCAGGAGGGTGGCCGGCGCGATGAGCGATGCCAGCGTGAGCAGGCTGAGCCGGCCGCCCGCGCCCGTCTCGGCCCGCCATGGCACGAACTGCGTCACCGACCGCATGGAGGGGTGGAGCGCGGCGGCCGCCCAGGCGCCGTACAGGACGACCCAGCCGAGTTCGACCGCGGTACCCGTGCGCCACGTCCCGTGCAGCTGAATCAGGCCGTACAGCACGTCCGCGGTGAGCAGGCCGACGGTGCCCGCGGTCAGGAGCATGAGTGAGGGGCTCTTGCCGCCCCGGCTGGCGAGCAGGCGCAGCAGCATCGCCAGGACGAGGATGTCGCCCAGCGGGTAGGCCATGGAGAACGCCTTCTGCACCCAGGTGAGGCCGGCCGCGTGGGTGTACGGCTCGATGAGGAAGAGCCACGACAGCAGTGCCAGGCCGATGGTCAGCGTCAGCGCGTCGACGAGGCTCCCGCGGTCGCGCCGCCCCGTGCGCCAGTGGACGAAGCCCAGCAGCCCGGCCGCATAGAGCGGATATGCCGCAAGATAGAAGCCGTCGGCGATCGACGGGAATGCGGTCTGTTTGAGCTGGATGAGAATGATCTGGGTGGCCTGGCCCGCGGCGAATGCGAGATTTCCCACGGCGAGCAGCAGCCACGGGAGTCGATGCGCGGGATGGTTGATGGCGATCCCAAGAATAATGCCGATGACACCGGTCGCGCCAATGGCGACGAAGATCATCCGTTGTTCAGGAAATGAGTAGTAGAACGCGGTCAGTGCGACGATGGATGCGTAGACCACGGCCGTCACGGCCTGGCGGCCCAATCGCGGTATCACCCCAACTCACCTCCCTGTAGGGCGACGTGACGGGGCGGACGGAGCTGGGCGAACAGCACCCGGCTGCGACGGAGAAACCCGTGGGACCAGCTGGTAATTGAGAATTCTCCGGGTCCGGGAATCGCTACGCGCCGCCTGCGAAATCGTGGGCGCCTATCGCGGGCGCCGGTTGGTGCGGGCTCCTTCTCGCCGGGACATCGACGTGTCTTCACATCTGCGTGTCTTCCATCAAGCTAACCCGGCTCACCATTTCACGCACTCTCACGCACCTGGACGGCGGATTCCGGGTCGCGTCGCGAGTCACCGCCGCATGCCTGAGGATGGAGGACGCAGAAACCGCACCGGATCCCACAGTGACGATCGGCTCCTGACGGAGCGTGGAGTCTCATGCTCTCCGATTACCGTCGGATCTTCTCTCCTCCGGGCAGTCTTCTCTTCTCTGCCGCGGGCTTCATTTCACGCCTTCCGTTGTCGATGATCGGCGTCGGCATCCTCACCATGCTGTCGCAACTCGGCGGTCAGTACTGGCTCGCCGGCTCCGTCTCCGCCACACAGGCGCTCGCCGCCGCCGCTGTCGGGCCTCAGATCTCCAGGCTCGTCGACCGGCATGGTCAGCGTCGCGTCGTCCTCCCGGCCACGGCGGTGACGGTCGCCGCCATCTGTGCGCTCCTGCTCTGCGCACATTTCGCCGCCCCGGACTGGACGCTGTTCGTGGCGGCGGCGGTGGCGGGCTGCATGCCGAGCATGGGCGCGCTCGTCAGGTCCCGCTGGGCGGAGATCCACCGGGACTCGCCGTGGCTGCTGCACACCGCGTACTCGCTGGAGTCGGTTCTCGACGAGTTGATCTACGTCGTCGGCCCGATCCTGGCGATCGCACTGTCTTCCAAGGTCCGTGCCGGGGCCGGGCCGTTGGCGGCCGCGGTACTGCTCGGCGTCGGCGTGCTGCTGTTCGCCGTGCAGCGGCGTACGGAGCCGCCGGTGCGCTCAGGGCCGCGACACGCCAGAGGCTCGGCGCTGCGCACTCCGGGCCTCGGCCTGCTCGTGCTGACGCTTACGTCGGTGGGCGCGTCCTACGGTGCGGTGGACGTCGCGACGGTGGCGTTCGCCGGCGAACACCACCACAAGGCGCTCTCCGGGCTGTTGCTGGGCCTGTACGCACTCGGCTCGGGCCTGGCAGGCGCGGTCGTCGGCGCGATCGGGCCGCGGGGAGCGCTCACGCGGCGACTGCTGCTCAGCGTCGGCGCGATGGTGGCGGCGACGGCACCGCTGCTGTTCGCGTCAGGTCTCGCTGCCCTGGCGGGGATGCTCTTCGTGGCGGGCATGGCCGTCGCGCCGACCCTGATCACCACCATGGGTCTGGTGGACCACCTGGCGTCTGCCGCCCAACTCACCGAGAGCATCACCTGGATCGTCTCCGGCCTCTCCGTCGGTGTGGCGCTGGGCTACGCCACGGCCGGGTGGGTGGTCGACGCCGCGGGGGCGGCGGCGGGCTATCGGGTGCCGTGCGCGGCGGCTCTGCTCGCCGCCTCGACGGTCTGTCTCGCCCTGCCACGGCTGACCCGCGCAGGCGCACGGTGAGCAGGCCGGGCACGGCCGCTCGAACGATGCGGCATATGTGGTGGAAGTAGACAATTGACTCTAATTTGTCTATGGAGACCTGACCCAACCCTTTCCGGCTGCCGGCCGCCGTGCGCCCCCCGGGGGTCGTACCGGGGTTCCGTGGCCCAGGAGCCCCAGGGAGAACAATGGCGCATGTCCTGATAGCCGACGACGACGCGGACATCCGGGATCTGGTGGCCTTCAAGCTGACGCAGAACGGTCACCGGGTCACGGCCGTGGAGGACGGCATGGCCGCGCTCCGCGCGGTGCGCGAACAGCCGGTTGAACTGGCCCTGCTCGACATACGCATGCCGGGGATGTCAGGTCTGGACGTCTGCAGGGAACTGCGCGCCACGCCCGAGACCGCCTCCCTCCCCGTCATCATGATCACCTCCCGGTCCCAGGAAGGAGACGTCGAGGTCGGATTCGCGGCGGGCGCCGACGACTACATCATCAAGCCGTTCAGCCCACGGGAGCTGTCCAGCCGCGTCATCGCGGTGCTCAGCCGGGTCGAGCGATGATCCCCACGGGTTTCGTCATCAGAGCGGTGCTGTGCCTCACGGCCGTCATCCTGACGATGTGCCTGCTGATCGTCTGTGCCCGCGGCTTCCGCAAGCACCGGCAGGCCAGACGCCAGCGGATCGTGGCACCTGTGCGCGGTCCCCTGCTGCAGTTCCTGTGCGCCGAGGAGGACGAGCAGACCGAGCTGCTGCACCTGCTGGCGGGGATCGACAAAAGGACCTGGATCGCTCTGGAGCCGACTTTGACGGCGCTGCTGGAGAAAGTCTCCGGAGGAGCCCGCACCGCGCTGATCCGGCTGTACGAGCTGCGTGGGGCCGCCGTGGACGCAGTCGCCGACCTGGGAAGCCGCAGCGCGGTTCGGCGGGGACGCGCAGCACAGGTGCTCGGGCAACTCTCCCACCGCCCGGCGGCCGAGTCGCTGTGCCGACTGCTGACCGACCGTGACCCGGATGTACGCCTGGCCGCCGCACGGGCGCTGGGCCGGTGCGGGGGACCGGCGGCCGTCCCGCACCTTCTGGAGTCCCTCTGCGGAGCGCGGAGGCAACCCCCCGGCGTGATCACCATGGCGCTGGTCTCCCTGGGACCGGAGGCACAGCGGAATGTCGCGGCTGGACTGGAGCACCGGGAGCCGCTCGTCAGGGCCGTGGCGATCGAGGTTCTCGGCGCGACCGGCGCGGTTTCCCACACCTCCCGGATCGCTCGCGCGCAGCACCAGGACCCCTCCATCGAGGTGCGGATCAAAGCTGCGCGGGCGCTGGGCAGGCTGGGCATGCCCGAGGGCCTGGGGCCGCTGCTCGCGGCCGTCCGGCCGGGACGGCCGGTCGCCCTGCGCATGGTGGCCGCCGGGGCACTCGGCAATCTGGGCGCCGTCGCCGCGACCGGCCCGCTCGCGGACCTGCTCGACGACCCCGACCCACATGTGGCGGGCACCGCAGCCCGAGCGCTGCTACGGCTCGGCCCGACAGGGCGTGCGGCGCTGCGCGCGGCGGCGGACGATCCCTCCGGTGGTCCGGCCGCCGCCCAGGCCAGGGCCGTCCTGGCCGAATCGGCGGTCGGTGGGGCACACCACGACGTCCGTGCGGAGGTGGCGCTGTGAGTACAGTCGCCGCGGATCCGTGGGCGTGGCTGACCGGCCCGGCGCACAGCCTGATCGCCGTCTGCGACGAAGTGGTGATCGTCTACTTCCTGGCCATCAACACCTCCTACCTGGTGCTGATCCTGATTGCAGTCGTGGAGTTCGTCGGACGGCTGCGGCGGGCGTCCTTCGCCGGGTATGACGACGCCTCCAGCAGCCCCTTCACCCCGCCCGTCTCCGTGATCGTGCCCGCCCACAACGAGGCGGTCGGCATCGTCGAAGCGATCCGGGCCATGCTGCTGCTGCGCTACCCCATGTTCGAGGTGGTCGTGGTCGACGACGGCTCCACCGACGGCACGCTGGACGCTCTGCGGGACGCCTTCGACCTGGTTGAGGTGGAGTACGTGGTGCCCGACGATGTCCCCGTACGCGGCAGGATCACCTCGGTCCATCTGCCCAGAGGCGGGCCGGTGCCCCTGGTGGTGGCCCGCAAGGAGAACGGAGGCAAGTCCGACGCGCTCAACGTGGGGATCAACCTGGCACGCTATCCGCTGCTGTGCATGGTGGACGCCGACTCGATCCTCGACTCGCAGGCGCTGCTCGCGGTTGCCAGACCCTTCAGCGACGACCCCATGCGGGTGGTGGCCACGGGCGGCGTGGTGGGTCTCGCCAACGGCTGCACCGTCGTGGCCGGACGGGTCGTCGAGCCGCATGTGCCCCGGGACCTCCTCGGACGGGTTCAGGTCGTCGAGTATCTGCGCGCCTTCTTCCTCGGCCGCACCGGATGGTCCAAGGTCGGCAGCCTGCTGATCATCGCCGGCGCCTTCGGTCTCTTCCGCCGGGACGCGGTCGTGGCGGTCGGCGGGATGGACCGGGACTGCATCGGGGAGGACGCCGAACTGGTCATCCGTCTCCACCGGCACATGCGCGAGCAGGGCCGCGACTACCGCATCGTCTTCGTCACCGAGCCGATCTCCTGGAGCGAGGCGCCCTCGACGCTGAAGGTTCTGGGTCATCAGCGGCGGCGGTGGCACCGGGGCCTGACGGAGATCCTGCTCAAGCACCGTGGCATGATCTGCAACCCGCGCTACGGCCGCATCGGCCTCGTGGCCCTGCCCTTCTACGTGGTCTTCGAACTGCTGGCCCCGGTGGTGGAGCTCGCGAGCCTCGTCCTGGTCCCGCTCGGCGTGCTGATCGGCGCGGTCGACGTCGGTTTCCTGTGGCGCTTCCTGCTCGCCGCCTACGCCTACGCCATCGTGGTCAGCCTGGTCTCGGTCGCGGTGGAGGAGTACGCCTTCCACCGTTTCACACGATGGCGGGACGTCTGGGGCGCCCTCGTCGGGGTGGTCGCGGAGAACATCGGATACCGCCAGTTGACGGCGTGGTGGCGGTTGCGCGGCCTGTGGGACGCCCTGCGCCGGACTCCCCAGGCGTGGGGCTCGATGACCCGCTCCGGATTCGGCACCTCCGGTCACGTGAAGGAGCGCGGAGGCGATCGTGCGTGAGCGGTCAGGCGGAACTGAGTCACCGTCAGGGGCCTGGTCCACGACGCGGCGGGCAAGTGGTGACGGGCAACCGGTCACCCGAATGCCGCAGCCCGCCGGTAACTCCTGGCCAGGCCTGCCTACTCCGTCCAAGGGTGCGGCCGTGGCCCGATTTGCGATCTTCCCTCGTTCGTCCTTCGCTTGAAGAGTCCTACGCAACCGCAACCGCTGGGCAGGTGGCTGACCTTGTGGTTCGGGGTCGCACCGTGAGCGGACGCTGCTCATCACACGTCGCTCGCAGACGCCGTGCCGACGAGACCGCGACCGGTCTGTCGGCAGTCCCGGCCGCAGCTCGCGGCCGTGCACGACATGTGGAGGCGGATGATGGAACCCAAGCCCCCGGACGCACCAGGGCAATACGCGGCCGACGACGAGGAGCGGTTTCGGATTCTGGTGAAGAACTCCGCGGACATGGTCTTCCGCCGCACGGTCCCGGGCGTCTACCTGGAGGTGTCTGCGTCGGCGTCGGCGTTGTTCGGGCGGCCGGCGGAGGAGATCGTGGGGACGAAGGTCGGTTCCTGGGTGCATCCGGGCGACGTGGAGGACTTCGAGTGGGCTGAGCGGGATCTGCTGCGCGACGGCCGGGTGGTGGTGTGTCTGCGGCTGCGGCACGCCGACGGGCACTGGATATGGACCGAGACGACGTCCTGGGTGGTGCGGGACCCCGCGGGCGAGCCCCTCGAAGTGCGCGGGTTCGTCCGTGAGGCGGAGGGCCAGCGGCGCAGGGAGGAAGCCCTGCGGTTGTTGCAGGACCAAGCCCGCTCGGTCATCGAGACCGCCCGGGACGCCTTCGTGTCCATCGACGAGGACGGCTTGGTCATCGACTGGAACCGCAGCGCCGAACAGCTCTTCGGTTTAAGCCACCGCGAGGTGATGGGGCGTCCGCTGAGCGAGACGATTCTCCCTGAGCGGTACCGCGCCGCACACACGGCAGGTCTGAAGCGGGTGCTGGCCGGTGGTGAGACTCATGTGCTGGGCCGCCGCATCGAGCTGAGCGCCCTGCACCACGACGGCCACGAGATCCCGGTCGAACTGACAGTGTGGCGGATGAAGTCGGCGAAGGCGCGCTGCTTCAACGCCTTCGTCCGTGACATCAGCGAGCGCAAGCATGCCGAAGCCGCCCTGGCGGAGGCGCGCGACCAGGCGATCGCCGCGTCCCAGGCGAAGTCTCAGTTCGTCGCCTCGATGAGCCATGAGATCCGTACCCCCATGAACGGCGTCATCGGGCTGAGCGACCTGCTGCTGGGGACCACGCTGGATGCCGAGCAGCGCCGCTATGCCGAGGGCATTCAGGCCGCCGGCTCGGCACTGCTGTCGCTCATCAACGACATCCTGGACTTCTCCAAGCTGGAGGCCGGCAAGATCCAACTGGACAGCGTCGCCTTCAGCCCCCAGGTGCTGGTGGAAGAGGTCGTCTCGCTGGTGGCGCAGACCGCCCAGGCCCAGGGCCTGGAACTGCTCAGCGACTGCCATCCCGAACTGCCCGCGACGGTGTACGGGGATGCCGGCCGACTGCGGCAGATACTGCTCAATCTGGCATCCAATGCGGTGAAGTTCACCGAGGCAGGCGAGGTCGTACTCAGCGTCCGCCCGGACCGGCCCCGGCCGTCCGCAGGGCATGTGCCATGGCTGTGCTTCGAAGTGGCCGACACCGGCATCGGCATCGCCGAGGCCGATCAGGAGCGGATGTTCGACGCCTTCTCCCAGGCCGATGCCTCAACCACCCGCCGCTACGGAGGAACCGGTCTCGGCCTGGCCATCTGCCGGAGGCTCACCGAGGCGATGGGCGGCTCCATCGGCGTCAGCAGCCGGCCCGGCCAGGGCAGCAAGTTCTTCTTCCGCGTGCCCGTGCGCACACCGGACACCCCTGAACCACCCCCGGCCCCTCTGGACCCCAGCACGCTCCGTGGGCTGCGGGTCCTGGTCGTCGATGACAACGACACCAACAGGCTGATCCTTGATGCTCAGCTGCGCAGATGGCACATGCAGCCGACGACGGTCTCCAGCGGCCCCCAGGCCCTGGTGGCCCTGCACGAATCAGCGGCTGCGGGCCGCCCCTTCACCCTGGCCCTCCTGGACATGCACATGCCCGAGATGGACGGCCTGGAACTGGCCCGCCGCATCACCACCGATCGGACCTTCGCCTGTGTACGGCTGCTGTTGCTCAGCTCCGGCGCCCAACTGCCCGCTGCCGAACTGCACGCTGCCGGCATCGCCCGCAGTCTGGCCAAGCCCGTCCAGCAGTCCCAACTCATGGATGCCCTGGTCGAACTCACCAGCCGGACACCTCCCGTGACGACCACAGCAACGGCACCCGCTCCGGCCATCCCCCGGCCCCCCCGGCGCGGCCATCTGCTGCTGGTCGAGGACAACGAGATCAACCAGTTGGTGGCCCATGGCCTGCTCGCCCGCCTCGGCTACAGCACGGATACCGCCGCCGACGGCATCGAGGCCCTGCGGATGGTCGAAGAACACACCTACCACGGTGTGTTGATGGACTGTCAGATGCCCCGGATGGACGGTTACGCCGCCACCCGGGAACTGCGCCGCCGCGAAGCACACGGGGACACGCACCTGCCGGTGATCGCGATGACCGCCAGCGCTCTCGCCGAGGACCGCGAGAGATGCCTGGCCGCGGGCATGGACGACTACGTCTCCAAACCCGTCGCTGCGGACGAGCTGGAAGCAACCCTCGCCCGCTGGGTCAACCCGGCCGGCCAGCAGACGGACGACGAGGTGCCGCACGACTCCATCGAGCAGCGGCTGAACGAACTGCGCGGCGACGGCTCCCCGGGCGAGAACGAACTGGTGGACCGGCTGGTGGACCACTTTCTCGTCCGCGCCCCCGAGATGACCAGCGCACTCTTCCACGCGCTGGACCGCCACGACAGCGAGGAAATCGCAGAGGTGGCACACAGTCTCAAAGGCGCTGCCGGCAACATCGGAGCCCAGGGCCTCGCCGACTGCTGCGCGGAGTTGGAACACTACGCCGAGGCCGGAGATCCGGCCCCACTGACTCAGGCCGCCCCCCGCCTTCAGGAGGAGCTGGACCGAGCCTGCCGCACCCTGGAGACGCTCCGGTCCCGTCCTCGCCGACGCGGACCGGGATGAGGACGTGGTCAAGGTTCGGGCCGGGCTGCTCGCCGGCCGTGAGGCTGCGGCCTGGACGTACGCGGCAACAGGAACCGCGGTGATCGTCACCTTCCTGCTCACCTCCTCCTCGGCGCGTTACATGCTGGCCGTGCTGATCTCTGCCTCGGTCGTCGTCGCGATCCTGGTGGGGGTGGTCAGGAACAAGCCGCCGTCGGCCCTTCCGTGGTATCTGTTCGCGGCAGCCATGGCACCGTACGCGGTGGCGGACATGATCTGGGGTCTCTACCAGATCCGCGGTGCCGAGGTTCCGTTCCCCGGCATGGCCGACCTGTTCTACCTGGGCAGCTACGTGTTGTTCACCGCCGGTCTGGTGACCCTGGCCCGGAAGCACGCGGGCCGGCTGCACTGGGCGGGGCTGCTGGACGCGGGAATCGTCACGTTGGGATTCGCCACTCTGGCATGGACGTTCATCATCGCCCCCTACCTGCGCAGCCGGCTTGCCGCGTGGCCGATGGCGGTGTCCATCGCCTATCCCGTCACCGACCTGGTGCTGTTGTCCCTGGCCGCGTGGCTGATGTTCACCACCGGCACGCGCACACCGTCGTTCCTGATGTGCATCGGATGGCTGCTCGTCCTGCTCGCCTCCGACGGCCTCTACTACGGGACCGAGGCGACGCATGGGACCGCGCTCGCGGAGAACGTGTCCGAAGTGGGGTGGATGGTCTCGTCCCTCCTGCTGGGGTCGGCGGCGCTACACTCCTCCGTTGCCCGACCGCTGCGACTCGCCGAGACCCAGGAGAGGATGCCCCGGCGGCGACTCTCGATCCTGATCGCGCTCATCCTGATGGGGCCGTTGATCGTGCTCGCCGACGTCGGTGGCATTCGGGATCAACCGATGCATGTCACCGTGATCGTCGGCATGATGGCGGCCCTGTCGCTGCTGCTGGTGCTGCGCATCGCGTTCTTGGCCCAGTACGCCCAGGAGACGGCCGCCGCCGCGCGGACGCGAGCCTTGGCCCTCGCCGCCTCGCTGCAGGAGCAGGCGGAGCTCCAGAAGCTTCTGAGTCATCAGGCGACCCACGACCCGTTGACGGGTCTGGCCAATCGCACGCTCCTGAACGAACGTCTGGAGACCGCCCTCGAGCGGTGCTCCACCACTGCCTGCGCAGGACTGCTGATGCTCGATCTCGACGGCTTCAAGGACGTCAACGACACGCTGGGACACTCGGTCGGAGACGAACTGTTGGTGGACGTCGCACGGCGGCTGACGGGCAGGGTCCGCGAGCAGGACCTGGTGGCCAGACTCGGCGGCGACGAGTTCGCACTCCTCGTGGAAGGCGTGGACGCGAGCACGCTGCACGAATACACCACCCGCATTCTCGACTCCATCACGGCCCCCTTCACCCTCGGGTACGGCCATTCGGTGCACGTGACGACGAGCATCGGGGTCAGGAGCGTCACCAGACCGATCACGCCTGCAGAAGCCCTGCGGGACGCCGACACCGCTCTCTACAAAGCCAAGACGGCAGGCAAGAACCAGGCCGCGTTCTTCGAATCCACGCAGTAGTCCCTCTCGTCCCCGGGCACGGTGGGGGCCCGGACTCCTGTCGTCCCGGCCCCGGGGAGACTCCCGGACTTCACGAGTGAAGGTGATAGGCCGTTCGGACCGACTTTCCCGCCACGTGGCGTGGTGAATTTTGCAACGGCCTCAGTGACTGTCATTACTGATCCGATCCAAATGCTTGGTTCCGGTGGACCCTTCGATTCATGGGTAGGCAATGAAGGCAGGGAAGGCAGGCAAGGCAGGGGAGGCAGGGAAGGATCCGGGATGCAGCCGGAAGAGCGCTGCGGCGAGGACGCGGGCATTCGCGGGCGTGATGCTACGGAGCCGCCACCGAACCTTCCTCTGGGGCGCCGGAGCCGTCGGTCTGTTGTCCGTAGCGTTGGCCGGTGTCCTGGTGTGGGAGCTCCGCACGGTCCAGACCAATCTTGCCGCTGCTCAGGTGGCCACTGACCGACTGCAGACGGAGATGATCGGTCATCGCCAGCCCTCGGCCGAGGTGCTGGACGACATCCGGAAACACACAGCGGCCGCCCGGAGCGCGGCCGGCACGCCGGTGTGGAGCGCAGCCGAGAGTCTTCCACTGATGGGCCCCCCGCTCCGCTCTGCCCGGGGGCTGAGTGTCGCCGCCGACGACATGGTCACCGGGGTGCTGCCGGAGGCTGTGCGACTGCAGCAGATGCTCGCGTCCGGGCGGATGGTGCACCAGGGGCGCGTCGACCTCCGCCGGCTTTCGGCCGTCACGGACCTGCTGGGGGGCATGCACCGCCAACTGGACGGAGTCCGGACCACTTTGGACGGCTTGCCCGGCTCCACGGTGGTCAGTCGCCTCGACCTGGTACGGCAGCGGCTCTCCGACCGGGTGGCGCGCCTTTCCGACTCGGTCTCCGAGGCGGAGTCGACGACGCGGCTGCTGACGCCTGTTCTGGGCGGCACGGCGCCACGCTCCTATTTTCTTGCCTTCCAGAACAATGCCGAGGCCCGGGGCACCGGTGGTCTCGTAGGCGCCTTCGGTATCTTGACCGCCGACCGTGGTGGCATCACTTTGCACAATTTCGCGTCGGACGACACGCTGCCGCGTACCGACACCCCCGTGGCGAACTTCGGACCGGCTTTCGACCGCCGGTACAGCGGTACCGAGAGTACCCAGGGGCTGGCCAATTCCAATCTGTCCGCTCATTTTCCGTATGCGGCGCAGGTCTGGGTGGGCCTGTGGCAGCGACTTACGGGGCAACGTCTCGACGGGGCCATCGCAACCGATCCGGTAGGACTCGCCCGTGTCCTCAAAGCCACAGGCCCGGTCCGACTTCCGGACGGAAAGCAGCTGACGGCGGAGAACACCGTGGAGCTCACCGAGAGCACCCTCTACGCGTCGTACAGCAATATCGAGCGAAAACGTTTCCTGGTGCAGGTCGCGCAGGCGGTCGCTGCCGCCTTGCTGGGCCACGGGCACGATTCGGTGGCCCTCCTCCACGCACTGGGGCAGAACGCCAGCGACGGCCGACTGCGTGTGTGGAGCAGAGATGCCTCCACCGAGTCGGCACTCGAAAAAGCCGGGCTGGCCGGCGATGTCCCCGAGAGAACAGGGCCGTTCGCCTATCTCGTGGTCAACAATTCCGCGGGCAACAAAATGGACTACTACCTGGGGCGGTCGCTGGCCTACGAGCTTGGTCCTTGCGAGGGCGGCACCCGTTCCAGCGTGGTGCGGATCAAGGTGACGAACGGTGCTCCCGCTGTGGGCCTGCCTCCCCTCGTCGCTCTGCGTTCCGACGACCCCCGGCACTCACACCCCCCGGGCTCCACGAGCATCTGGCTTTCGTTGTACGCCAGTTCCGGTGCCCGGTTCACCGGCGCGACGCTGGACGGGCGGCGACTTCTGTTGTCGTCGACCGAGGAGCGAGGTCACCCGGTGCTCGGCACGCAGGTGGAACTTCTGCCCGGTCAGACGCGAGAAGTGGACGTTCGTCTGGTGGAACCGGCTTCAAGTCGGCCCCCCGTGGTGCCCTCGCAGCCGTTGGCGCGGCCGCAGATCACCAAGGTACATATGCAGCCGTGCGTGAAGTAGTCGGGCTGACCGAGTGAACCCTGAGGGGCCCGCGCCCGCTCACGAAGGGTGCAGCGGGAGTCGTTCCTGCAGGCGGCGAAATCGTATCCACGGAAAATCAAAGTCCGCGAGATCAAAAGAAACATTCTGATCCACCCGAAAGGACGCGGCAGCGTCCGTGGACATGCCGTCAATGAAGTGCCGAAATAGGTCTTCGGCAATTGACATCCTGCTGATCGGGGTTCACCTTGCGTGGGGAATGCGCGGGCAAAGACAAGCTGACAGCGGTTCATCCTGCGGTGTTCCACACCGCACAGGAAAGCCGAGCCCGGCTGGGTGGCTGGTCCGGCGTTGCCGGCCGGTGCCGCCGACCGGTGGTGCAGGCCGCCATGGACGCGGTCGCCTGGACATGCGGCTTACTCATCGCAGGCATGACCAGCAGCGGCGCGTCCGACGTGTTCGTCGGACCCGGCGATCTGCTCGTCGTCTGTGCTGTGACGGGAGTGGCAGCGGTGCTGGCCGGGGCCGTGTGCGGGCTCTACTCCGGGCGCTATCAGGCGGAGACCGGCCCGGAACTGAGTGCGGTACTGGTCTCCGCGGCGCTGACCGGGCTCCTTCTGTGGGGTATGTGTCGGGCGGGACTGCCCCTGGTGGGAGTCAGGCCGGCCGTGGCCGGACTGGCCGCTCTGGTCGGCGTGCTTGGCATGATCACCGTCAGGACCGCGGCGGCGACCGTCCGGCGCAGACCTCGACGGCCCGCGCCGACCGCCGTCAAGGTGATCGTGTTCGGCGCGGGCAGTGCCGGAGCGCAACTGGTGCAACGGCTCATGTGTCAGCCTGGCGCGCAGTACCAACCGGTCGCCCTGCTGGACGACGACCCGGCCAAGCGCCGGCTGCGGATCTGCGGGATCCGAGTGCGCGGCGGGCGGGAGTGGCTGGCGGAGGTCGCCGCGGAGACCGGGGCGACGGTCATGGTGATCGCGATCGCCGGCGGGTGCCGGGACGGCCAGGTGATCCGCGAGCTGATCGCGCTGGCCGAGTCGGTCGGTCTGTCCACCAAGGTGATTCCGCGCATCGAGGAACTGGTCGCCGGACCGGCGCGGATCGACGACGTCCGCGACCCGCGGATCACCCAGTTGCTGGGACGCGATCCGGTCCGACTGGACCTGAAGTCGGCTGCCGCTCAATTCGCCGGGCGCCGCATCCTCGTCACCGGCGCCGGTGGCTCGATCGGCTCGGAGCTGTGCCGCCAGTTGCACCGTCTGGGTCCCGCGTCGCTGGTGATGCTCGACCGGGACGAATCAGCTCTGCACGCGATCCAGCTCGCACTGCACGGCCGTGCGCTGCTCGATTCCGACGAGGTCGTGCTGGCCGACATCAGGGATGCCTCCCGCATGCGTGAAGTCTTCGCGCAGGCCCGCCCCGAGATCGTGTTCCACACGGCGGCGGTGAAACATCTGCCGCTGCTCGAGCGGTATCCGGCCGAGGCGCTGAAGACGAACGTGACCGGCACGCTGAACGTGCTGCAAGCGGCAGCGGATTGCGGCGTGCGGTCGTTCGTGAACGTCTCCACGGACAAGGCGGCCGACCCGGTGAGCGTCCTCGGCACCTCCAAGCGGATCACCGAGCGGCTCACCGCGCGCATGGCCGGTGAGTTTCCCGGGACCTGGGTGTCGGTCAGGTTCGGCAACGTCCTGGGCAGCCGGGGTTCGTTGCTCGGCTCGCTGTCCGCGCAGATCGACGCGGGCGGACCCCTCACCGTGACTCATCCGGAAGTGGCCCGCTACTTCATGACGGCCACCGAAGCCGTCCAGCTCGTGCTGCAGGCTGTGACGGTCGGGGAGAGCGGCGAGGTCCTCGTCCTCGACATGGGAGACCAGGTCCGCATCGTCGACCTCGCCCGCCGGATGGCCGCCGCAGCGTCACGGCGCGTGGAGATCGTCTTCACGGGGCTGCGGCCCGGCGAAAAGCTGACCGAGGACCTGCTGGGTGCCGGGGAACGTGACCACCGGCCGAGGCATCCGCTGGTCAGACAGGTGCCGGTGCCCGCACTCGAGGCCGGTGAGGTCACCGGCATCGCTCACCTCACCGATCCCGAAGAGGTACGCGCCGCCCTGGTGCTCCTCGCCACGGCGGACGGTCCCGAGGAGTCGGCCGACCAGGCCGTGCTGCCCGGCCAGCCCGGCAGAGCGGAGGCCAGCAGGTGACCGCCCCGCCCGCACCGGGCCGGCACCGGACAGGCTGGGCCATTGCGCAGGCGTCCACCGCGCGGCCCGGCGGCAACCGGCTGCCTCACCGCAAGCCGTACCGCGGCAAGCGACTCCTGGACCTGGTCGTGCTCGGCCTGATCATCGTGCCGGCCGCGCTGCTCTGCGCGATCGCCGCGCTGGCGCACCTGCTCGCGCACGGCAGACCCGTCCTGTTCCGGCAGCACCGCGTCGGCCGCGGCGGCCGCCCGTTCGTCCTGCTGAAACTGCGCACGATGCGGAACGTCCCGGACGGACCGGACACACCGGGCGACGCCGACGTCGCCCGGGTGACCGCAGTCGGACGGGTACTGCGCCGCACCTCTCTCGACGAGTTGCCCCAGCTGGTCAACGTGCTGCGCGGACAGATGAGCCTGGTCGGGCCGCGGCCGACGCTGCCCTACCAGGTACGCCGGTACACCGATCGTCAGCAGTTGCGGCTGCTGGCCGTCCCGGGCCTGACCGGCCTGGCGCAAGTGCACGGGCGGCAGCGGCTGAGCTGGCCGGAGCGCATCGAGTGGGATCTGCGGTACGTCCTGCGCCAGAGCTTCCGGCTCGACCTGGCCATCATGTTCCTCACCGTCTGGACGGTCCTGGCCGGGACCGGAGCCACCGTCAGCCACGACAAAGATCCGATCGCCCGCAGTCCAGAAAGGATGCTCTCAGGTGCCTGACAGCAACGTCCGGATCCGGCTTGCCAGTCCCGACCTCGGTGAGGAGGAGGCGGAGGCGGTACGAAGGGTCCTGTGCAGCGGTGTTCTCACCAACGGCGCGGAGAACGAAGCCTTCGCGCAGGAGTTCGCCGACCGGCATCAGGCGCGGTTCGGTGTGACGTTCTGCACCGGCACGGCCGCGCTGCAAGCGATGTTGCTCGCCGAGGGCATCGGTCCCGGCGACGAGGTGATCGTCCCGTCGATGACCTTCGTCGCCACCGCGACATCGGTGTGTCACGTCGGGGCCACCCCGGTGTTCGCCGACATCGATCCGCGGTCCTTCAACCTCGACCCGGTATCGGTCGCGGCCCGCATCACCGGGGCCACCCGGGCCGTCATGACCGTGCACTACGCCGGGCAGCCCGGGGACCTCGACGGGCTGGCGCGGGTGTGCGCTGCGGCCGGCGTGCCGTTGCTGGAGGACGCAGCACAGGCGGCCGGCGCCCAGTACCGCGGCAGACCGGTCGGCACCGTCGGCCGGTCGGCCATGTTCAGCTTCACCCCGGCCAAGAACATCACCACTGGTGAGGGCGGCATCGTGCTGACCGACGACCCGGGCGTCGCGGAGCGGCTGAGGCTGCTCCGCAACCATGGTCAGACCGGTCTGTACCAGCATGAAAGCCTTGGCTACAACTGGCGGTTGACCGAGATGCAGGCCGCGATCGGCCGGGTGCAGCTGCGCAAGCTGGACGGCATCCTCGGGCGCAAACAGCAGATCGTTCGATCGCTGACCCGGCGGCTGACCGGGCTGCCCGGCCTGACCACGCCCCATCAGGTGTCCGACACCAGGGGCACCTGGGCGCTCTACACCTGCCTGCTTCCCGGCATCCGAGACCAAGTGCTCGCCGACCTGCTGGACCGGGGAATCGAAGCACGGATCTACTTCCCGCCGGTGCATCGGCAGCCGCTCTTCGCCCGGCGGGACGGCGGCACCGGGCTCGCAGCGGAACTACCGGTGACCGAGGCCGTCGCCCAGGCGATGCTCTCGCTGCCGGTTCATCACCGGTTGACCGAGGCCGAGGTGGCCGAGATCGCCGACGCGGTGAGCACCGCCGTAGAGCGGGCGACCACGGCGCCGAACGCGATGGACCGGCCGATGCCGGTCGGTGCCCGCTGACCGCGCAATGATGTACCGGCCTGCACGACTCGGGCGCGAGGGCCACAACCGCGCCCGGGTCCCGGCCGCGATGCTCGGGGCGGGCCTGATCGCGTCGGCGCCGAAAGCCCAGGAGCCTTGACCGAACCGGACGGTCAGGGCTCCCGGGGCCTGGCGGGCACGCCCACGACCACCTGACCCGGTGTGACGTCGCGGGTCACCAGTGCCGCGGCGCCGACCATCGCGGACGGCCCGATCCGCCGGCCCTGCAGCACGGCGGCGTTGCTGCCCACCGTGGACCCGGCGCCGACGGTGACGTTCCCGGCGATGTTGGCCCCCGGCAGGATCGTCACGAAATCGTCGAGCACCGTGTCGTGACCGATGCTGGCCTGGTAGTTGACCTGGACGTGGGCGCCGATGACGGTGCCGGTGGAGACGAACGCCTGGCCGAGCACAACACAGCCGCGCCCGATCCGTGCGCCGGGGGAGACCACCGCCCGTGGGTCGATCACGCTGGCCGCTCGCATGCCACGATCCTCGAACTCCCGGGCCAGCCTTCGGCGCGCGTCGGCGTCGGCGATCGCCACGACGAACTCGTCGCGCTGTCCGTCGGGCGCGGCCAACTGCCCGGGAACGAGCACCGGACAGCCCTCCACCGCGGCGGCTGCCGGGTGCTCGTCCACGAAGACCACCTCGGGTGCCGCGGCCATCGCGCGCACCGCGTCCAGCGTCTCCCTGCCGAAGCCGCCCGCGCCCACGATGTGCAGCGTCACGGCCGCACCTCCGATACCGGCTCCTCGCGCCGCGCCGGTGCCGAGACCGCGTCGAGGAACGCGCCCGCCAGAGCGGTCATGCCGTGATGCCGGTACACCCAGCGGCGGCCGCGCTCACCCATCCGCTCCCGTTCGGACCGGCTCATCCCGGCCAGCCCGGCCAACGCGGCCGCCATGTCCGCCGGGGATTCGGCGGGCACGCACACGCCGCCGCCGGACTCGCGTACGGGGCCGCCGGGCGCATTGCTCGCGAACAGCACCGGCTTGCCGGACGCCAAGTAGTCGAACAGCTTGTTGCTGCTCAGGCCGTACTTGAAGACCGCGACATCGCGCAGGCAGAACAGCGTCACGTCCAGCTCGGCCAGCACGGCCGGCACGGCCCGTTTCGGCACCGGCGGCCAGAACAGCACGTTGTCCAGGCCGTGCCGGCGCGCGAGCTCCTGGCACGCGGCCTTCTCCTGGCCGTCGCCGACCAGCACCACAGCGACCTGCGGATGGCCGGCGGTCCGCAACTCCGCCGCGGCCGCGACAATGGTCGCCACCCCGTTGGCCGGACCGTGCGAGCCGATGTAACCGGCGGTGAGAAAGCCGTCCTTGCGCAAGCGGCTGATCCGGTCGATCAGGTCGGCGGCCTGGTCCGCGGACTCCTCACCGTCCCGGCCGGCAGGCAGGCTCGGATCCACCGGCGGCGGGAGGTCGGGGATCCCGTTCGGCACATATTTGATCTTGTCGGCCGGGATGCCACGGGCCTGTAGGTAGTCGGAGGCGCCGGGCAGGAGGCAGATGACTGCGGAGGCCTGCCGGCAGCAGAAGGACTCGACCAGCCGGAGCAGCCGGGCGGGCAGCCCGTTCGCGCGCAGCGCGCCCATGTCGATCAGGGTCTGCGGCCACAGGTCGCGCACCTCGAAGACGAAGCGTGCGCGGCGGCCGCGGGCCGCCAGCCAGGCGGCGAGCACCGCGGGCAGGTGCACCGAGGAGCCGACGATCACGTCCGGCCGGTTCAGGCGGAGCTGCACCGAGAGCACCCGGGCCGCGTAGTGGGCCATGTTCAGCACGCGGCGGTGTCCGTTGCCGGTGTACGGCGGCGTGCGGACCCAGACGAAGCGGACGCCGTCGATGGTCCGGCCGGCCACCTTCTGGCGGGGCGCGAGCCGCTCCTCGCGCCTGCTGAAATGGCTGAAGCTGCTGGCGAAGACAGTGACCTCGTGCCCCTTCGCCGCCAGCACCCGTCCCAGCTCGTAATGCCGGGTGCCGGCGGCGCAGTCGGGCGGGGCCGCGTAATGGTTGAAGATCCAGATCCTCATGTCCTCACCTCCGCCGAAGCCGCCCTACGGTGCCGCATCGGGTACCGAGCGCCGGCCCCTCCTTGTGTAGGTCGCCGAAGTCGGCGATCAGTCCGTCGGCCCCGGCCGGCTGGGCGAGCTGCCACACGATCGGCGCACGCTTGACGAACGGCGGACGTGCTCCGAACGCACTGAGCACTTTCACAACGGCGTTCCCCTGTCCGGCCGGGTCGTCCACACCGGAACAACCCCGTCCGGCGTCTGCGTACGCCGGCGGTGACCGGCTCGACGCCGAGAAACGCTACTACTCTGTGTGCTCAACTTGCCACTTTGAGTTACTTATGCCGCTACATTGTGCGCGTGCCGAGGTGGTGACCACATCCGCCGTCCCTGCGGTACCGATCCCGTTTCGCGACTCCGGAGGCTGTTTTCGTGGTGCAGTCGATCATGAAAGGCCTCCGCGTCCGACTGCCGGGAGTAAGCCCGGCCGCCATCGGAGGCACACTGACCGCGCGACTGCTCGCCACGGCGATGAGCTTCGCGGCGGGCGTCATCGCAGCGCGGGACCTGGGGGTGCACGGCCGGGCCACTTTCGCGGTCATGATCTCGGTCCCCACTGTGCTGAGCATCGTCACGGTCCTGGGCATGGACAGCGCCAACGCCCGGTTCGCCGGAACCTCACACACCGCGTACCGCCAGATCGTCCGGTGGACCGTGGTGTTCTCCCTGGTTCCCGGTTCGGCACTGGCGGGGCTGTGGCTGCTGCTCGGTCATCTCCTGCCGGTCGTGCTGCTCGGTGTGCCGTTCCGGCTTGCTCTGGTCGCGGCCACCATGTGCCCGGTGACCCTGCTGACCACGCTGCTCGGCACGGCCGAGATCGGCCGCGGCCGGGTCAGGACCTACAACCTCGCGAGCACCGTCCCCGCGGCCTGCCACATGGTCGGCGTCTGCGGCCTGTTCGCCACAGGGTCACTGACCCCCACCAGTTGCTTTCTGTCCGCGCTGACCGGGCAATTGCTCTGCGCGGGGGTCTTGCTGATCGCGACCACGACCCGGGTCCACGACGACGGTGAACGGGTGTCCCCCCGTACCTTCGGCAGCTTCGCCCTCAGGGCCTATCTCCCGAATCTCATCCACTACGGAATGCTGCGTCTCGATGTGCCGGTGATCCAGTTGCTCGCCGGGGCGACGGCCGTGGCCATGTACGCCGTCGCACTGCCCGTGGCCGAGGCGATGTTCCTGCTTCCGACGGCGGTCGCACTGGTGATGTTTCCCGCGGTCACGTCGGGCGCCGTCGACGCGCGGGCGGCGGCCAGGATCGCCCGGACCGTTTTCGCTGCCGCCGCCGTGTCCGCCGCCATGGTGGCGGCAGCTGCCCCCGTCCTGATCCCGGCGGTCTACGGGCGGCCGTACTCCGGTGCCGTGCAGGTGATCTGGGCGATGCTCCCGGGCCTGGTGCTGTTCAGCATGGCCCGTTCGCTCCAGGCCTATCTGGCGGCCACCGACCTGCTTCGGCCGGTCATCGTGGCCACCCTGATCGGTGGGTTGGTCAACGTCGCCCTGCTCGGAGTCCTGACCCCCCGCTACGCGGCAGTCGGAGCCGGCGCGGCCGACTCGGCCGGATACCTGGTGTTCGCGGTGCTGATCGGCAGGGGTGTGCGGTGGGGCGTCCGCGCCGGCCAGCATCCTCCGGCTCGGCCCGCCACCGAGAGCGGGCAGCCCGCCCCTGCGCCCCGACCTGTCGGCCGGCTGGTGGCCAAGGGGGGCGGCTACCGCCGGCAGACCGTGTATCCGAGGTACGTGAGGTCCATGATGTTCAGGCGAACCCCCCTGGTCGCGGCGGGACTTGCGACCGCGGCAGGTGTCGGCTACCTCGCGATGACGTACGGCCCCGCCGTCAGCCTGGTCGGCGCCGCCGTCGGCCTTGCGGTCATCGTCGTGGCCTGCCTGCTGATTCCGGACGCGGGTCTCTATGTGCTCGCAGCCGCGATCCCGCTCTCGCAGTCGGACATCGGGACAACGCTCATCAGCCCGAGACGGCTGGCCGCCCTGATGCTCGTCTGCCTGCTGGGTCGCGTCGTCTCCGGCGCGGGGATCGCGTGGCCGAAACTGATCGGCGCCCTGATCGCCATCGGCACGGTCGCCTATATGGCGGCCGCCAGCGCCGTGGTCGGCGACACCCGGCTGCAGGGAACCGGAAACTGGCAGTACCTGCTGCTGACGTGCGCGCCGCTGTTGCTCGTACCACTGATCGCCCCGCCGGGACCCGCTCTTGACCGAGCGCTCACGGTGTTCTGCTGCGGCAGTGTGATTCTGGCGGTGATCGAAATCGCCCAAGCCGGGTCCATCTTCGCCATGAAGGCGGACCTCACGCCTGCCGACACCGCTGTTCTGGCCATCACCCAAGAGGGCACAGCCAACCACAACGCCGTGGGGGCCCTGCTCGTCATGGCGACCGCGGTCCTGATCAGACGCTGTTCGGCCGTCCGGGGGCGCCTCACGCGACTGGCGACCGCCGCCGCGGTCGTCGTGCTCGCCCTGGGGGTTGCGTACTCGCTGAGCCGCGCGGCCTATCTGGCGGGCATCGCGATGATCGCGCTCTATGCCGCCCGCAGATCACTGCGCGGTGCCCTGGCCCTGGGTGCCGGCGTGGCCTGCATGCTGCCGCTGCTGCCCGCGGCGATCGCGGCCCGGTTCGACTCGATCCTCGGCGGCGCCCCGGACGCCAACTCCGCTGTACGGCTCGATCTGTGGAGCAGTGCCCTGCGGATGTTCGAGGCGCACCCGGCTTTCGGCGTCGGATACCTGAACTTCGCCGCCCAGTTGCCCGCCTATTACCAAGCCACCGGTGATTACGAGGTCATGTTCCTACAGTTCCCACTCCTGGAATTCGCGCACAACACGTATCTGACCGTTCTCTCGCAGACGGGGCTTGTGGGGGCGCTCGGAATCGGCGCACTTGCCCTGCTCGGCGCCCGCCGGGCCTGGCGGGCGATCCGCTCCGGTGATCCTGCGGGTGAGGCGGCGCTGCTGGCCATGGTCGGTGCCGGGGTCTGCTCGCTGTTCGGTGAGGTCCTGTTGGTGCCCCCTCTGCTGGCCGCCCTGATGCTGATCATTCTGGCTGCGAAGCCGGTTCCGGTCGGCCCGTCACGGGGGCCGGAAGCGGCACCGGCACCGGTGCCGGAATCGCCACCGGTACGGGCGTCGGCACCGGTACTGGCGTCGGCGCCCGCGCCGGTGGGGCCATGAGTACGTTCGAGAGCGGGAAGCCCCCGCGGCGGCTGCGCATCCTCCAGATCACCTCGACCGCCGTCGGTGGGAGCTGGTTCCACGATCAGGTGCGGGGGCTGGCCGAGCTCGGCCACGAGGTCTGCGCGGTGCTTCCTCGCGAAGGCCCGCTCGCCGAGCGGCTGCGCAGGATCGGGGGCGTCCAGGTGGAGATCATCGGGTTCGGACTGTCCCGTCGTATCAGGCAGTTGCCCGGGCTGATGGCCGCGCAGTGGCGGCTGATGAAGTTCGTCAGGCAGTACAAGCCGGATGTCATCCACTCGCATCTGATCATCGCGATGCTCGCGGCACGAGTGGCGTCGTTCGCCCATAGGCCGGCGCTGGTCGTGTCGCAGGTTCCAGGACTGGTGCATCTACGGATGGCTCCCTTCCGGATCCTGGAGTGGCTCTCGCTGCGTCGGGACGACCTGGTGCTCGGGTCGTGCCGGGCGATCGCGCACCGCTACCGGGCCATGGGAGCGCGGTCGGTCGCCGTCAGCTACTACGGCTGCGACGTGCACCGGTTCGATCCGGCCACGCCGGCGGGCCCGTTCCGCCGGGAGTTCGGGCTCGGCGCCGACACGCCGGCCATCGGCATGGTCGCCTACATGTACCCGAGCAAGTTGCGCGAATTCCGCCAGGTCGGCGTCAAGGGGCACGAAGTCTTCATCGACGCCGTCCCGCTGATTCTGCGGCAGAACCCCGACGCCAGGTTCTTCGTGATCGGCGACGAGCTGGTCGGCGACGGAGAGTACCGGAGAGAGCTGGAACGCCGCGCCGCCCGGCTCGGCGTCGCCGACCGGATCCGGTTCACCGGCTTCCGGTCCGACATCAGCTCGGTCATGGCCGGGCTGGACGTACTGGTGAACCCCTCCATGGACGAGTCCGCCTGCTACACCGTGGTGGAGGCGCTGCTCATGCGCAAGGGCGTGGTGGCGACTGAGGTCGGTGGCCTGCCGGACACCGTCCAGCACGGCCGTACCGGCCTGTTGGTCCCACCCGCCGACGCGGCAGCACTGGCACAGGCCGTGAACGCACTGGTCGCCGATCCCGCAGCGCGTCTCCGCATGGCCGGCCGCGGCCGCGAACTCGCGCTCCGGCAGTTCGACATCGCCGGGACAGTGAGCCAGGTGGACGGGCTGTACCACCAGGCGCTGGCCGCGCGGGGGCGACGCCGGCCGCTCCACCGGAGGAAGGCGTGAAGGGCAGCACGTGGTCCAAAGCATCCCTCGCCGGCATGGCGGGGAAGGCGGTACGCGATCTGCGGCGGCCGAGCTTCCCGGTCGACGTCACGACACCGCCAGGTGACACGCCGACCGGCCCACCGGGGAGATACCCGCTCGACCTGCGGCCGATGACCGCCGGGAGCGTGCTCGACCACGAGCACGTCGTGGTGACGCGTGCCGTGACCGGCGCAACGTACCGGAACCCGGTCTCGGTCAGCCTGTACGCGCTCGCCCAGCACACCCGCGCGCTGGCCGCCGGATGGTCCCCTGCCACTGCGGACGAACGGCCGTCGGGCATCCGGGCTCTGCTGACCCAGGCCGGGTGGCTGCGTGCCGCCCAGGACGGCAATGGCGGCTGGCGCTATCCGGTACCGGTGCCGCGGTACGGCGTACGCCCGGGCTGGTACTCCGCCATGGCTCAGGGCCTGGCGGTGTCCGTGATGCTGCGCGCACACGCCACGACCGGCGAGCGGTCCTTTCTCGATGCGAGCGAGGGTGCGGTGGAACTGATGCTTCGGCCGCTGGAGGCGGGTGGCTGTTCGCACTACGACCGACTGGGGCGCCCTTTTCCCGAGGAGTGCCCGTCGGACCCGGTCAGTCACATTCTCAACGGTGCGGTCTTCGCCCTCTTCGGTCTGTGCGAGCTGAGTGGGTATCAGGGCGGGACTGTCCACGAGCGCGTGGCGGACCGGCTGCGCGACTCGCTGCCCGAGTTCGACCTGGGGTACTGGACCCGATACGACCTGCGGCACCACGCGCCCGCCAGTTTCGCCTACCACTGCCTGCACACCGCTTTGCTGACCGCGGCCGGACGCGCGCTCGCCGACCCGCGATGGCTGGCGGTGGGCACCGCGTGGGAGCGCTACACGAGGAGCCCGACCGGGCGGCTGCGAGCAGCGGCGGGCAAGGGCCGTTTCGTGCTCAGGGAGCACCGTGCTGGATCGTGATCACGTCCCGCTACGGCGGGGCATGGACGCTGCGTCGGCCGCGCCGCTGCGCGTCGTCCTGCTCGCGCCGGCGACGTCGGCGCACACCCGGCGTTGGGCGGACGACCTGGCCCTGCGGGGGCATCAGGTGACGGTCTGCAGCTGGCACGGGCCGGGCCTGCGTCCCGATGACTGGCGCATCACATCCGCCCCCGCCGGAGGGAGCCGGGCGTCGCGGGTGCTGCGCGCGGGGCACTGGCTGCGCCGCGAGGTGCGCGGTGCGCGGCCCGATGTCATCCACGTGCATTCGCTCGGTGTGCACGGGGCGCTCTCCCTTCTGCTGCCGGCCCGCCCGGCGGTGCCGCTGCTTGTCACGCCGTGGGGCTCCGAACTGCGCGCGGCGGACCGGCATCCCGGCCGGGCGCTGGTCGCTCGGCTGGCGCTGCGGCGGGCCGCGCGCGTGGTGCCGACCTCCCGGGAGGTGGCTGAGCTGGTCGCGAGCCGGTACCGGGTCCTCCGCTCACGGATCACGGTCCTGTCCTGGGGCGTACCGGACGCGCTGCTGGATGCCGGACACGAAGCCGATCCCCGGGTGACACGCGCGAAGTACGGCATTCCGGCGGAAGCCACGGTCGCGCTGTCGGTCCGCAGCACGTCGGACGTCTACCGGACACACGAGATCCTCGCGGCCTTCTCCCGCGCCGCGCGGGTCCGGCCGGACCTGTTCCTCCTGCTGGTGGCGGGTCATCAGCCGGCTCACCCGGCCGCCAGACAGGCGCAGCAGGAGTATCTCGGGCTGTTGCGCGCCCGGGCACGAGACCTGTCCGGCCGGGTCGCCCTCGTCGATCAGCGGCTCGGCCAGGCCGAGCTGTTCAGCCTGATGCGCGCGAGCGATGTGGCGATCTCGGTCCCCCGGTCCGACCAGCGAAGCTCCTCGGTGCTGGAGGCCGCGGCTGCCGGGTGCCGGCTGCTGCTCTCCGACATCGCGCCCTACCGGGAACTGCTGGCGGACGGCCTGCTGGCGGACCTGCTTCCCGACCCGCTGGTCAGCACGTTGGCCGATGCCCTCTCAGGCACGGGGCCACTGGATGCCGCCGATCGCCTTGCCAACAACCGGCTCATCGACCGGACCGAGCGTGGTTCCCTGAAGGTCGCCGAACTCGAACGGCTGTACAGGAATGTGGTCCGTGCCGGGACGATGTGACCCCGCTGGAGGCCCAGGGTCCGCGAGGGGTACCTCATGCGGAAGAGGAGAGCCGGGGGTGACTTCGCCGGCACGCAGGAGGCCCGCGGCGAGGCCGGCCGCCTCAGGGTGGTCCCCTCGCCGAAGCCTGCGGGCGAAGGTCCGCGAACCCGCGCTCACGCCCCGGATCGGGTGAGCAGCGCGGTGGCTCCGATGCAGGTTCCGGGCAGACGGACGGCGTCCCGGCCGGGGCCGGGACGCCGTGGTCCTGCTGTGGGCACGCCCTGATCGTCAGGAGCTGCGCCGACGGCGCACGGCCAGCATCGTGCCACCACCGGCCGTGAGGAGGGCGGTCGCGGTGCCGCCGATCACCAGGGCCTTGTCACTGCCCGTCGTCGCGAGCTTCTCGGCGCCCGGGTAGCTCGCCGGGTCGACGGCTGCGGCGAGTTCGTGGGAGTCGCTGCGTCCGACGCCACCTCCGTTGTGGCCGACGTGTCCCGGGGAGCCGTGGTGCCCGGGCTTGCCCGGGTGGTGCGGCGGCTTGGGGGGCGGGGTGGGCTTCACACTGCCCAGCACGTAGATGCTGACGCCGACACTCGGGTCGGGGTGAGACGAGGTGAGCCGGAACACGTGCCAGCCGGTGATGGTGTTCACCGGGATGGTCACGGTCCCCGAAACCGATCCGTCGGCCCGGGCCCGGAAGTGGCCGAGCACGACCGGGGTCGATTCCAGCAGCGCCGTGACGCTCGACCTGGGGGCGAACACCCCGGCGGCGGTGCTGAAGTCCAGGGAATCCCCGGCTGTCACCGTCGTGCTGCTGACGGACAGGGGCGGAGGCGGCGGCGGGTACGGCTGCGCCGACGCGGCCTGCGCCCCGATCAGCGGTGCTCCGATGAGAATGGCAGTCGAGGCCGCCGACACCAGAGCGGCCCGCCATCTGCGTGATGCTGTCATCTTCTTCAATCTCCTCGACTTGGGTCCGGGGCCTGATCGTGCGGCGGCCGTCATTTCGGTGCGGACACCAAGACCTGGATACAGGGCGCAAAGAGAACATAACGACACTCGTTAGTCTGATGGCGCGAGAAGTCACCGGATTGGCCCAGTCCCGGCTCGCGCGGTGCGCGTCGCAAGGGTCTTTCGAGAGGGCGACACAGGCGGTTGCTCCCTCTTTCGAAGAGTCCGAGTCCCTATGGTCGACATCGTCCATAGGGAACAGAAAGCCCAGATTCGGGTGGTTCCCTCAGTCCCGTGAGGGGTGCAGCTTGGATCTCCAAGGATTCCTGAAGGCTCTTGCCAGACGATGGCCGACAGTCGTGGTCTGTCTGGTTCTCGCGGTCGGGACGGCGCTCGCCGTGACAAACGCGAGCACCCCCGTCTACGAAGCGAAGACGCAGCTCTTCGTCGCCACCCGCGCCGGTGAGAACACCATCGATCTGAACCAGGGGCAGACGTTCTCGCAGGCGCGCGTGCAGTCGTACGCCGAGATCGTGAGGACCCGTCAGGTCACCGCTCCGGTGGTGAAACAGCTGCGGCTGCACACCACTCCGGAGGAGCTGGCGTCCCGGATCACCGCCGGCGTCCCGCTCAAGACCGTGCTCATCGACATCACCGTCCGGGACACCGCGCCCCGGCGCGCGGCGCGCATCGCCAACGCCGTGGCAAAGCGGTTCAGTTCGGTCGTCGAGCGGTTGGAGACCCCCAAGCGGCCGGTCTCCTCGACATCCAAGAAGGGCGACGGGGCCGATGACGACGCGTCCGTACGCCCGGTCTCCCCGGTCTCCATGGGCGTCACCGAGGCAGCCGTCGCCCCGACCTCTCCCACAGAGCCCCGCCCGTTGCTCAACCTGGCCGCGGGTGTGGTGGGCGGCCTGCTGCTCGCCGCCGGGCTGGTGGCCCTCCTCGAGACGCTCGACACCACGTTCAAGACGAGCGAGGCACTGGGTGCTTTCACCGACATGCCCGGCCTCGCCACCATCCCGTACGACAGGAACGCCCCAAGGCAGCCGCTGATCAGTGCCGACGGGTACTCCGAGCGTGCCGAGGCGTTCCGCAAGCTGCGGACCAACCTGCAGTTCTCACAGGTCGACGATCCGCCGCGGATCATCATGGTGACGAGCTCGGTGCCCAGTGAGGGCAAGACGAACATCGCGATGAACCTCGCCCGATCCCTCGCCGAGGCCGGCGTCTCCACCTGCCTCGTGGACGGCGACCTCCGCCGCCCCTGCGTGGCACCGGCTTTCGGCCTCGTCCAGGACGGCGGTCTGACCACGGTGCTCATCGGACAGGCCCGTGTCGAGGATGTGATGCAGAAGGTCGCCGGCGGGCTCTCGGTGCTCGCCAGCGGCGCTGTGCCGCCGAACCCCGCGGAACTGCTCGCCTCGGCGCGTATGGAAGAGGTGCTGCGCGAGCTCGCGGACATGTACGACGTCGTGATCATCGACACGGCGCCGCTGCTGCCGGTCGCCGACACCGCGGGGCTCGCCTCTCTCACCCAGGGCGCGCTGCTCGTCGTACGGGCCGGGAAGACCAACCGGGACCAGGTGCGCACCGCCAGGGAATCGCTGGAGCGCGTGGGCGCGCGCGTGCTCGGCACCGTGTTCAGCATGGCTCCGGTTCCCAAGGGCGGCCGTTACGGCCGTTACGGCGCCTACGGCGAGCTGCCCGCCCCGCGTACGTCGGCCACGCAGGAGGATGCGGCCGCCCCGGCGGTGACGCGCACCGCGGACGGGACATGACACGGATCCTGTTCGTCTGCACGGCCAACGTGTACCGCTCGGTGCTCGCCGAGCGCCTTCTGGCGGCGAGGCTGCCGCCGGGTTCGGTCCTGCGGCCGGAGAGCGCCGGTACGCAGGCGTGTCACCGTCCCCGCATGGAGGACACCACCCGGGCGGTCCTGGAACGGCTGGGCGGCGACGGCTCCGGATTCGTCTCCCGGCCGCTCACCGCACAGCTCTTGGCGGGTGCCCCACTGGTCCTCGGACTCGCGCGCGAGCACCGCGAGGCGGCCGTCCGCCTCGCCCCGGCGGCGATGCGGCGCTGCTTCACCCTGAAGGAGTTCGTGCGGCTCGCGAACGGGGGAGCCGCAGGGGAGGGTGCGGGCGGATTCGAGGCCGTGGTGGCGGCGGCTGCCAACCGTCGCGGTACCGCGGCCCCGGTCCCGCAGGCCGAGGACGACATCTCGGACCCCTGGGGCGGGCCTCGTGAGGAGCTGTACGAGTGTGCCCTGGAGATCGCCAGGGAGGTGAGCGGACTGGTTCGGCTGTGAGCGATGCGTCATCGATGTCGCCGTTCGCCTCGGGCGGTGGAGCCGGTCGTATCGCGATCGTCCAAAAGGGTGGCTACGCGGCGCGCAGGAAAACCGGACGGGGCGAGCAGCAGTTGATCGTGGGTCGACTCTCTTTCGCCCCCCGAACGGAGAAGTCCAGTGACCCGCTCCCTTCCATCGATCCCGGCGGCCAGACCCGTGATCGGAGAAGCCGAGATCGCTGCGGCCGTACGCGTTCTGCGTAGTGGCCGTGTCGTCCAGGGCCCGGAAGTGGCCGCGTTCGAAGACGCGTTCTCCGCATTGGTCGCCGGCCGCGCCTGCGTAGCGGTCAACTCAGGAACCTCCGCCCTGCAGCTGAGCCTCATGGCTCTGGGCATCGGGCCGGGAGACGAGGTCGTGGTGCCCTCGTTCTCGTTCGCGGCCACCGCCAACGCAGTACGCCTGGTAGGCGCCGATCCAGTCTTCGCCGACATCACGTCCGGCACCTACTGCCTCGACCCGCTCGCCGTATCAGCGGTGATCGGTCCGCGCACCGCCGCGCTCATGCCGGTGCATCTGTACGGGCACCCCGCGCCCATGGACCAGCTGATGCAACTTGCCGCACGCCATGGGCTCGCCGTACTGGAGGACGCCTGTCAGGCGCACGGAGCCACGCTGCACGGACGCCCCGTCGGCACCTTCGGTGAGGCGGGATGCTTCAGCTTCTATCCCACGAAGAACATGCACGCTCTCGAGGGCGGCATCATTTCGACCGCCGACCCGCACCTCGCCCGCACCCTTCGGCTTCTGCGGAACCAAGGAATGGAGCAGCGCTACGAGAACGAGATCGTCGGGGCCAACATGCGGATGACCGACGTCGCGGCGGCCGTCGGCCGTGAGCAGCTGAAGCAGCTGCCGGCCTGGACGGAGCGGCGGAGAGCCAACGCCAAGGTGCTCGACACCCACATCGAGGCGCTGTCCATCCCGCAGGAGGCCGACGGTGCGCGGCACGTCTACCACCAGTACACGGTCCGCATCCCGGGCGGTCTCCGGGATTCCGTGCAGCGGGACCTGGCGCGACAGGGCATCGGCAGCGCGGTGTACTACCCGACCCCGATCCACCGACTCAGGCCCTATCAGGACCAGGGCAGCCCGCCCCTGCCCGAGACCGATCGGGCAGCGACGGAGGTTCTGTCCCTCCCGGTACACCCGACCCTGCGGCAGGCCGAGCTGGAGCGGGTCGCACAGGCCGTGAACGATGCCGGAAGAAGCCGGTGAGCCGGCGCACCCTGCGGGCCGGGCTCATCGGCCTTGGAGCCATGGGACGCAACCATGCCCGGGTGTTGTCGTCGCTCGACGGCGTCGAGCTGGTGGGCGTCATGGACCCGGCAGGCGATACCACGGGCGCCGGCCGGAACACCCTTGTCGTCCCCACCCTGCATGAGCTGCTCGCGCGTGGACTCGACTACGCGGTGGTCGCCTGTCCCACGGCGTTGCACGAGGAGGTCGGCCTGGCCTTGGCCGACAACTGCGTGTCCGCGCTGATCGAGAAGCCGCTCGCCCACTCGGCGACGGCCGCACGGCGACTGGTCGACGCCTTCGACAGAGCGGGACTGGTCGCCGGTGTCGGACACGTCGAGCGGTTCAACCCGGCATTGCAGAGCCTGCGTTCCCGACTCGAGGCGGGAGAACTCGGGGACGTCTTCCAAGTGGTCACGCGCCGCCAGGGACCCTTCCCGCACCGCATCGCCGACGTCGGGGTCGTCAAGGACCTGGCCACCCACGACATCGACCTCACCGGTTGGGTCACCGGCCACGACTACGTCTCGCTCTGCGCGCGCACGGTGTCCAAGAGCGGCCGACTCCACGAGGACATGGTCTCCGTGGTCGGCGACCTCAGCGACGGCACCCTGGTCAGCCACCTCGTCAACTGGCTCAGCCCCCACAAGGAGCGCTACACGTCGGTGACCGGCGAGCGTGGCTGCCTCGTCGCCGACACTCTCACGGCAGACCTGACCTTCCACGCCAACGGAGCGGTGGCCACCGAGTGGGAGGCCCTGCGCGCCTTCCGCGGTGTGGCCGAGGGCGACATGGTCCGCTACGCCATCCCCAAGCGTGAGCCGCTCCTCGTCGAGCACGAGCTGTTCCGTGATGCCGTGGACGGGAAGGCCACTGACATCGTCACGCTCGATCAGGGACTGAGGACGGTGGAGGTGGCGGAGGCGGTCCTCGACTCGGCACGGCGGAAGGCATCCGTGAGCCTGCGACGCCCGCGCACGCCGACCCTGGCGGTGGCCCCCCAGCGGTCATGACGAGCACCCCTGCCGAGGTCCAGGAACCAGCCTGCCGAGGCTACCCGCAGAGCAGTACCCGGAGAGCAGTACCCGCAGCAGTCAGTGCTCGTTGCTCAGTACATGAACCAAAGCGGTGAGGTGGCGTTTGCGCAGGTGCGGATCGCGCCCGGTGCGCAGGTCGACGAGTCGGCCGTGCTCGGCCCGGGTACGACGGTGTGGGAACTCGCGCAGATCCGCGAGGAATCCGTGCTCGGCTGCGACTGCGTCGTGGGCCGGGGTGTCTATGTGGGACCCGGAGTGAAGATCGGCCACAGGGTCAAGATTCAGAACCATGCGCTGGTGTATGAGCCCGCCGAACTGGCCGACGGCGTCTTCGTCGGGCCCGCGGTCGTCCTCACGAACGACCGCAATCCTCGTGCCGTCGGCGCGGACGGGCGTCCGAAGCGCGCCGGCGACTGGGAGGCGGTCGGCGTACGGGTCGCTGAGGGCGCGTCACTCGGCGCACGCTCAGTGTGTGTGGCTCCGGTCGGCATCGGCCGCTGGGCGATGGTCGCCGCGGGGGCCGTCGTCACCAAGGACGTACCGGATTTCGCCCTCGTCGCCGGTGTCCCTGCCCAACGGATCGGATGGGTGGGACCTGCCGGCGAGCGTCTGCGCGCACTGCCGGATCGGGTCGGACTCTGGGAGTGCCCGAGCAATGGGAATCTCTACTCGGAGAACGACGGAATTCTGACGGAGCTTTCAGCTCAATACCGAGAAAAGTCGAGCCCATGAAGGTCATGAGTGTAGTCGGGGCGCGACCCCAATTCGTCAAACTTGCCGCAGTCGCCGCAGCGTTCGGCAATACGGAGCACGATCATATGATCGTCCACACCGGTCAGCACTACGACGCCGATCTGTCCGACGTCTTCTTCACCGGCCTCTCCATCCCCGAGCCCCACGTGCACCTGGGCGTCGGCTCGGGCACCCACGGAGTGCAGACCGGCACCATCCTGGCGGCCCTCGATCCCGTCATCGCCGCCGCACGCCCCGAATGGGTGCTCGTCTACGGAGACACCAACTCCACTCTTGCCGGCGCCCTTTCCGCTGCCAAACAGCACATCCCCGTCGCCCACCTGGAAGCGGGCCTGCGCTCTTTCAACCGGCGGATGCCCGAGGAGCACAACCGCGTCCTCACGGACCACGCTGCCGATCTGCTGCTCGCACCCACCGAGGAGGCGGTGCACCACCTGGCAGCCGAGGGCCTGGCCGACCGTGTGGTCCTGACCGGGGACGTCATGGTCGACACGTGCCTGCGCATCAGGGACGAGGTGCTGAGGGGCAAGGCCACCGCCGCACTTCCGGCCTTCGCCGACGCCCAGGAGCCCTACGTCTTCGCCACATTGCACCGGGCCGAGAACACGGATCGTCCCGACCGCCTGGCCGCTCTCGTGGATGCCCTGGCCAGTCTGCCGGTCCCCGTCGCCCTGGCCGCCCATCCCAGGCTGCTCGCACGTGCAGAGGACTTCGGCATCAAGCTCGACAGCGGCTCCCTCCGCCTCAGCCGTCCCCTTCCCTACGCCGAGCTGATCCGCACGGTGCTCGGCTCGCGTGGCGTGATCACCGACTCGGGAGGACTCCAGAAAGAGGCGTTCCTCCTGGAGCGCGTCTGCACGACACTCCGTACGGAGACGGAATGGCCCGAAACGCTCCGGGGCGGCTGGAACGCACTCGTGCCGGATCCCCGTGCATTGGGCTCCCAGGCATGGCGTGACACCGTCCTGCGTCCTGCGCCCAAGAGCTCACGCGGCGTGCCGTACGGCGACGGCGAAGCAGCACCCCGTGTGGTGCGGGCGCTGGAAGATCGCGTGAGCGGATCTCAAGCCCGCTGAGCCGTCCGGGTCGGCGCACCGAGCAGGATCACCTCGGCCCCGGCCCATCGATCGGGGTCGGTGATCCGCCGCCCGTCGACCACGACGCGCACCTCCGGGAACCGGTCGGATCCGAGCTCTCGGTACTCGTCGTGATCGGCCTGGACGACAGCGGCGGTGACTGTCTGGCCGCTGTACGGCGGCAGGCCGAGTGCCCTCAGCTCATCGGCCGTGTACAGCGGGTCGGACACGTACGGCTCGGCGCCGCGCGCCCGCAGCGCCTCGACGACGGGGAACACCCCGGAGAATGCGGTCTCCTTGACGCCGCCCCGGTAGGCGGCGCCCCATACGAGCACGCCTGCGCCGGTCAGGTCGCCGTACACCTCCGCAAGCCGCCGTACCGCGTACTCGGGCATCGAGGCATTGGCCGTACGGGCCTCTTGTACGACTGTCGCGTCCGAGTCGTTCCACAGATACATGCGCGGATAGACGGGAATGCAGTGACCGCCTACGGCGATGCCAGGCCGGTGAATGTGGCTGTAGGGCTGCGAGTTGCAGCCGTCGATCACCAGCTCCACGTCGATGCCGATGCGGTCCGCGAACCGTGCGAACTGGTTCGCCAGCCCGATGTTCACGTCACGGTAGGTCGTCTCGGCCAGCTTCGCGAACTCCGCGGCCTCCGCCGAGCCGAGGTCCCAGACGCCGTTGGGACGAGTCAGTTCGTCGCGTACGTCGAAGTCGAGGACGGACTCGTAGAACTCGACACCTCGGCGGGCGGAGGCCACGTCGATGCCGCCGAGCAGCTTGGGGTAGCGGCGCAGGTCGGCGAATACGCGTCCGGTCAGGACCCTTTCGGGGCTGAAGACGAGAGCGAAGTCCCGGCCCGCGGTCAGCCCGCTGCCTTGCTCGAGCATGGGCGCCCAGCGCCCTCGAGTGGTACCGACGGGCAGTGTCGTCTCATAGGACACGAGTGTGCCCGGCCGCAGTCCGCGCGCCACCGCCTGCGTCGCTGTATCCATCCAGCCGAAGTCGGGCGTGCCCTGGGCGTCGACGTATACCGGAACGACCAGGACGACCGCCTCGGCGTGCGCGACCGCCGCGGTCGTGTCGGTGGTGGCCTGCAGCCGCCCCGCCCCGACGACGCTCTTCAGCCTCTCAGCGAGTTCAGCCTCGCCGGGGAAAGGCTCAACGCCCTCATTTACCAGGTGTACGACTCGTTCGTCCACGTCGGAGCCGATGACGTGGTGGCCTTTTGCCGCGAACTGGACGGCCAGGGGCAGGCCGATCTTTCCGAGCGCCACCACACAGATTTGCACGGCTGTTTCCTCCGAGCGGCAACCAGCTGCGCAGGCGACCGAAGATAGCCGACACGCATTGACAAAGCACTACGCACCTTATCTCCGCAGCTTCATTTCAGTGAGCCGACACGAAGGGGCCAGCGATCGTCTGTCCTTGACTCTGACACGTGATGGGACGGTGCCGAGTCCGGCCGAAAGTCGGTAAGTGCGGTGAAGTTTCGGAAGCAGGCGGTTTATTGGGCGCAGGATCGGTGGTCGCCGCGTTCGAGGGAAGCGAGGACATCGCCGTCGCCCGCGACCTCGCCCGTTCGGCTGCTGGCCCCAGCCCGGCGAGATCGAGGATTCAGACACGGACTCCGACCAGGGCGAGTAGCCCATCGGCACACGCGGCGGCCCCCCGATGCCGGGCAGGGATCGGGGGGCCGCCGGCACGAGCGCCGGTTCGGCGCACAAGTGCGCGTGTCCACTGGCTCAACGCGCCTGCTGCTCCAAGGCCACGGGCGGGGTCGCCGCCTCATCGCCCGGAACCGTCATCGGCGGGGGAGCGGGCGGCCATTCGGCCAGCGGCGCGACAACGACCGTCCTGACTACCGAGAGCGGCAGAACGCACTCCCACCCGAGGAGGCGTATCGCAGCCACACCATCGCCACGGACCTGCAATCCGGCGATGGCGGTCTCAGCCCACCCGCGGCTCTCCTCGCGCACCATGCCTCATCATCCAACGCGCTCGCGCTGGATTCACCCCGGACACTCCGTGTCGCACCGAACGCAACCAGACCATGACCCATCTCAGGGCCAAAGGCTGTACCGATGTTCCCCGAGGCCGATGTCCGCCGGGTCCACGACCGGCAGCGCCACGTCGGCGAACGGGGCGAGCACTGCGCGCTGCGTACGGACCGTCTCGATCCAGGCGCAGGCGTTGGAGGCGAAGCCGCCCGGACGCAGGATCGTCCAGTTCATACCGGAGGCGCGCACGGCCTTTTCGAACTCTCAGCGACGCCCCGTACCGTTGACGCATGGATCTTCGACTGCCCCACCGGCGAGGGCTGCTACGGAGGCCCCGACGGCTGCTGGCCGCCGGGGCCGCCGTCGTCGTACTCGCGGGCGCGGGAACGTGGACGGCTGTCGCCTCGGACAGCAAGCCCCCGGTGCACGAGACCGACCGCATCATGGCCATCGACGGTGTCCGCGTCGACACCTCGTACTTCACGTCCGGCCCCGCCGGCCGCAGGCCCGCCGTGCTGCTGGCCCACGGCTTCGGCGGCAGCAAGCAGGACGTACGGCAGCAGGCGGAGGACCTCGCCAGAGACGGCTACGCGGTACTGACCTGGTCCGCCCGGGGCTTCGGCAGGTCCACGGGCGAAATCGGCCTCAACGACCCCAAGGGCGAGGTCGCGGACGTCTCCAAGCTCATCGACTGGCTGGCCGAGCAGCCCCAGGTCCAGCTCGACAAGCCCGGCGACCCGCGCGTGGGCGTCGCCGGCGCCTCGTACGGCGGCGCGATTTCCCTGCTGGCCGCCGGCTACGACCAGCGTGTGGACGCCATCGCCCCGGCGATCACCTACTGGAACCTCGCGGACGCCCTGTTCCCGAACGGCGTCTTCAAGAAGCTGTGGGCCGGCATCTTCGTCAACTCCGGCGGCGGCTGCGAGAAATTCGAACCGCAGTTGTGCCGGATGTACGAGCGGGTCGCCGAGTCGGGCAGGCCCGACGCCCGGGCCCGCGAGCTGCTCCAGGCCCGTTCCCCCTCCGCCGTCGGCAGCCGTATCAAGGTGCCCACCCTGCTGATGCAGGGCCAGACCGACTCCCTCTTCCCGCTCGGCCAGGCGGACGCGGCCGCGAAGGCGATCCGCGCCAACGGCGCCCCGGTGGACGTCGACTGGATCGCCGGCGGGCACGACGGCGGCGACATGGAGACCGGGCGGACGCAGTCACGCGTGCGTGCCTGGTTCGACCGGTACCTCAAGGACGACAAGGGCACCGACACCGGCCCGGCCTTCCGCGTCACCCGCACCGGAGGTGTCGACTCCACCAGCGGCGCGGCCCAGTTGCGCGGCGCCACCGACACCACCTACCCGGGCCTGGAGAGCGGACGGCGCCCGGTCGCCCTGCGCGGCACCCGGCAGCGCTTCGACAACCCGCCCGGCGCCACTCCGCCCGGGGTCTCGGCCCTGCCCGGCCTCGGCGGCGCGGGCGGCCTCGCCCAGCTGTCCTCGCTCGGCGTCGGCGTCTCGCTGGACTTCCCCGGCCAGTACGCCCGCTTCGAGTCGGCGCCGCTCGGCACCGGCCTGCGCGTCACCGGATCGCCGACCGTCACCGTGCACGTGACGTCGACGAGCGACGACGCCGTCCTCTTCGCGAAGGTGTACGACGTCGGGCCCGGCGGCGGCACGCCCGTACTGCCCTCGCAGCTGGTGACGCCCGTCCGCGTCGAGGGCGCCAAGGCCGGCAAGGACGTCACGATCACCCTCCCGGCGATCGACCACGAGGTCGAGCAAGGTCACCGGCTCCGCCTGGTCCTCGCCTCCACCGACCTCGGCTACGCCTCCCCGACCGCCCCGGCGACGTACACCGTCTCGCTGAAGGGCGACCTCACCGTGCCGACGGCCCCCGGTGTGACGACCGCCGCCGCCCCGCTCCCGTCCTGGGTGTGGTGGCTGCCGCTGGCCGGCGCGCTCATCGCCCTGGCCCTGCTCCTGACGAGCCGCCGCCGCACGACCGCGGCACCCCCTCCCGACCCAGACCTCGCCGACATCCCGTTGCAGATCACCGGCCTGAGCAAGCGGTACGCCCGCTCCGCCGACCGGTACGCGGTGCGGGAGGTGACCTTCCGCGTCGAGAAGGGCCAGGTCCTCGGCCTGCTGGGGCCGAACGGCGCGGGCAAGACGACCACCCTGCGCATGCTGATGGGCCTGATCAAGCCGGACGCCGGTGAGATCCGCGTCTTCGGGCACGCCATCCGCCCCGGCGCCCCGGTCCTCTCCCGGGTCGGCGCGTTCGTGGAGGGTGCGGGCTTCCTGCCGCACCTGTCCGGCCGGGAGAACCTGGAGCTGTACTGGCAGGCCACCGGCCGCCCGTCCGCGGACGCCCATCTGGAGGAGGCACTGGAGATCGCCGGACTCGGCGACTCGCTCGCCCGGGCCGTGCGCACCTACTCCCAGGGCATGCGCCAGCGCCTGGCCATCGCCCAGGCCATGCTGGGCCTGCCGGACCTGCTCATCCTCGACGAACCGACCAACGGCCTGGACCCGCCGCAGATCCGCGAGATGCGCGAGGTGATGATCCGCTACGCGGCCGCCGGACGTACGGTCATCGTCTCCAGCCACCTCCTCGCGGAGGTCGAGCAGTCCTGCACGCACCTGGTCGTCATGGACCGCGGCCGGCTCGTCCAGGCGGGCCCGGTGGGGGAGATCGTCGGCTCGGGCGACACCCTGCTCGTCGGCACCGCCGCTCCCGTGGCGGAGCCGGTCGTCGAGAAGGTCGCCACCCTGCCGGGCGTCGCCTCCGCGGTGGCCGTCGACGGCGGCCTCCTGGTTCGGCTCGACCCCGACGGCAGCGCGCAGCGCCTGGTCGTCGAGCTCGTACGGCTCGAAGTGCCCGTCCAGTCGGTGGGCCCGCACCGCCGCCTGGAGGACGCCTTCCTCACCCTGATCGGAGGTTCCGCATGAGCACGCTCGTCGAGCGCACCGAGACCGCCTCCGGTTACCGCGCGGGCCGCACCCTGCCCCTGCGGGTCGAGCTGATACGGCAGTTGAAGCGCCGCCGCACGCTCGTCATGGGCGCGATCCTCGCCGCCCTGCCGTTCGTGCTGCTGATCGCCTTCGCGATCGGCAACCCGAGCCAGGGCAACGGCCGGGTGACGCTGATGGACACGGCGACGGCGTCCGGCGCCAACTTCGCCGCCGTCAACCTGTTCGTGTCGGCCGGCTTCCTGCTGGTCATCCCGGTCGCCCTGTTCTGCGGGGACACCGTCGCCTCGGAGGCCGGCTGGTCCTCCCTGCGCTATCTGCTGGCCGCGCCCGTGCCGCGCGCCCGCCTGCTGTGGTCCAAGCTCGTCGTCGGACTCGGCCTCAGCCTCGCCGCGATGATCCTGCTGCCGGTGGTCGCCCTGGCCGTCGGCACGGCCGCCTACGGCTGGGGCCCGCTGCAGATCCCCACCGGCGGCGCGCTGGACACCGGCACGGCCACGCAGCGCCTGCTGGTGGTGGTGGCGTACATCTTCGTGTCCCAACTGGTCACCGCCGGGCTGGCGTTCTGGCTGTCGACCAAGACCGACGCGCCGCTCGGCGCGGTCGGCGGCGCGGTCGGCCTGACCATCGTCGGCAACGTCCTGGACGCCGTGACGGCCCTCGGTCACTGGCGGGACTTCCTGCCCGCGCACTGGCAGTTCGCCTGGGCGGACGCCGTCCAGCCGCATCCCGAGTGGTCCGGCATGATCCAGGGCACGGCGATTTCCATAACGTACGCGCTCGTCCTGTTCGCCCTGGCCTTCCGCGGTTTCGCCCGCAAGGACGTGGTCTCCTAGGTCAACGGAGGGTCACCCACCTGTCTCGACGGGCCATGATCGTGGCCGCTTCGAGATCCATCCGCAACGGTTCGTCACGCACGTTCCGACCCCCTCCGCCGTCACAGTCACAGACGGCGACGCCAATACGGCCGTTCGAACCACCGGTCAATCGGCAGAGGGGGCACGGAAGATGGAGCAGCGACACCGAACACCAGGGCCCGGCACGGCACACCGTCGTACCCGACGGCTGCGCGTCACCCTGCTCGCCCTCGCGGCGACGGGCGGCCTGCTGCTCACGGCGTGCAGCGCGGGCCAGGACAACAGCAGTTCGGCGGACCGCTCGAACCGCACCGGCGGCCTCCCGGCCCCGGCGGGCTCGGCGGCGGCCGGGGAGCAGCGCGCCGAGAGCCCGGACGACAGCCCGTCAGCCGACCACCTCTCCACCTTCGCCCTCGACGTCGACACCGCCTCCTACGGCTACGCCCGCCGGGTCCTCGCCGACGGCCGGCTGCCGGACCCCTCGCAGGTGCGCCCCGAGGAGTTCGTCAACAGCTTCCGCCAGGACTACGACCGCCCCGAGGGCATCGGCTTCTCGGTCACCGTCGACGGGGCCCGTACCGACAGGGCCGGCTGGTCCCTCGTCCGCGTCGGCCTCGCCACCCGCGCCGCCGACTCCGGCGAACGCCCGCCCGCCGCGCTCACGTTCGTCGTCGACGTCTCGGGCTCCATGGGCGAGCCCGGCCGCCTCGACCTGGCGAAGAAGTCCCTGGACACGATGACCGACCAGCTCGGCGACGACGACTCGGTCGCCCTGGTCACCTTCAGCGACGAGGCGCGGACCGTCCTGCCGATGACCCGCCTCGGCGGCCACCGCGGCAGGGTCCACGGCGCCGTCGACGACCTGGAGACCGAGGACTCCACCAACCTCGGCGCGGGCGTCGAGAAGGGCTACGCCACCGCCACCGACGGCCTGCGCGAGGGCGCCACCAACCGGGTCGTACTGATCTCCGACGGTCTCGCCAACACCGGCGACACGCACGCCGACTCCATCCTCGAACGCGTCTCCCGCGCACGCCGCGACCACGGCATCACCCTCTTCGGGGTCGGCGTCGGCAGCGACTACGGCGACGCCCTGATGGAACGCCTCGCCGACAAGGGCGACGGCCACACCGCCTACGTCTCCGGCGACGACGACGCCCGCAAGGTCTTCGTCGACCAACTCCCGCAGAACATCGAGCTCACCGCCCGGGACGCCAAGGCCCAGGTCGCCTTCGACCCGGAGACCGTCGCCGAGTTCCACCTCGTCGGCTACGACGACCGCAAGGTCGCCGACGAGGACTTCCGCGACGACAACGTCGACGGCGGCGAGGTCGGCCCCGGCCACACCGTCACCGCCCTGTACGCGGTGCGCACCAAGCCCGGCGCCGACGGCCACCTCGCCACCGCGAGCGTCCGCTGGCTCGACCCGAAGTCCCGCGCCCCGCACGAGGAGTCCGGCCAGCTGGAGACCGACGCCCTGCACGACGACGTGTGGAGCGCCCCCAGCCGCTTCCAGGTCACCGCGACGGCCGCCTACTTCGCCGACACCCTGCGCACCCGCTCGCCGGAGCCCGACGGCACCGGCTCCCTCCCCGGCAACCCCGGCCTCGGTGAACTCGGCAAGCGTGCCCAGGCATTGGCGAAGAAGACCGAGGACCGGGACGTCGACCAGCTGGCGGAGGCGATCGACGAGGCGAGCAGCATGAAGTGAACCCCGACCCCATTGACTCTTCCTTACTTACGAGTAAGTTGTGCTCCCAGTCCGAGCCGACCGGGAGCCGTCATGGGCGTACGCAAGGATCTGAAGCGGGCGAAACAACGCGGTGACCTGGCCGCCCGCACCAGGGTCGAGGTCGTCAGGGACGCGTCCGGCACGGTGCGCGAGGCCCGCACCGCGCCGATGGCGAGGACACCCGCCACCGGCAGCATCGCCGACCTGCCCCACACCAACGCGGCCGAGGCCCCGGACGCGGTGATCCTGCGCCGCAGGCTGCACGGCACCTGGCAGCCGGTCACCGCGGCCGCCTTCGCCCACGAGGTGAGCGCCGTAGCCAAGGGGTTGATCGCGGCCGGCCTCGAACCGGGCGGCCGGGTCGCGGTGATGTCCCGCACCCGCTACGAGTGGACGGTCCTGGACTTCGCGATCTGGGCGGCCGGCGGCCAGACCGTCCCGGTCTACGCCACCTCCTCCGCCGAGCAGGTCGAGTGGATCGTCCGTGACTCCGGCGCCCGCTTCGTCGTCACCGAGACCGCCGGCAACACCGCCACGGTGACGACCGGAACCACCGGCCACCAGACACCGCCCCGCACCTGGGAGTTGGACGAAAACGCGCTCACCGAGCTCACCGTCCTCGGCCGGGACGTCCCCGACGAGGAGGTCACCAAGCGCCGTACCGCCCTGACGCCCGACACGATCGCGACGATCTGCTACACCTCCGGCACCACCGGCCGGCCCAAGGGCTGTGTGCTCACCCACGCCAACCTGCACGCCGAGGCCGCCAACACGGTCGAGCTGCTGCACCCCATCTTCAAGGAGGTCACCCGCCAGCAGGCCTCCACCCTCCTCTTCCTCCCGCTCGCCCACATCCTCGGCCGCACCCTGCAGATCGCCTGTCTGATGGCCCGCATCGAGATCGGCCACTGTCCCAGCATCAAGCCCGACGAACTCCGGCCCGCGCTCAAGGAGTTCCGCCCCACATTTCTGGTCGGCGTGCCGTATCTCTTCGAGAAGATCCATGACACCGGCCGCGCGACCGCCGAGAAGATCGGCCGGGGCGCCTCCTTCGACCGCGCCGACCGTGTCGGCGTCCGCTTCGGAGCGGCCTACCTCGACAAGTTCCTCGACCGGGGCAAGGGCCCGGGTCCCGCGCTGTACGCCGCCTGGGCCCTCTACGACCTGCTGGTCTACCGCCGGGTCCGCAAGGAACTCGGCGGCCGCATGCGCTACGCCATCAGCGGCGGCTCCCCGCTCGACCGCAACCTCAACCTCTTCTTCTACGCCGCCGGGATCATCGTCTACGAGGGCTACGGCCTGACCGAGACCAGCGCGGCCGCCACCATCGTGCCCCCGCTGCGGCCCCGCCCGGGCACCGTCGGCCAGCCCGTCCCCGGCACCGCGGTGCGCATCGCCGACGACGGCGAGGTCCTGATCAAGGGCGGCATCGTCTTCGGCGCCTACTGGAACAACCCTGCGGCCACGGACGCCGTGCTCCGGGACGAGTGGTTCGCCACCGGCGACCTCGGCGCGCTCGACGAGGACGGTTATCTCACCATCACCGGCCGCAAGAAGGACATCCTCGTCACCTCCGGCGGCAAGAACGTCTCCCCGGCCGTTCTGGAGGACCGGCTGCGCAGCCGCCCGCCGATCGGCCAGTGCGTCGTCGTCGGCGACAACCGGCCCTTCGTCGCCGCCCTGATCACCCTCGAACCCGAGGCGGTCGCCCACTGGCTGTCCGTCCGCGGACTGCCCGCCGACACCCCGATGTCCGAGGTGGTACACGACCCCCGGATGCGCGCCGACGTCCAGCGGGCCGTCGACTACGCCAACGAGGCCGTCTCGCGCGCCGAGTCGATCCGAGCGTTCACGCTGGTCGAGGGGGAGTTCAACGAGGAGAACGGCCTGCTCACCCCGTCCCTGAAGGTCAAGCGGCACGCCGTGCGGGCCGCGTACGCGGCCGAGATCGAGGCGCTGTACCTCAAGTAGCCGCCCGCGCACACGAAAGCGGGCCGCCGATGTGTTCGGCGGCCCGCTTCGGCGGTGCTGCGGTCAGCTGTTGCCGGCGCCGTTGCCCGACAGGACCGGGATGTTGTCCAGGATGTGCGACAGCGGCTCGTCGCCCTTGGCCTGGGTGGAGTTCTCGGTGCACTGCTGGTTCTGCGGAGCCGAGAGGATCGGGACGTCCTGGACGGCGGTGCCGACCGTCCCGAGGGTCTGGGTGTTGACCTTCGAGGGCAGGGCGAGGCAGGGCTTGTTCAGCGAACCCTGCACGAGCGCCAGCTGGGGGCTCATGTCGCCGTGCGTGGCCTGATTGCCGTACTTCTGGACGGAGCCGTTGCCGTTCACGGTGGTGACCCCGTTGTCGTTGCCGATCGCCAAGGCAGGGGCGGCGGTCGCAGCCGTGGCGCCGACGATGGAGGCGGCGATGGCCGCGCTTGCCCACAGCTTCTTCATGTTTCTTTCCCTTCGGAGAGCGGACTCCGGTGCAGAGTTTCGGAGAGCGGACCCCGTTGTAGAGCCGCGATTTGACCAACCACCGAGTGGGGGTTTGGTTGCGCCGTTTGCCCCATTCGGCCCAGCGCGGAGGAGAAAGTGTTATCTCGCTACCGACACACGAGTGAGCTTCCCTGGAGAGGCAAGGAGGAGCGCATGTCCGGCGGATCGCTGGGGAGGGGGTTCCGTCCCACCGGGATCAGCGGCCCACGGTGCCGATCGCCGGCTTCAACCCGGTCATCGAGGGCGTCGGCTCGACACTGCGAACTCGGTGCCCGACAGCGACACCCGGCTCAGTACGGCTCCACCAGATCACCGCTCCCGAAGCCCTGGTCGACGGAAGCGGCGCCGAGGAGGGTGCGGCCGATGCGCAGCATCGCTTCCGGGTCGGTCAGCACATGCCGGGACATCAGTTCGCGCAACGCCGCGACCAGGAACCGGTGCTGCCGTTGAATCCGGCCCAGGTCCGCCGAACCGTCCACATGGCGTGAGCGGACGTACTGCAGGGACTGCCCGCCGCCGAGCCGGTGCCGGCCGGCTTCGTACGGTGAGCCGGGCGCCGCCCTCGGCATAGGCGTTGTTGGGTTTCGCCGGATGCGCCGGTAGCTGTTTCCCGGTGAAGTCGTCGCACCGGGTGGGAATCTGCGCGAGGGAGTCGCGCGGCAGACTGACCACGCTCACCCGGTCCCGGCGTTCGGAGAGATGGACGAGCATCATCACGTCCGTGCAGTCAGGCGATACCGCCCGCGTGGAACTACCGCTTTTTCTCCGGCGTGATGGTGTCGCGGCCGTCGGTGCCCAGCAGGAGGACGTTCGTTCCGTGGGTAAGCGAACGGGCCGCCGAGAATTCGGCGGCCCGCTGCGTTCGTCACCCGATCAGTTGTTGCGGGAGCCGTTGCCCGACAGGACCGGGATGTTGTCCAGGATGTGCGACAGCGGCTCGTCGCCCTTGGCCTGGGTGCTGTTCTCGGTGCACTGCTGGTTCTGCGGAGCCGAGAGGATCGGGACATCCTGGAGGGCGGTGGTGACCGTCGTCAGCGCCTGGGTGTTGGCCTTCGTGGGCAGGGCGAGGCAGGGCTTGTTCAGCGAACCCTGGATGAGGGCCATCTGCGGGCTCATGTTCCCGTACGTCGCCTGGTTGCCGTAGATCTGCGCGGCACCGTTGCCGTTGGCGGTGCTGACGCCACCATCGTTCCCGATGGCCAGCGCCTGGGGCGCGAAGACCGCCGAGGCTCCGACAACGGAAGCGGCGACCACCGCGGCAGCCATAACCTTCTTGATCACTTGCTGGTCCCTTCTGGAGTAACCCCGTCCACCGGAGCGCCCTGAACAACTCCGCCCGGACCGCGTGGTTGCTCCCCTTCACCCCAATGGCCGTAGGTGAACCCCGGCAGGGTGAAGCGTTCTCCGGGGTCGCTTCGGGCGTCACCCCAGCCGGCGCCGTCTCCTCCGTCGCGTGTCCCACTGGCCTCTCACGCGGCGTCGTGCTCCATTAGGGGAGAAGAACCCGGCGGACCGGGAGTGTGCACTGCCCAGTTGACGTGGGACTTTTCCGGGGCCTGGAGCACACTGCTTTCCTTGCGCTTGCGCTACTGGCTGGGTGAGGGCTTCCTGGGAACGGAAAGTGCGGGGGCAGTAACGTCGCCGACGTTGGTCAACAGGGAGTCATGATGCAGACGTCCATGTCCGAAGCGGTCATCGCTGGTGCCGAGGCAGCGGACCTGGAAGGCCTCCCGGTCCCAGACTATTTCCCAGCTGCCACCGTGCGCGAAGAAGACATCGACGTCTTTCAGTCCATGGAGGACAAGGACGTACGCAAATCCATTGTCATTGACAAGGTACCCATGCCGGATCTGGCGCCCGATGAGGCGTTGATTGCGGTCATGGCCAGTTCGATTAACTACAACACTGTGTGGACGGCGATGTTCGAACCGATCCCCACATTCCAGTTCCTCAAGCAGATGGGTAAGGCCGGTGGCTGGGAGAAACGTCACGACTTGCCTTACCACATCGTCGGCTCCGACGCATCGGGAGTCATCGTCAGGACAGGTTCTTCCGTACGAAAATGGAAAGTGGGTGATCATGTTGTAATTTCCCCCGCCTACGTCGACGAGCAGGACCACGACACCCATCGGGACGGAATGCTTGGAGAGGGGCAGAAGGCGTGGGGTTTCGAGACCAATTATGGAGGGCTTGCGCATTATGCAGTGGTGCGGGCCAGCCAGTTGATGCCTAAGCCCGCTGCTCTGACCTGGGAGGAGGCGGCAGTCAATCCGCTGTGCGCAAGCACTGCTTACCGAATGTTGGTGAGCGACCGCGGAGCGCAGATGAAGCAAGGAGATGTCGTCCTTGTTTGGGGCGCTACCGGAGGGCTGGGATCCTACGCCATTCAGCTGGTCCTCAACGGCGGCGGGATCCCTATCGGCGTTGTCAACTCGGCTGAAAAAGCAGAGCTGTTGAAAGCGCTCGGATGCCATGCGGTCATCAACCGCGCCGACCTCGAGGATGGTGACCCCGCGATTCTGCAGCAGCCCGAGGGGTGGAAGAGGATGGGGCGAGCCATCCGCGACATGGTCGGGGAGGACCCGCACATCGTGTTCGAGCACGTCGGGAGGAAGACCTTTGGCGCTTCCGTCTTCCTTGCCAAGCGTGGGGGCACCGTCGTGACCTGTGGATCGAGCACAGGTTACGAGCACCTTTATGACAACAGATACCTTTGGATGCGCCTGAAGAGAATCATCGGGAGTCACGGCGCAAACCTCCACGAGCAGTGGGAAGTCAATAGACTCATCGCCTTGGGGCATGTGGTGCCGGCCCTTTCCGCGACATACACCTTGGATGAAGTCGGGGTTGCGGCCCGCAGCGTTCAAACCAATCAGCACATCGGCAAGGTAGGCGTTTTGTGTCTCGCCCCTCATCCCGGCTTGGGTGTTACCGATCCAAACGCTCGCGAGAAGATCGGGGAGCACCGTCTCAGGACGTTCCGCAGGTAAGTCCGAATCGACCTTGAGCGGGCTCGGCCGGAAAGGGGGACAGTCGGGCCCGCTGTGCAACTCCACGCGAGGAAGCGGTCTGATGAAATTCCGGCCGCTCCATTTGCATGGAGTCAGACATGGGTGTCAGCGTCGCCCGATGTCGGTGGTCAGCCGGGTCTCGGCAACGTGCGAGCCCCGGCGGAGCCGGCGGCGGCGACCGGCCGTGACCGGTTGGGCGGCGGACACGGGACCAGGCGCGGGGACGTGGCCACATGCTCAGGCGATGCGCGTTCCTCGGCCAACCTACGGCGGACATCTCGCCTTCAGACGGGCCGACCAGGGGAGCCGTGATCTTCGGGATGGCCGGCCATCGGCCGGATTCGAGACGGGGCGGTCAACGCGACCTTGTAGGACGCCGGTCTCGGCTGGGCGTTCGAGCAGCGGCCGATGGCTGCTGCTCCGCGTCTGATCGATGGTCCTTTCCGCCGGTCCCGTGCAACCGCTTCCACGCCGACGCCACGAGAGCCGTGCGGCCCCCTGTTCGGCCCGCACGGCTGATCTCGCAATCCGGAAGCTCGTGGAAGGTGAGCCGCGACTCCGGAGGAAGCCGACGGCCGCCCCCAGGCGTCTGCAGGTGTTGTGCGCGGAGTCTGGGCTCCTCCGTTCGGCGGCACACCGCTGGCGCCGGGGCTGCGCCGCTCGCAGGGTTGCGGTGTGGGCTCATCCGGTCCTCCCCACGTCGCCGACCGGGCCGGAGGGGCCCCGGTGCCGCCGTTGTCGGCGAAGCAGCGGCGGCACCGTTTGGGTCCTGTGTGGATGACTGTGCGGGCCGCCAGTGCCGGCGGCGGCCAGTCTCTTGCGAGACGAAGAAGGGTGACCCACTCGACGCGTGCCCGGAGCGGCACGCACGGGTCACGATGGACAGCTGTCCGCTCGCACGAGCCGTCTCGCTGGCAGCGTCACCTGACAGAGCCGTGGGGTCCGCTGTTCGACGGCGCGCCACCCACGGGTGCCCCGGTCGGCTGCAGTCGGTGTCGGCGCGATGGACGCCGGGGTGGCCTGGTCAGGGTGATCTGGCGTACCAACTGCTGGAAACAGGTCAAAGAGGCGAAGATCGGCATCGCAGCCGCCGCCCTGCCCATGAGGTTGTGCGGGGCCTGGGCGATGCACAAGGCCATGGCGATGGAGGAGAACACCAGGACCACGCACCAGGAGTGCAAGGACCGGCGCCGGTGCAGCGCGTGGCGCAGAATGGACAGCGACGCCACCAGCCAGGGGCCGAAGATCAGAAGAGGCCACCAGGAGACGACGCTGCTGGCGGTGGGGCCTGCGGCGATGAACAGAAGTGGATCGTAAGCAATCACCCCACCGAACACGCTGACCGTCGCCGCGATGACGGCCACCACTGCGCCAGTGCAGTAACTGAGAGTGAGCAGCTTGTCCTTGTGTCGTGCTCGCGCCCTGCGATGGCCCGGGGACGCGGCCTTGATAGGTGGCAACTCTGCGGTGATCTGCGCCAAGTTTTCCTGATGAGATCTCGCATCCGCAGGTTCCCCGCCGCGTGCTGCCGGAATTCTGGCCTGCTCCGCCTCGACAGCATCACGCAGTATAAAGGCCAGCTCTTCAGCAGGATCCCAGTCTGACTCCGGCGGCGTCAGAGGAGGATGGAGAATTCCAACTTGAGCCTGATATTCGTTGGCGTCATTGTAGCCGTACGAAAATTCGGCGGGAAAATCGGAATAGGGCGTTGGGTCTTCTTCGTACATGGCGTGGTTGCCCGTCTTTTCGTGTCGGCACTCAGGCTTCCAACTCCATCCAGCGTCTTGAGAGGCCACCTTCCAGAACACTCAAAGTCTGCATGAAATCCTGCAGGTCCTCATCGGTTGCATCAAGCGTGATGGACAGTCCCCCCCTCGCGAGAACCCCGTTCGACGTTTCGTCGCTGACGGGTTGCGGAATATAAGTGAAGGAGCCCAGTCGCGTGACACGGTTACTTTTCGGGCGGGTCCTCTTCGGGAGAGGGTCGATGGTCTGTTCCTCGCTTGCCTTCGTCATGTAGCGAGTAACGATGCCCCCAGTTGGCGGTTGCGCCGCGAACGGGTGAATCATCAGCCAGACAAACATGTTGTGCAGGTGTTGGGCAGACCTACAGGCCATCGCATGAGGCGGGGAATGCTGATCAATCACAACGCCTACTTACTGCTTTACGGGCATCCCGGCCGACTGTGCTTTTATAGTAGCCGCGCCTGAGACGGCGAAGGTTGCGGCTCGTATCGATCGTGATCAAGGCAGGTTGCGGGTGTAGGTCAGCCCGCAGGCGGTACCGCCCCCTGTGGTGCAAGGCGTCCGGGGCGCTGGTGCCCCCGCCGTCGTGGCGGTCACGACGGCGGCCCCGACGCTTCCGGGATGTGTCACGGCAGTGATCCGGCTGGCCGAGTTCACGGTGACGATGGCAGATGGCTGGGTTCGTCCCGCGTCCCGGTGAGATTGACTGCATTGCCGGCGGACGTCGGACCGCTACCCGCGTCGTGCCACGCCCTGCTGAGGCAGTGCAGCACCGGCGCCGACCGGTCCAACCACTGGATCATCCGACACCGCAGAGTCAACGACCGGGAAGACGTCCGGCGCGGCGCCGAACGCGCGAACACTAGGGCGTGCACTTGATGGGGCGCAGGGCCCATACGGCCACAGGTGCTCCGGTTGCCACGAGTGCCGCTGCCACACACAGACCCAGCTGGTAGCCCGCCAAGAATGCCTGCCCCTGTGTGGCTCCCTGAGCCACGGACGCATAATCTCTGACTGTCACTACTGCACCCACCAGGACGATACCGAGCACCCCAGACAGTTCGCGGGTAGCGCTGAACAGGCCGGCGGCGAACCCGGACAGGTGGAGGGGTGAAGATTCCAGGGCGCGAGTCGTCAGAGGAAGAGCCAAGGCGGAGCCTGCTCCTACCGCCGCTAGACCGGGCATGAGTCCGAGGAGCTGGCCCTGAAGACTGCCGAGGGCAATCAGCAGCAGTCCTACGGCAACCGACATCAGACCTGTGGCGGCGACTTGACCATCTCCCCACCGCTTGGCCATGACGGAAACGAATGGGGCTGTGAGGAAGAGGGCCGAAACCACCGGAGTGAATGTCAGCCCAGCTTCTGTCGGGCTGAGGTGTAAGGCACTCTGCAGGAATTGGGACGTATAAAAGTACACCCCGGTCACTCCCAGGCCCCACAGGAGTTGGGTGATGAGCCCGCCCGCAAAGGGTCGGGCTCGAAGAAGTTGCCCCACCGCGGGGCTACCGCTGCGCTTGCGGCGCTTCTTGCACACCAGCACGATTGCACCGCTGACGGCGGTGATCCCTGAGACGATCACGGACGGCTCACCGAGCCCCGTGGAGGGCGCCTGGATCAGGCAGTAGACCAAGGAGGCGATGGACAGGCACGCCAGCGCGATGTGGCGATGCAACCCTTCGGCTGCATCATGTGTGGCACGTGGTGGACGAGGGCCGCGGGGCAGGGCGAGGGCAGCGACAACGAAGCTGGCTGCGCCGAGCGGGACGTTCATGACGAACAGCCACTCCCATCCAAGGTGCTGCGTGACGACGCCGGAGATCACAGGTCCAAAGGCCAAAGCGGAGGCCATCGCGGCAGTCGTTGCGCCGAAGCCCGCAGTCCGTACCCGGCTGGGGAGATCGTGCGACATCAAGGCAAGCGACGCGGGCAAAATGAAGGCGGCGCCGCCGCCTTGGACACCGCGGAGGCAGGCCAGCACCACTCCTGTGGTCGACAAAGCGCAGCAGGCCGACGACACCGTGAACACGGCGACACCTGTCAGCAGGGACCATCGTCGGCCCTTTCCGTCCGTCAGACGCCCGGCAAACAGCAAGAAGCTGGCGAGGGCCAGAGGGTATGAAGTCGCCACCCACTTGACATCAGTGTCTGTCATGCCGAGTTCAGTGCTCATCTGCGGGAGGGCGAGATTCACGACCGTGTTGTCCAGGGCCGTCAAGAAGGTCGAGAGGACGACAGCTGTGACGATGCTTAGTACACGTAGTCGACCCATGATTCCCTACCTGTCACGATGCTCCTGACATTTGTGCCCGAAACTAATCTGTCCTGACGGTCAACCACTGGCCTTTCCGGTGTGCCTCGCCGCGGTGAGGCAGGTGAGGTCGGTTTCGCTGAACATCCATCAACGAGATTGCCCCGGACGTGGAAAACGCGCAGTCCCCGGCGGATGGGCGCATCAGGCGGTCGGGGGGCGAGGCGCTTTTCGTCCGGACGTCTTGGTGCCACGTCAAGGTTGTCCCATAGGGGCACGATCGGCGCGGCGAGCTGTTCTCAGCAGCTCGCGGCCATGGAGCCGGGAGAAACCGGAGTCTGCCCCCACTTGTCCGGGGAGCAGTCGGTGGCATCTGAGAGAAGCCGTCGTCGTCTTCGAAGCGCAGCCCTCCCGGGCGTCGCCACGGTGGTTCATTCGACTGGCCTACCGCGACGACGGCAGTGTTGCAGGCCCCGCGACTCCACACCCGCCGAGGCCCGCAATTCGGAACAACAGACCCGACCTGGGGACATTGGCGTAGGCGAGCTCTCAAAACGCGCCGGCCGATGTACGGGCCGCGCGCCGTCCAGGTGGCGGCGTGTCATGTGGAGAAGGGGTCGATGCCGTGTTTCACTCTTTGTGCTGCTATGTACTCCTAATCAGAACTTCACCGTGTGATATCCCGTTCGGCTGTGCCCGACTGATCCCGGGGCTCTTTGCCGTGCTGAAACGAAGGTCGGTGAGTCAGTGCCATCGTCGGTCACAGAGACACTCAGCCATCAGCTTGCCCACACGGCCGCGCGCACCCCGGAGGAAACGGCTTTCACATTCGTCGACCACAGCACTGATAGCCGGGGAACAGTCACATCCCTGACGTGGAAGCAACTCGACACCCGAGTACGCGTCACCGCCTCAGGCCTGCGAAACATGGGTGCTGCAGGTGAGAGAGTCGCGATCGTCGCGCCGCAGTCCCTCGAATACATCGTCGGCTTTCTGGGTGCCATCTGCGCGGGAGCGATCGCCGTCCCGCTGTTCACCCCATTCCTTCCGGGCCATAAGGACAAACTTGCGGCCGTCCTTCAGGACGCGGCCCCCGTCCTGATGTTGACCGTGGAGGACCACCGCCGGCCCCTCGCGGATTTCTGCGCCGCCCGAGGCATCGTGGGCCGATGCGGCATCGTCACTGAATCGGACATGCAGGAGCTCGCGCAGCAGCCTCCTGTCGAGGAACGAGCCCCCCAACCCGGTGATGTGGCCTACCTGCAGTACACCTCCGGCTCCACCCGGATCCCGTCGGGCGTGGAGATCACACATTCCAACGTATGCATCAACGCTCGGCAGGCGCTCGATGCTTACGACATCCACCGAGGGCGCAACTGTACTGTGGGATGGCTGCCGCTTTACCATGACATGGGTCTCGTGCTCGCGGTCGCCTTGCCCATCATGGGGCATATCCCTTCGGTTCTCATGGATCCCTTGGCGTTCATCCAACAGCCGGGCCGTTGGTTGAGCCTGCTCTCTCAGCACAAAGGGGCCATCACCGCGGCACCCAACTTCGCCTATGACTACTGTGTCGAACGGGTGACTGATGACGAACGGGCCGCTTTGACGCTCGGCTCCGTTGCAGCCATGGTCAACGGAAGCGAGCCCATCGCACCGCGAACCCTGGATCGCTTCCAGGCGGCATTCTCGGCGGTCGGTATGAAACGCACGACCATGCGCCCCTCCTATGGGCTTGCCGAAGCCACGGTCTTCGTTTCTGCTTCTCCCGTTGGCGAAGAGCCGACGGTCACCGCCTTTGACAGGCATTCGCTGCGGGAAGGGGTTGCGCACGTCGTCGAGGACAGCGAAGAGGAGTCGGTCGTCGAACTCGTCGCATGCGGCCGGCCGACCGGCCAGGAGATCGCCATCGTTGACCCCTCGACACACCGGCGGCGAGAAGACGGGCAGATCGGGGAGATCTGGCTTCGTGGACCGAACATCGGACGCGGTTACTGGGGCTGCGCCGAAAGCAGTGAGGCCACCTTCCGCGCAGTTCTCGAGGGAACTGAGCCCTGGCTGCGTACCGGAGACCTTGGCGTGTGGCACGACAAGCAACTCTACGTGACTGGCCGTCTCAAGGACCTGGTGATCGTCGACGGCACCAACCACTATCCGCACGACATCGAAGACACAGTACAAAAGGCACATCCGGTGATCCGGCCTCACCATATCGCCGCGTTCGCGGTGACCACTGCCAGCGGGGAGCGCCTGGTCGTCGTCGCTGAGCATGGCCGGGACCTTACGGATGCCGACTCCGTTCTCGAGGAGGTCACGCGTGCCGTCCGGGCCGCGGTCGCCTCCGAGCATGGCCTTGCCGTCCACGACTTCCTTCTCGTGCAACCTGGGGCGGTTCCCCACACCACCAGCGGCAAGGTCGCCCGCAGCGCATGCCGTGACCTGTACCTGGCCGGTACCTGGGCGGCACGCACCGGCGACTAGCGGGCCCACACGACGGAGCACCCGGGGAGAGACCATGCAACCCAACACCGAAGCGGCCACGGAAGCCGAGGACGACCCCATCTCCGCACCGGGGCTGCGGGCAGCCCTGCGTCAACTCGTCAGTGACCTCTGCAGGGTGCCAGAGGAAGAAATCGACCCCGCCGCTCCGCTGGCGGCCTACGGCCTGACCTCCCGTGACGCAGTCGACTTGGCCGGACGTCTGGAACGGCTGCTGAAACGCCCGCTGCCCGCCACCCTGGTGTGGGAACACCCAACCATGGAACGTCTCGTGCAGCACCTGTGTCCCGTCCGACAAGATGCTGTCGAAAGCGGGGAGCCACGAGCATGTCCCGAGCAGCCACTCGCTGAGGGACTCCGCCCGGACAACGACCACGTTCGTACGGCCCCTTCGGCACCATGCTCTGTCGCGGTGGTCGGCATTGGCTGCCGCCTGCCCGGTGGCATCAGCGGGGCGGACACCTTCTGGAGACACCTTCTGACGGGGAGTGACCTTACTGGGCAGGTGCCGAGCAGACGGTGGCGAGATTTCGCCACCGGTCCCGGCGCCAGGAAACTGCTTGAGGACACCAGCCCTTACGGTGCCTTCCTCCACGACATCGATGCCTTCGACGCCGACTACTTCGGCATCACCCCGCGCGAAGCCGAGGTCATGGACCCTCAGCAACGACTGCTGCTGGAGGTGTGCTGCGAAGCCCTGGACCACGCGGGAGTGCCGGCGCACGGGATCGAAGGCACCAACACCGGCGTGTTCGTCGGACTGAGCGCCCTCGAATACGGTCATCTGACCACGTCTGATCCCTCGCGACTCACTCCCTGGACCAGTACCGGGGCGGCCGGGAGCATCGCCGCCAATCGACTGTCGTACGTCTTCGATCTGCACGGACCCAGCCTCACGATCGACACGGCCTGCTCATCGTCCCTGGTCGCCGTGCACAACGCCTGCCGGAGCCTGGGGAGCGGCGAGTGCGACACCGCCCTGGCGGCCGGTGTGAACGTGCTGCTGTCTCCTGTGGTCACGGCCTCCTTCGAGGAGGCCGGGGCGCTGGCCGCCGATGGACGCTGCAAGCCCTTCGACGGCTGCGCTGACGGCATCACCCGAGGAGAAGGCTGCGGCGTTGTCGTGCTCAAACGGCTCGCCGATGCCCAGCGCGACGGCGACACGATCCTGGCCGTCATCAAGGGCACCGCTGTCAACAGCGACGGACGCTCTGCGGGGCTCATGGCCCCCAACCCCGCAGCTCAGGAGAGCCTTCTGCGCACAGCGCTTGACCAGGCACAGGTTGAGCCCGACAGCATCGACTACGTCGAGACACACGGTACCGGTACCCTCCTGGGCGATCCCATGGAAGCCAGCGCACTGGGTGCTGTGCTGGGCTGCGGCCGACCGGCCGACCAGCCGCTGCTGATCGGGTCGGTCAAAAGCAACCTCGGCCATCTCGAGGGAGCCGCGGGCATCGTCGGTCTCATCAAGACGGTCCTGGCATTGCACCATCAGCGCATCCCGCAGAGCCTGCACTTCCACACCCCCAACCCGCACATCGACTTCCCGGCCCTGCGGCTGCGGGTCGTCACCGCCGCCACCCCCTGGCCGGAGCGGCCTTCCCGGGCCTGCGCGGGCCGGTGTCTCCGCGTTCGGTTTCGGCGGCACCAACGCGCACGTCGTTCTTGAACAGGCACCCGCCACCAAGCCTGTCCCGTCCCTTCCCGGAGTGCAGACGGAAGACCGTTGCCACGACGGCCCACACGTACTGATCGTCTCGGCTCGGTCAACGGATCGCATCGCTGACGCGGCAGCCGGCCTCGCCCGACTGACCGCGGCCGAGGACGCACCCGCACTGGTTGACATCGCGCACACGCTTGCCCGCCACCGGCGAGGCCCCAAGTGCGCGGCCATTACCGCGCGCACCGGCCAGGACGCCGCAGCACTACTGGCCGCTCTGGCGCGCGGCGAGGAGCTGCCGGGCATCGTCTCTCCGTCACCTGACGACCCGGCAGGACGATCGGCCCCTACCCGGCGGCCGGTATTTGTGTTCTCCGGCTACGGATCCCAGTGGCAGGGCATGGGCAGAAGACTCCTCCAAGAGGACATGTTCTTCGCCGCAGCCGTGCGCGACCTCGACCCGGTCTACCTGGCCGAAACGGGGCTCCCCTTCAGCAGCATGCTGACCCCGTCGCCGTCCTCCACCCACGTCGACCACGTCCAGCCTCTGCTGTTCGGAATGCAGATCGCGCTGGCGCGAACCCTGGAAGCCTACGGTGTGCGGCCAGCCGCCGTGATCGGTCACTCGATGGGGGAAGTCAGTGCGGCGGTCACCGCAGGAACACTCGACCTGGTTGACGGTCTGCGCGTGATTCTGCGCCGGTCCGAAGAACTGGCCGCCATCGACGCCCAGGGCCTCGGGGCGATGGCCGCCGTCGAGCTTCCGCTCGAGACCCGCTCAGCGGTTCTGTCGCGCCACCCCGGCGTCGGCATCGCCGTGCACTCCTCTCCCCTCAGGTGCACCGTGGCTGGACCCGCGCGGCCTGTGCAGGCACTGGTGGAAGAACTGGTGGCCCAAGGAGTGTTCGCCCGGCTCCTCGAGGTAGCGGGAGCAGGTCACTCCGCGGCAGTCGATCCCGTGCTGCCGAGGGTCCACAACGCGCTGGCAGCGCTGCGTCCCCGACGGGCGGACCTTCCCTGGTACACCACCGTGCACGAAGACCCCCGCGCAGACGTCCACGCCGATGCCGACTACTGGTGTGCCAATCTCCGGCGCCCCGTGCGCCTTCATCAGGCGGTCGAGGCGGCGGCGGCAGACGGGCACGACCTCTTCCTGGAAATCTCACCCCACCCCATCGCGCTCGTTCCGTTGAACGAAACGCTCCACGCACACGGGGCACCGGTCATCTCCCTGCTCCGCAAGGAGGGAGATGAGGCAGTCGACCTGCGCACGGCACTCACCCGACTGCACCTCGCCGGAGTTCATCTGACCGAAGAGCGCCTGTGGCCTGTCGGGACGCGCGTCGCCCTGCCCACTCCGGCGTGGCGGCACAAACGCTACTGGTTCGGCCGCCCAGGACGGGCAACCGCCGCCTCCGACGTCGGCCACGCCCTGCTGGGCACGCGTATCGACGATCCGCGCAACGACACCATCCTGTGGCAAACCGACCTGGGAGTCGGGACTGCCCCCGCTCCCGAAAGCCACCTCCACGGCTGCCCGGTCCTCACCCTGCCCGCAGCCGCCGCCATCATGATCGAGGCAGCCCGGGAAGCCCAAGACTGCGACGCGAGCGCTTGTGTGGGGATCGACGGCCTGGCCCTGCACGGATGGCTGCCGATCGCCAGCAGCACACCCGTCACTGTGATGTGGGAACCCGGCGAAGAAGCCGCCGTCGCAACCATCAACGCCCGCGCCACCGACGGCACCTGGCATCGCTATGCATCAGCTCAGGTCCGCGTCCTGGGAGAGCCTCCCGAAAACACACCCCAAGACACCCCCGGGACGCAACCCGCCCTCATCAGCCACTGGGCACCGACCACAGAGGGGGAATCGGCCTCCCGGGCCGTCGAAGAAGCGCTCACTGCAGTGCTCTACGCGCCGGCCGGAACAGACACGGCTGATGCGCACGACGCTGTCCCCGGCAGCGATCCTTCCCAGACTGTCCCTGTCGCCGTGCACCGTATGCACGTTCACAACCTCACGGCAGACGGGCCCCTCGGCATCCAAGCACACCCCACCGCACCGAAGTCTGCGCCATCTGCCGGCGCACCGACGCCTCCGGCCGACACCCTGCCGGTCTGGAACGTGGTCGCGAGCGGGTCAGGAACGTACATCACGGCCCAAGGTGTCCAACTGCACAGCGCCGAACGCGCAGAGGTACCGAAGCCACTAGAAGCGTTCACCTACGAGATCCAGTGGCAAAAGTCGCCCGCCCCGCTGCCCGGCCGACTCGACAGCGCGCTCGTGCTGAGCGACGAGGCCTCCGCGCGTTCGAACGCCACTGTGACCACTGCCCTCCACACCGCCCTGAAGCAGCGACGGGTACAGACCACAGCCGGCACGTATTCCGAAGACCACACAGACCAGGTACTCGCCGACTGGCTGGCCGGCACCGAGCGCCATGCCAACCGGGCCGTAGTCCTCCTGCTGCCCCCTCCAGCACAGGCCAACCATGCAGAAGCGCTGCAGACAGCCACACAGGTCGCCAGACACCTCGCGTCCAATGCCCCTGCCACACCACCGCGACTCTGGCTGGTCACTGAACGGGCCGTGTCGACGTCACAGGCTGAAGCCGGGGTGCCGAGCCTGGCCTGTCTTCGCGGACTCGTCCGCGTCCTGCGCCTGGAGGAGCCCGGCCTGAGGGCGAGCCTGGTGGACCTCGACTTGTACCCTGGCTCCGCCGACGACCTCGTCCAGGAACTGCTCGGCGACAGCCTCGAAGACGAAGTCGTCTGGCGTCTGGGAACCCGTCTCGTAGCCCGTCTGACCCGCGCCGAGCTGATGGAACAGCAGCACAAGGCGCCGTTCGTCCGGCGCAGCGGTGCCTACATCATCACCGGCGGTCTCACGGGCCTGGGCCTGGCGACGGCGCGCCGCCTCGTCGACCAAGGCGCGGGCCGCCTGGTCCTCAACGGCAGGCGACCCCCTTCGCCGGAAGCCCAGAAGACCATCGCCGAGATGTCGGGCGGCGCCACCTCGATCACTGTGGTGCAGGGAGACATCGCAGACCCTGAAGTGGCGGCACGACTGGTCGACGGGGCATGCAGCGAAGGGCACGCCCTGCGCGGGATCGCCCACTGCGCCGGAGTTCTCCATGACCGGATGATCACCGACCTGGCGCCGACCGACGTCGACGCGGTCCTGCGCCCCAAGGTCACGGGAGCACTGCAACTCGAGAAGGCACTCGGCGGCCACGAACTGGACTGGTGGGTCTCCTACAGTTCCGCAGCGGCACTTCTCGGTTCGCCGGGCCAGGCCGCCTATGCGGCCGCCAACGCATGGCTGGACGCGTTGGCGTACCAGCACCGGGCCCAAGGCAAGCGCGCCCTCTCGATCGCCTGGGGTCCCTGGCGCGACACCGGCGCCGCCCCTGCCCAGCGCGACATGGCGCTGGAGAGCCTGAGCTTGTCCGAAGGCCTGGACGCATTGCAGACCCTCGTCGTCCGCAACCGCACGCACACGGGTGTCGTGCACCTCGACACGCGCCGAGTGCTCGAGGCATTCCCCGGCATGATCGACATCCCCTTCTTCTGCGAAACGCTCACAGACGACACCACCGCCGGCGACGACTGGGCCGGCCCCGACGGTGTCGCAGCACTCGGTGCCGACGCGGCCGACAAGGTCTTCGAAAGGCTGGTCAAACGCACAGCTGCCATCATGGGCTTCAGCGTTGCTGACCTCGACGAGACGGCCCCTCTTCCAGCGCTCGGCCTTGACTCGCTGATGGCCGTACGCATCCGTAACGCCGTCCAGCAGGACTTCGCTGTCACCCTGCCCACGGACCTCATGCTGCGGGGCGCGACGCTGCGGGAGGTCGCCGACGCCCTGCTGAGCGACCTCGGACTGGGCGACGGCAATAAGCAGGCGCCGTCCTCGCCCCAGAGCAGACCCACCTGTCGGCCGCATCCCGTCCTGCCGTCGACGATCCAACCGCGGGATGCCGCCGAGCGCCTGGTTGCCAGCACCTGGACGGAGGTCCTGCACAGTCCGCCCAGCGACGTACGAGCCGACTTCGTGACGGCCGGCGGAGATCGGGGCAGCGCTGAGCAGCTCGTGAAGGCGATCCAGCGCCGAGTCGGTGATGTCCGCCTGGACATCACCGCAGCGGACATCCTGGCGCAGCGGACTGTGGCCGGGGTGGCGGACCTCATTCGGCCGGCAGTCAACCCGGCCGCCGAGTCCGTCATCACCACATTGCGGAAGCCTGGCCCAGGCACGGCAAAGGCTCCGCTGTTCACATTCCACCCCGCCGGGGGACCGACTTCCGTCTATCGGCCGCTGGCGGAACTCCTGCCGCCTGACCAGCCTGTGTACGGGATGGAGCGGATCAGCACGCTCGATACGATGGAAGAGAAAGCGGCACACTATCTGGGCCTCGTGAAAGACATCCAGCCGCACGGACCGTTTCGACTTCTCGGCTGGTCCTTCGGCGGCTGCCTCGCCTACGAAGTGGCGCAACAGCTGCGGGCAGCAGGAGAGGACATCGGCTTCCTCGGCCTCGTGGACACGATCCTTCCCGCCGCTCTGCCCGGCCTGCACTCGCAGGACGTACTGCTGGAGCGGTTCGGCCGTTTCGCCGAGTACGTACGGAAGACCTACGGGCATGACCTTCAACTGCCGTACGACGAACTGGCCGCCACCCCCGAGGATCAGCAGATCGATCTGGTCATGCGCCTGGTGGCGGAGTCGGGCCTCGACATGAGCCCTGGGATCATGGAACACCAGCGGACCTCGTATCTCGACGCGCGCGTCGGTGAACGCTACGCACCGCGGCCGCACAACGGTCCCGTAGTCCTCTACCGTGCTCAGCAGGCTCAGCCGCTCACCACGGCCCTCGACCCGCGCTACCTCAGGCCGGAGGCTGATCTCGGCTGGGCACCCCTTTGTCCCGCCCTCGAGATCGTCCCGGTTGAGGGTGACCACCTCTCCCTCATCGATCCGCCGCACGTCGCCACGATCGCTCGCCACCTGACGCAGTCCCTCAGGGCGGTCGAACACCGACCTGCTGACCACGGATAAATTCCGTCTGAGGCAGATCAACCGGCCAGTCGGTGCCACAAGTGTGGCACCGACTGGCGATCCAACACCCCCAGGGGCCCATCGCGGCTCGGCCGCGACCGTAGCCTCTTGCTTTGCTACAGCCACCGAAGCCGCACCCCCGAGAGGTATGGGCTGCCCACCGGTTGGATATCTCCAGTGACGCAACATTCGGCATATGCCGCAAGAACCAAGGGCAGATGTTCACCCTTTTGGCAAGGTGTGCCGGGGGAGTGCACCGCGGCAAGGGAGCAAAGGAACCGGTAGAGCTTTTCATATGCCCGGAGTGTGCGAGAGCGTGGGTCTTTTGTTGCCCAGCCTCCGGTGTGTCCACTGGTGCTCAGTAGTGCAATTCAGGCATGGTCTGGTTTGGAATCCCTCATTCCCGGCACCTCCATGTCATCTCGAGGAGACTTCGCGGCGTGAATCTTTTGGCCAGACTTTTTGCCGGTCGCCTTCGGCCGCGCAGCCTCGGGCGCGTGACATATCTCTCGCTCCTTACTCTACTAATGACCGCGGGAGTGTCGACGGCGGCGGAAGGAAATCACGGCCTGCCGGTCGCCCCGGAGGCTCACATTGTTTCCGTGAAAAGGATCGACTCCCGCACGCAGGACCTCATGGTGAGCTCGCCGGCCATGAAGAGTGTCATCCCCGTCCGGGTCATTCTGCCCAAGAACTGGGCGCAGAGTCCGAAGCAAAACTTCCCAGCCCTGTACATGCTGCACGGCGGTGATGACGACTACACTTCGTGGACTCGTGAGACCGATATCGAGGAATTGGCGCAGTCGTCAGATGTGCTCGTCGTGATGCCCGACGCCGGGAAAGCCGGGTATTACAGTGACTGGCACGCCGGTGAGCCACGGTGGGAGACGTTCCATACGCGTGAGCTGGTGCGCCTTATGGAGCGGACATACCGAGCCAGTTCCTCGAGGGCGATCATCGGTCTGTCCATGGGAGGCTTCGGCGCTCTCAACTACGCGGCACATCACCAGGGAATGTACCGGTACGCAGCCGCAATGAGTTCCTACGTCGATCTGAACGACCCCGCTGTCCGAATTGCCCTGGCGCTCGGCTCCCAGAGGGACGGCATCGACATCAGACGTGTCTGGGGAGACCCCGTCAAGAATTCCGACGTTTGGCAGGCGCACAACCCTGCCGCCATGCCGCACGCTTTCCGGGGCACGCACGTGCATCTCTCGTCAGGAAATGGCGTGCCGGGCCCGTTGGACATTCATCGCAGCTACGATCAGGTACTAGTAGGCGCAGTGGCTGAAGCGATGCTTCCGAAGCCCATGGAAAAGTTCGCCTCTTCGCTTCGCTCGGCGGGCGTAGAGGTCACGACTCACTTCTATCAGCCGGGCACGCATGCCTGGCCGTATTGGCAGCGAGAACTGCACGTCATTTGGCCTGCCGTGATGAGATCACTCAAGTAGTGCAGCTTTCCGCGGAGGTCCTGTCGGTCATGGTTCGATGCGGACCCGGCCGAGAAAGGGATGGCATGGGGCGAACAGTGATGATCTTCGCTGCGGGGTCCCGCGGTGACGTTCAACCCTGTTTGGCGTTGGGCAGAGAGCTGATTCGCCAGGGGAATCGAGTCCGCATCCTCGCCAGCGTGCGCTACTCGCCTCTCGTCGGCGAGGCCGGGATCGACTTCCACCCCCTCGTTGCGGATCCCGCGGAGATCATCGAGTCAGCAGAGGGAAGAGAACTTCTGGAAACGGGGAGTAATCCTGTTTCCTTCATCCTCGGCATGAGGAGGGTATTGCGCCCTCACATCGCCGATCTGCTCGAAGAGACACAGGTGGGAGCGAAGGGAGCCGACTTGGTTCTGGCCCCTTCTTTTGGCTTCCTCGGCATTCACCTCGGCCAGTTCCTACGAGTTCCACACGCGATCATTCACTTCCAGCCCAGCCAGCCCACCAGAGAATTCCCGCACCCGTTGATGCCGGCTGCCAAGCTGCTTGGCTCCTTGGGTAACCGCTTGAGTTTTGACGCGGTCGATGCCGGTTCCTGGCTCATGTTCCGTCCCTTCATCGACGAATGGCGCCGACAGGGCCTCGGCCTGCCGGCCGTGTCCTTGCGGGCTTCAATGCGTCGTATCCGCCGCGCGCCAGTGCTCTGTGCGTTCAGCTCCTCGATCGTGCCGAGACCGCCTGACTGGGGCAGGAATGTCCATGTGACCGGATTCTGGCATCACGAAGAGCCGTCCTGGGAACCTTCCCGACAGTTGCTGGACTTCCTCGCCGATGGCCCACCGCCCGTTTATTTCGGGTTCGGCAGCATGACGCCCAAGGATCCCGCGGCCACCAGCGACCTCGTCCGGCAGGCGCTGCGACGGGCAGGACTGCGCGGAGTGCTTGCCGGCGTGCCCGGAACGAGTGAGCCCGACATGCTCGCGGTGCGGGAAACACCCCACACCTGGCTTTTTCCGAGGATGGCCGCGATCATCCACCACGGTGGGGCGGGAACCACAGCAGCAGCGCTGCGTGCCGGAAAGCCGTCGCTTGTCTGCCCATTCTTCGGCGATCAATTCTACTGGGCAGATCGGGTGCATGGACTGGGCGCCGGGCCCAAACCGTTGCCGGCCCGCAGTCTGACGGCTTCCAACCTCACCCAACGTCTCCGCATTCTCACTGGTACGGCTTACGCCGACGCGGCCTCGAGGCTTGGCCGGGTACTCAGGGCAGAAAATGGAGTTTCCCAAGCTTGCAGCGTGCTGAACACCTATCTATAGATCCGAGCGACTTGACGGACCAGGCATCGCCATAGAACCGCGCCGAACCACTACCTTGAACGGGTGACGTCGGCTCGCCGGCGCCTGCGCGAGGGCTGGCCGAGGCATGCGGATCACCTGCTTCGCCGGCAACACCGTCGGCGGTCGGCCCCCTTCCAGGTGAGCCGCCCTGCGCAGATTTTCAGATTTCCGATCCGCATCGGGGAAGCGTCTGTTACTCCTCCCGGGGCAAATCGCGGAATCATGACAGGGCGTTCGAGTGAATTGTCCCGCGGCGTGTGTTCCGTGGTTTCTCCGGCTGTCTATGCCTCGTTGTGCAGCCTGCAGGTCATGGTGCGAGCCGTTCAATCTGTGCTCGCTCGGTTTCGGCCGTCACCAGGACATGACCGCAGAGAAGGGAAAGCTCATGAAGAAGACCGCTGCCGTCGTCGCGGGTGTGATCATGGCTCTCGGTGCGGCCGCCCCGGCTTTCGCGGACGCCGAAGCCGAGGGTGTTGCGATCGGTTCCCCAGGGTTCCTCTCGGGCAACGTGATCCAGATCCCCATCGACGCTCCGCGCAACGAGTGCGGCAACGCGACGAACGTCACCGCTCTGCTGAGCCCCGTGATCGGTAACCGATGCAGCAACGACTGACGACGTAACGCTCAACGCACCAGCCGCTGCGGCTGTGTCGTGGCCGGCCTTTGGACGTCTTCTCTCCGTTCCAGGGCCGGCTTTTCCCACTTCTCCCAGCAGGAAGACAACGAGAGTGCGACAGACCCTGAGCAAGGGAATGGTCGCGGCCGCAGCCGCGACGAGCATCCTGTCCCTGTACGCCAGTCCCGCCCTTGCCGACGCGCAGGCGGGTGCGGCCGTCAAGGGCTCGCCGGGCGTCCTGGCCGGCAACAATGTCGAGGTCCCCGTCGAGGTGCCGGTCAACGCCTGCGGTAACTCCGTCAACGCGGTCGCCGGACTCGATCCGGCGTTCGGCAACCGCTGTGCGAACGACTCGGGTTCCCACAAGTATCGCGTACACCGGAGTTCGCACGAGGGCTACGGCGAAGACACGGGATACGGCGACGAGGACTCCGGCTACGGCGACACGGGGTACGGCGAGACCGGTCATGGCGGACACGGCGACCAAACCCAGCCACCCGGGCATGTCGACAACACGCCGCCTCCCGGACACGTCGACCACACGTCAACGCCCGATGGCGGGCACGACTCCCCGTCGCCCAAGGGCGGGGGGGACCACACGCCGCTTCCGTACGGCGAGACGACGCCTCCGCCCAAGGGTGGGGGGGACCACACGCCGCCTCCGTACGGCGAGACCACGCCTCCGCCCAAGGGTGGGGGGGACCACACGCCGCCTCCGTACGGCGAGACCACGCCTCCGCCCAAGGGTGGGGGGGACCACACGCCGCCTCCGTACGGCGAGACCACGCCTCCGCCCTATGGTGGAGGGGACCACACCCCGCCCCCGTACGGTGGTGATCACCACACCCCGCCTCCCTACGGCGGCCATGAGAGCACTCCGCCTCCGCCCGGCGGCGGCCATCACACCCCGCCTCCCTACGGCGGCCATGAGAGCACTCCGCCTCCGCCCGGCGGCGGCCATCACACCCCGCCTCCGCCCGGCGGCGGCCATCACACCCCGCCGCCCCAGCTGCCCCACACCGGCAGCAACAGTCAGGCCATGCTTGCCGCCTCCGGCGCGAGCGCCGCGATGATGGTGGCCGGGGTCGTGCTGTACCGACGGGGCCGAACCGCGTCCCGGCGGTAGCGGCGAGGGGATCGCACCGGGTGCCGGACGGGTTCTCGTCCGGCACCCGCACCCGTGCGGGGAAGGGCGATCAGCGGTACGCCCGCGTCGGGGTCTCGCTCGGTGAGGGCCGTCCGGGCGCCGGGATCGCCCCCGCTTTCTCGTCGTCGGACCGGTCGCTCACGTCCGACAGGTCGGTCGGGGGGACGTCAGGGGGGAGTGCGCCTGGCGCGCCATGCGCGCGAGGCGGTAAGGCTGCCGTACAAAACGCGATCGGGAAACGGGACTTCGCGTCGAATCGGCGACCACATGCGCCTCGAAAGGGATTCGGGTCGATTCGCAGGAGATCGGCGGGGACGCGAATGTCGAACAGCGACACGGTCATCAATTTCTTCTCACTCGTCGGCCGTAACGGCGGTGGCGTAAGTCCTGTTCATGTGACTGAGTGTCAGTGACCGGACTTCAGAAATCGGCTTTCAGAAAGGAGCGGGCATGGACCGAAAGAAGCGACGTCCCAGGTCCCGGGTGCTGGCCGTCGTGGCCGTGACCGTGGCCGCGTCCGCTGTGCTGGCCTCGGGCACCGGATTCGCCGCGGGGGTGGTGCGGGTCGGCGATCCGCCCGCTCCCACGCCGGCGCTCCCCGCGACCCAGCCACCGCCGCCGACGCCTCCGGCCGTCGTCACCACACCGCCCGCCGGCGCCGGCCCGTCGGCCCTCGTCACCCCACCGGCCGTGCAACCCCGCCCGGACCCGCCCGCGTTCGGCGCCTTCCTCGACTCCGGTGCCAGTGGCATCGACCGTATGGCCGAGCTCAGCACCTGGCTGGGCGGCGCCGACCTGCGCGTCGGACACACCTACCTGCCCGGCAACCACTGGAGCGACATCGAGGGCGCCCCCGGTTTCCTGGACGTGTGGGCGGACTGGCGCACCGAGCGGGACGACCGGATGCTCGTCCTCAACGTGCCGATGCTCGACCACAACGAAGACGGCGTCTCAGACGCGCGGGTGGGCCGGTTGCTGCGACTGGGCGCGGCCGGCACGTTCGACCATCACTTCAGGGCCCTGGCCGAGCGGCTGGTGGAGCTGAAGGTGCCCGACACGGTGATCGTGCTGGGCTGGGAGATGAACGGCGTCACGTACACCTCCCGCTGCGGGCCGGACCCGGAGACCTGGAAGACGTACTGGAACAGGATCGTCACCACCATGCGCTCGGTGCCGGGCCAGAGATTCCGGTTCGATTTCGCACCGAACCGCGGCCGGGACGCCATTCCCTGGACGCAGTGCTATCCGGGGGACGACACGGTCGACATCATCGGCATGGATTCGTACGACCAGCCATCCGGAATGTCGTTCGACGAACAGGTGAAAGAGCCCTACGGCCTGCAGGCACACGTGGACTTCGCCGGATCGCACGGTAAGCCCATTTCCTATCCGGAATGGGGACTCTTCCGCAACGGCGACAACGCGGAGTACATGAAGCGGATGCTCGCCTGGATGGACGAGCACAAGCCGCTCTACAACTCGCTCACCGACTACTGCCCGCACGGCGTCTTCGAGTGCGGGCAGAACCCGCGGTCGTCCGCGGTCTACCGGTCCGTCCTCTTCGGCCGCACCGACAAGGCGACCCCGACCCCGCAGTCCACCAAGCCGGCACCGGTGCCGACCCCCGTGCCGACACCCACACCGACGCAGCCGGCCAACTGCTCGCACGTCGAACTCGGCGACTGGGTCGAGTCCTGGCTCGGCGGGAAGCTGTGCCTGCGCTTCGACTGGTGGTCGCGCAGCAGGTGACCCGGAGGCGGCGGGTGTCTCACGGCCCGCCGCCACCGCGCTCCCTCCACTTCCGCACGGCCTCCTTGCTCCGCTGCCGCGCGGCCACGTCGCAAAGGGCCGCGGCCAGCAGTGGGGCGGTGCGCCGCCGGGCCAGCAACAGCCGCTGGTTGACGGCGGGTTCGGGGCGCCAGTGGTATTTGTACGGCTCGTCTCCGCGCAGCAGGCTCAGCGTGCCGCGGGCGTGCCGGGTGCACGCGTCGAGCAGCATCACCGTCACGTCCGCCCTGCGTTCACGCAGACACGGATGGGCGCCGTACAGGTAGCCGCCCGCCAGCAGCGGGGACAGCAGGGTCAGATCGACGGCCACCACGTCGTCGTCGAGCCGGAACTCGGTGACGACCGCGTCCCCCGAGCGCACCATGGGCCCGACCGCCCGCACCAGATGCTCAAGGAACCGCTCCCGCAGATGTTCGGACGTCACCTTCCGCCCCTGCCACTGCAGTTCGTGCAGCTCCAGCAGCCGCCGCAGCGCCTTGTCCACCTCGTCCGGGCCCACCCCATGCCGTTCGATGCCGAGCGCGTCCAGCTTGCGCAGCTTGGCGCGCAGGCGCTGGGCCTTCGACGACGGCAGCCGGGCCACCAGTTCGTCCATGGGTACGGCGGGCAGTTCCAGGCACAGCGAGTCGGCCACCCGCCGTCGGGGTCCGCGCCAGCGGTCGTAGACGCGCTCGGCCGCGCCGCCCGGCCGCACCTCGCGCAGGTCGATCAGCGAGGTGCGCGCCCAGACGGACAGGGCCTCGGTGAGCGCGGCGACCGCGTCCTCACCGCGCCCGTCGTCCAGCAGGACGTCGCCGTAGTCGGAGATGGCCCCGCCGAGCGGCACCAGCGCGGGCACGGGCCGGCGCACCCGCATCAGGGGCGCGGCGGCGACGAGCTCACCGCCGTCCCGCACGAGCAGCAGGCGCAGCCGTCCGCGCCTGCCGTACGACAGCCACCAGGAGTGCAGCCAGGCATGGCTCTGGAAGGGGGTCGCGGTGGCGCACCGGCCGTGCAGCCGCCCCCACTCCGGGCCGAGCCCGGCGAAGACGGCCTCCTCAGTGATCAGTTCGGTCGTGTACGTCACAGCTGCCCGTGGGCTTCGGCGGCGACGGCGGGGGACGGCACGGAGAGGGCGTGTCCGGATCCGTCGGCGTTGCGGCGGGGCCGGACCAGCAGCACCAGACCGCCGAGCAGCCCGCCCGCGCTCGCGCCGACCAGGCCGGTCACCGCCGGGGAGGCGGAGGAGGGCGCGGTCGGCTTGGTGGCCCGGGCGAACTGCTGGAGCTCGACGTTGGTCTCGCTCCTGGTGTCCGTGGAGTGCTGGGTCAGGGCGCGGGAGACCGCGTTGGCCATGTCGGCGGCCAGGTCCGGGCGGGAGGAGGTGGCCGTGATCGCGACCATCGGCGCGTCCGGCGAGGTCGCCGCCTGCACGCTGGACTGCAGTGTCCGCACCGGTACGCCCGCCCACCCCTGCGCGTCCTCGAGCACCGCGAGCTGGGTGGCGACCCGGCCGTAGGCCTGCGCGAAGCCCAGCGCGGACGCCGGGTCGGACTTCGAGGTCGGAACGGCGACGACGTAACTGGTGGCCGTGTACGTCGGCGGCTTCGCCAGGCCGTAGCCGCTGCCGAGGAGGCCGCCGGCGAGGACGCCGGCCGCGATCAGGGTCCAGGGCGGCAGGGTCCTGGAGCGGGTGACGGCCGGGCGGCGGTGGGCGGTGAGGGTTTCGGTCATGACGAGGGGGCTCCCTGGAGTGGCGGGGACGACGAAGGGGACACCGCGGCCGTGTACACGCCCATGAGCCGGGCGGCGCTGCGGGTGATGCAGTAGTGGCGGGCGGCCTCGGGGGCCGTCCGTGGAGCGGGGCCCCGCGCGCGGGTCGCGGCGACGGCGGCCGCGAACTCCTCGACGCCGCCCGGAACTCGACGCGCGGAGGCGGTCTGGTGCGGGGGCAGGTCCTCGATCGCCGGACAGGAGGCGTAGAGCACCGGCAGTCCGGAGGCCAGGGCCTCGACGATCGCCAGGCCGAAGGCCTCCTCCGGCGACGGCGAGGCGAGCACGTCCATCGCGGAGGCGAGCGAGGGCAGGTCGGGGCCCGGGGTGCCGTCGGGCACGTAGGGGCGTTCGCCGGTGAACAGGACCCGGCCCGCGACACCGGCCTCATGCGCGGTACGGCGGAGCACGTTCTCCTCGCTGCCCCCGCCGACCAGCAGCAGCCAGTGGTCGCGGGGGAGTCGGGCGAGGGCGTGGACGAGGACGTCGAATCGTTTGCCGGGGGCCAGGCGTCCGATGCCGCCGACGACATACGCGTCCTCAGGCAGGCCGAGGCGGCGGCGGGTCCGACGGCGCCGGTCGGGGTCGAAGCGGAAGCGGGGCAGGTCGATGCCGTTCGGGACGACCTCGATCCGGGGGGCCGGGACGCCCCAGCGGCGCAGGCGCTCGGCGACCGTGGGGGAGACGGCGACGGTCGAACGGCCCAGCCGCTCGCTGGCGAGATACAGGGAACGCACCCCGCGTGACAGCCGCCGGCCCTCCATCTGCGAGTCGCCCAGGGAGTGTTCGGTGGCGACGATCGCCCGGACCCCGGCGAGCCGCGCGGCGAGCCGGCCGTAGACGCAGGCGCGGTAGAGGTGGGTGTGGACGAGGTCGTAGCCGCCCGAGCGGATGAGCCGGACAAGCCGGGGCAGCGCGGCCAGGTCGCGATTGCCGGCCATGCCGAGATGGGTGACCCGCACCCCGTCGGCGGCCAGACCGTCGGCCACCGCACCCGGGTTGGTGAGTGTGACGACATCACAGTCGACGGGCAGATGCCGTACCAGCAGACGCAGTTGCTGCTCGGCGCCGCCCACTCCGAGGCCCGTGATCACATGCAGCGCCCTCATCGCGTCCCCCCGACGGGACGGCGGCGCAGCCGGTGCAGCCGGTGCTTGAGGAAGAGGCGTACGGCGTGGTCGTTCTGCCCGACATGGACGCGCGGGAGGGCGTGCGGGCCGGTCAGATGGCCGGGGTCGATGGCACAGGCGTACGCGTAACCGGCGTCCCTGACGGCGTCGACGACCCGCCGGTCGATCGTCCCGTACGGATAGCAGAACCCGGCGACCGGTGCGCCGGTCAACTCCTCCAGCAAAAACCGGCTTTCGACGACCTCGGCCCGCAGTGTCTTGTCGTCCGCCTTCGTCAGGTCGAGGTGGGTGAGGCCGTGCGAGCCGATCTCGACGCCCTCGGCGGTCGCGCGCCGGATGCCATCGGCGGTCAGCAGCGCCTTGCGTGGGCCCCGGGCGTCCCAGGCGTTGCTGCCGCCGAGCCGGCCCGGCAGGACGAAGAGAGTGGCGCCGCAGTTCCAACGGCCGATGATGGGAAGGGCGTTGTCGACGAAGTCCGCGTACCCGTCGTCGAAGGTCAGCGCGATCAGGTCGCGGCCCTCGCCACGGGCGCGCGCCGCGAGCAGCTCGGCCAGGGACACGGCCCTCAGGCCCCGCCGGTTGAACCACCGCAGCTGGGTCTCCAGCCGCTCGGGGGTGACCGTGATCCGATACGGGTCGTCCTGGCATGCGTCCACCGAGTGGTACATCGCCACCCAGGGAACCGGGCCCGGGGTGAGTCGTCTGCCGGTGTCTTGGCGGTCAGCGGCCATGCGAGAACCTTCGTGTGACGGTGCGTACGGAGTGGAGCGCGGGGTCGAGGCCCTGGGCGCCGAGAGCCAGGCCGAGCAGGAGGAAGACCGTGGTGGCAGTGAGGCAGCCGGCGGCGAGGGCGGGCACGGGGGCGGCGATGTGGTGCGCGACGAAGGCGCCCGCCACCGTCGCCACCACCGCGGCGCGCAGCGGCTTGGTCAGCTCCGCCAGCACCCGGCGGGTGCGGATCGGGATGCCGCCTCGGCCCATGCCGGCCAGCAGGAGGGCGGCGGTGACGGTGATGCCGGCGGCGTTGGCGGTTGCGATGCCTTCGACGCCCCACGGCAGCACCGTGAAGGCGCCGATCCAGGCCGTCACGACGATGCCCGCGGTCATCGCGCCGACCGGGTACCAGCGGGGGTGGCCCGCGGAGAAGTAGGACCGGACGAGGACGCCGACCAGAGTCTGGCTGAGGAGCCCGAGGGCGTACACGCGCATGACGCCCGCCGTCGCCGCCGAATCCCTCGGCGTGAACGCCCCGCGCTGGAAGAGGAGTTCGACGATCTGCGGGGCGCAGGCAATCACGACCGCCGTGCCCAGGAGCACGATGCACGCGGCCAGCGACAGGTCCCGCTCCACCCGGATCCGGGCCGTTTCGGTGTCGCCCTCGGCCAGGGCGCGGGCCACCACCGGGAAGGTGACGGTGCACAGCATCATGGACAGCACCATCGGCATCTGGGCGACCTTCTGCGCGTAGTTCAGGTGCGAGATGGCGCCGGCCGGGAGACGGGAGGCGAGGAACCGCTCCATGATCACCTGCGACTGCCGACACAGGGCGAAGAGCAGGACGGTGGCGACGAGGGCGAACTCCATGGGCCGCGCCTGATCGGGGGCGGAGGCGGCCGCCGTCTCCGCGCGCCTGCGCAACTGCCGTCTCAAGGAAGGCAGTTGTACGGCGACCATCAGGCATCCGCCCACCGCGACGCCCACCGCCGCCGACCGCACGCCCAGGCGGCCGCCGAAGGCGAACATCCCGGTGATGATGCCGGTGTTGTAGGCGACGTAGATCGCGGCGGGGGCGAGGAAGCGGCGGTGGGCGCGCAGGGCCGCGCTGCAGTAGCCGGCCAGTCCGAAGCTGAGCACGCAGGTCGCGGTCAGCCGGGTGCAGTCGACGGCGAGCGCGGGGTGGGGCAGGCCCGGGGCGAGGGCCTCGACCAGGCGCGGTGCGGTGACGATGAGCAGGACGGCCGTGGCGACGAAGCCCAGCGTGAGGCGCGGCAGGGTGGCCCCGACCAGGGCGCGGACGGGGTCGCCTGGAACGCCCTGCGCCCGCCGTGCCAGCGCCGCGCTGAACGCCGGGATCAGCGCGAACGCGAGCCCGTCCTCGATCAGCAGGGTCGCCGCGAACTCCGGCACGGTCCACGCCACCAGGAACGCGTCCGTCTGACTCCCGGCCCCGAACAACCGGGCCAACGCCTGATCCCGCACCAGCCCGAGCAACGCCCCGGCGACGGACAACCCGGCGGTGACGAGAGCGGCCTTGGCGAGAAACCGCCCGGAGGGAGTGGATGCCTCAGCAGCCGGGTCGCCAGAGCCGCTTCCCGGCTCCTGGTCGTCGCCGGCGCGGGGGCCCGGTGGGATCGGGGAGGAGGGGGGACCGACGGGGCCGTGGGAGGTTTCGGCGTTGCGCGTGCCTACGGGAACGATGTGCGGGGCGCTTCCCAAGGACCGTGCATCCGTCGGGTCCTGGGCACCCCACGGGTCCGTCGGAGTCGGCACTGCCGGGACTTCCGATGCGTCCCCGAAGGAGCGGACCGCCGGCACACCCGCCGGGTTCGTCGGCGTCCCGGGGTGCGGTGCGGCGCCGGGGACGTGGGTGATCCGGGGCATGCCCGGGGGTGTCACCGGCATCGGCGCGTGGCCTCCTCGGCGCCGCCGAGGGTCCGCTCGACGGCTCCCGGCGACCGTCGGGCCCGGGGCCCGGCCTCGTCGGCTCCGTCCAGCGCCCACCAGGCCACCGCCCCGAAGACCACCGCCGTCAGGACCGTCGACGGGCCGCCGATGTCCGCGTACGCGAAGTCGATGAGCTGCCAGATCAGCAGGCCCGTGCCGATCAGGGCGCAGTCCAGCCCCGTGCCCGGCACCCGCGCCCGCCACAGCCCGCGCAGGCCGCACACCAGCAGGGCCAGCCAGCCGCCGACCAGGGCGACGGCCCCGACGAGGCCCTGCTCCGCCAGCACCAGCAGGTACATGTTGTGCGGGGACAGCAGCGGCTGCTTGAGGTACGCCGCGCCCGCGCCCTCCGTGTCGCTGCCCGAGGACAGGGCCAGCGAGGCGTGACTGTCCCGGTGGTCCGGGAACCCCTTCAACCCCACGCCGGTCAGCGGCTGTTCGCGCCACATGCCGACGGCCGCCGCCCACATCGCGTACCGGTCCGCCACGGACCGGTCCGGCGCGTCGGTGACCCGCGTGATGCTGTCGATCCGCTCCTGCAGCATCGCCGACCCGACCCCGAGACCGCCGACCAGGATCACCCCGGCGGCGACCGCGATGGCCGCCACCTTCAGCGCCCGCCGCACCCCCGCGAGCACCAGCTGCACCGCACAGGTGGCCGCCGTCGCGATCCACGCCCCGCGGCTGAAGGACAGCGCGAGTGGGAGGAGCAGCGCGAGCGCGCAGCAGATGGCGACGATCCGCTGCCGTACCGAGGCCGGGCCCAGCGCAAGACCCAGCGCGCACACCAGACCGAAGGACACGACCGTCGCCATGCCCATCACGTCCGTCGGCCCGAACGTGCCCACCGCGCGGACGTCCTGGCCCTGGTACGAGGCGCCGGTCCCGGTGACGTACTGGTTGACCCCGATCGCGCCCTGCCACACCGCCAGCCCCACGAACGACCAGGCCAGCAGCCGGAAGTCACGGCGGCCGCGGATGAGCAGGAGCACGGCGGCGGGCACCAGGACGAAGATCTGGAGGTAACGGCCGAGACCGGTGATCGCGGTGCCCGGCGAGGACGCCCCCGTCGCGGCGACCGCGAGCCCCAGCACGGGAAGGCCCAGCACCACGGCGGCCGTACGGGACAGGGGGCGCCGACGGTCCCGTACGAGACGGATCGCGCAGTACAGCACCACGAGCGCGGAGACCGCGTCCGCGGGACCCGCGCCGCTCTCCCCGGTGGGCGTGAGCGGCAGACCGAGCAGGACGAGCACGGCGAGCACGGGCAGGACCGGCGGCCACTCGCGGACGCGGGGCAGGAACAGGGCATGGCTCATGGGCGTCGCTCAGCTCCCCGTCGGCCGTACGAGTGCGGCCGCGGTGCGCAGCAGGATGCAGACGTCGTGCCACAGCGACCAGTTGTCGATGTACGCGTTGTCGAAACGCGCCCGGTCCTCGATCGAGGTGTCGCCGCGCAGACCATTGATCTGGGCCAGCCCGGTGATCCCGGTCCGCATCCGGTGGCGGGCCGCGTAACCGGGGTAGTGCTGGCTGAACTGGGCGACGAAGTAGGGGCGTTCTGGACGCGGGCCGACCAGGCTCATGTCGCCCCGGAAGACGTTCCACAGCTGGAGCAGCTCGTCGAGCGAGGTACGGCGCAGGAAGCGGCAGAACCAGGACATGCGGGCCTCGTCGGCCACGCTCCAGCGGGTCGCCGACTCGCGCTCGTCGACAGGACGGTGGGTGCGGAACTTCAGCAGCGTGAAGGGCCGGCCGTCCTTGCCGATACGCTCCTGCCGGAAGACCACCCCCGGTCCGTCGCTGACCCGCAGCACCACCGCACACACCAGCAGCACCGGAATGACCAGCAGCAGCAGCGTCCCGGAGACCAGTACGTCCAGCAGCCGCTTGCCCGTGCTCCCGCGCCGCGGCCCCTGCCCCATGTCCAGCCGTCGGCAGGAGAACCCGGCGAGCCGGTCCGGGGTCGGGTACGACGGTGAGTCCGCGTCGACCTCCCACACCGTGCACCCCGACTCGGCGAGCGCCCGCAGCAGCGGTCCCTGCTCGGTCCGTACCGAGGGATGGACGGCGAGCACGTCCCGTACGCCGTTCTGGATGAGCGCCCGCTGCACCTCCTGACCGCTCGTCAGCACCGGCAGCCCGCCAGTGCCCTCGGGGCGCTCGGCCACGATCCCGACCGGCCGCACCCCGCAGCGAGGGTGCCGCAGGACGGCGGCGGCGACACGCTGGGCGGTCGCCGCCGGGCCGATGACCAGGGCGGTGCGGGGTCGGCTGAGCAGGGCGGTGCGCCGGCGCCAGTGCACCAGGCCGCGGCTGGCGCAATCCGCCGTCGACTGGAGCAGGAAGCCCAGCAGCAGGGTGCGGGCGGACAGCGCGTGCGCCGGGGCGTACGCCGCGACGAGCGCCGCGAGCGCCGCCCAGGTCACGGCGATCCGGCCGCACACGACCGGGAGTTCGTCGAGGACGCCGGGGGCGGAGTGCGGGGGCTGCGGGCGCAGCAGCACCGACGTGGCGACCAGGAGGGCCAGCAGCAGGGGGCCCTGCTCGACGCCCGCGAACGCCACCGCGCCGAGGACCGCGGCGGTGACGTCGGCGGCGAGCAGCGGCACCGGGGAGGCGGCGCGCACCGGAGGGCGGCGGGCCGGGAACCGGAAGCCGGCCGCGGCGGTGCGCGCGGGCATGACCGAGACGGCCGAGAACCCGATGTCCCGTGGCTGCCCGCCGGGCGAGGGGACGGTACTTTCCGCGGTCACGAGTGGATGGACTCCCTGTACTCGGAGGGCACGGCGGCAGCGGCGGACACGTCGCCGAGCAGGTCGCGGTACACGCCCGCCACCGCCTCGGCCGCGTGCCGCACGTCGTGCGTGGCCAGAACGTGTCGGCGCCCCAGATGCCCGAGCGACTCCCGGAGCAACGGATCGAGCAGCAACGAGGACACGGCGTCGGCGAGTTCGCCCGGATCTCCCGGCGGGACGAGGCAACGGGGCGTGGGGACGGCCGCGGGGTTCGCGGAGTCGGTCGCGGGGGCGCCGTGGGCGCCCGCAGCGGAGGCGGCGGCCGGGTCCCGGGAGCCCGCTCCCGGGCCGGGGGTGGGGGCCGGGGCAGGGTTCCTGTTCGCCGGATTCTTCAGGGGTCGGCCGGCCGGCCGCAGGGCTGGTGGCAGGCTTTCGCGGGCTCCGTCCACGTCCGTCAGGACCACCGGGCGTCCGCAGGCCATCGCCTCCAGCGGGGCGAGTGCCATGCCCTCCCAGCGCGAGGGCAGCACGACCAGGTCGGCGGCCTGGTACCAGGGCGCGGCGTCCGGCACGGCCCCGGCGAAGACCACCGACTCGGGTGCGCGGCAGCGCAGTTCGTCGTGATCCGGCCCGTCCCCGACCAGCACCAGCCGGGCCTCGGGGAGCCGGTCCTGGACGGCGTACCAGGCGTCGAGCAGGACGTCCTGCCCCTTCTGCCGGCACAGCCGCCCCACGCACACCACCAGCGGGGCCGCCGCATCGACGTCCGGAAGCAGCGCGGCCCGTACGGTGTCGACGGCCGCGGGACGGAAACGCCCCGGATCGATGCCGTTCGGCACGACGGCCCAGCGGGCGGCGATCCCGGCGCGCGCACCGGTCGCGCGCTCCGCCTCGCTCACACACACCACCCGGGACGCCCAGCGCGCCCCCCACCGCTCCCAGCGCAGCGCCAGCGCCGCCATGCCCCCGTCGACCGCCTCGAACGACCAGGCATGCGGCTGGAACACCGTGGGGACGCACCCGCGCACCGCGAGCCGCCCGGCCAGCCCCGCCTTCGCGCTGTGCGCGTGCACCAGATCGGGCCGCGCCTCGGCGAGCACCCGCACCAGTCGGCGTACCTCTCGAACGAGTGTTGGGCCCGCCGAACGGGTCGCCCGCCAGGGGTGTACGTCGGCGCCGAGCGACCTCAGTTCGTCGGCGAGGCGGCTCGCGGGGCAGGCGACCGAGACGTGCAGACCGGCCGCGAGCTGGGCCCGCGTCAGGTCCGTCACGACACGGGCGACCCCGCCGTCCACCGGCTGGGTGATGTGCAGGACCCGGGGCCGGGGGTCGGGTGCTGGCAGGTGCATTGCGCGGTTCCTCGCTCACGGGTGGCGCTCGGGCGTCCCGCTGGGGAACGAGCCGGTAGGCCGGCTGGTCACCGCCGAGCCGCGGAGCGCTGCCGAGATCGAACAACCCCGGGGAGCGAGAGGCGTGCGATCGGCCGGCTGCATGGCTGCGTCAGGAGGTGCGCGACTCTAATCACTGCTGGCATAAACCGGTTGAAGTCGGATAAATAGGTTGGATTGATGGATTATGGCCTGTCGCCGGATCACCCCTTTGGCGGCACAACCCGCTGGCGCGTCACGCGTTGACACAGCGCCGGGTATTCGCCCGGAAGTTGTGTCAACTCCCAAGGAGCACCTCTCCATGTCGCGTATCGCGAAGGGCCTGGTCCTTACCGCAGCCGCCGCTGCGGCGGTCGCCGGCGGTGCCGGTCTCGCCTCCGCCGACTCCGACGCGCACGGCGTCGCCGCCCACTCGCCGGGTGTGCTGTCGGGCAACGTTGTCCAGATCCCGATCCACAACCCGGTCAACGTCTGCGGCAACTCCACCGACACCACCGGCCTGCTGAACCCCGTGTTCGGCAACGAGTGCGTCAACAACTGACGTCCCTCGACGGCGCTGCCTTCAGGCGCGCACTCCCTCGCCGGCCGCCCTCCCGTGGTTCCTCCGCGGGCGAGCGGCCGGTTCGCGCTGCCCCGAACGGGGCCGTGCAGTTGCGGGGCGCGAGGGGCGGTCCCACGGTGGCCAACAGGTCCCCTGCGCCACCGGAAGGAACCCCCATGCGTGGTCTGCCCGCACTGCGTATCGCGTCCTGCGCACTCTGCGTCGCCCTCCTCGTCGGTACCGCACCGGCCGCCCTGGCGGCCGACGGCGCGTCGGCCCGGGAGCAGCGTGTCCAGGCCGCGGCCCACGCACCTGTCCCCGGCGCGGACGCGCTCCTCACCCCGGTCAAGAGCCTGGGTGACCTCGGCACCGTCCTCACCCCGGTCACCGACCTGCTGAACGCGGTCCTCAAGGCCGACAACGGCCGGCTCCCGGCCGCCGACGCCGGCACGCTCGGCGAGGCCGCCATCGACGCCCTCGCCAAGGTCTCCGCCGCTGTCCGCACGGCACCCGCGACCCAGGCGCTGCCCGCCCTGCCGACGCTCGCCGAGAAAAGCTGGGACGCCAGGCCACGGGCCGCCGCCGACCTCACCGGCGACGCCTTGGCCGCGCTGCACAAGGCGATCGACGCCCTGCTCCAGGCAATCCCCTCCGGGGACGTCAGCCAGGTGGTGCCGGCCGTCACGAGCGTGGTGACCGGGCTGGTCAGCACCATCACCGCGACCCTGCTGGGCGGCCGCCTGCCCGCTGCCGACCTTCCGGGCCTGCCGGTGCCGACGCCCTCGCTTCCCGCGGCGCCGGCGCTGCCCGTCGAGTGACGGCGAGAGGCGAACTCAGGGGGCCGCCCGACCGATCCGCAGCGAGGGTCGGCCGGGCGGCTTTTCGACGGCTATTCGGCGGCCTTTCATATGAGGATGAGAGACGTTTTCTGCGCACGGGGTTTCCCTCCTGGACGTGGATCGTTGGGCACGGCGTCAGAAATCCCCCTGGTGACGTGAGTTGCCCGATGAAAGGAATCCGATGAAGTCTCTGAAGGCCGCCGCTGTCGTTGCCGGTACCGTCGCCCTCGCCGGCGCCGCCGCGCCCGCGTTCGCCTACAGCGCCTCGGACGTGACGCCCACCAGCCTCAACGGCGCCGTGAACACGCTCACCAGCGGGCACCTCATGCCTCGCGACGTGATGCCGCTGCAGCACCGGTCGAACGCGCTCGACACCGAGAACAAGGACTCCCTGCTGAGCAACGTGAAGGGCGCGACGGGGGCGCTGAACAAGAAGGGCGGACTGCTCGGCGGCCTGCCGCTCCAGCACTGAGTCACTCCAGCGCTGCATCACATCGAACCGAAGTCACGTAGTGCCGCGGGCTGTTCGAGGTGAGTCCCTCGTTCGTGTGGAGAGGGCGGAGAGCGTCCCCCGGGCGGGTGAGAAGCCGCCCGGTCGCCTTCCGGGCCGTCGATAAGGTCGCGCGGTGACCTCAACCTCAAGCGGAACCCGCCCCCTCGCCCCCGCCGAACTGGGCACCCTCGTCGTGATGGCCTGGAGCGGCAACGCCCCCGGTGGCGACATGCCCTACCTGCTCGCCTACCCTCTCGGCGACGCGGCGGCCGGCCCCGAGGCCGCGTCGGCCGCCGTCGCCGAACTGCTGGGAAGCGTCGGTCTCTCCCTCGGCGGCGAGCTGACCGACGCAGCTGCCAGGCCGAGCCTGCCGCTGAGCCTGCTGGTCGAGGGCGGCCACGCCGTCGTCACCCTGCCCGGCTCCCATGCCCAGTGCACCCCGCCGCCGGAATGGCTCGCCGCGGTCACCAAACGGGGCTACGCCTACCTGGTGTTCACCTCCCGCCCCTGGCCCGAGGCCGAGCCGGGCAAGCCCGTCGACCCGGAGGCCTTCGCCGCCTTCGCGGGCGCAGAGGAGACCCTGAACGCGGCGGCGCACGTCGTCCTGCCGGCCCGCAGGCTGCGTGGCTGACGGCGGTGGCCGCGGGGCAGCCACACGGCGCGGCGGGCCGGCACGGGCCCCGGGTTCGGTCCCTGGGCATGGAACTGCCCAGGATCGGCGGCGAGATCCCCCTGCCGACGCCGGGCCGGCCCGGCGGGCCGCGGTACGTCAAAGGCCGGCTCATCCCGGAGCACGTCCTGCCGCAGCTGCCGGTCAGCGGCGGGCTGTCCGACCTGAAGCTGCCTGAGGCGGGCGTGCCGGCCCCGGTCGTGCAGACGGCTCCCGGCGCGAACGTGGGTCTCGCTCCCGGGTTGTAGCCGGACGACGTACCCGCCGGGCCCGGACGACCGCGACCACTCCGGGGCCTCTCACGTGCCTGTGTCCGTCCGTCGGCCCCCGCAGCCCGCGTCTGTCCGTCGACACCCCTCGGCTTATGGCCGTCTGCAGCGTCCGCACCCCGTGTCCAGCCGTCGGCCTCCACGCACCGTCTCCGTCCGTCGGTCCGCGCACCCTGTGTCCATCTGTTGGCCCCGCGAAGGTGACCGCACGGCGCGACGGTCGGTTAGCGCTTCGGAGAACCGAGCGACCCGGATCGGACGAGGAGCGAGTCATGGTTGTGAGTGCAGGCGGGGTGGCGGTGGGCGCGGAGGGGGAGCCGACGAGAGCCGGAACGCGGCGGGAGATGCTGCGGGGGCTGCTGACGCCAGCGATGGCGCTGGCCCTCGCGCCCGTCGTCGCCGCCTCGAGGCCCGCGAGCGGGGAGCCCCGGCTCGGCGAGGAGGCCTTCGACGAGACCTACCACGGCCGGCGCATCCAGGGCTTCAGGACCACCGCCACCGCGATGGCGGCGCACGGCGCCGTCGGCGAGCACTGGCAGGTCACCATCGACGGACGCCCGCTGCATCTGATGCGCCGGGCCGACGGCACCTGGCTGAGCATGGTCGACCACTACCGCTCCTACTCGACTCCCCTGGAGGCCGCCCGCGCCGCCGTCGACGAGGTGGGGCCCGGGGAGCACCTGCGGGACATGGCGCCAAGGCCGATGAGCGACGAACAGACGGACATGGGGGGACACCTGCACATGGGGGAAGACGATGACGTACACGCGTAAGAACGTCAGCACGCTGACGAGCACCGAGAAGCGGCGGTTCGTGAACGCGATGCTGGAGATCAAACGGCGGGGGGAGTACGACGAGTTCGTGCGGACGCACATCGAGTACTACACCTCCGACGGGGAGAAGGGTCTGCGCGCGGCGCATATGACGCCCTCCTTCCTGCCCTGGCATCGCCGCTTCCTGCTGGAGCTGGAGGATGCGCTGCGCAGGGTCGACTCCTCGGTGAGCGTGCCGTACTGGGACTGGACCCGCGACCGCACCGCGGCCTCGACGCCCTGGACCGCGGACCTGCTCGGCGGGAACGGGCGCCGCACGGACCACCGGGTGACGACCGGGCCGTTCGCCTATGCGGCCGGCCACTGGACCATCAAGGAGGGTGTCACCGACGGGAAGTTCCTGACCCGGGACCTCGGGCGGGCCCGTGACCCCATCGCGTTGCCTACGCGAAGCGAGCTGGAGTCGGCACTCAGGGAGCGCGTTTATGACGTCTCGCCCTGGAACTCCACCGTCACCAAGGGCTTCCGCAACAAGCTGGAGGGGTGGGGGACCGGGCGGGGCAGTGTCACCTGGCGCAACCACAATCGCGTGCACCGCTGGGTCGGCGGCGCGATGGTCGGTGGAGCCTCCGTCAACGACCCGGTGTTCTGGCTCCACCACGCCTTCGTCGATCTCCAGTGGACCCGCTGGCAGGCCCGGCACAAGGGCGCCCGCTATCTGCCGGCCAAGCAGCCCGGCGTGGGCGACGAACAGCACGGGCGGATCGTCGCCCGGCACGAGAAGATGCCGCCCTGGGACGTGACGCCGGACCAGATGGAGGACGTCAGCCGGATCTACCGGTACGTCTGATCGGGCCCGGATACGGGAAGAGCCCCGGCGCCAGAGGTGCCGGGGCTCTTCCCGCGGGTGCGTCAGTTGTCGTCCCCGTAGCCACCGCTGTTGTCGTGGTGGCCGCTGATGTTGGCGCAGGTGTTGCCGAAGGCCGGGCTCAGCAGACCGGCCGCGTCGACGGTGTTCCCGCATACGTTGACCGGGATGTGGACCGGGACCTGGACGACGTTGCCCGACAGCACGCCCGGCGAGCCCACGGCCGCGCCCTGGGCTCCGGCGTCGGCCATGGCCAGGCCGGCGCCGCTGACGACGACGGCACCGGTGCCGAGCGCGACCGCGGCCACCTTCGCGATGCGAGACATCACGTTCTCCTTCTGGATAGGCAAGTGCGTCGGCACCACTCGCCGTCGCACTTCCCCTTCAACGCCGAGGCTCGCGCAGGGTCACGGCGTTCAGCGGTGCGTCATCCTTTTTGAAGACCCGCACGCACGCGCACGCACCTGGTCAGTGGCGTGGCGGCGGCGAGTGTAGCGGGGCGTCAGGTGGGCGGGACGGACTTCCCTACCGTGCCCCACGAACGAGTGCTCCGCCGCATGCTCGAAGAAAGAAGGGTCTTCACAGGCAGCTGCCTGTGAAGACCCTTCAACCCAACGTCACATTGGGAGACACCGAGGTGGGGCTTGCTCAGTGAATCACCGGCCCGCCCTGACAGCCCCTCGGGTCGGCACCGCGCGAGGAGCGGTCGGTCAGGCGGCGTTCACGCAAGCGTTGGCCTTGAGTGCCGCGCTGGTGGTGAGCACCGCGTTCAGCGCCAGAGTGATCTGGTCCTGGTTCGGCGGGACGGTCGTCACCGCCGCGATCAGGGCCTTGAGGTCCTGCTGGAGCTGAAGAGCGAGAGCCGCACAGATCGGCGTCACGGGCGGCGTCGGGAGACACAGCTGAGCCTGAAGCTGGACGACCGTAGCCTGGGCCGCGGTGATAGCCGCCTGGGCCGCGACGACATCGGGCGGCGTGGCGGCCAGGGCAGTCTCGGCGGCCTTCAGCTGCGTAGAAAGCTGAGCGCTCAGAGCGGCGCAGGTCACCGACCTGGCCTGGGTCTTCACTTCCTGAACGACAGGGACATGCTTGGTGATCTGCGGGGTCGTGGCCGCTATGGCTGCCGGGGAGAGGGCCATGGCCAGGGAGGTCAGGACCGCGGCCGACGCGACAGCGGACCCGAAGCGCTTGAAGGATGGCATTCCGCGCCTTTCTCTGTGTGTTGAATGAGGAAGCTGGTGGGGATGTCCCCGTGTTTCAGAAGGCCCCGCAACGTGATCGGTGGCAATCCAGCCATCCTGTTCACCCCGGGCCGCAGGAGGCGCCAGGAGACTGTGATCGACAGAAAACACCAGGTCAGGAGTGTTCGGAGCACGAAAGTCCTACCGCGGTTCCCATTACTGTGAATGAGTGGCCCGAAGGGCAACCAGTACGGCCCGACCCGCCGCCATCTCGCCGGGGAACGCGGCACGGCTGCCCCGGTCGGCGTCGAGCGAGTGACGTCACCGGCGACTGATGCTGCGACGGGCCGGTGTCCACCGCTCGTGGGTGGGCGTCTCGCCGTCGAAGTCCTCGACGGACGGGGTCTGCAGGGCGGCCCAGCGGTAGACGCCGGGCCTTTCGCGCCGTCACCGCACGAACGTTGCTCCCATGCTTCGTGGCGCTTGGGAGAAGAGGTGGTCGACACGTCCGAAGTTCGGCACCTGCTGGGACTCGGGGACTGCGGGACGCCCGGTGTGTCGACGGACAGCTACCTGCCCTGACCAGCAAAAACGCCCTCCCGAAGGAGGGCGGAGACGGTGCGCCCCCGGCAGGACTCGAACCTGCGGCCAAGCGCTTAGAAGGCGCCTGCTCTATCCACTGAGCTACGGGGGCCGGGTGTGTGGCCTCTGTCGTGGGCGCCCGGGTGTGGGCCGATCCGTGACGTTGCCGGGGACAAGGATAGGGCTCCCGCATCCTTGTCCCTGTTGCTTCGCCTCCGTGGCTCGATGTGGAGGTTCGGTGAAGCGGTCCTGATAATCGCAGGCAGGTACGAATCGTGCATCGCTTTTGAGCTCTCACGCACCGGGTGTTGTGCACTCGTTATGCCTGGACCGTGCCCGCGTCCCAGTCATCCCTTCCATCCCTTCTGTCCTGTCGGCGCGCTGGCGTGCTCATATGCTTCAGAATTCCCCTAAAATTGGGCATTCTTCACATGTGGTGACCTTGGACGTACGGCCTCAGCTGCTCGACGCACTCTCCGCCCTGCGCGACCGTGTCGCCGCCGCACGCTTCCCGCTGCCCCTGGCGGGGGCTCCACGCGCGCGTGCCAACCGCGACGAACTCCTCGCGCAACTCGACGACTACTTGGTGCCCCGCCTGAGAGAGCCTGAAGCGCCCCTGCTGGCGGTGGTGGGCGGATCGACCGGCGCCGGCAAGTCGACCCTCGTCAACTCCCTCGTCGGGCGGCGGGTGAGCGAGGCGGGCGTACTGCGGCCCACCACGCGCACGCCGGTCCTGGTGTGCCATCCGGAGGATCATCACTGGTTCAGCGGCATGCGCGTGCTACCCGACCTCACGCGCGTGTGGGTACCTCATCGGGAGCCCACGGACGACCTGTTGCTGCCCGGTGAGGATCCCGCGCGCGTGCTGCGCGTGGAGACCGCCGAGACCGTGCCGCCGGGCCTCGCCCTCCTCGACGCCCCCGACGTCGACTCCCTGGTGGCCGACAACCGCGTCCTGGCCGCCGAACTCATCTGCGCGGCCGACATCTGGGTCATGGTCACCACCGCCGCCCGGTACGCCGACGCCGTCCCCTGGCATCTGCTGCGCACAGCCAAGCAGTACGACGTCACCCTGGTGACGGTGCTCGACCGGGTGCCGCACCAGGTGGTCTCCGAGGTGTCCCGGCAGTACGGGGCGCTCCTCACCAAGGCCGGCCTCGGCGACGTACCCCGCTTCACCGTGCCCGAACTGCCCGAGTCCGCCTGGGGCGGCGGGCTGCTGCCGGCCAGCGCCGTGGCGCCGCTGCGGACATGGCTCGTCCATGTGACGCAGGACCCGGCCGCCCGGCAGCACGTCATGGCCCGTACCGCGCACGGGGTCCTCGACTCGCTGAAGGCGCGGATGCCCGAACTCGCCGGCGCCGCCGCCGCGCAGTACGCGGCCGCGCTGCGGCTCACCTCGGCCGTCGAGGCGGCGTACGACAGCGAGAACGCGCGCGTGCGCGGGCGGCTGCAGGCCGGGGCCGTCCTCGCCGGCGACGCCCTGAAACGGTGGCGGGCCTTTCCGCTCGACTGTTCGCCGGGTGAGTTGCTGGACGCGCTCGTGGAGAGCCTGGGCGCCCTGCTGCTGTGCGCCGTCACCGCCGCTGACGAGCGCGTCGACGACGCCTGGCGGCGCGAACCCGCGGCGCGCGCCCCGGAGCTCACGGTGCGCGACCCGTCCCTGGAGAGCGCCGAGCACCGCATCGGGATGGCCGTACGCCGGTGGCGGCGGGAACTGGAGGAATTCGCCGAGGAGGAGGTACGCGACCTCGACCGCGGCGTCGCCCCCGACACCGAGACGGTCGCGGCGCTCGTCGCCACCACACTGCTCGGCGGACGCCGGGCCCGTACGGCGGGCGAGGGACTCGCCGAGCGGATCGGCGCGCACGGCGCGCTGCGGCTGCGCGACCGGGGCGGACGGCTGCTCGCCGAGCATCTCGACCGGGTGCTGCGCACCGAGCGCGAACGCCGGCTCGCGCCCCTGGACGCGCTCGACGTGCACGTCGAACCGCAGGCCGAGCTCATCGCCGCGCTGTCCGTACTGCAGAAGGAGAGGTGACCGGTGACCGCCGTCACTGACCAGGACCACACCGAGCACGCCGACCGAGCGGGGGACACGGTGACCGAGATGGACCAGCACGACGACGCCGCTTCGGACGAGGGCCGCGCGCAGAAGCGCACCGACGCGGAGGGCCGCGCCCACGCGCGCGTGGAGAGCGACGACGACTCCGGCCGTACCGACTCCACGGAAGCGGCCGAGAGCTGGGACGACGGGCTCATCGCGCGACGCGTCACCGAGGGGGCGGCAGCCAAACAGGCGGCGGCCTTGGAGATCCGCCCGCACACCGCGCAGCCCGCCGACCCGCTCGAGCACGCCGGCGTGCTGCGTTCGCGGCTGGAGGCGCTCAGGGAACTGGTCGGCCTCTCGCGCACCCGGGTCGACAGCCGCACTCTCGCCGAGGCGGGCCGCGTCCTGGACGAGACGTCCGCGCGGCGCAGGCTGTCCGGACAGCACACCGTCGTCGCCATCGCGGGCGCCACCGGCAGTGGCAAGTCGCAGCTGTTCAACGCGCTCGCCGGGGTGCCCATCTCGGAGACGGGCGTACGGCGGCCCACCACCGCCGCGCCCATCGCGTGCAGTTGGAGCGACGGGGCGGCCAGTCTCATCGAGCGGCTCGGCATCCCGCCCCGGCTGCGGCGGCGCCCGCTGCAGAACGGCGACGCCGACTCCCAGCTGCACGGACTCGTCCTGGTCGACCTGCCCGACCACGACTCCGCCGCCGTACAACATCGCGAGCACGTGGACCGCGTCCTGGCACTCGTCGACGCGGTCATCTGGGTGGTCGACCCCGAGAAGTACGCCGACGCCGTCCTGCACGAGCGCTATCTGCGGCCCATGGCGGGACACGCCGAGGTCATGTTCGTCGTCCTCAACCAGATCGACCGGCTGCCCGGCGAGGCCACCGAGCAGGTCCTCGACGACCTGCGGCGGCTGCTCGACGAGGACGGGATCGCGCTCGGCGAGTACGGCGAACCGGGCGCCACGGTGCTCGCCCTGTCGGCGCTCACGGGCGACGGCGTCGGTGAACTGCGTGAGCTGCTCGGCCAGTTCGTGACGGAGCGCGGCGCCCCGGCGCGCCGGATCTCGGCCGACGTGGACGCCGCCGCGGCCGGTCTGTGGCCCGTGTACGCCACCCGGCGGCGGACCGGCCTGAGCGAGGAGGCGCGCGAGGAGTTCGCCGCCCGGCTCGCGGACGCCGTGGGCGCCACGGCGGCGGGCGAGGCCGCCGAACGCGCCTGGGCGCGCAACGCCAACCGCGCCTGCGGGACACCCTGGCTGCGGCTGTGGCGCTGGTACCAGGACCGGACCGAACCGGCCGGCGGGCGACTACCGTTGCGCGCCCAGGTCGACGAGGAGGCCACGGCGCGCCAGCGCGTGGAGCACGCGGTGCGGACCCTGGCCGACCGGGCCTCGGAAGGGCTGCCCGCGCCGTGGGCGCAGGCGGTGCGCGAGGCGGCCGTACGGGGATCGCAGGGGCTGCCCGAGGCGCTGGACGAACTGGCGGCGCGCGCGGGACTGCCACCGGGGCGGCCGCCCCGGCCGGGCTGGTGGCCGGCCGCCGTACTCGCCCAGGCAGCCATGACCATCCTCCAAGTGGTCGGTGGACTCTGGCTGTTGGGGCAGATCATCGGCTTCATGGCGCCCAACCTGGGAGTGCCGGTGCTGCTGATGATGGCCGGCATCGTCGGCGGCCCGCTGATCGAGTGGAGCTGCCGGATGGCGACCAGGGGGCCCGCACGGCGGTACGGCACGGAGGCGGAACGGCGACTTCGGGAGGCCGCCGCCGGCTGCGGACGGGCCCGGGTCCTGGACCCGGTGGCGGCCGAACTGCTGCGCTACCGGGAGGTGCGGGAGCAGTACGGGAAGGTCGCGGGGGTGGGTGTGGTGTGACGGGGGTTCGCTCGTCCAGGTGACGGAGTTCTCCACAGGCGGGGGGCTGTCCACAGGGCTCTGCGGGCTCGGCCCGACGGAGGCAGTCTGGCGGTGCGGCGATCACGAAAGGCGTGGTCGCGGCGTCAGACGCAGCCGTACGGGACGGGCCCGTACGCGTGTCAGGGAGGGATACGCGATGAACGAGACGATCATCTGCGCCGTGGGCAACGTGGCGACCCGGCCGGTCTACCGGGAGCTGGCCTCGGGACCGTCGGCCCGGTTCCGGCTCGCGGTGACCGCGCGGTACCTGGACCGGGAGAACAACACCTGGACCGACGGCCACACCAACTTCTTCACGGTGTGGGCCAACCGGCAGCTCGCCACGAACGCGGCGGCCTCCCTCAACGTGGGCGACCCCGTCGTCGTGCAGGGCAGGCTGAAGGTGCGCACCGATGTGCGCGAGGGACAGAACTGGACGTCGGCGGACCTCGACGCGATCGCGATCGGCCACGACCTCGCCCGCGGTACGTCGGCCTTCCGGCGGGCGGTCAGGACGGACCCGGCGGCCGCGGCACCGCGGACGGAGCCCAACTGGGAGACCCCGCCCGGCGATTCCGACGACTCTGCCCAACTGGATCCGGAACCTGCCGCCGTGACGTGATGTCAGGAGCCGTACCGAGCTGACCGGACTGCGGCTTATCGGCGAATGCGCCCGAACAACCCGGTGGATTTGTCGATAAGCCCTGCCTGCGAACCGTCCCGGCGATAACGATTCCGAGTCGGATCGGCCGTCCGATCATCGGACTTGTCAAGGGTGGTGCGTCGGATCCCTAGGATGCCGGGCATGGCTCCCGGGGCGCTCGGGGCCGCTGATTCTGCTGGTGGGACCGTTCCCCCACACTGACGGGTCCTGCTCGAAGGGGAATTCGTGTTTGCTTCGTTCTCTGCGCTGTGCGCGCGAAGGCGAGGGGCCAGGGCCCGGCTCGCCTCCGCGTTGGTGGTGTCCGGACTCGTGGCGGCCGGCGCGCTGACCGGTGCGGGCGCGGCCGTGGCCGCGGAGACCCCACAGGCCCAGGGCGGGGCGACCGCCACCATAGGCGGGCTCAAGACCTACGGCTCCGCGGTGATCCACGACAAGGTGGCCGGCGACCAGCAGGTCTCGGCGGGGCTGTTCGAGATGTCCGTCGACGGCGGCGGCACCCTGCAGACTTACTGCGTCGACCTGCGCAACCCCACCCAGCGCGACGCCCGGTACCACGAGACCTCCTGGAGCGGGACCTCACTCGGCGCCAACCGGGACGCGGGCAGGATCCGCTGGATCCTGCAGAACTCCTACCCGCAGGTCAACGACCTCGCGGCGCTCGCCGCCAAGGCGGGTGTGCGGGGCGGCCTGAGTGAGCAGGACGCGGCGGCCGGCACGCAGGTGGCCATCTGGCGCTACTCGGACGGGGCCGACGTCGACGCCGTCGACCCGCAGGCCGAAAGACTCGCCGACTACCTGCAGAAAAGCGCCGTCGACGTGGCGGAGCCCAAGGCCTCGCTGACCCTCGACCCGCCCGCGGTCTCCGGGCACCCCGGCGAGCTCCTCGGTCCGGTGACCGTGCACACCGACGCGGCCGGGGTGACGTTGACCCCGCCCGCGGACGCGGCCATCACCGGCGTGGAGATCGTCGACAAGGACGGCAAGCCGCTCACCACCGCGGCCGACGGCAGCCAGATCTTCTTCGACGTGCCCGAGGACGCGGCGGCCGGCTCGGCCGAGCTGACCGTGCAGGGCTCGACCACCGTCCCTGTCGGCCGTGCCTTCACCTCCGACAGCCGCAGCCAGACGCAGATCCTGGCCGGCTCCAGCGAGTCCACGGTCTCGGCGACCGCGAGCGCGAGCTGGGCGAGGAAGGGGGCCATACCGGCCCTCTCCGCGGTGCGGGACTGCGCCAAGGGCGGTGTCGACCTCACCGCGGCCAACAAGGGTGACGAGGCCTTCACGTTCTCCCTGATGGGGACCGAGTACAGCATTCCGGCGGGCGCTTCTCGGACTATGACGATCACGTTGCAGGAGGACCAGCCCTACGACTTCGCCATCAAGGGGACCGGCGGTCTCGAACAGCGCTTCACCGGGATCCTCGACTGCAAGACGCAGGGCAGTGAGAGCGGCGACGCGGTCCAGACGCTCAGCGAGCCGAGCCCCGCGACGGTGGGCGGCATCGCCGACGACACCAACCTCGCCGCGACCGGTGGCAGCAGCACGACCCCGCTGATCGCGGGCGTCGCGATCGGCTTCGTGGTGATCGGCGGGGCGGCGCTGATCGTGCTCCGCAAGAAGGAGGAGGCGCGGTCGCGGGGCTGACGCGGCCGGCTCGCGGGGAATTCCGTGCGAAGCCGCAAGGTCGGCAGGCAGGATGACCCCATGACCAAGCCACCGGCGTCACGGGTACACCGCACCTCCTCTGGTTCAGTGCTGTCCCTGTGGTCGCAGGACTCCGTCCTGTCGATCGGATCGGTGGGCTCGGTCCTGTCCGTCGGCTCCGTCGGCTCGGCCCTGTCCGTCGCCTCGGTCGGCAGCACGCTGTCCGTCGGCTCCCTCGGATCGGCGCTGTCGCTGATCTCGGCGGGATCATGGCTGAGCACGGGCTCGGTGCTGTCCGCACAGTCCCGCTGGTCCGTCCTGTCCTGGCGCTCCACCCGCGCCTTCCGCGCGGCCGGGGCGGTGGGTGCGGTGGCGGTGGCCGCGGCGGCCGTTTCCGCCCTGTCGCCGGCGCGACGCCGATGACGGCGGTACGCATGGCGGCGGCGGTGCTGGCCACATGGGCCACCTTGATCGTGCTCCTCCTCGCCCCCTCGCTCCTGCCGGAACGCTGGCAGTACTACATCTACTCCCCAGCGAGCGTCGGCCTGTGGATGCTGACGATGCTCGTCGCCCCCTTCGTGGTCTGCACCGTCGCCTGGCCCTGGATCCGGTCGGGCGCCGGACGCCCCGGCGACACCGACTGACCCCGGCGGTAAAAAGCCCCAGGTCAGAGTCGGCGGCCGGAACGCGTTTCCGCCCAGGGGTAGCCGTACGGCAAGATGGGGTGTATCTGCCCACTGCCAGATTTCAAGTTGCCGGACGGTTTCTCTTGGCTGAGTTCATTTACACCATGCGCAAGGCGCGCAAAGCGCACGGCGACAAGGTGATCCTCGACGACGTCACCCTGAACTTCCTGCCGGGGGCGAAGATCGGCGTCGTCGGTCCGAACGGTGCCGGTAAGTCGACCGTGCTGAAGATCATGGCGGGGTTGGAGCAGCCGTCGAACGGCGACGCCTTCCTGTCGCCCGGCTACAGCGTCGGCATCCTGCTGCAGGAGCCCCCGCTGAACGAGGAGAAGACCGTCCTGGAGAACGTCCAGGAGGGTGTCGCCGAGATCAAGGGCAAGCTCGACCGGTTCAACGAGATCGCCGAGCTCATGGCGACCGACTACTCCGACGCCCTGCTCGACGAGATGGGCAAGCTGCAGGAGGAGCTCGACCACGCCAACGCCTGGGACCTCGACGCCCAGCTCGAGCAGGCCATGGACGCCCTCGGCTGCCCGCCCGGCGACTGGCCCGTCACCACCCTCTCCGGTGGTGAGCGGCGGCGCGTGGCGCTGTGCAAGCTGCTGCTGGAGGCCCCCGACCTGCTGCTCCTCGACGAGCCCACCAACCACCTCGACGCCGAGTCCGTGAACTGGCTGGAGCAGCACCTCGCCAAGTACGCGGGCACCGTCGTGGCCATCACCCACGACCGGTACTTCCTCGACAACGTCGCCGAGTGGATCCTCGAGCTCGACCGCGGGCGCGCGTACCCCTACGAGGGCAACTACTCCACCTACCTGGAGACCAAGCAGACCCGTCTGAAGGTCGAGGGGCAGAAGGACGCCAAGCGGGCGAAGCGCCTGAAGGAAGAGCTCGAGTGGGTGCGGTCGAACGCCAAGGGGCGGCAGGCCAAGTCCAAGGCGCGTCTGGCCCGCTACGAGGAGATGGCCGCCGAGGCCGAGAAGATGCGGAAGCTGGACTTCGAGGAGATCCAGATCCCGCCGGGCCCGCGGCTCGGCAGCATCGTCGTCGAGGTCAACAACCTCAACAAGGCCTTCGGTGACAAGGTCCTCATCGACGACCTCTCCTTCACGCTGCCGCGCAACGGCATCGTCGGCGTCATCGGCCCGAACGGCGCCGGCAAGACCACCCTCTTCAAGATGATCCAGGGTCTGGAGACCCCGGACTCCGGCTCCATCAAGGTCGGCGAGACCGTCAAGATCTCCTACGTCGACCAGAGCCGCGAGAACATCGATCCGAAGAAGACCCTGTGGGCGGTCGTCAGCGACGAACTCGACTACATCAACGTCGGACAGGTCGAGATGCCGTCGCGGGCGTACGTGTCCGCCTTCGGCTTCAAGGGCCCGGACCAGCAGAAGCCGGCCGGCGTCCTCTCCGGCGGTGAGCGCAACCGGCTGAACCTCGCGCTCACCCTCAAGCAGGGCGGCAACCTGCTGCTCCTCGACGAGCCGACCAACGACCTCGACGTCGAGACGCTCTCCAGCCTGGAGAACGCGCTGCTGGAGTTCCCCGGCTGCGCCGTGGTCGTCTCCCACGACCGGTGGTTCCTCGACCGGGTCGCCACGCACATCCTCGCCTACGAGGGTGACTCCAAGTGGTTCTGGTTCGAGGGCAACTTCGAGTCGTACGAGAAGAACAAGATCGAGCGGCTCGGTGCGGACGCCGCGCGCCCGCACCGTGCCACCTACAAGAAGCTGACCCGGGGCTGATCTTGCGCCATCTCTACCGCTGTCCCCTGCGCTGGTCGGACATGGACGCCTACGGCCATGTCAACAACGCGGTCTTCGTCCGCTACCTGGAGGAGGCCCGTATCGACTTCCTCTTCCGTCCGGAGAAGGACTTCAAGCAGGGGTCCGTGGTGGCCCGGCACGAGATCGACTACAAGCGGCAGCTCGTCCACCGGCACCACCCGGTGGACATCGAGCTGTGGGTCAGTCAGATACGCGCGGCGTCCTTCACCATCACCTACGAGGTGAAGGACGACGACGTGGTCTACGTGCGTGCGTCGACGGTCGTCGTGCCCTTCGACTTCGAGGCGCAGCGGCCGCGCCGGATCACTGCCGAGGAGCGGGAGTTCCTGGAGGAGTACCGGGACGACGCCGAGGAGGAGGCCGTCGCCGCATGACGGTGCTCCACCTCGCCGACGAGGGGGAGGCGGCGGACCTCGCGGCCTTCCTCTCCCGGCTGATCCACTACGACCGTTCGGCGGCCGTGCGGTTGCAGGCCGCCGGTACCGCGCTCGCCGTCTTCGGGCGGCCGGCGTCCTTCGAGGTGCTGGCGATCCGCGCGGTGCGGCTCGCCAAGCCTTACGAGAACGGTCTCGACGTCACGCTCGACGTGACCGTCTCCGCCGGTGAACTCCTGGAGACGGTCGACGAGTCGGGCGCCACGGCCGCCGTACCGGGCGCCGTGACCGGGCCGCCGTGGGCCGGCGTGCTGCCGCCGCGCGGCGGCTGGCGGCCGGAGTCAGGGTTGCCCGCGCCCGACGCGCTGCGTGCCATGGTCGGCGCGGTGGTGGCCGAATTCCGGTCCCGTACGGAGGAGTTGGCGCCCGAACGGCGTACCAGGTCCGAACTCGACGCGATCGGGCGGGACATCTGGTCGCGCACGATCGGGGACACGCCCCTGCCGGTCCGAGCCGTGCACGCCGCCCAGTCCCTGGGGTTCCTGCGGCCCGGGGCACCCGTCGACCTGTTCTCCTCGGGAGCGTGGCTGCGGCTGCGTACGCCCTACGGGTCCGTCGCCGTACGGCGGGCGGGGGGCGGGGCCGCGGCCCTGGGCGTCAGCGTCCGCCGCTGATCACGTCCGGTCCTCGCTGTCGTCCGGGCGTACGGCGATGTGGTCGGGCTCCAGTTCCAGCGCGACGCGGTCGCGCATGCCCAGTGCCTCGGTGTACTCGGCGGGAAGCTGCAGACGGCCGGCGCGGTCGAGCATGGCGTACTCGCGGGCGACGACCGTCTCGTGGCCCGTGGTCTCGTCGACCTCGCTGCGGCGCAGGACCTCCGTGGAGGTGCGGCCGTCGCGGATCGCCACCGTGCGGCGGACCTCGCCGGCGACTGCTTGGTCGTGGGTGACGATCACGATGGTGGTGCCCAGGCGTTCGTTCGCGGTGCGGAAGGCGGCGAAGACGTGTTCCGCGGTGTGCGAGTCGAGTTCGCCGGTGGGTTCGTCCGCGAGCAGGACCGCGGGGTCGTTGGCGAGGGCGACGGCGATGGCCACGCGTTGTTGCTGACCGCCGGACATCTGGTGCGGGCGGCGGTCGCGGCAGTCCGGGATCTCCAGCAACTCCAGCAGTTCCAGGGCGCGTTCTGCGTGCGCGCGGCGGGAGGCGCGGGAGCGGGTGCCGGCCAGCTGCATCGGCAGGGCGATGTTCTGGGCGGCGGTGAGGTAGGGTAGGAGGTTGCGGGAGGTCTGCTGCCAGATGAAGCCGACGGTGGTGCGGCGGTAGGCGAGGCGGTCCTTCGCGGTCATCGTGAGCAGGTCCTGGCCCGCGACGCGGGCCGCGCCGGCGGTGGGGGTGTCGAGGCCGGCGAGGATGTTCATGAGGGTGGACTTGCCGCTGCCCGACGCGCCCACCAAGGCCATGAGTTCGCCTTCGCGGACCAGGAGATCGAGGCCCTGGAGGGCCTGGACCTCGATGCCGTCCGTGGTGAAGATGCGGACCAGGCGGTCGCAGGTGATGAGGGCGTCGTGGCCGTAGGCCGGGCGGCTGCGGGTGGACTTGGCGCGGGTCGTCAGGTCGGCGAGCGTGGGGTTGGTCGCGGTCATCGAGGTCGTCTCCTGGGCGTCGCGTCGGTGAGGCACCCGGGGGCGAGGGCGCCGTCACGGGATTTCGCTTGCCCGCGCTTGCGGGGTGCCGCCGCGCCCACCCGTGCCGCCCCAGCGGCACGACTGCCCGCGGTGAGGGCGCACACGTTCATCGGGTGTCTCCTGCTCGCAGTTCGCTCACCGAGCCCCGTCTGCCCGTCCACCAGGCCTGGAGGCTTGCGACGCCCACCGTGACCGCTACGACCGCGAGCGCCGGGAGCAGCAGTGAGGTCGTGTCCGTTCGCAGGGCCGCCGGGGCGCTGGGGGCGTCGTGGGCGGCCAGGGCGATGGTCGTCAGGTCGACGGCGGGAGAGAGGAGGCGGATGGTCGCCCAGCCCGTCAGGGCGCCGCCCGCCGCCGCCAGGGCCGCCTGCGGCAGGGACTCCAGGACCAGCAGGCGCCGTCCCTGCCCGCGGGTGAGGCCCATCGTGCGCAGTCTCGCCAGCAGGGCCGCGCGTTCGGGGGAGGCGCGGAGCAGGGACAGCAGCAGGGCGAGGACGGCGTAACCGGCGCCCGCGGCCACGGCGGCCGTGTAGACGTCCTCCGCGCCGGACTGGAGGGGCGAGTCGACGTACCGGGCTCGTTCGGTCGAGCGGAGCCGGACGCTCGCCGTGTCGCCCGAGGCGCGGCGCAGGGCGGGGCCGTCGAGGTGGGCGCCGGTCAGGAGCAGGGCGTTCGGGCGGGCGGCCGTGCGGCTCAGTGCGGCGCGGTCGACGACCAGGAAGTCGTCGCCGGTGACAGCGGGCGTGCGGGAGCGGACGGCGCTGACGCGGACGGTGATGGTGCTGCCGTCCTCCAGGCGGACGGGGAAGGGGCGGGAGCCGTAGCGCTTGGCGACCGCCGGGGAGGCGAGGGCGGGGACCGCGGAGGAGGACTTGCGGGCCGTCAGCTCGCCCTCGGTGAACGGGCCGAGGCCCGTCCGCTCCGCCAGCCGCGTGTAGTCCCGCGGGTCCACGCCCGCCAGCGGCACCGACTGCGTGCCGTCGCCCGGCTGGGCCTGGTAGGCGATGCTCACCGCGGTCAGCCCGCGCACGCCCGGCATCCCGCGGACCCGCTCGGGCAGCCCCGCCGGCAGCGGCGCCGACGTCTCGACGCGGGCGTCGGCCCCGACCGCGAGGAGGGCCGCCTGGTCGCGGGCCTCGCGCACGCCCGCCAGGACGGAGCCGCCGAAGGCGGCGGTGGTGAGGGCGGTGAGGAGCGCGAGCAGCGGCAGCACGGCCGACGCGGAGGTGCGGGCCGCCCGGGCCAGGGACAGGTGGGCGACCGTGCCGCGCAGCCGGGCGGCCGGGCGGGCCAGGGCGCGCAGCGGCAGCGGGTGCAGCCGGACCAGCAGCAGGGCCGCCACGATTCCGGTCAGCACCGGTGCGAGGGAGGTCAGTTGGTTGTCCTGCGCGCCCTGCCGGCGCAGCGTCTCCACCGCGCCCAGGGCGACGGCGGCCAGCGTCAGCTCCGCGACCGTACGGCGCCGGGACGGCCGTACCGACGCCACGTCCGCGCGGCCGCCGTGCACGCGGACGACCCGGTGCGCGACCGCGGCCCGCACCGCGGGTGTCGCGCAGGCGGCCGCCGTGACCGTCGCCGCCGCCGCGATCGCGTACGAGGCGCGGGCGTCCGGGAGGGCGAGGACCGCGACGCCGCAGCCCAGGGCCCCGGCGGGCAGCGCCACCACCGCCGTCTCGGCGACGAGCCGTCCCATGAGGCCGCGCAGGGAGGCGCCGCGGGCGCGCAGCAGGGCGAGTTCGGTGCGGCGGCGGTCGGCGGCGAGGCCGCCCGCCATCAGCAGGACGACGGCCGCGACCGTGCCGGCGCCGAAGGCGGCCACGGCGACGAGCGGGCGGACGCCGGAGCGCAGCGCCGTGTACGTGCCGAGCACGTCGTCGAGGTCGGTGCTCACCGTGGTGGTCGGGCCGGTCAGCGCGCCGATCCGGCGCAGCCCGGGCCCGCCCTCCAGGGACGCGATCACGGACCGCAGGCGGTCGGTGTCGTACGCGTGCAGGGAGCCGGCGGTCGGCGCGTACTGCCAGTAGCTCCACGGGACGGCGGAGGTGCCCAGCAGGGCGGGGGCGGCGTCGGGGGAGAGCAGCAGGGCGCCGAGCCAGTAGTAGTCCTTGTTGGGGTCGTTGCTCGGCACCACGGCCAGGGCCGGGGTGCGCAGCAGCGGCTGGGTGCTCCAGTAGGCGCCCTGCGGATCGCGCGGGGTGACGATGCCGGTGACCCGCACGGCGAGGGAGGCACGGCCCACGCCGGGCACGTGGATGCGCGAACCGATGCGGATGCGCAGGCTCTTGGCGGTCGCGGCGGTGACGGCGGCCTCGACCTCCGGCGTCCTCGCGGTCACCGGCCCGTCGGTGCGCGGCAGCCGGCCGTTGACCTCGCTGACGTGCGCGGCCAGGCCCTGCTGGGCGGCGAGGGAGATCCGCGCGGGCAGCCCGCTGGGCCGCGGCAGCCAGCCGTCCGAGGCCTCCATGGGGGTGGCGGTGCGTACGCCGTACGTCGACTGGCCGGGGTCGGGGACCAGGGGCGCCGGCACGACCGCCCGGATCTTCTCGTAGCGGGCGGCGAGCGGGCCGGGCCGCAGCGCGGCCTCCCGCTGTTCCTGCGACAGCAGCGGCGAGGGCGGCTGCGCCCACACCGCGACCGTGGTGCTCTTGGGCTGCGCCCGGTCGACGGCCCGCCGCAGACCGGCGTCCTCGTACCGGTCGACCGCCCGTGGCAGCGCCGCCGCCAGACACGCCGTCAGCACGACGAGCAGCGCCAGCGCCACGGCCGCGCCGGGCGCGGAACGCAGCCGGGTACGGACCCAGGGGGCCTGGACCGGACGCATCTCACTCACCCCCCTGCTCCCGCAACGACACCACCGGATCGCCCCGCCGCACCGCCAGCGCCGCCGTCACCGCCAGCGGGGCCGCCGCCACCGCCGCCAGGAGCAACGCCACCTGCGCAAGCGGCAGTTCGACCAGGACCGCCGGTACCGGGCGGGTGGCCCGCTCGGTCAGGACGATCAGCGGGATCACCGCCCGGGTCAGTACGGTCCCCAGCGCCGTGCCGACCACCAGCGCCAGGGTTACCAGCACGCCCTGCTCGACGGCGATCATGCGGGCCAGCCGGCGGCGTGGGGCGCCCAGGGCGCGCAGGACCGCGAGTTCGGCGCCCCGCTCCCGCAGGGACCCCGCCGCGCTCACCGCGAAGCCGACCGCGGCCAGCGCCGCCGCCACCCCGGCCGCCGCCGCGAACGCCGCCTCCGGTCCCGCGCCGAACGGATCGTCCCGCAGCTGTGCCGCCGTCTCCTGCCGGACGACGACCTGAGCCGGATCGAGGTCGGGCAGCGCGCGCAGCGCCGCGGCGACCCGGGCCGCGTCGCCGGGTCCGGTGTCGAGCCACCATTCCGTCGGGGTGACCCCGGTGCCGTACCGCGTCTGAAGCACCCGGTTCAGCGCCCGCAGGTCCAGCAGCAGCGCGCCTCCGTCGGTCTCGCCCGCCGTCGGCAGCTCCCGCACCGCACGCGTGATCCGCACCGGCACGCTCTCGCCGGCGACGGTCACGTCCACCCGCTGCCCGGCGCGCGCGCCGACGGAGGCGAGGAAGCGGTCCGTGGCCACCGCCGGGATCTCGCGCGGCGTGGGCTGTGCCACCTGCATCCGCAGGGTCAGCGCCGCGGCGTCCCAGTGGATGGCGTCCGGCAGGTAGCCGGTGCCGTACTCGACGGTCGGGGTGCCGGACGTACGCACCCGCGGCTTGGCGGGGTCGGTGCTTCCGTCCGGCGCGGTCGCGTCGCTGTCGCTGGAGGAGGCCGCCCGCCAGGTGCCGGGCAGGTCGACGCGCCGCACGCGTCCGTCGGTGCCGGTCGCCGTCAGCCCGCCGAGCGTCAGCCGCTGCCGCTCCGCCTTGCCGACCGGTACGGGCAGCACCAGCTGCACGCCGGTGAGCCGCACCGGCCCGTCGGGCACCGGGACGGTGAGGGCGTGCGGGCGGCCGTCGCAGGGCAGGTCACCGGCCGGGATCTGGTACGGGGTGCCGTAGGCGTCCTCCAGGGTCACCGTGACGTCCGCAGTGGCGTCCGTGCGCGGCGCGCTGCTCAGGGTCGCCGTCAGCCGCAGCCCGGCGGTGTGCGCCGGCACCTTCGCACCGGCCGACGGCGTCCTCGTGCCCAGCGACGCGAGCAGCGGCCCCGCCGGTTCGGAGGCCAGGTCCCGGCGCAGCAGCAGCGTGTCCGCCGCGTGCGCGGTGTCCATGGCCAGCAGCGTCGCCGTACGGTCGCCGGACAGCGGCAGTTCGGTGCGGACGGCGGGGGCGGTGCGCCGTACGCCCGGGACGGCCGCGTAGGTCTCGGTGCGCCCGGGGCCGCCGTCCCCCGCGCCCAGGACGCGTATCGGCGCGCCCGCCGCGAAGTCGGCCCGGTCGTCCTGCGAGCGGCTCCAGGAGGCGCCCTGTCCGATGGCCAGCATGCCGAGGGCGACGGCGAGGACCAGCAGCAGCACCGGTCCGGCCCCGCGCATGGGGCGCCGGCTGAGCTGCCAGCCGGCCAGGGCGGCGGTCAGCCCGCGCCCGCCGGCCGCCCGGCGCTCGGCGAGCCGCGCCACCAGGGGCAGCAGTCGCAGGGTCAGCACGGTGCCGGCGAGCAGGGCCAGCGCGGGTGCCGCGACGAGCAGGGGGTCGATGCCGAGCGTGCCCGACCGGTCGCCGCTGACGGCACCGGAGGTCTGGCGGCCCAGCTGCCAGTACGCCACCGCGGCCACCGCCAGCAGCCCCAGGTCCGCGCCCGCCCGTACCGAGCCGGGCAGCGCCCGCGCCCGCCCGGGCCGCCGGCTCTCGTCGGTCAGCGCCGGCAGGGTCACCGCCAGCGCACAGCCCAGCGCCACGCCGGCCGCCACCAGCCACACCCCCGGCCGGCCGGCGGCCGGCACGTCCGGGTGCAGGCCGATCCGGGCCAGCGCGCCCTGTCCGGCCATCAGCCGGGTGAGCGGCCCCGACAGCAGCGGCGCGCACACCACCGCGGGCACGGCGAGGAACAGCGCCTCCAGCGCGGCGAACGCGGCGATCCGGGCCCGGGAGGCGCCGCGGGCGCGCAGCACCCGGGTCTCGCCGCCTCGTTCGGCGCTCAGCAGCCGGGCCACCAGCAGCAGCGCGCAGCCGGCGAGGAGACCCAGTTGCAGGGCGACGATCAGCAGGGTGGAACGGGAGACGAGCAGGGAGCGTTCGACGCGGTCGAGGACGTCGGGCAGGCCGGTGGTCACGGCCGTGGAGCCGCCGAGCGCGGGCTGCCTGCGCAGCGCCGCGCCGCCCGCGCGGGCAGCGGCGCGCAGCCCGCCGATGCGGTCGGTGGTCAGCGGGGAGAAGTCGGCCGCCACCAGCCAGGAGGACTGCCCGGCGCTGACCTTGCCGCCGCTCAGGACGGAGGGGGTGGCGAGCAGCGGCCCGTACGTCGTGAAGTCGACGGTCGTGACGCCGCGGCCGCCGAGGTCGTCCAGCCGCCAGTAGGGCGCGTCGGCCGCCACCGGCCGGTACAGGCCGGTCAGCGTGACCTTCACCTTCGGGCCGCCGAGCCGGTCGGTGAGGGTGAGCCGGGCGCCGGGCTTCAGCCCCAGGCGGCGGGCCGCGGTCTGCGGGAAGGCCGCCTCGACGCCGGCGGCCTGCCGGGGCATCCGGCCCTCGACGATCCGCACCTGTGTGGCGTCCAGCGCTGCTACGTAGGTGAGGTCGGGGTCGCCGGACCGCTCGGCGGGCGGCTGCAGCGAGCGGGGCAGCGCGTACGGGCCGGACCGCACCAGCGTTCGCACGGTCACCGGCAGTCCGTCGAAGGTGCGGCGCGCGGCCTGTCGTACGGCGGTGTCGGCGGCGGCCCGCCGGTCCGCGGGCACCTCGGACTTGACGATCAGGGCGCTGTCGGCGGCCGTGCGCGGGTCGCGCAGGGAGTGGCGCAGGGCCGCGTCGCCGATCGCGCCCGCGTAGGCGGTGAGGGTGGCGAGGACCGCCGTGGTCAGCAGGACGGTGAGCAGGGCGGCGGCCAGCAGCGGGCGGTGCGCGCGGGCACGCAGCACGACGAACCGCGCGAGCGCACCGAACCCCGTCACCCCGACCCCCCGTGGCCGTCCGGACGACGTCCGGACCTTCCGGCGATGCTGTCAGAGGGGCGGGGTCCCGGGTAAGCGCTTGTAGATCGAACTTGACCGGATCGTGACCGGTTTCAGTCCGGAGTGTTGATCATCGAGGCGGCCGCGTAGGTCAGATACCGCCACAGCTCCTGCTCGTGCTCCTCGGACAGGCCGAGGTCGTCGACGGCGGTCCGCATGTGCCGCAGCCAGGCGTCGTGCGCCTCGCGGTTCACCACGAACGGCGCGTGCCGCATGCGCAGCCGCGGGTGGCCGCGATGGTCGCTGTACGTCGTCGGGCCGCCCCAGTACTGGATCAGGAACAGCGTCAGGCGCTCCTCGGCCGGCCCGAGGTCCTCCTCGGGATACATGGGCCGCAGGACGGGGTCGTCCGCCACACCCTCGTAGAAGCGGTGGACGAGGCGGCGGAAGGTCTCCTCCCCGCCGACCTGCTCGTAGAAGGTCTGCGTCTCAAGCGTGCCGCGCCGGATCTCTTTCACGTGCTCCATGCTCTCAGACGCCGGGAACCAGGACTTGAGGCTTAGGTCCCCACGTATCCGGGTGCACAGTGGACGTATGGGCACGCACACCCTCGACGAGGAACTGGCCGACCTCGCCGCCATCGCGCGGGCGGCGCTGGTGCGGGAGATCGAGCGCAGCGGGGCCTGGGAGAGCGACCCGGTGTGGCGGGAGGCGTTCGAGGCGGTTCCGCGCCATCTGTTCGTGCCCTACTACTACGTCGGCGTCCGGGGCGGGTACGAGCGGCGCTGGGGCGAGAGCCCGGACCGGGCCGCGCGGGAGAAGTGGATGCGCGGCGCCTACGCCGACGCCCCGCTGGCCACCCGGCTGCGCGACGGCGACCTCGTCTCCTCCAGCAGCCAGCCCTCGCTCATGGCGAGGATGCTGGCCGAACTGCGCGTGCGGGACGGCGACCGGGTCCTGGAGGTCGGCACCGGCACCGGCTACAACGCGGCCCTGCTCGCGCACCGGCTCGGCGAAGACGACCTGGTCACCACGGTCGACCTCTACCCGGAGATCACGGAGACGGCCCGGCGGCACCTGGCCGCGGCCGGCCACCGGCCCGTCGTCGTCACCGGCGACGGCGCCCGTGGCGTCCCCGAACGCGCGCCCTTCGACCGGATCATGGCGACCTGCACGCTGTCCTCGGTGCCGCTCGCCTGGCTCGCCCAGTGCGCCCCGGGCGCCCGCGTGCTGACCCCGCTCGGCACCGGGCTGATCGCCCTGACGGTCGAGGATGCCGGCCACGCCGAGGGCCGCTTCCTGCACACCCCGGCCTACTTCGTGCCGCTGCGCGGCGAGAGCCGCCCCGAGCCGGAGCCGGCGCACCTCGGCAACGTCCCGGCCGCCGCCCGCGGCGACGACCTCTTCCGCTTCCTGTCCGCCCTCACGCGCGGCATCCTCGACCCGCAGGAGGCGTACGTCCTGTGGGAGCGCGAGGGCAGGCCGCGGCGCGAGCGGTACGGCGTCACGGTCGGCGGCGGCGGCGAGTGGGCCTGGCTGGACGACCCGGAGGGGCCGTACGTCTGGCCCCTGCCGGCCCGCTGACCGCTCAGCCCCTGCGGACGGTGATCGTCGTCCAGGCGCCCACGTGCACCCGGTCGCCGTCCTGCAGCGGTACCGGCACGAAGGGCTGGATCGGCTCCTCGGAGCCGTTGACCGTCGTGCCGTTCGTGGAGTTCTGGTCGACGACCGCCCAGCTGCCGTCCGGCTGCTGCACCAGCACCGCGTGCTGGTGCGAGACGCCCGGGTCCTCCGGCGGCACCGACAGGTCGATGTCCGGGGTGTCGCCGGTGGAGTGGCGGCGGCGGCCGATGGTGATCTGGTTGCCGGAGAGCGTGCGCTGCTGCTCGGGCGAGTACGCGGGCAGGTTCAGACCCGCGGCCTCCGGACCCGAGCGCTGCATCATCGCCATGAAGTACTCGCGGTCCGGCCCGATCGTCGCGGTCCAGGTCGCCGGGCCGGCCTGCGGCGGTGCCTGCTGGAAGCCCTGACCGGGCGGCGGGGCCTGGGTGGAGCCGGGCTGCGGGTAGCCGTAGCCGCCGCCGGGACCGCCCGGGGCGCCGGGACCGGACGAGGGCGGGGAGATCACCCAGTCGTCCTCGTTGCCGCCGAAGGACGGACCGCCCTGCGGCGGGCGCTGCGTCTCGCGCGGGAACGCGGGCGGGGCCGGCGGGCCGGACGGGCCGGGCTGCTGGAACGCCTGCGGGATGCCGCCACCGGCACCGCCCGGACCGCCCGCGGTCGGCGCCGGGCCGGGCGGGACGGGGCGGGAGGTGTCGGGGCCGAAGTTCGAGGGACCACCGGGGCGCGGGTCGTTGCCGTAGCCGGGGGGACCACCGGGGCGCGGGTCGTTGCCGTAGCCGGGGGGACCACCGGGGCGCGGGTCGTTGCCGTAGCCGGGGGGACCACCGGGACGGGGGTCGTTGCCGAAGCCGGAGGGGCCGCCCGGGCGCGGGTCGTTGCCGAAGCCCTGCGGGGGCCGGGACGGGGGTCGTTGCCGAAGGGGGTGGGGCCGGAGGGCTCGCCGCCGAAGGGCGGGATCGGCTCGGCGGGACGGTTCACCTGCGACGGGCGCGAGCCCTGGTACTCGTACGCGTCACCGCCGCCGTACGACGGGCCGGGCGGCTGCTGGTAGCGCGCGTTCGGGCCGGGGGCCGGCGGGCGCGGGGCGGCCGGGGTGTACGAGGTCGCCGTGTTGGTGAGGAAGTTCCACCGGCACTCCTCGCAGAACGGCGCACCGCCCTCGCGGGGCGTGCGGCACTGCGGGCACAGCTCGGGCTCCGGGTCCGGCACGGCGGACAGGTGCGGGGGGCGGCCGCCGGGCTGGGCGCCCTGCGGCGGCGGGAAGCCGTAGCCACCGCCCGCGGGGGCGGCGGGGGCGGGGGCGGAGGTACGGCACCGGCCATGCGGTGACCGCAGACCTCGCACCAGTCGTCGGAACCCGACTGGTGTCCGTTCGGGCAGGTCGGCATGTCGGCGCGTCCCTCCTTCGTTCGTTTCAGGTCACTTCGCGTGGAGTCTTGACGGTCACTTCTTTACACGAACAGTCTTTGTCGACCGTGTCTCGAGAGTCATCTCGTCGGCCTCCGTGACCTTCGCCTTCAGTCGCACAGTACCTGTCGCCGCGTCGACGACGTCCACCACCTTCGCAAGCAGTTTCGCAGTATCCGCGTTCCCCGAGACGCTCGCGAGCTGAACGGCCCTGCCCAGTTTGGCCGTTGCTCCATCGAAATCCCCCGCTTTGCGCAGATCGAGCCCTTGCTGGATGGCCCGGGCCAGTTCGGCCTGGCCCGTGTAGTGGGCGACCTGCGGGTTGATCGACGTCGACGCCGTCATGTCGTCGGTCCACACGGCCCGGACCAGGCCCTGGGCGCCCAGGTTCTCCGCGGTGCCGTCGGGCCGCGGGACGACCAGGGAGACGCGGGCGGCGAGCATCTCCCGGCCGACGGCGGCCGGGGGCACCTCCACGCAGACGTGGTAGTCCCGGGACTCGTCCCCCAGGAGCCGGTGGGGTAGTCCCCGGCGCGCGGGCCGGCCTCGCCGCGGCGGTCGGTGAGCTCCTCCACGGTGGGGGCGACCTGCTTGACGAACTTGATGGTCGTGCCCACCGGCGTCCACAGCCTGAGGGCGACGTCGCCGACCTCCTTGCCCATCGCCGTCTCCATCATCCGCGTGAAGTCGGCGGCGAGGCCGGCCGGGTCGGCGACGATGTCGGCGGTGCCGAGCAACGCCGAGGCGATGCCTGTGACCTCTTTCACTTCCCAGTCGGTGCCCACGCCGCGTGCGTCACAGGTGAACCGACCGGCGCAGGAGTCCAGGGCGGCCCTGAGGTCCTCGGGCGACTCGTGCTCGTTGCGGCCGTCGGTGAGCAGGATGCCGTGCCGGATGGTGACGTCGGCGGAGGACAGCAGGCGGTCGGCCAGCCGCAGCCAGGTGCCGATCGCCGTGCCGCCACCCGCGCTGAGCTTGCGCAGCGCCTGCTTGGCCTGCTCCCGGGTGGTGGCGTCGGCCACCGCGACGCGCCCGCCGCCGGGGTAGACCTCCTTGGCGACGTGCGTGCCGCCGATCACCGCGAAGTGCACCCCGTCGCGCAGGGTGTCGATCGCGGCCGCCGTCGCGTCGCGGGCGTTGCGCATCTTGGTCGGCGGGTAGTCCATCGAGCCGGAGCAGTCGACCATGAGTGCCACGGCCGCGGACGGGCCCTGGCCGGGCGAGTACAGCTGAGGCGCCGTGACCGCGCCGCCGACGGTGCCGCCGCCGGTGGCGGTCACCGTGACGATCGCGTTGACCTCGCGGCCGCCCTCAGGCAGGTACTCGTTCTGGTACACGTCCATCGAGAACTGCGGCACGTTCGACTTCGAGAAATTGGCCATGCCTGATCGAATCCCCCTCGCGCACCTCACAGCCGTGAGGCGATGACTGGAAGCGGACCGGTCCCCTCCGGTCCGCGGGGCCTCCCCGTATGCGGCCTCAGGCCGATCCTGCCCCCTGGGACACGGCCGGGAACGGCACGACGGCCACTGTTACGTTGTCGTGGCCCCCGCCGTCCAGGGCGTGACCCACCAGCACCCGCGCGCTGTGCAGGGGGTGCCGGTCGGCGTCCGCGGGGACGGCCTCGGCCATCTCCTGCGCCGCCTCCGCGTAGTTCCACAGTCCGTCGGTGCACACCACCACCACACCCGGCCGGTCCGGCTTGAAGGAGGCGGTGTGCGGGTCCAGTTCGTAGGCGTCCGCGCCGAGCCAGCCGGTGATCGCGTGGGCGCGCTCGTCGGCGTAGGCCTCGGCCTCGTTCATCAGGCCCGCGGAGACCATCTGCGCGGCCCAGGAGTCGTCCTCGGTGAGCCGGGCCGGGGGCGAGGAGCGGTCCACCGGCACCCAGTACGCGCGGCTGTCGCCGACCCAGCCGACGACCAGCAGGCCGGAGGTGACGACGGCGCCGACGATCGTGCAGGCGGGCGCGTTCTGGTGCGGGGCGTGCTCGCGGGCCGTGGCGGGCTCGTCGGCCAGGGCGTTGACCGCGTGCGACGCGGCGACGATCGCGTCGTGCAGGGCCTGCTGGGGGTGCGTGCCCCGGGGCAGGGCGGCGAGCACCGACTCGCTCGCGGCCCGGGCGGCGGCGAGGGAGGCGTCGTCGGGGCGGGTCGCGGAGGAGACGCCGTCGCACACGATCGCCACCGAGGCCGGGGTGCCGTCGGGCAGGGCGGTGTGGCCGATGCCGAAGGCGTCCTCGTTGCGGTGGTGGCGCAGCCCGCGGTCGCTGACCGCGGCCAGCGGGCCGCACTCCTGCTCCATGTGGTCGCGCTCGCGGGGCTGGGCGTGCCCGCAGTTCTCGCAGTAGCCGTCGCCGTCCACGCGGCCCGCCCGGCAGGCCACGCACAGCTTGGGCTCCCCGCCGGGCGCGGAGAGGTCGGCGACGCGCGGGTCGGGCGCCTGCAACGGGTACTCCTCGGGCTCCGGCGGCCGGTCGAAGCGCACACCGGAGGCCGGGGAGACCGGCGAACCGGTCGGCGGCGCCTGCGGCGGCAGCGGGACACCGCCCGCGTCCGGGGCGGGCGGTCCGGCCGCACCGGCCGGTTCCGGCGCGACGGGCCGGTCCGTACCCTCGTGGGCCGCCACCGGGCTGTTCAGCGCGACCGTCGGGTGGTCGTCCGGCCGTGGCGGCAGTGCGGACAGGTCGTATCCGCACGCACCGCAGAAACGGTCACCCGACTCGAGCGGCCATTCGCAGCTCGGGCAGGCGGACAACTGGGGCATCTGCGACATCAACTACACCCACGTCCGGGGGCGGTAACGGTTGGCTCGTTCCACCAGGTCGATCCTCTCCTCGCCGCCCCGCGCCAGCCGGGCCAGCGTGCGGTACGAACGCTCCAGGCCGAAGCGGAGTCCCCGCTCGTCCAGCTCGCTGCCGAGCAGCGTCCGCCGCCCTTCGGGCGCGGAACCCCGGCCCCCGGAGAGTATCCAGTCCAGGGCGCACCCGAGGACCTCGGCCGACAACTGCTCCCGGCGCGCCGGGTCCAGACCGTACGCGTCCAGCGCCTCGACCTGCCCGGCGGCGGCCGTCAGGTCCTCCAGGAACGGTACGTCCCCGGGCACCGCCGTGCGCCCGCGCAGCCGCGCCCGTATGGCGGCCACGCGCGCGGCCGTGTAGTGGATCGACGACTCCGGCACCGACTCCAGCGTGGCCACGGCACTCGGCCGGTCCCCGGCGGCGAGCTGGACGCGGGCCAGCCCGAAGGCGGCGCTCACATAGCTCGGGTCGGTCGACCACACCAGCCGGTAGTACTCGGCGGCGTTGTCCAGCTGGCCCAGCATCTCCGCGCACAGGCCGAGCGCCAGCTTCGGTGCCATCTCGCCGGGGAAGGCGTCGTAGATCGCGTCGAAGGCGAGCGCCGCGCCCTCCTGGTCGCCGGTGACGAGCGCGGCGACACCGCGGTACCAGACCACCCGCCAGTCGTCGGGCTCCTCGTCCTCGAGGGTGGCCAGTGAGGTGACCGCGGCCTCGGAGTCGCCGTTCTCCAGCCAGGCCCTGATCTGCCGCAGCCGGGTCTCGACGGACTGGGCGGGCGCCGCCGCGAGCGCCCCGAGCAGTTCGGCCGGCGCGGTCGTCATCAGGCCCGCCAGGAAACCGGCGTTGGGATCGGCGGGGTCGACCCGCGGGATCGGCAGCGCGAGGGCGGCGGCGGGGGAGTCGACCGGCTTGACGATCCCCGGAGAAGGGTCGCCGGACCCGGGCGGCCGGGCCGGCGACTTCCGCGGCAGTACCGCCCGCGCCCCGAGCCGGGACACCTCGCCGTGCAGCTTCGGGAACAACTCCGGGTCCGTCACCCGCAGTTCGGGTCCGAACAGGGTCGACAGCGCCGGCCGCGCCCGTCCCGTCTGCAGCGACACGACCTCCCGCAGTACTCCGGTCAGCTGCTCGCCCATCTCCTGCGCGGAGGCGAAGCGGCGGGCCGGGTCGGGGTCGGTGGCGCGGACCAGCAGGCGGTAGAAGGACTCGTACTCGCGGAAGACCTCGATGTTGTCCGGGTCCGGCAGGGAGTCCACGAAGACGTTCGTGTAGCCCTGGAAGTCGAAGGTCAGCACCGCCAGGGTGCGGGCGACCGTGTACAGGTCGCTCGCCACCGACGGGCCGACCTCCGCGACCTCCGGCGCCTGGTAGCCCACCGTGCCGTAGATGGCCGACTCCTCGTCGTCCATCCTGCGCACCGCGCCCATGTCGATGAGCTTGAGCTGGTCCTCGGTCTGGATGGCGTTGTCGACCTTGAAGTCGCAGTACAGCAGGTTGCGGCTGTGCAGATGGCCGAGCGCCTCCAGCGCCTCGATGCCGTAGGCGCACGCCTGCTCCACCGGCAGCGGGTCCCGCTTGCCGTCCGGGGCGCGGCGGTCGTTGGCGATCTCCTTCAGCGACTTGCCGCCGACGTACTCCATGACGATGTAGCCGTCCATGGAGCCGGTGCGCTGGTCGAGGTGCTCCACGAAGTTGTAGATCCGCACGATGTTGGCGTGCTCGATCTCGGCGAGGAAGCGCCGCTCGGAGATCGCCGCCGCCATCGCGTCCTGGTCACCGGTGTCCAGCAGGCCCTTGAGGACCACCCACCGGTCGGACACCGCCTTGTCCACCGCCAGGTAGACCCAGCCGAGCCCGCCGTGCGCCAGACAGCCCGCGACCTCGTACTGGCCGTGCACCACGTCGCCGGCCTTCAGCTTCGGCACGAACGAGTATGGGTGGCCGCACTTGGTGCAGAACCCCTCCGTACGGCCCGGCCGCTCCCCCCGCGAACGGCCCACCGGGGCACCGCAGTCCGAGCGCGAGCAGAACCGCTTGCGCTCGGGCACCTCGGGGTTCTCCAGGACCATCGCGCGCGGGTCGGGCCGCGGCACGTCCGGCACCTGCACCAGACCCGCGCCGAGCCGGCCGCGGCCACTGGTGCCGGAGCTGGAACCGGAGCTGCGCACCGACACCGAACGGCCCGAGGTACGGCCCGACAGGGAGCGCGAGAGCCGCCCCGACACCGAGCGCCGGGACTTCGACGACTGCGACGACGTACGCGAGCTGCCCCGGCCGGTCGGGCGGGAACCGCCGCTGCCCGAGCCGTCGTTGTCGCCGGCCGAGCCCGTGGCGCCGCGCGCGGAGGACGGGCCTCCCGGCGCGACGACCGGCGCGAGACCGCAGGTGTCGCAGTACAGCTCGCCGCCGCCGACGTCCTCGTACGATCCCTCGCAGTCCGGCCGCTGGCAGGTCTGCTGTGCCTGGCTCATGACTCCCCCCCACGGTCTTCGGGACCGCCCTGCTCCGGCACCCGCGGGGCGCCGAGCAGTTCGGCGGCCGCCCGCTGGTAGCGCAGTACGGCCTGTTCGGCGACGCGTAGGTCGCAGGGCGCGCTCCACAGCATGCGGCGGGCCGCGGCGTACCGCTCGATCAGGAACGGGTCCTCGGCGAGCCCGTGCCGGGCGACCTTCGCCTTGTAGGCGTCGAGACGGCCGCGCAGCTCCGCGCGGACCGCCAGCGGCGCGGTGACCGCGGTCAACGACTCGCGGGCGCGCAGCAGTTCGTCCTCCGCCTTCTGCTCCAGCGACTCGAGCAGCGGGGACAGGCGGTGCCACTGGGCGTGCCTGCGGTACTCGGCGGCCGTCGCCAGTTGCTCCTGCAGCGCGGTCGGCGGGCCGCTGACCACCGGCACCTCCGTTGCGGCGATCTTCGCGAGGACCTCGCCGCGCGCCGTGCGCGCCTCGGCGAGCGTGCGGTCGGCGCGGCTGAGCACGTCCCGCAGCCGGATCAGCCGCTGCTCGGCGTCCTGCCGGACGGTGAGCACGGCGTCGATCTCCCGGCGCACGTCCTCCAGGGCGCGCGCCTGACGGTCGTACACCGTCAGGTCCGGACGGCCACCCCCGGGCGCCGAACTGCCCTGCGCCGGGACCCAGTAGGCGAGCGGGTCGGACACCACCTGCTCGCGCAGGGACGTCAGCGTGCGCGTGATGCGCTCCAGGTCGTCGCCGGCCGGATGCTCGCCGGGGCGCACGCCGACGGAGTGGGCGAGCTTGCGGGTGCGCTGCAGTTCCGCGGCGAGTAAATCGATCCGGGCGGGCAGCGCCGACCACACCGCGTCGGCGGCGACGACCATGTCCAGGCTCGTCGCGTACAGGTCGTTCATCCGGTCCACCAGTGCCGACAGCGAGAACTGCTCGCTCAGCCGCCCCGAACCGCCCTGCAGGGTCGGCGCGTTGGCCACGGCGGTCGTGGAACCGGCCAGCGTGACGGACTCGCCGCGCAGCAGTTCCGTCAGCTCCACCAGGTCCTCGCGGCTGGACCAGCGGCGGCGGGCACGGATCTCCCGGGCGGAGCGCAACGCGTCCGAGTAGGCGTCGAAGTACGCCCACAGCAGCGTGATCGACGCCTCCGCGGACGCCCAGCGCTCCTTGGTGACACCGGTCAGCTCGGCACCTTCGAGGAGTCTGCGGCCCGCGTGGTCCTGCAGGGCCAGGAGCGAGGTCTCGATCGCCTCGTGCTCCGCGCCGAGCCGCGCCAGCGCACGGTCCACCTCGTCCCGGTCCATCACCGGCCCGGCGGGGTCCGTGACGCCCATCGATCACCTCTCGCTGCTGTCGTCATCCGTCAGTCGTCCGTCAGTCGATGATCGGTCACCGGTAGGTGGCTTCGGGAGGGGTCGCCGACGGCGACCTCTTGTTGTCCTGGTCCATCGTGGGGTGCAGCCACGTCTTGTACGAGTCGGCCCAGCCGCCGTCCTTGATGTAGTTCGCCAGGGTCCGGTTGACCTGACGTACCAGATCCTCCGAGCCCTTCTTCATCGCCACGCCGTAGTACTCGTCGGTGAACAGGCCGCCCTTGAGCTCCACCGTCGGGTCCTGCGCGGCCTGGCTGGCGGCGAGCGCGCCGTCGGTGACGACCGCGTCGACCTCGCCGAGCTGCAACTTCACCAGGCAGTCGAGCTGGTTGGGCACGACCGTGCCGATGTCGGTGGACGCGGGGATCTTGTGGCCCTTGTCCGCCCTGAGGTTCTCCAGCGCCGTGGAGGAGTCCGCCGAGCACACCTTCTTGCCGGCGAGGGTCGCGTTGTATCCGGTGATCGTCGAGTTCTTGGGCGCGAGGACCTGCTGGCCCGTCTTGAAGTAGGGCGCGGAGAAGTCCACTTTGCCCAGGCGGTCGCAGGTGATCGTCATGGTGCGCACCACCATGTCGACCTCGCCGTCGTCGATGGCGTCTATCCGGCGGCTGGTGGGAATCGCCTTGAACGCGACCTTGTCCGCGTCGCCGAGCAGGTCGCGGGCGATCCGGTGGGCGAGGTCGATGTCGAAGCCCTCCAGCGCTCCGTTGGCGTTGTTGGGGTTGAGGTAGCCCCAGCGGTAGCTGTTGGTGTCCACGCCGACGATCAGACGCCCCCGGGACTTGATGGCGTCGACGTTCTCCTGGGTGGCGCTGGTGCCGGACGGCGACAGGCTCTGGTCCTGGGGGTACGTGCCGTCGGTGCACTTCTTGTCCGCCTTGGTCTGCACGCCGTGGGCGAGCCCCTGGCTCGCGCCGGCCACTGCGGCGCCGCCCGTCTGGGTCCGGGGCAGCAGCAGGACGAAGGCCAGCGCCAGGGCGCACACGACAGCCATGGCACTCACTCCGCCCCAGCCGCGCAGGCCGGCCCGCAGACGCCGGGTCAGACTCCGTGCGTTCACCGTCACGCCCCCTCTCACCGGTACTCCGACAGCCTGCGGCCTATGCCCAGGACCGCGCCGGCCGCCGCCAGGACCGCCAGCACGGCGGCGCCGTACGGCAGCCCGTCCAGCGCGTCCCGGCCGCCGCGCGCGGCCTGCCGGAACTCGCGGTTCTCGTGGCCGAGCGCCGTCTGCAGGGCCGCGTCGACGTTGTCGAAGCACACGCTCGTGGGGTCCTTGCCGACGCCGATGACCTTGTCGCGGGCCTGCCGGTAGTCGCCCTGGTCGTTCTGCTTCTGGGCGACGGCGTGCCGGTCCTTCCACGCCCGCATGAAGCTGTCGGCGTCCTTCACCGGCTTCCTGCCCGCCGCGTCGTCGGCGAGGGAGCCGGCCTTGGTGAGGGAGCCGGCCAGCTTCGCGATCTGGGTGTCGTACCCGACGGCGTAGGTGTCCTTGGGCTTGTCGTCGACCACGGTGGTGTCGGCGCCGCGGCGGATCAGGCTGAGGTTCTCGTCGCTGCGGGCCGTCAGGGACGCGATGCGGGCGTCGTGCAGGACGTTCAGCGAGCGGACGCCGTGGTCGTAGGAGTCGTTCAGGCCGGCGCGGGCGACGGTGTGGCCGACGACCAGCCAGAGCAGCACCACCACGGAGGCGGCCGAGGCCGTGACCAGGCCGTGGTTGAGGACCCGGTTGGTGCGCAGGTAGTTGCGCCGCTGGGACCAGGCCAGCGCGGCCAGGGCGGCGACACCGAGGCAGACCGCGGCCCACGGGAAGGCCTTGGCGTCCGCGTAGTCGGAGTTCAGCCGCTGGTTCTCCCGCTGGTACAGCGCCTCGGCCTTCGGCAGCATCTGCAGCTGCATCGTCTCGTTCGCGGCGCGCAGATAGGCGCCGCCCACCGGGTAGCCCTGCCGGTTGTTGGCGCGGGCCGTCTCCACCAGGCCCTGGTACGCCGGCAGCAGCTTGTTGAGGTCGGCGATGGTCCGCGCCGACTGCGACCCGGCCTTGGAGCTGGCGGCGGCCGTGACCAGCTTGGCCGCCGCGGTGTCGATGTCGCGCTGGTAGCGCTGCCGTACGGAGGGCTTCTCCTGCGGGCCGGCGAGATAGCCGCTGGCCGCGGCCGTGTTGGCGTCGGCGAGGGAGGCGTAGATCTCGGCCGCGTCGGAGCTGAGCGGCTGGCTGCTGTTGAGGACGTCGTCCGCGGCGCTCGCCCGGTCCGTCATCTGCCAGGCGGCGACCGCGCCGAAGGCGACGACGAGGAGGGCGAGCAGGGCGCCGATGATGCGCAGCCGCCCCGGCTCTGTCGTGGCGGCCGCGCGCAGCCGGTCGGCGCCCTCGGCGAAGGCCGTGCGGCGCGCGGGGGCGGGCTCCGGCGCGGGGGCCGGCCCCGGCGGCGCGGCGGACGCGGGCTGCGGTGGTACGGCGGGCAGGGTGGGCACGCCGGAACCCGGTGGCGCCGTACTGCTCTTCGGCGGTGTTGTCACTGTTGACCTCCCCCATGGCCATCCGTCGCCGCCAGTATCGCCGCCGGGACCGACATGCGCACCGGTCTTCACTGGATCTTGATCGGATCGCAGTGCTGTTGCCCCGGGGGCCCGGGGGTCGCCCCCCGGAGGACACGGCACCGGCGCGCGACTCGGAGTCCCGCACCACCCCCTGCCCATGAATACGCCGCCGGAATCAGTTCGGTTCCCGCCAGGTCAGCGCTCGAAGTGGGCCCGTACCCGCTCGTGCGCCTCGGCTGTCGCTCCGGCCTTGTCCAGCCCCAGCAGTGCCGCCCCCAGCACCGGACTCGCCGTCACCACCCGGGGCACCGCCTTCGGGGCGCGGACCGCGAGCAGGTCGCGGATGCCGTCGTTCAACTGCGGGTGCCGGGCGGCCAGTACGCCGCCGCCCAGCAGGACCGGAGTCTCCTCCTCCAGCAGGTCGAGGCGGGTGAGGGCGACCGTCGCCATGGTGACGACCTCGTCCGCGAGCCGGTCGACGATCGCGCGGGCGACCGGATCGCCGTCGGCGGCGGTGGCGAAGAGGACCGGCGTCAGTTCGTGCCGGCGGGCGGGTGCCACCGTCTCCAGGTGCAGGGCCTCGATGAGGGCGAGCATGGAGGTGAGGCCGAAGTGGGCGGGCAGCGTGCGCGCGAGAGCCGTCGGCTCGCCCCGCCCGTCCTCGGCGCGCGCCGCGTGCCACAGCGCCTCCTCCGCCAGCCCCCAGCCGCCGCCCCAGTCGCCGGAGATGCGGCCGAGCGCCGGGAAGCGGGCGGTGCGGCCGTCGGGGCGCATGCCGACGCAGTTGATGCCGGCACCGCAGACGACGGCGACCCCGCGCGGCTCGGTGACGCCGGCCCTGAGGATCGCGAAGGTGTCGTTGCGGACCTCCACCGACGCGCCCCAGCCGCGCGCGTGCAGCGCGGCCGCCAACTGCTCCTCCTCCACGGGGAAGTCGGCGTTGGCGAGGCAGGCGGAGACATGCTCGACGGACGTCACCCCGCAGGCGGTGAAGGCTCGGTCCACCGCCGCGGCGACGGCGTCCACGGCCGCCTCCACGCCGGTCACCGGCGGCCGGAACCCGCCGCCGCGGGCCGTGGCGAGGACGGTGCCGTCGGCCGCCACGACGGCGACGTCGGTCTTGCTGTTGCCCGCGTCGACGGCGAGGACACGTGCGGTCATGCCCACGCGAGATGCTCCCGGTTGTGTGCGACGAGTCGGTCGGTGAGGGCGTCGGCGTAGGCGTACTGGCCGACGAGCGGGTGGGCGAGCAGGGCCCGGAACACCCGGTCCCGGCCGCCCCGCAGGGCCGCCTCCAGCGCCAGGTCCTCGTAGGCCGTGACGTTCGCCGTGAGCCCGGCGTACAGCGGGTCGACCTCGGGGACGGGCAGCGGGGTGGGCCCCTTCGGGCCGACCGCCGCCTGCACCTCGATCACCGCGTCGTCGGGCAGGAAGGGCAGCGTGCCGCGGTTGAGGGTGTTCACCACCTGGTACGGCGACCCGCCGCCGCCGAGCAGTCCGGCCGCGAGGTCCACGGCCGCCTCCGAGTAGTAGGCGCCGCCCCGCTTCGCCAGCAGCGCCGGCTTCTCGGTCAGCTCCGGGTCGCCGTACATCGTCAGCAACTGCCGTTCCATCTCCGCCACTTCGGCGGCGCGGGAGGGTTTGGTACGCAGTTCCTCCACGACCTCGTCGTGCGCGTAGTAGTAGCGCAGGTAGTAGGAGGGGACCACGCCGAGGCGGTCCAGGAGTGCGCGCGGCAGGTGCAGGTCGGCGGCGATGGCGTCGCCGTGCTCGGCCAGCAGCGCGGGCAGCGCGTTCTCGCCCTCCGGGCCGCCGAGCCGTACGCCGGTCTCCCAGGTGAGGTGGTTGAGGCCGACGTGCTCCAGGTGGATGTCGGCGGGCGTCACGCCGAGCAGGTTCGCGAACTTGCGCTGGAAGCCGATCGCCACGTTGCACAGGCCGACCGCCTTGTGGCCGGCCTGCAGCAGGGCGCGGGTGACGATGCCGACCGGGTTGGTGAAGTCGATGATCCAGGCGTCCGGATTGGTGCGGCGGACCCGTTCGGCGATGTCGAGGACGACCGGGACCGTGCGCAGTGCCTTCGCCAGGCCGCCGGCGCCGGTGGTCTCCTGGCCCACGCAGCCGCACTCCAGCGGCCAGGTCTCGTCCTGCTGACGTGCCGCCTGTCCGCCGACCCGCAGTTGCAGCAGGACCGCGTCCGCGCCCTCGACACCCGCGTCCAGGTCGGAGGTGGTGACGATGCGGCCGTCGTGCCCCTGCCGGGCGAAGATGCGGCGGGCGAGGCCGCCGACGAGTTCCAGGCGCTCGGCGGCCGGGTCGACCAGGACCAGCTCCTCGATCGGCAGGGTGTCGCGCAGGCGGGCGAACCCGTCGATGAGTTCGGGGGTGTAGGTCGACCCTCCGCCGACCACGGTGAGTTTCATGTGGGGATCAACCCTTCACTCCGGTGAGCGTGACGCCCTCGACGAACGCCTTCTGGGCGAAGAAGAACACGAGGATCACGGGGGCCATGACCAGCACGGTCGCGGCCATGGTCAGGTTCCAGTCGGTGTGGTGCGCGCCCTTGAACGACTCCAGGCCGTAGGACAGGGTCCAGGCGCCGGGGTTCTCCGACGCGTAGATCTGCGGGCCGAAGTAGTCGTTCCAGGCGTAGAAGAACTGGAAGAGGCCGACGGCCGCGATCCCCGGCTTGGCCATCGGGACGACGACCTTCAGCAGGGTGCGCAGATCGCCGCAGCCGTCCACCTTCGCGGCGTCGATGTACTCGTTCGGGATGGTCATCAGGAACTGGCGCAGCAGGAAGATGGAGAACGCGTCGCCGAACGCCATCGGGATGATCAGCGGCCACAGCGTGCCGGAGAGGTCCAGCTGCTTCGCCCAGAACAGGTACATCGGGATGATGACCACCTGGGGCGGCAGCATCATCATCGAGATGACCAGCATCAGCGACAGATTGCGGCCCCGGAAGCGGAACTTGGCGAGCGCGTACGCCACCGGGATCGACGACACGACGGTGAGGACCGTGCCCAGGCCCGCGTAGACCAGCGTGTTCCGCCACCAGGTCAAAAAGCCCGGGGTGTCGAAGACCTTCCGGTAGTTGCCCCATTCCCAGGTGTGCGGGACCAGGTCCCGGCTCAGGGCCTGGGTGTCGCTCATCAGGGAGGTCAGGAACACGAACACGAAGGGCAGGACGAAGAACAGCGCGGCCGCGACGCCGAGGGAGTGCACGGCGATCCACTGCAGCAGCGATCTGCGGCGGGCGGTGCGTTCGGCGGGGGAGACCGGCGCCTTCAACGGCACCGGCCGGTCCAGGACTTGGGTCATGGTCAGTCACCTGCCAGGTTGAGACCGCCCCGGCGCCGCATCAGGAACGCGGTGAACACCATGGACAGGGCGAACAGGACGAGGGCGACGACACACGCGGAGCCGTAGTCGAAGCGCTGGAAGCCGAGGTTGTAGACGAGCTGGGGCAGGGTCAGGGTCGACTTGTCCGGGTAGCCGGGCTCGAACTGGGTGCCCGCGCCCTGGATCACGCCCGAGGCGACCTTTCCCGCGATGAGCGGCTGCGTGTAGTACTGCATGGTCTGGATCACGCCGGTGACGACGGCGAACATCACGATCGGCGCGATGTTGGGCAGGGTGACGAACCGGAACCGCTGCCAGGCGGAGGCCCCGTCCAGCTCGGCCGCCTCGTACTGCTCCCGCGGTACGTCGAGCAGCGCGGCCATGAAGATGACCATCAGGTCGCCGATGCCCCACAGGGCGAGCAGGGTGAGGGCCGGCTTGGACCAGGAGGGGTCGTTGAACCAGCCGGGGGCCGGGATGCCCGCCTTCTCCAGGATCGAGTTCACCGGGCCCGTACCGGGGTTGAGCAGGAAGGCGAACGCCATCGTCGCGGCCACCGGCGGGGCGAGGTAGGGCAGGTAGAACAGGGTGCGGAACACCCCGGTGCCCGTCTTGATCTTCGTGATGAGCATGCCGACGCCGAGGCCGAAGACGACCCTCAGGGTCACCATGACCAGCACCAGCCACAGGGTGTTGCGCAGGGCCGGCCAGAAGAAGGGGTAGTGCTCGAAGACGTAGGTCCAGTTCTTCGTGCCACTCCACGTCGGCGGTCTGAAGCCGTCGTAGTGCATGAAGGAGAAGTAGACCGTCGAGATCAGCGGGTACGCGAAGAAGACCGCGAAGCCGATCAACCAGGGCGACATGAAGGCGAGAGTGCGAAGCGCCGACCGGCGGCGCTTCGACGCCAGGGTGATCGCGGACATCTACTTCGCCTGCGCGATGTCCGTGTCGATCTGCGCGGCCGTCTTCTTCAGGGCCGCCTTGAGGTCGGTGACCTTGCCGCTCTCGTAGTCGTAGCCGAGTTCCTGGATCGTCGTGAGGTAGACGCCGCCGTTGATGGAGGCGGGGGACGTCGTGGAGTTCGGGTTCGCGGCGATGTCCAGGAACGTCTTGAAGCGCGGGTCGTACTTCAGCTTCGGCGACTTCAGGGCCGCGAGCGTCGAGGGGACGTTGTGGATGCCGTTGGAGAAGCCCACCACCGCGTCGGTGTCCGTGGTGATGTACTTGACGAACTCCCAGGCCGCGTTCTGCTTGTGGCTGGTGGCGGCGATGCCGGCGATGGTGCCGGTGATGTAGCCCTTGCCGTACTGGCTCGCCTGGTCGTCGGGGACGGGCAGCGGGGCCACGCCGATGTCGAACGTCGGCTTGGTGTCCAGGGCCATGCCCAGGCGCCACTCTCCGTCCAGCTGCATGGCGACCTGACCGGTGTGGAAGGGGTGCTTGGGGCCCCACTCGTCGCCGAGCTTGGAGCGGAAGGTCTCCAGCTTCTTGAAGCCGCCGAGCTCGTCCACCAGCTTCTTCTGCAGCCTGAAGCCGGCTTCGAAGGCGGGGTCGGTGGCGAGATTGGACTTGCCGGCCTTGTTGAAGTAGGTCGGGGAGAACTGCCCGAAGTAGTGCTCGGTCGTCGTCTCCCAGCCGTGGTAGTCCGGCATGAATCCGAGCTGCCGGTAGCTGTCGCCCTGGGCGATCGTCAGCTTCTTGGCGTCGGCCTCGAACTCCGACCAGGTCTTCGGCGGCGTCTTGATGCCGGCCTTCGCGAACGCCGTCTTGTTGTAGTAGAGGCCGTAGGCGTCGCCCAGCAGTGGCGCCGTGCAGCGGTCGCCGTCGAAGCGGGTGTACTCGTTCATCGCCTTCGGGAACGTCGTCTCGGGGTCGATGCCCGACTTCTTGAAGAACGGGTTGAGGTCGACCAGGGCGCCCGAGGAGCAGAACTTGCCGACGTTGTTGGTGGTGAAGGAGGAGATGACGTCCGGGGCCTTGTCGCCGCCCGTGCGCAGCGCCTGGTTGATCTTGTCGTCGGTCATGTTGCCGACGACGTTCACATGGATGTGGGGGTGGGCCTTCTCGAAGCCGGCGACCAGCGACTTCACGGCCTTCACCTCGTTCGGCGCGCTCCAGGCGTGCCAGAAGTTGATGGTCGTGTCCTTGGAGGCGTCGTCGCTCGCACCCGCACTCGACTGGCCGGTGCAGGCGGTGGCGAGGAGGGCGAGGGAGGCGGAGGCGGCCAGCGCGACGGCCGCCTTCCGGGACACGTCGGGTATGACTTTCCAGGACTTTTCGGGCATGGCGAGGTCTCCCAGTGGCGCAAGGGGCTAGGGCGAGGGGTGTGAGGTCGAGAGGTCAGCGCGAGGTGTCGAAGACCTCGTCGCGGGTGGTCGCGAGTGCGCTCTCCAGCGCGCCGCGCAGTACGGGGTGTTCGCGGACGTCGCCGACCACGAGCCGGGGCCGGGCGGCGGCCAGCTCCTCCAGTTCGGCCTGGACGAGGGCGCGCAGCACCTCGCCGCCGGCCGTCAGCGAGGCGCCGCTGAGGACGACGAGTTCGGGGTCGAGGACGGAGACGAGGGAGGCGAGACCGGTGGCCAGCCGGGTCGCGTACGTCTGGAGGAGCAGCCGGTGCGGGCCGGTGTCCTCGGCCGCCGCCCGCTCGACGAGCGCGGCCGCGGCCTCGGCGTACGGACCGGAGGGGATGGCCTCGATGCCGAGCTCGCGGGCGAGCTTCGGGACGGCCTGGGAGCCGGCCAGCTCCTGGTAGCCGCCGCTGTTGGCCCGGGTCACCTGCCGGACGAGCGGCACGCCCGGGACGGGCAGGAAGCCCACCTCGCCCGCGCCGCCGGTCCAGCCGCGGTGCAGCCGCCCGCCGAGGACGAGCGCGGCACCGAGGCCCCCCTCGTTCCACAGCAGGACGAAGTCCTCGTGCCCGCGGGCCGCGCCGAGCCGCTGTTCGGCTACGGCGGCGAGGTTGACGTCGTTCTCGTACTCCACCGGCATCGGCAGCGCGGCGGCGAGTTCGTCGAGCAGGGCCGGGGTGTGCCAGCCCGGGAGGTGGGAGGCGTAGCGCAGCCGGCCGGTGTTGGGGTCGAAGGCGCCGGGGGTGCCGATGACGATGCGGTGGATGTCGCCCCGGGCCAGCCCCGCCGCCTTCACGGCGCCGTCGAGGGCGTCGGTGACCTGCCGGACCACGGGCTGGGCCGGACGGCGGCCGGGGGTGGGCAGTTCGTACGACCCGACGGTGCGGCCGGTGACGTCCGCGACGGCGGCCAGGATGCGCTCGGGGGTGACGTCGAGCCCGGCGGCGTACGCGGCGGCCGGGTTGACCTCGTACAGCTGGGCGTTGGGACCGGGCCGGCCCTCGGTGGTACCGGTGGCGAGCACGAGCCCGGCCGCCTCCAGGCGGGCCAGGAGCTGGGAGGCGGTCGGCTTGGACAGGCCGGTGAGCTTGCCGATCCGGGTGCGGGACAGCGGGCCGTGCTCCAGGAGGAGGTCCAGCGCGGCGCGGTCGTTCATGGCGCGCAGGACGCGCGGGGTGCCCGGCGTACCGGCGGTTCCTGCCATGGGTCGACACCTGCCTCTCGACTGCTCAGCTTCTCAGTGACCCGGGACGCGCGTCCATCGGTGGATCATCAGGTGATCACTGTTAGGAAAGTTTCCTATTGGCTGGAAAGGAACGTAAGCCCGGGGCGAAGGGGGCGTCAAGAGAAACCGCCCCCGAGGCAACAGAGTCGTTACCTCGGGGGCGGTGGGGTTCCGTGGGACTCGGCCGTGGCCGTTGCCCCGGCTCCTCGGGTGCTACTTGGGCGCCGAGCGCTGCGCCCCTATCGGCGAAGCCGCCGCCGACTGGGCCGAGTCCGGGTTGGACAGGGCCGACGGGGCCGCGACCACCGCCGTCGGGTCGACGGCCTCCGCCTCGTCCTCGGCGGCCGTCGCGCCGCCCACGATGCGGATGTTCGCCGCGTCGAAGGCCCGCTTGATGCGCCAGCGCAGCTCCCGCTCCACCGCGAGGGACTTGCCGGGCATGGTCTTGGCGGAGACGCGCACGACCATCGAGTCCAGCAGGACGCTGTCCAGGCCGAGGACCTCGATCGGGCTCCACAGGAGCTCGTTCCAGGGCTCCTCCGCGCTCATCTTCTCGGCGACCTCGTCCAGGGTGGCCTTGAGCCGGTCCAGGTCCTCGTCCGCCTTCACGGTGACGTCGACGCCGGCCGTCGCCCAGCCCTGGGAGAGGTTGCCGATGCGCTTGACCTCGCCGTTGCGGACGTACCAGATCTCTCCGCTCGCGCCGCGCAGCTTGGTCACCCGCAGGCCGACCTCTATGACCTCGCCCGAGGCCACGCCCGCGTCGATCGTGTCGCCGACGCCGTACTGGTCCTCCAGGATCATGAAGACGCCGGAGAGGAAGTCGGTGACCAGGTTGCGGGCGCCGAAACCGATCGCGACACCCGCGACACCGGCGGAGGCCAGCAGCGGGGCCAGGTTGATCTGGAAGGCGCCCAGCACCATCAGCGCCGCGGTGCCCAGGATCACGAAGGACGCGACCGAGCGCAGGACCGAGCCGATCGCCTGCGAGCGCTGGCGGCGCCGTTCGTTGTTGACGAGCAGTCCGCCCAGCGAGGTGCCGTCGACGGCCTCGGCGGTGCGGGTCATCCGGTCTATCAGCTTGGTGATCGCCCGCTGCACGACCGCTCTGAGCACGCCCGCTATCACCAGGATGAGCAGGACCCTGAGGCCGATCGCGAGCCACGTCGACCAGTTCTGCTCGACCCAGCTGGCGGCGTTGGTCGCGCTCTCCTGGGCGTCCTGGAGCGTGGGGACCGTCACGGCGGTCGACCCCGAGGGAGACGGGGACGGCGACGGCGACGAACCGGCGGCCAGTAGGACGGCGGGCAAGGACACGGCGGGTACCTCCAGGTGCAGCGGTCCGCCCTCCGGCACGCGACACGGTCAAGGTCACGAAAAGGTCACCGGACGGGCAGGCCCACCACACTATCGGGGCACCGTGTGCGAATCTCCGCCATCTTCCGAGGAGACTTCGTGCGCCCCCGTGTTGAGCAGGTGGGATAAACCGATCCCGGTCCGGGGGAAGAATGGGATGTGGTCGAAAACACTCCCAGCCCGTTACCGGGACATGGTGGCGCTTCCACCAGGCATGAGGGGACACTGACCACAGATCGTCCCGGCGCGAGCCACGCGCCGCCGACGCCCAAGGAGGCATCCGTGCCGCATGTCCTGGTCCTCAACGCGTCGTACGAGCCACTCGGCGTCGTACCGCTCCGCCGCGCGCTCATCCTCGTCCTGGAGAACAAGGCCGTCTCCCTCGAGGAATCCGGCGCCTTCATGCACAGCGCAACCGTCACAGTCCCCGCACCCAGCGTGGTCCGGCTCAAGCGATTCGTCCGGGTTCCCTATCGAGGGCCCGTTCCGCTCACCCGCCGTGCGCTCTTCGCGCGCGACGGAGGCCGGTGCATGTACTGCGGTGGCGTCGCAACCAGCGTCGACCACGTCATCCCGCGCAGCCGCGGGGGCAAGCACGTCTGGGACAACGTGGTGGCCTCGTGCCGCCGCTGCAACCACGTCAAGGCCGACCGGCATCTGTTCGAGATCGGGTGGCGGCTGCGCCACAAACCCGCCCCGCCCACCGGTCTGGCCTGGCGCATCATCGGGACCGGTCATAGGGACCCGCGCTGGCTGCCGTACCTGCAGCCCTTCGGCGCGGACGACGCCCTGGCCCGGATCGACGGCATCTCCGCCTGACGTCCGGGCCTTCGCACACCCCTGGTCGCGCCGACCGCGGCCGTATGCGGCGTCCGGCCCGGGAGCCCCCCGTGCTCCCGGGCCGCGCCGTCACGCCCTCACGCGTAGCGCAGCTCGGCGGGGCGGACGGACCGGTGCAGCAGGGGCAGTGAGCAGGCCACCGCCAGCAGACAGGCCGCGTAGACGGCGACGGGGACCAGCAGCGGCAGGCCCGGTGTCGGCGCCACGACGGTGGCGGAGGTGAGCGAGGCGTACCAGGCGCCGATCGCGAAGCCGCCGATGCCGGCCACCGCGACCGCGGGCGCCAGGGGCAGCGCGGTCTCCAGGAGCAGCGCCCGGGCCAGCACCGCCCGCGGCACGCCGGCCGCGACCTGCGCGGCCAGGCCCCGGCGGCGGGTGGCCAGGGACTCGGCGGTGCCGACCGCGAGCGCCGTCAGGACGAGCGCGAGCCCGACGAGGATCGCCGCGGCCGTCAGATCCAGGCCCGCCGTGTAGTACGACAGGGAAGCCGTCAGGGAGCCCTCGCCGCTCTTGGCGCGCACCTCGGCGAGCAGCACCTGCCGGACCCCCGTGAACCCGGAGGCGAGCACCGTCACGAGCAGCACCCCCGCATGCGTCCGGGCGGCCGCCCAGGGGTCCTCGCGCAGCCGTTCCGCCGCGATCAGGACCGCCGGCCGGCGGGTCCGGACGGCCAGGCCCTCGCCCAGCTGCCGGGACGAGGAGCCGGTCAGCCACACCGCGGTGCAGCTGAGCAGCAGCGCCAGGACGAACACCGCCACCGGGCCGAAGGCGAAGACGGGCGAGTCGCTGAGGACCGGACCCACGAGGATGACCAGCGTCGTCGCGGCGAGCAGCCAGGTCGCCGCCCGGAACAGCCGCCCCGGAGCCCGTGTGGGCCGCGTCCGCCGCACCCTGCCCAGCGGCGAGGCCACCACCCGGCGCAGGGCCAGGGCGCTCACGGCCGCTCCCAGGACCGGTACGGCCATGGCGACCACGGCGATACCGGTCCAGGCGGCGGGGGCGGGGTGCCGCCACAGGTGCGGCAGCAGCGGTACGGCCACGGCGGCGGCCGGCACCGCACCGGCCAGGCAGGCCAGCCCCGACTCCAGCGCCGCGATCCGCCGCGTCTGCCAGGGCGTGGCCCCCGCCAGGCGCAGCGCCGCCAGCCGCCGGTCGCGGTGCACCGCTCCGATGCGCGCGCACTGGCCGAGGAAGCCGAGCACCGGAATGAGCAGCAGGCCCAGCGCGACACTCACGTTCAGGCGGTCGCTCGCGGAGTCGAGCAGCCCCGACCCCACGGACACGGAGTAGTACCCGTCCATCGAGGTGAGCACGGCGATCGCGAACCCGATCCCGGTCGCCAGGGCCGCCCCGAGCGCCGTGAGCACGGCCCGCCACCACTCCCGGCGGTCCGAGCCGCGCGTGAGCAGCCAGGCCAGCCGCAGATCCGCCCTCACGCCGTCACCCCCGCGACCGCCACGGCGCCGTCGGCCAGCCGGACCTCGCGGTCCGCGTAGGCCGCCACCTGGTCGTCGTGCGTGACCAGCAGGACGGCCGTGCCCGCCTCACGGGCGGTGTGCGCCAGGGCCGTCATGACCTGCTCGGTCGCCAGGGAGTCCAGCGCCCCCGTCGGCTCGTCCGCGAAGACCACCCGCGGGCCGGTCACCAGGGCGCGTGCCAGGGCCGTGCGCTGGGCCTGGCCCCCGCTCATCTCGCCCGGGCGCAGCTCTCCCTGGCCGCGCACGCCGAACCGTTCCAGCCATTCACCGGCCTGCGCGCGGGCGTCCCCGCGGGAGGTCCCCGCCAGCATCAGCGGCAGCGCCACGTTGTCCAGCGCCGTCAGCTCCGGTATCAGCTGCCCGAACTGGAACACCACCCCGAAGTCGGACCGCCGCAGTTCGCTCAGCCGCTTCTCCGGCAGCTGGTCCAGACGCTGTCCGGCATACGTCACCGCGCCCGCGTCCGGCCGGACGATCCCGGCGAGGCAGTGGAGCAGCGTGGACTTCCCGCTGCCGCTGGTACCGGTCACGGCGAGGATCTCGCCGGCGCCCAGCTCCACCGAGGCGCCGCTCAGCGCCCGGGTCCTGCCGTGCGTCTTGGTCAGGTCGCGGGCCGCCAGAAGCGGCACCGCGCTGTCCCCGTCGCTCATGCTGCGTCGACCTCCGCGGTCAAGGTGGTGAGCCGGGCCGCCGTCGTGGTCATCCAGCGGAGGTCGGCATCGAGGTGGTTGAGGGCGTAGTCCGCCGAGAGCACGGTCGCCAGATCGGCGCCCTTGGCGGTCTTGACCGCCGTGAGCTCCCGCATCCGCTCCATGTGCGCGGCGCGCTGGGCCCGCAGATAGGCCTCCGCGTCGCCGCCCGACAGGATCGACACGACGACCTTCGCGAAGATCTCGTTCGTCACGAAGGGGGCGGGCGGGGCGATCTCCCCGGCCCAGCGCGTCAGTTCCCGTGACCCGTCCTCGGTCGAGCGGTACGTCGTCCGCTCCGGCCCGCCGTCGGCGCCGGTGCCGTCCACCTCCGCGAGACCGTCGCGGACCAGGCGTTGCAGGGTCGTGTAGACCTGCCCGTAGGCCAGCGGACGGGCCTGCGGGAAACGTTCGTCGTGCCGTCGCTTCAGGTCGTAGCCATGGCTCGGCCCCGAGGCGAGCAGCCCCAGCAGGATGTGGCGGGTGCTCATGCCGATCATTATGCACTCGATACATGTACTGAGTGAATAGTGATCGTGCGGGCCGGCTGACGCGGTCGGGGTGATCGACGGGCAGTCGCCGGTGCCGAAGTGGAGCAGAATGTGACAAGAGGCACCTAGTTCCTTCCCGTACGTCTGCCGTCGCGTCCGCTGGGTAGGGCTGCGGTAATCCGATACGTCGTCGTACCCGACAAGGAGGCCCCTCGTGGCCGCACCGGCACACCCCCTCTCCAAACCCGTGGCGCACCTGCCCTCCCCGGCCCACGAACCGCGCTTCTGCGTGTTCAGCGCCGAGGGCACCCGCGCCGACACCCCGCTCACCAGTGAGCCGCCGCTGCCCGACGCCGAGCCCCTCACCAGCGAACCCCCGCTCGCCGACGCACCACCCCTGACCAGCGAGTCGGCGGCCCTCGAACGGGAAGCCGTGAGGCCCTAGATGACGACGCAGGGGCCGGCCGAACCCCCCTCCCACGAGCTGTCCCGCCTCGCCGAGCTGCACGGCGTCGCCACCTCCTACAGCCCGTCCCTCGACCGCACGGTCGCCGCCTCTGCCACCGCCGTCACCCTCGCCCTCGCCGCGCTCGGCGTCGACGCGAGCACCGAGGAGGCGACCCGCACCGCACTCACCGCCCGCGAACGCGAACTGGCCGCACGGCTGCTGCCGCCGACCGTGGTGCGCTGGACCGACACCGAGTCCCCCGCCCTCGCCGCCCTCCCGGCCGGCACCCGGCTGCGCATCGAGACCGAGCAGGGCGAGACACGCTCCTCGGCCGACCGGCTCCCGCCCGGCGTCCACCGCCTGACGGCCACCGCGCCCGACGGCCGCACCGCCGAGGCCCACCTGGTCGTCGCCCCGCCCCGGCTGCCCACCCCCACGGCCCGCTCGTACGGCCTGCTCGTCCAGCTCTACTCCCTGCTCTCCCGGCGCTCCTGGGGCATGGGCGACCTCGGCGACCTCGCCGAGCTCACCGCCTGGGCCGGCCGCGCGCTCGACGCCGGCTTCGTCCAGGTCAACCCGCTGCACGCGGCCGTGCCCGGCGCCCCCACCGACCCCTCCCCCTACCGCCCCTCCTCCCGCCGCTTCCCCGACCCCGTGCACCTGCGCGTCGAGAACGTCCCCGAGTTCGCCCACGTCCAGGACCCCGAGCGGGTGCGGGGGCTGCTGGAGCGTGCCGCGCGGCTGCGGGAAGCGGTCCTGGACAAGGACGCGCTGATCGACCGGGACGCCGTCTGGGAACTCAAGCGCGAGGCACTGGAACTCATCCACGCGGTGCCGCTCGGACCGGGGCGGCGCGCGGCCTACGCCGACTTCCTCGCCCGGGAGGGCCAGGCCCTGGAGGACCACGCCACCTGGTACGCCCTGGCCGAAGTCCACGGACCGGACTGGAGCAACTGGCCCGAGGGCCTGCGCGACCCGCGCTCGCCCGAGACCGCCCGCGCCCGCACCGACCTGATGGACCGGGTCGACTTCCACTGCCGTCTCGCCTGGCTCACCGACAGCCAGCTCACCGCCGCCCAGCGCACCGCCCGCGAGGCCGGGATGCCGATCGGGATCGTGCACGACCTGGCGGTCGGCGTGCACCCCGGCGGCGCCGACGCCTGGGCTCAGCAGGACCACTTCGCCGCCGGCATGTCGGTCGGCGCACCCCCCGACGCCTTCAACGCGCGCGGCCAGGACTGGGGCCTGCCGCCCTGGCGCCCCGACCGCCTGGCCGAGTCCGGCTACCAGCCCTACCGGCGCCTGCTCCAGGCGCTCTTCCGCTACGCCGGAGCCCTGCGCATCGACCACGTCATGGGCCTGTTCCGCCTCTGGTGGGTGCCCCAGGGGCATCCGCCCACCGAGGGCACCTACGTCCGCTACGACGCCGAGGCCATGCTCGCCGTCCTGGTGCTGGAGGCCTCCCGCGCGGGCTCGGTCGTCATCGGCGAGGACCTGGGCACGGTCGAGCCCGGCGTGCGCGACCGGCTGCGCGAACGGGGCGTGCTGGGCACGTCCGTGCTCTGGTTCGAGCGCGACTGGGAGGGCGACGGCCGCCCCCTGCCGCCCGAGGCCTGGCGCGCCGACTGCCTCGCCACCGCCACCACCCACGACCTGCCGCCCACCGCCTCCCGCCTCACCGGCGACCACGTCGAACTCCGCGACCGCCTGGGGCTGTTGACCCGGCCGGTGGCGGAGGAGCGCGCCGAGGCCGCGGCCGACGCGGCGGAGTGGCTGGCCTACCTCGCCCGGCTCGGCCTGCTCGACGGCACGGGAGGCGCCCACGGCGCCTCCGAGGAGGAGGCCCGCATCCAGGCCGTCCACCGCTTCCTGCTGCGCACGCCCGCCCGGATGGTGGGCGTCTGGCTGCCGGACTGCGTCGGGGACCGCCGGCCGCAGAACCTGCCGGGCACCTGGGACCAGTACCCGAACTGGCGGCTGCCCATCGCGGACGCCGAGGGCAGGCCGGTGACGCTGGAGGAGCTGGCGGGCAGCGGGCGCCTGCACGCCCTGCTGGAGGTGGTGCGGGACGCGGGTTCCGGCGGACGGGGCCGGCAGGCGCCCGCCTGACCGGGCGGCGGCGCCGCCGCGTCCTCGCCGCCGCCCTCGTACGGCACCCCGGACGCGCGGTCCCGAACGGCGTTGGATACTTTGGGCCCGTGGACAAGAAGAACGCCCTGCGCGCCGGCGCCCTGGCCTCCGGCACGACGCTGATGATGCTGCTCATGTCGTCCCCCGCGTTCGCGCTCACCCGCGACGACGGCGACGACCCCGGCAAGGGCCTGAGCGTCATCGAGACGCTGGGCCTCTACGTGGCCCTCCCGATCGCCCTGTTCGCGATCATCGCGGGCCTGGTCATGGTGCTGGACCGGTCCCACGACCGGCAGGACAGGACCAGCTCCAACGTCGACGTCAAGGCCTGACCCGACGCCTTTCCCCGACGGCCTTCCCCGAAGGCCTCCCCGGCGGCTTTTTCCCGAGGGCGCCGACCTCGCCGTACGCACGCGCATCCGCTCCGCGTACGGCGAGGTCGGCGCCCTCGTGCGTTCAGGGGCTCGGCGCGGTCAGATACCGCTGCAGCGTCGGCGCCAGCCACGCCTCGATCTCCGTGCCGTGCAGCGCCACGGCCGGCGGGATCCGCAGGACGTAGCGGGTCAGCGCCAGCCCGAGCAGCTGCGTCGCGCACAGCGCGGCCCGCGTCGGCACCTGCTCCGGGTCCGGGCACACCTGGCGGGTGACCGGTAGCAACTGGTCCCGGAAGATGCCCTGCATGCGGTCTGCCCCGGCCCGGCTGGCCGCCGCCACCCTCAGCAGGGCCGTGAGCTCCTCGTTCTCCTCCCACATGCGCAGGAAGTGCCTGGTCAGGACCCGGCCGACGTCGTGCCGGGGCAGTGAGGTGAGGTCCGGCAGCTCCAGGTCCACCGCGACGGCCGCCGCGAACAGGCCCTCCTTGGAGCCGTAGTACCGCATCACCATCGAGGGGTCGATCTTGGCGTCCCTGGCGATGGCGCGGATGGTCGCCCGGTCGTAGCCGTCGGAGGCGAAGCGCTCGCGGGCCGCGGCGAGGATCGCGCCGCGGGTGGCGTCGGAACGGCGCTGGGCGGCGTGACCGGGCTCGGTGCCGGCTTCGGTGCCTGTCTCGGTGCTGCTGTCGCTGTCGCTGTCGCTGTCATGCATGCCAACGAGCGTAGGCCAACATGCGTAGGCCAACAAGTGTTGACTTGCCCGGCCGGGTGCTTCTACTGTCGTCAACAGGCGTTGGCAAACAGGCGTTGGCATCAGGAGGTCTCCATGAACGGCACCGCATCCCACCGCTCCGTGCTCGTCGTCGGCGCCGGCCCCGCGGGGCTCCTGCTCGCCGGGGACCTCGCCGAGGCCGGTGTCCCCGTCACCCTCGTCGAGAAGCGCCCCCACAGGATCAGCAACCTCTCCCGGGCCTTCGTCCTGCACGCCCGCACCCTGGAGCAGCTCGACACCCGCGGTCTCGCCGGCGAGCTGGAGCGGGCCGGGCGCCCCCTCGACCGCCTCCGCCTCTTCGGCCGCCTCACCGTGGAGCTCGACACCCTCCCCTCCCGCTTCAACCACCTCCTCGTCATCCCGCAGTACGAGGTGGAGAAGGCGCTGTACCGCCGGGCCGTCGAGGCGGGCGTGGACTTCCGCCACGAGACCGAGCTGACCGGGCTCACCCAGGACGCGGACGGCGTGACGGTCGAGGTCCGCGGCCCCGGCGGCGTGGCGGAGACCCTGCGCGCGGCGTACGTCGTCGGCACCGACGGCATGCGCAGCGCCGTGCGGGACGCGATCGGGCTGCCCTTCCCCGGCCGCTCGGTGATCCGGTCCGTCGTCCTCGCGGACGTGCGGCTGGCCGAGGAGCCGGAGACCCTGCTCACCGTCGACGCCGCCGGTGACGCCTTCGCCTTCCTCGCACCCTTCGGTGACGGCTACTACCGGGTCATCGCCTGGAACCGCGCCCGCGACGTCGCCGACAGCGAGCCTCTCGGCCTCGACGAGGTCAAGGAGGTCACCCGGCTCGCCCTCGGCCGCGACTACGGCATGCACGACGCCCGCTGGATGTCCCGCTTCCACAGCGACGAACGCCAGGCGCCCGCCTACCGCGTGGGCCGCGTCTTCCTCGCCGGGGACGCCGCGCACGTCCACACCCCGGCCGGCGGCCAGGGCATGAACACCGGCCTTCAGGACGTAGCCAACCTGAGCTGGAAGCTCGCCCAGGTGGTGGGCGGCCACGCGGACCCGGCGCTCCTCGACAGCTATCAGGCCGAGCGGCACCCCGTCGGCAAGGCCGTCCTGCGCAGCAGCGGCGGCATCGTGCGCCTGGCAATGGCCAAGGGGCCGTGGGAGCTGGGGCTGCGCGCGGCACTGACCGCGTTCCTGAACGTCGTCACCCCGGCCCGCCGCAGGGCGGCCCGCCAGATCACCGGGATCGGCTACCGGTACCCGGCGCCGCGGGGCGCCCACCGCCTCACCGGAGCCCGGGTCCCGGACGTGGCCCTGGAGAGCGGCCGCCTCCACGAGGCCCTGCGTGGCGGCCGGTTCGTCCTGATCACTCCCGAGCCCTACGCCGACCGGAGCGCCGACAAGGACCGGCTGGCCGTGGAACGCTGGGCGAGCGGGCGCGGTACGACGCTGCTGGTTCGGCCCGACGGATACGTGGCCTGGGCGGCGGAGTCGGCGGACGCGGCGGCGATCGAGGACGCGCTCGCCCGGCACGTGGGCTGACGCCGGGCGCCGGCCCCCATGGGGCCTAGTGCTCCGCCTCCTGCGTCCCCGCCAGCAACTCTCGCAACAGGTCGGCCAGTTGGCCGGCCTGTTCGTCGTCCATCGGGGACAGCGCCTCCGTCTGGACGGCCAGGCCCGCGCCCACCGCCTGGTCGATGACCTCCAACCCCTTGTCGGTGAGCGTCACTTGGAGGGCTCGGCGGTCGTGCGGGTCGGGGGAGCGGCGCAGGAGTCCGGCGCGCTCCAGCTTGTCCAGGCGGCCGGTCATGCCGCCCGTGGTGAGCATCAGGGTCGCCGAGAGCTGACGCGGCGAGAGGGTGTACGGCTCCCCGGAGCGGCGCAGGGTCGCCAGGACGTCGAACTCGCCGCGTGAGATGCCGTACGGGGCGTAGGCCTTCTCCATGCGGTCGCCCATGGTGCGCGAGAGCCGGTAGATCCGGCCGAAGACCTCCATCGCCCTGGTGTCGAGGTCGGGCCGCGCCCGCGCCCACTGGTCGATGATCGCGTCGACGGCGTCCTTGCGCTCTGCACTCATGTCCCGAGTATCCGCACCGGTCCGGTCGGCCGCAAGAAAGTAGCTTGACGGCAAGTTGCTTAGCGCTAAGCTAATGACAGCCAAGCTACTCGTGGAGGGGTCGACCGTGGAGAAACCGGAGCGCATACCCGGCCAGTGGGCGCTGCCCGTCGCCGCCGCCGTCAACGGCGTCGGCACCGGCATGTACGTACCGTTCACGCTGGTCTTCTTCCATCACGTCACCGGCCTGTCCTTCACCGTCGTCGGGCTGGTGCTCACGGTGACCGGGCTCGCCGGGATGGCCGCGCTGCCCCCGGCCGGGGCGGCCGTCGACCGGTTCGGCGCGCGGCGCGTGCAGCTCGCGCTGTACGGGGTGCGGGCCGTCGGCTTCGCCCTGTACCCCTTCGCCGGCTCTCTCCCCGCCTTCGCGGGCGTCGCCCTGGTCACCGCCGCGGCCGACCGCGCCTTCCCCGCCGTACAGTCCTCGCTGCTCGGCGAGGTGGCGCGGGGTGCCGGGCGGGACCGGCTGCAGGCGGCCAACCGGGCGATGCAGAACGGCGGGTACGGCACCGGCGCCCTGCTCGCCACGCTCGTCATCGCCCTCGCCGGCAGCGCCGGCTACACCTACGCGGCCTGGGGCAACGCGCTGTCCTTCGCCCTCGCCGCGCTGCTGCTGCGCCCCCTGCGGCCGCTGCCCGCGGCCGGCCGCGCGGCGGAGCCCAGGGCCGGGGCCGGATACCGGCTGGTGCTGGCCGACCGGCCCTTCCTGGTGGTCACCGGCGCCAACTTCCTGAACGCGCTCAGCTATTCGGCGCTGTCGGTGCTCTTCCCGCTGTTCGTCGTGGAGTGGCTGCACGGGCCCGCGGTGCTCACCGGCGCCGCGTTCACGCTCAACACCGTGCTGTGCGCGGTGGCCGGGGTGTTCGTCGGCGCCCGGGTGCGCCGGACCGGGGCACGGCGCACCCGGGCGGCGGCGCTGGGCGGCGCCCTGTTCGCGGCCGCGTTCCTCGCGCAGATCGTGCTGGGCACCCTGCGGCCGGGCTCCGCGGCGGTGCTGGGCGGGGCCCTGGTCGCCGTGGTCCTCGTCTACACCCTCGGTGAGCTGATCCACAGCCCCGCCGCCGAGGTCCTCGCCGTGGCGGCGGCCCCCGAGGATGTGCGCGGCCGGTACCTGGCGGCCTACCAGATGTCCTGGTCGCTGGCCAAGGCGGTCGCGCCGTCGCTGTTCACGGCACTGCTCGCGGTGGACGGACGGGCGCCCTGGGCGCTCCTCGTCCTCACGTCGGCCGCCGCCGCGGCCCTCCTGATCCGCACGGAACGGCACCTGCCGGCCGACGCGGTACGCCCCACGACGACCACGATCGTCCACACGACCACCGCGTCCACCCCGACCGGAACCACGCTCGCCTCCGGCACAGCTGAGGCCGGCGCCGCTCAGCTCGCCTCCCGCACGGCGGAGGTCGGCACCGCGCCGGGCGCCTCCCGCCGGCCGGAAGCCGAAACCGGGCGGCTCGCCTCCCGCCGGCCGGAATCCGGAGCCCCGCCGAGCACCTCCCGCACGGCGGCGGCCAGGAGAGCGCCGTTCGCCTCCCGCCCCGCCGCAGCCTCGTTCACCTCCCGCCCCGCCGAAGGAAGCCGGTCATGAAGCGTTCCGCCGTCGTTCTGGGTACCGCGCTCGCTCCCGTGTCCTGGGGTACCACCTATGCCGTCACCACGGAGTTCCTGCCGGCCGACCGGCCCTTGTTCACCGCGCTCGCCCGTGCTCTTCCCGCGGGGCTGGTGCTGCTGGCGGTCGGGCGGGTGCTGCCGCGGGGGGCCTGGTGGTGGCGGTCGGCCGTGCTCGGTGCGCTGAACATCGGCGCGTTCTTCCCGCTGCTGTTCCTGTCCGCGTACCGCCTGCCCGGCGGCATGGCGGCCGTCGTGGGCTCGGCCGGGCCGCTGTTCGTGGTCGGGCTGTCGGCGCTGCTGCTGGGGCAGCGGCCGACGAGGCGGGCCCTGCTCGCCGGGTTCGTGGCGGCGTTCGGCGTCAGTCTCGTCGTCCTGAGGGCGGCCGGGGCACTCGACCCCGTCGGCGTCCTCGCCGCCCTCGGCTCGACCGCGTCGATGTCCACCGGCACGGTGCTCACCAAGAAGTGGGGCCGCCCCGACGGAGTGGGCCCGCTCGCCCTGACCGGCTGGCAACTGACGGCCGGAGGGCTGCTCATCGCCCCGCTCGCCCTCCTCGTCGAGGGCGCCCCGCCCGCCCTGGACGCCCGCGCGATCGGCGGCTACCTCTACCTCGCCCTGGCCAACACGGCCGTCGCCTACTGGCTGTGGTTCCGCGGCATCGGCCGCCTGACCGCCACGCAGGTCACCTTCCTCGGTCCGCTCTCCCCGCTCACCGCCGCGATCGTCGGCTGGGCGGCCCTCGGCCAGCCCCTCACGCCGGTCCAACTGGCCGGCATGGCCCTGGCGTTCGGGGCGACGGTGGCGGGGCAGCTCGGGGCCGGCCGGCGGGCGTCCCGCGTCGCCGCGGGCGACACCGTGACGGAGGCACCCGGCCCCGCGCCCACGCCCTCGCCCTCACCCGCGCCCTCGCCTACGCGCTGAAGTAGTGCCCCTCATCCAGGTCCTCCAGCAGGCCGGGGCCCGTCGCCGCCCAGGACAGCCACTTCCGGGTCAGCGTGTTCGACGCCGGTACGTCGAGGGGGACGGTGTGGCCGAGCCAGCCGAAGTGGGACTCCGCCTCCTCGGCGGCGACGGAGCGCACCGGCAGGTCCAGGTGGCGGCCGATGGCGGCGGCGATGTCGCGGAACGGGATGCCCTCCTCGCCGACGGCGTGCAGGCGGCTGCCCGCCGTCGCCGACTCCAGGGCGAGCCGGACCAGACGGCCGGCGTCCGAGCGGTGCACGGCGGGCCACCGGTTGGCTCCGTCACCGACGTGGCCGGAGAAGCCCTTCTCCCAGAGGACAAGTTCGAGGTCGTCGCCGCCGGGGAGGCCCTGGTCGTCACCGCGTACCCGACCGGCATCCGGCTGCGCCCCGACCTGACCGCCGTCCCGCTGCACGGCGTGGAGCCCAGCCAGGTCGCCCTCGCCACCCGGGCCGGTGACCGCGGCCGTCTGGTGACCGCGTTCCGCAAGGTCGCCCGCACCCACCTCACCGGGCCGGCCGAACCGGTGTGACCGAGGGGTCCCCGCGGCCCCGTACCGCGATAGCGTCACTCCGTCCCCACGTGACGCAACGCGCCCAGCCCGGAGGTGCCCGTGGTCGCCGACTTCTGTGCCAGTTGCGGCAAGCCGCTGCCCGCTCGGGCGGGCCGTACCGGCCGCAGTTCCGTGTACTGCTCGGCCGCGTGCCGGCAGAAGGCCTACCGGGAGCGGCAGCAGAAAGCGGCCGACGCCGGGGCCGGTGTGCAGGGCCTGATCGACGACATCGGACGCCGGGTGACCGATTTGGTGCCGCAGCCGGCCTCCGTCCTGTACTCCGGGGTGACCGAGCTGTCGGCGTCCGTCGCCCGGCTCCGCCGCGTCGCCCGGGTCGCCCGCGACACCGCGAACGATTCCGTCACGCAGGCGGCCGTGACGCAACAAGGCACGGGACACGTCACGCCGACCGCTGCCGGGGAAAACGTCACGCCGGAACCCGTGACGCAATCCTCCGCCGCCCGCTCCGCCCTCAACGAGGCCGACTTCGCCGCCCTCACCGAGTCCCACCGCCGCGAGATCCACGTCCACTGCTACCGCATGACCGGCTCCTACGACGACGCCGAGGACCTCGTGCAGGAGACGTTCCTGCGGGCCTGGCGGGCCCGGGACGCCTTCGAGGGGCGGGCCGGCGCCCGCACCTGGCTGTACCGCATCGCCACCAACGCCTGCCTGGACTTCCAGCGCCGCACCGCCCGCCGCCCCCAGCGCTACGAGCCGATCCCCGGCATGAACCACGGCACCGGCGAACCCCCGGCCCGCCTCACCTGGCTCCAGCCCTACCCGGACGACGAACTGCCCTCCGCCGAGGAACAGCCCGAGGCCGCCGCCGTCTCCCGGGAGACCCTGGAGCTGGTCTTCCTCGCCGCGATCCAGCACCTGCCGCCCCGCCAGCGCGCCGTGCTGATCCTGCGGGACGTGCTCGGCCTGTCCGCCGCCGAGACCGCCGACGCCCTCGGCCTGACCGTCGCCTCCGCCAACAGCGCCCTGCAGCGCGCCCGCCCCACCCTCCGCGACCACCTGCCCGGCCGGCGCGCCGACTGGCGCACCGCGGAGCCCACGGACTCCCAACGCACCGTCCTGCACCAGTACATGAGCGCGGCCCAGACCCTCGACTTCACCGCGATGACCGACCTGCTCAGCAAGGACGTCACGCTGACGATGCCGCCCAACCCCTTCTGGTTCACCGGCCGGGACGCGCTCGTGGAGTTCCTGCGGCCCACCCTCGACCCCGGGTCCCCCCTGTTCTTCGGCCACTGGCGCCACCTGCCCGCCCGCGCCAACGGCCAGCTCGCCGCGGGCGGTTACGTCCGCAGGCCCGGCACGAACGTCTACCGCGCCCAGGTCCTCGACGTCCTGCGCTTCGACGCCGACGACCGGATCGTGGAGATCACCTCCTTCGAGCCGCACCTGTTTCCGGCCTTCGGTCTGCCGCTGCGCCTGTGATCCCGCCCCACCGATGAGCGGGCGCGGTCCGGTGCGTCTGTATGTCCGACCGACACGGAACGCCTTTCCTCAGGAGATCACCATGCTGCTCACCGACAAGACCGCGATCATCTACGGCGCCGGCGGCTCGATCGGCGGTGCGGTCGCCCGCGCCTTCGCCGCCGAGGGCGCCCGCCTGCACCTGGTGGGCCGCACCCGCGCGACGCTGGAGGCGGTGGCCGCCGACATCAAGGACGCCGAGGTCGCCGTGGTGGACGCGCTCGACGAGCGGGCGGTCGAGGAGCACCTCGCGCGCGTCGGCGACGTCGACATCTCCTTCAACCTCGTCACCCGCGGCGACGTCCAGGGAGTCCCGCTCACCGAGATGCCCGTGGACGACTTCCTGCGGCCCGTGACCGACGGCCTGCGCGCCAACTTCCTCACCGCCCGCGCCGCCGGCCGCCGCATGGCCGAGCACGGCTCGGGCGTGATCCTCACCCTCGACAGCGGCTCCGCGCACGGCAGCCCGATGATGGGCGGGACCGGGCCCGCCGATGCCGCGATCGACACGCTCGTACGGAACCTGGCGATCGAGCTGGGACCGCGCGGGGTGCGGGCCGTGGGGATGTGGGCGGCCGGGGTGCCGGAGACGTTCACCGTCGAGAAGCTGTCCGCGGTCAACCCGGCGATCGACGCCGCCGCCGTCCAGGGCATCGTCGAGGGCCTCGCCAAGATGCGCATGACCCGCCGCAACCCCACCCTCGCCGAGGTCGCCGCCACCGCCGTCTTCCTCGCCTCCGACCACGCGGCCGGCCTCACCGGCACCTTCGTCAACGTCACCGGCGGCATGGTGGCCCGCTGAGGACACGGACGCGAAAGGGCGCCCGGCGGATCGCCGGGCGCCCTTCGTCGTCGTGGCGCTTCGCGTCGTAGCGCTTCGCGTCGCGGTGCGGACTAGACGGCCGCGTCCGCCGCCTGCGCCTTCAGCGCGCGCTCCACGCCCGAGCGGGACTCCGAGACCAGGCGGCGCAGGGCCGCGTTCGGCTCCGCGTCGGCCATCCAGGCGTCCGTGCGGTCCAGGATCTCCTGCGAGACCTGGAACGCCGGGTACAGGCCCACGGCGATCTGCTGGGCCATCTCGTGCGAACGCGACCCCCAGATGTCCTTGACCACCTCGAAGTACTTCGCCGTGTACGGCGCCAGCAGCTCACGCTGGTCGGCCTGCACGAAGCCGCCGATGACCGCCTCCTGCACGGCGTTCGGCAGCTTGTCGGACTCCACGACCGACGCCCAGGCCTCCGCCTTCGCCTCGGCCGTCGGACGGGCGGCACGGGCGCTGGCCGCGTGCCGCTCACCGGCGGCCGTCCTGTCCCGCTCGTACTCGGCGGCGATCTCCGCCTCGTCGAACCGGCCGACCGCCGCGAGCCGCTGCACGAACGCCCAGCGCAGATCGGTGTCGACGGTCAGCCCCTCGACCGTCTGCGAACCGTCGAGCAGCGCCTCCAGCAGGTCCAGCTGCTCCGGCGTACGGGCCGTGGCCGCGAACGCGCGCGCCCAGGCCAGCTGGTGGTCGCTGCCCGGCTCCGCGGAGCGCAGGTGCGCGAGCGTGGCGTCGGTCCAGCGGGTCAGCAGCGCCTCGCGGGCGGTCGGGTCGGCGTACATCTCGATCGCCAGCTTCACCTGGCGGTGCAGCGACTGCACGACACCGATGTCGGACTCCTTGCCGATGCCCGACAGGACGAGCGAGAGGTAGTCGCGGGTGGCGAGCTCGGCGTCCCGGGTCATGTCCCAGGCCGACGCCCAGCACAGGGCGCGCGGCAGCGAGGACTCGAAGTCGCCGAGGTGCTCGGTGACGAACGCCAGCGAGTGCTCGTCGAGACGGACCTTGGCGTACGACAGGTCGTCGTCGTTGAGCAGCACCACGGCCGGCCGGCGCTTGCCGACCAGCTGCGGTACGGCGGTCAGCTCGCCGTCGACGTCCAGCTCGATCCGCTCCTCGCGGACCAGCTTGCCGCTCACGTCGTCCCGCTCGTACAGGCCGATGGCGATGCGGTGCGGCCGCAGCGTGGGCTCGCCCTTGGCGCCCGCCGGGAGCGCCGGGGCCTCCTGGCGGACGGCGAAGGAGGTGACGACACCGTCGGCGTCGGTCTCGATCTCCGGGCGCAGGACGTTGATGCCGGCCGTCTGCAGCCACTTCTGCGACCAGGTGCCCAGGTCACGGCCGGAGGTCTCCTCCAGCGCGCCGAGCAGGTCGGACAGGCGCGTGTTGCCGAACGCGTGCCGCTTGAAGTACGCCTGCACACCGCGGAAGAACTCGTCCATGCCGACGTAGGCGACGAGCTGCTTGAGGACGGAGGCACCCTTGGCGTAGGTGATGCCGTCGAAGTTGACCAGGACGTCGTCCAGGTCGCGGATCTCGGCCATGATCGGGTGGGTGGAGGGCAGCTGGTCCTGCCGGTACGCCCACGTCTTCATGGAGTTGGCGAACGTCGTCCACGAGTGCGGCCAGCGCGAGGCGGGGTGGTGCGCCTGGCAGGCGATGGAGGTGTAGGTGGCGAACGACTCGTTCAGCCACAGGTCGTTCCACCACTCCATGGTGACCAGGTCGCCGAACCACATGTGCGCCAGCTCGTGCAGGATCGTCTCCGCGCGCACCTCGTAGGCGGCGTCGGTCACCTTGGACCGGAAGACGTACTGGTCGCGGATGGTCACCGCGCCCGCGTTCTCCATCGCGCCGGCGTTGAACTCCGGCACGAACAGCTGGTCGTACTTCTGGAACGGGTAGGCGTAGTCGAACTTCTCCTGGAACCAATCGAAGCCCTGCCGCGTGACCTCGAAGATCGCGTCGGAGTCCAGGAACTCGGCGAGCGAGGGCCGGCAGTAGATGCCCAGCGGCACGGACTGGCCGTCCTTCTCGTACACGCTGTGCACGGAGTGGTACGGGCCGACGATCAGCGCCGTGATGTACGTCGAGATCCGCGGCGTCGGCTCGAACACCCAGACGTCGTCCTTGGGCTCGAGCGTCGGCGAGTTGGAGATGACGGTCCAGCCGGCCGGCGCCTTCACCGTGAACTGGAAGGTGGCCTTGAGGTCCGGCTGCTCGAAGGAGGCGAACACCCGGCGCGCGTCGGGCACCTCGAACTGGGTGTAGAGGTACGCCTGCTCGTCGACGGGGTCGACGAAGCGGTGCAGGCCCTCACCTGTGTTGGTGTACGCGCAGTCGGCGACCACGCGCAGGATGTTGCGGCCCTCCAGCAGGCCGGGCAGGGCGATGCGGGAGTCCGCGAACACCTCGGCCGGGTCGAGCGCGTCGCCGTTCAGGGTGACCTCGTGGACCGTCGGGGCCACCAGGTCGATGAAGGACTCCGCACCGTTCTCCGCGACGTCGAAGCGCACCGTCGTCACGGACCGGTACGTACCGCCCTCTTGCGCGCCGGAGAGGTCGAGGTCGATCTCGTACGACTCGACGGTGAGCAGCTTCGCCCGCTGCTGAGCCTCTTCGCGAGTCAGGTTTGTGCCAGGCACGCGGTCATCTCCTCGGTATGTGTCGGTTCGGCGGTCCGGCCATCCTTCCACGCCGGTGGGGGGAAGGCGATGTCCAATAACCGCCGGTGAGCGCGGCGGCCGCGCGCGACCGTGAACACATGACGACCTACACCGCACGACCCGTCGAACCGTCCGTCCTCAAGGAGCTGCGCACCGCCGACAACGCGGGCCGCCCGATGACCGCGTTCACCGACGACGAGGGCGGCGCACCCCTGCGCTGCTGTCTGCGCCGCAGCGCGCCCGGGGAGCGGATCGCCCTGGTGTCGTACGCGCCGCTGCGCCGCTGGGCGGCCGCGACGGGCGCCGCCCCCGGGGCCTACGACGAGCAGGGTCCCGTCTTCGTCCACGCCGAGGAGTGCCCGGGCCCCGACCTCGACGGCCACCCGTTCGCGAACGCGCACCGCGTCCTGCGCCGCTACTCCGCCGAGGGCCACATCCTGGGCGGGGAACTGGTCGACGCCCCCGACGACGACGCCTTCCACAAAGCGTTCGACGACCCGGCCGTGGCGCTCGTCCACGTCCGGGCCGTCGAGTACGGCTGCTTCCTCTACGAGGTCAGGAGGCCCTAGCTCTTGAGCTCGGCCGCCACCAGTTCCGCGATCTGCACCGCGTTCAGGGCCGCGCCCTTGCGGAGGTTGTCGTTGGAGATGAACAGGGCGAGGCCGTTGTCGACGGTCTCGTCCGCGCGGATGCGGCCGACGAAGGACGGGTCCTGGCCGGCGGCCTGCAGCGGGGTCGGGATGTCGGAGAGCGCGACACCCGGGGCGCCGGCGAGCAGCTCGGTGGCGCGCTCGGGGCTGATCGGGCGGGCGAAGCGGGCGTTGACCTGCAGGGAGTGGCCCGAGAAGACGGGGACGCGGACGCAGGTGCCGGACACCTTGAGGCCGGGGATCTCCAGGATCTTGCGGGACTCGTTGCGGAGCTTCTGCTCCTCGTCGGTCTCGTTCAGGCCGTCGTCGACGAGGTTGCCGGCGAAGGGCAGGACGTTGAAGGCGATGGGCCGCTTGTAGACGCCGGGCTCGGGGAAGTCGACCGCCGCGCCGTCGTGGGTGAGCTTGTCGGCGTCGGCCACGACCTTCTGCGTCTGGCCGTGCAACTCGGCCACGCCCGCGAGGCCCGAACCGGACACCGCCTGGTAGGTGGCGACGACCAGCGCCTCCAGGCCCGCCTCGGCGTGCAGCGGCTTCAGGACCGGCATCGCGGCCATCGTCGTGCAGTTCGGGTTGGCGATGATGCCCTTGGGGCGGTCGGCGATCGCGTGCGGGTTCACCTCGGAGACGACCAGCGGGACCTCGGGGTCCTTGCGCCAGGCCGAGGAGTTGTCGATCACGACCGCGCCCTGCGAGGCGACCTTTTCGGCCAGCGCCTTCGAGGTCGCGCCGCCCGCGGAGAACAGCACGATGTCCAGACCCGTGTAGTCCGCGGCCGCCGCGTCCTCCACCGTGACGCCGTCCAGGACCGTCCCCGCCGAACGGGCCGAGGCGAACAGGCGCAGCTCGGTGACCGGGAAGTTCCGTTCCGTGAGGATCCTGCGCATGACCGTGCCGACCTGACCGGTGGCTCCGACGATTCCGACCCTCACGGTGACTCCTTCTGGCTGTTCTCGGTGTCTGCGGCTTTTCCATCATGCGGCCGACCCGGTGCTACCTGTCCAATTCTTTGCGTGCCATGCCCGGGGAGCGGGACGACACGGACCGGTCTGCGGCTGCCAAACTCCCGCCACGCCCCTTCTGAGCTGCAGAAGTTCGTCCTACGATCGCCCTCCGCCGCAAGCCGTGCAGCTCCGGGCACGGGTGTGACGTACGCCTCTCCGCGCGGCGCCAACCTCCGGCGAACGTTTCCGGGCGGTCCCGCGTCGTAGAGGAAACGCGGTGAGGGGGTGGCTTGTGCTGCGCAGGAAGGCCCGCCGGGCCCAGGAGGACGACCACGGTGATCCCCTGGACGCGGCTCAGGAACGCCGGGTGCGGGCGGTGCTCGCGCTGGGCGGGGTGCCGCAGGCGGACCTGCCGGACGGGGTACAGCAGGTACGCCTGCGGCTGCTGGAGCGGGCGGCGAAGGGCTACGAGGCGCCGCGCGACGTCTCCGCGTGGGCGGCGGTCGTCGCCTCCAACCTGGCCATGGACTGGCACCGGGCCAAGAAGCGTCAGGAGCGGCTGGGGGAGCGGCTGTCCTCCCTGCGCCAGCACGAGCAGCCCTCCGGCGAGGACACCAGCGTGCTGTCCCTGGCCGTCGCCCAGGGGCTGGACGAACTGCCCGACGCCCAGCGCCAGGTTCTCGTCCTGCGCTTCTACGCCGACCTGCCCGTCCGCTCGATCGCCCAGGAGCTCGGCGTCCCGGAGGGCACGGTCAAGAGCCGGCTGCACACGGCGGTCCGGGCCCTGCGCGCCCGCCTGCACGAGGACGAGGTGGTGTGAGATGACCGCCGAACACGAGACCCACGGCTCCGGCGACGGCACGGACGCGCTGATGGCCGCGATCACCGGCGAGCGGCCCCCGGACGGCGCCGACGCCGCCTTCCTCGCCGAGCACCGGCGGGCCGAGGCCGATGTGGCGCTGCTGCGGGAGCAGCTCGGGCTGATCGGGGACGCCCTGGCGGCGCAGCCGCGGCCGAACCGGCAGTCCGCGGCGGCACGGGCGCCCCGCGCCCGGCACCCGGTGCGCAGGTTCGCCTTCGCGGGCCTCGCCGTCGCCGCCGTCACGGGCGTGCTCTCGGGCATGGTCTGGCTGCTCGGACAGGCCGGCGGCAGTATGGGCGGCGACTCGAAGAGCGCGTCCGGTGCCAGGGCCGCCGACTCCGCGGCGCCCCGCTCGCCGTTCTCCAGTCCCGGCTACCTGGCCTGTGCGGGCCTGGTCGCCGAGGGCGAGGTGACCCGGGTGGAACAGGTGCCGGGCGAGGCCGGGCAGGACCGGATCACCCTGCACGTGACCCGGTCGTACAAGCCCGCGAAGGGGAAGCGGGAGCTGAGCCTGCTGGTCGACGGGGAAACCGTCCCCAAGGACCTGCACAAGGGCGACCGCGTCCTGGTCGGCGTCCCGCGGCAGGCGACCACCCCGGACTACGTCCTCGTCGGGGAGAAGGACATCGCCCGGGAACGCCCCGGACTGCTCCGGACCCTGCCGGAGTCGGCCGACCTCACCTGCTGACGGGCGGGGACGGCGAAGGGCGGGCGCCCGTACGGACGCCCGCCCTCACCTGTGCCGTTCCGGCTACTGCGTGACCTTCTCGATCTTCACGCTGCCGGTGCCCGCGACCGTGCCGCGGGCGTTGACCAGCTGCACCTGGCCGAAGAACGCGCGGCCCTCCGGGGCGGCGGCCGCCGCGCTGACCGTGCCCGAGACGGTCGCCGAGGCGCCCGTGCCGAGCTTCACCGGCGCCGACTCGTCGACGGTGACGGTGCCCAGGGACGGGGAGAAGAAGACGTCCTGGTAGTCGTAGGCGGTGGAGCCGGCCGGGACGGAGTAGCCCGCGACCTCGATGGTGTACGTGCCGGCGGCCGGCGAGGCGATGGAGACCGCCTCCTCCGAGTCGCCGTCGGCGGACTGGCCGACGACCGTGCCCGCGGCGTTCTTCACCGTCAGGTCGAGGTCGGCGGAGGCGTCGGAGACCTTGCCGATGGCCACGTCGAGGGACTTGGCGCCCGCGGGCACCTCCACCGTCGTGGTCTGCGTCTCGCCCTGCTTGATGGTCGGGCGGGCCGTCTTGGCGGAGCCCAGCGGACCGCCGGCCAGGTGGCCGTCGATCGCGGCGAGCGTGTTCGTCACCTTCCAGGAGACGGGGGCCGGCGTGCCGACCTTCGCCTCGGGCACGGTCACCGTCGCCGGGTCGAAGGCGGCGCCGTAGACGGCGACGTCCAGCTTGTACGGGTTGTCGAGCAGCGGCGAGGTGCGGCGCGACTCGACCTCGATCTCCCAGACGCCGGCCTGCGGGTCCGCGTACGCGCGCACGTCGGGCTTGCAGCCGTTGCCGTCCAGGTAGTTGTTGTAGCAGTACGGCGTGCTGGTGTTGTCGACCGGGACGCCGTAGGGGTGGATCGCGATGAACCGGGTCTGGCTCTTGTCCTTCAGCCCGCCGATCGCGACCTCCAGGGACTTGGCGCCCTCGGGCACGGTCACGAAGTACGACTGGGTGCTGTTGCGCTGCACGGTGTTCGAGGCCGAGAAGGTGTACTTCACCGGCGTCGAGACCACCACGGTGGCCAGAATCTGCTTGTCGACGCCCTCGGTCCGCGGGTCGTCGACCTCCAGGATCGCGCTCTTGAGACCGGCGGAGCGGGGCTTGGCCTGCACCTTGACGGTCACCGGCTGGTTCAGCGGCAGCCGCACCTCGTCGTCGCCGACGATCCGGAAGGTGTCACCGGCGTTGTTGGCGAGGTGCAGCTCGTGGCGGATCGCCTTGTCCGGGCCGGAGGTCCGGGTGACGGTGATGTCGTACGTCTTCTTCTCGCCGGCCTTCAGGCCGCCCTCGCGGTCGTAGAGGCCGGTGCCGAAGCCGGGCGTCTTCAGGGCGGAGTCGATCGCGGTGTCGACCGGCGCCTTCACGGTGTAGTCGTGGGCCGTGGCGCCGTGCCGGATGGCGTCCCAGGCGTCGACGATGTCGATGCGGCCCGCGCCTTCCTCGTACGCCTGAACGCCCTTGATGTGACCGGCCGTCGAGGTCAGCGCCGTGCGCAGGTCGGCGGGGGAGAGGGCGAGGCCCTTCTGCTTGGCGGCGCTCAGCAGCAGCGCGGTGGCGCCGGTGGCCTGCGGGGACGCCATCGAGGTGCCCTGCAGCATGGAGTAGCCGGCCGGCAGCGTGTAGCCCGACTCGGCGACCGGGGAGCCCGGCAGCCAGGTCTGGGTGGTGTTGATGGCGGCGCCGGGGGCGACCAGGGTGGGCGTGAAGCCGCCGTCCTCGCGCGGGCCGCGGGAGGAGAAGGGCATCATCGCGTACTTCTTTTCCACGGCCGAGCCGTAGTTGGCGGCCCAGGTCTCCTTGGAGATGGCGGCGCCGACGGAGATCACCTTGTCGGCCAGGCCCGGGTCGCCGATGGTGTTGGCGCCGGGGCCGGAGTTGCCGGCCGAGATCACCAGCTGCACGCCGTAGGTGTCGATGAGCCGCGTGTACAGCTCGGAGCGGGCGTTGTTGCCGTCGTTGAGCGCCGGCAGGCCGCCGATCGACATGTTGACGATGTCGACGCCGCGGTTGACGACGAGGTCGATCATGCCCTCGGTGAGCGCGACGTTGGTGCAGCCGCCGCTCCAGGTGCAGGCCCGGGAGGAGACGATCTTCGCGCCGGGGGCGGCGCCGTTCATCCGGCCGCCGAACAGGCCGTTGGCGGCGGTGATGCCGGCGACGTGGGTGCCGTGCTCGGACTCGATGACGCCGATGTTGACGTAGTCGGCCTTGGAGCCGGAGGAGTTGTAGACGACGTCCTTGCGGATCTCCACGACGAACGGGATGCGCTCGACCACGTCCGTGGACGGGTCGTCCGTGCCGAAGTAGCCGATCTGGAAGCCGTCCTTGTACGGCTTCATCGGCACGTCGTCGGTGAAGTCCAGGTTGTCGTTCGTGTCGACCCGCACGGTGCCGGACGCCGGGTCGTAGAGCACGCCCCACGCGTCGGTCGTGTCGCCGTCGCGGTTCAGGTCGCCCTTCATGTCGCCACCGGTCGTGGCGGACTCGTACATGTAGTTGAACTTGTACGAGCCCTCGGGCGCCTTGAAGGTCTCGCCGCCCAAGGTGAACACCGGGCCGGAGGCCGCGGCGGTCATCCGCCGCCAGGTGCCGTCGCCGTCGGTCACCGGGTCCGTCGCCGTCACCCAGTCGACGATCTTCCGCTCGCCGGTGGTGGTCTTCTGCAGCGCCGGGTGGCCGAGGTCGACGCCGGAGTCGAGGATGCCGATGGTGACGCCGCGGCCGTCCGCCTTCGGGTGGTCCTTCACGAAGTCGACGGCACCCGTCTCGAAGGACGGGTTGTACGGGTTGCGGGCCGGGGTCTTCTTGCCCGGGGCCGGGTACGTCGTGTCGTGCGAGGCGGACTTGGCGCCGCCGGTCACGGCGGGGTCGTCCAGCGGTATCTCGTTGCGCAGGTCGATGCCGTGCACGGAGGGGAGCTTCGCGGCGGCGGCGATGGCCGAGTCGGCCTTGCCGGTCGGGACGGTGGCGCGGACGTAGCCGAGCTTGTCGTACGTCCTTCCGACCGTGCCGCCCTCGACGGCGTCGAGCTCCTTGGCGACCTGCTCGGTCTGCCCGGGCGCGGTGGCGATCATCATCGTGACGTTCTTGGCGCCGTCGGCCTTGGCGTCGGCGAGCAGGTCCGCGTCGTCGGAACCGAGCTTCTTCTGCGCGGACTTGACGGTGCCGTCCGCGGGAGCGGTGGCGGCGGGCGGGCCGTCGGCGGAGAAGGCCAGGGGTATGGGCCCGGCCGCGGAGAGCGCGGCGGCGAGACCTGCGACCACGGCTGTGCGGGCCACGCGTCTCTGGGGGGTGAGGGTCATCGGCATCCCTTGTACGGAAAGGAACGTGCGAACGACCGCAAAGCTTTACGCAAGGGACAGTTGTTTGGCAGATGTTGACCGAAACGAGATGGATGTATGGGGAAAACCCCCGATGCCCTTTACTGGCATAGGGGATCAAATCGGCTTAACCGCCCGGACCTTCACGCTTCCTTCGAGCGCGCGTAATGCCGGGACGCCTTGGCCCGGTTGCCGCACGCCGCCATCGAGCACCAGCGTCGCGTGCCGTTGCGTGAGGTGTCGAAGAAGTGCAGGACGCACGCGTCGTGCGCGCAGCCGCGGATGCGGTCGGGTGCGGTGGCCAGCAGCTCCAGGTAGTTCCGGGCGGCGAGCCAGGCCGGCCCCCAGGCCGGGTCGGCGAACTCGGCCGATTCGCCGGGTCCTTCGGGGGTGAGCGTGGCCCGGATCCTGCCGTGCGCGAGCACCGCGTCCACGGCCTGCGCGCCCTCCTCCAGTGACCCGTCGACGGCCTTCTTCAGTGCGTCGCGGGCCCGCAGCAGGTGCCGCAGGGTCGTGGCGTCGGCGGTGAAGCGGTCGCCCAGGGCGTTGGCCGCGAGCCACACCGCGAGCCCGTCGGTGCCGGTGAGCAGGTCCTGAAGGACGCCCTCCCGGTTCCACCGCGTGTTGAGCAGGTCGAGCGCGAGGGGCTCACCGGTGAGGGGGCGCGGATCGCGGGCGGGGGGCATGGGGGCTCCTTCCTGGCTAACCACTCAAGGGTACGTGACCGGTTGCGCCCTCGACCCCTAACCCTTAATCTCATGTACAGAGGTTAGATCCGAGAAGGTCCGTCACAGGGAGAGACATGACGACGCTGCGCACCGGCCACATCGGCCTGAACGTCACCGACCTCGACCGTTCGCTCGCCTTCTACCGCGACGTGCTGGGCTTCGTCCTCGTCGCCGAGGGCAAGGAGGACGGCAGGCGGTACGCCTTCCTCGGCGACGGCGAGAACCTGCTCCTCACGCTCTGGCAGCAGGCGGACCAGGCGTACGAGGGCGCCCGCGCCGGCCTGCACCACCTTGCGTTCCAGGCGGACTCGGTCGAGCGGGTCAGGGAGTACGAGGCGGCGCTGAAGGCGTACGGCGCCGACTTCGCGTACGAGGGCGTGGTGGCCCACCGCGAGGGCGCCGCGTCGGGCGGCATCTTCTTCCACGACCCCGACGGGACCCGGCTGGAGATCTCGGTGCCCAGCGGGGCCGAGGGCGCGCCCGTGCCGGTCGAATCGGCTCCGACCTGCGGTTTCTTCTAGGTGACGGCGGTGCTCATGGACGTGTATCACGAGGGCGCGCGGGCGCTGCAGCAGCGGCTCGGCGTGCGCGACACCGCCGACCACGTGGGCCGGATGGTGGGGGAGGGCGTCAAGCCGGTGGCGGCGGCCTTCCTGGAACTGCAGCCGCTGCTGGTCCTGGGCGCGGCGGACCCGGCCACGGGCCGCGTCTGGGCCTCCGCGCTAACGGGCGCCCCCGGGTTCGTCCGGGCGACGGACCCGCACCAGATGTCGGTGACCGGTGCGGTGCGGGAGGGTGACCCGCTGGCGCGGGCGTCCGCGACCGCGGGCACGCCCGTGGGCACCATCGCCCTGGACCCGCGCACCCGGCGCCGCATGCGCCTCAACGGCCGGCTGCGACCGACGGCGCGGGGCTTCGCGGTCGCGGCGGAGAAAGTCTTCGCCAACTGCCCCAAGTACATCCAGCGGCGGCGGTCGTACGAGGTGGTGGACGGGCGCACGCCGCAGAGCCCCCGCGTCGGTGCGGAACTGACCGACGGCCAGAAGGAGTTCGTCGCGGCGGCGGACACCTTCTTCCTGGCCACGATCGGCCCGGGAGGCGTGGAGGTCAGCCATCGCGGTGGCAACCCCGGGTTCGTGCGGTCGGCCTCCCCGCGTGAACTGACCTGGCGGGACTACCCCGGCAACAACATGTTCCTCACCCTCGGCAACATCGAGGCCGACCCCCGTGCCGGACTCCTCTTCCTCGACTGGACGACGGGCACCACCCTGCAGCTGACGGGCGAGGCACGGACGGTGTTCGGGCCCGACGGGGAACGAGCGGTGCGCTTCACCACGAGTGAGGTCGTCGAGACGCGGTCCGCGCTCCCCCTGCGCTGGTCCGCGCCGGAATACTCACCTGCCAATCCGCCGCTGCCGGGCTAACTTCCCGGTGTGCGAAAGAAATTGAGGGTGGCGGCCTACGCCGTGTGCGTCCGCGACGACCGACTCCTGCTGGCCCGCGGCACCGGCTTCGACGGCCGGCCCGAGTGGACCCTGCCGGGCGGCGGCATGGAGCACGGGGAGGACCCCTACGACACCGTCCTGCGGGAGGTCGAGGAGGAGACCGGCTACCTGATCGAGGTCACCGGCCTCCTCGGCGTCCACACCAACCGCTTCCGCGTCCCCCGCCGTCTCGGCCGCACCGTCGACCGCCAGGGCCTGCGCCTGGTCTACGAGGGCCGCGTCACCGGCGGCGATCTGCGCCACGAGATCGGCGGCTCCACCGACATGGCGGCCTGGCATCCGCTGACCGACGTGAGCGGGCTGAACCGGGTCCGGCTGGTGGACGTCGCACTGACGCTGTGGCGGGAGCGGCCGGTCACCGGACACGTGACGCCGAGCACTCCCTGAAGGCCGCGGAACACCTCCCCTACCCCGGAAGATGAACACGGAGCGACCGGTCCCCGGCCGTGCGACGAGCACCCGTGAACGCGCGGGGTGCCCGTAGATCCACGTACGGTGATCGGCGTTGCGCGTTGCGGTCTCGTTCACGCGCAGGTCATCCCCGGTGCCAAGCATCCAGAGCGAGCGGGTCGTTCGCGCGAGCGAAAACCCGCGACCACTGCCGACGCGTCCGCACTCGGGGAGATCGCGCCATGTCGCGCACACGCTCTGTCGCCACCAGCACGCCGGCGGTCAACCGCCGTACCGTCCTCGCCGCCACCGGCGCGGCAGCCGTCTCCGCGGGCGTCGGGTTCGCCCTGCGGCCGACCGACAGCCAGGCCGCCGCCGCCACCGAGCCCCACCAGGCGGTCGTGGCGCAGTCCCGCCGGGCCGCGGCCGCCCCCCTCGCGCCCTACACCAAGGGCACCACCCTCGCGACCGTCGCCGCCCCGCGCACCAGCACGCCGTACCGCCGCCTCGGCGACGGTCCCGGCTGGAGCCGAGTGGTGCGCGGCGAACTCGCCGCCGCCAAGTCCGGCCGCGCCGGCCGCCGTACCGCGCTCGCCGCCTTCGTGCAGCTCACCGACCTGCACCTGATCGACGCCCAGCACCCGATGCGGCTGGAGTACCTGCGCTCCACCGACCCGCACGCCTGGCGCCCGCACGAGGCGCTGACCGTGCAGGGCGCCGTCTCCCTCGTGGAGCGGATCAACGCGCTACGCGGTGCCCCGGTCACCGGCTCGCCGCTGCACTTCGCCATGACCACCGGCGACAACACCGACAACAATTCCCAGACCGAGCTGGAGTGGTTCCTCAGCATCATGAGCGGTGGCAGGATCACGCCCAACTCGGGTGACCCGCGCCACTACGAGGGCGTCCAGAACAGCGGCCTCAAGCTGTACTGGCAGCCCGACTCCACGCTCCGCGACGGCGACAAGCAGCTCGGCTTCCCGCACCTGGCCGGCTTCCTGGCCGCCTCCACCCGTGAGGTGCGGAGCCCCGGCCTGAACCTGCCGTGGTACTCCACCGTCGGCAACCACGACGCCATGCCGCTGGGCTGCTACGGCCACGGCGACTCCTGGCTCGCCGAGTACGCCGTCGGCGGCAAGAAGCTCATGTCGCTGTCCGCGTCCGAGGCGAAGAAGCTCCAGGACCACATCAAGAACGGCAACGACCCCCAGGGCCATGCCTTCCGGGACCTGCTGAAGGCGCACGCCCGTGACATGCGCTCGGTCACCCCCGACGACCGGCGCGCCCCCTACACCCCGGCCGACTACCTCAAGGCCCACCTCGACCCCGCCCACCGCGGTCCTGGCCCGGTCGGCCACGGCTACTCCTCCGCCAACCTCGCGGCCGGCACCCAGTACTACACCTTCCGCATCGCCGACGACGTCATCGGCATCAGCATCGACACCACCGACCCCGGCGGCCACTACGAAGGGTCCATCGGGACGGCCCAGTTGAACTGGCTGGACAGGCAACTGCGGGACAACAAGGAGTCGTACGCGATCGTCTTCAGCCACCACACCAGCAAGACGATGACGAACACCGGCCACGCCGACCCCGCCCGGCCGAACGAACGCCGCCACGACGGCCAGGAGGTCCTCGCCCTGCTCGCCCGCCACGCCAACGTGCTGGCCTGGGTCAACGGCCACATCCACCGCAACGACATCACCCCGCACGCGACCTCGGGCGGACGCTCCTTCTGGGAGATCTCCACCGCCTCGCACGTCGACCACCCGCAGCTCGCCCGCGTGATCGAGATCGCCGACAACAAGGACGGCACGCTCTCGCTGTTCACCACGCTGGTGGAGTCCGCGGCCCCGCACCGCACCGACTTCTCCGACCTCACCCAGACCGGCCTGGCGGCTCTCTACCGGGAGCTGTCCTACAACGCCCCCGGCGCCAACAAGACCCTCGGCGGCGCCGCCGGCGACCGCAACACGGAACTCGTCCTCAAGAAGGGCTGACCCGAGGATCGCCCACGCGGGCATCCGAGGAGGGGCGCCCGGCCACCGCCGGCGGCCTCTCCTCTCCTGGTACCGGCCCACTCCGTCACTGGCGGGGCAGCACCACGACATACGCGGCCGGGTCCCGGTCGCCGGACGCCATCAGGGCCGTACGGACCACCGTCGCCTGCTGCTCCATGGTGTCCCGCAGCTTCTTCGGGGTGATGTGGACGACTGTGATCCCGAGCCGCTCCAGGGTCTCTCGTTTGCGGGCGCACTCCGACCACATCGCGTCCTCGTCCTGGCGGGGGGCGCGGGTGTCCAGGTCCACGGCCACCGCCTGCTCCGGCCAGTAGGCGTCCAGGCCCCCGAGGTGCGGGCCGCCGGGCAGGCGCAGATCGATGTTCCAGACCGGGTCGGGCAGGCCGAACTCCCGGACCATGCGGTACAGGCGGTCCTCCGCGATCGCGCGCCCCTCCGCGAGCAACGAGTCCACCGCGTCCAGCACATGCGGCCGGCTCAGCAGCTTGGCGTTTTTCAACTCCCGCACCACCGCGCCCGGTTCGCAGTGGCCGCGCACCGCCTCGGTCAGCAGCCGGTGCACATCGCCCGCGTCCGCCAGCTCGGACACCGCGTCGGCCAGCGCGCGCGGGACCGGTGCGACGGGAACTCCCGCCACCGCCTGGGGAGTCGGCAGGGCCGGTGTGCGCACGATCCGCGCGCAGCCCGTCGAGTGCAGCCGCCGCAGCCGGGGCACCAGGACGTCGATCTTCTCGATCGACGGCAGCGGGGGCGCGGACGTGAAGCCGTGCAGGGTCAGGGCCGCGAGCCCCGTGATCATCGCCTCCGCGTACACCGAGCGGCGCTGGTCGTCCGCTCCCGGCTGGGCGGGCACGCCGGGGGCCGACTCCCGGGCCGCGTACGTCAGCACCGCGTGCAGCCGCTCCTCGCTGGTCGGCGGTCCCGCGTGGAGCAGGAAGACACCCGGAAGGAACTGTTGCCAGGGGCCGCCGGCGCGGCACTGCTCGTTCATCTCCGCCGACGTCACGCCCTGCGCGCGCAGCTGCGCCGTGGTCAGTACGCGGCGCTGCACCTCGGACAGGCTGCGGAGGGTGCGGGGGGAAGCCGGGGGGAGTGGCGTGTTGTGGTTCATGGCGAGCAGCTTCCCGCGCCTGGCGCCCCCCTTAACCGCTGTTACACGCCCGTCGACAAATGCAGACAAGGCCGCACTAAAGGACGGGTGTTCGGATGCCGAGTAGGCACGAAAAACCCCTGGTCCGTTGGGGTGGGGACCAGGGGTTACGGCTGTGATTGCCTGGATTCCGTAACGGTCACCAAATGGGCAAGCTTAGGCCAACGGTCAGCTCTCGTCCGCCGCCGCGTCGCACGCCTGTCCGCGCAGCGCCCGCGCCAGGTCGTCCCGCGCCTCCAGCACCAGCCGGCGCAGGGCGGGCGCGGACTCCTCATGGGCGGCGAGCCAGGCGTCCGTCTCGCCCAGCGTGGCCTGCGAGTCCTGCAGCGCCGGGAACAGACCCCGGACCACGTCCATGCCGATCTGGATCGACCGCTCCTGCCACACCCGCTCGATGACCTCGAAGTACTTCGACGCGTACGGCGCGGTCAGCTCCCGCTGCGAGGGCTGGCCGAAGCCCGTGATCGTCGCCTCCACCAGCGCGTTGGACAGCGCGTCGGACTCCACCACCTGGGCCCACGCCTGCGCCTTCACCGCCTCCGAGGGCCGCGCCGCCAGGCAGCGCACCTGGTGCCGCTTGCCCGACGCGGTGTCGTCGCGGGCCAGTTCGGCGGCGAGGACCGTCTCGTCCGCGACACCGTGCGCCGCCAGCGGCTCCAGGAACGCCCAGCGCAGCTCCTGGTCGACCTCCAGCCCGTCGATCTTCTCGGTGCCCTCCAGCAGGCCCCGCAGCAGTCGCAGATCGTCCGGCGCCGACGCCACCGTCGCCAGGAACCGCGCCCACGCCAGCTGCTGCTCGCTGCCCGGCCCGGCCGCCCGCAGCTCGCGCAGCGCGCCCTCGGCCAGCAGCAGCCCGCCCCTCTCCCGCCACGCGGGGGCCGCGTAGTGGACCAGCGCGGAGTTCGCCCAGGCGTGCAGCATCTGCAGTACGCCGATGTCGGACTCGCGCCCCGAGAAGCGCAGCACGATCCCGATGAACTCGCGGGCCGGCAGCAGCGCGTCCCGGGTCATGTTCCACAGCGCGGACCAGCACAGGGCGCGGGCCAGCGGGTCCGTCATCGCACCCAGGTGCTCGCGCAGGGTGGCCAGCGAGGTCTCGTCGAAGCGGGTCTTGCAGTACGTCAGGTCGTCGTCGTTGACCAGCACCAGCTCCGGCGCCTCGGCGCCCGCCGGCTCCGACACGACCGTACGGGCGCCGTCGACGTCCACCTCGGCGCGCGCGTACCGCTCCAGCGCGCCCTCGGAGGTGCGCCGGTACAGGCCCACCGCCACCCGGTGCGGCCGCAGCTCGGGGTGCGACTCCGCCGCCTCCTGTACGACGGCGAGCTCGTCGACCCTGCCCTCGGCGTCCAGCAGCACCTGCGGCGTCAGCGAGTTGACCCCGGCCGTCTGCAGCCACGAGCGCGCCCACGCGCCCATGTCCCGGCCGCTGGTCTCGCCCAGCACCGACAGCAGGTCGCCCAGACGCGTGTTGCCGTACGCGTGCCGCTTGAAGTAGCGCCGCGCGCCCTCCAGGAACGCGTCCTGGCCGACGTACGCCACCAGCTGCTTCAGCACCGAGGCGCCCTTGGCGTAGGTGATGCCGTCGAAGTTGAGCTTGGCGTCCTGCAGGTCGCGGATGTCGGCGGTGATCGGGTGCGTCGAGGGCAGCTGGTCCGCGCGGTAGGCCCACGCCTTGCGGCGGTTGGCGAAAGTGATCCAGGCGTCCTCGAACCGGGTCGCGCCGACGTTGGCGAACGTGCCCATGAAGTCCGCGAAGGACTCCTTCAGCCACAGGTCGTCCCACCACACCATGGTGACCAGGTCGCCGAACCACATGTGCGCCATCTCGTGCAGGACGACGTTGGCGCGGGCCTCGTAGGAGGACCGGGTCACCTTGCCGCGGAAGATGTACTCCTCGCGGAAGGTCACCAGCCCCGGGTTCTCCATCGCGCCGAGGTTGTACTCGGGCACGAACGCCTGGTCGTACTTGCCGAAGGGGTACGGGTAGTCGAAGTGCTCGTGGAAGAAGTCCAGGCCCTGCTTGGTGACGAGGAAGACGTCGTCGGCGTCGAAGTAGGGCGCCAGACCCTTGCGGCACATCGCGCCGAGCGGGATGTCGAGGCGGGTGCCGTCGGGCAGGGTGCGCGCGTAGGAGTCCGTGACGTAGTGGTACGGCCCCGCCACCACGCAGGTGATGTACGTCGAGATCGGCTTCGTCTCCGCGAACCGCCAGATGCCGTCGGCGAGTTCGCCCGCGCCGTTGCTCCACACCGTCCAGCCCTCGGGCGCCCGCACCTCGAAGCGGAACGGCGCCTTGAGGTCGGGCTGCTCGAAGTTCGCGAAGACGCGGCGCGAGTCGGCCGGCTCGTACTGGGTGTAGAGGTAGACCTCGCCGTCCTCGGGGTCGACGAAGCGGTGCATGCCCTCGCCAGTGCGCGAGTAGGCACACTGCGCGTCCACGATCAGCTCGTTCTCCGCGGCGAGGTCCTCCAGGAGGATGCGGGAGCCGTCGAAGACCTCACCGGCGTCGAGGTCCTTGCCATTGAGTGAGACGGAGGTCACACTCGGCGCGATCAGGTCGGCGAAGGTGGCGGCTCCGGGCTCGTTGCAGCGGAACCGGATGGTGGTGACCGAGCGGAAGGTGCGCGGCTCCGCGTCCGTCCCGCCCACGGCCGACCGCAGGTCCAGGGACACCTCGTACCCGTCGACGGACAGCAGGGCGGCCCGCTCCCGGGCCTCGTCACGGGTCAGATTCTCACCGGGCACGGGCGGTACTCCCTCGACAGGTGTTCGGTATGTGGACACGGTTTCCTGCTGATCCTGCCATGCGCTTTCGGCTGCGGGCACCCGGCAAGGCCGGGAATGGGGACGGTCCTGCCCGGCGTTGATGGTTGAAACGAACACTTTCCTAGGAGAGCCATGCCCGAGACCGCGAGCACCTCCGCGAAGACCCCTGTCGACTTCTGGTTCGACCCGCTGTGCCCCTGGGCCTGGATGACGTCCCGGTGGGTGCTGGAGGTGGAGAAGGTCCGCGACATAGAGGTCCGCTGGCACATCATGAGCCTGGCCGTGCTGAACGAGGACAAGCTCGACCAGCTGCCCGAGGAGTACCGGGACATGCTGGCCACCAAGGCGTGGAAGCCGGTGCGCGTGGTGACCGCCGCGTGGCAGAAGCACGGCGCGGACGTCCTCGGCCCGCTGTACACCGCGCTCGGCACCCGCATCCACAACAACGGCGAGGGCCCGACCCTCGAGGCGATCGCCGGCGCCCTCGCCGACGTCGGCCTGCCCGCCGACCTCATCGACTACGCCGACCAGGAGGACTTCGAGTTCGACGCAGAACTGCGCGCCTCCCACAAGGAGGGCATCGAGAAGGTCGGCCAGGAGGTCGGCACTCCCGTCATCGCGGTCCCCGGCGCAGACGGCGAGCAGATCGCCTTCTTCGGCCCGGTCGTCACCCCGGCCCCCAAGGGCGAGGAGGCCGCCCGCCTCTGGGACGGCACCCTCGCCGTCGCCTCGGTCCCCGGCTTCTACGAGATCAAGCGCACCCGCACGAAGGGCCCGGACTTCAGCAACCTGTGACCGTGCCGGTCAGCTGAAGGATGCGGGGAGGGAGAAGCCGTCCTTCTGGTTGAAGTAGGGCTGGACCCACAGGCACTGCCCCAGCTTCGTCTTGCCCTGGCAGCGCCAGAAGCCGTGAGCGCCCTTCTTCTTGTAGACCGACGCGATGTGCCTCTCCTCCTCGGCTGTGACCCTTCGGAACGGATACAGCTTTCCGTCGGGGCAGTTGGGGCAGTGCAGTTCGCTGGACACAGCAGCCTCCCGTACGGGCCGGCGAAATGGTCGGAACCGGGAGCATAGGGGTGCCGCGTTCGGTCGCGTGAGTCCGGAATCCGTCCTGCCAGGTCGGATTCCGGGCGTCACTTGTCGGCGGCCTCCTCCTCGCGAAAACTTTCGGGGAGGAGGCCACGGTCGTACTTGTTCAGGTGGCGGTAGTACGTCAGGCAGCCCTTGGCGGTGCAGCGCCACAGGTTGTCCACCTGATGGTCGTCGCCCTTCTCGGCGCGGATCGCTGCCTTCTCCTTCTCGTCGAGGAGCCGGAAGGGCTGCATGTCGCCGCAGGTGGGGCAAGCCAGCGTTCGTGTCCTCATCAGGCTCTCCTCGCCCGGTCGCGGGCCGTTGCCAGCCTCTCCAGGTGGTTCTCGAACTCCTTCGCGTAGTACGCCGCCCGGGCCGGGTCCGGTTCCACCACCGTCGTCGGTTCGGTCCATGTCGTGGTGTCGAGGTCCACCCCGTACCGCGCGGCCGCCGCCAGGACCGCGCCGCGGGCGCCCACTTCGCCCTCGATCACCTGCAGCGGGCGACCCAGGACGTCCGCCAGCAGCCGCATCCAGGCGGGGCTGCGGGTGCCGCCCCCGCAGACGGCCAGCGTGCCGGTCAGGCCGGCCGCCTTCAGGCAGTGCCGGGCCGCGAAGCCGATGCCCTCGCAGGTCGCGCGGATCAGGTCGGCCTTCGTCGACTCCAACGACACCCCGGTCAGTTCGGCGCGCAGCCGGGGCTCCACGAACGGCGCCCGCTCCCCGGACGGGGCGAAGTACGGCAGGACCCGCACCCCGTGCGCGCCCGGCGGCGTCTCGGCCAGCAGGGCGTCGACCTCCTCGTGGGCGACGCCGGTCGTCGTCAGCACCCAGTCCAGGGCCGCCGTACCGACCATCGCCGGCATCGCGCGCAGCCAGTACCCGGGACGGTCGGTGCTGATGTACAGGCCGGCCGGCTCACCGGTCAGGTCGAGGTCGGTCGTCGCGACCAGGCCGGCCAGACAGGTGCCGACGATCAGCAGACCGTCGCCCGGGGACGTCACCCCGGCGCCGAGCGCGCAGGACGGCAGGTCGTACGGGCCGTTCGCCAGCCGCGTGCCCGCCGGAAGCCCTTCGCGCGCCTCCGCCGTGGCGATCGGGTCGCTGACGGGGGCGAGGAGGCCCCGGCGCCGGGTGAGCCCGAGAAGCTCCACGACCCGGTTGTCGTAGGCGCGGGTGCGCGGGTCCAGGAACGGCATCGAGGCGTCCGACACGTCCGTCGTGGGCCGGGAGCGGCCGGTCAGCCGCTGGAAGACCATGTCCTTGCAGTAGACGGCCGCCCGAGCCGCGTCCAGCGCCTTCGGCTCGTGGCTGTCCAGCCAGGCCAGCAGCGGGCCCGGACAGCCCGGGAACATCGCACTGCCCGTGCGCCGGAACACCGTCTCGAACGTGCCGTCCGCCAGCCACCGGTCGACCAGTTCATGGGCCCGGCCGTCCATCCAGGAGGCGGCGGCACGGACCGGGCGGCCGTCGCCGTCGACCAGCCAGACGCCGTCGCCCTGGCCGGTCAGGCCGGCCAGGGCGACGGGTCCGGGAGCGCGGGAGGCGAGTTCCCCGAGCACGGCGAGGACCGCGCAGTACACCTCCTCCATGTCCTGCTCGACAACGCCCCCGTGCAGCGACAGACCCACCGGGCGCGCGGCGACGGCCAGTTGGCGCCCCTCGTCGTCGAACGCGGCGGCCTTCACCATGGACGTGCCCACATCGATACCGACGTACATCTCGCCTCCCGGGTCAGGTCAGACAGTGCGCCAGCGGCTCCCCGCGCACCCAGCGCGCCACTTCCTCCGCGGCGATCCGCGCCGCCTTCTCGGCGACGGCGCGCGAGGCGCCGCCCAGGTGCGGGGTCAGCACGACACGCTCGGCCAGCGCGTGCAGCCGCGAGTCCGCCGGCAGCGGTTCCGTCGCGTACGTGTCCAGGGCCGCCGCCGACAGCCGTCCGCTCTCCAGCGCGTCGCACAGCGCGTCCTCGTCCAGCAGTGGCCCGCGTGCCACGTTCACCACCACCGCCCCCTCGGGCAGCAGCGCCAGCTCACGCGCGCCGATCAGGCCCCGCGTCTCGGGGGTGAGCCGGGCGTGCAGGGTGATCACCCGGGAACGGCGCAGGAGTTCGTCGAGGGAGTGCACGCGCAGGCCGTGGATCTCGCCGCGCACGTAGGGGTCGTGGACCATCACCTGCGCGCCGAACGCGCACAGCGCGCGGGCGACCCGGCTGCCGACGGCGCCGTAGCCGACGAGCCCGACCGGCAGGTCCTCCAGCTCCAGGCCGCTGTGCTCGTAGGTGTAGTACGTCGCCCCCTGCCAACTTCCGTGTCCCGCCAGGAGGGTGTGGGCCTGGGGGATGCGGCGCAGGGCCGACAGCAGCACGCCGACGGTGAACTCGGCGGTCGCGGCGGCGTTGCGGCCGGGGGAGAAGCAGACGCGGACGTCATGCCGCTTGGCCGCGTCCAGGTTGACGTTCACGGGCCCGCCCCGGCAGACGACGACCAGGCGCAGGCCGGGGCAGGCGTCCAGGACGCGTTCGGTCACCGGGCCCATCTGGGTGACCAGCACCTGGGTGTCCGCCAGTGCCTCGATCAGCTCGTCCTCGGCGTCGCTCGCCTCGGTCACCTCGGCCACCGGGCCGAAGGGTTCCAGCGGCCAGCCGAGGGTCAGTTCGGCCACCTCGCAGGGCAGTTCGTCGCCGATGGCCCGCCGGATCAGCGACGGCAGGATGAAGTGGTCGCCGGCCGCCAGGACACGTACGTGTTCGCTCATCGCAGGGAGTCTCCCGTCTCGGCGTCGAAGACATGGGTGAGGCGCGCGTCGGCGGTGACCCGGACGGCCTCGTCGTGGCTGAGCCGCGCCTCGGGACCGGTCAGGACGACCAGGGGGCGTTCGACGCCGGCCAGTGCGAGGGTGGCGATCCCCGCCTCCAGCAGCGGCTCGTGGGCGACGACCCGGGCGGGCAGGCCCTCGGCGCCGGTGAGGGACAGGTCCTCCGGACGGATCCCGACGACGATCTCGCGGCCGGGCGGGACGGGGACGGGCAGCGCCACGCGCACGGAGCCGGAGAGGCGGGCGTGGCCGTCCTCGTCCGCGACGGCGGGAAGCAGGTTGATCGCGGGTTCGCCGACGAAGTCCGCCACGAACAGGTTCGCGGGGCTGTCGTAGATCTCGTACGGGGTGCCGAGCTGCTGGATCACGCCGTCCCTCATCACCGCGATGCGGTCGGCGAGGGAGAGCGCCTCCTCCTGGTCGTGGGTGACGAGGATGGTGGTGTGGCCCAGGTCCCGCTGGATGCGCTTGAGTTCGCGGCGCGTGGTGTCGCGCTGGGCCGCGTCGAGGTGGGACAGCGGCTCGTCGAGGAGCAGGACGTCGGGTTCGCGGATCAGGGCGCGGGCGAGACAGACGCGCTGCTTCTGGCCGCTGGAGAGGGTCGCCGGGTGGGCGTCGAGCAGGGGCGCGAGATCGACCCGGTCGGCCATGTCCGCGACCCTGCGGGCCACTTCGCGCCGGTCACGGCCCCGGCGGGCCCGCAGGCCGAACGCCAGGTTCTCGGCCACGGTGAGCGGCGGGTAGAGGGCGTAGTTCTCGAAGGCGACGCCGATGTTGCGGGCCTGCGCGGGCAGCGCGGTCACGGACCTCCCGGCCACCAGGATGTCCCCGCCGGTCACCGTCTCCAGGCCGGCGATCATGCGCAGGGTCGTCGACTTGCCGCAGCCCGAAGGGCCGAGGAGGCCGAGGAGTTCCCCGGAGCACAGGGTCAGGTCGAGGCCCCGTACCGCGGTGACCGGCGGCCGGCCCCGGGAGCGGTAGGTCTTGCGCAGGTCACGTAGTTCCAGCTCGGTCATCGCCGCCCCCTCCTTTGTGGCTCGTTCGCCTCCGGGGCGCTTCAGCCGGTGTCGAGGCCGCGACCGTGCTCGGCCCTTCGGGCCTCCGCGCGCTCGCGGCCTCGACACCGGCGCGCCCCTGCGGCTCACTCGCCGGCACCGTCGCGCAGACTTCGTAGGTGACCTTGTGCTCGTCCAGGTCCCGCAGCGCCTCCGCCGACGCCCCGTCGTCCACCAGGAGCAGGTCGAAGCGGGAGAGCGGAACGACCCGGTGCAGGGCCGTGCGGGCCAGCTTGGTGTGGTCGATCAGCAGGACGCCGCGGGCGGCCGAGTCGAGCATCGCCCGCTTCACCGACACGATGTGCTGCTCCTGGTGGTAGGCGTACCCCCCGTGCACGGCCGACGTGGAGGCGAAGCAGAGGTCCACGCGCAGCGACTGGACCGCCTCGACGCAGGAGACGCCGAGGAAGGAGGAGTGCAGGGGGTCGTAGTCGCCGCCCAGGGCCATCAGATGGATGCCCCGCTGGTCGGACAGCAGGTTGATCGCCTGGAGGAAGTTGGTGACGACCGTGAGCGGGGTGATCTCGCCGTGGCGCAGGCGGCGGGCTATCTCCAGGGTCGTCGTGGAGTCGTCCAGCATGATCGCCATGCCGGGCTCTATGAGGGCGAGCGCACGGTCGGCGACCGCCGCCTTCTCGGCGCGCATGGTCTTCAGGCGGTATTCGACGTTGGACTCGAACACCCCGGACGGCTGGGCCGTCACCCCGCCCCTGAACTTCCTTACGATGCCCTGCCGTTCGAGTTCGTCGAGGTCGCGGTGGATGGTCATCAGGCTCACCCCGAACCGCTCGGCGAGCTCGGCCGCCGTCGCCGAGCCCTCGGCCAGGACCTGTTCGGCCATGGCGGCCTGGCGGGCCGCGGGCCCCTGCTGTGCACCGCTGCTGCTGCTCATCGTTTCCCGATCCGTCGTCCTGGGCCCTGCGGCCCGTCGGCCTCGAACAGCAGCAGGTTCTCAGGCCGCACCGTCAGCCGTACCGGATCGTCGGGCCGCAGGCCGGCCGTGTCGCCGCGCGGGGCGACCAGCGAGACGTGCTGTGCGCCCAGCCGGACGGTGACCTCGACGGACCGGCCGAGCACCTCGGTGACGTACACGGTGCCGGTGAGCTCGTGGCCGGGCGCGGTGAGGGAGAGGTCGCGCGGGCGCACGCCGGCCAGGACCTCCGTGCCCGCCGGGGCCGCCGCGCGGACGGGCAGCTTCACCTTCCCGTCCGGCGACCGGAAGCCGCCGTCCTCGGTGACCGTCCCCGGCAGCAGGTTGATCCGCGGGCGGCCGAAGGCCCGGGCGACCTCGGTGTCGTGGGGCCCGTACCAGATCTCCTCGCGGGTCCCGGTCTGGACGATCCGTCCGTCGCGGATGACTCCCGTCCGGTCGCCGAGGGCCAGGGCCTCGACCGAGTCGTGGGTGACGTAGAGGGTGGTGGTGCGCTGGACGTCCCCGATCGCCTTCAGCTCGGCGCGCATCTGCTGGCGCAGCTTGGCGTCCAGGTGGGAGAGGGGCTCGTCGAGGAGGAAGGCACGGGCGGGGCGGACCAGGACCCGGCCGAGGGCGATGCGCTGCCGCTGGCCGTTGGAGAGCAGGCCGACGGGGCGCTCCAGCAGGGCACCGATGCCGAGGAGTTCGGCGATGGCGTGGACGCGGTCGCGGGCCTCGGCGGCGGGCAGGCGGTGACGGGGGGAGCGGAGCGGGGAGACGAGGTTGTCGTAGGCCGACTTGTGCGGGTAGAGGGCGTAGCTCTCGAAGCACATCGCCACGCCCCGGTCGTAGGGCTCGACGCCCGCCATGTCCTCGCCGTCGAGCAGGACCGTGCCGGAGTCGGGGCGTTCCAGACCGGCGACCGTCTTGAGTGTGGTGGTCTTCCCGGCGCCGGAAGGGCCCAGGAGGCAGAAGAACTCCCCTTCGCGAACGTCGAGTTCGAGTCCGTCGAGGGCGGTGACCGCGCCGTACGCCTTGCTGATCCCGCGCAGCCCGATCACGACTTCACCGCCCCGAAGGACAGTCCCCGCACCAGATAGCGCTGGATGGTCAGGGCGAGCAGCAGCGGCGGTACGACCGAGACCAGGGCCGCCGCCGCGGTGAGGTTGTACTTGGGGCGGTCGCCGCCCAGGAAGCTCAGCGCGCCGACGGTCACCGTCTGGGCCTCGTTGGAGGTGAGGATCAGCGGGAAGACGAAGTTGTTCCAGGCGAAGATGAACGCCAGCAGGGACACGGCCGCGACGCCCGGCTTGACCAGCGGCAGCGCCACCTTGAAGAAGGCCTGCTTGCGGGTGTAGCCGTCCAGCAGGGCCGCCTGCTCCAACTCCGGTGTGAGGTCGGCGAAGTAGGACCGCATGATCCACACGATGAGGGGGAGCGTGACCAGTTGCAGGACCCAGATCATGCCGACGTACGTGTCGAACAGACCGAGCTTCTGGTAGAGCACGAACAGCGGGATAATCACCGTCAGTTCGGGTGCGAAGCGGAACGACAGCAGCGTGAACATCAGGTTCTCGGAGCCCTTGAACCGCCAGCGCGCCGAGGCGTAGGCGGCGGGCAGCCCGACGAGCAGGGACAGCGCGACCGCGCCCACCGACACCACCAGGCTGTTGACGAAGAACCGTACGAACGGGATGCCCTCGCTGTCGCCGAGCACCGTCCGGTAGGAGCCGAGGGTGGGGGTGAAGGAGAAGTACGTGCTGAAGAGCTGGTTCGCGGGCTTGAGGGACAGGATCACCATCCAGGCGATCGGGAAGAGCGCGAAGACGAAGTAGAGGATGAGGACCGCGTCCGCGAGGACGCCCACCAGACGTTTCCGCACGGTCATTTGGCCTCGGCCGCCTTTCGCTGGATCCGGCCCAGGTGTTTGACCAGCACCATCGCGGCGAGGTACACCACGGCCCACAGCACGATCGTGTAGCTGATGCCGAAGCTGTAGCGCTGGAAGCGGATGGCCTCCAGGTAGGCGCGGATCTGCAGGACCACCGTGGAGTCACCGGGGCCGCCCTCGGTCAGGGCGTAGATGATGTCGAAGACCTTCAGCGAGTCCATGAACCGGAAGATCACCGCGACCAGCACGTACGGCCACAGCATGGGCAGCGTCAGCCGCCGGAAGGTGTACCACCAGCCCGCGCCGTCCACGGCCGCCGCCTCGAACGGGGAGGTGGGCAGCGACCGCAGACCGGCGAGGGCGAGGATCGCCACGAACGGGGTGTAGACCCAGACGTCCACGGCGATCGACGACAGCAGCGCGCCGGTCGGGGTGTCCGTCCACTGAACTCCCCCCAGGCCGACGGGTTTCAGCAGATGGTTCACCACCCCCACCGACGGCTGGAGCATCAGCTTCCACATGATCGCCGCGATCACCGGGGCGATCATCAGCGGCAGGATGAGGATCTTCTCCAGCACCCGGCCGACGAGCGAGGAGCGGTGCAGCAGCAGGGCGACGGCCACCCCGAGCACGGTCTCGGCGGCTGCGGCTCCGACCGCGTAGAGGACCGTGACCCAGGCCGAGTTCCAGAAGGCGTCCTGGGTGAAGACGGTCTCGTAGTTGTGCAGCCGCACCATGTCGGGCCGCGGCTTGCTCGCCGAGAAGTCGAAGAGCGTGTAGTACAGGCCGAGGCCGAACGGGTAGAGGATTCCGCAGGTCAGCAGCAGCGCCGGGACGATCAGCAGGTACGGGCGCAGGGTGAGCCGCCAGCCCATGGCCGCTCAGTCCACCTTGGCGGCGAGGTCGCCCGCCAGCCCGTTCAGCACCGACCGCGCGTTCTTGCCGCCGTAGATCTCCTGCAGTGCCGCTGCCCAGCTGGTGGTGGCGTCGAAGAACTGGGCCTGCGGGGTGAACTGGATCTTCGTCTGGTCGACGACCGTCTCGAAGGTCTCGATGAAGCCGGGCAGGTGCCGCATCTTGTCCTGGTAGGCGGGGTCCCGGCTGACCGACCGGCGCACCGGGTCGATGTGGTTGCCGGTGACGGCCGCCCGGCGCAGGTGCTCCTTGCCGGTCGCCCACTGCAGGAACAGCCAACTGGCGCTTTTCTTCTTCGACTTGGCGTTCATGCCGAGCGACCAGATCCACATGTTGGTGGCGAGCGAGCCGTCCGGGCCCTTGGGACCGGGGTGGAAGGCGATCTTCCCGGACGCGGGGCTGGCGCCCTTCACGGCCTGGAAGTAGGCGGCCGTGTCCGCGTCGAAGAGCATGCCGGCCTTCTTCGCCCCGAGGTCGCTGGAGCACTGGTACCAGGTGTACGACGTCCAGGACGGCGGCCCGCCCTGCTTGACCATGCCCGCCCAGTCCCGGGTGAACGCGACGGCCTCCGGCGTGTTCATCGCGGGCTTCAGCTTCCCGCCGTCCACGGTGAAGTCACGCAGGCCGTTGCGGGCGTACATGGTCATGAAACCCGGGTGGATGGTGGCCCAGCTGCGCGAGCCGCGTACGGCGATCCCGTACATGCCGTCGTAACCGACGTCCGGCGCCTTCCGCTTGATGGCGCCCGCGATCTCGCGCAGTTCGTCGAAGGACTCGGCCGGTCTCAGGCCCAGTTTCGAGAACACCTCGGTGTTGTAGGCGACGACGTTCGTCTCCCAGCCCCACGGCAGCGCGTACTGTCCGCCCCGGCCGAGCGGGGCGCCGTCCTTCAGCGACCACTGGTCGGCCTGGAGGAGGTTGGGGAAGAAGTCCGCCCGGTCCCATTCGTCGCCGGTGGCCGAGGAGTTGCGCATCCAGGGGCCGAGGTCCTCCAGCCAGCCCGGCGGGCCGTACTGCCAGACCATGTACGCGCCGAGCATGAAGACGTCGTAGGAGGCGCGGCCGCTGGACAGGTCGACGGTGAGCTTGTCGAAGTAGTTGTCCTCGGGGAAGACGTCGTACTCGACCTTGATGCCGGTCTTCGCGGTGAAGGACTTCAGGTCGGCGATCAGGGCGTCGGTGTACGGGTGCTTGTTGAGCAGGGCCTTGACCGTTTTGCCCTTCTCCCGCTTCCAGTCGAAGGAGCCGGTGACGTCGTCGGCGGCCGAACCGCCGCCCTTGTCGTCGTTGCCGCCGAAACCGGCGCCGCAGGCCGCCAGCAACGGGGTCGCGGCGGCCCCGGCGGTCAGGGCGAGGAAGTGTCGGCGGTCGTGCGCGTGCGTGTCCATCCGTGACCTCCGAGTGGGGTCGGGCCCGGTGCGCAGGCGTGGGGGTAACACGTCGAGTCGACTCGCTAACAGAGGGTGTAACGGCGGAAGTTGCGCGTCAATCCCTCGCGCAGGCGAAAATCGCGGGTCAATATCGGGGGTAGGTGTGAAGTTAACAGACTGGATCGCGATGCCCGGGAGGTCCGGATGCCGGACGAGCAGGAGGCGTGGCTGGGGATCGACCTGGGCACGCAGAGCGTCCGCGTGCTGGCCGTCACCGGAGACGGGACGGTCGTGGGGCGGGGAGCGGCCCCGCTCGGCGGGCGGCGCGAGGCAGAGCGGCACGAGCAGGAGCCGGGGGAGTGGTGGGAGGCGGTGTGCGCGGCCACGCGGCAGGCGGTGGGGGAGGGGCCCGGGGTGCGGATCGGCGGGCTCGCGGTGTGCGGGACGTCCGGAACGGTGCTGTTGACGGACGTGGCCGGGCGGCCGCTGAGCCCCGGGCTCATGTACGACGACCGGCGGGCCGCGGGGCAGGCGGCGCGGGCGCGGGCGGCGGGACTCGCGGTGCAGGACACCTGGGCGCTGCCGAAGGCGATGTGGCTGGTGGAGGAGTACGGCGGCCTCGCCGAGACGCCCGTCCGGGCCCACGCCCACCTCCGGGTCGCCCGGCCGCCCCGCTTCCGGCTCGCCCACCAGCCCGACGTGATCGTCGCCCGCCTCACCGGCGAACTCCCGCCCGCCGACTCCTCCCACGCCCTCAAGACGGGCTACGACCTCGAACAGGACGCCTGGCCGTACGCCACCCTCGCCGAACTCGGCCTGCCCGACGGCCTGTTGCCCGAGGTCGTGCCCCCCGGGACACGGCTCGGCACGGTGTGCCCGGATGCCGCCGAGGCCACCGGCATCCCCGCCGGCACCCCCGTCGTCGCCGGGATGACCGACGGCTGCGCGGCCCAGATCGCCTCCGGCGCCCTGCGCCCCGGCTCCTGGAACTCGGTGCTCGGCACCACCCTGGTCCTCAAGGGCGCCTCCACCACCCCGGTCCACGACCCCACCGGCGTGGTCTACAACCACCGCGCCCCGGACGGGACCTGGCTGCCCGGCGGGGCCTCCAGCGTCGGCGCCGGGGTGCTGACGGCGGCCTTCGCGGGCGCCGACCCGGCGGTCATGGACGAGCGGGCGGCCGCCCGCGAACCGTCCGGCGCGGTCGCCTACCCGCTGGTCTCGCCCGGCGAGCGCTTCCCCTTCCATGCCCCGCAGGCCGTCGCCCTCGTCCTCGGCGAACCGCGGGACGACGCGGACCTGTGGGCCGCCTTGCTGCAGGGCGTCGCCTTCACCGAACGCCTCTGCCTGGACTACCTGCACCACCTGAGCGCCCCGCTGGACGGCCCGCTCACCTTCACCGGCGGCGCCGCCCGCAGCGGGTACTGGAACCAGCTGCGCGCCGACATCCTGGGCCGCCCGGCCCGCCTACCGGCCCAGACCGAACCGGCGCTGGGCATGGCGGCGCTGGCCGCGCACGGCGTGTGCTCCCTCGGCCTCGCGGACGTCGCCGAGCGCATGGTGCGCGTCCGCACCGTCGTGGACCCCCGCCCGGACCGCACCGCCCTGTTCGCCGAGCCGTACGCGCGGCTGGTCGACGAACTGCGCGCCCGCGGCTGGCTCCCCGCCCCGGTCGCGGCGCACGCGCACGCCCGCCTCACCCGCGATACTGCGGACTCATGACCGCCATCCTCCTCCTGGCCCGCCACGGCCAGACCGTCTGGCACGCCGAGAACCGGTACGCGGGGACCAGCGACGTGCCGCTCACCGAGACCGGGTACGCGCAGGCGCAGGCCCTCGGCCGGTGGGCCGCCGCCCACCCCGTCGACGCCGTGTGGACCTCCCCCCTCTCGCGGGCGGTCGTCACCGCCGAGCCCGCCTGCCGGGCGCTCGGACTCACCCCGAACCGCGAGCCCGACCTGCGCGAATGCGACTTCGGGGTGATGGAGGGCCGTACCCTCGCGCAGTTCGCGCAAACGGACCCGGACGCGGCGGCGGCCTTCCGCGCCGACCCGGTGGCCCACCCCTTCCCCGGCGCCGAGGACCCGGCCGCCGCCGCCGGCCGGGGAGCCGCCGCCCTGCGCCGCATCGCCGCCGCCCACGACGGCGAGCGGGTCCTCGTCGTCGCCCACAACACCTTGCTGCGGCTGGTGCTGTGCAGGCTGCTGTCCATCCCGCTCGGCGAGTACCGGCGGGTCTTCCCCCGGCTGCGGAACGCCGCCGTCACCGAACTGCGCGCGGATGCCGACCACGTCGGCCTGATCTCGCTGAACGTGCCCTGTGACCGGGAAACGGCGTAGGCGGGTGAACGGATGACGAAAAGCCCCGACGGCCTCGCCTCGCAGCGGCTTCCTCAGCGGCTCGCGCGGGCGCGCTGCCAGGCGTACCCCACGACCGCCAGGAACAGCGTCATCCCGCCCGTCGAGTACAGCTGCACCCGGGTGCCCGGCTCGCGGGCCATCAGGACGAAGATCGCCACCATGCCCGCCAGCGCGACCCAGGTCAGCACCGGGAAGGCCCACATCCGCACGACCAGCCGGTCCGGTGCCTCACGCTCCAGTCGGCCGCGCAGCCGCAGCTGCGAGACGGCGATGAAGATCCACACGACCAGGATCACCGCGCCGATCATGTTCAGCAGCCACGGGAAGACGTCGTCCGGACGCCAGTAGCTGAGCACCACGCACCCGAAGCCGAAGACGGACGAGGCCAGCACGGCCGTGCGCGGCACCCCGCCCGACACCCGGCCCAGCGCCTTGGGGCCCTGACCGCGCTCGACCAGCGAGTAGGCGATACGCGAGGAGCCGTAGACGTTGGCGTTCATGGCGGACAGCAGCGCGACCAGGACGACCACGTTCATCAGCTGTCCGGCGCCGGGGATGCCGAGATGGTCCAGAGCGGCGACGTACGGGCCCTTCTCCACCACCTCCGCCGAGTCCCAGGGGACCACGGTGACGACGACCGCCATCGAGCCGATGTAGAACAGCGCGATGCGCCACATCGCCGTACGGACGGCGCTCGCCACGCCCCGCACCGGGTCCGGCGACTCGGCCGCCGCGATGGTGACCGTCTCCAGGCCGCCGTAGGCGAAGACCGAGGCGAGCAGGCCGACCAGCAGGCCCTCGCCGCCGTGCGGCAGGAAGTCACCGAGGTTGCTCGCCCCGGGGGAGTCCGTGCCGGGCAGGACGCCCGCGATCGCCAGCACGCCCAGGACCAGGAACAGGCTGATCGCACCGACCTTCAGGGCCGCGAACCAGAACTCGAACTCGCCGAAGTTCTTCACCGCGGCGAGGTTGGCGGCACAGAACACCACCATGAACAGGGCGACCCACCCCCACTCCGGGGTCTGCGGCAGCCATCCGGTCACGATCTTCGCCGCGCCGATGCCCTCCAGGCCGACGGCCGTGCACAGCAGCACCCAGAACGACCAGCCGGCGGTGAACCCCGCCCACGGCCCGAGGGCCCGCTCGGCGTGCGCCGAGAACGAGCCCGACGAGGGATACGCGGCCGACATCTCGCCCAGCATCCGCATCACCAGCATCACGAGGAGACCGGACAGGGCGTAGGCGACCACGATCGACGGCCCGGCGGCGGCGATACCGGCGCCGGAACCGACGAACAGCCCCGCCCCGATCACCCCGCCGAGGGCGATCATCGACAGATGGCGCTGCTTGAGGCCGTGGGACAGGGCGGTGTCGTCGTCCGCTCGCGGCGGTGCGTCGACCGGGGTGGTGCTGTGCGGCATGGGCGCGGCTCGTCCAATGCGTGAGATGGGCAAAACGCCCACAGTCTGGGCGGCCCACGCGGCCGCGAGGCAGGGCCGCCCAGCATCCGGACGGGTAGGCTGCGCGGAGTGATCGACCGGCTACGCGCGTCTTCGGCCGGGTGCCGCGGAGCACGACGAAGCCCAGGTCACGCCCGCCGAGTGAGCGGTGTCACGCCGGAGCCGGTGTAACGGGCATCCTTTGTCCGGAGCCCACCAAGGCCCGCCGTCGGCCTTTGTCGGGCGCTGACGGTGATCGCGGGGAGCACTCCGGGTTAGCGTCACGGTGTCCCCGCCCGTCCCGACCCCGGAGCCCCCATGAGCACCGCTGCCGTCACCCCCGCCCGCCCCGGACAGGTCCTCGCCGACCTGCTCCCCGCCTCCCGCGTCCGGGACGTGGCCCTCGTGGTCGGCGGTGCCGTGCTCACCGGTCTCGCGGCCCAGATCTCCGTGCCCGTCCCGCACTCCCCGGTGCCCGTGACCGGCCAGACCTTCGCCGCTCTGCTGGTCGGCACGAGCCTCGGCGCGAGCCGCGGGCTGGCCTCGCTCGTCCTGTACGCGCTCGCCGGACTCGCCGGTGTGCCGTGGTTCGCGGGCGGCACCTCCGGTGTCTCCGTCTCCTTCGGCTACATCCTCGGCATGCTGCTCGCGTCCGCCGCCGTCGGCGCCCTGGCCCGCCGCGGCGCCGACCGCTCCGTCTGGCGCATGGCGGGCACGATGCTGCTGGGCGAGGCCCTCATCTACGCCGTCGGTGTCCCGTACCTGGCCTACGCCGCCGGCCTGTCCGCCTCCGCCGCGGTCGCGGCCGGCCTCACGCCGTTCCTGATCGGCGACGCCCTCAAGGCCGCCCTGGCCATGGGTCTCATGCCGGCCGCCTGGAAGCTCGTCGGCAGGCGCTGAGGCCGTAGGGGCCGGCGAAGAGGTTCGCCGGGTCGAGGCTCGCCCTCATCCCGGCGAGCCTCGCGTGCGTTCCGGGGTCGTACAGTCCCTCGCTCCGGTCACCGGCCCCGAAGGCGAAGTTGCGGGCCCGCCCGATCGTCGTGTTCGCGAGCAGCGCGAGGGCCGGGTCCACCACCGCACGGGCCGCCTCCCGCTCCCCGGCGCTCAACAGCCGCAGCAGGAAACGTCCTTCGCGATAAGGCACGCAGTTCGGCGCGGGCCGCGCGAGGGCCCCGCCCAGATGGTTGATCTGCACCACGCACATCGGCCCGCCCGCGTCCGGCCCGGTGCGGGCGAGCAGTTCACCGGCCCCGGCGAGGTTCAGTTCGCTCAGCACCGCGCTGTCGCCGTAGTAGGCGTGCGGGAAGTCCGGGTCGCTGTGGATGGTGTGGCTCTGCGCGTACGGCATCTCGCGCAGCGAGTCGGCGAGCACGGGCCCGAACTCCCGCAGCGGCGCCACGACCGCGTCACCGTCGCCGCCGGTGTACGCGACCCGCACCGAGACCACGTACCGCCCGCGCAACCGCGGTGGAAGCGCCGGCAGGTCCGGATACGGTACGGCGGCGAAAGACGAGGTCAGCTCGTCCGGCACGGTCCGGGTCCACTCCTCGTACGCGCGCAGCAGGGCCGCCGGGTCCACCGCGTGCCCGTCGAAGGCGAGCGAGCCGCCGTAGAGCCGGTGCACCGGTACAAGCCCGATCTCCAGCCCGGTCACGACGCCGAAGTCGGCGCCGGCGCCCAGCAGCGCCCAGTACAGGTCGGGGTCGCAGGCGCGGGTCACATGCCGGCACCGCCCGTCCGCCGTCACCATGTCCACCGCGCGCACATGGTCGGCCGCGTACCCGAACTCCCGGGCGAGGATGCCCAGTCCGCCGCCCAGGGTGTAGGAGACGGCGCCGACGCCGGGCGCGGAGCCGTTGAGCGGCGCGAGCCCGTACGGTTCGGCCGCCGCGACGACCTGGCCCCAGCGGACACCCGCCCGCACCCGGACGGTGCGTGCGCCGGCATCGACGGCCACGCCGTCCATGCGCCTCGTCGTGACGAGCACGCCGCCCTGCGAGGCTCCGGGCAGCCCGTGACCGGTGGCCTGGACGCCGATCGGCAGGCCGTGCCCGGCCGCGTACCGCACGGCGGCGGACACGTCACCGGCCGAGGAGGCGGCGAAGACCACGTCCGGCCGCTGTTCGAACCCGGTCTGGAAACCGCCGAGTTCGCCGTCGTAGCCCGGGTCGCCGGGGCGCAGGACGAGCGGTTCGGTGGGGTTCTCGGCGACATCCATGACCCGCACTGTGCCCGCGTAACCTGACAACCGCCGTCAGCTTTTCGGGAAAGGGCCCGGCGAGGGCGATCACCCCCGCCGGGCCCGTCGGACATGCCGTCCGCTCAGCCCGGCCGGCGCGGCCGGACCCGCTCAGCCGCGCGGCCGCAGCGGGCCGACCGGCCGCCGGGTCGACCACCACAGCCCGGCCGCACCGGCCGCGACCAGTGCCGCGCCCGCCGCGCCCAGCGGCAGGACGTCCCGCCCGACACCGGTCTTGGGCAGTTCGGTCTCGCCGCCCGGCGCCACCGGCTTGTTGTCGGTGCCGAGGAGCAGCGGGGTGGCGGGGGCGTTCGGAGAGGGGTTGTTGGTGCCGAAGGGGACCGGCCCCTGCTGCCAGTACGTCTTCTTCCCGTCAACGGTCTGCACGGGCAGACAGATCTTCCCGGTCTTGCCCAGGTCGTACGTCGCGTCGACGGCGTACGACTTCGATTTACCGGCCGCCAGATTGTCGATGGGGCAGGAGAAACCGCTGTTCGAGCCTTTCGGAAGGCTGTTCTCGGCGATCGCCGAACAGCCGGCGACGTTCTTGACCGTGAGACCGTCGAAACCGACGACCAAGAGCTGGATCTTTCCGCTGTCCTTGCTCCCCTGATTCTTCACCGTGGCGGTGATCGCCGTCTTCTTCGTGCTGTTGTCGACCGAGATCTTCGAAGGCAGGAATGTGGTCAGCTCGACGCCCGCCGGCGCCTTGTCCATCACCTTTCCGCCCTTGCTGCTCCCGGGTCCCTGGTCATCCGCGCTGGCAGTGCAGGAAAGGATCATCACCACCGAAAAAGATGCGGTGACCAGCGATCCTGCGATGACCGTGATGCGGCGAGAACTCATGTTCGGACCCCCCTTGTGCTTCCCCCGGCTGCGCCTGAATTCGCAGTACTTGAAGAGGTACCACAAGATTTCTCCGCACTATGCTGGTACGGCACGAAGTGTGACCATTGTGTTTCAGTGGGGGCGGATCGGAGCGCTACCGAGGTCGTCTCGGGTTTCAGGGGATGTGTCAGTTCATCGAGGGGGCGCCGTGGAATTGCCGGGGAATGCGAGGAGCGGTGGTGTTCAGGGTCTTCTGGTGACGGGGCGTTATCGCCTGGTCGAGAGTATCGGGCAGGGGGGAATGGGGCGGGTGTGGCGGGCGGCCGACGAAATACTCGACCGCCCGGTGGCCGTCAAGGAGATCCGGATAGACGGCCTGGACGGCGAGGACACGCGTACCCGCCGCGAGCGCACCCTGCGCGAGGCCAGGGCGACGGCCCGCATCGACCACCCCAACGTGGTGCGCGTCTACGACGTCGTCGACGAGGGCGAACGTCTGTGGATCGTCATGGAGTTGGTCAGGGGCCGTTCGCTGGAACGCGTCCTGGCCGAGGACGGGCCCCTCGGTCCGCGGGAGACGGCTCGCACGGGGCTCGGTCTGGTGGCGGCCCTGCGGCAGGTCCACGCCCGAGGCGTCCTGCACCGCGACATCAAACCCGGGAACGTACTCGTCGAGGGTTCCCCGGAACCCGACCGGCGGATCGTCCTGACCGACTTCGGTATCGCCGCGATCCAGGACGCCAAGGCTCTCACCATGGTCGGCATGCTGGTCGGCTCGCCCGACTACATGGCACCCGAGCGGATCTCCGGACGCCCGCAGGGCCCGCCGTCCGACATCTGGTCCCTGGGCGCGACCCTCTGCGCGGCCCTGGGCGGCCGTTCCCCCTTCTCCCGCGGCACGACCCTGGCCACCCTGCACGCGGTCCTCTACGAGGAGCCCGAACTCCCCGCCGCGGCCGGACCCTTGAGCGGCGTCCTGGCGGCACTGCTGGAGAAGGAACCGGAAGCCAGGCCGGGCCTCGCGGAACTGGAGGAGGCCCTGCGCCCGGTCGCCTTCCCAGCCCCCACGCCGACCTTGCCGGTGGGCGGGGGCGGCGCGGACGCCCCGGAGGAACGGCAGCCCCAGGGCCGGCCGACGGCCGCGGGAACCACCCCGGCACCCCCGGTCACCCCCGAGCCAGAGCCGCCCACCCCCCAGCACGGGCCCTCCGGCGAACCACCCGCCGCGGCCACCCCGCACACCCGTCTGGTACGAGCCGCCCGCGACCCCAGGCGCCCCGAGCCCCCGGAGGACGTTCCCCCCACCGCCCGGCAGGAGACACAGAAACTACGCCACGGCGGTCACACCCCACCCGAACCTCCTGACGCGACGCCCACCCCCGCCGCGCCGTCGGACGGCCTGCCCAGCCCCGCTGCACCGGCCGACGGCCCGCCGGGTCCCGTCCCTCCGGCCGACGGCCCATCAGCCCCCGTCCCTCCGGCCGGCGATCCACCTGCACCCGCGCGCCGGTCCGACGGTGCCCCGGCATCGGTGCCCCGGGCCGACGGTGCCCTGGCATCGGCGCCCTGGGCCGACGGCGCGCCGGCACCCGCGTCACCTGTCGGGCGCGCACAACCCGGCGAGTCACCCGTCGGCGGCGCGCAACCCGGCGAGTCACCTGTCGGGCGCGCACAACCCGGCGAGTCACCCGTCGGCGGCGCGCAACCCGGCGAGTCACCCGTCGGGCGCGCGCAACCCGGCGAGTCACCCGTCGGCCGCGCGCAACCCGGTGCAGCTCTCGTCCGCCCCGCGGAACCCGGGGGACCCCCCGGCACGTCCCCCGCCGCCCCCGCCCCCGCCGCCGCCTCCGTCGAAGTCCCCTCCGAGCTGCGCTCCGAAGCCGGTGCGGAGGCGCCGTCCGTCAACTCCCGCACCAGTGAACCCACTTCGCCCCACGCCGCCCCTCCCGGCCCCACCCGCCCCGGCGTCTCCCTGACCCGAGCCCCCGCGGTGGCCCGGCAGCGACCGGCGCCGCCCGACCGCTCGCTGCACGAGCAGGGCACCCGGCCCCGACTCGGCCCCCATCCGCTGCACGGGGAGCCTCCTGCCACCCCCGCTCGGCGTCGTCGCCGTGCGGGGCTTCTGGCCGCCGCAGCGCTGGTCGCCGCCGGTGCCGCGGTCGTCGTGACGGTGCTGCTGAACTCCGGTGGGCACGGCGGCGATCACGCCGGTCCCACGACCTCCGCGACCAAGCCACCCACCACCTCCGGGTCCGGTCCGCCGCCCACCGTCGAGGGCACCTCCCGGCCCCGTACGCTGCCGCCCGGGACCCACGCGGAGGCCGGCGGATACGCGTGGGCGACCCCCGCGGGCTGGAAGCGCAACGTGATGACGGGAGCCGAGGTCCACTACACCTCGCCCGACGGCGCCCAGGAACTCGTGGCCAAGTCCGCCATCGCCCGCGACGACCTGATGGGGACCTGGCGGAAGTCGGAGCAGGACGCCCACCAGGGCCAGAACTACCAGAAGATCCGCCTGGAACAGACGACCTTCCGCGGCCACCCGGCGGTCGTCTGGGAGTACACCTTCACCCTCAAGGGCGTGAACTGGCACGCGCGGCTGCTCGGCTTCGACCAGGAGGGCAGGTCGTACCAGATCAACACCTGGTACCACCCGGACATCGAGACCCGGGCCGTCGGGGTCTACGACCGGGTCAAGGACAGCTTCACCGTGCTGTGAGCGCACGGAAGGGGCCCGCGGTCCGCACCGCGAGCCCCTTCCGTCCGCAGGACGCCGTCCGCGTCAGCCGGTCTTGACCTTCCCGGCCTCGTGCCCGGCCTCTGCGGGCACGGTGTCGCCCACGGCCGCCCGCCCGGCCCCGAGAACCTTCTGCCGGAGCACGGCGATCGCCACCACGACCGCCGCGACCAGCAGGGACAGCAGCACCGTCTCCCGCCCGTCGTGCTCCGTGTCGGTGAGCATGTAGGCCAGCACGAACACGATCAACGCCGCCGTCGCCCACGTCAGATACGGGTACAGCCACATCCGCACGACCAGCTTCTCCGGCGCCTCGGCCTGGATGATCCGCCGCATCCGCAGCTGCGAGAAGCAGATGACCAGCCACACGAACAGGGCCACCGCACCACTGGAGTTGACCAGGAACAGGAAGACCGAGTCGGGGAACTTGTAGTTGAAGAAGACGGCCACGAAGCCGAACACCACCGACGCCACGATCGCCGCCATCGGCACGCCCCGCGACGTGGTCCGCGCGAACGCCTTCGGCGCGTCACCCCGCTCGCCCAGCGAGAAGGCCATGCGGGAGGCCGTGTAGAGGCCGGAGTTGAGGCAGGAGAGCACCGACGTCAGCACGATGAAGTTCATGATCTGGCCGGCGTGCGCGATCCCGAGGGAGTCGAGGGCCGCGACGTAGGAGCCCTTGTCCTTGATGGCCGGGTCGTTCCACGGCAGGAGGCAGACGACGACGAAGATCGAGCCCAGGTAGAAGACGGCGATCCGCCAGATGATGCTGTTCGTCGACTTCGTCACCGCGCGCTGCGGGTTCTCCGACTCGCCCGCGGCCAGTGTCGCGATCTCGCTGCCCATGAAGGAGAACACGACGAGCAGCACGCCGGTGAGGATCGCGCCGGGGCCGTGCGGGAGGAAGCCTCCGTGGCCGGTCAGGTTGTCCAGGCCCGCCTTGTCGCTGTGGACGCCCGGCAGCACGCCGAACACCGCGAGCGCGCCGACGACGATGAACGCGCCGATCGCGACCACCTTGATCCCGGCGAACCAGAACTCGAACTCGCCGTAGGAGCCGACCGAGACGAGGTTGGTGGCGGTCAGCACGACCATCACGATGAGTGCCCAGCCCCACTGCGGGACCGCCGGTATCCAGCCCTCGAGGATCTTGGCGCCGGCCGTGGCCTCCACGGCCAGCACCACCACCCAGAAGAACCAGTACAGCCAGCCGATGGAGAACCCGGCCCAGCGGCCCAGCGCCCGGTCGGCGTGGGCGGAGAACGAACCGGAGGTGGGGTTCGCGGCGGACATCTCGCCGAGCATGCGCATCACGAGGACGACGAGGGTGCCGACGAGGGCGTACGACAGGAGGATGCCGGGTCCCGCGGTGGCGATGCCGGAGCTGGAGCCGACGAAGAGGCCGGCGCCGATGACACCGCCGATGGCGATCATCGACAGATGGCGGTTCTTGAGTCCTGCCTGGAGCCCGGAGGGCTGGTGCCCGGAAGTCATGGGGGAATTCCTTTGCGCCGGGTGAGCGGTCTGAGCGGTTTCCCGCACAGGGGTGTGTACGGGTCGGTCCAGTGAAACGGAGGCAAAGGAATTCGTGAACCTTTGAATCCGGATCGTTATTTGAGGTTTCCTTGAGGTTCCATGGTGAAGTGCGGATTCCCCTTGGCCGACACCCGGGGCTGCTGCCCTGAAACGGCCGTGTCACACTCACAGGCATGCGCGTGTATCTCGGCTCCGACCATGCCGGCTTCGAACTCAAGAACCACCTCGTCGAGTGGTTGAAGGCGGCCGGCCACGACCCCGTCGACTGCGGCCCGCACCTCTACGACGCCCAGGACGACTACCCGCCCTTCTGCCTGCGTGCCGCCGAGCGGACGGCCGCGGACCCCGACGCCCTCGGCATCGTGATCGGCGGCTCCGGCAACGGCGAGCAGATCGCCGCGAACAAGGTGAAGGGTGTGCGAGCGGCGCTCGCCTGGAGCGAGGAGACCGCCTCGCTCGGCCGCCAGCACAACAACGCCAACGTCGTGGCGGTGGGCGCGCGCATGCACACCACCGAGGAGGCGACGAAGTTCGTCGAGACCTTCCTGGGCACCCCGTTCTCCGGTGACGAGCGCCACATCCGCCGCATCGACATGCTCGCGGACTACGAGACGACGGGCGACCTGCCCCCGATCCCGGCGCACCACCCGCAGCAGGACTGACGCCCCGCGACAGGGGCCGGAAAGGAACAGGCACCGTGCCAGAGGGGCACACGATCCACCGGCTGGCGTCCGACTACGCCGGCCGCTTCTCCGGCACGGCGCCGCGCGTCACCAGCCCCCAGGGCAAGTTCTCCGACGCCGCCGCCCTGCTCGACGGCGCCCTGCTCACCCGTACGGAAGCCCACGGCAAGCACCTCTTCCTGGGCTTCCGCGACGGCGACTGGGTCCACATCCACCTCGGCCTGTTCGGCAAGGTGACCTTCGGCGCCGCCCCGGCGCCCCCGCCGACCGACACCGTCCGGCTGCGCCTGGCGAACGACACTTCCTACGTCGACCTGCGCGGCCCGACGACCTGCGCGCTCGTCACCGACGCCGAGAAGGAGGCGATACACGCCCGCCTCGGCCCCGACCCGCTGCGGGACGACGCCGACCCGCGGGTGGCGTACCGGCGGATCTCCCGCAGCCGTACTTCGATCGCCGGGCTGCTGATGGATCAGAAGGTGATCGCCGGCGTCGGCAACGTCTACCGCGCCGAGGTCCTCTTCCGGCACGGCATCGACCCCTACCGGGCGGGCAGGGACATCACCCCGGCCGAGTGGGACGCGATCTGGGCCGACCTCGTCGCGCTGATGCGGGAGGGCGTGCGCCACAACCGCATCGACACCGTCCGCCCCGAACACACCCCGGAGGCGATGGGCCGCCCGCCGCGCGTCGACGACCACGGCGGCGAGGTCTACGTCTACCGCCGGGCCGGCCTGCCCTGCCACATCTGCGGCGGCGAGATCCGCACCGCCGACCTCGCCGCCCGCAACCTCTTCTGGTGCCCCACCTGCCAGCGCGCCTAGGGCGTGCGTCGAAAGTCCCGCCTGCCCCGCGATGCCTGGCACGCGCCCTAGAAGCCGTGCGGCAGCCAAGGGGCCACCGTGGACGCGAAGGCCAGTGACGCCTCCGCCAGCGCGCCCTGGCGCAGTTCCCGCACCCGCCCGGCCGCGGCGAGTGCCTTCAGGGTGACTCCGCCGAGATAAGCCGACCCCAACTCCCGTACGGACAGGGCGAGATCGGGGGCGTCGTCGGTGCGGGCGCAGGAGGCGCCCTTAGGGTCGCCGGTCAGCCGCCAACGACCCTCGTTCCAGGGGCAGAAGGCGTCCTCGACCGCCAGCACCACATCCACCGGCGCCTGATACGTCCGTGCCTGGAGCGCCGCGCCGACGTCCACCAGCCGTACGTGCAGGGAGTCCCGCGTCCGCAGCGAGCACCGCCGGATGTCGGAGACCAGGTGCTGCCAGCCCTCGTCCAGCGGGCGGCCCCGGGCGAACACCTTCGACGTGAGGTCGATCTCGCACAGGAACCGCCACAACGCCGCGTGCGCCGCCGGATCCAGCGCCTCCACGTCCTGCACCACCACCGTGCCGACGGGGCCGGTCGGCTCCCAGTCCGGCTTGACGCGGAACCGGGCGTAGCCGACGACCTCGCCCTCCCGTTCCGCGAGCACGCACTGCTGCGGTGACGCGCCGCCCCGGTCGCTCTCCGGGTCCAGCACCCCCAGCCGCTCCCAGCCCGGCCCGCGCACCAGCATCCCGGGCCGCCGCGGCACGAGCCGGGCGTACAGCGCCTCGCAGGCGTCCAGCACGTCCCCGGGGCGCGCGTACCGCAGCCGCACCTCATCGGTGCCGGGCGGCACGGACAGCCGGACACGGGTCGTGTCGATCTCGGCGTTCACGTGGAAGGTCGCCGTCCCGTACCCGAAGCGCCCGTAGATCGCGGGCTCGGAGGCCGTCAGCACGGCCAGCGGCTCGCCCCAGGACCGCACGTCGTCCAACTGCCGCCGCATCATGGACGTCAGGACACCCCGGCGCCGGTGCGTGGCGGCCACCGAGACCATGGTGACGCCGGCGGCCGGCACCGCGGTCCCGCCGGGCACGGTCAGCCGGAAGGCGAACGCCCCGGCCGTCCCGACGCACGCCGCACCGTCCCAGACGCCCACGCACCGCCGCGGATCGATCAGCTCGCGCCACAGCGCGCGCTCCTCGTCCGACTCCGCGACCCCGCCGAAGGCGCGGATCAGGTTGTCGTACCACTCGTCCCATTCGTCCTGCCGCAGCGCGCGCACGTCGTTCCCCATGAACCATGCCTACCAGGGCCGCACGGGAGGAGCGAGGGAATTTCCGGCGCAGGCCGAAGGGCTCAACAGGCCCGTACAAAACGGTCTATTCACGGCCTTGCCGGTGCCTGTGAAGTTGAATCTCGGATGGGGGACAAGTCGTACCTCCTGTGCCAAGTGGCGGGTCCGACGGATAAGGTCCCGAACTAATGGCAGCAGGACGAGAGCGGCGCGCGGAAGCCGAGACGTTCACGGCCCGGTTGAAGATGCAGTGGCACCGGGCCCGGGTCGGCGTGCGCAGAAGCGCCGTCGACTACTTCCGCGGGGACGGCTCGGAATGGATGGCCCTGGGCCTGCTGCTGTTCACCATCCCCGTCATCGCGGCCGTGACCCTGGCCAACTCGGTGTGGTGCTCGCCGGCCCTGCTCGTCGTGCCGATCGTCGCGGGCGGCCTGCTGCTGCGTCCGGCGAGCCTGCTCGGCCTGTACGCGGCGGCGGCCACGGCGCTGATCGTGGAGTCGGTGAAGCTCGGCCCCTACACGGAGGGCCCCTCGCGGGTCACGCCGGGCGTGGTCCTCGCCGTCGCCGCGTGCGGCTTCTTCGGCCTGCTGGTGGCCCAGTTCCGCAGCCGGGTCGGCGTGCCCTGGCGGCGCGGCGGCACCATGCTCTTCGACCTGCGCGAACGCATCCGCGTCCAGAGCAAGCTGCCCACGCTGCCCGGCGGCTGGCACCGCGAGATGGCCCTGCGCCCGGCCGGCGGCCAGTCCTTCTCGGGCGACTTCGTGGTCGCGGCCCGCACGAACGGCGGCCGCACCCTGGAGGTCGTCCTGACGGACGTGTCCGGCAAGGGCATGGACGCCGGTTCGCGAGCCCTGCTGCTGTCCGGCGCCTTCGGCGGCCTGCTGGGCTCGCTGCCGCCGCACGCCTTCCTCCCGGCCGCGAACGGCTACCTCCTGCGCCAGGACTGGGACGAGGGCTTCGCGACCTCCATCCACCTCGTGCTGGACCTCGACTCCGGCGACTACGAGCTCTACTCCGCCGGCCACCCGCCGGGCCTGCAGCTCAGCGCGGGCAGCGGCCGCTGGGAGGAGAAGGCGGCCGAGGGGCCGCTGCTCGGTGTGTACGACGGCGCCCAGTTCGACCCCGTGAAGGGATCGCTCCGCCCCGGAGACGTGTTGATGCTGTTCACGGACGGGCTGGTGGAAACCTCCGACCGGGACATCGTCGAGGGCATCGACCGGCTGACCGGGGAGGCCGACCGGTATGTCGCGGGCGGCTTCCACGGCGCGGCCTGGCATCTGATCGAGGCGGTGGCCAAGGACGTCAACGACGACCGGGCCCTGCTGCTGATCTGCCGCGAGGGCCCGACGGCCGGGCAGCCCAGGCTGATGTAGCCGCCTGCGAGGGCGGTCCGGCGCCAGGACAGACTGGGGCCATGACACTGTCGCTCCTCGAAGTCGAGAAGATCGCGCGCTGGGCGCACGCCACCCAGACCGACAAGCAGGACCGCCCCTACGTGGAGCACCTCGTCGCCGTCGTGGCGGGCGTACGCGCCTGCGCGGGGGACGAGGACCAGCTGAAGGCGGCCTGGCTGCACGACGCCGTCGAGGACACGCCGCTGACGGAGCGGTGGCTGCGCGGCCTCGAACTGAGCACCCGTACCCAGGACATCGTGCTCGCCCTCACCAAACGGGACGGCGAGCCGGCGCGGGAGTACGCCGACCGGATCCTGGCCACCCCCGGCGCGCTCCTGGTGAAGGCCGCGGACATCGCGCACAACGCCGACCCGGCGCGCATCGCGGGCGTCGCCGACGAGGCCACCCGCACACGACTGACCGAGAAGTACGCCGGCATGCGCGCACTTCTCGGTCTGGACGCCGCGGCGCCCTGCTGGGGTGTGGCTAGGCGCTGACCTTCTCGCGCGGGGCGTTGACCCGGCCGCGCGCCGCCTCGACGGAGTCGGGCCGGAAGGCCCACTTCATCTCCGGCTCCATCGCGAACCGGAACACCCGCTGCACCGGCCGGGTGCACAGCACGGTGACGACGGCGGCCGCCGCGAGCGTCACGAGGATCTCGCCGAGCGGCCGGCGCATCCAGCCGTAGTCGAACCAGCCGTAGAAGTCACCGGCCTTGACCACGAAACCGTGCAGCAGATAGCCGTACAGGGTGCCCGCCCCGAGTGCCGTGAACCACATCCGCCGGCGCGGCACCCAGGCGAAGAAGCAGACGGTCAGCAGCAGCGAGCAGCCGAACAGCGCCAGCGTCATGACCGGCCCCGACCACCAGGGCGCGCCCAGGTTCTGGGCGGCGTCGCGGTGGTAGAACCAGGCGGTGTTCATCCGGGGCACGGCCCACCAGCCGACGGCCAGCGCGGCCGCGAAGACCGGCACGGACAGCATCCGCACCCGGCGCGTGCGCACCCTGTGGAAGTGCTCCGGCTTCATGCACAGACCCAGCACGAAGTACGGCAGGAACTGCAGCACCCGCTGCAGGTCGAGGTCGTCGCCGATGTCCGGGGAGACGGACGCCAGCATGGCCACGGCGAGCGCGAGCGGCAGCGGCCACCGGACCGTCTTCCACAGCGGGGTGGTCAGCCGCCAGATGAACAGGGCGATCAGGAACCAGGTGAGGTACCAGGGATCGAGCAGGCTGACGTCCATGCCCGGATCGTGGTCGCCGTAGCGCTTGAACAGGGAGTACGCCGTCTCGAACACGACGTAGGGCACCAGGACGCCGGTGACCAGGCGCCTGAGGCGGTCGGGGCGCATGTCGAAACTGCGCGAGAAGAAGCCGGAGATGATGATGAACGCCGGCATGTGGAAGGCGTAGACGACCGTGTACACGCCCTCCAGGACGCGACTGTCGCCCTTCAGCGGCTCCCAGGAGTGGCCCATGGCCACCAGCACGATCGCCAGGTACTTGGCGTTGTCGAAGAAGGCGTCGCGCTGCTTGCCGGGCCGGGCCGGCCGTCCCTGGGCCGCACGCGCCTGCTGACTCTGCGGCGAACGCGGACTCGGCACTCCCGACGCCGGCGACTGTGCCGGAGGGAGCGGCGTTCTGTGCTGACCGGGGGACGAGGCGGCGTGAAACATCTGAGGCACCCTAGCGTTGTCTGTGGCTATTCGTGAAACCGTCCATGTCATTCCTGCTTATGGGCTTCGTGTGCCCCGAAAATGCGGGGAGTTGACCTCACGATTCATCCTGGCAAAGAGGCATGAAGGGGACATTCCACCGGAGTCGCTCGCTGGCCTTATGGGTGGCTTAGTCCGGATGAATCATGACAAATGGGTCGGCTGTCCCTCCGCTTTGATGTGCCCGTGACGACAATTCGAAATAACTGCGAACGCGTTGTGTGGACATGGAAACGATCCCGCCGAATTACCTGGGCGGGTGGGTCCTCGAATTGCCGTGCGGACGGCCCGTGTTGGGGCCCGTGGCGCCCGTGCGTCCGTATGGTTCAGGCAAAGCTGTGACACAGGTGCCGCGCCGATGTCCCACCAGCCGCATACGCAGGCCCTGTTGGTGGCACGATGGTTCTGGCGGGGGTGCGCGGGGATGCGCCCCCGGGCCGGGAGAGCGGACCGACCAAGGGTGTGTGATCAGTTGTGGCCATTTCACTGTCAGTGGTGCTGCTGTTGGCGATCATCCTGGTGGTCCTGATCCGGGGTGGATCGATCAAGGCCGGACCCGCCATCGTCGCGGTGCTCTTCGGCTTCTTCCTCGCGTCGACCGGCATGGCCCCGTCGATCAACCGCTTCCTGAACTCGATAGCGGAAACGATCAACTCGATCAGCTTCTGACCCCGAGCCCCACCGGCCGCCCCACGCTTCGCGTACCCGGCGGCGGCCCCGCCATGCCGACACGCGCCCGCCCGGCGCCCCGGCCAGGGCGGGGTCCGCGGACCCCGGAAACCACTCAGGGCCGGACATGAGGATGATCCTCGTGTCCGGCCCCGGGCCGTATGGAGCGGGCGACGGGAATCGAACCCGCGTAGCCAGTTTGGAAGACTGGGGCTCTACCATTGAGCTACGCCCGCACAGAGCGCGCCGCAGGTCGGGAGACCGCGGCACTGAAGGCATCGTAGCGGGTCGGCCCGCCTCGCCGCACACCCCTTGGCCGCCCGGCCGGCCGAGAGCGGCGGCACTCCGGGAAAACCGGCGGTCGCACAGCGTGCGGGCATGTACCCTACGTGTCGCACCAGACGGGGTGTGGCGCAGCTTGGTAGCGCGTCCGCTTTGGGAGCGGAAGGCCGTGGGTTCAAATCCCGCCACCCCGACCAGGTGATCACCGAGTGATCGCCTTTGGGGCGTGTCGCCGCTGCCGTTACTATGCAAGCTGCACGCCCGTGTGTCTCTCCTCTACGAAGTAGTCCTCCGGGCGGCGATCCGCCGGAGCCGCTCTGGCCCCGGCAGAACCCAAGCAGTCAGCCACCAAGGAGACCGAACCGTGAAGAGCGCCGTGGAGACCCTGAACCCGACTCGGGTTCGGCTCACTGTCGAGGTGCCCTTCGAGGAGCTCAAGGACAGCCTCGACGCGGCGTACAAGAAGATCAACCAGCAGGTCACGGTGAAGGGCTTCCGGAAGGGCAAGATCCCGGCCCGCGTCATCGACCAGCGGTTCGGCCGCGGTGCGGTCCTGGAGGAGGCGGTCAACGACGCGCTTCCGAAGTTCTACACCGAGGCGGTCAACGAGGCGGAGATCGACGTCCTCGGCCAGCCCGAGGTCGACATCACCGAGCTGAAGGACGGCGAGACGCTGAACTTCACCGCCGAGGTCGACGTCCGCCCGACCATCGAGATCCCGGACTACTCCGGCATCGAGGTCGAGGTCGACGCCGTCGAGGTCACCGACGAGGACGTCGAGAAGTCCGTCGAGCAGCTCCGCGAGCGTTTCGCCTCGACCTCCCCGGTCGAGCGCGCCGCCGAGGACGGCGACGTCGTCACGATCGACCTGCAGGCCAAGGTCGAGGGCGAGGTCCTCGAGGACGGCGTCGCCGACGGTGTCTCGTACACCATCGGCTCCGGCGAGCTCCTCGACGGCATCGACGACGCCGTCAAGGGCCTGTCCGCCGGCGAGGAGGCCACCTTCACCTCCGAGCTCAAGGGCGGCTCGGCGGCCGGCAAGGAGGCCGAGGTCACCGTCAAGGTCACCCAGGTCGCCGCCCGCGAACTGCCCGAGCTGGACGACGACTTCGCGCAGCTCGCCTCGGAGTTCGACACCCTCGAGGAGCTCAAGGCCGACAGCCGCAAGCGCCTCGAGAACATGAAGCAGTACGACCAGGCCACGCAGGCCCAGGAGCGCGTCCTGGAGAAGCTGCTGGAGCTCGTCGAGGTGCCCGTCCCCGAGAAGCTGCTCGAGGACGAGATCAACACCCGCAAGCACAACCTGGAGCACCACCAGCTCGGCCAGATGGGTCTCGACCTCGCGAAGTACCTGGAGATCCAGGGCAAGACCGAGGAGGAGTTCGACACCGAGACCAAGGAAGCCGCGGTCAAGGGCATCAAGACCCAGTTCGTCCTCGACGAGCTGGTCAAGCAGGAGAAGCTGAACGTCAACCAGGAGGAGCTCACCGAGCACCTCATGCGCCGCGCCGCCTCCTCCGGCATGTCCCCCGACCAGTTCGCCCAGGCCGTCGTCGAGGGCGGCCAGGTGCCGCTCCTGGTCGGCGAGGTCGCCCGCGGCAAGGCCCTCGCGGTCGTCGTCGAGGCCGCCACGGTCAAGGACACCAACGGCGAGATCGTCGACCTGGACGACGAGGAGGAGACGGAGGCCGCCGCCGACGTCGCCGCCGAGGCGACCGAGGCCGACGCCACCGACGCCGACGAGGCGGAGAAGACCGAGGGCTGACGCTCACGGTTCCGCGTGACGTCGTAGGGATGTCGTAGGGAAAGGGCCCGGGGACACGCTCCCCGGGCCCTTTCCCGCGCTCGTGCCCGCCCGCCGTCCCACGGAGCAACCGCACATGCGCTGACAGCGAACAGTCCGGGAACCGGGATGGCACTGTCCGGCCTGCGCGTTAGGGTCCATGTACGAGGGCAGGGGAGTCACCAGAACCACCCCGCCCCCGGATGGGAACACGTGAGACGGCCCGGCGCCGTCGTAAGACGAGCAGGTGGATACGTGACGAATCTGATGCCCTCAGCCGCCGGCGAGCCTTCCATCGGTGGTGGCCTCGGCGACCAGGTCTACAACCGGCTGCTCAACGAGCGGATCATCTTCCTCGGCCAGCCGGTCGACGACGACATTGCGAACAAGATCACCGCACAGCTGCTGCTCCTTGCCGCCGACCCGGACAAGGACATCTACCTCTACATCAACAGCCCGGGCGGTTCGATCACGGCCGGTATGGCTATCTACGACACCATGCAGTTCATCAAGAACGACGTGGTGACCATCGCCATGGGCCTCGCGGCCTCCATGGGGCAGTTCCTGCTCAGCGCGGGCACTCCCGGCAAGCGCTTCGCGCTGCCGAACGCCGAGATCCTGATCCACCAGCCCTCCGCGGGCCTGGCGGGCTCGGCCTCCGACATCAAGATCCACGCCGAGCGGCTGCTGCACACCAAGAAGCGCATGGCCGAGCTCACCTCGCAGCACACCGGCCAGTCGGTCGAGCAGATCACCCGCGACTCGGACCGCGACCGCTGGTTCGACGCCTTCGAGGCCAAGGAGTACGGCCTCATCGACGACGTCATCCCGACGGCCGCCGGTATGCCGGGCGGCGGTGGCACCGGCGCGGCCTGAGGCCACCCCGCCGAGCCCCCAGCCGACCGCCCAAGCCCCTAGGAGACAGACAGTGAACGACTTCCCCGGCAGCGGCCTCCACGCCCGCACCGAGGCCGAGTACACCGGCCCGCGCGCCGAGTCCCGCTACGTGATCCCGCGCTTCGTCGAGCGCACCTCGCAGGGCATCCGTGAATACGACCCGTACGCGAAGCTCTTCGAGGAGCGGGTGATCTTCCTCGGCGTCCAGATCGACGACGCCTCGGCCAACGACGTCATGGCGCAGCTGCTGTGCCTGGAGTCGATGGACCCCGACCGGGACATCTCGGTCTACATCAACAGCCCCGGCGGCTCCTTCACGGCGCTGACGGCCATCTACGACACGATGCAGTTCGTGAAGCCCGACATCCAGACGGTCTGCATGGGCCAGGCGGCCTCCGCCGCCGCCATCCTGCTGGCCGCCGGCACGCCGGGCAAGCGCATGGCGCTGCCGAACGCCCGTGTGCTGATCCACCAGCCCTACAGCGAGACGGGCCGCGGTCAGGTCTCCGACCTGGAGATCGCCGCCAACGAGATCCTCCGGATGCGTGCGCAGCTGGAGGAGATGCTGGCCAAGCACTCGACCACGCCGATCGAGAAGATCCGCGAGGACATCGAGCGCGACAAGATCCTCACGGCCGAGGACGCGCTGTCGTACGGCCTGATCGACCAGATCATCTCCACCCGGAAGATGAACAACGCGGCCGTCCGCTGACAACGGAAGCGGTGCGGAAGCTGTATCGTCTGCCGCCCCTTGGCACGGTTGGTGTGCTTTGACACGCTGCACGTCACAGTGAACCGCGCCAAGGGGGGCCCGAACGGGGGGCCCGGCAAGGTACCGTCGGAATAGGCAGCACCAGGAGCCGCTGGATCTAGGCGTCTCCCAGGCGAAGGGGAAGCACACCGTGGCACGCATCGGTGACGGCGGCGATCTGCTGAAGTGCTCGTTCTGCGGCAAGAGCCAGAAGCAGGTCAAGAAGCTCATCGCAGGGCCTGGTGTGTACATCTGCGACGAGTGCATCGATCTCTGCAACGAGATCATCGAGGAAGAGCTGGCGGAGACCAGCGAGGTGCGCTGGGAGGAGCTTCCCAAGCCGCGCGAGATCTACGAGTTCCTCGAGGGCTACGTGGTGGGCCAGGAGGCGGCGAAGAAGTCCCTCTCCGTCGCGGTCTACAACCACTACAAGCGCGTCCAGGCCGGCGAGAACGGCGGCGGCAGCGGCCGTGACGACGCGATCGAGTTGGCGAAGTCCAACATCCTCCTGCTCGGCCCCACGGGCTCGGGCAAGACGCTCCTCGCGCAGACCCTGGCCCGCATGCTGAACGTCCCGTTCGCGATCGCGGACGCGACGGCGCTGACGGAGGCCGGCTATGTCGGCGAGGACGTCGAGAACATCCTGCTCAAGCTGATCCAGGCGGCCGACTACGACGTCAAGAAGGCCGAGACCGGGATCATCTACATCGACGAGATCGACAAGGTCGCGCGGAAGAGTGAAAACCCCTCCATCACGCGCGACGTGTCGGGCGAGGGCGTCCAGCAGGCTCTGCTGAAGATCCTGGAGGGCACCACCGCCTCCGTTCCGCCCCAGGGCGGCCGCAAGCACCCCCACCAGGAGTTCATCCAGATCGACACGACGAACGTCCTGTTCATCGTGGGCGGTGCCTTCGCGGGCCTGGAGAAGATCATCGAGTCCCGGGCGGGTGCCAAGGGCATCGGCTTCGGCGCGACGATCCGCTCCAAGCGCGAGCTGGAGGCCAAGGACCAGTTCGAGGACGTCATGCCCGAGGACCTGGTCAAGTTCGGCATGATCCCCGAGTTCATCGGCCGCCTCCCGGTCATCACCTCGGTCCACAACCTCGACCGCGAGGCGCTGCTGCAGATCCTGGTCGAGCCGCGCAACGCGCTCGTCAAGCAGTACCAGCGCCTCTTCGAACTCGACGGCGTGGAGCTGGACTTCGAGCGCGAGGCCCTGGAGGCCATCGCCGATCAGGCCATCCTCCGCCAGACCGGCGCGCGCGGCCTGCGCGCCATCATGGAGGAGGTCCTGATGTCGGTGATGTACGAGGTCCCGTCCCGCAAGGACGTGGCCCGCGTGGTCATCACGGCCGACGTCGTCCACTCCAACGTCAACCCGACCCTGATCCCGAGGGAAGCCCGCAACGGCCGGGGCCCGGGGGAGCAGAAGACGGCGTAGACGGTTCAGGTACGTCGTAGGAACAGGCGCCCGGCGATATCGCCGGGCGCCTGTTCCTTTTTGACACCATGACGTCATTGAGTCGCGTTGCAGCGAAATCGCGTCAGGTCCACGTCACTCCTTGGAAGCGCTCTCGATCACATGATCCTCTGAACGCGAGCTCCATCGGTCGCGCGTTCGAGCGGCTGGTGTTGATGAAACGGGAGGGTTCCAAGCAGTGATGACAAAGCGCATCTTGGCGACGGTCGGTGTGATGGTGGCGGTAGGGGCAGCGCCCCTCATCGCGGCTTCGCCGGCCTCGGCCACCGTCGCCCAGTGCACCGGCATAGTCCACACCTACGGGTACGTGGTCGGTGCGAAGGTCACAACCGCTTGTGGCTACGAGAAGCTGTCCACCGGGTTGGGGACGACGGCCAATCCGGTATGCGTGTACAAGCTCGTTCAGCTGGGAATTTCGAACAGCGTGGCACAGAAGGCGTGTTCGTGGGCCTGACGTCCTGATGGACTGACACGGTGAGGGGGCGTTCGCCGGCGAAGGCCCCCTCACGGTGCTCTGACTAGGCCTTGACGCGGACCTCGTTGCGGAGCTTGGCGGTCGTCGCCGCCGCCTCCGTGGGGTCGGTCGCGTTGCCCGCCGCGATGTCCGAGTACTTCATCGGCATCACGAAACCGAGCGTGCTGTGGTCGCCCCAGACGCAGTACGTCACGCCCATCTCCTTGGCCATGCCGGACGAGGCCGCGGACGAGTTCTCGACCTTGGCCCCCTGGCACTTGAGGATCGCGCCGTTCAGCCCTGCGGGCTTGTACTCCTTCGGGCTTCCCTCGAAGGTGACGTTCTCCTTCTTGGAGTCGTTCTTCATGAAACTGAAGAAGGCGTCAACGGCCTTTCCGGGATCGTCGATCGTTCCGTAGACACCACCGAACGAGAGGATCTTCCCGCCCAGCGGGTTGCTCGCGTCCTTCACCTCGTAGGAGGCGCTGACGTCCTTGGCGTCCTTGACGCCCCAGGACGCCGCGTCCTGCAGGTCGGACTTGGTCATCGTGTTGCTGTCGCCGCTGGACTTCTTGTACTCGGTGAGCACGACCGACGGCGTCGTCAGCTTGTGCGGGCCGTCGTCGGCGACGCTCGAACCGGCGCCACTACTGCCGCCCACCACGAAGTAGATCCCCACCCCGATCGCGGCCACGACCGCCACCGCGCCGATGATCAGGCCCGTCTTCTTCTTGCCGCCGCCCGGGACCGGGGGCTGCGGGACCGTGTAGGGCTGCTGGCCGTACGGCTGCTGGCCGTAGGGCGGCTGCTGCTGCCCGTACGGGCCCGGCTGCTGCGGCGGCACGCCCTGCGGGGGCGTCTGCGGGTAGCCGTAGCCCGGCTGGGGTGCCGTCGGCGGCTGCTGGGGGTAGCCGTAGCCGGGCTGGGGGGCCTGCGGCGGCTGCTGGCCGTAGGGTCCCGGCTGGCCGTACGGCCCGGGCTGCTGGGGCTGCCCGCCGTACGGGCCCGGCTGGTTGTGACTCATTTCTGGGTTCCCCTCCAGATGCTTATGTGGCCCTGACATCCTGGCGTAGACGGGGAGCAGGTGTTCCAGCGGGGGCCGCACCGTTACAGAACAAACGCGTTTCGGGACACCCCCGCGACACCCCTAAACTGACCCCGTGACCGAGAACGCTCAGCAGCAGCCATCAGCGCCCAGCACCGAACTGCCGACCCAGTACGCGCCGGCCGATGTAGAGGGGCCGCTGTACGAGCGCTGGGTGGAGCGGGGCTACTTCGAGGCGGACGAGAAGAGCGACAAGCCGCCGTACACCATCGTCATCCCGCCGCCGAACGTCACGGGCAGCCTGCACCTCGGGCACGCCTTCGAGCACACCCTCATCGACGCCCTCACCCGCCGCAAGCGCATGCAGGGCTACGAGACGCTGTGGCAGCCCGGCATGGACCACGCCGGCATCGCCACGCAGAACGTCGTCGAGCGCGAACTCGGCAAGGAGGGCAAGTCCCGCCACGACCTCGGCCGTGAGGCCTTCGTCGAGCGCGTCTGGCAGTGGAAGGGCGAGTCCGGCGGCCAGATCAGCGGCCAGATGCGCCGCCTGGGCGACGGCGTCGCGTGGTCGCGCGAGCGCTTCACCATGGACGAGGGCCTGTCCCAGGCCGTCCAGACCATCTTCAAGCGGCTCTACGACGACGAGCTGATCTACCGCGCCGAGCGCATCATCAACTGGTGCCCGCGCTGTCTGACCGCCATCTCGGACATCGAGGTCGAGTACCAGGACGACGACGGCGAGCTCGTCTCCATGAAGTACGGCGAGGGAGACGACACCATCGTCGTCGCCACCACCCGTGCCGAGACGATGCTCGGCGACACCGCCGTCGCCGTGCACCCCGACGACGAGCGCTACCGGCACCTGGTCGGCAAGCAGATCCGCCTGCCGCTGACCGACCGGTTCATCCCGGTCGTCGCGGACACGCACGTCGACCCGGAGTTCGGCACCGGCGCGGTCAAGGTGACCCCGGCGCACGACCCGAACGACTTCGAGATCGGCCAGCGCCACGGCCTGCCGTCCCTCACGATCATGGACGAGCACGCGGTCATCACCGCACACGGCCCCTTCCAGGGCCTGGACCGGCTGGAGGCACGCTCCGCCATCGTCGCCGCGCTGCGCGCCGAGGGCCGGATCGTCGCCGAGAAGCGGCCCTACGTCCACTCGGTGGGCCACTGCTCGCGCTGCAAGACGACCATCGAACCGCGCCTGTCCATGCAGTGGTGGGTCAAGGTCGGCCCGCTGGCGAAGGCAGCCGGCGACGCGGTCCGCGACGGCCGCGTCAAGATCCACCCCCAGGAGATGGAGAAGCGGTACTTCGACTGGGTCGACAACCTCCACGACTGGTGCATCTCACGGCAGTTGTGGTGGGGCCACCGCATCCCGGTCTGGTACGGCCCGAACGGCGAGGTCGTCTGCGTCGGCCCCGACGACGAGGCCCCCACCGGCGAGGGCTGGCGTCAGGACACCGACGTCCTCGACACCTGGTTCTCCTCGGGTCTTTGGCCCTTCTCCACGCTCGGCTGGCCCGAACAGACCGAGTCGCTCGCGAAGTTCTACCCGAACTCCGTCCTGGTCACCGGCTACGACATCCTCTTCTTCTGGGTCGCCCGGATGATGATGTTCGGCCTGTACGCGATGGACGGCACCCCGCCTTTCCACACCATCGCCCTGCACGGCATGGTCCGCGACCAGTTCGGCAAGAAGATGTCGAAGTCCTTCGGCAACGCGGTCAACCCGCTGGACTGGATGGACAAGTACGGCTCCGACGCGCTCCGGTTCACCCTCGCGCGCGGTGCCAACCCGGGCGTCGACGTGCCCATCGGCGAGGACTGGGTCCAGGGCTCGCGCAACTTCGCCAACAAGATCTGGAACGCCACCCGCTTCGCGCTGATGAACGGCGCGACGGTGGACGGCCCGCTGCCCGACGCGTCGGCGATGTCGCCCACGGACCGATGGATCCTGTCCCGGCTCAACTCCGTCGTCGCCGAAGTCGACGCGCTTTACGAGGACTACCAGTTCGCGAAGCTCTCCGACGCCCTCTTCCACTTCGCGTGGGACGAGGTCTTCGACTGGTACGTCGAGCTGTCCAAGACGACGTTCCAGGCGGGCGGTGAGGCCGCGGAGGTCTCGAAGCGGGTCCTGGGCGAGGTCCTCGACGTCACGCTCAAGCTGCTGCACCCGGTCGTCCCCTTCGTCACGGAGACCCTGTGGACCACCCTCACGGGCGGCGAGTCGGTCGTCGTCGCCGAGTGGCCGGCCGACAGCGGCTTCCGGGACGCCGGCGCCGAGCGGGAGATCGAGACCCTCCAGTCGGTCATCACCGAGGTCCGCCGCTTCCGCGCCGACCAGGGCCTGCAGCCGGGCCAGCGCGTCCCGGCCCGCCTCAGCCTGGACGGCACGGCACTGGCGCCGCACGAGGCCGCCATCCGCCAGCTGCTGCGCCTGCAGCCGGAGGGCGACTCCTTCACGGCGACGGCCACCCTCCCGGTCGCGGGCGCCGAGGTCGCCCTCGACCTCTCCGGCACCATCGACGTCGCGGCGGAGCGCAAGCGCCTCGCCAAGGATCTCGCGGCGGCGGAGAAGGAGAAGGCCCAGGCGACGGCCAAGCTGGGCAACGAGGCGTTCCTGGCGAAGGCCCCGGACAACGTGGTCGACAAGATCCGCACCCGCCTGGCCAAGGCGGAGGAGGACATCACCCGCATCCAGTCCCAGCTGGACCGCCTGCCCCAGCAGTAACCGACCCAGGCACGCGGGCCCCCGGAGCCGACAGGCACCGGGGGCCTTCGCCCACCCCGGGGCGCGGCCCTCGGAGCTGCTGAGCGCCGAGAGCCTTCGCCCACCCAAGGGGCGCGGGCCGCCCTCGCAGCTGTGACGCGCCCTGGCCCTTCGCGCACCCCGGCGCGCGCGGCCCTCGTAACTGTTGAGCCCCGGGTGCCGCCACCCACCCAGGGGCGCGGGGAACTGCGCGACAAGCCACAGACCTCCCCGTGCCCGCCGACCTGGACCAGCCACCCCTCCCCTCAGGCGCCGACCGGGACCAGCCACAGACCTCCCCGTGCCCGCCGACCGGGACCAGCCACCCCTCCCCCCGGGCGCAGCCCTAGACTGGCCCTGTGAGTGACAGCGACCCCTTCGACGAGATCATCGCGGAAGAGACCACCCGTGACCCCGATCTCGCGGTCATCGAGGCCGGCAGCCGAACCCTCCGCACCCAGGGCGGAGCCCCGAGCGCCGACGTGCCCGCCCGCCCCGAGGACCCGGAGGTCGACAAGGCCCTGCGCGCGGTCGAGGCCGACCTTGCGACCCGCTGGGGCGAGACGAAGCTGGAGCCGTCGGTCAGCCGGATCGCCGCGCTGATGGACGTGCTGGGCGAGCCGCAGCGCTCGTACCCCTCGATCCACATCACGGGCACGAACGGCAAGACGTCCACCGCCCGCATGATCGAGGCCCTCCTCGGCGCCTTCGAGCTGCGCACGGGCCGCTACACCTCCCCGCACGTGCAGTCGATCACCGAGCGCATCAGCCTGGACGGCGCCCCGATCTCCGCCGAGCGCTTCATCGAGACGTACGACGACATCAAGCCCTACGTCGAGATGGTCGACGCCTCGCAGGAGTACCGCCTGTCCTTCTTCGAGGTCCTCACCGGCATGGCGTACGCGGCCTTCGCGGACGCCCCCGTGGACGTGGCCGTCGTCGAGGTCGGCATGGGCGGCTCCTGGGACGCCACGAACGTCATCGACGCGGACGTCGCCGTCATCACCCCGATCGACCTCGACCACACCGACCGCCTGGGGGAGACGCCCGCCGCGATCGCCTCGGAGAAGTCCGGGATCATCAAGCAGGACGCGACCGTGATCCTGGCGCAGCAGCCGGTCGACGCGGCCCAGGTGCTGCTGAAGAAGGCCGTCGACGTGGACGCCACCGTGGCCCGCGAGGGCCTGGAGTTCGGCGTGGTCGCCCGCCATGTGGCCGTCGGCGGCCAGCTGCTCACCCTGCGCGGCCTCGGCGGCGAGTACGGCGAGGTCTACCTGCCGCTGCACGGCCCGTACCAGGCGCACAACGCGGCCGTGGCGCTGGCCGCCGTCGAGGCGTTCTTCGGCGTCGGCTCGCAGCGCCCCGAGCCCCTCGACATCGACACGGTCCGCAAGGCCTTCGCGTCCGTGTCCTCCCCGGGCCGCCTGGAGGTCGTACGGCGCTCCCCGACGGTCGTGCTGGACGCGGCCCACAACCCGGCCGGTGCCCGGGCCACCGCCGAGGCGGTCGGTGAGGCGTTCGACTTCAGCCGGCTGATCGGGGTCGTGGGCGCCAGCGGCGACAAGAACGTGCGCGGGCTGCTGGAGGCCTTCGAGCCGATCTTCACCGAGGTCGTCGTCACCCAGAACTCCACGCACCGCGCGATGGACGCCGACGAACTCGCCGCGATCGCCGTCGAGGTCTTCGGCGAGGACCGCGTCCAGGTCGAGCCGCGGCTGCCGGACGCCCTGGAGGCCGCGATCACCCTTGCGGAGGAGGAGGGCGAGTTCGCGGGCGGCGGAGTCCTCGTCACCGGCTCCGTCATCACCGTGGGCGAGGCCCGACTGCTCCTCGGGAGGGGCTGACACCGTGCGTACGCTGTGTTCCTCGACGCTGATCGGCGAGTTCTTCGTGATCGGGTTCGCCGGGCTGGTCGCCATGAAGGACCCGGACCTGTCCGTGGCGACGGTGTGGACCGTCAGCGGCATCGCAATGTTCCTGTGCCTGGTGCTGTGCGGCATGGTGACCCGCCCGGGCGGCATCGCACTGGGCTGGGCGCTTCAGGTCGCGCTGATCGCCTCCGGGTTCGCCGTGCCGACGATGTTCTTCCTCGGCGCGATCTTCGCCGCCCTGTGGTGGGCCTCGGTGCACTACGGCAGGAAGATCGACGAGGCGAAGGCGAGATTCGCCGCCCAGAGCGGCTCCTCTACACCTGACGCTGCGTGACGAGGGCCCCGACACGCCCTGTAATCTTCGAACACCCCGCACGACTCTTGATCACTAGGAGCCCGCAGTGAGCCAGCGCACCCTCGTCCTGCTCAAGCCCGACGCAGTCCGCCGCGGGCCTGACCGGCGAGATCATCAGCCGCATCGAGCGCAAGGCCGGCTGGCAGATCACCGCGCTGGAGCTGCGCACCCTGGACCAGGAGACGCTGGAGCAGCACTACGGAGAGCACAAGGGCAAGCCGTTCTACGAGCCGCTGGTGGAGTTCATGGCCTCCGGCCCGGTCGTGGCGCTGATCGTCGAGGGGGAGCGGGTCATCGAGGGGCTGCGCGCGCTCGCCGGCCCGACCGACCCGATCGCCGCCGCGCCCGGCTCCATCCGCGGCGACTACGGCGTCATCGTCCGGGAGAACCTGATCCACGCCTCCGACTCCGAGGAGTCCGCCGCGCGCGAGGTGAAGATCTTCTTCCCGGGCCGCGCGTAACCCGGCCCCGCGGAACGGCGATTCCGGGGGCGGTGACCCCCGGACTTTCTGGCATATGCGCGGCGATCGAGGGAACGAGCACCCCCGAACGCCCCTCTCACCAAGCGAACGCACCCAGCATCTGCTGACAATGGCGGAGACCCTTACGCAGTGTCCGTGCGGGCGCCGATAGCATGGAAGCCTTCACGTCACAGCACTTACTTCGCCGACCTGAAAAGCCCTCAAAAGCTCCCAGGAAGGCCAGACGAATCCTGATGGGGAACTCAATGTCGTTCATCGGCCGTGACATGGCTGTCGACCTCGGGACCGCCAACACGCTGGTGTACGTCAGGGGTCGCGGGATCGTACTCAACGAGCCGTCCGTAGTCGCGATCAACACGAACACCGGTGGCATCCTCGCGGTCGGTGCCGAAGCGAAGAAGATGATCGGCCGCACGCCCGGCAACATCGTCGCCGTCCGCCCGCTGAAGGACGGCGTGATCGCCGACTTCGAGATCACCGAGCGGATGCTCCGCTACTTCATCCTGAAGATCCACAAGCGGCGGTATCTGGCTCGTCCGCGGGTCGTCGTCTGTGTGCCCTCGGGCATCACCGGCGTCGAGCGCCGCGCCGTCATCGAGGCGTCGTCCCAGGCCGGCGCCCGCCAGGTGCACATCATCGAGGAGCCCATGGCCGCGGCCATCGGTTCCGGCCTGCCGGTCCACGAGGCCACGGGCAACATGGTGGTGGACATCGGCGGCGGCACGACGGAGGTTGCGGTCATCTCGCTCGGCGGCATCGTCACCGCCCAGTCCATCCGCGTCGCGGGCGACGAACTGGACAACGCGATCATCCAGCACATCAAGAAGGAGTACAGCCTTCTTCTGGGTGAGCGGACTGCCGAGCAGATCAAGATCACGATCGGTTCGGCGTACGACCTCGACGCTGACGAACACACCGAAATCCGCGGCCGGGACCTGGTGTCCGGGCTGCCCAAGACCGTCGTCATCTCGGCCGCAGAGGTGCGCAAGGCCATCGAGGAACCGGTCAACGCCATCGTCGACGCCGTCAAGACGACCCTCGACAAGTGCCCGCCGGAGCTGTCCGGCGACATCATGGACCGCGGAATCGTTCTGACCGGCGGCGGAGCCCTGCTGCGCGGCCTCGACGAGCGGCTGCGGCGCGAGACGGGCATGCCGATCCACATCGCCGAGGACCCGCTGGACAGCGTGGCGCTCGGTTCCGGCAAGTGCGTGGAGGAGTTCGAGGCGCTTCAGCAGGTGCTGGACGCCCAGCCGCGCAGATGACGTAACTCTTCGATTCCGCCGTACGAGATGATCTCCTCTCGTGCGGCGGATCGTTGATATAGAGGCATAAGCTCACGCATAAGCCTTCGCACCCTTCGACACCTGAACACCCGCACATTCCTATGAGGAAGGCACGGCCGCCGCACGTGAGGGACACGAGAGAGAGCCGGCTGCTCCTGGTGCTGTTGATCGCCGTCGCGTTCGCGCTGATCACCGTGGACATCCGCGGCGGGGAGGACTCACCGGTCGACGGTGCCCGCCGGGCGGCGGCCGCGGCCTTCGGCCCGATCGAGAACGGCGTGTCGGCGGCGGTCGACCCGGTCGGCAACGCCGTCTCCGCGGTCCGCGACTCCGGCACCAAGCACGACCGGCTCGCCCGGCTGGAGAAGGAGAACGCGGCTCTCAAGGCCAAACTCGGCAGCGACGACCGCAACACCAGCCGCCTCAAGCAGCTCGACAAGATGCTGAAGATCGCCGGCGAGGGCCAGTACGGCATCAAGGGCGCCGAGGTCATCGCCATAGGAGCGGCCCAGGGCTTCTCCTGGACCATCACCATCGACGTCGGCGCGAACGACGGCATCAAGCGCGACATGACCGTCCTCAACGGCGACGGCCTCGTCGGGCGCGTCACGACCGTCGGCCCGAACACCTCCACCGTCCTGCTCGCCAACGACCCCGACTTCACCGTCGGCACCCGCATGGAGAACAGCGACGAACTCGGCTTCGCCTCAGGCCAGGGCGACCGGCCGCTGCGCGTCGAACTCCTCAACGGCAAGGCGGACGTGAAGAAGGGCGACCGGCTCGTCACCTTCGGCTCCGAGGCCGACAAGCCCTTCGTGCCGGGCGTCCCGGTCGGCGTGGTCTCCCGCGTCCAGCCCTCCGAGGGCGGCCTGACCCGGACCATCTACGTCACGCCGTACGTCGGCTTCACCAAGCTCGACATCGTCGGCGTCGTCGTCGAGGCCCCGAAGAAGGACCCCCGCGACACGGTGCTGCCGAAGAAGCCCAAGCCGACCCCGACGCCGACGGTCACCGTCACGGTCACCCCCTCGGCGAACGCGCCCACCAACGGCCCGACCCCGTAGCAGTAGGAGCTGAATCCCCATGCGTGTCAACCGGATCCTGCTCTCCTCAACACTGGTGGTCGTCGCCCTGGTGATCCAGGTGAGCGTCCTCTCCCGGCTCCATCTGCCGGGCGCCGTACCCGACTTGCTGCTCCTGACCGTCCTGGCCCTGGCCATGGTCTACGGCCATGTCGGCGGCGCCCTCGTCGGCTTCGGCGCCGGCCTGCTCGCCGACCTCGCGCCCCCGGCCGACCACGCGGCCGGCCGCTACGCCCTGGTCCTGTGCGTCATCGGCTACCTCGCCGGCCTGATCAAACCCGAGAACGGCAGACTCAAGTCGGCCACCGGCCCCATGGTCGTCGTGGTCGCCGCCGCCATCGGCTCCACCCTGCTGTACGCCGGGGTCGGCGCCCTCGTCGGCGACACCGCCGCCCGCCATGTGGGCCTGGCCGGCCTGCTGTTCACGGCCGCCCTGTACGACCTGCTGCTCGCCCCCTTCGTGGTCCCCGGGATCATGGCCCTGGCCCGGCGCGCCGACAACGACCCGCTCGCCGAGACCGGTTCCACCGGCAAGAAGGCCACCGACATCTCCTCGGGGTGGATCTCCGCCGGCACCGGCCTGAAGATCGGCGGCCAGCGCGGCGGCCTGGGCGCCCTGAAGACCAAGGCGCGCACCCGCACCGCCCGGGTGGGACGCATCAAGGGGGTCAAGCGGCTGTGACAGCGGGTCAGTTCACCCGAACGGGGCACTTTTCGCGGAACGGCGCCTCACAGGTCCGTCGTTCATCATGCGTACGCGCCGACACATTCGCGCACTGAGAGGGGGAGTCAGCCAACGTGACCAACATTCCCGAGACCGGACGGACGCCACGCGTCCAGATCCGCCTCGTCGTCATCCAGATCCTCGTCCTCTCCCTGCTCGGCACCCTCGGCGGCCGCCTGTGGTACCTGCAGATCCGCGAGGGCGCCGCGTACCAGAAGGAAGCCTCCGGCAACCACGTCCAGCAGGTCGTCGAGCCCGCCGTGCGCGGCTCCATCCTGGACGCGCGCGGCGTGCCGATCGCGGACAACGAGACCCGGCTCGTGGTCTCCGCCTCCCGCACCGACCTGCTGAAGATGAAGGACGACGGCAAGGCCGTCCTGACCAAGCTGGCCGGCGTCCTCGGCATGAAGCCCGCCGACGTCATGCAGAAGGTCCGGCTGTGCGACGCCAAGACCCCGCAGCCGTGCTGGAACGGCTCGCCGTACCAGCCGATCCCCATCACCGACGAGGCCACCCCGCGCCAGGCCCTGCAGATCCGCGAGCGCTCCGAGGACTTCCCCGGCATCACCGCCGAACCCGAGGCCGTGCGCCGCTATCCAGCCCCCGGCAAGGCCAACACCGCCCAGGTCCTCGGCTACCTCTCCCCGGTCACCGACGACGAGATCCAGCAGGCCAAGAACACCGACTCGCCCTACCTGCGCTCCGACCAGGTCGGCCGCTCGGGTCTCGAGCGCCAGTACGACAAGGAACTGCGCGGCAAGGCCGGCGTCACCCGCTACGAGGTCGACAACCTCGGCCGCGTCATCGGCAAGGCCAAGTCCGACGCCGCCGAGCCCGGCGCGAACCTCGTCACCAGCATCGACTCCCGCGTCCAGCGCGTCGCCGAGTACGAGCTGGACAACGCGATGAAGATCGCCCGTACCCAGTTCGACAAGATCACCGGCGAGAACTACAAGGCCGACTCCGGCGCCGTCGTCGTCATGGAGGCCAAGACCGGCCGCATCGTCGCCATGGCCTCCGCCCCGACCTACGACCCGAACGTGTGGGTGGGCGGCATCTCCGCCAAGGACTACAAGGCGCTCACCGGCAAGAAGTCCGACTACCCGCTGCTGAACCGCGCCATACAGGGTCAGTCCGCGCCCGGTTCGACCTTCAAGGTGGTCTCCACGGCCGCCGCGGTCGAGGCCGGCTACGTGTGGGACGGCGGCTACCCCTGCACCAGCTCGTACTCCGTGGGCGGCCAGGTCTTCAAGAACTTCGAGGGCGAGAACTTCGGCCCGATCTCCCTGGGCCGCGCCCTGGAGGTCTCCTGCGACACCGTCTTCTACGGCCTCGCCGACCAGCAGTGGAAGAAGGACGGCGGCATCAACCCCAAGAAGGGCCAGCCGAAGGACTACTTCTACAAGGCAGCCCACCAGTTCGGCCTCGGCAAGGAGACCGGCGTCGACCTGCCGAACGAGGTCACCGGCCGTGTCCCCGACCGCCAGTGGAAGGAGTCCTACTGGAAGGCCAACAAGGACGCCTGGTGCAGGACCGGCAAGAAGGACGGCTCGTACGTCGAGAAGATCGCCTACGAGAACTGCCTCGAGGGCAACAAGATGCGCGAGGGTGACTCGATCAACTACTCCATCGGCCAGGGCGACACGCTCGTCACGCCGATCCAGGAGGCCATGATCTACGGCGCCCTCGCCAACGGCGGCACCGAGTACGTCCCCACCATCGGCAAGGCGGTCGTCAGCGCCGACGGCAGGACCGTCCAGGAGATCAAGCCGAAGGTCAGGGCCAAGCTGCCGGTCAGCAAGGCCACCCTCAAGGGCATGGACAAGGCCCTGGCCGGCGTCGTCACCAGCGGTACCGCCGCCTGGAAGTTCCAGGGCTGGCCGCAGGACAAGATCGAGCTGCACGCCAAGACCGGTACCGCCGAGGTCTACGGCAAGCAGACCACCTCGTGGCTCGCCACGTACTCCAAGGACTACACGGTCGTCATGACCATCGCCCAGGCCGGTACCGGTTCCGGCGCCTCCGGTGAGGCCGTGCGCAACATCTACAGCGCGATGTACGGCGTGCAGTCCGACGGCTCCATCGACAAGAAGAAGGCACTGCTGCCCACCCCGCAGAAGAGCCTGCCGAAGATCCAGACGGACGGCACCATCGCCTCCCCGAAGGTCGCCAAGGACCCCGTCAAGGACCTGCAGAAGGCGGACAAGCAGGACCCCACGTCCCCCGACGGCACCCAGCCCGGCGCCACCACCGCCTCGCCCACCGCGACCAACCGCAACACGCGCCGCAGGCAGCGCGGAAGGGGAAGCCGGAGGATGCTCACATGACCGGTGCCAACAGCTTCTCCGTCTCCGGGTACGGGCCCGAGCGGGCCGGCTGGACGCGGATCTTCGCCCGCGACTCGGTCGCCCGCCGCCTGGACTGGCCGATGCTCCTGTCGGGCCTCGCCCTGTCCGGCCTCGGCTCGCTCCTCGTCTTCTCCGCGACCCGCAACCGCACGGAGATCAACCAGGGCGACCCGTACTACTTCCTGATCCGCCACGTCATGAACACCGGCATCGGGCTCGCCCTGATGATCGGCGTGATCTGGCTCGGCCACCGCACCCTGCGCACGGCCGTCCCGATCCTCTACGGCATCTCCCTGTTCGGGGTGCTGCTGGTCCTCACCCCGCTCGGCGCCACCATCAACGGCAGCCGCAACTGGATCGTCTTCGGCGGCGGATTCTCCCTCCAGCCCGCCGAGTTCGTGAAGATCACGATCATCCTGGGCATGGCGATGCTGCTGTCGGCCCGGGTCGACGCGGGCGACAAGAAGTACCCCGACCACCGCACGGTCCTGCAGGCGCTCGGCCTGGCCGCCGTACCCATCCTGATCGTGCTGCTCATGCCCGACCTCGGCACCGTCCTGGTCCTGGTGACGATCATCCTGGGCGTGCTGCTCGCCTCCGGCGCCTCCAACCGCTGGATCTTCGGCATGATCACGGCCGGCGTCGTCGGCTGCATCGCCATCTGGCAGCTGCACATCCTGGACGAGTACCAGATCGCCCGCTTCGCGGCCTTCGCGAACCCCAGCCTCGACCCGGCCGGCGTCGGCTACAACACCAACCAGGCCCGCATCGCGATCGGTTCGGGCGGCCTGACCGGGGCCGGCCTCTTCCACGGCTCGCAGACCACCGGCCAGTTCGTGCCCGAGCAGCAGACCGACTTCGTGTTCACCGTCGCGGGGGAGGAGCTCGGCTTCGTCGGCGCGGGCCTGATCATCCTCCTGCTCGGCGTGGTCCTGTGGCGCGCCTGCCGCATCGCCCGCGACTCCACGGAGCTCTACGGCACGATCGTCGCCGCTGGCATCGTCGCCTGGTTCGCGTTCCAGTCGTTCGAGAACATCGGCATGACCCTCGGGATCATGCCGGTCACCGGCCTGCCGCTGCCGTTCGTGTCGTACGGTGGCTCCTCGATGTTCGCGGTGTGGTTGGCCGTGGGTCTGCTGCAGTCGATCAAGGTCCAACGACCGATGTCCGCCTGATCGCAGGCGGCCCGATCGGCCCTGCCGTCCGGACCCGGATCCCACTAGATTCGGGTCATGGCGGACACCAAACGCGAGATCGAGCGCAAGTACGAGTCCGACGACAGCGGGCTGCCCGACCTGACCGGCGTCGCGGGTGTCGACGCCGTGGTCGACAAGGGCGTCGCGCACCTGGACGCCACCTACTACGACACCGCGGACGAGCGCCTCGCCGCCGCCTCGATCACGCTGCGCCGCCGCACCGGCGGCGCGGACGCCGGCTGGCACCTGAAGTTCCCCGTCGCCCCGGACGTCCGCGACGAGATCCGCGCCCCGCTCTCCGACACCCTCCCGCCCGTCCTCGCCGGCCTGATCCGCTCCCGGGTCCGCGAGGCCGAGGTGCTGCCCGTGGTCCGGCTGCGCTCCGACCGCGACGTCAGCGACCTCGTCGACCCCACCGGCCGCGTCCTGGCCGAGGTCAGCGTGGACGCCGTCCACGCCGAACGGCTCACCGGCGCCGGCGGCACCGCCCAGTGGACGGAACTGGAGGTCGAACTCGCCGACGACGGCGACCCGGCCTTCCTCGACAAGGTCGACAAACGACTGCGCAAGGCGGGCGTACGGCCCTCCGGGTCGGCCTCGAAGCTGGCCCGGGCGCTGGCGGAGACGGCGCCGAAGAAGAAGCGCCGCAACGGCAAGCCGGCCACACCCCCGCCGGTGACCGCCGGCGACCATGTCCTCGCCTACGTCCGCGAGCAGCGGGACACGATCGTCGCCCTCGACCCGGCGGTACGCAGGGACGTCCCCGACGCCCTGCACCGCATGCGCGTCGCCACCCGCCGCATGCGCAGCGTCTTCCGCAGCTACGCGAAGGTCCTCGACCGCGCCGTCACCGACCCTGTCGGCGAGGAACTGAAGTGGCTGGCCGGCGAACTCGGGGTGGGGCGCGACAGCGAGGTCCTCGCCGAGCGCCTGACGGCCTCCCTCGACGGACTGCCCCGGACGCTGGTCACCGGCCCCGTCCACAGCCGGCTGCGGAGGTGGGCGACGGACCGGCGCGGCGGCTCACGCCGCCGGCTGGTAGGCGTACTGGACTCCGCGCGGTACCTGGCCCTGCTCGACACCCTGGACACGCTGGTCGACGAGCCGCCCCTGCTGAAGGCGGCCGGGGGCACACCGGAGAAGGTGATCGCCAGGGCCGTACGCAAGGACCTCGGGAGACTGGCGGAGACGGTGGAGGCGGCCCTCGCCCTCGACCCCGGCACCGAACGCGACCTGGCGCTGCACGAGGCCCGCAAGAAGGCCAAGCGGGCCCGGTACTCGGCGGAGGCCGCCGTCGGAGCCCTCGGCGCCCGCGCGTCCGCTCTGGTCAAGTCGATGAAGTCGGTCCAGACCCTGCTCGGCGACCACCAGGACAGCGTCATGGCCCGCCAGACGCTGCGTGAGCTGTCCGCGGTGGCGCACGCGGCGGGGGAGAGCGCGTTCACGTACGGGGTGCTCTACGGGCGTGAGGAGCAGCGGGCTGCGGCCTCGGAAGGGGCGCTGCCCGTCGCCTGGCGGGGGATCAAGGAGGCGACGGACATCTGAGGGCCGGCCGCGGACGGCGGGCCCGGGCGGTGCGGGCGTCCGGGCGGTCGGGGAAGGGCCGGGGCCGCGTTAGTCTTGATGGTCACCCCTGTCCGTTGGATCCATCCCACGAAGGTTCGCGAGATGCCTGCCGAAGTCGCTGCGTCGGTGTTCCCGCAGCTCGAAGCTCTGCTCCCCCATGTGCAGAAGCCGATCCAGTACGTCGGCGGAGAGCTCAACTCCACGGTCAAGCCGTGGGAGTCCTGCGACGTCCGCTGGGCGCTGATGTACCCGGACGCCTACGAGGTCGGCCTGCCCAACCAGGGCGTCATGATCCTCTACGAGGTCCTGAACGAGCAGGAGGGCGTCCTCGCCGAGCGCACGTACAGCGTGTGGCCGGACCTGGAGGCGCTGATGCGGGAGCACGACGTCCCGCAGTTCACGGTGGACAGCCACCGCCCGGTGAAGGCGTTCGACGTGTTCGGCCTGTCCTTCTCCACCGAACTCGGCTACACGAACATGCTCACCGCCCTGGACCTGGCGGGCATCCCGCTGGAGTCGAAGGACCGCGGCCTCGACGACCCGATCGTCCTCGCGGGCGGCCACGCGGCGTTCAACCCGGAGCCCATCGCGGACTTCATCGACGCGGCGATCATCGGCGACGGCGAGCAGGCCGTGCTGGACATGACGCGGATCATCAAGGAGTGGAAGGCCGAGGGCCGCCCCGGCGGCCGCGAAGAGGTCCTCTTCCGCCTCGCCAAGACCGGCGGGGTCTACATCCCGGCGTTCTACGACGTCGAGTACCTCCCCGACGGCCGTATCGCCCGCGTGGTCCCCAACAAGTCGGGTGTCCCGTGGCGCGTGTCCAAGCACACCGTCATGGACCTCGACGAATGGCCCTACCCCAAGCAGCCGCTGGTCCCGCTGGCCGAGACCGTCCACGAGCGGATGTCGGTGGAGATCTTCCGCGGCTGCACGCGCGGCTGCCGCTTCTGCCAGGCCGGCATGATCACCCGCCCGGTGCGTGAGCGCTCCATCACCGGCATCGGCGAGATGGTCGACAAGGGCCTGAAGGCGACGGGCTTCGAGGAGGTCGGCCTCCTCTCGCTGTCCTCCGCGGACCACAGCGAGATCGGCGACATCGCCAAGGGCCTGGCCGACCGCTACGAAGAGGACAAGATCGGCCTCTCCCTCCCCTCCACCCGAGTCGACGCCTTCAACGTCGACCTGGCCAACGAGCTCACGCGCAACGGCCGCCGCTCGGGCCTCACCTTCGCCCCCGAGGGCGGCTCGGAGCGGATGCGCAAGGTCATCAACAAGATGGTGTCCGAGGAGGACCTCATCCGCACCGTCGCCACCGCCTACGGCAACGGCTGGCGCCAGGTGAAGCTGTACTTCATGTGCGGCCTGCCGACGGAGACGGACGAGGACGTCCTGCAGATCGCCGACATGGCGACGCGGGTCATCCAGAAGGGCCGCGAGGTCTCCCGCTCCAACGACATCCGCTGCACGGTCTCGATCGGCGGGTTCGTCCCCAAGCCGCACACCCCCTTCCAGTGGGCCCCGCAGCTCTCCGCCGAGGAGACGGACGCCCGCCTGGAGAAGCTCCGCGACAAGATCCGCGGCGACAAGAAGTACGGCCGCTCGATCGGCTTCCGCTACCACGACGGCAAGCCGGGCATCGTCGAGGGCCTCCTCTCCCGCGGCGACCGCCGGATCGGCGCCGTCATCCGCGCCGTCTACGAGGACGGCGGCCGCTTCGACGGCTGGCGTGAGCACTTCTCCTACGACCGCTGGATGGCCTGCGCCGACAAGGCCCTGACGCCCCTCGGCGTGGACGTCGACTGGTACACCACCCGCGAGCGCACCTACGAGGAGGTCCTCCCCTGGGACCACCTCGACTCCGGCCTGGACAAGGACTGGCTCTGGGAGGACTGGCAGGACGCCCTCGACGAGACAGAGGTCGAGGACTGCCGCTGGACCCCGTGCTTCGACTGCGGGGTGTGCCCGCAGATGGACACGACCATCCAAATCGGCCCGACCGGCAAGAAGTTGCTGCCGCTGACGGTCAAGAACGCGGGTCCGTCGCCGGCTTCGAGCGGTCACACGCACTGAGGTGAGCGAGGCACTCGATCGAGTGATGGAGGCGCTGGTGGGGGTGAGCGAGGAGGAGATGGCGGCTGCGCTTGCAGCGGTCGGCGCTTCAATGTCTCGCCCCGCAGTGCCGCGGACGGCTCGCCGAACGCCGCTGCCGATCCCTGGAGGAGCGTCACAGATCGCCTCAGAGGTGGAGTGGATCTGACCCCTTCGGGGTTTTGCCAGCAGTTCCTGAGGCTCATCTTGAGCCTCGTGGCGTTGGCCGGAGATCATGCGTCCCGCCGTCGGCTCGGCGAAGCGGTGCGCCGTTTCCCGCGGCCTTCAGAAGCCGCCGTTGGCCTTGACGTCTTGCTTCACATGGTTCCAATACTGCGGGCAGTAGACGTTCACGCCGGTTGTCAGCAGGTCGTTGGCGTCAGCCTGCAGCATGCCCCAGTCTTGGCCGGCCGGATACAGGCCGTCCCCGCTGAAACTGAACAGGTGCCTCACGCTGTGTCCCTGGGCCAGGCCGTGACACCACCTCGGTGGGAAGGCAAGGAGTTCTTGATCGGTTGGCTTGCCCTCGGTGTACGGCAGGTCGTGGGCCACCCTGAGGTAGTCCTCTTTGCCGACGGTTGGCGTGCCCTTCGGATGCGCGGCTGGGTAGCGGGCCTCGTCTCTACTTCCGCAGGCAGTAAGGCTGGCGAGTAGGACGACAGCGAACAGCATGATCGTGCGCGGCATGCGCCCCCCTGGTTGTTGGTGCTGAGGGAGATCATGCGCTCCGGGTAGGTCCGGGGCATAGCCGTGTTGTGATGTGGGTTCGCCCGCAGATGGACACGGCCATACAAATCGGCCCGACCGGCAAGAAGTTGCTGCCCTTGACGGTCAAGAACGCGGGTCAGGCGTCGGCTTCGAGTGGTCACTCGCACTGACGTGAGCGAGGCACTCGATCGAGTGAGGGAGGCGCTGGTGGGGGTGAGTAAGGAGGAAGTGGCGGACGTGCTGGCTGCGGCCGGCGCTTCGCGTCTTGTACCGGGGGTCTTGCCCGATCGCCGTTGCCACGGCGGATGACTGAGCTTCTGAACGGCGGCGCCTGCTGACCGTGCACGGGCACCTGCCCGGCGCCCCCGTGACGTCGGACTCCGGCCGACTACGAACCTTGCTGTTACTCGCATCTGCGCTGCGGACAAACGTAAGCCCACCACGCGGCTGGGCTCCCGAACGACACTGCCACGGGGCACGTGATGGAGGCCATCGACGTCCTGGCCGCGCTCGCGTCGGAACGGGGCACCGGTTGTCCGGACGGCAAGCGCGTCTAGTCCGGCAAGCACCGCAAGCAGGGACGGCCGTGCTCCGACCTCGTCGGGCGACATCAGGGCGCCGCGAGATGTCGCAGCCCGCGCGGCGCCCCCGCGCCTAAGCACCCAAGCTGTGGGACCGTCGTCATCGACGTCCGGCGGCGCCTCGCATCATCGGTCGGCCTGGTGCAGTCCCGCTTCGCCCAGCACGCCCGACTGTCCTTCGCCCGCGTCGTCGAGTACCAGAGGCGGGCGGCCGTCCACGTCCATGCCGTCGTCCGCCTCGACGGCCCGACCGGACCCGGCGACGAACCCCCCGCCTGGGCCACGGCCGAACTCCTCACCGACGCCGTACGCGCCTCCGCGCGGCGGGTCCTGGTCCGTACGCCCTACTGCCCCGCCGTGGGCGAGCCGACCCTACGCTGGGGCGCCCAGACCGACGCCCGGCCCCTACGGACTGACGGTGACGGACCCGACGATGACGCGGTCGCCGCGTACGTCGCCAACTACGTCACCAAGGGCGCGAGCGACACAGGCGCCGGCACTGACCATCCGCTTTCGAATCGGGAGGACATCGAGTCGGCACCCGTGAGCGAACACACCCGAACCCTCATGCGGACCTGCTGGCGCCTCGGCGGCCCTACCCGAGTACACGCCCCTCCGCTTGCGTGCCTGGACTCACACGCTCGGCTACCGAGGACACATCCTCACTAAATCCCGCGCCTACTCCACCACCTACGCAGCACTTCGCGCCCAACGCGCCCACCACCAGGACCACACCGACCTACCCGAAGCAATCACCGAACGGAACTGGCGATACGTCGGCTCCGGCCACACCCTCGGCGCAGCACTCATCGCGGCCGGCGTTGCCGGGGAGTGGTGCCGATGACCGCTCCGACCGAACGTGAAAATCGGGAGTCTCGCCGTTCGTCGCTGCCTCGGGATGATGACGAGACGGCCGTGAGTCTGATCGAGAGCGAGATCGAGAGCGAGAGCGAGATCGTTGACGATGACGGCACGGAAGAGCCGTTCGACCCCGTGTAGTGGTTCAAGTGACAGACATCACGCAGGAGTTCGCGGCGTGCTACTCCGTTCAGCGAAAACTTTCGATTGTCCGAATCGCCCCTGCCGGGAAAGCGTAAGTTCACCATCCAATGCCCAAGCTCCGGTCAAGTTCTGAGTCTGCTGCTGGATGGTGGCGATGCAATCCGCTTCGAACGTTTGCGCTTGATCGTGTAGAAGTTGATCAGTCCGCATTGACCCGCGGACGCAGAACATCTTCTGGGGGACAACTTCATGCGCAGACGTGCAATAGCCGGCTTTTCCATACTTGCCGGCGCAGCCGCTCTGACCGCAACTTTGGCGCCTGCTGCGGCAGCCGACACGAACCACTCTGCCTCTCGTGCCGCGACGCTGATCGAAAACGCAACCGGGACCGCCAACTTGCGCTCGACTGCCCTGGACTCGCCGGTGAGCGGCGCCCAGGTGACGCTTCCTACTCGCGGTGATGAGCCCATCACCGCAACGAAGGGAGACGCGACCGTCTCCCTCACGCTGCCGGCGACCGGGGCCAAGCAGCAGTCCAGTACAAACGACACGAACGTCTTCGCGGGGAACGACGCATCCGTGACCGCGGCCCGCGCAGGCGACCACTGACGGGGGCTTCCGCGCGCTGTTCACGCTCAACGACGCCAACGCTCCGCGCCAACAGTCGTTCAGGCTGGCGCTGCCCGCCGGGGCTACGACCCGTCAAACCGCCGAGGGCGGCCTGGTCGTCTTCAACGCCGACGGAACGATCATTGGTGGCCTGGAGACCCCGTGGGCCAAGGACGCCAACGGCAACGCTGTACCCACGACCTACACTGTTGATGGCGACACCGTTACGCAGACGGTCAACCCGAGCGCCGACGCGGCCTTCCCGGTGGTCGCCGACCCCAAGTGGACGTGGGGAATCATCAGCGGCACGGTGTACTTCAACAAAAGGGAAACGGCCCACTTGGCCGCGAACTCGGCCTTCGTGGGCGTGCTCTTTGCTGCGGCGCCGCCGCCGTTCGACGCGTACGGCATCCTCAACGCTGCGAATATTTCCCGGGTTGCCTGGAACGCCACCTCCGACCATAAGTGCGTGGAGGTAAAGGTGCCTACGTTCCTTCCGTACGAATACTCCGGCGGCAATTGCAAGTAGACTGCGTTTCAGATCGGACATTAGTCCGAAGAGAGAGGACCTAGGAGATGGAAGTTTTCGCCGGACCGTCCGTCCTCATCCTGGCCGCGGCGGTCATCCTGGCAGTCAAGTACCGTCGGCGCCTGGCCGGACGGCAGCCTTTGGTGGTCACGTCCACCATGTCCGGTCGCATCGCCGTCGCGGTGGCCTTCCTCGCGGGGTGTGCCTGGGCGTGGTCTCAGGGGCCGTCCGTCATCAACGCCGGCGTGCTGGGCCTGAGCCTGGCCCTCCTTGTGGGCGCGGCCGCCGAGTTCCTGATGAGCAGGGCAGCGCGACGCTGACAAGCTGAAGTGCGTCGCAGGGGGCCGGAGTCCGTGATCCACTCCGGCCCTCATGCGTATCTTCGAAGACGCATCAGAAGGCTTCCGCGAAGTCGTCCTCTAGTATCACGAGCCGCTCACGTACGTCCCTCGGGACCGGTAGGCGGAGGTGCACCTTCGGGGCTCGCACCCTCGGCACCTTGGTGCGGGTGACCTCGCACCGGATGCCGACTCGGTGCAGGTCTGCGGCCATGGCTTCCATGCCGCCTTCCTGCTCAGTGTTCGCGGAGGGTCTTACCGCCGTGGATGTTGACCCATCCGTCCTTCGCCGTCTCGGGGCCGATGGCTTCCAACTCCCCGACAAGCTTGTCGAGCGTCGCCTCTGCCTGTTCCTTCGTGAACCGGGTCTTCGTATAACGGCCTCCGGGTTCGAGCTCCCTCATGTAGAGGGCGATGGACTCTGCGGGGGAGCGATTGTTCAGCCAGTCCCCGAGTTGCTTCCTCCGCCACGGCGGAACCTTCGTCGCCGACACGTTCAGGTTCGAAGCGACGCCGACGACTCGGCAGCCTCGCTCCCTTGCCAAGATGCGAAGGTCTAGCTCCTGCCGTACCGGCGACGTGGTTTCGTTCGTCAGTACGGACAGGCGGATGGATAAGAGAGCGCGAGGAGCGTCCTCGGGCAGTAGGGCCTCCGCGGCCTTCGACTCCTCCAAGAGCGCGAGATCTGCGTCAGTCCACTCGGTCTCAACCGAGTAGTGCCTCTTGTCGACTGCCGTGTGTACGTGTCCCCATCTGCGACCGTACTGGATTTACCCGTGTGTCCATACGGCCGCAGATGGAGACCCATATCCAGGTCGGCCCGACGGGCAAGAAGTTGCTGCCGCTGACGGTCAAGAACGCGGGCCCGACCTCGGCTCCGAGCGGTCACACACACTGATTCGAGCGGTACGAACGGATCAACCCCGGTCGCGGTGTTCCCGGGCACGTGCGAGTCTGAGTCCGTGATCAGGAAGCCACCTGGCCGCCCGCCTGCTCCGGCGGGGCATGGCCGGTGACCGCCGGGCGGGGACGTTCGAAGGGATTTGCGCGCATGATTCCTGTCAGTGCGTCACCGGTGCGTATCGAAGCATCTCTCGACCCTCGGCTGTCCAGATGGCTGTGGCTGGTGAAGTGGCTCCTCGCCATTCCCCACTACGTCGTGCTGTTCTTCCTGTGGATCGCGTTCGTCTGCGTGACCGTCATCGCGTTCTTCGCCATCCTGTTCACGGGCCGGTATCCCCGGGCCCTCTTCGAGTTCAACGTCGGCGTACTGCGCTGGAACTGGCGTGTCAGCTACTACGCCCACACCGCGCTCGGCACCGACCGGTACCCGCCCTTCACGCTCAAGGACGTGCCGGACTATCCGGCGCGTTTCGACGTCGTCTATCCCGAGCGTCTCTCGCGCGGCCTGGTCCTCGTGAAGTGGTGGCTGCTGGCGATCCCGCAGTACATCGTCATCGGGATGTTCGTCGGTGACTGGGGCTGGGCGTCAGGGGACACTTGGCGTGGCGGCGGCGTGATTCCTTTCCTCTCCCTGGTCGCGGTGATCGTCCTCGCGGTCACCGCGCGCTACCCGGTCCCCCTGTTCGACTTCCTGCTGGGCCTGGCCCGATGGGTCGCCCGGGTGAGCGCCTATGCCGCACTCATGACGGATCAGTACCCGCCGTTCCGTCTCGATATGGGCGGCCGGACCTACCCGTCGGCGGACATCGCGGGGAGCGGTTCCGGACCGAAGTGACTCTGTCGCAGGTCGCAGGTCGCCGGCCCCGTCCGGCCCGGGCGGTTCATACGGTGTTCGGCCGGGGTTGGAAGCCGTGGAGGGTGTCCTGGCCCGGTTGGACGATGCCGTAGCTGCTCTCGGGGACCTCGTTCCAGGCTCCGGGGAGGTTGCCGAGGGGTTCGGAGACGACCAGGCGGGTCTCCTCGCCGACCTCGCGCAGGAACGCGGTGTCCGGATGGAGGGCGCGCAGGGAGTCCACCCTGGTGCTGTAGTACAGGGAGCGCGAGTGGCCCTCGCTGGAGTAGCGGAAAGCCCAGAGGCGGTCGCCGTCGGACACGGCGACGGTCATCTGGAGCGGGTGCCGTACACCGTGCTTGTGTCCCGTCTCCTCGACCAGGCCGGCCATGCGGGCCACGGCGTCCGGCGGGTCCTCGGTGAGACCGAAGGTCAGGGCGAGGTAGAACATCAGCTCCGAGTCGGTGGAGCCCTCGATGTCGGAGTACAGGGCGGGGTCGACGGCCAGCGCCAGGTCGCGTCGGAGCCGGGGGAAGTCGCTGATCACGCCGTTGTGCATCCACAGCCAGCGATCCCACCGGAAGGGATGGCAGTTGGTCTGCTGCACGGCCGTCCCTGTCGTCGCCCTGATGTGGGCGAAGAACAGGCCCGAGCGGACGTGGTGGGCGACCTCCTGGAGGTTGCGGTTGTTCCAGGCCGGGCCCACGTCCCGTACGACCGCCGGGGTGGGGAGATCCGCCGCGTACCAGCCGACCCCGAAGCCGTCGCCGTTGGTGGTCTCCACGCCCAGTCGGGAGTGCAGGCTCTGGTCGATCAGGCTGTGCTGCGGCTCGAACAGGACGTGGCTGAGCAGGATGGGCGTGCCCGAGTAGGCGATCCAGCGGCACATGTCCGCACCCACCTCCCTCTGACGGAGGACGGCGACGCTTCTGCCACCAGTATGGGCGTACCCGGCGGGCCCGGCATGTGTGGCCGGGTCGTGGTCAGCCGGTGGTCGAGTGCAGGAACGGCGGGATCGGCCGGTGCAGGTCGGTGGCCTCGATGGTCAGGGTGTCGTGCGCGACGTCCGCGCCGTCGCTCACGGACACCTGAACGGTGTGCCTGTCGCCCCTGCGCCCGAGGCGCCCGGTGACCGTGACCTTGTGGCCCTCCACCGTGACCCGCAGGTCCGAGCCGGCGGACGCGGACGCGCTGACGACGTGCCGTGGCCCCGCGGGCCACACGCTCACGGACGAAGTGAACTCTTCTCCGGCCGTGACCTCGATCTGCGACGGAGTGAGGATCATGAAGCCCTTCAGGTGCCATGACCCGGTGCCTGGGGATGTGTGGTTGCCGCTCATGTCGTCAGCGTGCGCCGCTCGCGCGGGCGGGTGGAGATGACGACAGGCCCGTTCGAAGGGCCTGTCGCGGCCCGGGCGGGGGCCGTTCGGCCCCAGGACCGCATCCATCCGGGCCGTCCGCGCGTCTACGTCGGTATGGACCTGGAGAAATCCCCGCAGCGGCCCGAGCGGCAGGCACCGGAGGGGTGTCTCGCCGTGGCGATCCGCCTGCCGGTGCGGATCGTCGTGCTCGTGCTGGTCGTTCCGGTGCGCATGGTCTGGGACGCGCTGGTGGTGGCGGGCAGGTTCCTGACGGACACCGTCCTCAGGCCGGTCGGGCGGGCCCTGCTGTGGCTCGGGCGGGCGTTGTTCGTCTGGCCCCTCATAGGACTGTGGCGATACGTCGTCGTACCCGTCGGCAAGGCGCTCGGGCTGCTCGGAAAGGTGCTCGTCGTCATCCCGCTGACCTGGTTCTACCGGTCGGTGCTGACCCCCCTCGGACATGCCCTCGTATGGGTGTACGCGCGGGTGCTCACGCCCGTCGCGCGGGGCGTGTGGTGGCTGCTCGCGGCCGTCGGGACCGGGGTGTACACCGGCCTGGCCTGGCTGGCGCGGTACCTCCTCGTCGTCCCCGCGGGCCGGCTGTACGCGTGGGTCCTGACGCCGTTGGGGCACGCGATCGCCGCGTGCGCCAGGGGACTGGCGTGGCTGGTGGGCACGGTCGCCACCGGTATCGGCGTCGCGCTGTACTGGATCGCCCGGGTGGCGCTGGTGCTGCCCGCGCTGGCGCTGTGGCGCTGGGTCCTCGTTCCCGTCGGACGCGTCCTCGCCGTCGTCGCCCGCGAGGTCGGTGATGCCCTCGGGCATGCCTGGCGGGTGGCCGGGCGGATCTCGCTCGCCGTCGGACGCGCCCTCGCCGCCCTCTTCCGGCTGGTCTTCGTGGAACCGGTGCGGTGGGTGTACCGCACGGTGCTCACCCCCGTCGGCCATGCCGTCCGGGACGTCGTGCTGAAGCCCGCCGCGGCCCTCGCACGCAGCGTGGGACGGGCGACCCGGGAGGCGCTGGCCGCCGCCCGGGAATCCGTACGGCAGGCGCGGGCGGACTTCCGCCGGATGCTGTTCGGGGAACCCGAACCGGCCGGGAGGATCGACCGGCGGGAACCGTCGGGCCACGAGACACGTACTCTTGGTAGAGGTACGACCGCTCTCACGAAGGACTGAACGACACTGGGCAAGCGACAGCCCGAAGGCCCGCCGCCCGCACCCGCGGTGCAGCGCATCCGACTGCGCTACACCAAGCGCGGCCGCCTCCGGTTCACCAGCCACCGTGACTTCCAGCGCGCCTTCGAGCGTGCGTTGCGCCGAGCCGAGGTGCCGATGGCGTACTCGGCGGGGTTCACGCCGCATCCGAAGGTGTCGTACGCCAATGCCGCACCCACCGGCACGGGCAGTGAGGCGGAGTACCTGGAGATCGCCCTCACCGAGGCGCGGGACCCGGAGAAACTCAGGGTCCTGCTCGACGAGTCGCTGCCCCCCGGGCTCGACATCGTCGACGCCGTCGAGGCCCGCACCTCCGGCCTCGCCGACCGGCTGACCGCCTCCGTGTGGGAGCTGCGCCTGGACGGCGTGGCCCCCGAGGACGCCGAGCGCGCGGTCGCCGCCTTCAAGGCCGCCGGGACCGTGGAGGTCCAGCGGACGACGAAGAACGGCGTCCGGACGTTCGACGCCCGTTCCGCGGTCGCGGATCTGGACATCCGGGCGGATCTCGAAACGCACAGTGATCCGGCTGATAGGCCGACCGACCAGCCCTGTGCGATACTGCGGCTGGTTGTTCGGCACGTGACGCCTGCCGTACGACCCGACGACGTCCTGTCCGGTCTCCGCGCCGTGGCCGACCTGGCGCCGCCGGTCCCCGCAGCGGTGACCAGGCTGGCGCAGGGGCTGTTCGATGAAGAGACCGGCACGGTGACCGACCCGCTCGCGCCCGACCGCGAGGCAGCTGAGGCCCCAACGGCCGCTGCCGCCGCGACGGCGCCGGCGTAAGGCGGTCCCGCGAAGGACGGACGTCGTAGCGCCGCCCTCGTACTCGGGAGCCACCTGGGTCGGGCAGCGCACCGACCAGAAGACTTTCGCCAGGCCGTACCCAACAGGGTGTACGGAACCGGCGAGACAGGACACAGAGAGCTCCCGTGCGGCGCCCGCGCCCCGGACGGCGGCACCGCGCAACGCGCGAGCCGCGGACGTCAACGGCGGTCGAGTCATCGACGCCGGACCAGGCGCGGAGCCCGGGAGCCTGACGGGAGACAAGCCCGCATGCTCGAACCGACCGAACCCACCGAGGGTTCCGAAGAACTGAACACTCCGAGCGACACCCTGCCGCCGCGTCGTCGGCGCCGTGCCGCTTCCCGCCCGGCGGGCCCGCCCGCCGGGGCCGAAGGGACGACGGAGGAGGTCACCGCACCCGCCGTACCGGCCGAGGGCGAGGAGAAGGCCGTGGAGCCGCAGGAGCTCGACGAGACCGAGGGTGCCGAGGGTGCCGAGGAGACGGCGGCCGCCGCACCGGCGCCCGTCGAGGAGCCCGCGCCCGCCGCCCGCACACGTCGGCGTGCCACGCGCCGCGTGTCCGCGCCGACCGCCTCTCCGGCGTCCGCCGAGGCGGCCGAGACGGTCGTGCCCGCCGCTGCCGCCGAGGTCGCCGAGGCTGCCCTGCACACCGACACCGAGCAGGCCGTCGTGACCGGTGAGGACGCCGCTCCGCCGCGTGCCCGCCGGCGCGCCACCCGCCGGGTCACCTCGCCGGCCGCCACCGCGGAGGCCGCCGAGACCGTCGTGCCCGCCGCGGCCGAGAGCGAGAGCACCGAGGAGCCCGCCGCCGTGGCCGAGACCCCCGCCGAGGAGGCCGCGCCCGCTCCCCGGACGCGCCGCCGTGCCACCCGGCGCGCCACCGCGCCCACCGGAGCCCCCGAGGCCGCGCCGGCGGCCGAGACCGCGAGCGAGCAGGGCGCGGAGGCCGACGCCGCCGCTGCCGCCGAGCCCGCCGTGGCCGTCGACGGTGCCGAGGAAGCGGCTCCGCGCCGCACCCGCCGCCGTGCCACGCGTCGCGTGACCGCGCCCGCCGGGACGCCGGAGGAGGAGACGGCACCCGCGCAGGAGGCCGCCACCGAGACCGCACCCGCGCAGGAGGCCGCCACCGAGACCGCACCCGCCCCCGAGGCCGCCCAGGAGCCCGCCGAGGCCGTCCAGGAGCCCGCCGCCGCCCCGGCCGAGGAGGACGCCTCCCCGCGTCGCCGCCGCCGGGTCGCCCGCAAGGCCGCCACCGGGTTCTCCGAGCCCGCCCGGATGACCGCCGAGGCGTCCGTCGAGGAGGACAGCCCGCTGCGGCCCGCGCGGCCCGCCGTCGCCGTCTTCCAGGCGCCGGTGTTCACCGAACCGAAGTTCCAGACGCCCGAGCGCGCCGCCGCTGAGGCCGCCGCCGAGTCCGAGTCCGAGCCCGGATCCGGTGCCGAGGCCGCCGAGCCCGAGGAGCTCCAGGAGGAGCAGACCGGGGCCCGCCGCCGGCGCCGCCGCAGGGGCGCCGCGTCCGGCGACGAGGCCGAGGCGCCGGCCGCCGTCCAGACCGTGGAGCGCGTCGAGACCACCGACGAGGACGAGGCGGAGGAGGCCGAGGAGTCGGCCGAGGACGCCCACGACGGCGACGAGTCCGAGGAGACCGGCTCGCGCCGGCGCCGCCGCCGCGGTGGCCGTCGCCGCCGCCGGGGCGAGTCCGCGGACGCCTCCGGCGAGGACGAGGACTCCGACGACGTCGCCGCCGAGCAGGCCGACCAGGACGCCGAGGACACCGCCGAGCAGGAGGAGGAGGACGCCGAGGACGCTCACGACGAGCCCGGCGGGTCCAGCTCCAGTAGCCGCCGCCGGCGCCGTCGCCGCCGTCGTGCCGGTGACAGCTCCGCCGACAGCGAGCCCGGCGACGGCGACCCCGAGCGCACCGTCGTCAAGGTCCGCGAGCCCCGCCCGAAGTCCGAGCCGTCCGACGAGGTGCAGTCCATCAAGGGCTCCACGCGTCTGGAGGCCAAGAAGCAGCGCCGCCGCGAAGGCCGCGAGCAGGGCCGCCGCCGCGTCCCGATCATCACCGAGGCCGAGTTCCTCGCCCGCCGCGAGGCCGTCGAGCGCGTGATGGTCGTCCGCCAGAGCGGCGAGCGCACGCAGATCGGCGTCCTGGAGGACGGCGTGCTCGTCGAGCACTACGTCAACAAGGAGCAGGCGACCTCGTACGTCGGCAACGTCTACCTGGGCAAGGTGCAGAACGTCCTGCCCTCGATGGAGGCCGCCTTCATCGACATCGGCAAGGGCCGCAACGCCGTCCTGTACGCCGGTGAGGTCAACTTCGAGGCCCTCGGCATGGCCAACGGCCCGCGCCGCATCGAGTCCGCCCTGAAGTCCGGCCAGTCGGTCCTCGTGCAGGTCACCAAGGACCCGATCGGTCACAAGGGCGCGCGTCTGACCAGCCAGGTCTCCCTCCCGGGCCGCTACCTCGTGTACGTCCCCGAGGGCTCCATGACCGGCATCAGCCGCAAGCTGCCCGACACCGAGCGGGCCCGGCTGAAGACCATCCTCAAGAAGATCGTCCCCGAGGACGCGGGCGTCATCGTGCGCACCGCCGCCGAGGGCGCGAGCGAGGACGAGCTGCGCCGCGACGTCGAGCGGCTGCAGGCGCAGTGGGAGGACATCCAGAAGAAGTCGAAGAACGGCAACGCCCCGACGCTGCTGTACGGCGAGCCGGACATGACCGTCCGCGTCGTCCGCGACATCTTCAACGAGGACTTCTCCAAGGTCATCGTCAGCGGCGACGAGGCGTGGGAGACCGTCTACGGCTACGTCTCGCACGTCGCGCCCGACCTCGCCGAGCGGTTGCAGAGGTGGACCTCCGAGGTCGACGTCTTCGCCACCTACCGGATCGACGAGCAGCTCGCCAAGGCCCTGGACCGCAAGGTCTGGCTGCCCAGCGGCGGTTCGCTGGTGATCGACCGGACCGAGGCGATGGTCGTCGTCGACGTCAACACCGGCAAGTTCACCGGCCAGGGCGGCAACCTGGAGGAGACGGTCACCAGGAACAACCTGGAGGCGGCCGAGGAGATCGTCCGTCAGCTGCGGCTGCGCGACCTCGGCGGCATCATCGTCATCGACTTCATCGACATGGTGCTGGAGTCCAACCGGGACCTGGTGCTGCGCCGCCTGCTGGAGTGCCTGGGCCGCGACCGGACCAAGCACCAGGTCGCCGAGGTGACCTCGTTGGGCCTGGTCCAGATGACCCGCAAGCGGGTCGGCCAGGGCCTGCTGGAGTCCTTCTCCGAGACCTGCGTCCACTGCAACGGCCGCGGTGTCATCGTCCACATGGAGCAGCCGAGCTCCGGCGGGGGCGGCGGCAAGCGCAAGAAGCGCGGACGCGGCGGCGACGGGCACGAGCACGTCCACGAGGCCGCGGTCGCCGTCGAGGCGCCGGAGGCCGAGGTCGAGGAGACGGAGGCCGAGGAGACGGAGACCGAGGTCGCCGCCGAGGCCGCCGAGCCCATCGCGCTCCCCGCGCCGGTCTTCGAGCCGGACGAGGAGCTGTTCAGCAGCGTCGCCGAGGCGGAGGCCGCCGTGCGCGGTGGCCGTTCCCGGCGCCGGACGAGCCGGCGTGCGTCGGCTCCGGCCGGTGCGCCGAAGGGCCGGACGCGTCCGGAGGGCGAGCGGACCGGGTCCGACGCCGCCAGGGCCGAGTCCGACACCGAGGTCGCCGAGGTGCCCACCGCCCAGGTCGTGCCGGCCGCGGCGGAGGCCGAGCGTCCGGTGCAGCCGGAGACGGCCACCGAGGCGCAGGCCGCGCCGGTCGCCGCGGAGGACCCGGTGGTCCCGGCCGAGCCGGCCGAGCCCGCCGAGGAGGCCGCGCCCAAGGGCCGTACCCGCCGTCGCGCCACCCGCAAGGTGTCGGCGCCCGCCGGTTCGCCGGCCGGGGCCGAGGCGGCCGTGGTGACGGTCACCGAGGCCGCGCCCGCGGCCGAGCCGCGGGCCGAGGCCGAGAAGGCCGCCGAGCCCGTCGAGGAGCGGTCCGAGCCGGTCGCCGAGAGCGCCGCCCCGGCCCGTACCCGGCGCCGTGCGGTCCGCAAGGCCACCGCGCCCACCGCGTCCGAGGAGGCGGCCGTCGTGGTCGTCCCGTCGGCCGCGACGGACGAGGCCCCCGCGGCCGCCGAGGGGGACGTCGAGGAGGCCGCTCCGGCCAAGAAGACGGCCCGCAAGACGGCCAAGAAGGCGACCGCGACGAAGGCGGCCACCAAGAAGACCGCAGCCAAGAAGACGGCCGCGAAGAAGACGACGGCCAAGAAGGCGGCGAAGACCGCCAAGACGGCCGCGGCCAAGTCGACGGCGAAGAAGACCTCGGTCTCCGCCGCCGCCGACGAGAGCTGAGCAGTACGAGGTGAAGGGGTGCGGCCGGTCGGTGTGATCGGCCGCATACCCGCGGGACCCGGTCCGGTTTGACCCCCTCGGCTCCGGCCCCGTAACCTTGACCGTCGGCGTGTCCACGGATATGGGACGCGCCACATCCCCGTAAACCTCTTCCTCCAGAGCGCCGGGCGTTCCGCGCCGGCCGTTCCGGAGAGGCTGCCCGTGCCGGGTGGCTGGACTGCGGGGGTGCCGTTCCCGAGCGAGAGAGTGAGATCCGCGTGTACGCCATCGTGCGCAGCGGTGGTCGCCAGCACAAGGTTGCTGTCGGCGACATCGTTGAGGTTGACAAGATTTCCACTGCCAAGGTTGGCGACACGGTCGAGCTCTCGACCCTGCTCGTTGTCGACGGCGACGCTGTGACCAGCGACCCGTGGGTGCTGGCCGGCATCAAGGTCCAGGCCGAGGTCGTGGACCACCACAAGGGCGTCAAGATCGACATCCTTCGCTACAAGAACAAGACCGGCTACCGCCGTCGTCAGGGCCACCGCCAGCAGTACACGGCGATCAAGGTCACTGAGATCCCCGCGGCTGCGAAGTAAGGGACTGAGGAGAGATGGCACACAAGAAGGGCGCATCGTCCACCCGTAACGGTCGCGACTCCAACGCTCAGCGCCTCGGCGTGAAGCGCTTCGGCGGTCAGGTCGTCAACGCGGGCGAGATCCTGGTCCGCCAGCGCGGCACCCACTTCCACCCGGGCTCCGGCGTCGGCCGCGGCGGCGACGACACGCTGTTCGCGCTCCAGCCCGGTGCGGTGGAGTTCGGCACGTTCCGTGGCCGCAAGGTCGTGAACATCGTTCCGGTCGCCTGAGTCGGCTGATCGGAAGCTTTTCGCGAGGCGGACCTCACTTCCCGGTCGGGAAGGCGGGTCCGCCTTTCGCGTGTTAACACGAGTAGTACTTACGTCTCTGGAGGCACTGAACCATGACCACCTTCGTGGACCGCGTCGAACTGCATGTCGCCGCGGGTAACGGAGGTCACGGCTGTGCCTCCGTCCACCGCGAGAAGTTCAAGCCGCTCGGCGGACCCGACGGCGGCAACGGCGGACGCGGCGGGGATGTCATCCTCACCGTCGACCAGTCCGTGACCACGCTTCTCGAGTACCACCACTCCCCGCACCGCAAGGCCACCAACGGCAAGCCCGGGGAGGGCGGCAACCGCTCCGGCAAGGACGGCCAGGACCTGATCCTGCCCGTGCCGGACGGCACCGTCGTCCTCGACAAGGCGGGCAACGTCCTCGCCGACCTGGTGGGGCACGGCACCTCGTTCGTCGCCGCGCAGGGCGGCCGCGGCGGCCTCGGCAACGCGGCGCTCGCGTCGGCCCGCCGCAAGGCGCCCGGTTTCGCGCTGCTCGGCGAGCCGGGGGATCTGCAGGACGTCGTCCTGGAGCTGAAGACCGTCGCCGACGTGGCGCTCGTGGGCTATCCGAGCGCGGGCAAGTCCTCGCTGATCTCGGTGCTGAGCGCCGCGAAGCCGAAGATCGCGGACTATCCCTTCACGACGCTGGTGCCCAACCTGGGCGTGGTGACGGCCGGTGAGAACGTGTACACCATCGCCGACGTGCCGGGGCTGATCCCCGGGGCGAGCCAGGGCCGGGGACTCGGCCTGGAGTTCCTGCGGCACGTGGAGCGGTGCAGCGTGCTGGTGCACGTGCTGGACACGGCGACCCTGGAGTCCGACCGCGACCCCGTCTCCGACCTCGACATCATCGAGGAGGAGCTGAAGCAGTACGGCGGGCTCGACCGGCGGCCCCGGATCGTCGTCCTCAACAAGATCGACGTACCGGACGGCAAGGATCTCGCCGAGATGGTGCGGCCGGACCTCGAGGCGCGGGGCTACCGGGTCTTCGAGGTGTCGGCGGTGGCCCATCTCGGGCTGCGGGAGCTGTCGTTCGCGCTGGCCGACATGGTCGCGTCGGCGCGCGCCGCGAAGCCGAAGGAAGAGGCGACGCGGATCGTCATCCGGCCGAAGGCCGTCGATGACACCGGGTTCACCGTCACGCGCGAGGACGTCGCCGGCGAGCCGCTGTTCCGGGTGCGTGGCGAGAAGCCCGAACGCTGGGTGCGGCAGACCGACTTCAACAACGACGAGGCCGTGGGCTACCTCGCGGACCGGCTCAACCGGCTCGGTGTGGAGGACGAGTTGGTCAAGGCGGGCGCCCGCTCCGGGGACGGCGTGGCCATCGGTCCCGAGGACAACGCCGTCGTCTTCGACTGGGAGCCGACGCTGACGGCCGGTGCGGAGATGCTGGGGCGCCGGGGCGAGGACCATCGCTTCGAGGCGCCGAGGCCGGCCGCGCAGCGGCGGCGGGACCGGCAGGCCGAGCGGGACGACGCGGATCGGGAGTACGGCGACTTCGATCCGTTCGCGGAGTAGGGGGACGGTGTCTTCGGTGCCGTAGCGAGGCCGCGGTAGGCGCCCCGGGTCTTTCCGCCAACTTGGTGGTATCCCCGCACGCGGCTCGTTCATGAGGCCCGTTGCGACAAGATCGGGTTCATCCTGTTGTTCCCGTGTCGCAACGGGTCTTCTGTTGTCTGCCCATTTGTCATGCACGCGAAGGGCCACGTTCAGCGGGCGGACCGCCCGGGTGCGTGAGCCTGCACGAGTCCAAGAGGCCAGCCAGGCAAAGGAGTTCGACGATGACCGGAGCACTCTCGCCCGACCGACGCCGTTTTCTGACCGCCGGTGCCGCCGTTCTCGGCGCCGCGGCCTCTGCCCAGCTGTGGCTCCCGGGCACCGCCCGAGCCGCGGAGAACACCGTGCCCGACGGGGTGTTCAGCCTCGGTGTCTCCTCCGGCGACCCGCTGCCCGACGGCATCGTGCTCTGGACCCGCCTCGCCCCGGACCCGCTGAACGGCGGCGGCATGCCCGACGAGGTGGTCCCGGTGCAGTGGGAGATCGCCGAGGACGAGCGGTTCAGAAAGACCGCCCGCCGGGGCGTCGCCCAGGCCCGCCCCGAGTACGGGCACAGCGTTCACGTCGACGTACGGGGCCTGCGTCCCGGGCGCGCGTACTGGTACCGCTTCCGGGTGGGCGCGCAGATCTCCCCGGCCGGCCGCACCCGGACCGCCCCGCACCCGCACGGCAAGGGCGGCTCGCTGCGCGTTGCCCTGGCCTCCTGCCAGAACTGGCAGCACGGCTATTTCACGCCGTACGCCGACATGCTCGACCAGGACCCCGACGTCGTCCTGTTCGTCGGCGACTACATCTACGAGTCCACGCCGTCGTCGGCGGGCCCGCGCCGGCACGAGGGCACGGGGGAGCCGTACACCCTGGAGCAGTACCGCAACCGCTACGCCCAGTACCGCTCCGACCCCGACCTCGCGGCGATGCACGCGAACGCCCCCTGGGTGGTCACCTTCGACGACCACGAGGTCGACAACGACTGGGCCGGCGAGATCCCCCAGGACCCCGCCAAGCAGCCGCACGACGCCTTCGTGGCCCGGCTGACGGCGGCCTTCCAGGCGTACTACGAGCACATGCCGGTCCGCGCGAGCGCGATCCCGGACGGTCCGCACATCCAGATGTACCGCCGCCTGGAGTTCGGCCGCCTCGCCCGCCTCAACGTCCTGGACACCCGCCAGTTCCGCACCGACCAGGCGACCACCCAGGAGGGCGCCCGGTCGCCGTCGATGACCATGCTCGGCGCCGAGCAGAAGCAGTGGCTGCTGGACGGGCTGCACGACTCGCCCGCCCGCTGGAACCTGATCGCCTCGCAGATCATGATGGCCGAGACGGACCTGCAGGTCGGCGACGGAAAGCTCTGGTACTACGACGCCTGGGACGGCTACCAGGTCGAACGCAACGCCCTGCTGGGGGAGTTCGCCGACGTCCGCAACCCGGTCGTGCTCAGCGGCGACCGCCACCTGACGATGATCAGCGACCTCAGGACGGACTACGCCGACCCCGAATCCGACGTCGTCGGCGCCGAGTTCGTCGGCACCTCCATCTCCAGCAACGGCGACCAGGACCAGGCCGCCTTCCACGCTCAGTGGGACCCGCTGCTGCCGGACAACCCGCACTGGAAGCTGATCGACGCACACCGCGGCTACCACCTCTTCGACATCGACCGGCACGGCATCGACGCGCAGGTCAGGGTGGTCGACACGGTCGTACGGCCGACGGCGGCCGCGAGCACCCTGGCCCGGCTGCGAGTGGAGAACGGCCGCCCCGGCGTCGAACTCGCCTGACTGCGGCGCGGAAGGAGTCCTGGGGTTCATCCGGGTCCCAGGCCCTCCTCAGGTAAGTCTCAGGTAAGCCTCTTACCATCCCCTGACCATGGAGACGGACTGCACGAGAGACGATGCCCCGGTGCGGCGGCCCGAGCCGCTGCCCGCCGGCACCCGGCTGCTGCACATCGGCCCGCACAAGACCGGGACCACCTCGATCCAGGGCGCCCTGTTCGCCGCGAAGGACCGACTGCCCGCGCACGGCGTGGAGTTCCCCGCGCACACCCGGCACCCCATGGAGGCCGCGCTGGCCGCCTGCGCCCGGCCAGCCATGATCGGCGACATCGTGCCCACCGACCGGCACTGGGCGACGCTGGTCAAGCAGGTCGAGGCCACCGGCCGGCGCACCTCGGCGGTCAGCAGCGAGTTCTTCGCCGACGCCGAGGACGAGGCGACCGTCGCGCGGATCGTCCGGCAGCTGGGCGGCGACCGGGTGCACGTCCTGGTCACCCTGCGCCCGCTGGCCAGGATCATGCCCTCGCAGTGGCAGCAGTACGTGCAGAACGGCCTGCGCATGGGCTACGAGGACTGGCTGCGGCACATGCTGAGGAAGGCGCCGTACGAGCAGCCCACCCCCAGCTTCTGGCGCCGCCACGGGCACGACCGGCTCGTCGAGCGCTGGGCCGCGGTGGTGGGCCCGGAGCGGGTCACGGTGGTCGTGGTCGACGACCGCGACCGGGACGGCCTGATGCGCACCTTCGAGACACTGCTCGGGCTGCCCGAGAACCTGCTGCAACCCGTTCCGGACACAGCGAATCGTTCCCTTACTCTCGCCGAGACCGAAATGCTGCGGAATCTTAATAAGGAATTCCGCGGCAATGGCCTGCCGGACGAGCTGTATTCCAGGCTCGTGCGCAACGGCGCGGTGATGCATATGAAGAATGCGTGCAGTCCGACACCGCGGGACGTGAAGATCTCCACCCCCGTCTGGGCCGCCGAGGCCGCGGCCGCCAGAGCCACCGAGATGGCGGAACGCATCGCCCGGACGGGCGTACGCGTCCTCGGCGATCCGGCGCTGCTGTCCGCCGTACCGGCGTCACCGGACCGGGCCCCGGCCTCGGGCGAGCCGCGGATCGCTCCCGAGGTGGCGGCCCAGGCGCTCTACGGCGCCCTCGCGGCGGCCGCGGGGGCTCCCGTGCGGCACGCCGATCCCGCGAAGGCGCGCACGGTTCACCAGACGCCGTCGAAGGAACTCGTGAAGGTGCTCGGTCACCGCTGCCTGAAGAAGCTGCGCCGGCACTGATCTCCTGTGCCGTTACTCACAGCAATTCCGCGGACGCGCCCGGCGAGTGTCACGGTGTCACCAGTGGTGCAAGGTGAATGTCAGGTGGCGCGCACATATGCGGTGAACGGCGCTCACCTTGCACAGCGGTAACCGCAAGTGGGACCATTTCCGGGTTCCCTGTCGCCCCAAGGTAGGTCCTCTGTGTCCCAGCACATAGCCAAGCCCCGTACCACCGCAGTGATCCTGGCCGGTGGCACCGGCCAGCGGGTGGGTCTCTCGATCCCCAAGCAGCTGCTGAAGATCGCCGGCAAGGCAGTCATCGAGCACACCCTGGCCACCTTCGAACAGGCGGACTCGATCGACGACATCATCGTGCTGATGGCGCCGGGCTACGTGCCCGACGTCGAGAAGATCGTCGCCAAGGCCGGCTTGACCAAGGTCAAGAAGATCATCGAGGGCGGTTCGACCCGCAACGAGACCACCGAGCGCGCCATCGAGGCCCTCGGCGAGGGTCTGGCCGAGGGCGAGGACCTCAACGTCCTCTTCCACGACGCCGTTCGCCCGCTGCTCTCGCGGCGTGTGATCGACGACTGCGTGGCCGCGCTGGAGCGCTACCAGGCCGTCGACGTCGCCATCCCGTCCGCGGACACCATCATCGTGACCCGCACGCACGGCCAGGACGGCGAGTTCATCACCGAGATCCCGGACCGCTCCCGGCTGCGCCGCGGCCAGACGCCGCAGGCCTTCAAGCTGTCCACGATCAAGCGGGCCTACGAGGTCGCGGCCGGCGACCCGAACTTCCAGGCCACCGACGACTGCTCCGTCGTGCTCAAGTACCTGCCGGACGTGCCGATCCACGTCGTCGCGGGCGACGAGTACAACATGAAGGTCACCCAGCCCGTCGACGTCTTCATCGCCGACAAGCTGTTCCAGCTCGCCTCGACGGCCGCGCCCGAGCAGGTGAGCGAGGACGCCTACCGCGAGCTGCTCACCGGCAAGACCATCGTGATCTTCGGCGGCTCGTACGGCATCGGCAAGGACATCGCCGAGCTCGCGGAGTCCTACGGCTCCAAGGTCTACGCCCTCGGCCGCTCCACCACCGGCACCCACGTGGAGAACCCGGAGGAGGTCGACGACGCGCTGTCCAAGGCGTACGGCGAGACCGGCCGGATCGACTACGTCGTCAACACCGCGGGCGTGCTGCGCATCGGCAAGCTGGCCGAGACCGACAACGCGACCATCGAGGAAGCGCTGAAGGTCAACTACCTCGCCCCGGTGCAGATCGCGCGTTCGGCGTACAAGTACCTGGCGGAGACCAAGGGCCAGCTGCTGCTGTACACCTCCAGCAGCTACACCCGCGGCCGCGCCGAGTACAGCCTCTACTCCTCGACCAAGGCCGCCATGGTGAACCTCACCCAGGCCCTGTCCGACGAGTGGGCCGGCGACGGCGTCCGCGTCAACTGCATCAACCCGGAGCGCACCGCCACCCCGATGCGCACCAAGGCCTTCGGCCAGGAGCCCGCGGGCACCCTGCTCTCCTCCGAGGCGGTCGCCCGCACCTCGCTCGACGTGCTGCTGTCCGAGCTGACCGGGCACGTCATCGACGTCCGCCAGCAGGACCCGACGGCGGGCGCGGCGAAGGCCACGGGCTTCGAGCAGGCCCTGGCCTCGGTGCTGGACCGCCAGGACGGCGTGTAATAATCAACGGGAATTAGTCTTCCGTTATTCAGGCCTCTGCTTTCCGGGGTTAATGCAGTGCATTGAGCAGTGCATCGTCCGGGTCTTCGCAGGGGCCTGAATACATTCAAAACCGGCACTCCCTCCCAGAGCAGGTTCTCCGTGATATCCACCGCTATTCGCGTCGCCCGGGTGGGCAGCGCGGCCGAGCTGGCCGCGGCGGCGCTCATGATGCTGGGCTTCCCGGCGCTGATGCTGGCCGCGCTCGTTCCGAGCGTGCCCGCCTTCGCCGCGGCCGCCGCCGTGACGTACGCCGCCGACCACTATCTGCACCGCAAGGGCAGCTACCTGGTCAACCGGCTCAGCAAGGTCCGCGCCGGCCTCTCGATCCGCTTCCTGATCCGAGAGCTGCTGCTGATCCTGCTGCTGGCCCGGCTGTCCCTCGCGGACAACCTGATCTACTACGGCGCGGTCGCCTGCTTCATCGCCTTCTACGGCCTCCAGGCCCCGCACGGCGCCCTGGTCACCCTGATCCGCAACCGCCGCCGGATGCCGGTCGCCACCCGCAACGTCGACCTGAAGTCCCGCATCCGCATCCCGGACGCCCCGCCGCGCTTCCTGCTGAACCGCTCCGCCGAGAAGATGCTCCACCTCGACCTCGCGGCCGTGGCCGGCATCCTGGTCGCCGCGGAGATGGAGTCGTCGGTGCCCGGATTCATCGGCATCGGCGTCACCCTCTTCCTGGGCTGCCTGTACGTCCTCGCGCTGATGCCGTACGTCCGCGGCGGGAAGATCCCGCCGAACGCCGAGAAGGTCCTGGCGGCGGTCGACGACTGGCTGCGCGAGTACAAGCCGGAGACGGTGCTGTACTTCTCCGGCTCCAAGGACTCCGCCTACCAGGTCAACATGTGGCTGGAGACGATGGAGCAGCTCGACTCCAAGCCGCTGGTCGTCCTGCGCGAGCGGGTCATCCTGGCCAACCTGGCGCCCACCACGGTCCCGGTCGTCTGCGTGCCCGGCGGTGTCCACCTGATGAACATGGACCTGACCACCGTGCGCGTCGCGCTGTACGCGGCCAACGTCGGCAAGAACATCCACCTGCTGCGCGTGCCCACCATGAAGCACGTCTTCATCGGCCACGGCGACAGCGACAAGCTCGCCAGCGTCAACCCCTTCAGCAAGGTGTACGACGAGGTGTGGACCGCCGGCCGCGCCGGCCGTGACCGCTACGCCATAGCCGACGTCGGCGTCCGCGACGACGACATCGTGGAGGTCGGCCGCCCGCAGCTGGCGCCGATCCAGGGCCGGCAGGGCGTGCCCGAGGGGCGTGTCCCCACCGTGTTGTACGCGCCCACCTGGGAGGGATGGGACGGCAACCCGGGCAACACCTCGCTCGTGCTGGCCGGCGAGAACATCGTCAAGAAGCTCCTCAAGGCCGACCCGCCGGTCCGTGTGCTGTACAAGCCGCACCCGTTCACCGGCACCGTCAGCAAGGAGGCCGGCGCCGCGCACCAGCGGATCACCGCGCTGGTCGAGAAGGCCGCCGCCGAGCGCGCCGCCGACCCCCGCTTCACCGTCGACAGCGCCGCCCAGGCCCAGGCCAAGGCGGAACTGGCCCGGATCGAGGCGCGGCTGGCCGAGCTCTCCGGCACCGGCAGCGACCGCGGCGACGAGGCCGAGGCCACCCGCGACGGCGTGGTCGACCTCAAGCGGCACGAGGAGGTCGCCCGGCTGCGCGGCGAGTGGAACGACGCCTACTGGCGCTCCGCCGGCACCTTCGAGCACCGCGTCGTCACGGGCGCCGAGCCGCGCCTGTACGACTGCTTCAACGTCTCCGACGCGATGGTCTCCGACATCTCCAGCGTGGTCTCCGACTTCATCGCCAGCGGCAAGCCGTACGCGGTGACGGACTCCGCCGAGCTGGGCGTGGAGGAGTTCAAGCGGCAGAACACCGCGGTGCGCGCCGCCACGATCCTGTCCAACTCCGCCGCCGAGCTGGGCGAGCTGCTGGCCGCGGTCCGCGAGCCCGCCGCCGACCCGCTGGCGGAGGACCGCAAGGAGCTCAAGGAGTACCTGCTCGGCCCCGACGAGCCGACCTCCATCGAGCAGTTCAACACCGCGGTCGCCGACCTGGCGCTGAAGGCCGAGACCCGCAACCTCGGCCAGGAGTCCCGCGCCGCCGCGGCCGGCACCCCCGGCGCCGACGAACTGTCGGACGCGCTGTCGGCGCAGCCGCCCACCACCGCGTGAGCCCCCGTATGTGAAAACGGTGAGAAGGGCCCGGTTTCCGAGGAGTGATCCTCGAAAACCGGGCCCTTTTTACGTACGTACGGGCAACCCGCCCCCCTGGTCGTCCGTCTAGCAGGTAGCCAATAAGACGATACGGGGGAAAGATCCCGTGACGAGGGGGAAATGTGACCGTGACGCAGCCTGATGTGACTGTCGTCATCGGAGCGTACGAAGCGATGCCTTACCTGGTCGAATGCCTCGCGTCCGTCGAGGCACAGACCATCGACCCGGGGCGCATCGAGGTCATAGCGGTGGACGACGGCTCCACCGACGGCACGGGGGAGTGCCTGGAGGAGTTCGCCGACCGCGTCTCCATGTCCGTCACCGTGATCCGGCAGGCCAACTCCGGCGGCCCCAGCGGCCCCCGCAACGTCGGCCTGAGCAAGGCCGCCGGGCGCTACGTGTTCTTCCTCGACGCCGACGACCGGCTCGGCCCCGAGGCCCTGGAGCGCATGGTCGACATGGCCGACCGCAACGCCACGGACGTCGTCCTCGGCAGGGTCGAGGGCATCAACCGCAAGCCGCCGCAGTCCATGTGGGGCAAGACCCTGGAGCGCACGGACGTCTTCTCGTCCAACATCAAGTTCACGCTGAGCGCGCAGAAGCTGTTCCGCCGGGAGCTCCTGGAGCGGCACGGCATGCGCTTCGACGAGTCCCTGTGGACCGGCGAGGACGCGCTGTTCACGATGGAGGCGTATCTGCGGGCCGACGGCGTCTCCGTGATCGCCGACCACACCTGCTACTACCTGGTCGGCCGCGACGACGGCAAGCACGTGACCAAGAGCGGCGGTTACACCCTGCGCTTCGACTCCGCGCGGGCCCTGATGAACCTGATCGCCGACATGGTGCCGCCCGGCGAGCGGCGCGACTCCCTCATGCACCGGCCCTTCGTGGTCACCCTGCTCCCGCAGTTCGGCCCCAAGTACCTCAAGGACAGCGAGAAGGTACGACGGCACAAGTTCGAGCTGGCGAAGCCGCTGATGGAGCAGTTCTGGACCGAGGGCGTGGCGCGCCGGCTGAAGGTCGACGAGCGCCTGCGGCTGCACCTGGTGGCCGAGGAGAAGCCCGAACTCCTGCTGCCCGTCGTGGAGTTCGTGAAGGCGAAGAAGCAGGCGGCGGCCCTGCTGGAGAAGCGGGGCCACCACGTCTACCTCGCCTACCCGCACTTCCGTGACGCCGCGGCGGGCATACCCGACTCGGTCTACCTCGCCACCCCGCGCGAGGCCAGGGCCTTCCCCGGCTACCGCGAGCACACACCCTCCTCGGTCCTGCGCCGCGCCGTGCGCAAGGCCCGCCGGGTGCTGAAGGTGCCCGCGGCGGCCTGACTCCGTTACTGGCGGCCCGTCTGCAGTGCCCGTCTGATCGGGCGGGCCACCACACGGCGGGCCTTGCGGTAGACGGACGTCGGGGCGGCCGATGCCGTGGCGGTGCGCTCCAGCTCGCGCTTCAACCGGTCGTTGTCCAGGGACAGTTCGGCGAGCCGGGTCTGCATCCAGCCGAACCGGGAGGTGAGCGAGGCCAGGTCGGCGTCGTTCCAGGGGCGGATGCCCGCCGGGAAGGACAGCTTCCTCATCCGGGCGTCGAAGGCCGCGCCGCCGTCGCCGTGGGTGAAGGTGTTCTCCAGACCGTTGCGGCCCAGGAACGCCGTGAAGCGCTCGAAGCGCTCCGCGTGCCCGCCGGTCAGTCCGGAGAGGTCGGCCTCCTCGTACAGCCGCGCCGGGTCCAGGTCCTCGGGCAGCTTGTCGATCCTGCGGTGCGGGATGTCGAAGTAGCGGCACAGCTCCAGCGTCCGGGAGTCGCCGCACAGCACCGTCGCGGGCGTGCCCGCCAGCAGCGCCGCGATGTTGCCGTGGATGCGGGAGCCGAACGAGAAGTCGTAGCCGCGCAGGTCGTCGATCCAGGTCACCGGGTCGACGTAGACGCGCACCTTGTCCTCCCGGTACATCGGGTGGTCCGGGTGGGTCGGGATCGCGGTCACCGCGGCGTTCGGGTGCGACAGGTCCCGCCAGTGCAACTGCCGTGCGTCGCTGAGGTTCTGGCCGATGAAGGTCAGGTGCGGATAGCGGGCGTGGGCACGGTCGATGACCTTGCCGAGCCCCTGCTTCTGCACCGCGCTGTGCGAACCGTTGACCGCGATCCGCGACCCGGCCGTCAGCTCCGCCACCCGCTTGCGCACCGGCAGTTCGCCGCCGTACAGGAACAGCGACGGGCAGCCGATGACCTCGACGTCCTGGAAACCCAGACCCCGCAGGTACTTCTCGGTGAAGTCGCCGCGCACGCCGATGGACGCGCTGCGGTCCAGCACCGCGGAGACGAAGTCGCGCACCGACTCCTCCATGGGCTTCAGCCGCTCGGCGTTGTAGCTCAGCCCGGCCTGCGCGCCGACGCCCAGCACCACCACCGGGATGCGCAGCCGGCGGATCAGCCGGGTCAGCCGCTTCAGCTGCCCCTCGAAGGACGGCCGGAAGGCGTTGGCCAGCGGTACGACGAAGACGTCGTACTCCTCGTTGATCCGCTCCGCCGCCGACACATCCGTCCGGATGCCGTTCGAGACCACCTCCGTGCCGGGCGTCTCGAGGATCTTGTGCGCGGCGTCGCTGAAGATCAGGTTGCCGGAGTTGGTGGCGATGACGTCCTGGTGCAGCGCCTCCTCGACCGAGAAGACGTCGTAGGGGCTCTTCCCCGACCGGAGAAGGATGCGCTGCGTGGGGCGGGTCTGGTGATCTATGGGTGACACGACATTCAAATTAAGTTTGCCGGGACTTTTATTTCTATAGGCAACCAGTGCAACCTTTTTGCCGTACGCACCGCGTGAGCAATCGGTTACGTCGCGCGTGTCCGGTGCGTGGACCGACGCGCGCCGCCCGTGCCCCTTCGCGTAGATTGCCTGGCGGGGCAACCCGAGCGCGCGAGGGGACGGACAAGCAGGTGGCAGGGGCAAGGCAGGGCGTGGCGGAAGCCCGCAGGATCGTCGTCAAGGTGGGTTCCTCGTCGCTGACCACCGCCTCGGGCGGCCTGGACGCCGACCGCGTCGACGCGCTCGTCGACGTCCTCGCGAAGAGCCGCAGCGGAGGGGAGAGGGAGATCGTCCTGGTCTCCTCCGGTGCCATCGCCGCCGGACTCGCCCCGCTGGGCCTGCGCCGCCGCCCCCGGGACCTGGCCCGCCAGCAGGCCGCCGCCAGCGTCGGCCAGGGCCTGCTCGTCGCCCGCTACACCGCCTCCTTCGCCCGCTACGGCGTCCGCGTCGGCCAGGTGCTGCTCACCAGCGACGACATGAGCCGCCGCGCCCACCACCGCAACGCCTCGCGCACCCTCGACAAGCTGCTCGCCATGGGCGCCTTCCCGATCGTGAACGAGAACGACACCGTCGCCACCGACGAGATCCGCTTCGGCGACAACGACCGCCTCGCGGCACTCGTGGCGCACCTGGTCCACGCCGACCTGCTGGTGCTGCTCTCCGACGTCGACGGCGTCTACGACGGCGACCCCGGCAAGCCCGGCACCTCGCGGATAGCGGAGGTCCGCGGACCCGAGGACCTCGCGCACGTCGAGATCGGCAGCGCGGGCAAGGCGGGCGTCGGCACGGGCGGCATGGTCACCAAGATCGAGGCGGCCGGCATCGCCGCCGCGGCCGGCATCCCCGTGGTCCTGACCAGCGCCGTGCACGCGGCCGAGGCCCTGTCCGGCGGGGACACCGGGACCTGGTTCCACGTCACCGGCAAGCGCTACGCCGACCGCCTGCTGTGGCTGCAGCACGCCTCCACCCCGCAGGGGCACCTCACCCTGGACGAAGGGGCGGTGCGGGCGGTCGTCGAGCGGCGCAAGTCGCTGCTGCCGGCCGGTATCGCCGCCGTGGAGGGCGACTTCGCCGCCGGTGACCCGGTCGAGCTGCGCGACGGCGCGGGGCGCGCGGTGGCCCGCGGGCTCGTCAACTTCGACGCCAAGGAGATCCCCCAGCTGCTCGGGCGTTCGACGCGGGAGCTGGCGCGCGAACTGGGCCCGGCCTACGAACGCGAGGTCGTCCACCGCGACGACCTGGTGATCCTTCGTCCCTGATACGTCCGCCGGCGGCCCGGCCAGGGCGTTCGGCAGCCGAAAACAGGGTGAACGCCCCGCAAAACGGCGCGCCCTGAGGTGGACGTTCCGCAAAACCGCCCCGCGAGCGCTTGCGGCCTGCTCAACTTTGACTCAGGGACCCGTTCCGCACGAGCACCGCTCGATGCCGCGCAAAGGAGGCCGTCGTGAGACGAGTACGCCCTGGGGCGGCGGCGTCCCGCGGTGGTCTGACCAGCGTCACGGCCGGCGAGTCCTACGAGGAGCCGGCCGACCTGCCCCGGCTGTGGCACGTCACGCTCAGCGTCTCCGGCCAGGCCGCCCCGCTGCACGAGGTCCGGCGCGCCCTCGAACAGCTCGCCCACGACCATCCCTTTCTGCTGACCAGCAGGTATGCCAACGACCACGCGGAGATCCGCTACTGGGAGGAGGCGCGCGACCTGCACGACGCGGCCGCCGTCGCCCTGCGCCTGTGGGGCGAGCACCGCCAGACCGCCAAGCTGCCGCCCTGGGAGATCGTCGGCCTGGAGGTCATCGACCGCGAGACCTACCACCAGCGCCTGGCGGAGGGATACGGACCGCCCCCGGCGACCCCTGTCGGAGTTCACCCCTTTTGAGACCGTCTCGGGGTGTGGGACGAACGGTGAACGGCCCGGTCCGGCGCACTACGCTTCCCTCATGACCACGCTCTCGCCGTACGACGCCATGTCCCCGGTCACCCAGGCCGCCTACCGCGCCAAGGCCGCCGCCGCCGACCTCGCCCCGCTGCCGCGCGCGGTCAAGGACGACGCGCTCGCCGCCATCGCGGACGCCCTGGAGGTCCGTACGAGCGAGATCGTCGAGGCCAACGCCAAGGACGTGGCCAAGGCCCGCGCGGCCGGCACCAGCGAGGCCATCGTCGACCGGCTCACGCTCACCCCGGAGCGGGTGCGCGCCATCGCCTCCGACGTGCGGGACGTCGTCGCCCTGCCCGACCCGGTCGGCGAGGTCGTCCGCGGCTCGACGCTGCCCAACGGCATCGACCTGCGCCAGGTCCGCGTCCCGCTCGGCGTGGTCGGCATCATCTACGAGGCCCGCCCGAACGTCACCGTGGACGCCGCCGCCCTGTGCCTGAAGTCCGGCAACGCGGTCCTGCTGCGCGGCTCGGCCTCGGCCTACGAGTCGAACACCGCCCTGGTGCGCGTGCTGCGCGACGCCGTGGGCGGGGCGGGGCTGCCCGCCGACGCCGTCCAGCTCGTGCCCGGCGAGAGCCGGGAGAGCGTGCGCGAGCTGATGCGGGCCCGCGGTCTGGTCGACGTCCTGATCCCGCGCGGCGGCGCCTCGCTGATCCAGACCGTGGTGAACGAGTCCACCGTCCCCGTCATCGAGACCGGCACCGGCAACTGCCACGTCTACGTCGACGCCCAGGCCGACCTCGACATGGCCGTCGACATCCTGATCAACTCCAAGGCCCAGCGGCCCAGCGTCTGCAACGCCGCCGAGACCCTCCTGGTCCACCAGGACATCGCCCCCGAGTTCCTGCCGCGCGCCCTGGACGCCCTCGCGGAGGCCGGGGTCACCGTGCACGCCGACCCGCGAGTGCTGGCGTACGCCGAGGACACCAAGGCGACCGTCGTCGAGGCCACCCCGGACGACTGGGACACCGAGTATCTCTCCTACGACATCGCCGCCGCCGTCGTCGACTCCCTCGACAAGGCCGTCGAGCACATCCGGCTGTGGTCGTCCGGTCACACCGAGGCGATCGTCACCACCTCCCAGCAGGCCGCCCGCCGTTTCACCCAGCTGGTCGACTCCACCACCGTCGCCGTGAACGCATCCACCCGCTTCACCGACGGCGGCCAGTTCGGCTTCGGCGCGGAGATCGGCATCTCCACCCAGAAGCTGCACGCCCGCGGCCCGATGGGCCTGCCGGAGCTGACCAGCACCAAGTACATCGTCACCGGGGACGGCCACATCCGCCGCTGAGGCCGGAGCCCTGCGGCGGTGCGCGTATCCGTTCGGCATATGCGCACCGCATGCTCCCGTGTCCGCGAGAGGTGTCTCACAGGGCGGATGAATTTCCATACCGTCTGCCCAAATTGACCCCCCAGGTCTACTCTGGATCCGTGCCGGAGGACGTGGGGGGCACGCCGTTCCCTGACGGCTGGGAGCCCGACGACGACCACGACCGCGGGGTGTCGGACGAAGAGTTCGCCTCCGTGGTCTTCGACGAGGCCTTCGTGCGGGCGGCCGTGGTGCACGAGCCGACCGCCGTCGAACGCCTCCTGGCCGCCGCCCAGGCCAGAGCCGAGGCCTCCGAGGCGGAGACCCGCCGGGCCCACGGCCGGGGCGAGCGGTACGACGAGGGATACGACCCCTCCGGTTTCGGCCATGATCCCGAGCTCGACGACCTGGACGACACCGACGTCCTCGAGGGCCGCTACGGCACCTCGGGCCCCTTCGGCAAACAGGTCCGCTGGCACCGCCCGGTCGCCTGGATGCTTGCCCTCGTCATGGGGATCGGCATGGTCGCCCTGGCCTTCACCGCCGTCTACCGGGGCGCCTCCTCCAGCAGCCGGGACCAGGTCCCACCCCCCGCGTCGACCGGCCTGGAGCAGGGCAGCGCCCCTCCGCCCTCCGCCTCCGCCGAGACCTCCCAGCCGGCCATCCCGGTCATCCCGCGCACCCCCTGACCGGGCCCCCGAGCCGTCCGGTCGCGCACGGTTGCGGCCCTGGTGAGAACCTGTCAGAACTTGTCGTGTACCAGGGCGTTTACCGGGGCGTCCGGAGACCTACCCTGAAGGTATGGGCGGGCCTGGAGACCCACCCGAGGGGACACCCGAGGGCGGCCCCGGAGGTGGAGAGGACGAGTACCGATCCGTCGTCTTCGACGAGTCGTTCGTCCGCGCTGCCCGCCTCCAGGAGTACTCCGCGCACGAGCGCATGACCGACCACGCCCCCGCCGTACGCCGCCGCCCGCCCCTGCACCGGGGACTGTCCCGGCAGGCGCTGATCCTCGTCCTGCTGATAGCCGTCGCCTTCGGCACCGCGATCTACATGGGCGTACGCCACCCGTACCAGAGCTCCGTCGCCCGCCGGCCCGTCGAACCCCTGCGGATGACCGTCATCCCGCTCACCCCGCAGGGCAAGGTGCCCGGGAAGGCCGACGCCGAGTACCTGTACGCGCACAGCCCCGCCGCGCAGTTCCGCGTCGGCGCCGAGGGCATCCCGCTGCCCGCCGCCCGGCGCACCGCGCACTTCTCCGAGAGCCAGGTGGTGGCCGCCCTGACCACGGCCAAGGACTACATCGTCCGCTCCGCGCTCTACCCCGAGGTGATCGGCAGTCAGGACGTGCGCGCCGTGCGCGTCATGCTCGACGGCGCCCAACTCGACCAGTTCGACCAGAGTTTCGCCCGCCCGACCGCCGACGGCCGCCACCAGCCCACCGGATGGCTGGTTCGCTTCGACCAGACCCGCGCCGAGCTCGCGGACCGCAGGATCCGCGTCCAGGGCTCGATGGAGGCCACCGAGACCGACTCCGCCGCCCTGGAGGTCACCGCGGACCACACCTTCGTGTACGCGCTGAAGCCGACCGGCTCGTCCGCGAAGGCCCCGGCCTCGCTGTTCACCGTCCGGCGCGAGCTGCACTTCCGCTTCGACCGCGACGACCTGCGTCTGCACCAGGCCCAGCTCGTCGTCTCCTACGTCCAGGCCGGCCCGCTGTCCTGTGCCGAGGACTCCACCAACCACTTCCACCCGCTGCTGGCCGGCCAGACGGCCAGGTCGGGTGGCCCCGCGGGCACCGACCCGTACGCGACGGGCGGTGCCACGGCGCTGTGCGGGACGCTGGCCGCCGGGGCGCAGCCGAAGGTGTGACGGGCCGCCCGGAGCCGGTCAGTCCTCGGTGCGGGGCGGAGCGTCCGTGGGCGGCTCGTCCTGCGACGGCCGCTCCTCGCCCGGTGCCGAGCTGGTGAAACCGTCGAAGCCGCGCCGCACCCGGCCGCCCAGGCCCCCGGCCCCGCCGGCGATGTCGCTGACGAGCTTCATCAGCGGGTCCTTGGAGCTCTTCACACTGCCGGCGTAGCTGGCCGCCGACTCCCGGAACGAGTCCGAGACCGAGGTGTCCTTGTCCTCGTCGCGCCGCGGGTAGTGACCGTCCATGATCCGCTGGTAGTCGCGGCTCTCGGACCACTTCTTCAGCTCCGCCGCCCGGATGGTGGTGAACGGGTGCGAGCGCGGCAGCAGGTTCAGGATCTTCAGCACCGAGTCGCGCAGGTCGCCGCCCGACTCGTACTCCTCGGCCTGCTTCAGGAACGCGTCCACGTTCATCTCGTGCAGGTGGTTGCCGCCCGCGATCTTCATCAGGCCGCGCATCGAGGCCCGCAGGTCCTGCCCGACCAGCAGCCCGGCCCGGTCGGCCGACAGCTCCGACTTGCGGAACCACTCGCGCAGCGCCGTCACGATCGCCATGATCGCGAGCGTGCCCAGCGGGATCCACGCGACCCGGATCGCCAGGTTCGTCAGGAACAGCAGGATCGTGCGGTACACCGCGTGCCCGGACAGGGCGTGGCCCACCTCGTGGCCGATGACCGCCCGCATCTCCTCCTCGTCGAGCAGCTCGACGAGGCCGGTGGTGACGACGATGATCGGCTCGTCCAGGCCGATGCACATCGCGTTCGGCTGCGGGTCCTGGTTGACGTACATCGGCGGGACCTTCTCCAGGTCCAGGATGTAACAGGCGTCCCGCAGCATGTCGTTGAGGTGGGTGAACTGCTCGTCGGAGACCCGCACGGAATCCGAGAGGAACAGCAGCCGCAGGCTGCGCTCGGGCAGCAGACCGCTGAGCGCCTTGAAGACCGTGTCGAACCCGCTCAGCTTGCGCAGCGCGACCAGGGCACTGCGGTCGGCGGGGTGCTCGTACGCACGCGAGGAGATCCCCGGGAAGCGCCGGCGCTGCCTGCTCGGTACATGCTCGTGCCCGTTGTGCTGGTGGCCGTCGTCGGACATGTCTTCCCCCATGTGCGTGTGAGTGGCCCTTTGCGGACCCTTGTGCGGCCCTTTGCGCCCCCGAAGCAAGGCCCAGCCTAGGCGGAGTTACCGTGGACGGGCACCACACCGAAGGAGAGTCCCGCACCATGGAGCACATCCCAGCAGCCGCCTGGCTCGCCGCGGCCGCCAGCGCCCCCCAGCACCAGGGATCGGGCTATCTGCTGCGGGTCGTGCTGGTGGTGATGATCCTGGGCTGTGCGTTCGCCGGGTGGTTCCTGCTGCGGGGCTACAAGCGGAAAGACGACTGAGGGCCGCCCAGGGTTCCCCGACGGCGGAGTCGGCGTGATCGCCGACACGGCCCCCGCTTACCATGGGCCGACGTCTTATCCCGCCCTCCCTCCGGTCTCGACTCCGCTCGAGCGGGGGGACCCCGACGATAGGTCCTGCCGAAGATGAGCCTCCACACCACCGCTGCCCACCTCGTCACCCTCGCCGAAGCCGAGGGCGGCAACCACGAGAGCCTCAATCCCGCGCTCACCGGCGGCGGCGCCCTCGTCATCCTGCTGCTTCTGCTGTGGATCACCACCCGCTTCAACCGCGACCGCTGAACCCCGCACCGCCCGGTACCGGGACAACCCGGGCATCCGTCGAACGGAGTGCTCAGGCCGGGCCGGTAGGGTCTGCACGCATGGGAGAGCAGGACATGCCTACCGGTCCGGCGATGGACGACGCGAGCGGCACCACGGCCCGCCGGGCGAGCGGTACCGGGACCCGCCCGGTGAACGGCCCGTCGAACCCCGGCAAGCGCCGCCTCGGCGTCATGGGCGGAACGTTCGACCCGATCCACCACGGGCACCTCGTGGCGGCCAGCGAGGTCGCCGCGCAGTTCCACCTGGACGAGGTGGTGTTCGTACCCACCGGCCAGCCGTGGCAGAAGACCCACCGCCATGTCTCCCCGGCCGAGGACCGCTATCTGATGACGGTCATCGCGACCGCCGAGAACCCGCAGTTCTCGGTGAGCCGCATCGACATCGACCGCGGCGGCCCGACCTACACCGTGGACACCCTGCGCGACCTGCGCGCGCTCAACCCGGACACCGACCTCTTCTTCATCACCGGCGCCGACGCCCTGGGCCAGATCCTCACCTGGCGCGACTCGGAGGAGCTGTTCTCCCTCGCGCACTTCATCGGCTGCACCCGCCCCGGCCACCACCTGACCGACCACGGCCTGCCCGAGGGCGGCGTCTCGCTGGTGGAGGTTCCCGCACTGGCCATCTCCTCCACGGACTGCCGTGCGAGAGTCGCCAAGGGAGACCCCATCTGGTACATGGTGCCGGACGGAGTCGTGCGCTACATCCACAAGCGCGAGCTGTACCGCGGCGAGTGAGCCGAGAGGGGCTACCGGTGAACGACCGATACGACGCGGGCCACGGCGGCGACCAGGGCGACCAGTACGAACTCGTCGGCTACGACGAGTACGGCCGGCCCGTGTACCGGCAGGTCGCCCCGCAGCAGGCGCCCCAGCAGCAGTACGACCCGTACGCGCAGCAGCAGGGCTACGGCTACGACCCGTACGCCACGGGCACGCAGCAGGCGCCGCCCTACGACCCGTACGGCACCGGCCGGCAGCAGGCCGCGCCCTCCTACGACCCGTATGCCGCGGGCGGGCCCCAGGGCGGGGCACCGGCACAGCCCTACGACCCCTACGGGCAGACCGCGGCCAGTGGCCAGCAGCCCCGGGTCGCCGAGCAGACCGCGTACATCCCGCAGCAGGCCGGCCCGGCCGCGCCGGCCGAGGACACCGCGCCCCCCTCCCAGCCCGAACGGGACTACCGCACCGAGCAGTTCGCCTTCGTCGAGGAGGCCGACGGCGACCCCGAAGACGTCATCGACTGGCTGAACTTCACCGAGAACCGCACCGAGCGCCGCGAGGAGGCCAAGCGCCGCGCCCGCAGCCGCCTCATCGCCCTCGTCGTCGTCCTCGCCCTGGTCGCGGTCGGCGGCGTCGGCTACCTCTGGTACGCCGGGAAGCTGCCCGGCCTGTCCACGTCGCACTCCAAGACCGGCAAGGCGACGGTCGCGGGCGCCCAGAACCGCGACGTCATCGTCGTCCACCTGCACAACACCAAGAAGGGCGGCACCTCCACGGCGCTGCTCGTCGACAACACCACCACCAAACAGGGCACCACCGTCCTGCTGCCCAACTCCCTCGCCGTCACCGACGACGACGGCACCTCGACCACCCTCGCCAAGTCGGTCGACGAGGACGGCTCCTCCGGCACCCGCGACGCCCTCGACACCGTCCTCGGCACCGACATCGAGGGCACCTGGCGGCTGGACACCCCCTACCTGCAGAACCTCGTCGACCTGGTCGGCAACATCGAGGTCGACACCAACACGGACGTGCCCGACCCCGACGCCAAGAAGAAGGGCACCGCACCCCTCGTCCACAAGGGCTCGAACCAGACCCTCAGCGGCAAGATGGCCGTCGCCTACGCCACCTACCGTGCCTCCGGCGAGGCCCAGAACGCCCAGCTGGAGCGGTTCGGCCAGGTCATGCAGGGCGTGCTGCGCAAGCTGTCCTCCGACCCGACGGCGGCGACCACCACCGTGCAGACACTGGCGCAGATCCTCGACCCGTCCCTGACCGACAAGGACCTCGGCACCTTCCTCGCCAAGCTCGCCGACCTCGCCAAGGGCGGCGACTACAAGACCGCCCTGCTACCGGTCCAGGGCGACGGCACGCTCAGCGCGCAGGCTGCCGCCAGCGTCGTCAAGGACGTCCTCGGCGGCACCGCCAAGAGCCCCGACCAGGGCTCCGCCGTCCGCGTCCACGTCGAGAACGCGAGCGGCGTGAAGGACGACACCGAGAAGGCCCGCGTGGTCCTCCTCAACGGCGGTTTCACCTTCCTGGGCGGCGGCGCCACCACCCCCACGGCCACCTCCAAGGTCGTCTACGCCGACGCCGCCGACAAGGAGAACGCCACCGAGGTCGCCAAGACCCTGGGCCTGCCCACCAGCTCCGTCGTCAAGGGCAAGACCGCCTCGAACGCGGACGTCTCGGTGACCCTCGGCCAGGACTACAAGCCGTCCTCCTCGTAGGAACCCGCGGGAAACGGCAGATGGCACGAGCGGGCGCCCCATGTGATCCCTTAATCACGTGGGGTGCGCCCGGCGGTCCGTGAGACCCTTGATGCCAAGTGACCGCCGACCGAAAGCCATGTAGTGACCGCCACTGACCGATCTCTCGAGCTCATCACCACCGCCGCCCAGGCGGCCGCCGACAAGCTCGCGCACGACATCATCGCCTACGACGTCAGCGATGTGCTGTCGATCACGGACGCCTTCCTGCTGGCCTCCGCCCCCAACGACCGCCAGGTCAAGTCGATCGTCGACGAGATCGAGGAGCGGCTGCAGAAGGAGCTCGGCGCCAAGCCGGTGCGCCGCGAGGGCGACCGCGAGGCCCGCTGGGTCCTGCTCGACTACGTCGACATCGTCGTCCACGTCCAGCACAGCGAGGAGCGCGTCTTCTACGCCCTCGAGCGCCTGTGGAAGGACTGCCCCGAGCTGGAGCTGCCCGCCGACGCCAAGGCCACCCGCGGCAAGGCCGCGGAGCACGCCAAGCTGCAGGCCGCCGAGGAGGCCGCCGACCTGGGCGGTGAGTGGTGACGAGCGCCACCGGCGAGGTCTCCGCGGGCCGGCCCGGCCGGGGCCGCCGCATCATCCTCTGGCGCCACGGCCAGACCTCCTGGAACGTGGAGCGCCGCTTCCAGGGCACCACGGACGTCCCCCTCACCGAGGACGGCGTGGCCCAGGCCCGCCGCGCCGCCCGGCTGCTCGTCGCCCTCAAGCCCGACGCGATCATCGCCTCCGACCTCCAGCGCGCCGCGAACACGGCCGCCGAGCTGGCCGCGCTCACCGGCCTGGAGGTCGCCCTCGACGAGGGATTGCGCGAGACCTACGCGGGCGTCTGGCAGGGGCTGACGCACGAGGAGATCATCGCGCGGCACGGCGAGGAGTACGCCGCCTGGAAGCGCGGCGAGGCAGTGCGGCGCGGTGGCGGTGAGCTGGAGGCCGAGGTGGCCGAGCGCGCCGCCCCGGTCGTGCTGCGGCATGCCGAGAAGCTGCCCGACGAGGGGACGCTCGTCGTGGTCAGCCACGGCGGGACGATCCGCACCACCATCGGCCGTCTCCTCGGTCTGGAGCCCCACCACTGGGAGAGCCTCGGCGGCCTCTCCAACTGCTGCTGGTCCGTCCTCGGCGAGGGCGCCCGCGGCTGGCGCCTGCTGGAGCACAACGCCGGCACGCTCCCGGAGCCGGTGCTGGGCGACGACGACTGAGCGGATTTCACTTTCCGGCAGGTCGCAGGCTAAAGTTCTTCTTGTTCGCCCCGCGGAGCGGGGAAGAACAAGGGGCTATAGCTCAGTTGGTAGAGCGCCTGCATGGCATGCAGGAGGTCAGGAGTTCAATTCTCCTTAGCTCCACACATCGGTGAGGCCGATCGGCACTCTGTGGAGTTGTCAAAGATCGGTCGATGAGATCCCGTCTCCCTCAGGAGGCGGGATTTTCCGTTTCCCACATCCGGATGATCTCGTTCGCTCCTTCCTGTGTCGGCGGCCACAGCGGCTCCCTGTGCTGCCGCAGCAGCGCGATCCTCGCCCGACTCATGTCGTCCTCCGGCGTGTAGACCACCACGCGGCACTCCGGCATGCCGTCGACCGACAGGGACTGCGAGTTCATCCGCACCTCGCCCACGGCCTCGTGACGGAACGTCTTGACGCGGCGGCCCGGCTGTATGACCTCGCCGCTCGCCCACAGCTCGGCGAAGTACGGGCTGGCCGCCGACAGCCGGCGCACGAAACCCTCCCAGGCGGGCTCGCCCACATGTCTGCCGTAGTGGGACCGCAGCGTCGCCACCATCACCGGCAGCTCCCGCTCCCGATGCACCACCGGGCAGGCCTCCTCGGAGACGGTGAACAGCGTCCACAACACGTTGGGGACGGTGAGGCCGTGCGCCTGCGGCACCGTGAACAGGTCGCGGTAGGCCGGGTTCGTGGCGAGGACGTCGTACCGCGAGTTGTAGACCACCGCTGGCATCGGATCGAGGGCGTCGATGATGGCCTGCACCTCGGGGCCGACCCTCTGCGTCATCCGCTCCGGGTCCGGCTCGAAGGGCACCTCCGCCAGGCGGTACAGATGCTCGCGCTCCGGCGGATCGAGCCGCAGGGTGCGCGCCACCGCGTCCAGGACCTGCGCGGAGGCGTTGATCGGGCGGCCCTGCTCCAGCCAGGTGTACCAGGTCACCCCGACGCCCGAGAGCTGGGCGACCTCCTCGCGGCGCAGCCCCGGTGTGCGGCGCCGGAAGCCCGGCGGCATGCCCACGTCCGCCGGTGTCACCCGGGCGCGCCTGCCGCGCAGGAACGCGGCCAGCTCGGGCCGCCGTCGCTGTGTCGTCGTCATCGTCACGTCCCCCGCGTCACGTCCCCGTCGTACGACCATCCTGGATGCCGGAGTTGTCCGGTGCCAGGTGCTGTCAGTACCAGCATCGTCGGGCTCTCGGCACCCGTACCGGCTCGTCGTCAGGCTCGACGGCATGACGACCACATCCGAGACCGGGCCGGGTTTCGCGCCCGTTCCAGGTCCTGCGAAAAGTGAAGCACCCGCCACTGACAACCGGTCCCGGCGTCTGCTGGCGCTGGTCCTCGCCGCCCAGTTCATGGCCGTGCTCGACGTGTTCATCGTGAACGTCGCGGCCCCGACCATCGGCGCCGAACTCCACGCCTCCGGCGCCGATCTGCAACTCGTGATCGCCGGCTACACCATCACCTACTCGGTGCTGCTGATCACCGGCGCCCGCCTCGGCGACCGGTTCGGGCACGGCCGCGTCCACCTCGCCGGACTCGCTCTGTTCACCGCGGCCTCGCTGGCCTGCGGGCTGGCCCAGGGGGCCACCGAGCTCATCGTCTTCCGGCTGGTGCAGGGTGCCGGATCGGCCGTGATGATCCCGCAGGTGCTCAGCCTCATCCAGCGCAACTTCACCGGGGAGGCCCGGGCCAGGGCGCTCGGCGCCTACTCGGCGGTCATCGCGGTCGGCGCCGCGGCCGGACAGGTGGTCAGCGGAGTCCTGGTCGACGCCGACCTGTTCGGCACGAGCTGGCGGCCGGTGTTCCTGGTGAACGTGCCGGTGGGCCTGGCCCTGCTGGTCCTCGGCGGCCGTGTGCTGCCGGTCCGGGACGCGGTGGACCGCGACCGTGCCCGCGGCCTCGACGTCCCGGGACTGCTGCTGCTCGGCGCGGCCGTGTCCTTGCTCACGCTGCCGCTGGTCCTCGGCCAGGAGGAGGACTGGCCGCTGTGGTCGTGGACCTCGCTGGCCGCCGCCGTGCTCCTGTTCGCCGTGTTCTGCGTCTACGAGTCCGGGCTCGCCCGCCGCGGCGGCGCCCCGCTCATAGCCCCCCGCGTGCTGCGCCTGCCCGGCATGGGCCTCGCGGTCTTCCGGATCCTCGCGGTCATGGCCGTCAACGGCGGCTTCCTGTTCGCGCTCACCCTGCACATCCAGGGCGGCCTCGGCTTCAGCGCCCTGCGCGCCGGTCTCGCCTTCGCACCCACGGCGGTGGTCTTCGGCCTGGTCGGCCTGACGTGGCGCCGCTGGCCGGCGTCCTGGCAGCGGCACCTGAGCCCCGCCGGGTTCGTGCTGACGGCGCTGGCCGTGGCCGGCGTCGGCCTGATCCTCAAGGGCGGCGGCGACGGCGGAGCGTGGCTGTACGTCGCCTACGCGGGCGTGGGGGCGGGACTCGCGCTCGGCTTCAGCCCGACCCTCACCGGGGCCCTGGCCGCCGTACGCCCCGAGGACGCCGCCGATGCCAGCGGGCTGCTCGCCACGGTGGCACAGCTCGGACAGCTGACCGGTGTCGCCGCGTTCGGCACACTGTTCTTGAACCGGCTTGAGTCACTTGGGGCCCCGGGGGCGTATACCTCTGCGAAGGCGCTTCTGGCGTGCATGTTCGCGCTGGCCGCGACGGCCGCGGTGGGTGCCGTGTCCGGACTGGTACTGAGGCGTCGCTGACCGTATCGGCCCGGCCGTGGCAGAATCAAACGGCCGGAAGGGGGCGCGGCCCGACGGGAGGGAGCAGTGATGCCTGCGAGCATCCTCGAGGAGGTCGGCCACCTCCTCGAAGCGGCGTCGACACGGGACACGGTCACCCGCCTGATCTGCCCTTCCTGCGGTTCCGTCCATGTCGCCCAGGTTCTCGGCGACAACGGCGGGATCTCCTACGTGTGCACGGCCTGCGGCCACAGCTGGAGCTGATCGATGGGTGCACACAGGCGAAAGTGCGACTGGTGCGGCAGCGGTACGCCGATCGTCCGGGACATGGAACCGGTCAACCCCGACTACCAGTACTGGTGCGAGGAATGCGCGCGGGCGCTGATCATAAAAGGCGACCCGATCGAGACGTACCGCGAACTGGAGGGTGAGCCGATCTACGGCCGCCTCCTGGAGGAGCACTGCACCCTCAAGCGGTTCTACTCGTTCGTGACGGCCTGAGGGCCGTCGCGCGGGCCGCCGGAAACGATTTGGTGTTCCACCCCGTCGACCGTGTAATGTTGGCGTCGCCGCCAGGGAAACCGGGGTGGCGCAGCAAGGGGCTATAGCTCAGTTGGTAGAGCGCCTGCATGGCATGCAGGAGGTCAGGAGTTCAATTCTCCTTAGCTCCACAGCAAGATCCCGCCGGATCGTATCGATCCGGCGGGATCTTTCGTTTTCCCTGAATCCCGTCCGGGCCGGGGGAGTTGGGAAAGCGGAAGGGCCGCCCGGTCCGGGCGGCCCTTCGTGACGTGTGCCTCAGCGGCCCAGTGCGCGCCGTCCACGGCCCTGGGAGAGGACCGGGAGGTTGCGGGACGGGGCGCGGTCCCGAGGGCTCTCCTCCTCGATGCGCAGGGCCAGCGCCGGGCAGCGGCGCACCGCGCGCAGCGCCTTGGCCTCCGCGTAGCGCGGCACCTGGGCCTGGGCGACGGTCGGGAAGCCGTCGGCGCCGAGTTCGAAGACCTCCGGGAGGATGTCGGCGCACAGCCCGTGGCCGCGGCACAGCGTCCAGTCGACGTAGATCTTCTGCCGGCTGGCTCCGCTCTGCTCCGGGGCCTCCGCGCCGCCGGGGAGGCCCGTGGGGGCCCTGCCCCCCTCGAAGAGCGGCAGAACGCCCTCCACGGGCCGTCCGCAGCCGTTGCCGAGGACATGGGCGGCGAGGTCGTCGGTGAACGCCTTGATGGTCGACTCCAGGAACATCGCCGAGCCGTCCGGGTGCGAGCACGCGCCGCGGCGCTTGACGTTCTTGGCGACCTGCTTGAGGGCCTCCAGGGCGGCCGGTCCGCCGCCGTTGATGATGTCCTCCATGCCGCGCGCGGCGGCGGGCAGACCGAGGTAGCAGGGGCCGCACTGGCCGGCGCTCTCCTCGGCCAGCCACTGCGCCACCCGCAGCGACTCGCCCAGGGGGCAGGTCTCCTGACTGATCGGCAGGATGGCGCCGGCGCCCAGCGCACCGCCCACCGCGTCCAGGTTGTTGCGGGAGACGATCGCCTCGTTGACGGTCGCCGCGTCGATCCACTTGCCGTGGTAGCCGCCGGTCAGCACGCCCTGCGGGACCTGCGGGGCGCCGGCGAGCTGCAGGACGTAGCGCAGCGGCACGCCCGTGGGGACCTCGATCACCATGGGGCGGGCGACGGCGCCGGAGACGGTGAGCATGACGGTGCCCGGCTCGTCGTACAGGCCCGTGTTGCCGTAGCGCTCCGGCCCGATGCGGGCGGCGATCGCCAGCTGGGCGAAGGTCTCGGCGTTCGACAGCAGGGTGGGCGCGCCGCCGACGCCGTTCTGCGAGGCGCTGACCTTGCGGCCGGGCGGGATCGCCGGGCCGCCGTCGACGGAGCGGATCAGGGAGGCGGCGGCGCCGGTGACCATGCGGACCGGGTTGCGCTGCACGAAGGCCTTCAGCGCCGAGCGGCGTCCGTTGCTCAGGCCGCGCTCGGCGAGGGCCGCCTCCATGGAGCGCTGCGTCGACTCACGGGTGACCCCCACCACGAGCGTGCGGGCACCCAGGGCCTCGGCGCACAGCAGCGCGCCGTCCAGGATCAGGTGCGGGGCACGGTTGATGAGCACCGTGTCCTTGCGGCAGGCCGGTTCGTCCTCGCTGCCGTTGACGACCACGACCGGCCGTACACCGCGCTTGATCGCCGCCTCGGCGACCGAGCGCAGCTTCTTGTGGAAGGGGAAGCCCGCGCCGCCGCGGCCCTTCAGGTTGATGTCCTCGGAGAGCTTGGCCAGTTGCTCGCCACCGAGGGGTTCGAGTGGTCCGTGCACCTTCAGGTGCATGGACAGATCGAGTCGTTCCACAAGGTCGAAGCCCGACGTGAGCTGAGGAAGGCCGACCACGCGGACTTCTGGGACGTCGGGCAGGGCCTCGTTCACCTATAGCCTCCGGAAGGCGTGTTCCAAGGTTCGCCCGAGCCCGATGCGTCGAACGACTCACCGGGCCTCGCTTGATTGGCGGGACCGCTGTTGTACGTGTCGTTCTGGTTGTACGCGCCATAGCCGGTGTTCGTCTCACCGGTGTCGTACATATCACTGTTCCGGTAGGCGGCGGTGCCCGTGCTGCCGTAGGTGGGGATGTTGTTGTAGCCGGTGTCCTGCAGGGGGTCGTAGGCCGACGGGGGAGCCTCGCCGACCGGCGGGGGCGTGGGGACCGGCCAGCTGCCCGAGGTGCTGCCGTCGACCCGCGGGACGGCCGAGGTGGCCTGCATCTCCATGGGCAGGTCCATGCGTGCGGTCTGGTCGATCGTGAAGGGCTGTTGCAGGGGCTGCTGGGGCGTGACCGCGCGATAGGCGGCCGCGAAGCCGTTCGAGGGCTCCGGCGTCATGGCGCGGGAGGCGGCGGTGTCGTAGAACGCGGCCCCCGGGGCGGCCGCCGGCTGCGCGGGGGCCTGCTTCGGGGCCCGGGCGGCCTCGTAGCCCGGCAGGGAGGAGGTCTCGGTGAGGCGGGCGCGGCTGGCCTCCAGCTCGTCGCGGGCCGCCATGGGGTCGTTGCCCAGCAGTACGGCGAGACGGTCGGCGATCTTGCGCTTGACCGGGCGCGGGGCCGCGCGCAGGCCGAGCGCCGCGATGATCCCGACCAGGCACAGCTCGTAGGAGATCATGAAGAACGGCTTGGCCGGGCGCCCCGCGAACAGGCCGTGGATCACCGCGAAGCACAGCGCCGGGTAGGCCAGCATGTGCATCGCGCGCCAGCGGGCCGCGACGGGCGCCGGGGAGGCGAACTGGTTGCGCAGGGCGCCGGTGATACCGACGAAGATCATGAGGTAAGCGGCCAGGGAGCCCATGCCGATGAGGGTCGCGCTGCCCGGGTTGGCGCCGCCGCTGCCCGTCAGCACCCAGCCGAAGGGGATCAGGGCCGCGATCCAGTCGGCGTGGTCCAGGGCGAGCTTGATCCCGATGTGCACGACCAGGAAGGCGATCGAGCCCACCGCCGTCACCCGGTGGATGGCCTGGGCCACGATCCGCTGGCGGATGTTGAGCAGCAGCCGGTCCTGGGCGACCAGTCCCCAGATGCACGAGCAGGTGAGGCAGACGAGCGACAGGACGCCCGCACCGAAGTTAAGGAACTGCTGCAGCCAGCCGCCTCCGAGCAGCACGACGACGGGTATGAGCAGCAGGACGACAGCCGTCGCCACCCCGTAGGCCGACCGGCCCGGCCTGGGGAGCGAAGTGTTACTACGACGAGGGTTCATGGGGGCAACTCCGAGCAGTTTCGGGAAAGCGGTCCCGCTGCCGAACTTTAAGTGGCGCCATACCGATCGGTACGAGGTTTGAGTTATTGCGTTGTTATCAGGAGGCGTTGCGTTTGTAGTGATGTCCGGGTAATGGGTGTTACGCGAAGTAAGCCGCGTCCTTGATTCAGTTGTCGCCGGGAGGGGTGGCCCGGTGCCAAGGATGCATACGCAAGCGCGTCGCATCCTGCTCAAGCGCTGCGGTACCCTAACGCCATGCGTGCCGTACGCCTTCTGCTTAGCGAGCCGCGCTGATCAGTCCCGACCACCGGCGAACCGCCTGGTCGGAATCGGCGCGGCGTCCCCTCCTGTGCGAGGGGATTTTTCGTTTCCGGAACGACGAAGCCGCCGGCAGAGACGATCGATGGAGCTTAAGGATCATGAGCGAGACGAACCCCGCTGCCGCCACTGGTATGTCGGTGGATGCCGCGCCGCACCGCTACACGGCCGCCATGGCGGCCGAGATCGAGGCACGCTGGCAGGACTTCTGGGACGCCGAGGGCACGTACGCGGCGCCGAACCCCAAGGGTGACCTGGCGGGCGACCCCGAGGTCGTCGCCCGGCCCAAGAAGTTCATCATGGACATGTTCCCCTACCCGTCCGGCGCGGGCCTGCACGTCGGCCACCCCCTGGGGTACATCGCCACCGACGTCTTCGCCCGCTTCCAGCGCATGACCGGGCACAACGTCCTGCACACCCTGGGCTTCGACGCCTTCGGCCTGCCCGCCGAGCAGTACGCGGTGCAGACCGGCACGCACCCGCGTGTCTCCACCGAGGCCAACATCGAGAACATGACGGCGCAGCTGCGCCGGCTGGGCCTGGGCCACGACAAGCGCCGGTCGTTCGCCACGATCGACCCGGACTACTACAAGTGGACCCAGTGGATCTTCCTGCAGATCTTCAACTCCTGGTACGACGACGAGGCGGACAAGGCCCGTCCGATCTCCGAGCTGATCGCCCAGTTCGAGAGCGGTGACCGGGCCGTTCCGGGCCACACGCGCGCGTGGCACGAGCTGAGCGCCGGCGAGCGGGCCGACGTCCTGGGCGAGTTCCGGCTGGCCTACGCCTCCGACGCGCCGGTCAACTGGTGCCCCGGCCTGGGCACCGTGCTGGCCAACGAGGAGGTCACCGCCGACGGCCGCAGCGAGCGCGGCAACTTCCCCGTCTTCAAGGCCAAGCTGCGCCAGTGGAACATGCGCATCACCGCCTACGCCGACCGGCTGCTGGACGACCTGGAGGCGCTGGACTGGCCCGAGGCCATCAAGCTGCAGCAGCGCAACTGGATCGGCCGCAGCGAGGGCGCCCGCGTCGACTTCCCGATCGACGGCGAGGACATCACCGTCTTCACCACCCGCCCCGACACCCTGTTCGGCGCGACCTACATGGTGCTGGCGCCCGAGCACCCGCTGGTGGAGAAGTTCACCCCGGCCGCCTGGCCGGAGGGCACGCACGAGGTGTGGACCGGTGGTCACGCCACCCCGGCCGAGGCCGTCGCCGCCTACCGCGCGCAGGCCGCCGCCAAGTCCGACGTCGAGCGGCAGGCCGAGGCCAAGGACAAGACCGGCGTCTTCATCGGCTCGTACGCGACCAACCCGGTCAACGGCGAGAAGGTCCCCGTCTTCATCGCCGACTACGTCCTGATGGGCTACGGCACCGGCGCGATCATGGCCGTCCCGGCGCACGACACGCGTGACTTCGAGTTCGCGCGCGCCTTCGAGCTGCCGATCGCGTGCGTGGTCGAGCCGACCGACGGCCGCGGCACGGACACCTCCACCTGGGACGAGGCCTTCGTGTCCTACGACGCGAAGATCGTCAACTCCGAGGGCGAGGGCGTCTCGCTGGACGGCCTGGGCGTCGTCGAGGCCAAGGCGCGCATCACCGAGTGGCTGGAGCGCCGAGGCATCGGCGAGGGCACCGTCAACTTCCGTCTGCGCGACTGGCTGTTCAGCCGGCAGCGCTACTGGGGCGAGCCCTTCCCGATCGTCTACGACGAGGACGGCATCGCCCACGCGCTGCCCGAGTCGATGCTGCCGCTGGAGCTGCCCGAGGTCGAGGACTACAGCCCGCGCACCTTCGACCCGGACGACGCCGACACCCAGCCCGAGACCCCGCTGTCGCGCAACGAGGACTGGGTCAACGTCACCCTGGACCTGGGCGACGGGCCGAGGAAGTACCGGCGTGAGACGAACACCATGCCCAACTGGGCCGGTTCCTGCTGGTACGAACTGCGCTACCTGGACCCGCACAACGCCGAGCAGCTGGTCGACCCGGAGATCGAGCAGTACTGGATGGGCCCGCGCGAGGGCCAGCCGCACGGCGGTGTCGACCTGTACGTCGGCGGCGCCGAGCACGCCGTGCTGCACCTGCTGTACGCCCGCTTCTGGTCCAAGGTCCTGTACGACCTGGGGCACGTCTCCTCCGCGGAGCCGTTCCACAAGCTGTTCAACCAGGGCATGATCCAGGCCTACGTCTACCGCGACGCCCGCGGCATCGCCGTACCGGCCGCCGAGGTGGAGGAGCGCGACGGCGCCTACTACTACCAGGGCGAGAAGGTCTCCCGGCTGCTGGGCAAGATGGGCAAGTCCCTGAAGAACGCGGTCACCCCGGACGAGATCTGCGCCGAGTACGGCGCCGACACGCTGCGCCTGTACGAGATGGCGATGGGCCCGCTGGACGTCTCCCGGCCGTGGGACACGCGCGCCGTGGTCGGCCAGTTCCGGCTGCTGCAGCGGCTGTGGCGCAACATCGTCGACGAGGCGACCGGTGAGGTGACCGTCACCGACGCCGAGCCCGACGAGGAGACGCTGCGCGCCCTGCACAAGGCGATCGACGGCGTGCGCGGCGACCTGGAGGGCATGCGGTTCAACACCGCCATCGCCAAGGTCACCGAGCTGAACAACCACCTGACCAAGGCGGGCGGGGCGGTGCCGCGCGCGGTCGCCGAGCCGCTGGTGCTGCTGGTCGCCCCGCTGGCCCCGCACATCGCCGAGGAGCTGTGGCGCAGGCTGGGCCACACCGGCTCCGTGGTCCACCGGGACTTCCCGGTCGCCGACCCGCGGTACGTGGTGGACGAGGCCGTGACCTGCGTGGTGCAGATCAAGGGCAAGGTCAAGGCGCGCCTGGAGGTGCCGCCGTCCATCTCCGAGGAGGAGCTGGAGAAGATCGCCCTGGCCGACGAGAAGGTCGTCGCGGCGCTGGAGGGGGCCGGCATCCGCAAGGTGATCGTGCGGGCGCCGAAGCTGGTCAACATCGTTCCCGCTTAGGCCGCAGCGGCCGCGAGTATTGGGGTGGCCCCTGGCCGTGCGTCTCGGGGTGGTCCCCTGGCCGTGCGTCTCGGGGTGGTCCCCTACGGGCAGGTTCGGGGTTCTTCTGGAACTCCGGGCCTGCCCGTCTCGTTTACCGTGAAGGGAGACGCGGAACAGGCCGCGCAGGCCGGAGGAGGAGCACGGTGGAAGCAGTGATCGCGGTCTTCGTCCTGCTTGTCGTCCTCTTCCTGGCGCTGGGCACCTATGCGGCGGTGAAGGCCGTCGGCGCCGCCAAGCGCGGCGTGGACCGCACCATCGACCAGGCCCGGCGCACGGTCGAGGACCACACACTGCGGGCCAAGACGTTCGTACCCGGCCCGGTGAGCGACGTCGCCCAGCTGCGCCTGAAACTGCGCACCTCCATGCGGGCCACGCAGGACGCGCTGGACGCGGGCGCGCCCGAGGACGAGTCGCTCAAGGAGTCCCTGCAGCTCTTCCGGCGCCTGAGCGCCCACGGCCACGAACTGGACGGCGAGCTCAAGCGCCTGGAGTCCGATCCCGACCGGGCCACGCTCGCCCAGCGGCTGCCCGACCTGCGCGCCCGCACCGAGCGCATCACGCAGTCGGCGGACTCGCTGCGCTGGGCGGCTCGCGACCGGGCCCGCCGTTTCGCCGACGACGACCTGGACACGCTGAGTGCGCAGATCGACGTCGAGGCCGGCGCCCTGCGGCACTGGACGAAGGACGAGCCGTCCGCCGTCCCGCCGCCGTGGCCCGAGGCCCCCGCGGCCGAAGGCGAAGCGGCTCGGCAGACCTGGCCGAAGACGCCCCGTTCCGCACCGGACGAGGAACCCACCCGGGCCGCCATCACCCCGCCCGCCCCGCGCCCCATCTACCCATGGCAGAAGAAAACCCGCCCCGAGAGCACCACTTGATCCGGTCAAGGACGTACCAGGTGAGAGGGGCCGGGCTGCCCTCCGGCCGCTACGCCAGGTAACCTCCAGCTCATGTCCCGCCATGTCGCGATCGTCACCGATTCAACGGCCTACCTGCCGCCCCGGACGATGGAGCGCCACGGCATCACAGCGGTCCCCCTGACCGTGGTCCTCGGCGACCAGGCCCTGGACGAGGGCACCGAGATCTCCACCCGTTCCCTGGCCCAGGCGTTGCAGAGGCGACGCCCCGTCACCACCTCGCGGCCCAGCCCCCGGCTCTTCGCCGACACCTACCGCAAGGTCGCCGAGTCCGGCGCGTGCGGCATCGTCTCCCTGCACCTGTCCGCCGAACTGTCGGGCACCTACGACGCGGCGGTCCTCGCGGCGCGCGAGGCGCCGGTGCCGGTGCGGGTGGTGGACACCGGGACGGTCGCGATGGCCCTCGGGTTCTGCGCGCTCGCCGCGGCGGAGGCGGCGGAGGCCGGCGGCACGGTGGACGAGGCCGTCACCGCCGCCGAGAAACGGGCGTCGGGCACGTCCGCCTACTTCTACGTCGACACCCTCGACTACCTGCGCCGCGGCGGCCGGATCGGAGCCGCGCAGGCACTGCTGGGTTCCGCTCTCGCCGTCAAGCCCCTGCTGCAGCTGGACGGCGGCCGTATCGAGCTGCTGGAGAAGGTCCGGACGGCGTCGAGGGCGATCGCCCGTCTCGAGGAGATCGCCGCCGACCGCGCCGGCAGCGCGAAGGTCGACATCGCCGTCCACCATCTCGCCGCCCCCGAGCGGGCGTCGGCTCTGGCGGACCGGCTGCGGACGCGGGTGCCCTCGGTGGGCGACCTGCATGTGAGCGAGGTCGGGGCGGTGATCGGCGCACACACCGGGCCCGGGCTGCTGGGGGTTGTGGTCTCACCGCGGTGAGAGACAGTCGCTGCATGGTCCTTCGGAGAGACGGTCGGCTCACTCGTGCGGGTGATGAAGATATCCACAACCGGCCGGTAGTCCACGGGAATTGAGCAAGATCATCGCGGTGGCGGTGGATGTCCCATCCTCGTCGCATGGCACTTCGATCACGTACACGCACAGCGACCGCGACCAGTGGACCGGGGCGCGCCCCCGCCTCCGACGGACGGGTCCGGCACCGCCGCGCGCCGCTGCGGGGCCGGACCGGGCATCAGCACGCGTCGGCGGAAGTCCGGCGGCGTGCGCAGCTGTTGTTCCCCGAACGCGCTTCTGACGGAGGGGAGTCGGGAGCGGGGCCGCCGAGCGTGCCCACGGACGAGACCGCCGAGCAGGATTTGGTCCCGGTACCGGAGCCTCGGCCGGCTGGGGACGCCTGGCGGGCGCGCGCCGGACTGGCCGTCCGGGAGCGGTTGCCGCTGTGGCTGCAGACCAGGTGCAGGCTGGAGCGGCGCAGCGTCGTGGCCCTCTCGGTGCTGCTCGTCGTCGCCGCCGTGCTCGCCGTGCAGCACTTCTGGGCCGGCCGGACACAGTCCGTGCGGGCGCCCGAAGTGGTGCGGGCGGCGCTGCCGTTCGGCGCGGGGAAGACGAACGGGCGGCCCGAGCCCGGGGCCTCGACCGGGGCGCCTGGCCCTGGAGGAACGACTGCGGGCGGGACCGAGATCGTCGTGGACGTCAGCGGCAAGGTCCGCAGGCCCGGCATCCACCGCCTGCCGCCCGGTTCACGGGTCACCGACGCGCTGCGGGCCGCCGGGGGCGTGCGGCCCGGCACCGATCTCCGGGGACTCAACCGGGCACGCTTCCTCGTCGACGGAGAGCAGGTGATCGTCGGGGGTCCCGCCGCCCCGGCCCCCGGACCCGCCGGCCCGGCCGCGGGAGGCCCGGCCGGCGCGGCCCCAGCGGCCCCCGTCTCCCTCAACACGGCGACCGCGGAACAGCTCGACACCCTGCCCGGGGTCGGCCCGGTGCTGGCCCAGCACATCGTCGACTACCGCACGCGGCACGGCGGTTTCCGCACCGTCGACGAACTGCGCGAGGTCAACGGCATCGGTGACCGCCGGTTCGCCGATCTACGAAACCTCGTACGGCCATGACGGGGCGCCGAGTGGATGCGGGAGACACCGGCGTCGCACCCCCCGGCCCTGTCCGGCCGGCCGTCCACGCCGCCTCGGGAAAACGCCTCGGGGCCGCCCATCCCCGGCAGGAAGGGCCGACGGACCTACGCCTCGTGCCGCCCGCTCTCGCCGCCTGGGCTACCGCGGCGCTCATGCTCGGCGCGACCTCCGCGTGGGTCGCGGGAGTCGCCGTCGGCTGTCTGAGCGCGGCGGTGATCCTCCTGGGGGTGCGGGAGCGGGTGCGACGGCGGAGCGCACGCCTCGGAGTGTCGGCGCAGGGGGCGTGGCCGCGGATCTCCGTCGCCGCCGTGCTGCTCTGCGTCGCCGCGGCCGCCGTCTCCGCCGGACTGCACGGGGCCGATGTGCGACGCGGCCCCGTGCCGGAGCTGGCCCGGCGGTACGCGACGGTGACCGCCGACGTGGAGGTGACCGCCGATCCACGGCCGACCCGGCCTCGGATCAGAGGGGATCACGCCGCCCCGGCCTCCGTCCTGGTCGAGGGCGAGGTGCGACGGGTGCGGGAGGGCGACGGGACGGCGGCGGTGACCAGGACGCCGGTGCTGGTGATCGTCCCGGCGGGACCGCCCGGCGGGGTGGGGCCCCCTTCCGGGGGCCGGGCGCGGTCCCCGTGGCTGGAGTTGCTGCCCTCCACGCGTGTGCGTGTCGAGGCGCGGATGGCTCCGGCCCTGGTGGGCGGGGACCGGATCGCGGGGGTGCTGCGGGTGCGGGGGCGGGCCGCTCCGGACGTGGTGGGCGGACCGTCGGGGGCTCAGCGGTTCGCGGGCCGGTTGCGGGGCGGGCTGCGGGAGGCGACCGACGGACTGCCGGCGGACGCGCGGGCGCTGCTGCCCGGCCTCGTCGTCGGGGACACCTCACGCATCACACCGGAGCTGGACGAGGCGTTCAAGGAGACCGACCTGGCGCACACCCTCGCCGTGTCGGGAAGCAACCTGACGATCATCCTCGCTCTGCTGATCGGGCCGCCGGGCATGGCGCAACTGGTGGAGCGGCGGGGGCTCGCACCCCGGCTGGGCATTCCGCTGCGGGCGACCGCGGTGCTCGGCGGGTTCCTCACGCTCGGCTTCGTCATCGTGTGCAGACCGGATCCGAGCGTGCTGCGGGCCGCGGCCTGCGGGGCCGTGGTGCTCCTTGCCCTGGCGACCGGGCGCCGCAGGTCCCTGATCCCGGCACTGGCGACGGCCGTGCTGCTGCTCGTCCTGTACGACCCCTGGCTGGCCCGCAGTTACGGCTTCCTGCTCTCGGTGCTGGCCACCGGCGCACTGCTCACCCTCGCCCCCCGGTGGAGCGAGGCGCTGCGGCGACACCGGGTTCCGCCACGGCTGGCCGAAGGGCTCGCCGCTGCGGCCGCCGCCCAGGCGCTGTGCGCGCCGGTCGTCGCCGTGCTGTCGGCGCGGGTGAGCCTGGTGGCGGTGCCGTGCAATCTGCTCGCCGAGGTCGCCGTGGCACCGGCCACGGTGCTGGGCTTCGCGGCGCTGGCGACGGCGCCGGTGGCGATGCCGGTGGCCAAGGCGCTGGCGTGGGGCGCGAGTTGGCCGGCTGGGTGGATCGCGCGGATCGCACGAACCGGGGCCGCGTTGCCGGGTGGGGGAGTGGACTGGCCGGGCAGTTGGGGAGGGGCGCTGCTGCTGGCCCTGGTCACGGTGGCCGTGCTGCTCGTCGGCCGGCGGCTGCTGAGGCATCCGTGGCTGTGCGTGCTCTGCCTGACGCTGCTCGTGCTGGTGGTGGTGCAGCCGCCACCGCTGACCAGGGTGATCACGGGCTGGCCGCCTCCCGGCTGGCGGTTCGCCGTGTGCGACGTGGGCCAAGGGGATGCGACGGTGCTCGCGGCCGGGCCGGGCAGCGGGGTGGTCGTGGACGCCGGACCGGACCCCGAGCTCGTCGACCACTGCCTGCGCACGTTGGGCATCACGAGGATTCCGCTCGTCGTGCTCACCCACTTCCACGCGGATCACGTGGCCGGACTGCCCGGTGTGCTGCGGGGGCGTTCTGTCGGGGCGATCGAGACGACGGGCCTGGAGGAGCCCGCGGACCAGGTCGCGTTCGTGCGCGGTCGGGCGGCGGCGCGGCACATCCCGGTCTCCCGTGCCGTCGCAGGCGAGCAACGGCGCACCGGCACGCTGTCCTGGCAGGTGCTGTGGCCCCCGGCGGACGCGGCACCGGAGCAGGACGGGCCGAACGACGCCAGTGTCGCCCTGCTCGTCCGCTCGGCGGGCTTGCGGCTGCTGCTGCTCGGAGATCTCGAACCACCGGCCCAGCAGGCCCTGTTGCGGTCCCCGCAGGGTGCGCTGCTGGGTGGGATGGACGTCCTCAAGGTCGCCCATCACGGCTCCGCGTACCAGGACCCGGAACTGATACGCCGGGTGGCGCCGCGGGTCGCGTTGATCAGCTGCGGGGAGGACAACCCGTACGGGCATCCCGCGCCCGGCACCGTGGCGGCGCTGCGGGCCCTGGGGGCGGTGGTGCTGCGGACCGACCGGGACGGGGCGCTCGCCGTCACGGACTCAGGCGGGCGGCTGAGCGTGGCGCGAGACTGAGGGCATGAACTCCTCACAGGTCGATGCCTACCTCCGCCGGCTGGGAGTCGAGCCCCCGGAGCCCCCGGAGCCCCCGGAGCACCCGGCCGACGCCACCACCACCGACGCCACCACCGCCCCTGCCGGTACCGGCTCTCCTGCCGCCGACCCCACCGCCGCCGCGTTGCGCGCGCTGCAGCTGCGTCATCTGCGGACCGTGCCCTTCGAGAACCTCTCCATCCACCTGGGCGAGGAGATCGTGCTGGAGGAGGAGCGGCTGTGGGACAAGGTGGTGGGGGCACGGCGGGGTGGGTTCTGCTACGAGCTCAACGGTGCCTTCGCTGCGCTGCTGGACGCGTTGGGGTTCGAGGTCACGCTGCTCGCGGCGCGGGTGCACGGGGGCGAGGGGCGGCTGGGGATCCCGTACGACCATCTCGCGCTGCGGGTGCGGGCGGTGGACGGGAGCGAGTGGCTGGCGGACGTCGGGTTCGGGGCGTTCAGTCACTTTCCGCTGGCGTTCTGGGAGAGGAGCGAGCAGGAGGATCCCGGCGGGGTGTTCCGGATCGTCGAGAGGGGGCCGGATCTGGACGTCCTCATGAACGGTGAGCCGCAGTACCGGCTGGAGACGCGGCCGCGTGAACTCGGTGACTTCGTGGCCGGGGCGTGGTGGCACAGCACCTCGCCGGCCTCCCACTTCGTGCGGTCTCTGGTGTGTTCGAGGGTGACGGAGGAGGGAGGGCGGATCACGCTCGGCGGGCGCACGTTGAAGGTGACGGGAGGCGACGGGCGGCGCGAGGAGCGCGAGTTGGGCACGGACGAGGAGGTGCTCGCGGTGTACCGGGAGACGTTCGGGATCGAGCTGGGGCGGGTGCCGGCTGTGCGCGAGGACTGAGCTCCGGCCGGGTGGCCGAGAATGGGCGGGTGAGCGATGTGAGACATGTGCTGGTGCTGCCCGACCGGGATGCCGCCGAGGAGGCGGCCGAGGCGCTGGGGGAGCGGTTCGGGGTCAGGGAGGAGCCGCAGCTCGTGCGGGACGCGCTGGCCGGTGAGGACGACGCCGAGGACGCGCAGTGGCTGGTGGTCCTGCGGGACGAGGAGGGGCGGCTGGACCCCGGGGAGCTGGACGCGTTCGCGGGGGAGTGGGAGGGGTGGCGGGAGGAGCCGTAGCCGCGGACCCCGTGCTGGGGTCTCCGACCGCGGGACGGACCTGCGCGGGACGTGTTGTCAGTGGTGCGTGCCATCCTTGACGCGATGGCCAAGAAGACTGCGAATGACGACCCTCTCGCCCCGGTGACGCTCGCCGTGGGCCAGGAGGACCTGCTGCTCGACCGGGCTGTGCGGGAGGTGGTGGTCGCGGCGAGGGCCGCCGATGCCGACACGGACGTACGTGACCTGACCCCGGAGCAGTTGCAGCCCGGCACGCTCGCCGAGCTGACCAGCCCTTCGCTCTTCGCGGAGCGCAAGGTCGTGGTCGTGCGCAACGCGCAGGATCTGTCGGCCGACACGATCAAGGACGTGAAGGCGTATCTCGGGGCGCCGGCCGAGGAGATCACCCTCGTGCTGCTGCACGCGGGGGGCGCCAAGGGCAAGGGGCTTCTCGACGCCGCCCGGAAGGCCGGGGCGCGGGAGGTCGCCTGCCCGAAGATGACCAAGCCGGCGGACCGGCTGGCCTTCGTGCGCGGGGAGTTCCGGACGACCGGGAGATCCGCGACGCCCGAGGCATGCCAGGCGCTGGTCGATGCCATCGGAAGCGATCTGCGGGAGCTGGCGTCTGCCGTGTCCCAGCTGGTCGCCGACGTCGAGGGGACCATCGACGAGGCGGTCGTGGGGCGCTACTACACCGGGCGGGCGGAGGCGTCGAGCTTCACCGTGGCCGACCGGGCCGTGGAGGGGCGGGCGGCGGAGGCGCTGGAGGCGCTGCGGTGGTCGCTGGCCACGGGGGTCGCTCCGGTGATGATCACCAGCGCGCTGGCACAGGGGGTGCGGGCGATCGGCAAGCTGTCGTCGGCGCGCGGGGGGCGGCCGGCGGACCTGGCGCGGGAGCTGGGGATGCCGCCGTGGAAGATCGACCGGGTGCGGCAGCAGATGCGGGGGTGGACGCCGGACGGGGTCGCCGTCGCCCTGCGGGCCGTGGCGGAGGCGGACGCGGGGGTGAAGGGCGGGGGCGATGATCCCGAGTACGCGCTGGAGAAGGCCGTGGTGACCATCGCGCGGGCTGCGCGGTCGCGCGGGCGGGCGTGAGGTTGGGCTCCGCGGCGTCGGCGGGGGCTGGGCGCCGTTGCTGGGGGCTCCGCCCCCAGGCCCCCGTTCGGCCCTGAACGGGCCTCGTCCTCAAACGCCGGACGGGCTGGAACAAGGCGGCCTCGTCCGTAAGCGCCGGACGGGGTGGGCAACGGGGCCTTGTCCGTGAGCGCCGGACGGGGTGGGCAACGGGGCCTTGTCCGTGCGGGCTGGACGGGGTGGGACAACGGGCCCCCGTGCGGGCTGGACGGGGTGGGACAACGGGGCCTTGTCCGTAAGCGCTGGACGGGCTGGGGCAACGGGGCCTCGTCCTCCATCGCCGGCCGGGCTGGACGCGCAACCCCGACGGGACAGCACCCCCGCCCCAACGAACGAAAGACCCCGCCCCACCCTGGGGAAGGGCGGGACCGGGGTCTTCGGTTCGTGCTGCTTTGAGCCCGTACCCGCGTGGCGAACGCAGGCCGCGTACAGGCTCTGGGTGCCGGACGGGAGCGGATGAGAGAGGGCCCGCTCTAGGTCCCTCCGGCGGTCAGATCAAAGGAAGGTGTCAGCCCTTGAGGGACGCGACCTTGGAAGCGAGCGCCGACTTCTTGTTGGCGGCCTGGTTCTTGTGGATGACGCCCTTCGAGACGGCCTTGTCGAGCTGACGCGCGGCAGCGCGCTGGTACTCGGTGGCCTTCTCGACGTCACCCGCGGCAGCGGCCTCGCGGGCCTTGCGGATCGCGGTCTTCAGGGAGGACTTGACGGCCTTGTTGCGCAGCCGGGCCTTCTCGTTGGTCTTGATCCGCTTGATCTGGGACTTGATGTTCGCCACTGATTGAGCCTTTTCAGGTTCAGGCACGGGACCGCACGGGACCCGGGCCAGGTGATTTTCTGAGGTGCGCCTCGCGCTGAGAGGGCATGAGGCACAGCCACCCAGGCTACCAGTGGCCCGGCCGACGGCCCAAAACGGTCCCCGGTCGCCCGCCGTGGGACCATGGAGCCTACGTATCGATCCGACCCGAGGCATAAGGCGCCTCAAGAGACAGGACCCTGCGTGCCCGCGACCCCTAACAATGTGCCCGAGCCGAGCCGTACCGACCCGGCTCTGATCCGCAATTTCTGCATCATCGCGCACATCGACCACGGCAAGTCCACGCTCGCCGACCGGATGCTCCAGCTGACCGGCGTCGTCGAGCAGCGCCAGATGCGTGCCCAGTACCTCGACCGCATGGACATCGAGCGCGAGCGCGGCATCACGATCAAGTCCCAGGCGGTGCGGTTGCCGTGGGCCCCGACCCACGACAAGAGCAACACGCACATCCTCAACATGATCGACACCCCGGGGCACGTCGACTTCACCTACGAGGTCTCGCGGTCGCTCGCCGCCTGCGAGGGGACCATCCTCCTCGTCGACGCCGCCCAGGGCATCGAGGCGCAGACCCTCGCCAACCTCTACCTGGCGATGGAGAACGACCTCACGATCATCCCCGTGCTCAACAAGATCGACCTGCCGGCCGCGCAGCCCGAGAAGTTCGCCGAGGAGCTCGCCAACCTGGTCGGCTGCGACCCCGCCGACGTGCTCAGGGTCTCCGCCAAGACCGGTGTCGGCGTCGACGCGCTGCTCGACAAGGTGGTGGCGGAGATCCCGGCGCCGGTGGGCGTCGCGGACGCCCCGGCCCGCGCCATGATCTTCGACTCGGTCTACGACTCCTACCGCGGCGTCGTGACGTACGTCCGTGTCATCGACGGCCAGCTCAACAAGCGCGAGCGCATCAAGATGATGTCGACCGGCGCCACCCACGAGCTGCTGGAGATCGGTACGAACTCGCCGGAGATGCTGGCCGCCGACGGCCTCGGCGTCGGTGAGGTGGGCTACCTCATCACCGGTGTGAAGGACGTGCGGCAGTCCAAGGTCGGTGACACCGTCACCAGCCAGGCGAAGGGCGCGACCGAGGCGCTCGGCGGCTACAAGGACCCCAAGCCCATGGTCTTCTCGGGGCTGTATCCGCTGGACGGCTCGGACTACCCGGAGCTGCGCGAGGCCCTCGACAAGCTCCAGCTCAACGACGCCGCGCTCGTCTACGAGCCGGAGACCTCTGCGGCCCTCGGCTTCGGTTTCCGCGTCGGTTTCCTGGGGCTGCTGCACCTGGACGTGATCCGGGAGCGGCTGGAGCGCGAGTTCGGGCTCGACCTGATCGCGACCGCGCCGAACGTGGTCTACCGGGTCGTGATGGAGGACGGCAGCGAGCACATCGTCACCAACCCGAGCGAGTTCCCCGAGGGGAAGATCAACGAGGTGTACGAGCCCGTCGTACGGGCCACGATCCTCGCGCCGACCGAGTTCATCGGTTCGATCATGGAGCTGTGCCAGACCCGGCGCGGCACCCTTCTCGGCATGGACTACCTGTCCGAGGACCGCGTCGAGATCCGTTACACGCTGCCGCTCGCGGAGATCGTCTTCGACTTCTTCGACCAGCTGAAGTCCAAGACCCGCGGCTACGCCTCGCTGGACTACGAGCCCACGGGCGAGCAGACCTCCAGCCTGGTCAAGGTCGACATCCTGCTGCACGGCGACAAGGTGGACGCCTTCTCCGCGATCACGCACAAGGACGCGGCCTACGCCTACGGTGTGCGGCTCGTCGCCAAGCTGCGCGAGCTCATCCCGCGGCAGGCCTTCGAGGTGCCCATCCAGGCCGCCATCGGCTCCCGGGTCATCGCCCGCGAGACCATCCGCGCCATCCGCAAGGACGTCCTCGCCAAGTGCTACGGCGGTGACATCTCCCGTAAGCGGAAGCTGCTGGAGAAGCAGAAGGAGGGCAAGAAGCGGATGAAGATGGTGGGTTCAGTGGAGGTTCCGCAGGAGGCCTTCATCGCCGTGCTGAGCAGCGATGACAGCGCGGGGTCGGCCAAGAGCAAGAAGTAACCACGGGTAACCGAGGCTCACGTCCGCAAACCGGGCACAACAGGGGCCCGTCGTGCGAAAGCGTGACGGGCCCTACGCGTGCGTAGGGTCGCTCTCTGTAGGAAGTGACAGGCCGTGGCCCCTTACGAACCGGCCGGTCGGGCTCTACCCTGATCTCTGCTCGATGGTTACTCGCGAGTTAAACAACGGCTCGCGAGCGAGCCAGCCGTAGTCAGACCGCCGCAGTCAATACCGCCGCTTTTGAGCCAGCCGCACAGTCGCGGGCCCCGGAGGATGTCGTGAGCGACACACAGACCCTGATCGAGAACCGTCCGCCGAGCGTGGCGAACCTCTTCCTGGAGCGCGCCGCGGCCACCCCGGACGCGGAGGCCTACCGCTATCCCGTGCCCCCGGCCTCGGGTCAGGGCCCGGACGAGTGGAAGTCGCTGACCTGGGCCGAGGCGGCCGAGCAGGTGTACGCGATCGCCGCCGGCCTGATCGAGCTGGGCGTACAGCCCGAGCAGCGTGTCGCGCTCGCGTCCTCCACCCGCGTGGAGTGGCTGCTGGCCGACCTGGGCATCATGTGCGCCGGAGCGGCGACCACCACGGTCTACCCGCAGACCAACGCCGAGGAGTCGGCGTTCATCCTCTCCGACTCCGAGAGCCGCGTGCTGATCGCCGAGGACGCGGCCCAGCTCGCCAAGGTCGTCGAGAAGCGCGCCGAGCTGCCCGCCCTCACGCACGTCGTCGTGATCGACGCCGCGGGCGTGGAGACCGGTGACTGGATCCTCACCCTCGCCGAGCTGGAGGCCCGGGGCGCCGCGCGGCTGGAGAAGGACCCCGAGCTGATCAGGGAGCGGGTCGGTTCCATCACCAGGGACCAGCTCGCGACGCTGATCTACACCTCCGGCACCACGGGCCGCCCCAAGGGTGTGCGGCTCGCGCACGACAGCTGGTCGTACATGGCGAAGGCGATCTCCGCGACCGGCCTGGTCGGACCGGACGACGTGCAGTACCTGTGGCTGCCGCTCGCCCACGTCTTCGGCAAGGTGCTCACCTCCGGGCAGATCGAGGTCGGCCACGTCACCGCCGTGGACGGCCGCGTCGACAAGATCATCGAGAATCTGCCGGTCGTGCAGCCGACGTACATGGCCGCCGTGCCGCGGATCTTCGAGAAGGTCTACAACGGGGTCGCCGCGAAGGCCCGCGCGGGCGGCGGCGCCAAGTACAAGATCTTCCAGTGGGCCGCGGAGGTCGCCCGCGAGTACGCGAAGGTCGCCCAGGACAACTTCCGGCGCACCGGGACGGCCTCGGTGCCGTTCGCGCTGGGCGCCAAGCACAAGGCGGCCGACGCGCTGGTGTACGCCAAGATTCGGGAGGCGTTCGGCGGGAACCTGCGGGCCTGCGTCTCCGGTTCGGCGGCGCTCGCGCCCGAGATCGGCTACTTCTTCTCCGGTGCCGGCATCCACATCCTCGAGGGGTACGGCCTGACGGAGTCCTCCGCGGCCTCCTTCGTCAACCCGGGCGAGGCCTACCGCACCGGCACGGTCGGCAAGCCGCTGCTCGGCACGGAGGTGCGCATCGCGGAGGACGGCGAGATCCTGCTGCGCAGCCCCGGCATCATGCAGGGCTACCACGGGCTCCCCGAGAAGACCGCCGAGGTGCTGGAAGCCGACGGCTGGTTCCACACCGGCGACATCGGCGAGCTCTCGCCCGACGGGTACCTGCGCATCACCGACCGCAAGAAGGACCTCATCAAGACGTCCGGCGGCAAGTACATCGCGCCCGCCGAGGTCGAGGGACAGTTCAAGGCGGTGTGCCCGTACGTGTCCAACATCCTGGTGCACGGCGCCGACCGGAACTTCTGCACGGCACTGATCGCGCTGGACGAGCCGTCGATCCTGGAGTGGGCCAAGGAGAACGGCCTGGAGGGTAAGTCCTACGCCGATGTCGTCGCCGCGCCGGCCACGGTCTCCATGGTCGAGGGCTACGTCAAGGAGCTCAACGCGGGCCTGCAGAAGTGGCAGACCATCAAGAAGTTTCGCCTCCTGCCGCGCGACCTCGACGTCGAGCACGGCGAGATCACCCCGAGCCTGAAGCTGAAGCGCCCGGTGGTCGAGCGGGAGTACAAGCACCTGATCGACGAGATGTACGCGGGCACGCGCGAGGCGTAGGTCTGCGGCTGTGCGCCGCTGTGGTGGGACAGCGGGCGGTGTCCGTGCCTCTGCTGGGGGTGCGGGGGTCGCCCCCCGCGGTGATGCGGCCAAGCACTTGGTCGACGAGATGTACGCGGGCACGCGCGAGGCGTAGGTCTGCGGCTGTGCGCCGCTGTGGTGGGACAGTGGGCGGTGTCCGTGCCTCTGCTGGGGGTGCGGGGGTCGCCCCCCCCCGCGGTGATGCGGCCAGGCATCTGGTCGACGAGATGTACGCGGGCACGCGCGAGGCGTGAAGCGGCGTACCCCGCGCGAGGCGTAGGGCGGCAGCCCCCCGTATCCGCCTCACATCGGGTGGGTGCCGGGGAACAGGCGGCGTAGCTCCCGGATCTGGGCGTGCAGGCGGTCCAGGTCCGGGGGGTGGTCCGCCGTGAACTCCTCCTCCAGTTCGGCCAGCCGCCGGCCGAGCTGGCCGTGCAGCCGCTCCAGTTGCTGGTTCTTGCGGTGCAGGTCCAGGAAGACGGTGACCTTGGCCCGTAACACCCAGGGGTCGAACGGCTTGGTCAGATAGTCCGCCGCCCCGGTGGCGTAGCCGCGGAAGGCGTAGCCGGAGTCGTCGTCCGCGCCGGTCAGGAAGATGATCGGGACGTCCTTGGTCTGGTCGAGCCGTTTGATGTTGGCGGCCGTCTCGAAGCCGTCCATGCCCGGCATCCGGACGTCGAGCAGGACCAGGGCGAACCGCTGCCGCAGCAGCGCCTTCATCGCCTCCTCGCCCGAACGGGCCCGTACCAGCGGCTCGTTGAGGGACCCCAGGACGGCCTCCAGCGCGATCAGGTTGTCCTCCATGTCGTCGACGAGGAGGATGCTGGCGCGCTCGTGGGTCGCTGCCTCAGGGCTCATGGTGACCGTGCCTCATTCGGTTTCGGGTGTCGGTGCGGCCGCCGCCTCCTCGGGGCCGGCCTGTTCCGCGTCCCGCGCGCGCTCGGGATCCAGCAGACCGCAGACGACGGTCAGCAGCTGGTCGACGTCCACCGGCTTCGGTACGTAGTCGTTCGCGCCCCGCGCGATGGACTTCTCCCGGTCGCCGGGCATCGCCTTCGCGGTGAGCGCGACGATCGGCAGTCCGGTCCAGCGCGGGGCGCTGCGGATGGCGGAGATCGTCTCGTAGCCGTCCATCTCCGGCATCATGATGTCCATCAGGACCAGTTCGACGTCCGGGTTGCGTTCCAGGGTCTCGATGCCCTCGCGGCCGTTCTCCGCGTACAGCACCGGCATGCCGACGCGGCCGAGGACATGGGTGAGGGCGAAGACGTTGCGGATGTCGTCGTCGACGATCAGCACGCGCCGTCCCGGCAGGACCTGACCGGCGCGGCCCGCCTTCCAGGCCTCCAACTTGGTGAGGGCGGGCCAGGAGTCGTCCACGTCGTGCGTGGTCGTGAACGGCTCGGCCGCGAGCTGCTCGGGCACCGGCAGCGGACGGTTCTCGGCGACCGGTCCCGTCGCCGGGTGACCGGGGCTGACGACGGGGACGTAGAGCGTGAAGGTGGAGCCCTCGCCGGGTTCGCTCTCGGCGACGATCCGGCCGCCGAGCAGGCCCGCGATCTCCCGGCTGATGGACAGGCCGAGGCCGGTGCCGCCGTACTTGCGGTTGGTGGTGCCGTCGGCCTGCTGGAACGCCTCGAAGATCACCGGGAGTTTCTCCGGCGCGATGCCGATGCCGGTGTCGGAGACCGCGAAGGCGATCACCTGATCGCTGCCCTGGACTCCCCCACTCTCGGCTTCGCTCGAGCGGGGGGACGCCCCTCGGTGCTCGGGGTCCTGCACCCTGTTGACCCGCAGCTCCACCCGGCCGCTCGCGGTGAACTTGATCGCGTTGGAGAGCAGGTTGCGCAGGATCTGCTGCAGGCGCTGCTCGTCCGAGTACATCTCGCGCGGCACGTCCTCGCCGACCGCCACCTCGAAGGCGAGCCCGCGGTCCAGGGTGAGCGGGCGGAAGGTGGCGTGGACGTAGTCCAGGAGCTTGATCAGCGGCAGCTTCTTCGGGCGTACGTCCATCCGGCCGGCCTCGATCTTCGACAGGTCAAGGATGTCGTTGATCAGCTGCAGCAGGTCGGAGCCGGAGCGGTGGATCGTCGTCGCGAACTGCACCTCCTGGTCCGAGAGATGGCCGTCGGGGTTGTCCGACAGCAGACGGGCCAGGATCAGCAGGGAGTTGAGCGGGGTGCGCAGCTCGTGCGACATGTTGGCCAGGAACTCCGACTTGTACTGCGAACTGGTGGCCAGCAGGGCGGCCTTCTCCTCCAGTTCGGCGTTCGAGCGCTGCAACTCGGCCTGTTGCTTCTGCAGTTCGTCGGAGCGCTCCTGCAACTGCATCGCCAGCCGCTGGGACTCGCCGAGCAGGGACTCGGTGCGGGAGTTGGCGATGATGGTGTTGATCGCCACGCCGATGGTGTTCACGAACTGGTCGAAGAACGCCAGGTGGACGTCGGAGAAGCGGGAGAACGACGCGAGTTCGATCACGCCGAGGAGCTTGTCCTCGAAGAGGATCGGGATGATCACGACACTGGTCGGGGCCGCCTCGCCGAGACCGCTGTTGATCTTGATGTAGTCCGGCGGGGCCTCCTCCACCAGGATCCGCTTCTTCTCGCGGGCCGCCTGGCGTACCAGGCCGTGCACCGGCAGGCCGCCGGTCTCGACGGTCGCCCCCTGCGCCGAGCCGTAGCCGGCGATGAACGCCAGCCCCTTCGCGGGGACGGTGGCCCGGATCGACGCCCCGTCCTCGTCCGGGTCGGCCAGGAAGAACGCGCCGTACTGGGCGTTCACGAGGGGGGTCAGCTCCCGCAGGATGAGGTCGGCGACCTCCATCAGGTCCCGGTGGCCCTGCATCAGGGCCGCGAGGCGGGCGAGGTTGGATTCCAGCCAGTCCTTGGCGCGGGTCGTCTCGCGCAGGTTGGCCACCATCAGGTTGATGTTGTCCTTGAGCTCGGCGACCTCGCCCTGCGTCTCCACGGTGATCGAGCGGGACATGTCGCCCTGGGCCACCGCGGAGGCCACCTCGGCGATGGCGCGGACCTGGGTGGTCAGGTTCGACGCCAGTTCGTTCACGTTGGTCGTCAGGCGCTTCCAGGTGCCGTACACGCCCTCGACCCGTGCCTGGCCGCCGAGTTGGCCCTCCGAGCCCACCTCGCGGGCGACGCGGGTGACCTCCGAGGAGAAGGAGGAGAGCGTGTCGACCATGGTGTTGATGGCGGTCTTCAGTTCCAGGATCTCGCCGCGCGCGTCCACGTCGATCTTCTTCGACAGGTCGCCGTTGGCCACGGCGGTCGTCACCTGGGCGATGTTGCGGACCTGCGAAGTGAGGTTGTCCGCCATGTAGTTGACGTTGTCGGTCAGGTCCCGCCAGACGCCGGAGACCCCCAGCACCTGGGCGCGTCCGCCCAGCCGGCCGTCGGTGCCGACCTCGCGGGCCACGCGGGTCACCTCGTCGGCGAAGGCGCGCAGCTGCTCCACCATCGTGTTGACGGTGTCCTTCAGCTCCAGGATCTCGCCGCGCGCGTCGACGGTGATCTTCTTCGACAGGTCGCCGTTGGCGACGGCGGTCGTCACCTGGGCGATGTTGCGCACCTGCGAGGTCAGGTTCAGCGCCATGAAGTTGACGTTGTCGGTGAGGTCCTTCCAGACGCCGGAGACGCCGCGCACCTGCGCCTGGCCGCCGAGGTTGCCCTCGGTGCCGACCTCGCGGGCCACGCGGGTGACCTCGTCGGCGAAGGCGGAGAGCTGGTCCACCATCGTGTTGATGGTCGACTTCAGCTCCAGGATCTCGCCCTTCGCCTCCACCGTGATCTTCTTGCCGAGGTCCCCCTGGGCGACGGCCGTCGACACCAGGGCGATGTTGCGGACCTGCGAAGTGAGGTTGTCCGCCATGAAGTTGACGTTGTCGGTGAGGTCCTTCCAGACGCCGGAGACGCCGCGCACCTGCGCCCGGCCGCCGAGGTTGCCCTCGGTGCCGACCTCGCGGGCGACCCTCGTGACCTCGTCGGCGAAGGCGGAGAGCTGGTCCACCATCGTGTTGATGGTCGACTTCAGCTCCAGGATCTCGCCCTTCGCGTCGACGGTGATCTTCTGCGACAGGTCGCCGTTGGCCACGGCGGTCGTCACCTGGGCGATGTTGCGGACCTGCGAAGTGAGGTTCGACGCCATGAAGTTGACGTTGTCCGTGAGGTCCTTCCAGACCCCGGAGACCCCGCGCACCTGCGCCCGGCCGCCCAGCTGGCCCTCGGTGCCGACCTCGCGGGCGACCCTCGTGACCTCGTCGGCGAAGGCGGAGAGCTGGTCCACCATCGTGTTCACGGTGAGCTTCAGCTCCAGCAGCTCGCCGGTCGCCTCGACCGTCACCGTACGGGTCAGGTCGCCGCGCGCCACCGCCGTCGTCACCAGGGCGATGTCCCGCACCTGAGCGGTCAGCCGGGCGGCCATGGTGTTGACCGCCTCGGTCACGTCCCGCCAACTCCCGGACAGGCCCTGCACCTTGGCCCGCCCACCGAGCCGCCCCTCGGTGCCCACCTCGCGCGCGACCCGGGTCACCTCGCCGGTGAACAGCGACAGCTGGTCGACCATCTTGTTCACGGCCCGGCCCAGCCGCCGCAGGTCACCCCTGAGCTGCCGGTTGCCGTCGTGCAGATCGACCCGCTGCGTCAGATCGCCCCCGGCCACCGCGTCCAGCACCCGGGTCGCGTTCGCGGCCGGGGCCACCAGGGCGTCCAGCAACTGGTTGACGTCGGTCACCCGGGTGGCCCAGGCCCCCTGCCCCGGGCTCGCCGACAGCCGCTCGTCGAGCCGGCCGTGCCGCACCAGCTCCCGCTTGACCCGCTGCACCTCGCGATTGAAGTGCATGTTGCGGTCCGCGATCTGGTTGAAGACGGCGGTCAGTTCGGCCACCATGCCGTGCCCCGTCTCGGGGACCTTCGTGAAGTCGCCGTCCCGGGCCGCCGTCATCGCCGCGAGCAGCGGGCGCAGCTCCGATGCTCGGACTTGTTCGCATTCCTGCCCGTCTTCGAGCGAACGCATAGCACTGTTCTCACTCATGGCGGCCCACTTCGGTAACTCGGCGCTTATGGGCGTGGTCAGTCTGTCACTCTGTCCGTATCGACCGAGGCGTATTCGTCCGAACTGCTCGGGGAGCTGGACATGGGGGCCGTTCCGATCCAACGGAAGACCGCCGCCCTCGACGCGCCCGCGCACGGGGAGGCGCGCGAAGGCGCGCGGGCGCGGGCGCACGCCACCCTGCCCGGAAGCTCCGTCGCGCCAGGATCCGCCCGCGCGCTCGTACGCGCCGCCTTCGCCCGGTGGACGGAGGACGGACTGCCCGGCGCCGACCGCCTCACCGACCGGCTCGCCGAGGACGCGCTGCTCGTCGTCAGCGAGCTCGTCACCAACGCCGTCGTGCACGCCGGCACCGACGTGCACGTGACCTGCCGACTGGAGGAGACCGCCGGCACCCTCCTCATCGAGGTCCGCGACCAGCACCCCTCCCGGCCGCCCCGCGGCACGGACACCGAACCCGCGCGCGGGACGCACGAGTACGGCCGCGGACTGCGCCTGGTCGCCCAGCTCGCCGAGTCCTGGGGCGTCACCTACGGCAGAGGCGCCAAGACGGTGTGGGCACGGCTGCCGGCCGAGGAGGACACGGCCGACGACAGCGGCGCGGTGGAGTACGGCCTCGACGTCGCCGGCTTCCTCGCCCCCGACCCCCGGCGGGCCGAACACGACGCGGACTGGCTCAACCGCGGCGCCCTGTCCTTCCTCGCCGAGGCCTCCGACCTGCTCGCCGGGCAGCTCGACGAGAACCTGATCGCCGCCCTCACCGGACAGCTGATCGTGCCGCGGCTGGCCGACTGGTGCGCCGTATGGCTGGAGGACGAGGTGATGGGCCGCTGGGAGACCCTCGACCCCGGACCGCCGCCTCACCAGGGCGGCGGCACCGGTCCACGGCTGGCCCGCGTCTGGCACGGCAGCGAGAACCGCATCGAGGAACTGCGCCGGGTGCTGGAGAAGGACCCGCCGTCCCCGCCCGGAGCCCTGCAGTCCGGGCCCGTCGCCCACCCCTGGCCGGCCGAGGCCCTCGACCCGCGCGACGCCCACGGCGCGGCGCTCGCCTACCGCCTGATCGCCGGCGGCCGCCCGCTCGGCACCCTCGTCATCGGCCGCGCCGGAGTCCTGCACTTCCCCGACGAGGTCACCGGGCTCGTCGAGGACCTCAGCCGCCGGGTGGCGCTCGCCGTCGGCACGGCCCGCCAGTACGCCCGCCAGGCCACCATCAGCAAGGTCCTGCAGCGCGGCCTGCTGCCCGCCGCCGTCGCCGAGATCCCCGGCGTGCGCAGCGCCCTCGTCTACGAACCGTGCGACAAGGGCGGCCCCAGCGGCGACTTCTACGACCTCTTCCCGGCCGGCGACGGCCGCTGGTGCTTCGCCGTCGGCGACGTCCAGGGCAAGGGCCCCGAGGCCGCCGTCGTCATCGGCCTGGCCCGCCCCTGGCTGCGGCTGCTGGCCCGCGAGGGCTACGGCGTCGCCGGCGTCCTGGACCGCCTCAACCGGCTCCTCCTCGACGACGCGACAGAGGCCGCGGACGCGGCGGCCCGGGCCCTGGTACAGCCGGTCGGCCCCGCCGACGGCCCGCAGACCCGCTTCCTGTCCCTCCTCTACGGCGAGCTGACCCCCTTCGACGGCGGGGTCCGCTGCACCCTCGCCTCCGCCGGACACCCGCTGCCGCTGCTCCTCGGGGCCGACGGGGACGTGCGTACGGCCGCCCGGCCGCAGACCCTCCTCGGCGTCGTCGAGGACGAGACGTACACCAGCGAGAGCTTCGCGCTCGGCCCCGGCGACAGCCTGCTGTGCGTCACCGACGGCGTCACCGAGCGCCGCTCCGGCTCCGCCCAGTTCGACGACGCCGACGGCCTCGCCGCCGCGCTGGCCGGCTGCGCGGGCCTGAGCGCCGAGCTGATCGCGGAGCGCATCAGCCGCCTGGTGCACGAATTCGGCGGGCGGCCGCCCGAGGACGACCTGGCGCTGCTGGTGCTGCAGGCGGAGTGAGCAACCGTGCCGGTACGGGACAATGGAAGGCATGCCTTCCGCACTCCCCGACGGCGAGCCGGTCCCCGCCGACGGCGCACTGCCCGCGTCCGCACTCGCCGGGGCCGCCGACCGCCCCCTCGGCTTCTACCTGCACGTGCCGTACTGCGCCACCCGCTGCGGCTACTGCGACTTCAACACCTACACCGCCACCGAGCTGCGCGGCACGGGCGGAGTCCTCGCCTCCCGGGAGAACTACGCCGACACCCTGATCGACGAGATCCGCCTGGCCCGCAAGGTCCTGGGCGACGACCCGCGGCAGGTCCGCACGGTCTTCGTCGGCGGCGGCACCCCGACCCTGCTGGCCGCCGGCGACCTCGTACGGATGCTCGCCGCGATCCGCGACGAGTTCGGGCTCGCGGCGGACGCCGAGGTCACCACGGAGGCCAACCCCGAGTCGGTCGACCCCGCCTACCTCACCGCCCTCCGCGAGGGCGGCTTCAACCGGATCTCCTTCGGCATGCAGAGCGCCCGCCAGCACGTGCTGAAGGTCCTGGACCGCACCCACACCCCCGGCCGCCCCGAGGCGTGCGTGGCGGAGGCGCGGGCGGCCGGCTTCGAGCACGTCAACCTGGACCTGATCTACGGCACCCCGGGCGAGTCCGACGACGACTGGCGGGCGTCCCTGGAGGCGGCGATCGGCGCGGGCCCGGACCACGTGTCGGCGTACGCGCTGATCGTCGAGGAGGGCACGCAGCTGGCCCGCCGCATCCGGCGCGGTGAGGTCCCGATGACCGACGACGACGTCCACGCCGACCGCTACCTGATCGCGGAGGACGTCCTGTCGGGCGCGGGCTTCGACTGGTACGAGGTCTCCAACTGGGCGACCTCACAAGCCGCCCGCTGCCTGCACAACGAGCTGTACTGGCGCGGCGCCGACTGGTGGGGCGCGGGCCCCGGAGCGCACTCGCACGTCGGCGGGGTGCGCTGGTGGAACGTGAAGCACCCCGGCGCCTACGCGGCGGCCCTGGCGGCGGGGAAGTCCCCGGGGGCGGGCCGCGAGGTGCTCTCGGAGGAGGACCGGCGGGTGGAGCGCGTCCTGCTGGAGCTGCGCCTGCGCGACGGGGTGCCGCTGGACCTGCTGAAGCCGGCCGGGCTCGCGGCCGCGCGCCGGGCCCTGTCCGACGGACTGCTGCGGCAGGACCCGTACGAGGAGGGCCGGGCCGTGCTGACCCTGCGGGGGCGGCTGCTGGCGGACGCGGTGGTCAGGGACCTGGTCGACTGACCGCCGCGGGGGTCACTCCGGGGCCGTGACGAAGTCGATCAGTTCCTCGACGCGGCCCAGCAGCTCCGGCTCCAGGTCCTTGTAGGAACCCACCCGCTTCAGGATCGCCTGCCACACGGCGCCGGTGTTCTCCGACGGCCAGCCCAGCGCCCGGCACACGCCGGTCTTCCAGTCCTGGCCGTGCGGGACGCGCGGCCACGCCTCGATGCCCAGGGACGACGGCTTCACCGCCTCCCAGATGTCGATGTAGGGATGCCCGACGACCAGCGCGTGCTCGCTGGTCACCTCCTGGGCGATCCGCCACTCCTTCGTGCCCGGCACCAGGTGGTCCACCAGGACGCCCAGCCGCGCGTCCGGCCCCGGCGCGAACTCGGCCACGATCGACGGCAGGTCGTCCACGCCCTCCAGGTACTCCACGACCACGCCCTCGATGCGCAGGTCGTCGCCCCAGACCTTCTCCACCAGCTCGGCGTCGTGCCGGCCCTCGACGTAGATCCGCCCGGCGCGGGCCACGCGCGCGCGTGCGTTGGGGACGGCGACCGAGCCGGACGCCGTGCGAGCGGGACGTACGGGCGCGCCGCCGGCCGGGCGGACGAGCGTCACCACCCGGCCCTCCAGCAGGAAACCGCGCGGCTCCATCGGGAACACCCGGTGCTTGCCGAAGCGGTCCTCCAGGGTCACCGTGCCCGCCTCGCAGCGGATCACCGCGCCGCAGAAACCGGTACCGGCCTCCTCGACCACCAGACCGGGCTCCGCCGGGACCTCGGGAGCCGGCTTCGGCTTCTTCCAGGGAGGGGTCAGGTCGGCGGAGTACTGGCGCATTCGAACGACGATAGGAGAAGACCCGCGGCGATCACCGCGACACGCCGAAACGCGCCGCCAGCGCGTCCCGCTGCGCCCTTACGAACCCCGCGTCCACCACCGCTCCGTGACCGGGCACGTACAGCGCGTCCTCGCCGCCCAGGTCGAGCAGACGGTCGAGGGCGGCGGGCCAGTGCGAGGGCACGGCGTCGGGACCCGCCTGGGGCTCGCCGGACTCCTCGACCAGATCGCCGCAGAAGACGACCTCGGGGGAGCCGGGCACCAGGACGGCGAGGTCGTGCGCGGTGTGCCCGGGCCCCACGTTCGCCAGCAGCACCTGCCGGTCGCCGCCCAGGTCCAGGGTCCACTCGCCGGAGACGTGATGGCGGGGTGGGACCAGCGAGTCCACCGCCTCCTCGGCCACGCGCGCGTCCAGCCCGTTGCGCACCGCGTCCTCGCGCAGCGCCTCGCGCGCGTGCCGGGCGCCGAGCAGCGCGTCCACGCCCACCGCGCCGTACACCTCGGCGCCCGCGAACGCCGCCGCACCGAAGACATGGTCGAAATGCGGGTGGGTCAGCGCGAGATGGGTCACACGGTGCCCGGCCAGTTCCCCGGCCTGGGAACGCAGCAGCGCGCCCTCCGCGAGGCTCGATCCCGCGTCGATCACCAGGGCCGTGGCGTCCCCGACGACCAGCCCCGCCGTGCAGTCCCAGCCGGGCAGCCGGCACCGGCCGACCCCGGCCGCCACCCGCTCCCACCCGAGCTCTTCCCAAGTCACCGTCATACCGCGACGCTAGGGCCTGTCCGGCGGATCAGGTCGGCTTCGGGACACGGCGCGTCCCGGCCCAGACCCCGCGACGCCGAGCTGATCCGCCGGGCAGGCCCTGGCCGGAGCAGCCGCCGGGGCGGGACCGACCTTGCCCCGGTGGTACCCGACCGCCGTACACTGGGCCGGGGAGTGCTGGCACTCGGACGGACAGAGTGCCAGGCCAAGCGCCAGGGACGACAACTGGAGGTGTGCGCGATGCTGAGTGAACGACGACTTCAGGTGCTGCGCGCCATCGTCCAGGACTATGTCGGCACCGAGGAGCCGGTCGGGTCCAAGGCCCTGACCGAGCGGCACAACCTCGGCGTGTCCCCGGCCACGGTCCGCAACGACATGGCGGCCCTGGAGGACGAGGGGTTCATCGCCCAGCCGCACACCAGCGCCGGGCGCATCCCGACCGACAAGGGCTACCGCCTGTTCGTCGACAAGCTCGCCGGTGTGAAGCCGATGACCGCGCCCGAGCGGCGCGCGATCCAGAACTTCCTCGACGGCGCCGTCGACCTGGACGACGTGGTGGCCCGGACCGTGCGGCTGCTGGCGCAGCTGACCCGGCAGGTCGCCGTCGTGCAGTACCCGTCGCTGACCCGCTCGACCGTGCGGCACGTGGAGCTGCTCTCGCTCGCCCCCGCGCGGGTGATGCTCGTGCTGATCACGGACACCGGGCGGGTCGAGCAGCGGATGGTGGACTGCCCGGCACCGTTCGGGGAGGCCTCGCTCGCGGATCTGCGGGCGCGGCTGAACAGCCGGGTCGCGGGACGCCGCTTCGCGGACGTGCCGCGGCTGGTCGAGGACCTGCCCGAGGGTTTCGACGTGGAGGACCGGGGCACCGTCTCGACAGTGCTCTCCACCCTCCTCGAAACCCTCGTCGAGGAGAACGAGGAGCGGCTGATGATCGGCGGAACCGCCAATCTGACGCGCTTCGGACATGACTTCCCCCTCACCATCCGGCCGGTGCTGGAGGCGTTGGAGGAACAGGTGGTCCTCCTCAAGTTGCTTGGCGAGGCAGGGGATTCGGGCATGACCGTACGCATCGGTCACGAGAACGCCTACGAGGGACTCAACTCCACGTCCGTGGTCTCGGTCGGCTACGGTTCGGGCGGCGAGGCAGTCGCCAAACTCGGCGTGGTCGGACCGACCCGCATGGATTACCCGGGAACGATGGGAGCGGTACGCGCAGTGGCACGGTACGTCGGACAGATCCTGGCGGAGTCGTAAGTGGCCACGGACTATTACGCCGTTCTCGGCGTGCGCCGCGACGCGTCGCAGGATGAGATCAAGAAGGCGTTCCGGCGGCTCGCACGCGAGCTGCACCCGGACGTCAACCCCGATCCGAAGACCCAGGAGCGGTTCAAGGAGATCAACGCCGCCTACGAGGTGCTGTCGGACCCGCAGAAGAAGCAGGTCTACGACCTCGGCGGCGACCCGCTCTCGCAGGCGGGCGGCGGTGGCGCGGGCGGCTTCGGCGCCGGCGGCTTCGGGAACTTCTCGGACATCATGGACGCCTTCTTCGGTACGGCGTCCCAGCGCGGTCCGCGCTCGCGCACCCGGCGCGGCCAGGACGCGATGATCCGGCTGGAGATCGAGCTGGACGAGGCGGCCTTCGGCACGACCAAGGACATCCAGGTCGACACTGCCGTCGTCTGCAACACCTGCAACGGCGAGGGGGCGGCCCCCGGCACCTCCGCGCAGACGTGCGACATGTGCCGCGGCCGCGGTGAGGTCTCGCAGGTGACCCGGTCCTTCCTGGGCCAGGTCATGACGTCCCGGCCCTGCCCCCAGTGCCAGGGCTTCGGGACCGTCGTCCCCACCCCGTGTCCGGAGTGCGCCGGCGACGGCCGCATCCGCTCCCGCCGCACGCTGACGGTCAAGATCCCCGCCGGTGTGGACAACGGCACCCGCATCCAGCTCGCGGGCGAGGGCGAGGTCGGTCCGGGCGGCGGCCCGGCCGGTGACCTGTACGTCGAGATCCACGAGCTCCCGCACTCCACCTTCCAGCGGCGCGGCGACGACCTGCACTGCACGGTCACGATCCCGATGACGGCGGCGTCCCTCGGCACCAAGGTGCCGCTGGAGACGCTGGACGGCATGGAGGAGGTCGACATCCGGCCCGGCACCCAGTCCGGCCAGTCGATCCCGCTGCACGGCCGGGGCGTCACGCATCTGCGCGGCGGCGGCCGGGGCGACCTCATCGTCCACGTCGAGGTCCAGACCCCGTCGAAGCTCGATCCCGAGCAGGAGCGGTTGCTGCGGGAGCTGGCGAAGCTGCGGGGTGAGGAGCGGCCTCAGGGGCAGTTCCAGCCGGGGCAGCAGGGGTTGTTCTCGCGGCTGAAGGACGCGTTCAACGGGCGCTGAGGTGTGGGTGGGGGTTGCTCGCCGAGGCCGGGGGCCTGCGGCCCCCGGACCCCCGCTTCGGCCCTGGACGGGCCTCGTCCTCAAACGCCGGACGGGCTGAAATTGCACGGCCCGCTGCCCTGGGACGGGCCCTCCGGGGCAAGGGGACGGGTCGATTCGGACTTGTTCGGGGGACGTGACAACATGCGGGCATGTCCTCCGCGCTGACCGATCTCTTCCCCCATCCGATCGTGCAGGCCCCCATGGCGGGCGGCGTCTCCGTGCCTCATCTCGCCCAGGCCGTGTCCGAGGCGGGCGGGCTGGGATTCCTGGCCGCCGGGTACAAGACCGCCGACGGCATGTACCAGGAGATCAAGCAGCTCCGCGGACTGACCAAGCGCCCCTTCGGCGTCAACCTCTTCATGCCGCAGCCCGACCACACCGACCGGTCCGCCGTCGAGGTCTACGCCCACCAGCTGGCCGGCGAGGCCGCCTGGTACGAGGTCGAGCTGGGCGACCCCGACAGCGGCCGCGACGACGGCTACGACGCCAAGCTCGCCGTGCTGCTCGACAACCCGGTGCCGGTGGTCTCGTTCCACTTCGGCGTGCCCAGCCGGGAGGTCGTCGACTCGCTGCACCGCCTCGGCACGTACACCCTCGTCACCGCGACCACCGCGGACGAGGCGCTCGCCGTCGAGCGGGCCGGTGCCGACGCGGTGATCGCACAGGGCGTGGAGGCCGGCGGCCACCAGGGCACCCACCGCGACCTGCCCGAGAGCGACGGCTCCGGCATCGGCCTGCTCTCCCTCGTCGCCCAGATCCGCGAGACCGTGAGCCTGCCCATCGTCGCCGCCGGCGGCATCATGCGCGGCAGCCAGATCGCCGCCGTCCTCGCGGCGGGCGCGACCGCCGCCCAGCTCGGCACCGCGTTCCTCGCCACGCCCGAGTCCGGCGCGGCCGCCGTCCACAAGCAGGCTTTGACCAACCCCCTCTTCGTGCGTACGGAGCTCACCCGCGCCTTCTCCGGCCGCCCCGCCCGCGGCCTGGTCAACCGCTTCCTGCGCGAGCACGGCCCGTACGCCCCCGCCGCCTACCCCGACGTCCACCACCTCACCGCGCCGCTGCGCAAGAAGGCCGCCGCGGGCGGGGACGCGCAGGGCATGGCGCTGTGGGCCGGGCAGGGCCACCGCATGGCCCGCGAGATGCCCGCCGGGCAGCTGGTGGAGGTCCTGGCCGCCGAACTCGACGCGGCCCGGACAGCGTTGTCGGACAAGGGAGGACTGCGATGACCGCGCCGGTGTTCGTCGTGGAGTCGCTGGAGGGCGTCGGCCCCGGCTCGGTCGTCGAGGTGGAGGGGCCCGAGGGGCGGCACGCGGTGTCGGTGAAGCGGCTGCAGGCCGGCGAGGACGTGGTGCTGACCGACGGCAGGGGCCGCGGGGCGGCCGGAGTCGTCCTCAGCGCCTTGGGGAAGGACCGGCTCGTCGTCGAGGCCGTCGACCTTCCCGTGGAAGCAGAACCCTCCCCGCGGATCACCGTCGTCCAGGCCCTGCCCAAGGGCGACCGCGGCGAGCTGGCGGTCGAGACGATGACTGAGACCGGGGTGGACGCGATCGTCCCCTGGCAGGCCGCCCGCTGCATCACGCAGTGGAAGGGCGAGCGGGGACTGAAGGCGCTCGCCAAGTGGCGGGCCACCGCCCGCGAGGCCGGCAAGCAGTCCCGCCGGCTGCGCTTCCCGGAGGTCGCGGACGCGGCGACGACCAAGCAGGTTGCGGCACTTCTCGCCAAAGCCGACTTCGCCGCCGTACTGCACGAGGACCGGGACTACGGCAGCGAGCCGCTGGCGACGGCCGAACTCCCCGCCGAGGGCGAGATCGTGCTGGTCGTCGGGCCCGAAGGGGGCATCTCCCCACAGGAGTTGGCGCTCTTCGAGGAGTCGGGGGCGAAGGCGTACCGGCTCGGGCGCAGCGTGCTGCGCACCTCGACGGCCGGCACCGCGGCCACCGCCCTGCTCCTCGGCCGCACCGGCCGCTGGTCCTGACCGGGCGGGCACGGAGAACACCATGGAACTCGCCCAGGTCCGGCTCCTCGTCGGCGACTTCGCCGCCTGCTACCGCTTCTACGCCGAGGTCCTCGGCCTCAAACCGCAGTCGGGGGCGGCCCAGGGGCCGTACGAGAAGTTCAGCCCGGCCACCGGCGCGGCGGGCATCGCGCTGCAGGACCGTTCGATGATGGCCGAGGTCCTGGGCGAGATCGGCGACGAGGCGAGCGGCCACCGCTCCCTGGTCGTGCTGCGCGTCGACGACCTGGACGCCTACTGCGAGGCGATCACCGGGCGCGGTGCCGTCCTGCTGCACGGCCCTGCCCCCATGACGGACCGTCTGCGGGTCGCCCATCTCAAGGACCCCGAGGGGAACTTGGTGGAGCTGCAGGAGTGGCTGCTGCTGCGGGGCTGAACACCGCAAGGGGGCGCGTGGGGCGCTTTCGTGGCCGTATGCGCCCTACCGTAGGGCCGCCGTCAGTGGCAGGCTGCCTTCCATGGGGGCGTTGAGGCGCATCGGGCGGCGGCCGCGGGGACGGCGAGTGGTGGCCGGGGCGGGGTTCGCCCTGCTGGCCTTCGGCGGGGTCGTGGCGTGTGATCCGGGCGGGCTCAGCTCCGCGGCCGTGGCCTACACGACCGACCAGACCGCGACCGCCGAACTCAAACGGCAGCACGTCGACGTCCAGTGGCTCAGCTGCACCGCCAACTACGGCAACAACAACAAGAACGCGTCCGGCGGTGCGGCACCCTCGGCGAGCGAGACCACCGTCGCCGACGTCGACTGCCAGGGGCAGACCAAGGACGGCAAGGAGATCACCGTCACCGGGAAGGTCACCCGCGCCGTCGACGGCGCCTGTGTGCGCGGCGACCTCACCGCCAAGGTCGGCGGCAAGACCTGGTTCCACGTCAGCGGACTCGGCAACTGCACCTCCACCCCGTCGCCCATCGTCCACAACCCGGGCAACGGCAACCAGCCGGGTCCCACCGTCACCGTGACCGTCACCCGGACCATCTGGTGCAAGGGCGACCCGACGTGCTGGCCGGTCCAGGGCAAGTGATCCAAACCCCTGCCCCGCGACGGTCCGGCTGCCTACAGTGATCGGGTGACTCAGCTCGCAGCCTCCGCGTATCTCCGGTATCCGCATCTGCACGGCGAGTTGATCGCCTTCACCGCCGAGGACGACGTGTGGATCGCGCCCCTCGACGGCGGCCGGGCCTGGCGGGTCAGCGCCGACAACGTCCCGGTGGACCACCCGCGCGTCTCGCCCGACGGCGCCACCGTCGCCTGGACCTCCGCCCGCGACGGCGCCCCCGAGGTGCACGTCGCCCCCGTCGACGGCGGTCCCGCCAAACGCCTCACCCACTGGGGGAGTTCACGCACCCAGGTGCGCGGCTGGACCCCGGACGGGCACGTCCTCGCCATCAGCACCTACGGCCAGGCCAGCCTGCGCCGCAGCTGGGCCCGGGCGATCCCGCTGGACGGCGGCCCGGCCACCACCCTCCCACACGGCCCCGTCGGCGACGTCGCCTTCGGCCCCGCCACCGTCCTGCTGTCCGCGCCGATGGGCCGCGAGGCCGCCTGGTGGAAGCGCTACCGCGGCGGCACGGCGGGCAAGCTGTGGATCGACCCGGAGGGCGACGGCGAGTTCGTCCGGCTGCACGAGGAGCTGGACGGCAACCTGGAGAGCCCCGTCTGGGTCGGCGACCGCATCGCCTTCCTCTCCGACCACGAGGGCGTCGGAGCCGTCTACTCCTCCCTCGCCGACGGCTCCGACCTGCGCCGGCACACCCCCGTCGACGGCTTCTACGCCCGCCACCTGGCCGGCGACGGCAGCCGGCTGGTGTACATGTCCGCCGGTGAGCTGTGGATCCTCGACGACCTCGACGGCGCCGAGCCCCGCCGCCTCGACGTCCGGCTCGGCGGTCCCCGCGTCGACCTCCAGCCGTTCCCGGTGAACACCGTCCGCTGGTTCGGCTCCGCCCACCCCGACCACACCGCCCGCGGCAGCGCGGTCGCCGTCCGCGGCGCGATCCACTGGGTCACCCACCGCTCCGGCCCCGCCCGCGCCCTCGCCGCCGAACCGGGCGTGCGCGCCCGGCTGCCGCGCACCTTCCGTGCCGACGGCGAGGAGCACGTCGTCTGGGTGACCGATGCCGAGGGCGACGACGCCCTGGAGTTCGCGCCCGCCACCGGCACCGCGCCCGGAGCCACCCCGCGCCGGCTGGCCGCCGGACAGCTCGGCCGGGTCCTCGGCCTCGCCGTAGCCCCCGACGGCAGCCGGGTCGCCGTCGCCACCCACGACGGCCGCGTCCTGCTCGTCGAGCGGGACAGCGGCGAGGTCCGCGAGGTCGACCGCAGCGCCGACGGCGACGTGAGCGGCCTGGTCTTCTCGCCCGACTCCGGCTGGCTGGCCTGGTCCCACCCCGGCCCGCGCCCGCTGCGTCAGCTCCGGCTGGCCAACACCACCGACCTGTCGGTCACCGAGGCGACCCCGCTCCGCTTCCGGGACTACTCACCGACCTTCACCCTGGACGGCAAGCACCTCGCCTTCCTCTCGGCGCGCTCCTTCGACCCCGTCTACGACGAGCACGTCTTCGACCTGGCGTTCGTCGGCGGCTCCCGCCCGCACCTGATCACGCTGGCGGCGACCACCCCGTCCCCGTTCGGCCCGCAGCGCCACGGCCGCCCCTTCGAGGCGCCGGACAAGGACGAGACCCCGGACAGCGAGGGCGCCCCCAGCACCCGCATCGACCTGGAGGGCCTCGCGGACCGGATCGTGCCCTTCCCGGTCGAGGCCGCCCGCTACTCCACCCTGCGGGCCGCCAAGGACGGCGTGCTGTGGCTGCGCCACCCGGTGCGCGGCGTCCTCGGTGCCTCCCGCGCCAACCCGGACGACCCCGACCCCGAGAGCCGGCTCGAACGCTACGACCTGGCCCAGCAGCGCATCGAGCACCTGGCCTCCGACGCCGACCACTTCGCCGTCAGCGGCGACGGCAAGCGCGTCCTGCTGTGGACCGACGGCAAACTCAAGGTCGTCCCCAGCGACCGGCGGGCCTCGAACGACGACGAGAGCGACACCAACATCACCGTCGACCTCGGCCGCATCCGCCAGACCGTCGACCCGGCCGCCGAGTGGCGCCAGATGTACGACGAGACCGGCCGGCTCATGCGGGACAACTTCTGGCGTCCCGACCTCGGCGGCGTGGACTGGACCGGCGTACTCGACCGCTACCGTCCCGTCCTCGACCGCGTCGCCACCCACGACGACCTGGTCGACCTCCTCTGGGAGGTGCAGGGCGAACTCGGCACCTCGCACGCCTACGTCACCCCGCGCGGCGGCCACGGCCACGGCGAGCGCCAGGGGCTCCTCGGCGCGGACATCTCCCGTCACGAGGACGGCAGTTGGCGCATCGACCGCATCCTGCCCGCGGAGACCTCCGACCCCGCCGCGCGCTCCCCGCTCGCCGCGCCCGGCGTCGCCGTACGCCCCGGTGACGCGATCGTCGCGGTGGCCGGCCGGCCGGTGGACCCGGTGACGGGCCCCGGCCCCCTCCTGGTCGGCACGGCGGGCAAGCCGGTCGAACTCACCGTGCTGCCCTCCGGCGGCGGCGACCCCCGCCACGCGGTCGTCGTCCCCGTCGCCGACGAGGAACCCCTGCGCTACCACGCCTGGGTCGGCGACCGCCGCGCCTACGTCCACGAGAAGTCCGGCGGCCGCCTGGGCTACCTGCACGTCCCCGACATGCAGGCCCCGGGCTGGGCCCAGATCCACCGCGACCTGCGGATCGAGGTCGCCCGCGAGGGCCTGGTCGTCGACGTCCGCGAGAACCGCGGCGGCCACACCTCCCAGCTCGTCGTCGAGAAACTGGCCCGCAAGATCGTCGGCTGGGACCTGCCCCGCGGCCTGCGCCCCTACAGCTACCCCGAGGACGCCCCTCGCGGACCCGTCGTCGCCGTCGCCAACGAGTTCTCCGGCTCCGACGGTGACATCGTCAACGCCGCCATCAAGGCCCTGGGCATCGGCCCGGTCGTGGGCACCCGCACCTGGGGCGGGGTCATCGGCATCGACAGCCGCTACCGCCTGGTCGACGGCACGCTCGTGACCCAGCCGAAGTACGCGTTCTGGCTGGAGGGCTACGGGTGGGACGTGGAGAACCACGGCGTGGACCCCGACGTGGAGGTCGTACAGCGCCCGCAGGACCACGCGGCCGGCCGGGACGCCCAACTGGACGAGGCCATCCGCCTGGCGCTGGAGGCGCTGGAGGAACGGCCCGCGAAAACACCGCCGGGCCTGCCCACCTGAAGGGGCGCGAGGAACTGCGCGATCAGCCACCTGCTCCCCGCACTCGGCGACGATACGATGCCCACCTAGACGATCAACCGCCTGGAGGAACCGATATGGCCGGGGAACCGCAGGACGACTGCCTGTTCTGCAAGATCGTCGCAGGGCACGTCCCCGCGACGATCGTCCAGGAGACCGACACCACGATCGCTTTCAGGGACATCAACCCCCAGGCCCCCACGCACGTCCTGGTGATCCCCAAGGCGCACTACGAGAACGCCGCCGTGCTGGCCGCCGCCGAACCGGCCCTCGCGGCCGACGTCCTGCGGGAAGCGCAGTCCGTCGCCGACGAGGAGAAGCTCGACAGTTACCGCGTCGTCTTCAACACCGGCCCCGGCGCCGGCCAGACCGTCTTCCACGCGCACGCCCACGTCCTCGGCGGCCGCGGTCTGCAGTGGCCCCCCGGCTAGCCGACGCATCGTGTCCGTACGCGAATTGGTGGTCCTCGGCACGGCCAGCCAGGTCCCGACCCGGCACCGCAACCACAACGGCTATCTGCTCCGCTGGGACGGCGAGGGCATCCTCTTCGACCCCGGCGAGGGCACCCAGCGCCAGATGCTGCGTGCCGGGGTCGCCGCGCACGACCTGAACCGCATCTGCGTCACCCACTTCCACGGCGACCACTCCCTCGGCCTGGCCGGCGTGCTCCAGCGGATTAATCTCGACAAGGTCCCGCACGAGATCACCGCCCACTACCCGAAGTCCGGGCAGCGCTTCTTCGACCGGCTGCGGTACGCGACGGCGTACCGCGAGACCGTCGGCGTCACGGAGGCGCCGGTGGACCGCGACGGCCCGCTGGCCACCACCCCGTCCTACACCCTCGACGCCCACCGGCTCTCCCACCCCGTGGAGTCCTACGGCTACCGCCTCACCGAGCCCGACGGCCGCCGGATGCTGCCCGACCGGCTCGCCGCGCACGGCATCAAGGGCCCGGACGTGGGCCGCCTGCAGCGCGAGGGTGCGCTGGACGGCGTCTCGCTCGACGACGTCAGCGAGGTCCGCCGCGGTCAGCGGTTCGCGTTCGTCATGGACACCCGCCTGTGCGAGGGCGTGCACGCGCTGGCCGACGGCTGCGACCTCCTCGTCATCGAGTCGACCTTCCTCGACGAGGACACCGACCTCGCGGTCGAGCACGGCCACCTGACCGCCGGCCAGGCGGCGGCCGTGGCCCGGGACGCGGGCGTGCGGCATCTGGTGCTGACGCACTTCAGCCAGCGCTACACCGACCCCGAGGAGTTCGAGCGGCAGGCGAGGGCGGCCGGCTTCGAGGGAGAGCTGACCGTCGCGCACGATCTACTGCGGGTACCGGTTCCGAAACGTCGGTAAAACACCCGTACGATACTGCGATGCCCCTCCCCAAAGCTGAGCTGCACCTCCACATCGAAGGCACCCTGGAGCCGGAACTCGCCTTCGAGCTGGCCGCCCGCAACGGCGTCGAGCTGCCGTACGCCGACACGGACGCGCTGCGCAAGGCCTACGACTTCCAGGACCTGCAGTCCTTTCTGAACCTGTACTACGAGCTCATGGCCGTCCTGCGCACCGAGCGGGACTTCGCGGACCTGGCGGACGCCTACCTCGCCCGGGCCGCCGGGCAGGGCGTGCGGCACGCGGAGATCTTCTTCGACCCGCAGGCCCACCTGGCGCGGGGCGTGGAGATGGGCACGGTGGTGGAGGGGCTGTGGCGGGCGCTGGGGAGCAGCGAGGCCAAGCACGGCATCTCCACCCGGCTTATCCTGTGCTTCCTGCGTGACGAGCCCGCGGAGTCGGCGCTGGAGACCCTGCGGGCCGCCGAGCCGTACCTGGACCGGATCACCGGCGTCGGTCTGGACTCGGCCGAGGTCGGCCACCCGCCGGTGAAGTTCCGCGAGGTGTACGAGGCCGCCGCCGCCCTCGGACTGCGGCGCGTCGCGCACGCGGGCGAGGAGGGGCCGCCGGAGTACGTCACCGAGGCGCTGGACGTGCTCGGCGTCGAGCGTGTCGACCACGGGCTGCGCTGCATGGAGGACCCCGCCCTGGTGGCCCGGCTGGTCCGCGACCGCGTCCCGCTGACCCTGTGCCCCCTGTCGAACGTCCGCCTGCGCACCGTCGACACCCTGGCCGACCACCCGCTTCCGGCCATGCTGGACGCGGGGCTGATGTGCACGGTCAACTCCGACGACCCGGCCTACTTCGGCGGCTACGCGGGCGACAACTTCGACGCGGTGCGGCAGACCCTGGGGCTGTCGGAGGACCGGCTGCGCGAGCTGGCCCGCAACTCCTTCCTCGCCTCCTTCCTGGAGGACGACGAGGAGCTTCGGGCCCGGTACCTCGCCGAGGTGGAGGCGTACGCGTTCTAGGCGGCGGCCGTGGTGTCGTAGGCGCGTGTGGTCTCCACGGAGATCTCCACGACCGGCAGCGGTCGTCGTCCGGCACCCAGAGCGACCAGCGTCATCGGTACGGCGATCGCCAGCAGTCCGACCGCCAGGACCGCGCCCATCACCGGGAACCCGGCCCGCTCGGCCAGTACGCTGCCCGTCAGGGGCCCGGCCGCGGTGCCCAGTGAGGACGCCGAGCCGACCAGGACCGCCCAGCGGCCGCGCGGGTCGAGGGAGGCGGCGAGACCGATGACGTACGACAGGACGACCGGGTAGAGCAGGTTCCAGGCGATCTCGCCGGCCGCGAAGGACGTCAGGTCGGCGGCGGACGCGCTCAGCACGACGCAGCCCGCGATGACGGCCGTGCCGCCGCCGACCGGCAGCGCCCGCCCGAACCGGGGTCCGATGGTGCCCGCGACCGTCACGCCCAGCAGCCCGGCGCCCAGTGCCACCGCGAAGACCGCGCCGACGGTGGCCTCCGTCAGATGGGCCTGGGCCAGGCCGATCCGGCCGCTGACACCCCACAGGGCGTTCTGGGCGAGGGACCAGCAGAGCATGGTGGCGGCGAGGACCGTGCCGGAGCGGCGATGGGGGAGGCGGCCGCCGTCCAGGGGGCTGTGCGCGGCCGCCGTACGGACCGGGAGGCGGCCGGTGAGCGGCCAGACGGCCAGTGCGGTGAGGGCGATCGCGGCCAGCGGCTGCCCGTGGCCCGGGCCGAGGTGGGGGACCGTCAGATAGACGGCGCCCGCGAGGGCGGAGACGCCGAGCAGGCCGAGGGTGGTCGTGCGGTGGGGGTCCGGCTGAGCCGCTATCCCCGTGGCGGCGACCGTCGTGGCCGTGCCGGAGCCGAGGCCGCCGATCAGGGCGCCGACGACGACCGCGGGGACGCTGCCGGTCAGCGCGGCGGTGCCGTAGCCGAGGACGGCCAGGGTCAGGCCGATACGGGCGAGGGTGCGGGCGCCGATCCGTTCCACCCGCGAGGCGAGGAAGAATCCGGCCGAGGCGGAGCTGAGCAGCAGCGCGCTGCCGAGCGCGCCCGCCTGAGTAGTGGTCAGCGGCAGTCCCGAGTCCAGCCGGCCCACGGTGGTGGGCAGCAGGTAGGGAGCGAGGTACCCGGCCGTGAAGAGGGCGACGAGGGGCCAGGCGATGGTGCGGGGGGCGAACACGGGCGTTCCCGGGGCATGCGAAAGGAGCGGTGCGAGAAGGGGGTGGGGCGCAGGCCGTCGACGGACAGGAACGCGCGAGCAAGTTGTATCAAGCACGCGGTTGCGGAAGAAGGGGCGGGGGTGTGATGTGGCGCACGTTGTGTTTGGGGTGGGGGAGGCCGGGTAGAAGCGGGCCTCGATCGGCGCCTCAGCGCCAGTGCGCCGAGCCTCCCGCGCCCGGTGCGGTCGCCTCGATCTTGGCCCTGATCTCCCGCATCACCGCCACGATCCGCTCCTCGTGCCCGGGTGTCAGCCGGGCCACCGGCACCGAGCAGCTGACCGCGTCCTGCGCCGGTGTCTCGCAGCGCAGCGCGAAGCCGAAGCCGACGATGCCGAGGACGCCCTCCTCGCGGTCGATCGCGTAGCCGCGGGCGCGCACCTCGGCGAGGTCGGCGGCGAGTGACCGCCGGGTGGTGCGGGTGTGGGGGGTGAGGGCCTCGTAGGGGCCCTCGGGCAGGTCCTCGTCGGGGCGTTCGGCCAGCAGCGCCTTGCCCAGGGCGCCCACGTGCGCCGGGAGTCGGCGGCCGACCCTGCTGATCGTGCGCAGGTACTCGTGCGACTCGCGGGTGGCCAGATAGGCGACGTCCCGGCCGTCCAGGCGCCCCAGATGGATCGTCTCGCCCAGCGCCTCCGACGCCTCGTCCAGGTACGGCCGTACGGCCCGCACGCGAGGGTCGGAGTCCAGATAGCTGGTGCCGGTCAGCAGGGCGTGGATGCCGATGCCGTAGAGGGAGCCGGTGACGTCCGTACGCACCCAGCCGCGGCCGATCAGCGTCTGGAGCAGGGCGTACATCGAGCTGCGCGGCACCTGCAGTGCCTCGGTCAGCTCCTGCAGCCGGGCCGGCCGGTCGCCGCGCGCGGCGAGCAGTTCCAGCAGCTCGACCGTCCGCGCCGCGGACTTCACCTCGCGTACGCCACCGCCTGTCTCCGACATGGGGCGATGGTAGTCCGCCGGTGCGCGCCCGTTGACGGGCGCAGTTCATCTATCTAGTCTCTGTCTCCATACGTGGATGACATCTATATGGGGAGACGGCGTGACGGGCGAGACGGAAACGGCGGCACGAAGGCTGCGGCACGGCATGGAGAGCGCGGTGCTCTCCTTCCCTCTCACCTCCTTCCACGACGACGGCTCCCTCGACCCCGACGGCTTCCGCGCCCATGTCGCGGCCCAGCTGGCCACCGCGCCCGGCGCCGTCTTCCCCGCCTGCGGCACCGGCGAGTTCTTCTCGCTGGACGAGGAGGAGTACCGGCAGGTCGTGACCGCCGCCGTCGAGGAGGCGGGCGGGCGGACGCCCGTCGTCGCGGGGGTCGGGTACGGCTGGGCGCAGGCCGCCCGGTTCGCCCGCATCGCCGAGGAGGCGGGCGCCGACGCGCTGCTGGTGCTCCCGCACTACCTCGTCGCCGCCCCGCAGGACGGCCTCGTCGCCCAGCTGGAGCGGCTCGCCGCCCGCACCCGGCTTCCGCTCATCGCCTATCAGCGCGGCCAGGTCACCTACACACCGGCCGCACTGCGGCGGATCGCGGCCATCCCGAACGTCATCGGCCTCAAGGACGGCCACAGCGACCTCGACCGCCTCCAGCGCCTCACCCTGGCCGCCCCCGAGGGCTTCCTGTTCTTCAACGGCGCCGCCACCGCCGAGATCCAGGCCCGCGCCTACGCCACCGTCGGCGTCCCCGCCTACTCCTCCGCCGTCCACGCCTTCGCCCCCGAGATCGCGAACGCCTTCTTCGCCGCCCTGCGCGCGGGCGACGACAAGGGGGTGGAGCGGCTGCTGCGGGACTTCTACGTCCCGTTCGTCGAACTCCGCGACCGCGTACCGGGATACGCCGTGTCCCTGGTCAAGGCCGCCGCCCGGCTCCGCGGCCGCCCCGTCGGCCCCGTCCGCGCCCCGCTCACCGACCCCTCGCCCGCCGACCTCGCCGACCTGAAGACCCTGCTCGCCTCCGCACTCGACCTCGTAGGAGCGACCCTGTGAACCTCACGATCACCGACGTACGGCTGACCCCGATCCTGGTCGCCGACCCGCCGCTGCTGAACACGCAGGGCGTGCACCAGCCGTACACCCCGCGGCTGATCGTGGAGGTGGTCACCGCCGACGGGGTCACGGGGGTCGGCGAGACCTACGGCGACACCAAGTACCTGGAGCTGGCGCGGCCCTTCGCGGAGAAACTCGTGGGGCGGCCGGTCAGCGATCTGAACGGCCTGTTCACCGTCGCCGACGAGGTCGCCGTGGACGACGCCCGGGTCTCCGGGCAGGTCGACGTCGGCGGGCTGCGCGGGGTGCAGACCGCCGACAAGCTGCGGCTGTCCGTCGTCTCCGGCTTCGAGGTCGCCTGCCTGGACGCCCTCGGCAAGGCGCTCGGGCTGCCCGTGCACGCCCTGCTCGGCGGCAAGGTGCGCGACACCGTCGAGTACAGCGCCTACCTGTTCTACAAGTGGGCCGGCCATCCCGAGGGCGTGCCCTGCGAGCAGGACGACTGGGGAGCCGCCCTCGATCCGGCCGGGGTCGTGGAGCAGGCACGGCGGTTCACGGAGCGGTACGGGTTCACCTCGTTCAAGCTCAAGGGCGGGGTCTTCCCGCCACAGGAGGAGATCGCCGCCGTCCGGGCGCTGGCCGCGGCCTTCCCCGGCCACCCCCTGCGCCTGGACCCCAACGGCGCCTGGTCGGTGGAGACTTCGCTGAAGGTGGCGAAGGAACTCGGCGACGTACTGGAGTACCTGGAGGACCCCGCGCTCGGCACCCCCGCCATGGCCGAGGTCGCCGCCGGCACCGACGTGCCGCTCGCCACCAACATGTGCGTGACGACGTTCGCCGAGATCAGGGAGGCGTTCACCAAGGAAGCCGTCCAGGTCGTCCTCTCCGACCACCACTACTGGGGCGGACTGCGCAACACCCAGCAACTGGCCGCGATCTGCCGCACGTTCGGCGTCGGCGTCTCCATGCACTCCAACACCCACCTGGGCATCAGCCTGGCCGCGATGACCCACGTCGCCGCCACCGTCCCCGACCTCCACCACGCCTGCGACTCCCACTACCCCTGGCAGTCGGAGGACGTACTCACCGAGCGGCCGGCGTTCGACGGCGGCGCCGTCCGGGTCTCCGACGCACCCGGCCTCGGCGTCCAGGTCGACCCCGACAAGCTGCGGTTCCTGCACCGGCGGTGGCTGGACGACGACGGTTCGCTGCGGGACCGCGACGACGCGGCGGCGATGCGGATCGCCGACCCCGAGTGGCGGACACCGGCCGTACCGCGCTGGTAGCCGCGCCCCGGCGGGACGGGACGGGCGGGGCCGGAGCGGCGGCCGACCGCCGGTGATGTGGTGCACACTTGGCCTGAACCGCACCACGCCAGGGGAGTGCCCGTGATCGCGCCCAACGGAAAGGGACCGTCGCCCATCACCGAGGGACCGCAGTGCCAGGCCCGGGTAGACCCCCTGGCCGCCCTGCGCGCGCCGGACGACCCGCCGTGGGACGTGTACCTCACCGGCACCGTCTTCCTGGACATCATCTTCACCGGGCTCGACTCCGCCCCGGTGCGCGGGACCGAGTCCTGGGCGCGCGGCATGGGGTCGAGCCCCGGCGGCGTCGCCAACATGGCCACCGCGCTCGCCCGCCTCGGCCTGAGGACCTCCCTCGCGGCCGCCTTCGGCGACGACCACTACGGCGAGTACTGCTGGGACGCCCTGGAGCAGGGCGAGGGCATCGACCTCTCGCCCTCCCGCACCGTCCCCGGCTGGCACTCCCCGGTCACCGTCTCCATGGCGTACGAGGGCGAGCGCACCATGGTCTCCCACGGCCACGAGCCGCCCCCCGAGGCGGCCCTCCTCCAGGCGGCCGCCCCCGACTGCCCGCCCCGCGCGCGGGCCGCCGTCGCCTCCCTCACGCCGGGCCGGCGCGAGCCCTGGATCGCCCGGGCCGCGGCCCACGGCACCCGGGTCTTCGGCGACGTCGGCTGGGACGACACCGGCGCCTGGGACCTGGCGGGACTGGCCGACCTGGAGCACTGCGAGGCCTTCCTGCCGAACGCCGAGGAGGCGATGCGGTACACGGGCGCCGGCTGCCCCCGGGCCGCCGCCCACGCCCTGACCGAACACGTGCCGCTCGCCGTCGTCACCCTCGGCGCGGAGGGCGCCTACGCCGTGGACCGGCGCACCGGCGAGAGCGCCGAGGTGCCCGCCATCGACGTGGAGGCCATGGACCCCACCGGCGCGGGGGACGTGTTCGTCGCCGGCTTCGTCACCGGCACCCTCGCGGGCTGGCCGCTCGCCGACCGGCTGGCGTTCGCGGGGCTCACCGCGGCCCTGTCGGTGCAGGAGTTCGGCGGGTCGCTGTCGGCGCCTGGCTGGTCGGAGATCGCGGCCTGGTGGCGCAAGGTGCAGTCGGTGGAGGGCCAGGACCCCGCCGCCCTGCGCCGGTACGCCTTCCTGGAGCACCTGATCCCGGAGGAGGCCGCACGCCCGTGGCCCCTGCGCCGAGCGGTCCCCACCATCGGCTTCCGACCGGCGTAGGGCCTGTCGTTCGGATCAGGTCGGCTGCAGGGGACGGTGCGTCATGGCCGACCCGAGCGGGGTCCGGTGCGTGCAGCTGCAAGGCGGAGGAGGGAGTCGGCGAGTGACGACAACGCGGCAGATGAGCGTGCCAGGGCCCGAGACGCCGAGCTGATCCACACGACAGGCCCTGGGCCCCGCCGCACCGTGCCCGGCCGCGAGGGGGCGGGTCGCCGAAAAGTCCTACGGCGTTGTCAGTTCACCGGCGTACCCTGGAAACCGCCAGGCCGCCCTTGTGGCGTGCGTGCCGTACCTAGGAGGACGAGCAAGGCCTACAGAGCCGGCCCATGACTCAGACACCCACAGCTCACACCCCCGCGCAGGAGCAGGCGAGAGCGCAGTTCACCGTCCCGGCCCACCATCCCATGGTGACCGTCCTGGGGTCCGGCGATTCCCTCCTGCGCGTGATCGAGAAGGCCTTCCCGGGGGCCGACATCCACGTCCGGGGCAATGAGATCAGCGCGGTCGGCGACCCGGTCGAGGTGGCCCTCGTCTCGCGCGTTTTCGAAGAGATGATGCTGGTGCTCCGCACCGGGCAGCCGATGACGGAGGACGCAGTGGAACGCTCGATCGCCATGCTGAAGGCGAGCGAGAACGGGACGAGCGACGGCCAGGAGACCCCGGCCGAGGTACTGACGCAGAACATCCTGTCCTCCCGCGGTCGCACCATCCGCCCCAAGACCCTCAACCAGAAGCGGTACGTCGACGCGATCGACAAGCACACGATCGTCTTCGGCATCGGCCCCGCCGGTACCGGCAAGACCTACCTCGCCATGGCGAAGGCGGTGCAGGCCCTGCAGTCCAAGCAGGTCAACCGCATCATCCTGACCCGCCCCGCGGTCGAGGCCGGCGAGCGCCTGGGCTTCCTGCCCGGCACCCTCTACGAGAAGATCGACCCGTACCTGCGCCCGCTGTACGACGCACTGCACGACATGCTCGACCCGGACTCGATCCCGCGGCTGATGGCGGCCGGGACGATCGAGGTCGCGCCCCTGGCGTACATGCGCGGCCGCACGCTCAACGACGCCTTCATCATCCTCGACGAGGCCCAGAACACCTCGCCCGAGCAGATGAAGATGTTCCTCACCCGCCTCGGCTTCGACTCGAAGATCGTGATCACCGGTGACGTGACGCAGGTCGACCTGCCGAACGGCACCAAGTCGGGTCTGCGCCAGGTCCAGGACATCCTCGAGGGCCTCGACGACGTCCACTTCTCCCGGCTGTCCTCCCACGACGTCGTACGGCACAAGCTGGTGGGCCGTATCGTCGACGCGTACGAGAAGTACGACAGCAAGCACGGCACCGAGAACGGCTCCCACAAGGGCGGCCGGGGCAGGCAGTCCGGGCACAAGGGGAAGTAGAAAACCACAGCGCCATGTCGATCGACGTCAACAACGAGTCCGGAACCGAGGTCGACGAGCAGGCGATCCTCGACATCGCCCGCTACGCACTCGCGCGGATGCGCATCCACCCGCTCTCCGAGCTCTCGGTGATCGTGGTGGACGCCGACGCCATGGAGCAGTTGCACATCCAGTGGATGGACCTGCCGGGGCCGACGGACGTCATGTCCTTCCCGATGGACGAGCTGCGTCCGCCGTCGAAGGACGACGACGAGCCCCCGCAGGGCCTCCTCGGCGACATCGTGCTGTGCCCCGAGGTCGCCAAGAAGCAGGGCGAGGAAGCCGAGACGCAGCACTCCATGGACGAGGAGCTCCAGCTGCTCACCGTCCACGGCGTGCTGCACCTGCTCGGCTACGACCACGAGGAACCGGACGAGAAGGCCGAGATGTTCGGCCTGCAGGCGGCCATCGTGGACGGCTGGCGCGCGGAGAAGGGCCTGACCGGCCCGTCCCCGGCCCCGACCGTCTCATGAGTGGGCAGATCGTCGCGGGCGCCGTCGCCCTGGTCGTCGTGGCGTGGCTCGCCGCCTGTGCGGAGGCGGGCCTCGCCCGCGTCTCCAGCTTCCGCGCCGAGGAGGCGGTCCGTTCCGGCCGCCGCGGCAGCGCCAAGCTCGCGCAGGTGGCGGCCGACCCCACCCGCTATCTGAACGTCGCCCTCCTGGTCCGCGTCGCCTGTGAGATGGCGGCCGCGGCCCTGGTGACGTACGCCTGTCTCCAGTCCGTGCACGGCACCACGCGCGCCCTGCTCGCCGCGATCGGCGTGATGGTCCTGGTGTCGTACGTCGCCGTCGGGGTCTCCCCGCGCACCATCGGCCGCCAGCATCCGCTGAACACGGCGACGGCGGCGGCGTACGTACTGCTGCCGCTGGCCCGGATCATGGGGCCGATCCCGAACCTGCTGATCCTCATCGGCAACGCCCTGACCCCCGGCAAGGGCTTCCGCCGCGGTCCGTTCGCCTCCGAGGCGGAGCTGCGCGCGCTGGTCGACCTCGCGGAGAAGGAGTCGCTGATCGAGGACGAGGAGCGCCGCATGGTGCACTCGGTCTTCGAGCTCGGCGACACGCTCGTGCGGGAGGTCATGGTCCCGCGCACGGACCTGGTCGTCATCGAGCGCTACAAGACGATCCGCCAGGCCCTGACCCTCGCCCTGCGCTCCGGGTTCTCCCGCATCCCGGTCACCGGCGAGAGCGAGGACGACATCGTCGGGATCGTGTACCTGAAGGATTTGGCCCGCAAGACGCACATCAGCCGCGAAGCCGAGTCCGAACTGGTCTCGACGGCGATGCGCCCCGCCGCCTTCGTCCCCGACACCAAGAACGCCGGCGACCTGCTGCGCGAGATGCAGCAGGAGCGCAACCACGTCGCCGTCGTCATCGACGAGTACGGCGGCACGGCCGGCATCGTCACCATCGAGGACATCCTCGAGGAGATCGTCGGCGAGATCACCGACGAGTACGACCGCGAACTGCCCCCGGTCGAGGACCTCGGCGACGACCGCCACCGCGTCACCGCCCGTCTCGACATCACCGACCTCGGCGAGCTGTACGGCCTCGACGAGTACGACGACGAGGACGTGGAGACCGTCGGCGGCCTGCTGGCGAAGGCCCTGGGCCGGGTGCCCATCGCGGGCGCGTCCAGCACGGTCGAACTCCCCGACGGCCGTGAGCTGCGCCTGACGGCCGAGGCGGCGGCCGGCCGCCGGAACAAGATCGTGACCGTGCTGGTGGAGCCGGTGGCGCCGGCGGAAGGGCCCGAGGAGGAGAAGGACGCATGACCCCCGAGGAACTGCGCGGCCTGTGCCTGTCCTTCAACGCGGCGGTGGAGGACTTCCCGTTCAACCCGGAGACCTCGGTCTTCAAGGTGCTGGGCAAGATGTTCGCGCTGAGCAACCTCGGCGCGAGCCCCCTGACCGTGAACCTCAAGTGCGACCCCGAGGACGCCGTCCGGCTGCGCGCCGACCATCCGGGCCTGATCATCCCCGGCTACCACATGAACAAGCGGCACTGGAACACCGTCACGGTCGACGGCGATCTCCCGGACCCGCTCCTGCGCGAGCTCGTCGAGGACTCGTACGACCTGGTCGTGGCCGGTCTGCCACGGGCCGAGCGACTGCGCCTGGACCGTCCCTGAGCGCACCCCCGGCGCACCCGCTACGTATGCTCGGCTCATGACCGACAGCAGCGCGCTCGATCCCGAGGACCGCAAGATCGTCACCCTGGCCCGTTCCGCGCGGGCCCGCAACGGCGTGCCCGAGGGGGCGGCCGTACGGGACGAGACCGGCCGTACGTACGTCGCCGGGACCGTCGACCTTCCGTCACTGAAACTGAGCGCCCTGCGCACCGCGGTGGCGATGGCGGTGGCCTCGGGGGCGAAGTCGCTGGAGGCGGCGGCCGTGGTGACCGAGGCCGCGTCGGTGCAGGACGCGGACCGGGCGGCGGTGGCGGAGCTGGGCGGCGCCGGGACCCCGGTCCTGCTGGCCGGGCCCGACGGAACGGTACGGAACAGCCTCGTCGCGGGTTGAAACCGGCCGTTTCAGAACCGTCCGGAATTCGTCCTTGTCGTCTGCTCGCCCCACTGGCATCAATGGAACCGGTAGTTCCGACGGACCGTCAGATCCACCCCCCACGCGGCGTACCGCACCACGCCGCCCCTGACGGCCCTCGGACCTCTCCCATCCATCCCCGCATGGCAGTAAGGGAGCCGGATCCCCATGAGAGTCAAACGACTGACCACAGGTGCGGCCATGGCGGTGGGGGCCCTCGCGGCCGCGTCGCTCGCGTTCGCGCCCAGCGCCCTCGCCGTCGCCCCCGGCACGGCGACCATCACCGCCGACTGCGGTGCCTTCGGCGGCGGGGAGGCCACACTCACCGCCACCCAGGACGGCACGTCGGCAACGCTCACCCTCACGTCGTCCGCGATCACCGCTCCGATCGCCCTCTCGGCGAACTCGATCACCTCCACCCTCACCATGGCGAACGGCGCGACCGGCGGCACCGACATCTTCAGTGGCACCCAGAACCCGGCCATGGCGGCCGGCGACCCGGTCACCGTCGGGCCCCTCTCGGGCACCGTCGCCTCCGGTGACAGCCTGGACGCCTACGGCGGCTCGCTGCAGATGACCGTCTTCGGCATCACCATCACCTGCACCGCGACCGCCCCGCAGTCCCCGGGGCCCTTCGTCTTCGACTGACGGTCGCAGCCAGCACATAGCCGATGGACCGTCAGTTTTTGTCGACCGTACAGAAATTGACGGTCCATCAGTTCATTTCGGCGTCTCCATTGACTTCTCACGCGATCCACACATCAATGCCCCCAGTGAGCGCACACAGAAGGGGGCACTCCCATGGGTCCGATCACCCGAAGACGCCGCTGGGCGTCCCTGCTCGGGGCGACCGCGCTCGCGGTCACCGCGGGCGGCGCGCTGGCCTGTCCGGCCGGCGCCGCCACGAACGTCGACTTCGCCACGCACTGCATCCCGCCCGCGGTCGCGGGCATCCCGCCGATCGACGGCACCACCACGGCCGCCATCGCCGTGGACAACCCCAGCCCCAAGGTCGGCGACACCGTCACCGTGACCTACACGGTCGTCAAGCCCGCCGCCAGCAACCCCACCGCCATCGCCCTGCCGGCCGACATCATGACGCCCACCGGCAAGGTCACCCTCGGCGGCGCGCAGACGGGCTCCGTCACGGTCGCGGGGCCGAAGAAGAACGACCCGGTGCCGGGCAACGGCGCGTTCCCGTCGTTCTCCATGACCGGCACCTTCAAGGTCACGACCGCCGGCTCCATCACGCTCTCGCCCGGCGACTACAACATCCACACCAGCTACATCCTGGAGCTGGACACCCCCTGCACGGTCACCAACCCGCCGGCGCCGACATCCGCGACGGTCACGGCGACGGACTCCACCCCGGTCAACAACCGGGCCATCCAGCTCGGCAAGGCCACCGGCGCGCCCGGTGACAGCGTCACCGTCAGCGGCAGCGGCTTCACCGCCGGTGCCACGGTGACCCTCGCCGGACGCTCCGGGGCCGGCCAGACCGCCGACAAGGCCACGGTCACCGCCGGCGGCGACGGCAAGATCAGCGGTTCCCTCACGGTCAACGACAAGACGACCACCGGGATCGTGGCGTACGAGGGCAACGCGTGGAGCGACGCCCTGGGCGCCGGGCCCGCCGTCTACACCGTCACCGACACCACCCCCGTCCCGGACGGCAGCCAGAAGCTGACGACCACCGTGAAGGCCGGGACCCTCTCCATGTCCCAGGCCGGGGACGCCGTCGCGCTGTCGGCGGTCGACTTCGGCAAGGGCGGTGCCTCGACCGGCGCGCTGCAGACGGTCACCGTCAAGGACTTCCGCGGCGGACCGGCCGGCTGGTCGCTCACCGGCAAGGTCACCGACTTCACCGGACCCGGCGCCAAGATCGATGCCGGGAAGCTGAGCTGGACCCCCGCCTGCGCCACCAAGGCGGGCAGCCCCAGCACCTGCAAGGCCGGTTCGGCGGGCACCGTGGGCGCCTCGGGGGCGACGCTCGCCTCCACCGCCGACGGCACGCTCACCGGCGGCGAGTTCACCGCGGACGCCCAGCTCTCCCTGGACGTACCGGCGTTCACCCCGCCCGGCTCCTACTCCGGGATCCTCACCCTCACGCTCAGCTGACCGTACGGGCGCCCGCACCCGCCCGTCCATCACCTCGTCCCCGTGGGGGTCCGCACCCATGCGCAAGCTGTACGCCCTGCTCCTGGCCCTCTTCCTCACCGGCCTGACCGCGCCCGCGCACGCCGCCGACAACGGCAGCTGGTCCGTGTACCCGGTCTCCTCGGAGATCGCCGCGCGCCCGTACTTCTACCTCTCCGCCGACCCCGGCGCGACGATCGCGGACAAGGTCGTCGTCGCCAACAAGACCGGCGAACCCCTGACCTTCCGGCTCTACGCCGCCGACGCCTACAACACCCCGCGCGACGGCGGGTTCGCGGTGCGGACGGCGCAGGAGCGGCAGCGCGGGGTCGGTGCCTGGGCGCGGCCCGCGAAGTCCCGGGTGACCGTCCCGGCGCACGGCAGGGTCACCGTCCCCTTCACCCTGAGCGTGCCCGAGGGAGCCGAACCCGGCGACCACGCGGGCGCGTTGGTGGCGCTCGACGAACGGATCGAGAAGGGCTCCGGCTCCCTCGCCCTCGGCGTGCGGCGCGCCGTCGCCGCCCGCGTCTACCTCCGCGTCGGCGGCCCTGCCGTCCCCGCGATCGCCGTGGAGAACGTCCGCCTCGTCCACCACCAGCCCCTCGTGCCCGGCGTCGGCGACAGCACGGCGACGGTCTCCTACACCCTGCACAACACCGGCAACGTCACCCTGGACCCCGAGGTGGAGCTGCGCGCGAAGGGCCTGTTCGGCCGCACGCTCCTGGCCCGCGACCTGACCCGCGTCCCCTCCGAGCTGCTGCCCGGCCAGCGTGTCCGCCTCACCGAACCCTGGCGCGGTGCCCCTCAACTCGACTGGGGCAAGGTGGAGTTGACGGCGAGCGCGAAGGACACCCGGGAGTCGGCGAGCGCGTCCTTCCTCGCCCTGCCGTGGGTTGCCGCGCTGGTGCTCGCGGCCGTGGCCGCCGTGGGGACGGTGCTGGTGCTCAGAGCGCGTCGGGGCCGCGCTCGCCCGTCCGTACGCGTACGACCGTCTCGACGGGCAGTGCCCACACCTTTCCGTCCCCGATCTTCCCCGTCTGCGCGGCCTTGACGATCGCGTCGATCACGGCGTCCGAGACGGCGTCCTCGACGACGACCTCGATCCGGACCTTGGGCACCAGGTCGACCTGGTACTCGGCGCCGCGGTACACCTCGGTGTGGCCGCGCTGCCGGCCGTACCCGCTGGCCTCGGTCACGGTCAGGCCGTGCACGCCGAGCTCCTGCAGGGCCGTCTTCACCTCGTCGAGGCGGTAGGGCTTGACGATCGCGGTGATGAGCTTCATGCCTGGCTCTGGACCTTCTGCGCGGTGGGGACGACGGACGAGCTGACCGGGGCGCCGTGCCCCAGGACGCCGTGATCGTATGCCGTCTCGGCGTGCACCGTAAGGTCCAGGCCGGTGTGCTCCTCCTCCTCGGTCGCCCGGAAGCCCATGACCTTGTCGAGCAGCTTCCCGATCCCGTAGGTGACGCCGAAGGTGTACGCGCCGACGGCGACCACCGCCACCGCCTGCTTGCCGAGCAGGGCGAGCCCGCCGCCGTAGAGCAGCCCCTCCGTGCCGCCGGTCATCGCCTTCTCGGCGAAGACGCCGATGAGGAGCGTGCCGACGATCCCGCCGACCAGGTGGACGCCGACGACGTCGAGCGAGTCGTCGTAGTTCAGCTTGAACTTCCAGCTCACCGCGTACGAGCAGACGGCGCCGGCGGCCAGGCCCACCACCAGGGCGCCCAGCAGGGAGACGGACCCGCAGGACGGGGTGATCGCGACCAGGCCCGCGACCGCGCCGGACGCCGCGCCCAGCGTCGTCGGATGGCCGTCGCGCTTCTGCTCGACGAACAGCCAGCCCAGCAGGCCGGTGCAGCCGGCGGCGAGGGTGTTGAGGAAGACGGCGGCCGCGAGGCCGTTCGCGCCGAGGGCCGAGCCCGCGTTGAAGCCGAACCAGCCGAACCACAGCAGGCCCGCGCCCAGCATCACCATGGGCAGGTTGTGCGGCCGCATCGCGTCCTTCTTGAACCCCAGCCGCGGTCCCAGGACCAGGCACAGGGCCAGACCGGAGGCGCCGGAGGTGATCTCGACGGGCAGACCGCCCGCGAAGTCGAGCGCGCCGAGGTGATGCGCGATCCAGCCGCCCGGGCCCCACACCCAGTGGGAGACGGGAACGTATACCAGCAGCGCCCAGAGGGGCACGAACACCAGCCAGGCCGAGAACTTCGCGCGGTCCGCGATCGCGCCGCTGACCAGCGCCGCCGTGATGATCGCGAAGGTCAGCTGGAAGGTGGCGAACAGCAGGGTCGGGACGGTGCCCTGCACGCTGTCCGGGCCGAGACCGGCCATCCCGGCGTGCTTCAGGCCGCCGATCAGGCCGTCGCCGGCATCCTCGCCGAAGGCCAGCGAGTAGCCGCAGGCCAGCCAGACCACCGTCACGAGCGCGATCGACACGAAGCTCATCATCAGCATGTTGAGGACGCTCTTCGTGCGGACCATGCCGCCGTAGAAGAGGGCCAGACCCGGGGTCATCAGCAGGACGAGGGCGGTGGCGGCGAGCAGCCAGGCGGTGTCACCGGTGTCCGCGTGCGCGGCGGCGAAGGTCGTCACGGTCGTCTCCAACGGGGTGGGGGCTCGTCAGAGGGTCACCGGCCCGCGTTTCCGGACGCGTACGAGGATGTTTCCGTGACGTTTCGTTGCGCTGGGGTTACCGGAATCTCACGGTGCGGCGGAGCTCCGTGGATCAGGGACAATGAACGCCATGAGTGTTCGTACCCAGTCATCCGAAGAGTCGGGCGCAACCGTCCACCGCGCCGGCTTCGCCTGCTTCGTGGGCCGCCCCAACGCGGGCAAGTCCACCCTCACGAACGCTCTGGTCGGGCAGAAGGTGGCGATCACCGCGGACCAGCCGCAGACCACGCGGCACACCGTGCGGGGGATCGTGCACCGGGAGGACGCCCAGCTCATCCTGGTCGACACCCCCGGGCTGCACAAGCCGCGCACGCTGCTCGGCGAGCGGCTCAACGACGTCGTGCGCACGACGTGGGCCGAGGTCGACGTGATCGGCTTCTGCCTGCCCGCGAACGAGAAGATCGGCCCCGGTGACCGCTTCATCGCCAAGGAGCTGGCGGGGATCCGCAAGACCCCCAAGATCGCGATCGTCACCAAGACCGACCTCGTCGACTCCAAGACCCTCGCCGAGCAGTTGATCGCCATCGACCAGCTCGGCAAGGAGCTCGGCTTCGAGTGGGCGGAGATCGTGCCGGTGTCCGCGGTCGGCGACAAGCAGGTGAACCTGCTGGCCGACCTCCTCGTCCCGCTCCTGCCCGAGGGCCCGGCGCTCTACCCCGAGGGCGACCTCACCGACGAGCCCGAGCAGGTCATGATCGCCGAGCTGATCCGCGAGGCGGCCCTGGAGGGCGTCCGCGACGAGCTGCCGCACTCCATCGCGGTCGTCGTCGAGGAGATGCTCCCGCGCGAGGACCGCCCCGCCGACAAGCCCCTGCTCGACATCCACGCCAACCTGTACATCGAGCGCCCCAGCCAGAAGGGCATCATCATCGGCCCCAAGGGCAAGCGCCTGAAGGACGTCGGCATCAAGAGCCGCAAGCAGATCGAGGCCCTGCTGGGCACCCCCGTCTTCCTCGACCTCCATGTGAAGGTGGCCAAGGACTGGCAGCGGGACCCCAAGCAGCTACGGCGTCTCGGCTTCTGATTCCGACGGGGTCAGGTCCTGCAGGCCCACCACCCGCAGCAGCTGCAGCCGTTCGTAGGACTCCGTGCCCGGGCGGGCCGTGTGGACGATGAGCAGGTGGTGGTGCTCGTGGCTGAGCATGACCTCGCAGTCCAGCTCCAGCAGGCCCACCAGGGGGTGCTGGAACCGCTTGGTCGCGCGGTTGCGCAGGGACACCTCGTGTTCGTCCCACAGCCGCGCGAACTCCTCGCTGGAGGCGCGCAGTTCGGCCACCAAGGCGGCCGGTTCCGGGTCGTCGGGGCGGGCCGCGGTCACCGCGCGGAGGTTGGCCACGTGCGAGCGGGCGTGCGGCGCGTGGTCCTCGTCGAGGAAGAGGGAACGGGCGTCCGGCTCCAGGAAGAAGCGCCGGACCAGGTTCCGCTCCCGCCGCGGCCGTGACATCACGTCGCCGACCAGTGCCTTCGCCATCGCGTTCTGCGCCAGCACCTCGCCGCAGTCGTTCACCAGTTGGGCCGGGGTGTCGTACAGCCGGTCCAGGATCAGCAGCAGCCCCGGCCGGACGTGCGCCGACGCCGTCTCGCGCCGCGGCGGCTCCTCCCCGGCCAGATGGAACAGATGGTCGTGCTCGGCGGCCGTCAGCCTGAGCGCCCGCGCCATCGCCGACAGCATCTGCCGGGACGGGCGCGGACCCCGGGACTGCTCCAGGCGCGTGTAGTAGTCGACCGACATGCCGGCCAGCTGGGCCACCTCCTCACGGCGCAGCCCCGGTGTACGGCGGCGGGCGCCGGGCGCGAGGCCCACGTCGGAGGGCTCCAGGCGGGCGCGGCCGCGGCGCAGGAAGTCGGCGAGTTCGGCTCGGTTCACCCCTCCAGCGTGCGGGAGGCCGCCCGGCTTATCCAGGGACTGCCGATCCCCTGATCGGAAGGTCTCTCCCGGTGGTGGCCGTCCCCCTGAAAGGTGGGTGGGGACGAGAGGAGCAGCACATGCTGACATTGGTCACGGGTACGACAGGACAGGTCGGACGGCGTTTCGTGCCGAGGCTGCTGGCGCAGCGGCGGCCGGGGGAGACCCGTACGGGTCCTGGTACGGGACGCGGCGCGCGGGGAGCCGTTCGCGGCGCTGGGCGCCGAGGTCGTGGTCGGGGATCTGCGGGACACGGAGGTGCTCGGCAAGGCGGTGGCCGGGGCGGACGCCGTGGTGAATGTCGCCGCCGCCTTCCGCGGGGTCCCCGACGAGGAGGCGCGGGCCGTCAACCGGGACGCGGCGGTGGAGCTGGGCCGCGCCGCGCTCGCCTCCGGCGTACGGCGGTTCGTGCAGGTCAGCACCGGCCTGGTGTACGGCACCGGGCGGGGCCGGCCGGTGACGGAGGAGGACGAGAGCCGGCCCGGCGGGGCGATGTGGGGCGCCTACCCCGCGTCGAAGGCGGAGGCCGAACGGGAACTGCTGGTCATGGACGGCATGGACGTGCGGATCGCCCGGCTGCCCTTCGTCTACGGCGAGGGCGATCCGCACCTCGCCCAGTCGCTGCGCTGGGCCGGGCAGTGGGCGGCGACCCAGCGCCTGCACATGGGCCACCACGCGGACGTCGCCCAGGGCCTGCTGCGCGTCCTGCACGCCCCCGGCATCGCCGGCCGGATCTACAACATCGCCGACGACGCCCCCGTCACGGCGGTCGAACTGCACCAGCTCAACGGGGCCGAGGTGCCCGCCGCACTGCACGAGCGCACCGACCCCGACCCCTGGCTGGTGATCATGTCCACCGACCGCATCCGCCGCGAGCTGGGCTACCGGCCCGTGTATCCGTCGGTGTACGCGGCCCGGGACGCCGGCGCCCTGTAGGTCGCCCCGCGGGTCACTCCACCCCCCTGATCCGGCGCACCAGCACCGCCCCCGCCAGGCCGATGACCGCCGCCACCCCGTACAGCACCCGGTATCCGCCGAGGTAGCTGACGATCGGCGCGGCCAGGGCGGGGGCCGCCACCTGGGGCAGGGCGTTGGCCACGTTGATCACCCCCAGGTCCTTGCCGCGGTCCAGGGCCGCGGGCAGCACGTCCGTCATCAGTGCGAAGTCGACCGAGGTGAACACACCGAAGCCGATCCCGAGGACCGCCGCGGCGACGACCGCGCCCGCCCAGGTCTGCCAGCCGGCCAGCGCGCCCGTCGCGACCGCCATCAGCACCCCGGACCAGATCACGAAGGGCTTGCGCCGCCCGACCCGGTCCGACCACACCCCGCCGACGACGACCGTGGCGAGCAGGGTGAGGCCGTTCACCGCGGTCAGCACCAGCACGCCCTGCTCGGGGTCGTGGTGGTGCAGGCGGTCGCGGAGGTAGTACAGCAGGTACAGCAGCACCAGCGCGTTGCTCAGGTTGATCAGGAAGCGGGTCAGCCAGGCCCAGCCCAGGTCCGGGTACCGGCGCGGGCTCAGCCAGAACCCGGCGAGGAAGGACCGCCAGGACCACGCCGGCCGGTCCGCCGGCCCCAGCCGCACGTCCGGGTGGCCGAGCACGTACGGCAGCACTCCCGCCAGCGTGAACAGCGCGCACGCCACATACCCGGCGCCGATCCCGCCCGCGGCGGTCGCCAGTCCCGTGCCGCCGACCACGCCGAGGATCTGCGCCGCGCCGAGCCAGCCGCCGACGGAACCGCGCTGGAGCCGCGGCACCTGGTCCGGGACCGCCGCCGTCACCGCCGCGAAGGCCGCGTTCAGGGTCAGCTGGACCAGACACCAGCCCAGCGTCATCGTCCACAGCCCGCCCGCCCCCGCGAGCAGCAGCAGCGACAGCGCCCCGCCCGCGGCCCCGGCCACGATCCACGGCGTACGGCGGCCGCGGCGGGACGTCGTGCGGTCCGACAGGGCGCCGAAGAGCGGGTTGGCGACCAGGGACACCGCGGCGCCGATCCCGGTCACCCACGCCAGCATCGTCTCCTTCGACATGCCGGTGCCGGGCGCGAAGTCCTTCGCCTGCGAGGCCAGCAGGATCTGCAGGGGGCCGAACCAGCCCACCCAGATCGCCCCGTTGGCCAGGGAGAGGGACGCCGTCCAGGCGCGGCCGACCCGCAGGACAGGCTCGGCGAGGGCGGCCGGGGGGTCCTGCTCCCGGTCGCCGTCACGGTCCCGCGGCGGGGCCGTCATCTCTGCGCCCGCAGCAGCTCCCGGTACCAGCGGTACGACGACTTCGGGGTGCGCTCCTGCGTCGCGAAGTCGACGTGCACCAGCCCGAACCGCCGCTCGTACCCTTCCGCCCACTCGAAGTTGTCCAGCAGCGACCACACGAAGTACCCGCGGACGTCCACGCCCGCCTCGACCGCGTCGTGCAGAGCCCGGACGTGCCCGTCCAGGTAGGCGATCCGGTCCTGGTCGTCGAGGCCCGGGTAGCTGCAGCCGTTCTCGGTGACGACGACCGGCGGCAGCCGGTCCCCGTAGCGCTCGCGGAACCCGGTGAGCAGTTCGGTCAGCCCCGACGGGACGACCGGCCAGCCGAAGTCCGTCACCGGCACGCCCTCGATCTGCCGTACGGAGAAGGGGAGTTCGGCTGGGATGGTGAGCCCGCCGAACTCGATGTCGGCGCCCTGCGGGGCACCCACCCGGGTCGGCGCGTAGTAGTTGACGCCGTAGAAGTCGATCGGCTCGGCGATGACCTTCAGGTCCGCCTCGACGTCCCCCGGCATCAACTCGCCCATGCCGTCCGGGTACGCGCCGAGGATCAGCGGCTCGGCGAAGAGGCGGTTGAGCAGCAGGTCGTAGAAGGCGGCCGCCTCCACGTCGGCGGCCTCCTCGGACGCCGGCCAGGTGGGCCCGTGGGAGTTGGCGATCCCGACGTCGGATGCGCCGGCCGCGCGCAGGGCCCGTACCGCCAGACCGTGGGCCAGCAGCTGGTGGTGGGCCACCGGGAGCGCGTCGAACATCAGCTGCCGGCCCGGCGCGTGCGCGCCCAAAGCGTGCCCCAGCAGGGTGTGCTCGGCGGGCTCGTTGAGGGTGATCCACTTCGTCACCCGGTCGCCGAGCCGCTCGGCGACCACCGCCACGTGCTCGGCGAAGCGCTCGGCCGTGTCCCGCCGCAGCCAGTCCAGTTCGACCGGCAGGTCCCAGTGGAAGAGCGTCGGCACCGGGCGGACGCCCGCCGCGCACAGTTCGTCGACGAGGCGGTCGTAGAAGTCGAGGCCCTCGGGCGAGCGCACCCGCGGCCAGGACACCGAGAAGCGGTAGGCGTCCACGCCCAGGTCGGCGAGGATCGCCACGTCCTCGCGGTAGCGGTGGTAGTGGTCGCAGGCGACCGCCGCCGTCGAGCCGTCCTTCACCCGTCCCGGCTCGGCCGTGAACGCGTCCCACACGGACTGCTCGCGCTCGGCGACGGCGCCCTCGATCTGGTGGGCCGAGGTCGACACGCCCCAGAGGAAACCGGCCGGGAACTGAGGTATCGGGTTCATCATGCGCGGATCATCCTTACCGCTGGTAACGGAAGTCAACGCCCGCGCATGAACGACCTGTTACCCGCTCACGCCCCTTCCTTCAGCACCCTGGAGATCAGCTGCCGCTGTTCCTCGCTCAGCCGCGGATCGGCGGCGTACACCGTCCTGCCGTCCACGGTGATCTCGTAGCTGAAGCCGTCGGGGACCCCGACGGACGGCCGGCCCCGGCCGGCGGACATCGCCTTCTCGGCCAGGGCCTGCCACTCGCCCGCGTCGGGCCGCCCCGAGGTGTCCACCTCGGCGCAGCGCTCGATGCCCGCGAATCCACCCGTGCGCCTCACTCGAATACGCATGGGTCCGTGTCTAGTACGGAACTACGTCGTGCGCACCCCGACCTGCTCCCAGGCCTTCAGGACGGCCTGCAGTTCGTCGCCGTCGCGGAAGCGGGCCCTGGCCGCCTGCACGGTCAGCGACGCGAAGTCCGTGAACAGCGCGTCCTTCCGCAGCTCGCCGCCGGTCAGCACGTCGTACCAGATCTGCCCCGCCTTCTCCCAGGCGTGGCCGCCGAGGGCCGTGGCCACCAGGTAGAAGGCGTGGTTGGGGATACCGGAGTTGATGTGGACGCCGCCGTTGTCGCGGCCGGTGCGCACGAAGTCGTCCATGGTCGCCGGCTGCGGGTCCTTGCCGAGGACGTCGTCGTCGTACGCCGTGCCCGGTGCCTTCATGGAGCGCAGCGCCTTGCCCGTGACGCGCGGCGCGAGGAGCCCGGCGCCGATCAGCCAGTCGGCCTCGGCGGCGGTCTGGCCGAGCGTGTACTGCTTGATGAGGCTGCCGAAGACGTCCGACAGCGACTCGTTGAGGGCGCCGGGCTGGCCGAAGTAGGTGAGGTTGGCCGTGTACTGCGTGACGCCGTGGGTGAGTTCGTGGCCGATGACGTCGATCGGGATGGTGAAGTCGAGGAAGATCTCCCCGTCCCCGTCGCCGAACACCATCTGCTCGCCGTTCCAGAAGGCGTTGTTGTAGTCCTTGTCGTAGTGGACGCTCGCGTCGAGCGGGAGTCCGCTGCCGTCGATCGAGTGGCGCTCGTAGGCCTTCAGGTACAGCTCGAAGGTGGCTCCGAGGCCCGCGTAGGCGCGGTTCGCGGTGGCGTCCTTGCCGGGGTCGTCGCCCTCGCCGCGGACCTTGCGGCCGGGCAGGTCGGTGCCGTGCCGGGCGTCGTAGATCGTGCGGTGCGGCTGGTCGGCGGCCGCCGTGGCGGGCGGCGCGACGGTCGGGGCGCCGACGACCGTGGTCAGACGGCGGTGGGTGCGCTCGAAGGCGTCGCGCTCCAGGGTCTTGCGAGCGGCGGCGGCGAGCGCCGGGTCCTCGTGCTGGGCCAGCTTGTCGAGGATATGCGGCGGTACGACGGTGCAGAAGACGGGCTCTGAGCCCCCGTTGGTCTTCGTCATGCCCGGCACCATTGCACTGCGTTAGCCCGGTGTCACTAGGTGCGACCATGATTGGTGAAATATGGGGATGCTCCCGCCGTTGTTGGTTGCTCTGTGTTATGCATCTCGGGCGGTGTGTGGTTGCTCGCGCAGTTCTCCGCGCCCCTTTGGGGTGAGTTGCGGTCCCGCATACTGATACGGGACCGCCTTCTCGGACCGGCTCGGCTAGCATGCTTCGCATCATGCGTTTCGGGCTGCTTCTTCTTAGCTGCCGCGGCGAGGGCCTGTAAGCCAGGTCGACTCCCTCCCCGCGGAGCTTCGCGTTGCGTCGTCGGCCGTCCTTCCGGACACCAAGAGGAGCCCCGCAATCATGGCGAACCGCCAGCAGCCCAGCAGCATGCCGATCCACAAGTACGGCCGGTACGAGCAGGTCGACATCCCCGACCGCACCTGGCCGAACCAGCGGATCACCGCCGCCCCCCGCTGGCTCTCCACCGACCTGCGCGACGGCAACCAGGCCCTGATCGACCCGATGTCGCCCGAGCGCAAGCGCCGGATGTTCGACCAGCTGGTCAAGATGGGCTACAAGGAGATCGAGGTCGGCTTCCCGGCGTCGGGCCAGACGGACTTCGACTTCGTGCGGTCGATCATCGAGGAGCCCGGGGCGATTCCCGACGACGTCACCATCTCCGTACTGACCCAGGCCCGCGAGGACCTGATCGAGCGGACCGTGGAGTCCCTGAAGGGCGCCCGGCGGGCCACCGTCCACCTGTACAACGCCACCGCCCCGGTCTTCCGGCGCGTGGTCTTCCGCGGCTCCAAGGACGACATCAAGCAGATCGCCGTCGACGGCACCCGCCTGGTGATGGAGTACGCGGAGAAGCTGCTGGGCCCGGAGACCGAGTTCGGCTACCAGTACAGCCCCGAGATCTTCACCGACACCGAGCTGGACTTCGCGCTGGAGGTCTGCGAGGCGGTCATGGACGTCTACCAGCCCGGTCCGGGCCGCGAGATCATCCTGAACCTGCCCGCCACCGTGGAGCGTTCGACGCCGTCCACGCACGCCGACCGCTTCGAGTGGATGGGCCGCAACCTCTCCCGCCGCGAGTACGTCTGCCTGTCGGTGCACCCGCACAACGACCGCGGCACCGCCGTCGCCGCCGCCGAGCTGGCCCTGATGGCCGGCGCCGACCGCATCGAGGGCTGCCTGTTCGGGCAGGGCGAGCGCACCGGCAACGTCGACCTGGTCACCCTGGGCATGAACCTGTTCTCGCAGGGCGTCGACCCGCAGATCGACTTCTCCGACATCGACGAGATCCGTCGTACGTGGGAGTACTGCAACCAGATGGAGGTCCACCCGCGCCACCCGTACGTGGGCGACCTGGTCTACACGTCCTTCTCCGGCTCCCACCAGGACGCCATCAAGAAGGGCTTCGACGCGATGGAGGCCGACGCGGCCGCCAAGGGCGTCACCGTCGACGACATCGAGTGGGCGGTGCCGTACCTGCCGATCGACCCCAAGGACGTCGGCCGCTCCTACGAGGCCGTCATCCGCGTCAACTCGCAGTCCGGCAAGGGCGGTATCGCCTACGTCCTGAAGAACGACCACAAGCTGGAGCTGCCGCGCCGGATGCAGATCGAGTTCTCGAAGATCATCCAGGCGAAGACGGACGCCGAGGGCGGCGAGGTCACCGGCTCCGACATCTGGGCGGTCTTCCAGGACGAGTACCTGCCGAACCCCGCGAACCCCTGGGGCCGCATCCAGGTCAGGAACGGCCAGTCGACCACCGACACCGACGGCGTGGACACCCTCCGCGTCGAGGCCACCGTCGACGGCGAGGACACCGTCCTGACCGGCTCGGGCAACGGTCCGATCTCGGCCTTCTTCGACGCGCTGGCCAAGGTCGGCATCGACGCCCGGCTGCTGGACTACCAGGAGCACACGATGAGCGAGGGCGCCTCCGCGCAGGCCGCCTCCTACATCGAATGCGCGATCGACGACAAGGTCCTGTGGGGAATCGGCATCGACGCGAACACGACGCGTGCGTCGCTGAAGGCGGTCGTCTCCGCGGTCAACCGCGCGGCCCGCTGACCCCTCTGACCGGCGGTTTCGGGGCCCTGATCGTCGTATACGGCGATCAGGGCCCCGTCCCTTTTCGGCCACCTCCACGTGGAGGTCACGGAAAGGTCTCTTCCGGGGTGCTGACTACGCCTGGCCGATGTGGCTAACATCACGCCAGTACGGCGATGTTGCCGTGCCGTTACGGAGGTGCGACGTGCTGCCAGTACGGGGACGAAACGGCCGAGCCGCCAGGCCTGCGCGCCTCCTGGGCACCCGCACCGCGTGGACGCCCGTCGGAGACGGCGAGTTCTTCTGCCCGGGCTGCGGAGGCGACCGCAACTACCAGCGCCTCACCGGCCGCCGGCGCTTCACTCTCCTCGGCGTCCCGGTCCTGCCGCGCGGCGAGACCGGCCCGGTCGTCGAGTGCGCCGCCTGCAAGCGCCACTTCGGCACGGACGCCCTGGACCACCCCACCACCACCCGCTTCTCCGCGATGCTCCGCGACGCCGTGCACACCGTCGCCCTCGCGGTGCTCGCCGCGGGCGGCACCTGCTCGCGCAGCTCCCTGGAGACCGCCGCGAGCGCGGTCCGCGCGTCCGGCTTCGACGACTGCACGGAGGAACAGCTGGAGGCCCTGGTCGACGCCCTGGCCGCCGACACCGGCCGGGTCTACGGCCAGTCGTGCGGCGCGGGCCTCGCCATCGAGCTCCACGAGGCCCTCGACCCCCTCGCCCCGCACCTCGCCCCCGTCGGCCGCGAATCGATCCTGCTCCAGGGCGCCCGCATCGCCCTGGCCGACGGCCCCTACACCCCTGCCGAGCGCGACGTCCTCAGCACGGTCGGCGCCGCCCTGACCATCTGCTCCGACGACGTGACCCGGCTGCTGGCGGCGGCGCGTACACCGTCCTGATACTCCCCGGGGAGTAACGCGCGCCCGCGGCCTCCACCGGCAGTAACCCCGAACTCGCCCCCGCGCCCGACGAAGGCGCCCCCTCGCGACGGGAGTCTGGAAGCGATCCAGACACCCGACCGGAGGGAGGCCCGTCCATGGGGGCCGCAAGGACAAGCACACGGCCAGGCGCACGGCGTCGACGGGCCGTGCCCTGGGTGGTGCTCGGGCTGTGGCTGGCCGCCCTGGTGCTCGCGGGGCCGTTCGCCGGGAAGTTCTCCGCCGTCCAGCAGAACCGCTCCGTCGACTACCTGCCCGACAGCGCCGACTCCACCCAGGTGGCCCGGATCCAGGACCGGCTCCCGGGCGGCGAGTCCACCGACCTGGTGCTCGTCTACCACCGCGACGGCGGCCTCACCTCCGCCGACCGCGAGCGGGCGGCCCGGCAGATCGCCGAGATCACCGGCAGGTACGACATCACCGGGCACCCGCACGCGGTCCCGTCCCGCGACGGCACGACCGTCATGTACCCCGTCTCCAGCACCGGCCCCGGCCAGGACGACGACAAGCGCGACGCCTTCGTCGACGGGGTGCGAGGCATCGCCGACGGCGGCGCCGGGCTCACCGTCCAGGTCGGCGGCCCCGGCGCCCTCAACGCCGACATGGGCAAGGTGTTCGGCAGCATCGACGGCACCCTGCTGTACGCCACCCTCGGCGTCGTCACCGCCCTGCTGATCCTCATCTACCGCAGCCCCTTCCTGTGGCTGGTGCCGCTAAGCGTCGCCGGCGTCGCCGCCGGGATGGCGATGGCCGCCGGCTACGGCCTGCACGAGGCGTTCGGCGTCACCGTCACCGGCCAGAGCGGCGGTGTGATGACGGTCCTGGTGCTCGGCGCGGGTACCGACTACGCGCTGCTGCTCATCTCCCGCTACCGCGAGGAGCTACGGCGCCACGAGCGGCCGTACGACGCCATGCGGGCCGCGCTGCGCGGCTGCGGACCGGCGATCCTCGCCTCCTCGGGCACGGTCGCGGCCGGCCTGCTGTGCCTGCTCGCCGCCGACCTCAACAGCAGCAGCGGCATGGGCCCCGTCGGCACGGTGGGCGTGCTCGCCGCGCTCGTCGCCATGACGACTCTGCTGCCCGCCCTGCTGGTCGTCCTCGGCCGCCGCGTCTTCTGGCCGCTGATCCCCGCCTTCGGCAGCGAGCCGAAGGCCCGCAGGTCGCTGTTCTCGGCGATGGGCGCCTCGGCCGCCCGCAGGCCGGCCGCCGTCCTCGCCGGCGGCGCCGTGCTGCTCGGCGCACTGGCGCTGGGCGCCTTCAACCTGCCGGGCACCCTCAGGCAGGAGGACTCCTTCACCAAGCGGCCCGAGTCGATCGCCACCGCCCAGACGCTCACCCGCGCCTATCCCGGCCGCAGCAGCCAGCCCATCACCGTCATCGCCCCCGCCGGCCGGACGGACGCCGTACTGGCCAAGGCCCGCACGACGGACGGGGTCGCCCAGGCGACGGCCGGACGCAGCGGCTCCGGCTGGACCGAGATCTCCGTCTACGCCACCGCGGCACCCGAATCGGCCGGGGAGACCCGCACCATCGAGGCCCTGCGCGCCGGACTCGACGACACCTACGGCACCTACGTCGGCGGGCCAAGCGCCCAGCAGCTCGACCTGGCCGACAGCCAGGTCCGCGACCGCGAGGTCGTCGTGCCGCTCGTCCTGGCCGCCGTGTTCGTGATCCTCGTCGGACTGCTGCGCAGCCTCGTGGCGCCGCTGATGCTGCTCGTCGCCGTCGTCGCGGTGTGGGGCGCGGCGCTCGGGATCGGCGGCCTGGTCTTCGGGCCCCTCCTCGGCCTCCACGGCACGGACCCCGGCCTCGGCCTGCTGTCCTTCGTCTTCCTCGTGGCACTCGGCGTCGACTACGGCATCTTCCTCATGCACCGCATGCGCGAGGAGTCGACCGCCGGCGCCGAACCGCAGGCGGCCGCACTGACCGCGCTGCGCACCACCGGCGGGGTGATCGCGTCGGCGGGTGTCGTGCTCGCCGCCACCTTCGCCGTGCTGAGCACGCTGCCGCTGGTGGCGCTGGTCGAGCTCGGCTTCGTGATCGCGGTCGGCGTGCTGCTGGACACCTTCCTGGTGCGCACCTACCTGGTCACGACCGCGAGCGTGCTGCTGAAGCGGCGGGTGTGGTGGCCGGGACGCCTGTCGCGGGAACCGGAACCGCGGCCGGTGCGGCGCCAGCCCGAGACCGTGTGAAGCTGAACCCCGTGGAACACACGACGGCGACACGGCAGCGCCGGGGCGAGCGCGTCATGGCGGTCATCAACCGCGACCCGCGCACGGCCCCGCACGGCACCCGCAACGACGCGATCCTCGCGGCCGTGCTCGCCGCGGGCGCCGTGTGCCTGGCGCTGGGCACCGACCCGGCCCGCCGCCCCGACGCGCTCGGCTGGACGCTGCTGCTCGCCGCCCACGTGCCGCTGGTGTGGCGGCGGCGCCGCCCGCTGCTCGTCGCCACGACGGTCCTGACACTGCTGGCCGCCTACCACGCCCTCGACAACAACCACGTGGCCCCGACGCCCGCGACCGTGGTGGCGCTCTACACGGTCGCGGCGACCGGCACGGTACGCCGCACCCTCGGCGTCGGCGCCACCGTCCTGAGCGCGTCCGTGCTGGTCAACCTCTTCAGCAACCCGGCCGGCGCGGTGGAGATCCTGCGGATCTCCGGCTGGGTCATCGCGGTCCTCTTCTGCGGCATGGACGTCCGCTACTACCGCCAGTACGTGGCCGCGATCGTCGAACGCGCCGAGCGCGCCGAACGCACCCGCGAGGAGGAGGCCCGCCGCCGGGTCGCCGAGGAACGCCTGCGCATCGCCCGCGACCTGCACGACCTGCTGGCCCACAGCATCACCCTCATCGGCGTCCAGACCTCCGTCGCCGCGCACGTCCTGGCCGCCGACCCCGAACGGCTGGACCGGGAGACGGTCGCGAAGGCCCTGGACGACATCGCGGAGACCTGCCGGTCGGCGCGCGGCGAGTTGCGGGGCACGCTGGAGGTCCTCCGCGAGGCCGACTGCCCCGACGGCCGCGGCCCGCTGCCCGGCCTCGACGGCCTGCCCGACCTGGTGGAGGCCGCCCGGCTCGCGGGCGCCCGGGTGGAGCCGACGGTCCGGGTGGAGCAGGCCCCGCCCGCCGTGGGCGCCGCCGCCTACCGGATCGTGCAGGAGGCGCTGACGAACGCCGTCCGGCACGCCGGGCCCGAACCCGCCGTACGGGTCGAGCTGTACGAGGCGGACGGCGCCCTGCGCCTCACCGTCGCCGACGACGGCACCGGGCCGACCCCCGGCACCGCGCCCGGCTTCGGGCTGGTCGGCATGCGGGAGAGGGCCCGCAGCGTCGGTGGCACACTCGACGCCGGGCCACGGGACACGGGCGGCTTCCAGGTGAGCGCCGTACTGCCGCTGACGACGACGGGGGAGAAGGACGGATGACCATCCGCGTACTGCTGGCCGACGACCAGACCCTGGTGCGAGCCGCGTTCGCGATGCTCGTCGAGTCGGCGCGGGACATGGCGGTCGTGGGCCAGGCGGGCACCGGCCGGGAGGCCGTGGAGCTGGCCCGCGGCGAGCGCCCCGACCTGGTGGTGATGGACGTCCGCATGCCCGACCTGGACGGCATCGAGGCGACCCGGCTGATCGCGGCCGACGAGGACCTCGCCGCGGTGAAGGTGCTGGTCCTGACCACCTACGACACCGACGAGAACATCGTGGAGGCGCTGCGGGCCGGGGCCTCGGGGTTCCTGGTGAAGGACACCCGGCCGGCCGAACTGCTGGACGCCATCCGCACGGTGGCCGCGGGGGAGGCCCTGCTGTCGCCGGGGCCGACGGCACGGCTCATCGAACGGTTCCTGCGCAGCCCCTCCGTGCCGGTGGCGGGCGGACCGGAGTGCCTGTCGGAGCGGGAGCGGGAGGTGCTCACGCTGGTCGCCCGCGGCCTGAACAACACCGAGGTGGGTGAATCCCTCAACCTGAGTCCGCTGACCGCGAAGACGCACGTCAGCCGCATCATGGGCAAGCTGGGAGCCCGGGACCGGGCACAACTGGTGATCGTGGCCTACGAGTCCGGACTGGTCGCTCCGGGAACCATGGGGCCGTGACCCTCCTGCGCCGCACCCTCCTCGTCACCCTCGCCCTCCTCGCCCCGCTCACCCCGACGACGCACGCCTCCGCCGCGCCCGGCTGCACCTCCTCCGTCCCGTACACCTCCGGCGAGGGCGGTTACGCCACCTACCGCATCCCGGCGGCCGTCACCACGCCCCGGGGCACGGTCCTCGCCTTCGCCGAGGGCCGCCACGACGGCGCCGGCGACTCCGGCGACATCGACGTCGTCCTCAGACGCTCGGCCGACGGCGGCTGCACCTGGGGCCCGCTGCGGGTGGTGGCCGCCGGGGACGGCGACACCCGCGGCAACCCGGCCCCCGTCGTCGACCCGCGCACCGGCGCGATCGTCCTCGTCACCTCGTTCAACAGCGGCGCCGTCACCGAGGCGCAGATCATGCGCGGGGAGGCCCCACCGGAGCAGAGCCGGCGGGTGTTCGTGCAGCGCGGCCTCGACGACGGACGCGTCTTCTCGGCGCCGCGGGACATCACCGCGCAGGTGAAGCGGCCGGACTGGCGGTGGTACGCGACCGGCCCCGGCCACGCCGTCGCCCTGACCCGCGGCCCGCAGGCCGGACGCCTGGTGATCCCCGCCGACCACTCCACGGCCCCGCCCGCCGGCTCCACCGACACCGGCCAGGAGGCCAGGTACTACGGCGGCCACGCCCTCTACAGCGACGACGGCGGCACCACCTGGAACATCGGCTTCGTGGACGGCGCCCACCACGGCCGGGTCGACCCCAACGAGTCGAGCGCCGCCGAACTCCCCGACGGCAGGCTGTACTTCAGCGCCCGCGACCAGAACGGCACGAGCCCCGGCAACCGCCTGGACGCCTACTCCGCCGACGGCGGCCGCACCCTGGAGAGGCCGTACGCCGTCCAGCCCACCCTGGACGACGTCCCCGTCGTCCAGGGCAGCGTGCTCCGGCCGCACGGCGCGAAGGCCCCCTTGCTGTTCTCCGGCCCGTCCGTGCCGACGGCCCGGCGGGCGATGACGGTGTGGCGCAGCACGGACGCCGGGGCGACCTTCACCAGGGCCCTGACGCTCTCCCAGCGGCCCGCCGCCTACTCGGACCTGGTGCCGGTGGACCGCGGGACGGTGGGACTCCTGTACGAGACGGGCGTCTCCGGCCCCTACGAGACGATCGAGTTCCGGCGGCTGCCCGCCGACGGGCTCTAGAGCAGGCCCGCCGCCGCGAGGTACTCGCCGACCCGCCGCACCTCCTGCTGTGACAGCGGGATCTGCGGGTCGGCGGTCACCGGGCAGTCGATCACCCCGCGCAGGTGCAGCGCCGCCTTGAACGCCCCCAGCGCCGACGAGCCGCCGCCCATCCGCGCCGGGTCCCCGGCGGACACCAGGCCGAACAGGGCGCACAGCCGCTCCTGTTCGGCCCGCGCCGCCTCCAGGTCGCCCGCGCGGCACAGCCGGTCGAGGCGGACGTAGCCGTCCGGGTCGACGTTGGCGAGGCCGGGGACGGCGCCGTCGGCGCCGAGCGCGAGCGCTGCGTCGACGATCAGCTCGGAGCCGGTCAGCACGCTGAAGCCGGTGATGCCGGGGCGGGTGAGGGCACCGGTGACGACCTCGCGGAAGGCCGCGAGATCACCGCTGGAGTCCTTCAGTCCCGCAAGGACGCCCTCGGCGGCCAGGTCCAGGACCACGTCGGCGGGAAGCTTCGTGTGGACGGCCATGGGGATGTCGTACGCGATCACCGGGACCGGCGAGGCGGCCGCGACCAGGCGGAAGTGGCGGGCGATCTCCGCCGGGTGGGTCCGCGCGTAGAAGGGCGCCGTCACCACCACCGCGTCCGCGCCGGCCGCCGTCACCGCCGCCACATGGTCCAGCACCCTCGGCGTCGCCATGTCCACCACCCCGGCCAGCACCGGCAGCCGGCCCCCCACATGGCCGGTCACCGACTCCACCACCAGCCTGCGCTGCGCGTCGCGCAGAAACGCCACCTCCGACGTCGAGCCCAGCACGAACAGCGCGTCCACCCCGGCGCCGACCAGATGGTCGACCAGCCTGAGCAGGGAGGGGACGTCCACCTCGCGGTCCGGCGTCAGGGGCGTGCAGACGGGCGGGACGACACCGGTGAGCGGGGCGGGCAAGGTCATTCAGGGCTCCCTGGGATGGTTCTGCCGTACGAGGTCGCGGGTCGAGGCGTCCTCCCGCACAGGATGGTGGCAGCGGAAGCGGTGCCCCGGCGCCGACGCGGCCGAGAAGTCCGGCATGCGGGACGCGCACACGTCGTCCGCCTTCCAGCAGCGCGTCCGGAACGGGCAGCCGCTGGGCGGGTGCGTCGCCGACGGGACCGGACCGGTCAGCGGGATGGGTTCGACGGGGTCGAGCAGGCCGGGGGTCGCCGAGAACAGGGCCCGCGTGTACGGGTGCCGGGCCCGGTCGGTGACCTCGGCGGCCGGCGACTCCTCGACGATCCGGCCCAGGTACATGGTGATCACCCGGTCGCTCATCCGCCGTACCGTCTGGATGTCGTGCGAGACGAACACCAAGGCCAGGCCCAGGCGTTCCTTCAGATCCAGCAGCAGGTTCAGGATCTGGGCGCGCACCGACACGTCCAGCGCGCTCGTCGGCTCGTCCGCCACCACCAGCGCGGGGTCCAGCGCCAGCGCCCGTGCGATCGCCACCCGTTGGCGCTGGCCGCCGGACAGTTGGCCGGGCAGCGCGTCGGCCAGTGCGCGAGGAAGTCCGACCAGGCCCATCAACTCCCGCACCCGCCCCTCGCGTTCGGCATGGCTGCCCCGGTCGTGCACGTCGAGCGGGTCGCGCAGGATGCGCCGCACCGGCAGCCGGCGGTTCAGGGCCGTCGACGGGTCCTGGAAGATCATCCCCATGGTGCCGCCGACGGCCGTGCGGCGCTCGGCGGCGCGCATCGACCACAGGTCACGGCACTGGAAGGACACCGTGCCGGCGGTCGGGCGCTGGATGCCGACCAGCACCCGCGCCAGGGTCGACTTGCCGCAGCCGGACTCGCCGACCACGCCCACCGTCTCACCGGACGCGACGGCGAGGTCGGCGCCGGTCAGGGCGTACACCCGGTCCCTGGTGAACAGGCCGCCGCTGCGGGCCTTGTGCACGACGTGCGCGTCGGACAGTTCGACGATCGCGTTCACTGCACGGCCTCCGGCTCCGATGCCGTGAGGGCGACCGCCGGATGGTGACAGGCCGCCGTATGGGTGGGGGTGCCCAGCAGGGCGGGCGCCGTCGTGCGGCACACGTCCGTGGCCGGTGGGCAGCGGTCGGCGAAGCGGCAGCCTGCCGGGAAGTCGCCGGGGGAGGGGACGACACCCCTGATCTGCGTCATGCGGGCGGCCGCCGACTCCAGCGACAGCACACTGCCGAGCAGACCGCGCGTGTAGTGGTGGGCCGGCGCCTCCACCAGGTCGGCGGTCACACCCGTCTCCACGATCTGCCCGCCGTACATCACCGCCACCCGGTCGGTGACGTCGGCCACCAGCGCCAGGTCGTGCGAGACGAGGATCAGCGCGAAGCCCAGCTCCCCGCGCAGACGCAGCAGCAGTTCCATCACCTGCGCCTGGACGGTGACGTCCAGCGCGGTCGTCGGCTCGTCGGCCACGATCAGCTTCGGGTCCCGGGACAGGGCCATGGCGATCAGCACCCGCTGCCGCTGCCCGCCGGACAGCTCGTGCGGATAACTCCGCAGCGTCCGGGCGGGATCGAGACCGACCATCGTCAGCAGCTCCTCGGGCGTACGGCGGCCACCCCGCCGTACGACCTGCTTCAGCTGCGCGCGGACGGTCATCGCGGGGTTGAGCGAGGACAACGCGTCCTGGTAGATCATCGCCATCTCATGCCCGAGGAGACGGCGCCGGGCACGGGGTGACTCGGACAGCAACTCCCGCCCGCCGAAACGGACCTGGCCACTGACGCGCGCCCCACGGGGCTGCAACCCCATCACCGTCAGCACGGTGAGCGACTTCCCACACCCCGACTCACCCACCAGCCCGAGAACTTCGCCGGCACCCACCTCGAAGGAGATCCCGTCGACGATGTCGACACCGCCGTGGCGCCCCGCAAACCCGATGGCAAGGCTCTCGACGCTCAGGACCGCGTCCTGAAGGGGCGCGGGGAACTGCGGGACAAGCCCACCCGCCGCCGCACCCGTCGAGCCACCCCTCGCGGCACCCCCTCCCGCGCGCGCCCGCAACCGCGCCGCCGCCTCCACCAGTCCCGGCAGCGCCAACACCTTCCCGCTCCCAGCCTCCGGCGCCTCCGACTGGTCCTCGTCGGACCCCAACCCCACTTCCCGCCCGGCCGGCGAGGCCCACGCGTCCGACACCCCCTCGGAGAGGATGTTCAGCGACAGCACGGTCACCAGCATCAGCAGCCCGGGGAAGACCGTGGCCCACCAGCCCCCCGTCAGCACCATGTTCTTGCCGTCGGCGATGACGCTGCCCCACGACGGGTCGGGCGGTCGCACCCCCGCCCCGATGAAGGACAGCGACGCCTCGAAGACGATGGCCTCGGCGACCTGCACGGTGCAGAACACCAGTACCGGGGCGGCGCAGTTGACGGCCACGTGCCGGAGCACGATGTGCGGGGTGCGGGCGCCGATGACCCGTTCCGCCGTCACGTAGTCCTCGCCGTACTGGTCGAGGACGTTGGCCCGCACGACGCGCGCCACGGGCGGGGTGAACAGGAACGCGATCGCGCAGATCAGCACCGTGATGCCGCCGCCGAACACGGCCACCAGCACGGCGGCCAGCGCGATGCCGGGAAACGCCATCACGACGTCCAGGCAGCGCATGAGCGTCTCGTCGACGGCCTTGCGGGAGGTCGCGGCCACGGCGCCGATGAGCGCGCCGACGACCAGCGCGAGCGCCGTCGCCCCGAGGCCGATCGCGAGCGACCAGCGGGCCCCGTACATCAGCCGGCTGAGGATGTCCCGGCCGAGGCTGTCCTGGCCCATCCAGTGCGCGGCGGAAGGGTGGCCGGTGCCGCCGACGGGCTCCTGCTGGTCGAGCGGGTCGTGCGGCGCGATCAGCGGGGCGAGCACCGCCACCAGGACCACCACCGTCAGGAAGCACAGGGCGGCCTTGGACAGCGGGGGCAGCCGGCGCAGGCCGCGCAGGCGGACGCCGGGGCGGGCGAGGACCTCGGTGAGCCGTGCGCGCGTGAACATCAGGTGGCTTCCCTCAGTCGCGGGTTGACCAGCAGGTACAGCACGTCGATGACGAGGTTGACGACGACGAAGCCGGTCGCGGTGGTCAGGACGACGCCCTGGACGACGGCCGGGTCGCCGTTCTTCACGGCGTCGATCATCAGCTTGCCCATGCCGGGCAGCGAGAAGATCGTCTCGATGACGACCGCGCCGCCGAGCAGATAGCCGACCCGCAGGCCCAGCACGGTGAGCGGGTTGATGAGGGCGTTGCGCAGGACGTTGCGGCCCACGACGACCCGCGGCGGCAGCCCGCTGCCGATCGCCGTGCGGACGTAGTCCTTGTCGAGTTCCTCCACGACCGACGTCCTTACGACGCGGGTGAGTTGCGCCGCGACCGGCAGGGACAGGGCCAGCGCCGGCAGGGTCATCGTCTTCAGCCAGCCGGTGAGGGAGTCGGCGGGGTTGATGTAGCCGCCGGTCGGGAACCAGCCCTGGTCGACGGCCAGGTACTGGATCATCAGCAGGGCCAGCCAGAAGCCGGGGGCGGCGACGCCGGTGAGGGAGACGACACGGATGATCTGGTCGGGCAGCCGGTCCCGGTGGATCGCGGCCGTCACTCCGCCGAGCAGGCTCAGGACGACCGCGATGCCCAGGCCCAGGAAGGTGAGCTGGAGGGTCAGGGGCAGCGCGGTGGTGACCTGGTCGACGACCGGGGCGCGGGTCAGGGCGCTGGTGCCCAGGTCGCCGTGGAGCAGGTCGCCGACGAAGTGGACGTAGCGGACGGGCAGCGGGTCGAGCAGGCCGTTGCGCTCGCGGAAGTCGTGCAGTTGCCGCGGGGTGGGGTTGGCGCCCTGGAAGAACGCGGAGGCCGGGTCGACGTCCGAGAAGCGCATCACCAGGAACACGAAGAGCACGATGCCGAGCATCAGCGGCACGAGGAGGGCGACGCGGCGCAGCAGGATGCGCAGGACGGCGATCACCGGGTCAGGCCCATTTCGCCCGCAGCAGGTTGATGCCCGGATACGGCTGTGCCCTTATGCCGGTGAGCTTCTTCGGGTCCCAGGCCGTCATCAGCTCGTTGTGCACGATCGGGTAGAGCACGGCCTGTTCGGCGACGGTGTCGATGTAGTCCTGGATCATCGTCTTCTTCTTCGCCGGGTCCGGCTCCCGGGTGGCCCGGTCCATGTCCCGGAAGAGTTGCCTGGCGACGGCGTGGTGGGCCCAACGGGTGTAGCCCATCCAGAGGTTGGTGGGGCCGTAGTTGTAGTGCATGATCAGGTCGGCGTCGAGGCCGAACTGGTTGGGGTTCGAGGCGGCGGCGACGACCTGGTAGTCCTGCTTCTGGTCCATCTTGGTGAAGACGGCGGTCGTCTCCTGCGGGTCCAGGGTGGTCCGCACGCCGATGGCGTCCCAGGACGCCTTGATGGTGGGCAGGCAGTCCACGATCCAACTGACGTTCACGGCGATGATGTTGATGTGCAGTCCGTGCACGCCCGCCGCCTTGAGCAGGGCCTTCGCCTTCTCCGGGTCGTGGTCGTAGACGGTCTTCGCCCGCCGGTAGGCGGGGTTGCGCTCGTTCAGGAACGACGTCGAGGGCTTGCCGTGGCCCTTGAGCGCCACCTCGACCATCTTGCCGGTGTCGATCGCGTAGTGCAGGGCCTGGCGCACCCGCACGTCGTCGAAGGGCTTGTGCGCGGTGTTGAACATCAGGAACAGGTTGTTCATCCCGGCGCCGCCCGCGACCGTCAGCCCGCCGCCCTCCAACTGCTTGATGTTGGCGTACGGGATGTTGTCGGAGATCTGCGCGCCCGCGCCGGCGCCGGAGATCCGGGCGACGCGCGGGGCCGCGTCCACGATGGTCAGCCAGTTCATCCTCGCGAACGCCGGCCTGCGCGGGCCGTTGTAGCCGGGATACGCGGCGAAGGTGGTGTTGGACTTCGGGTGGTGGGCGGTCTGCCGGTAGGGCCCCGAGCCGATGGCGAGCCCCGCGGTGGCTTTGTCCCAGGCGCCCGGCTTGGAGAAGACGTGCTTCGGCATGATCTTCGCCAGGGTCAGCCGGGACAGCCCGTCCGGGAAGGGGAACTTGAGCACCAGCTCGACGGTCCGGTCGTCGATCCTGCGGACCTCCTTCAGCCAGCTCGCGAAGAAGCCCTTGGCGAGGGTCTGCGTCTTCGGGTCGAGGATGCGGTCGAAGACGAACACGACGTCGTCGGCGGTGACCGGCCTGCCGTCGTGGAACTTCGCCCCGGCCCGCAGCGTGAACCTCCACGACGTGGCGTTCGCGTCCTTCGGGATCTCGGTGGCCAGTGCCGCGTACGGCTCGCGGGTGATGGGGTCGGTGTCGAGGAGGCCCTCGTAGATGTGGTGGTTGGCTGCCATGCAGAAGGCGGACGCGGTCTGGGTGGGGTCCCAGGAGCCGTCGTTGCCGTAGCCGATGACGGCGGTCAGCGTGCGGTCCTTGCCGCTTCCGCCGCCGGTGTCGTTGGTGGACTGGGGCCCGGAGGAGCAGGCCGACAGCGACGCGGAGACGGCGGCGGCCGCACCCAGCGCGCCGGTGTGCTTCAGGAAGGTCCGGCGATGCACGGTTCCTCCAGCGGAGAGATCCGGGGAAAGTTCCCTCGACGGCCCGGAGATACGACGTCCTACGTCCGGTTCGTCAGCCGCGACCCTAGGAGCGGCCCAGGAGGCGGTCAAGGGCTCGCACACGAATGGCGCAGTCGCCAGAGGTCGCACCAATGGCGGTGTGGAATGGCGGGAGTTGACGCACGTCGACGGCGGACATGGGACGTGGGACGTCCGGCGCGCGTACCATGCGGCGCATGCCCGCGCAGCCCAGGAACACGGAGTCCGGCAACAGCCGCATCCGGCGCGCGGTCGTGCAGCTCATCCTCGATCGCAGGCTGCGCCCCGGCGCCCCGCTGCCGACTGAGGCCGAGCTGATGGAGGTCCTCGGCGTCAGCCGCAACTCAGTGCGCGAGGCCCTCAAGGCCCTGCAGGCCCTCGACATCGTCGAGATCCGGCACGGCTACGGCACCTACGTCGGCGAGGCCTCCCTCACCCCGCTCGTCGACGGGCTCACCTTCCGCACCCTCGCCCGGCACGACGACGACACCGGCGCCCTCGCCGAGATCCTCCAGGTCCGGGAGGTGCTGGAGGAGGGGCTGATCCGGCGTATCGCGGGCACGGCCGACGAGGCGGAGCTGGACGCGCTGGAGGCGGTCGTGTCCCGGATGGAGAAGGCGGCCCGGGCCGGCCGACCCTTCCCCGAACTCGACCGCCGGTTCCATGAGTTGCTCTACGCCCCGCTCGGCAACCCGCTCGTGCCCCAGCTCCTCGGCGCCTTCTGGACCGTCTTCCGCAGGGTCGCCGCGGCCCGCGGCTGGCGGGAGGACCCACGGCCGGAGGTGACGGTGCGCCGGCACCGGGACATCGTGACGGCCCTGCGCGCACGCGACGCCGCGGGCGCCCAGCGGGCCATGGAGCACCACTTCCGGGGCATCGAGGCCCGTACCCTGACCCGATGACGGACACCTGGCGACCGACCGATCCCGGTGTGCTGCGGCTGCCGTCGGGCCGGCTGGTCCGCGGCCGCGGCCTGCGGCACCCCCTCGACCCCGCGGCGCCCGCCCCCTCGTACGGCCTCTACCTCCTCGGCCGCCGCCCGCCGCCCGTCCCCTGGGAGTTCACCTGGCTGCGCTGGCCGGACTTCCGCCTGCCCGCCGACCGCCCGGCCGCCCGCGCCGCCCTGGCGGAGGCGTGGGAGCGGGCAGCGGACGAGCGGGTCGAGGTGGCCTGCGGGGGTGGCCGCGGCCGCACCGGCACGGCGCTGGCCTGTCTGGCGGTGCTGGACGGCGTACCGGCCGAGGAGGCCGTGGACTTCGTACGGCGTCACTACGACCGGCGCGCGGTGGAGACGCCGTGGCAGAAGCGGTACGTACGTGGCTTCGCTAGCTGAGGACGTCCGCCACCACGCCGGCCGCCGAGGCGATCAGGGTGCTGTCCCAGGCGGCGTCCCGATCCGGCTTGGTGGACAGGACGGCCAGCACGATCGGGTCGCCGTCCGCGGTCCAGGCCACGCCCACGTCGTTGGTGGTGCCGTAGGAGCCGGAGCCCGTCTTCTCCGCGACCGCCCAGGTCCCGGGCACCCCGGCGCGGATGCGGGTGCCGCCGGTCGTGTTGTTCAGCAGCCAGTGCGTGAGCAGGGCCCGGTCGGACGGGTTCAGGGCGTCGCCGAGCAGCAGCCGGGCGTTGGTGCGGCCGATCGCGCGCGGGCTGGTGGTGTCCGTGCGACGGCCCGGCTCGGCCGAGTTGAGCTCCGGCTCCCAGCGGTCCAGGCGGGTGACCGGGTCGCCGAGCGAGCGGGCGAAGCGGGTGATTGCCGTGGGGCCGCCCAGCTCGCGCAGCAGGAAGTTGCCGGCGGAGTTGTCGCTGTAGCGGACGGCCGCGTCGCACAGCTCGGCGATCGTCATGCCGTGCGCCAGATGCTCGTCCGTGCCGGTGACGGGGGCGCCGTCCACGAGGTCGTCGCGCGTGTAGTGGATGCGGCGCGACAGCACCTCGCCGTGCCGGTCCAGGTCGCGCAGGACGGCCGCGGCGGCCAGGGTCTTGAACACGGAACAGATCGGGAAGCGCTCGTCGGCGCGGTGGGCGAGGGTCCGCCGGGTGCGCAGGTGGTGCGCGAAGACGCCCAGTCGGGCGCCGTGTTCCCGCTCCAGCTCGGTCAGGGGTCCGGTGGCGGCGTGGGCGGGGGCGTTCGTCAGGAGGGCGGTGACGGTGGCGGTTCCGGCCATGAGGAGGGTGCGTCGGGCTGGGATCTTGCTCTCCTTCGCTCGGGGCTCGTCGACGATCTCTGCAGTGAGCGACGCCGTGGGTCCTCCCATGGTTGCCCGGCCGTGGACCATCGGCGGACGGCGGCGCGCGGCCGTCCTCGCCACAGTGGGGGCATGGACAAGACGAAGGGCATCAGCCGGGCCCGGTTCCTCGCGGCGGCGGCGGCCGTCACGGTCACCGCCGCGAGTCGCCCTGCCGCGGCCGGAGGACACCACGGCCTGCGCCACCGCGGCGTCGTCTACACCGCCCGCGTCCCATCCGGTCAACGCCCCAGTGCTCAGGGGGGTTTGCCTCGGCACCGCCCGCGGGTTCCTCAGACGTCCCGCCGGTCCACGACCACCACCGCCAGCACCGCCGCGACCCCCGCCCACACCGCGAACACCACCCAGGAGCCGCCCACGGTCGTGGGGTACCTGCGGGCGATCGTGAAGGGATGGGTGCCGTACCCGACGTCCACCAGCCGGACCCAGGCGTTGAAGGGCAGGGCGTTCTTGACGCACGCCGTCCAGTGATAGCGCTCGGTGACGAAGGACGGCAGGAGCAGCAGCACGACCGTGGTCAGCACCATCGTCGTCGCGCTGTGCCGGACCACCGCCCCCACCCCCATCCCCACCAGGGCGCTCACCGGCGCCAGCAGCGCCGAGGCGGCGACCACCCGCCAGGCGCCGGGGTGGCCGATCGGCACGCCCTGGCCGCGGCCGTCGAGGATCGCCTGCGTGACCGCGTAGGAGGCGCCCGCGACGACGGCGCCGTACACCGTCATCACCGCCGTCACCACGGCCACCTTGGCCGTCATCAGTGCCCGCCGGTCGGGCACGGCGGTGAACGTCGTACGGATCAGGCCCGTCGCGTACTCACCGACGACCGCGATCGCGCCGATGCTCGCCGCCGCCAGCACCAGCATCAGCGCGGCACCCTGGGTGAAGGCGTCCCGCAGCGCCCAGTACACGAAGTCGCGGTGGATCGGCTCGTTGTAGTGCGGATAGTTGGTGTAGTCGGCGCGGGCCGCGTTCGCGTTGAAGGCGACCAGCGCCAGCGCGCTGGAGCCGAGGGCCCAGTAAGTGGAGCGCAGCGAACGGAGTTTGATCCACTCGGCGGCCAGCAGGTCGGTGAAGCGGGCGGGCGGAACGGCGAGGGCGGTCGTCATCGGGTCTCTCCTGCCGCGTACTCGACGCTGTCGGCGGTCAGTTCCATGAAGGCCGTCTCCAGCGAGGCGGACTGTGTCGTCAACTCCCACAGCAGAAGCCGGTGTTCGTAGGCCAGCTCGCCCACCCGGACGGCTCCGGCCCCCTGCACCTTCAGGGTGTCGTCGCCGTGCCGCTCCACCACCGCGCCCTCCTTCGCCAGTACGGCGGCCAGGGCGCCCGAGTCCGGCGACCGCACCGTCACGGTCGGCGCCGTCCCGCGTGCGGCGAACGCGGCCAGGGACTCGGCGGCGATCAGCTTTCCCCGGCCGATGACGACGATCTCGTCGGCGGTGTGCTCCATCTCGGACATCAGGTGACTGGAGACGAACACGGTCCGCCCCTCGTGGGCGAGCCGCCGGAACAGCCCCCGCACCCACAGCACGCCCTCCGGGTCGAGCCCGTTGAGCGGTTCGTCGAACATCAGCACCGGCGGGTCGCCGAGCAGCGCGGCCGCGATGCCGAGCCGCTGCCTCATCCCCAGGGAGTAGGTGCCGATGCGGCGCCCGGCCGCCGCCCCGGTCAGGCCGACCTCCGCGAGCACCTCCTCCACCCGCCGCCGCGGGATGCGGTTGCCGCGGGCGAGTGCGTGCAGATGCGCCCGCGCGCTGCGGCCGCCGTGCACGTCGTGCGCGTCGAGGAGGACGCCGACGTGGCGCAGCCCGCGCGGGTGGTCGCGGAAGACATGGCCGCCGATCGTGGCGGTGCCCGCGGTCGGCTCGACGAGCCCCAGCAGCATTCGCAGCGTCGTGGTCTTGCCCGCGCCGTTCGGGCCGAGGAAGCCGGTGACATGGCCGGGGCGGACGGTGAAGGACAGTTCTCGTACGGCGGTCGTGGGGCCGTAGCGCTTGGTGAGCTGCTCGACTTCGATCATGGGACCACGGTCCCGCGGACGGCGGGCGCCGGGCATCGGGCGGGAGCCGACACTCCTGGCGGCGGCCTGTCGACCCCGGTTGTACGTCCACGGGCCGATGACCGGCCCCCGCGCCCCGCCCTACGATCGCGTCATGCCCGCAGCCCCGCCTCCGCCGCCCCTGGTCAAACGCGTCTCACCGGCCGCGTGGACCGCGCTCGTGTGGTGCGCGAGCACGCTGTTCACCCTGCTGACGACCTTCCGGCTGCCCGGCGAGACGGAGCCCTGGCAGTGGCCGGCGGCCCAGCTCTACCGCTGGGACGGGCTGACGTTCCTGGCCCTGTCGACCGCGCTGGCCGTCCAGGGCGGCCGGCTGCTGCACCGCAGGCCGTTGCTCGCCGTCACCCTGACGATCCTCGCCGGGATCTTCGAGACGTCCACCCTGGGCGTCGGCGAGCTGCCGATGGCGCAGTACCTCACCACCATGGTGGCGCTGTACTTCGTCGCGGCCGCCCATCCGCGGCGCACCGGGCTCGTCGCGCTGGCCATGGCGGTCGGCACCCTGATCCTCTACCTCGCCGTACGGATACTGCGCGGCTGGGCCGCCGGCACCTCCGCCGAACTGGCCGTCGCCCTGGTCACCGTGATCGCCTGGCTGCTGGGCAACTCCGCGCACGAGTCCCGCGCGCACGCCCGGCGCCTCGGCGCCGAGCAGGCCGCCCAGGCGGTCACCGCCGAACGCCTGCGCATCGCACGGGAGATGCACGACACGGTCGCCCACAGCATCGGCATCATCGCCCTGCAGGCGGGCGCGGCCGCCCGGGTGGCGACCGCGCACCCCGAGGCCGCCCTGACGGCGATGCGGGCAGTGGAGAACGAGGGCCGCCGGACGCTCGCCGGACTGCGCCGGATGCTGGTCGCCCTGCGGGCCGCCGACCCCGGAACGGACCCGGACACCGTCCCGGCGGGCCTGGCGGGCCTGGCGGACGTGGAGCGACTGGCGGCCACGACGACCGCGGCGGGCGTCCGGGTGGAGGTGTGCCGGCTGGGCGAGCCCTGCCCGCTGCCGCCCGACATCGACCTGTCGGCGTTCCGGATCATCCAGGAGTCGGTCACCAACGTCGTACGGCACGCCGGCACCCGCGCGTGCCGGGTCACCGTCGACTTCCGCGACGAGCGGGAACTCGCCGTGGAGATCACCGACGACGGCCTGGGCCGGGGCAGTTCGACCGACACCGGCTTCGGCCTGGTCGGCATGCGCGAGCGAGTCGCCCTGCTGCACGGCGAGTTCACGGCCGCGCCACGCGCCGAGGGCGGCTTCCGCGTGGCCGCCCGGCTCCCGTTGCCGGCGGGTGTGCGATGACGGCGCAGGCGTCCGCACCGCCCGTCCGGGTCCTCCTGGTCGACGACCAGGAACTCATCCGGACCGCGCTGAGCATGGTCATGGCCGACCTGGCGGACGTGGAGGTCGTCGGCGAGGCGGCCACCGGGGAGGAGGCGGTCGGCCTGGCCGGTGAACTCGCCCCGGACGTCGTGGTGATGGACGTCCGCATGCCGGGCATGGACGGCATCGAGGCCACCCGCCGCATCACCGGCACGCAGGGCGACGTACGCGTGGTCGTCCTGACGACCTTCGACGACGACGCCTACGTGTACGGCGCCCTGCGCGCCGGCGCGTCCGGCTTCCTCGTCAAGGACATGGCCCTCGACGACATCATCGGCGCGGTCCGGGTGGTGGCGGCGGGCGACGCGCTGATCGCCCCGAGCGTGACCCGCCGCCTGATCCACGACTTCGCCGCCCGGCCCGAACAGCGCGGTCACCGACGCGAGTTGACGGGCATCACCGACCGCGAACGCGAGGTCCTCGTCCTCGTCGGCAGCGGGCTGTCCAACGCGGAGATAGCCGCCGAGCTGTGCATCAGCGTCGCCACCGCGAAGACGTACCTGACCCGGCTCCTGGCCAAGCTGGACGCCCGGGACCGGGTGCAGCTGGTGATCCTGGCGTACGAGGCGGGACTGGTCTCCCCCTGACACGCGACCGCCCCGGGTCGCGAACCCCCGCCTCACGGACCCCCGTTCACAACCCCAGCATCATGATCAGCCGGTCCTCCCCGGGCCCGAAGTAGTGCTTGTGGACGCCTCCCTCGACGTCGAAGCCGAGCGAGCGGTACAGCGTGATCGCGGCAGCGTTGGTCGGTTCGACCGTCAGCCGGACCTGGTGGACGCCCTCGGCGCGCAGCCGGCGCAGCACCTCCAGCATCAGCCGGCGGCCCAGCCCGCGCCCGCGCAGGTCGTGGGTGATGGCGAGGCTCTTGATCCAGTTCACATAGCCGTCGGAGGTGGTGACGAACAGGACGTAGCCGTGCAGGCTCTCGCCGTCGTCGAGGACGAGGAAGCGGTCGGCGTGGACGTCGTAGGCCTGGCGCAGTTCGAAGTAGTGGTACGGCTCCTCGGGGAAGGCTTCCCGGTCCAGGCGGTGGAGCTCGGGAAGGTCGGCCTCGACGACGCCTCTGAGCGTCAGCGGCCGGTCCGCCCGGCCGACCATGGAAGGTAAACGTTTCTCTGGAAGAGCCGTCATGCCGCCCCCCTGCGGGATGGGAGTCAAGGGTGGGTTGACACCCGTACGGGTGGTACGGGCGAGACGCCTGTCTGTCCGTCTTTCCGGAGTGTTCGGCGGAGTTCCGACCATCTTGAGCGGGACAATCCGGCCGTTCAAGGCCGGATCAGGTCGCATGAATGCATTCGCCACCATGCGCCCCCGGTGCGCCCCGCGTCACCGAAGGACATGACGGTAATTCCCAGGACTGGTACCGTGGTCAAATGACCTTGAGATCGTCGGGGGATGTCCAGGTGCAGAATGCCGACGCGCCCTGGGATTCATTCGACCCGATCGCCTACGTTGATCACAACTACCGCGACTTACAGGCAGAGGACGCGGAGATCCTGAATATTCTTCGGGAACATTTCGGCGGTCATTTCCGGAAGCAGGGCCTCGGGCCGGTATACGGCATCGACGTGGGCGCCGGTGCCAATCTTTATCCCGCGTTCTCCATGATGCCCTGGGCCGACGAGGTCACCCTCTTCGAGCGCTCCCCGGGCAACGTGCGGTATCTCGAGAGTCAGACCGACTCCTACGACGCCGGCTGGGACCCGTTCTGGGACGCCCTGTGCGAGCACGAGGCGTACGCTCGCGCGGACTTCGAGCCCCGCGAGCGGTTCCGTAAGGTCGCCAAGGTCGAGCAGGGCAGCATCTTCGACCTGGAGCGCTTCGGGGCGCGCTGGTCGGTCGGGACCATGTTCTTCGTCGCCGAGTCGATGACCGCCGACCCCCGGGAGTTCGCCCTGGGCGTCGCGCGCTTCATGGGCGCCCTCGCCCCCGGCGCCCCCTTCGCCGCCGCCTTCATGGAGCACTCGCAGGGCTACCACGTCGGCGATCATTTCTTCCCGGCCTGCGACGTGGGGGAAACCGAGGTCCGGCGCAGCCTCGCACCATTCGCCGGGCACTTCGAGGTGCAGCGGTTGAAGGCCGAGCCAGGTGTGCGGGACGGATATTCGGGAATGATCCTGGCTCACGGCTGGCGAAAGAATACGGACGCGGAAATTCCGGCCGTCTGATCAGTGGTTCTTCGACACTGCGGATCTTCACAACAGAAGAGGGACATTCCTCAAGTGACGGCAGTGCGGTCTGTGTGAGGGGCATGGGATGCAGATCAAGCCACGCCAGCATCTGCTGGACATCTGGCAGGCCATCGGCCGCCACTCCTTCGAACAGGGGCAGTGGGCCTGGGGCGACTGGGGCGGGAAGAGCAGCGTGGCCGACGCGGAGCGGCTGCTCTGCCTGCTGTACCCGGCCACCGAGATCCCGGAGTTCCGGCTGGACGACCCCGACACCACGCAGCCGGACGTCCACCAGGCCCTCAGGCGCGGCGGCGGCCGGCTCGACCTCCCGGCCAACCTGGTCAGGGCCGCCTCCGAGTTCATGCGCACGCACACCGGCGAGGACAAGAGGCCCACGTTCGCCGGGGGTTACTACTTCGGCTCCGGGGACAAGTCCCAGGAGCTCACCGAGGAACAGCGCCGGCTCGACGTCGTCGACTCGTTCTCCATGTCGATCACCCTCTGCCTGGCCACCCTCGGCTTCCTGAAGGTCTACGAGACCAGGACCAGACGCACCGACATCCAGGAGACCATCGCCGAACTGCGCGCGGCCACCGGCAACCGGCTCACCGCCGCCATGGTGGGCCTGCTGCGCTCCTTCACCGTCAACGCCTTCGACACCGACTCCGACCAGGGCCGCAACCTCACCGAACTCCTCGGCCAGGGACGGCTGTCGCAGCGTCAGGTGCTGACCATGTACCAGACCCGCTTCCGGGCCCTGCGCGCCGCGATCGTCGAGAGCCTGTCCCTCGGCATCGACGTCAAGGAGGGCCTGAAGGACGAGAACCAGTACTTCGAGTGCGGCTGGGCGTGGAGCCTCGTCAAGGACGCGCCCGAGGTCGACACCGACGAGCCCATCGGGCCGCAGCCCCAGGGCGTGGCCCGCGCGGTGCCGTACCTGTACTTCACCGTGGTCGCCCTCGACGGCATCCAGGACCTGTTCTCCGAGCGCACCCTCACCCTGGGCCTGCTCAACGCCGAGCAGCAGAAGCTCGCCGAGGCGCTCCGGCTGCGCTGGGAGCTGACCCAGCAGTACTGGTCCGGCATCGCCCGCTTCGACCCCGACCGCTGGCCGCTGGAGGACATTCCCTGGCGTACGACGGGACAGGAACTGGAGTCCGAGTACTTCTCCCTCTCCGTCGCCGCGATCCTCGTCCACGACCTGATGCGGCGCCGGGCCACCGACGACGACCTCGCCCGCACCGTCACCGTCATGGAGCGCCTCGCCGAACGCGGCCGCATCACCAGCCGGATGACACGCGACGACCCCAAGGTCTTCGAACTGCACAACGCGGGCGTCAAACTGCCCCTGCAGGGCGGCGAACAACTCGGCGCCCCCATGACCTGGTCCCTGCACGACTTCTCGGCGCAGCTGCTGAAGCGCACCATCCAGCTGCGCACCCTCTCGCGCAACCTCGCCTCGCACGACCGGCTGCTCAGCCTCGCCGAGGACGCCTTCGGCCACATGTGGCGGCGCCGCATCCGGGAGGGCGAGGGCACCGGCCTGTGGGACAACGTCCACGCCGCCTACCCCGGCGCGGAGATCGTCACCCGCCATGTGCCGGTGTCCTGGAACATCACCGAGCGCGTCGCCGAGGTGATGGTGCAGGTCCACGAGATGTACCGGCAGCCTCCCGTCCGCAGCGCCGAACTGACCGAGCTGGCCGGGGCGTTGCTCAGCGAGGCCGCCCACCTGCTGGGCAACGAACAGATGGAGGCCGCCCCCTCCGACGACGGACGGCACGGGATGCAACTGCGGAACATCGAGGTCAAGCTGCGCCGCGCCCGCGACCTGCTCGACCAACGCCCGGGCACTGCCTACGCGTTGGCGCTCGACGTGCTCGGCCAGCTCGACGCGCTCACCCGGGCCCGCGAGGCCGCGGTCCAGGGACGGTGACCGCGTGCTGATCTTCGCCGCCTCCGACAAGGGAGGCACCGGTCGCTCCGTCACCAGCGCCAACCTCGCCTACCACCGGGCGCTGGCCGGTGACGACGTCTGCTACCTGGACTTCGACTTCGGCTCGCCCACCGCCTCCGCAGTCTTCGACGTCGCCGACGCCCGCCTCGCCCTGGAGGGCGGCGGTCTGCACTCCTACCTAGGCGGCCAGGTCGTCGAGCCGGAGCGCCTGGACGTCTGGGCCGTCACCGAGCACCAGGTGCTGCGCGACCCGCCGCCCGGCTGCGGCCGTCTAGTCCTGATGCCCGGCGACGTCGGCGGCGGCGAGTTCGCCACCACCGGCGACCACGTGCGGCTCTGCGCCGACCTGCTGATGAAACTGTCGTACGAGTTCGACCTGGTCTTCGTGGACCTGAGCGCCGGCCGCTCCTACGCCGTCGACATGGTCCTGGAGGCCACCGCGCGGCCGGAGATGAGCCAGGTCACCGCCCGCTGGCTGGTCTTCCACCGCTGGACCCGCCAGCATGTGGCGGCCGCCGCGAGCCTGGTCCTCGGCGAGCGCGGCATCGTCGCGGCGGGGGTCGACCGCGGCCACGACGAGGAGGAGCTGCGCGGCGCCATCCGCTTCGTGCGGGCCGCCGTACCCGACCCCGAGTCGCCGCTGTGGTCCCAGGTCTCGCCCACCCAGTCGGCGTGGCTGCGCAAGGCCGACGCCGACCTCAAGCAGCTCGCCTCCGCGCACGGCATCGGCTACAGCCAGGTCCTCGGCTCCGTCCCCCTCGAACCGGTCCTGCAGTGGCGCGAGCAGCTCATCACCGACGAGGACGTGCTCGACAGCCAGATCGCCAACATGGAGACATGGCAGGCGCTCAGCCGGCTGGCCGCCCGGCTCACCGACGACAAGCACTGGGAGCAGGCGTGAGCGAGGCCGTCTTCCGGGAGACCACGGCGCAGCCCCGCACCCGGTCCGTGCAACTGTCCCACCTCTCCCTGGAGTTGGGGCATCTCTACATGGAGGACTTCGAGGCCGGCCCGGAGCGGCTGCGCGCACACTTCGCCGAGGTGCGGCTGTGGGTGGAGGCCGTCCGCGCCTCCGCCGCCCGCCGCACCGGCGGCAAGCGGCCCCGCATCAGCACCTGCTTCCTCATCGACGACTACTTCACCCGCTTCTCCACCCCCGCCGAACTGCTCCCCCTGGTGCTGGAGGAGGCCGAGAAGGCGGGCCTGGCCATCGACTACCTGGCCCGTGAGTCGGGCTGCGCGGTCGCCGACCGCATCGAGATCGCCGAGTCCGTCGCGCACCGCCTGGTCGAGTCGCCGCCGCCGGGCAGCAACGGCTCCCGCCCACCCGTGGGCCAGACCGGCTGGCTCGCCAACGGCAGGCGCACGCCCGGCACCGAGCGGGCCGCCCTGGGCGAGGTCAGGGGCTGGCAGCCGCCGGAGGAGACCGCGGCCCGCAACCACTCCGTGTTCATGGACGTCGAGCTGTGGTCCGAGCAGGACGGCCGGCGGCTGTGGTCCTGCCCCTTCCTGGCCGCCGTCTGGCAGCTGGCCCGGCTCGGGCTGTTACGCCACCTCGGCGAGCCGGTGCTCGTCCCGCGCCCCTGGGACGGCGCGGAGTTCCCGCACGACTGGGACCGGCTGCCGCCCCTGCTCCAGCTCGACCCGCGGGCCGCCGCCTTCAGCGCCTACCGCACCTGCACCCTGCTGCCCAACCGCTTCCTCGCCGTCGAGGACGCCGTGCGGCTCATCCTCGACCAGACCCAGGTCGACGCCGAAGCCCTGCGACAGGTCACCGCCCGCTCGAAGGGCGAAGGCCTCGAGGTACCGGACGCCGTCGCCCAGCGGGCCACGTACATCTTCTACGAGGACCCGGCCACCGGCCCGTCCTCCGGCGGGCGCTGACATGACGCGGCGTCCCGGACAGCCCGCGCGCCCCGCTCTCGTCTGCGGGGAGGTGCGCACCTGTCTGCTGCCGTCCTTCCAGCCACTGGACGGCCGGGCCGCCGCCGGGCTGCTCAGACTGCGCGCCGACGAACACGTCCGGATCTCCGAACGCCCCAACCTGTACGCCCTTTCACCCGAGACGCTGACCGGAGTGGACTGCCGGCTGCCCACCGCCGACGGCAGCAAGGTCCGCGCCGTCGGCACGGTGGCCGCCCGCGCGGCGCTCACCGAGGGCCGGCTGCTGCAGGCCACCGCCTGGTTCAGCGCCCCGGCCACGGGTCCCGACACCCGCCGTCCCTGGGGGCACTACCTGGTACGGCCCGGTGTCGTCGAGCCGTTCGGCAGGCTGCCCGAACAGGCCACCGCGCAGGGCGTGCTGCGGGGCCCCGGCCGCGGGGAGCTGGACCTCGGGGCGGTCGCCGAGGCGCTGCTGGCACGGCTGCTGCGCCACCCGCTGCTGGACCGCAAGGTCCCCTTCAAGTCCCGCCGCACGCACCTGCGGTGGATCGCCCGCCGGGTCCCCGAGGGGGAGCGGGCGGAACTGACCCGGTTCACGCTGGCCGAGGACGGCCTGCGGACCGTGGAACTGAGGCTGCCGCAGGACACACCGGCCGTCGCGGCCGCCGGGCTGTGCGAGGACCTCGCGCTGCACGACTGGCTTCTGACGACCGTGGTGCACATGCTGGAGAGCGGCCGGTTCGCCGCGGCGGACGGCCCCGCGGCGGTCCAGGCCCTGCGCCCGGCCGTCGACCATCTGCTGCATCTGTGGATGCCGCACGCGCGGGTGGAGCGTTCACTGGTCCACCTGTGGGAAGCACTGGAGCGGGAACCGGGGTTCACCCGCCAGTGGCAGAACCTGGTCCAGCGCATCCGGGACCAACTGGCCGTCCAGGCGATCCGGTTGCCGCACCAGGCACTGAGCACCAACTGAGTGAGGACGGCACCAACCACTTACCCGACGGGGGAGACACGTGAGCGGAGCGTCGTTAGGGACAGGGGACAACGGGGCGGTACTGCCGCGGCAGGGCATCCCCAAGCTGTTCTGGAAGATCCTCATCACCGCGTCGGCGGCGGGCGGTGCCTTCCTGCTGACCGTGCTGCTGAACGGGGACGACAACAACATCTGGCAATGGGTCGCGTCCATCGTCCTGGGCAGCGCGACCCTGATCGTGCAGTACCTCGTGGACTTCGGTGAGCGCCTCGAGGTGGTCGAGAACAGCCAGCGCCGGCACATCGACGACATGAAGCAGAGCCTGGCCAACCACCACGCGGAGATGCGGACGGCGGTCGACCAGAGCTTCGCCAAGATCAACGAGGCGACCGAGCTGTTCAGCAAGGTCGACGGCTCGGTGCTCCGCTCCGAGGAGGTGACCCGGCTGGTCAAGGCGTACACACAGGTCGGCGACGAGGCGCCGGGCATCGTCAAGAGTTTCGCGGAGGAGGAGCTGAAGCGTCTCGCCGAACTGATGGAGGACCTCATCAGCGGCCGGGCGGACTCCTCTTTCGAGAACCACGAATGGCTGATCGACCTCGCCCTGTGCGTCAAGAAGACGCTTTACGCCACCAGTACGACCGTCGACCGGGATTTCTGGTCCAGCGAGCCCGCGAAACGCTATCTGATCGCCCAGGAGAAGGCCATCAAGACCCGCGGCGTGGAGGTCCGGCGGCTGTTTCTCGTGGACGAGCCGGACGAGGTCACCGACGTCCTGCGGCAGATCTGCCAGCGCCAGCGCAGGTACGGCATCGACGCGCGGATCGGCGTGCAGTCCCAGCTCGACCCGGGCGGCACGGTGATGGACTTCATCATCTTCGACGGCGAACTCTGCTACGAAACCCGGCCGGACCACCATGTCAGGCCCGACATGACGATGCTGAGGATGAAGCGGGAACACGTCGAGGACCGCATCAGCCAGTTCGACGAGCTGTGGGCGGCGACCGAGCCGGAACCCGAGCCCCAACCGGACGCCGGCAGGACCGCGCCCCGCCGGCTGCGCAGGGTCGCCGAATGAAATAATCCGAATACCACAAACTCTTCGCTGCGCCGTGGTCGCAGTTCACATACTCCTGCCGAGTGTAGGGGCCGCAGGTCTCCGGGTTACGGAAAAGCGTGAAACCCAGAAAGAAAGGGGAGCACGCTGTGAGGCGCAATCCATGCGCCGCCGCCGGAATTGTGAACTGTTTTTATTACGGTCGTTAAGGAGAGGAAATGAAGCCTCCCGTCGGAACTCATGTCGTGGACACCGGCACCGGAAGAATCGGCATCGTCATGGGCCACGAAGGGCCGTACGTCCAACTCAGACCGTACGGCGGGGGGCGGGAGTGGGACGCCGAGCCCGGGGCGCTGCGGGCGGCCACCCGCGCCGAGCGGCTCGGCGCGGCCACGGCCCGGGCCGACGCCCGCACCGGCGGTGAGGTTCCCTGACGTGAGTAGGGTGCGGGGCCATGGGTCTGTGGAACATACGGAGATGGACGAAGCCGAAGCCGCGTACAGGCAGGCGGTTCCCCACCCCGCTCACCGCGCACCAGCTGTGGATGGTGTCGCTGAGCGCCCCGGTGAGCCGTGACCACGACGCCTCCCGCACCACCCTCTACCCCTTCACCCGCATCGACGACGACAGCGCCCGGAGCTGGCTGGCCGAGCAGTGGGAGATCACCTCGCGCGCGGAACTCGTCGACCGGCTCGACGACCTGTCCCGCAGCGGCTACCGGGCGCGCGCCCAGCGGCTGCTCGGCGTCGCGCCCCTCGCCTGGGACGCCGCGCTGTACGCCGACATCACCCGGCGCGGCTTCGCCGCCGGACTGATCACCGAGGCCGACGCCTGGACCGCGCTGAAGAACATCGTGCCGTCGGTGGTCTCGGTGTACGGCTCCTGGCGGGAGTACGCCGACCACTACCTGCTGGGCCGCAAGGTGTGGCGGGACGGGCTGGAGGCCGCCCAGGACCCCTCCCCGCCCGCCCCGCAGGCCGTCGCCGACGCGCACCTGCGCGCCCTGCTGGACCCGGCGAACCGCGCCAGCCCCTGGAACCTGGCCCCCTGGGACGCGATCAGTCGCCCCGACCGCGCACGCTGACCCGCCGGCGTACGGGAGAATGGACTCCATGAGGGGCACGCGATGAGTCTTTTCCGGGACGACGGCATCGTCCTGCGCACCCAGAAACTGGGCGAGGCGGACCGGATCATCACGCTGCTCACGCGCGGGCACGGGCGGGTGCGGGCCGTGGCCCGGGGAGTGCGGCGCACCAAGTCCAAGTTCGGCGCCCGCCTCGAACCCTTCTCTCACGTCGACGTCCAGTTCTTCGCCCGGGGCAGCGAACTGGTGGGGCGCAGCCTGCCGCTGTGCACGCAGAGCGAGACCATCGCCCCGTACGGCGGGGGGATCGTCACCGACTACGCCCGCTACACCGCCGGCACCGCCATGCTCGAGACCGCCGAGCGGTTCACCGACCACGAGGGCGAGCCGGCGGTGCAGCAGTATCTGCTGCTCGTCGGCGCCCTGCGCACCCTGGCCCGCGGCGAGCACGCCCCGCACCTCGTGCTGGACGCCTTCCTGCTGCGCTCCCTCGCCGTCAACGGCTACGCCCCCAGCTTCAGCGACTGCGCCAAGTGCGGGATGCCCGGCCCGAACCGTTTCTTCTCCGTCGCCTCCGGCGGCGCGGTCTGCGTGGACTGCCGGGTGCCCGGCAGCGTCGTACCCTCCCCGCAGACCCTGGAGCTCCTCGCCGCGCTGCTTACGGGAGACTGGGAGACCGCGGACGCGTGCGAGCCGCGGCACGTGCGGGAGGGGAGCGGGCTGGTGTCCGCCTATCTGCACTGGCACATGGAACGCGGACTGCGTTCGCTTCGTTACGTAGAGAAGTAAGCGGTAAGAGGAGACGAGAAGCACATGGTCGTACGCGGGATCCTGGGAAACCGGCGCCGCGAGTACAAGGCGCCCGAGCCGCACCCGTCCGGCGCCCGCGCGCCGAAGCTCCCGGGCGAGCTGGTCCCGAACCATGTGGCCATCGTCATGGACGGCAACGGCCGCTGGGCGAAGGAGCGCGGGCTGCCCCGCACGGAGGGCCACAAGGTCGGCGCCGAGCGGGTGGTCGACGTCCTGCAGGGCGCGATCGAGATGGGCGTCGGCAGCATCTCCCTGTACGCCTTCTCCACCGAGAACTGGAAGCGCTCGCCCGACGAGGTCCGCTTCCTGATGAACTTCAACCGTGACTTCATCCGCAAGAGCCGTGACACGCTCGACCAACTCGGCGTGCGCGTGCGGTGGGTGGGCCGGATGCCCAAGCTGTGGAAGTCGGTCGCCAAGGAGCTCCAGATCGCCCAGGAGCAGACCAAGGACAACGACCGCCTCACCCTGTACTTCTGCATGAACTACGGCGGCCGGGCCGAGATCGCCGACGCCGCGCAGGCCATGGCCGAGGACGTGAAGGCCGGCCGGCTCGACCCGTCGAAGGTCAACGAGAAGACCCTCGCCAAGTACCTGTACTACCCGGACATGCCGGACGTGGATCTGTTCCTGCGCCCGAGCGGCGAGCAGCGCACCTCCAACTACCTGATCTGGCAGAGCGCTTACGCCGAGATGGTCTTCCAGGACGTGCTGTGGCCGGACTTCGACCGCCGCGACCTGTGGCGGGCCTGCGTCGAGTTCGCCTCCCGCGACCGCCGCTTCGGCGGCGCCGTCCCGAACGAGCAACTGATCGCCATGGAGGCCGCGATGCGAGGCAACGACCCCACCGAGTAACCACCCGGCCGGAAACCGCCGCTACGATCCCGCCTCATGGTCATGAACATGGGGCGGGATGCCGAGCAGGGCACGGTCGAGCTGACGTATCAGCCGGTCGTGGGGGATTTCATGGGGGCGCTGAAGGAGCGCAACCGGCTCAGGAAGCGGGGCTGGCTGCGGTCCTGGGCCGTCGGCCTGCTGGCGTTCGCCTTCGTGATGAACGCCGCGCTCTCCGTGGCCGGGCGGGACAAACCCGACTGGTTTCTGCTGATCTGGCTGCCCCTGGCGCTGGTCCTGCTGCTCCTCACGCCCCGTCTCCAGGCCCGCGCGTTCCTCAAGCTCGCCGTGCGCAACGGCACCTACCGCGCCACGGTGACGGACGCCGGGCTGACGGTGGCCACCGACAACAGCACGACGTCGGTCAACTGGGCCGCGCAGCCCCGCTATCGCGAGACCGGGGCCGCCTTCTACACCTACAGCGACGACAAGAACGCCAGCTGTTTCACCGTGCTGCCCAAGCGGGGCCTGAGCGGTCCCGCGGACGCGGACCGGCTGCGCGCGATCCTCGACCGCCACCTGACCCGCGTCTGAGTCAGTTCCCGGCGGCGGCGCACTCCGCGCAGGTTCCGAAGATCTCCACGGTGTGGGCCACGTTCACGTAGCCGTGTTCGGCGGCGATCGCCTCCGCCCACTTCTCCACCGCCGGGCCCTCGACCTCGACGGCCTTGCCGCACATCCGGCACACCAGGTGGTGGTGGTGCTCGCCGGAGGAGCATCGGCGGTAGACGGACTCGCCCTCGGAGGTGCGCAGGACGTCGACCTCGCCGGCGTCGGCGAGGGACTGCAGGGTGCGGTAGACGGTGGTCAGACCGACCGAGTCGCCCTTGTGCTTGAGCATGTCGTGCAGCTCCTGCGCGCTGCGGAACTCGTCGACCTCGTCGAGGGCCGCCGCCACGGCGGCACGCTGCCGGGTGGCGCGGCCCTTCACGGGCGGTCCAGCGGTCGTCACCGGGTCCTCCTTCTACGGCTCGCGTCCACGACGCCTGCCGGGCCATTGTGCCAGCCCGGACCGGGCGCGGTCAGACGCCGACGTCGCCGACGGCCTCCCGGGCGGCCGGGATGGCGCACTCGGCGGGCTCCCCGACGGGCCGCGCGGCCGCCGCGGCCCGGGCCCGCCGCCGGGCCAGGGGAGTGGCGAGCGCGGTCAGCACCAGGAAGGCCGCGATGGTCAGCAGCACGATCGTCGCGCCGGGCGGCACGTCCTGGTAGTAGGAGGTGACCGTGCCGCCGATGGTCACGCTCACCCCGATCGCCACGGCGATCGCGAAGGTCGCCGCGAAGCTGCGGCTGAGCTGCTGGGCGGCGGCCACCGGCACCACCATCAGCGCGCTCACCAGCAGCAGGCCCACCACCCGCATCGCGACCGTCACGGTGACCGCCGCCGTGACGGCGGTCAGCAGGTTCAGCGCGCGCACGGGCAGGCCCGTCACCCGCGCGAACTCCTCGTCCTGGCTGACCGCGAACAGCTGGCGGCGCAGGCCGAGCGTGACCAGCACGACGAAGCCGGCCAGCAGGCAGATCGCCGTCACGTCCGACGGCGAGACCGTCGACAGCGAGCCGAAGAGGTACGAGGTCAGGTTGGCGTTGGAGCCGCCGGGCGCGAGGTTGATGAACATCACGCCGCCGGCCATGCCGCCGTAGAAGAGCATCGCGAGGGCGATGTCGCCGCGGGTGCGGCCGTACCAGCGGATCAGCTCCATCAGGACCGCGCCGAGCACGGAGACGAGCGTCGCCATCCACACCGGGGACGCCGAGAGCAGGAAGCCGAGGCCGACGCCCGTCATCGCCACATGGCCGATGCCGTCGCCCATCAGGGCCTGGCGGCGCTGGACGAGGTAGATGCCGATCGCGGGGGCGGTGACGCCGACGAGGACGGCGGCGAGCAGGGCCCGCTGCATGAAGGCGTAGTCGAGGAAGTCCATCACAGATCCTTCAGCCCAGCAGTCCCGTGCGCAGCGGCCCGGGCTCGTGCGGGTGGACGTGGTCGTGGCCGGGCAGGGCGTGCTGGCCGACCGCCTCGGGGGGCGGGCCGTCGTGCAGGACGCAGCCGTCGCGCAGGACGACCGCGCGGTCGATCAGCGGTTCCAGGGGCCCGAGTTCGTGCAGGACGAGCAGGACGGTCGTACCGGCCGCGACCTGCTCGCGCAGGGTCCGCGCCAGCACCTCCTGGCTGGCCAGGTCCACGCCCGCCATCGGCTCGTCCATGATCAGCAGTTCCGGTTCGGCGGCGAGCGCGCGGGCGATCAGGACGCGCTGGTGCTGGCCGCCGGACAGGGCGTTCACGGACTCCTTCGCCCGGTCCGCCATGCCGACCAGCTCCAGGGCCCCGCGCACGGCCGCGTGGTCGGCCTTGCGCAGCACGCCGAAGCGGGTCCGGGACAGCCGGCCGGAGGAGACGATCTCGGTGACCGTGGCGGGGACGCCGCCGGCGGCCGTCGTGCGCTGCGGGACGTAGCCCACCCGCGCCCAGTCCCGGAACCGCCCGCGCTCGGTGCCGAACAGCTCGATCCTCCCGGCGCTCGCCGGCACCTGGCCGATGATCGTGCGGATGGCCGTGGACTTGCCGGAGCCGTTGGCGCCGAGTAGCGCGACGACCTCACCGCGTGCCACGCTGAGGTCGATCCCGCGCAGGACGGGGCGCGAGCCCAGGTCGGCGCGGACGCCGCGCAGGGACACGGCGGGCTCGGTCGTACCGTCCTGCGCTGTCATTTCTCTCCCAGAGCGCTCTGCAGGGCCTTGAGGTTGGCCTCCTGGACGGAGAAGTAGTCGGTGCCGCGGGACTTGGACGTGATGCCCTCGATCGGGTCCAGCACATCCGTCCTCAGCCCGGCGTCGGAGGCGATGGTCTTCGCGGTCTTGTCGCTGACGAGCGTCTCGTAGAAGACGGTGGTGACGCCGTCGGCCTTCGCCATCGTCTCCAGCTGCCGCACCCGCGCCGCGCTGGGCTCGGACTCGGGGTCGAGGCCGTTGATGGCCTCCTCGGTCAGGCCGTAGCGCTCGGCGAGGTAGCCGAAGGCGGCGTGGGTGGTGATGAAGACCTTGGACTTGGTGTGCGCGAGGCCGTCCTGGAACCGCGTGTCGAGGGCGTGCAGCTTCTCCACCAGCGTCGCCGTGTTCTTGCGGTAGTCGGCCGCGTGCTTCGGGTCCGCCTTCTGGAAGGCCTTGCCGACGCCCTCGGCGACCTGGGCGTAGCGCACCGGGTCGAGCCAGATGTGCGGGTCGAGGCCGGAGAGTTCGTCGTTCTTGGAGCCGTCGTGGGAGGCCGCGTGGCCGCCGACCTCGTTGCCGTGCTTCTCCAGCGAGGTGAGGGAGGCGGCGTCGATCTTGGTCTTCACCTCGGACTGGGCGACCGCGTCGTCGACGGAGGGCTGGAGGTTCTTCAGGTAGAGCACCGCGTCGGAGTCCTGGAGCTGCGCGGTCTGCCGGGCGCTGATCTCCAGGTCGTGCGGCTCCTGGCCGGGCTGGGTCAGGCTCGTGACGTGCACATGGGTGCCGCCGATCCGCTCGGCGAGGAAGGCCATCGGGTAGAACGACGCGACGACGTCGAACTTCCCGGTGCCGGCGGCCGCCGCGCTGTCGCCGGAGCAGGCGGTGAGCGTGCCGAGGCCGAGTGCGGTGACGGCCGCCACGGCCACCGCGGGTATGTGCTGTCGTCGTACGTTCATGACAGTCATTTTCATCAAACATGGAAACCGTTGTCAATAAACGATCCGACGGGCACCGATTTGATTGAGGGGCAGTCCCCGCCGGTACGCTGAAGCATTCGCTGGAAGCATCTCGCTTCGTCGCCCGTCGTCGTAATGAAGAGAGCACCGTGGCCGCCGACAAGATCGACACCATCGTCAGCCTGAGCAAGCGCCGTGGCTTCGTATTCCCCTGCAGTGAGATCTACGGCGGCCAGCGTGCCGCCTGGGACTACGGGCCGCTGGGTGTCGAGTTCAAGGAGAACATCAAGCGCCAGTGGTGGCGCTACATGGTGACGTCGCGCGAGGACGTGGTCGGCATCGACTCGTCCGTGATCCTGGCCCCCGAGGTCTGGGTGGCCTCCGGTCACGTCGCCACCTTCACGGACCCGCTGACCGAGTGCACCTCCTGCCACAAGCGGTTCCGCGCGGACCACCTGGAGGAGGCCTACGAGGCCAAGCATCACCGCCTCCCGGAGAACGGCCTGGCGGACGTGAACTGCCCGAACTGCGGCAACAAGGGCCAGTTCACCGAGCCCAAGCAGTTCTCGGGTCTGCTCTCCACGCACCTCGGCCCCACCCAGGACAGCGGCTCGATCGCCTACCTGCGTCCCGAGACCGCCCAGGGCATCTTCACCAACTTCGCCCAGGTGCAGACCACTTCGCGCCGCAAGCCGCCCTTCGGCATCGCGCAGATGGGCAAGTCCTTCCGCAACGAGATCACGCCCGGCAACTTCATCTTCCGCACCCGCGAGTTCGAGCAGATGGAGATGGAGTTCTTCGTCAAGCCGGGCGAGGACGAGAAGTGGCAGGAGTACTGGATGGAGCAGCGCTGGAGCTGGTACACCGGCCTCGGCCTGCGCGAGGAGAACATGCGGTGGTACGAGCACCCGAAGGAGAAGCTCTCCCACTACTCCAAGCGCACCGCTGACATCGAGTACCGCTTCCAGTTCGGCGGCAACGAGTGGGGCGAGCTGGAGGGCGTCGCCAACCGCACCGACTACGACCTGAACGCCCACGGCAAGGCCTCCGGCCAGGACCTCTCCTACTTCGACCAGGAGGCCGGCGAGCGCTGGACGCCGTACGTCATCGAGCCCGCGGCCGGTGTCGGCCGTACGCTGCTGGCCTTCCTCCTCGACGCCTACGTCGAGGACGAGGCGCCGAACGCCAAGGGCAAGATGGAGAAGCGCACGGTCCTGCGGCTCGACCACCGCCTGGCCCCGGTCAAGGTCGCCGTGCTCCCGCTGTCCCGCAACCCGGAGCTGTCGCCCAAGGCCAAGGGCCTCGCCCAGGCGCTGCGGCAGAACTGGAACATCGAGTTCGACGACGCCGGCGCCATCGGCCGCCGCTACCGCCGCCAGGACGAGATCGGCACGCCGTACTGCGTGACCGTCGACTTCGACACGCTGGACGACAACGCGGTGACGGTGCGCGAGCGCGACACCATGAAGCAGGAGCGGGTCTCGCTGGACCAGATCGAGGGATACCTGGCGGGCCGCCTGCTGGGCTGCTGACGTCCGCCGCGGTACCGCGCACGCGCCGGACGGGGCCGAGGAGACTCGGCCCCGTCCGGCGTTCGTGTGTCAACGCCCTTGCAGGGCCCTCACGTTGTCGCCGAACGTCCAGTTCTTCGAGCCGTCCCAGTTGACCGACCAGGTCATCAGGCCCTTGAGGGAGGTGCCGTAGTGCTTCCAGGCCTGGGAGACGAGGGACGGTGACAGGTAGCCGCCGCCGGCGCCCGGCTGGGCGGGCAGGCCGGGGACCTGCCGGTCGTAGGGCACCCTGATCGTCGTGCCCTGCACGACCAGGCCCTTGTCCAGGCAGTCCGTCTGCGCCGTGAAGCCCTGCACCGTGCCCGCCTGGTAGGAGTCGCCCGAGCAGCCGTACATGCTGCCGTTGTAGTACTGCATGTTCAGCCACCACAGGCGGCCGTTGTCGGCGTACTTCTTGATGATCGGCAGGTACGCGCCCCAGATCGAGCCGTAGGTGACGCTCCCGCCGGTGACGTAGGCCGTCTCCGGGGCCATGGTCAGCCCGAAGCCCGCCGGCATCTGCCCCAGGACTCCGTCGATGATGCGGATCAAGTTGGCCTGGGACGTGGAGAGTTGCGTGATGGTCCCGCTGTCGACCAGGCCCGTCTCGATGTCTATGTCGATGCCGTCGAAGTTGTACTTCTTCAGGATGGGCACGATCGTCGCCACGAACCTGTCCGCCACGGCGGTCGAGCTCAGGTCGATGCCGGCCGCCGCGCCTCCGATCGACAGCAGGACGGTCTGGCCGGAGGCCTTCGCCGCGCACATCTCGGCGGGCGTGGCCACCTTCACACCGGCGTCCATGCCGTCCTCCCACAGGGCCGTTCCGTCCGAACGGATCACCGGGAAGGCCGCGTTGATCACGTTGTATCCGTGAGCGGCGATGCGGGAGTCGGTGATCGGGGTCCAGCCGAACGGCGGGTGGACGCCGTTGGCGGAGCCGTCCCAGTTCTCCCAGTAGCCCTGCAGGACCTTGCCGGACGGCCGCGGTTTCGGCGCGCAGGTGTCGGCGGCGGAGGCGGTCGGGGCCGCCGGGAGCTGGGTGAGGCAGGCCGTCGCCAGCGCGGCGGCGAGCAGGGACAGGGCGCGGCGGAGCATACGGGCCTCCCGGTGGGGGTGCGGTGAGGTGTCGTAGCCATGACAGTGAACTGGTCCAGACCTGGCGTCAATGGGTCTGGACCAATTCGTGCCGCAGGTCGATGAAGCGAGTGCTGACATATATGGACTGACAGATATTGAAATCTGTCATCCGTCATGTCAGGGTGGTGGCATGACGATGCGAACCCGAACCCTCGGCACCACCGGCCCCCAGGTCTCCGCTCTCGGCCTCGGCTGCATGGGCATGTCCGGCATGTACGGCGACACGGACCGCGCAGAGTCCATCGCCACCCTCCACGCCGCCCTGGAGGCCGGCGTCACCCTGCTCGACACCGGCGACTTCTACGGCATGGGCCACAACGAACTCCTGATCGCCGAGGCCCTGCGCACCGCCCCGGCCGCCCTCCGGGACAACGCCCTGGCCAGCGTGAAGTTCGGCGCCCACCGCGCCCCGGACGGCGAATGGCTCGGCTACGACGCCCGCCCCGCCGCCGTGAAGACCTGGGCCGCGTACTCCCTCCAGCGCCTCGGCGTCGACCACATCGACGTCTACCGCCCCGCCCGGCTCGACCCGGACGTGCCGATCGAGGAGACCGTCGGCGCCATCGCGGAACTGGTCGAGAAGGGGTACGTCCGTCACATCGGACTCAGCGAGGTCGGCGCGGAGACCATCCGCCGAGCCGCCGCCACCGCCCCGATCGCCGACCTCCAGATCGAGTACGCGCTCATCTCCCGCGGACCCGAGCGGGAGATCCTGCCCACCCTGCGCGAGCTCGGCATCTCCGTCACCGCCTACGGAGTGCTTTCCCGCGGCCTGATCTCCGGCCATGTCACGCCCGGCCAGGGGTTCGCCCCGAACGACTTCCGCGCCCACACCCCCCGCTTCCAGGGCGACAACCTCCAGCACAACCTCGGCCTGGTCGAGTCCCTGCGCAAGATCGCCGAGCAGAAGGGCGTCTCCGTCGCCCAGCTCGCCATCGCCTGGGTGCTCTCGCGGGGCGACGACATCGTGCCGCTGATCGGCGCCCGCACCCGCGAGCGGCTCGGCGAGGCTCTGGGCGCCCTGGACGTGACCCTGGACGCCGACGACCTCGCCGCCGTCGAGGCGGCCGTACCGGCCGACGCGGCCGCCGGCGAACGGTACGCGCCCGCGCAGATGGCCATGCTCGACAGCGAACGCTGATCGCGGTGCCGGGTACCGTCTAGCCATGCCCCCGACCAGCGAGACCCTGACCGCCGAGCGCATCCTCGCCGCCACCGAGGAGGTGCTGCGCCGCCACGGCCCGGCCAAGGCCACCGTGGTCGACGTGGCCCGCGCGCTCGGCGTCAGCCACGGCAGCGTCTACCGGCACTTCCGCACCAAGGCCGCCCTGCGCGAGGCGGTGACGAAGAGGTGGCTCGACCGGACGACCGAGGTCCTCGCCGGAATCGCCGCCGACGCCGGACGGGACCCGCGGCTGCGGGTGCGCGAGTGGCTCGCGGCCCTCTTCGCCGCCAAGCGCCAGAAGGCCGGCGGCGACCCCGAGCTGTTCGCCACGTACTCCGTGCTGACGGACGGCGCGGGCGAGGTGGTGGGCGCCCACATCACCGAACTGACCGACCAGCTCACCGAGATCGTCCGCGCCGGGACGGAAGCCGGCACCTTCACGGTCACCGACCCCGCGACCGCCGCCCGCGCCCTCTTCCAGGCCACCGCCCGCTTCCACGACCCCGGCTATGCCAAGGAGTGGGAACAGCCCGGCGTGGAGGAGGAGTTCGAGGCGGTGGTGGATTTGCTGGTGCGGGGACTGTCCGCGGAGGGCCGCGCGGCGGAGTGCTGATGTCGATGACGGCGTCCTCGGGGAGGCCGTCGAGGCAGCCGTCGCTCTCAGCCGCCGGCCACGTACCGCCAGAAGTCCCTCATCACCGGGGTCGGCGTCGGGTCGGCCATGCCCGCCTGGGTCAGCAGGATCGCCACCGTTCCCGTGGGCGGGACGATGTGGGCCGTGGTGCCGGTGCCGCCGACCCAGCCGTAGCGGCCGGGCACGTTCCAGGGGTCGGACGGGGTGACGTCGACCTGGCCGCCGTAGCCCCAGCCCTGGCCCTCCAGGAAGAGCGTGGCGCGCTCGCGCTGGTCGGCCGTGAGGTGGTTGGTGGTCATACGGCTGACGGAGGTCGGGCTCAGCAGACGGCGGCCGTCCGGGGCGGTGCCGCCGTTCAGCAGGAGACGGGCGAAGGCCAGCCAGTCGTCGGCCGTGGAGACCAGGCCGCCGCCGCCCGAGTGGAAGCGCGGGACCCGGGCGAACTCGCCGTCCGGGGTGTCCGACAACCGCGGGGAGCCGTCCGGGCCGGGCGCGTAGGCCGAGGTGAAGCGGTGCCGCTTCGACGGCGGGACCTCGAACGACGTGTCGCTCATGCCCAGCGGCGTAAGGAGCCGCTCGCCCAGGAAGTCGGGGAGCGTACGGCCCGACGCACGCGCCACCAGGATGCCCTGCAGGTCGGAGGAGGTGCCGTACAGCCACGCCTCGCCCGGCTGGTACAGCATCGGCACCCGCGCGAGCAGCCCCAGCCAGGTGTCCGCGTCCGGCCAGTCCTGCAGGGCGCGGCCGTCCTTCTGCACCGTGAACAGCGATTGCACCGCCGGGAGCGAGAAGTCGGAGGGGAAGCCCCAGCCGGTGCGCGAGCTGAGCAGGTCCTCGACCGTGATCGGGCGGGCGGCCGGGACCACGTCGTCCACGGGGCCCGACGGCGTCCGCACCACCACCGGCTTCGACAGCTCCGGAAGCCACTCCTCCACCGGCGCGTCCAGGGCGAGCACGCCCTCCTCCACCAGCATCAGCACGGCCGCCGCCGTGATCGGCTTGGTGAGTGAGGCGATACGGAAGATCGAGTCACGGGCCATCGGCGCGCTCGCCCCGGTGTCCACCGAGCCGACGGCCACCACCTCGACGTCGTCGCCGCGCGCCACCAGGGCCACGGCGCCGGGCACCGTGCCGTCCTCGACATGGCGCCGCAACACGGCCTTCAGTTCGCTCTCGGTCATCTCCGGCCTTCCGGTGCGCGGTGCGTGCGGTCGGTTCTACGACTCCTGCCGCGCCGGAAACTCATCTCCCCGGTGCCTCAGCCCGAGGGCTCCGGCTCCGTCGGGTCCACCGTCGCCTGGTGCGCCTCAGCCAGATGCTCCTCGGCCTTCAGCCAGGGCAGGAACTGCGCCCCCTGCCGCCAGCCGCAGGTGTCACATCTGATCGTCCGCTGCAGACCGGTGCGCTGCACGCGGACGACGTGTTCACGGCCGTGCCCGTCCCAGCGCCGCACCCTGCTCGTGTTGATCTCCAGCATGCCGCCTCCCCTCCGGCTCAGGAGTGTGCAGCAAGACCAACATCAACAGGGGACCCTCACGGCGAGTTGACCAACCCGTGGCCGATCCCACACACGGCACCGCCCCCTCAGCCGATCGTGCGGGGCAGCCGCAGGCTCAGCAGGCCCGTCACGACGACGCAGCCGAGCTGCGCCAGCAGCGTGATGACCAGGGCGTCCCGCATCCCGCTGCCCGGGACGAGGGAGAGGAACAGCGTGCCGAGCGCGGCGACGCCGAGCGCCAGGGCCGACTGCTGGGTCGTCATCATCACCCCGCTGCCCACACCGGCCCGGACCGGCTCCACCTCGGAGAGCACCACCCGGTAGACGATGGGGAGCTGGAGCGCCTGACCGCCGCCCGCGAACACCGCCCCCGGCAGCAGCGCGACCAGGCCGAGATCCGGCCAGGACCGCCAGGCCGCCAGCGCCATCAGGCCGATGCCGAGCCCCTGCAGCAGCGCCCCGGCGGTGACGACCCGGGTGCCGTACCGGGCGACCAGGCGGGGACCGGCGAGTGAGACGAAGAAGAACACCACCGCCATCGGCGCCAGGGCCAGCCCGGCCCGGACCGGTCCCAGACCCGCACCCCGCTGCAACGCCACCGCGATCACGAACATGAAGCCGCTGAAGCCGACGGAGAACGGCAGGATCATCACCAGGCCGCGCCGCAACGACGTCAGCTCGAACAGCGACGGGGGGACGAGGGGCGTACGGCCCCGGCGGTCGGCCCGGCGCTCCACCGCGTAGAACGCCGCCGCGAGGAACGGGAACGCGGCCAGCGACAGCCACGTCCACAGCGGCCAGCCCGCCGACCGGCCCTCGGTGAGCGGCGCCAGCAGGGCCAGCAGGGACGCGGTGAGCAGGACGGTGCCGGGACCGTCGACCGGCTCGGGCTGCCGGGAACGCGTCTCGGGGACGGCACGGGCCGCCAGCAGCAGGCCCACGACGACCACCGGGACGTTCACCAGGAACACCGCGCGCCAGCCGGTGCCCGCGATGTCGGCCGCCACCAGGACCCCGCCGAGGATCTGCCCGGCGACCATGGACAGGCCGGCCGTGGCGCCGTACAGGCCCATCGCCTTCGCCCGGCGCGGCCCGGCGGTCGCCGCCTGGATGGTGGCGAGGATCTGCGGGAGCATCGCGGCGGCCGACGCGCCCTGCGCCACCCGCGCCGCCACCAGCGTCCAGGCGCTCGGCGCGAGCCCGCAGGCCAGCGAGGTCAGGCCGAAGGCCGCCATGCCGCCGAGGAAGAAGCGGCGCCGGCCGAACAGGTCGCCGAGCCTGCCGCCCAGGACGAGGAGCACGGCGTACGCCAACCCGTAACCGGCGACGACAAGTTCGAGGACGGACTCGCTCGCGTGCAGGTCCCGGCCGATCGTCGGCAGGGCGACGTTGACGATGAAGAAGTCGATGAGGGGCAGCGCCGCTGCCAGCAGCACGGTGAAGAGTCCGACGCCGCCGAGCGACGGTGTCGCGGCCGGTGGTCGGACGGTGCGTTGAGCGATGGTTTCGGTCACGTCATCGAGGCTGCGCCCATCCCCAGCGGGGTACCAGAGTGTCTTTATCCTGGTAGAAGCAGTACCTGGAAACAGGGTGCCGAAGGGTGCAGGGTGGAGCCATGACGACCATGGCCCAGGAGACGGCGACGGCGCGCACGCGCGGCACGGGCGCCGAGGTGCGGCGGCACGAGCTGGCGGCCTTCCTGCGCAGCCGCCGCGAGCGGATCGCCCCCGAGGAGGTCGGCCTGCCGCGCGGCCGGAGCCGCCGCACGCCCGGGCTGCGCCGCGAGGAGGTCGCCCAGCTCTCCGCGGTCGGCGTCACCTGGTACACGTGGCTCGAGCAGGGCCGTGACATCCAGGTCTCCGTCCAGGTCCTCGACGCCCTCGCCCGCACCCTGAGGCTCGACCCCACCGAGCGCGCCCACCTCTTCCAGCTCGCCGGCGCGGTCGACCCCACACCGGCCCTGACCTGCCCGTCGGTGACGCCGGGGCTGCGGGCCATGCTGGAGCAGCTGGAGCCGTACGCCGCGAGCATCCAGAACAGCCGGTACGACATCCTCGCCCACAACCGCGTCCTCGGGCTGCTGCTGTGCGACCTGTCGACGGTGGCCCCGGAGGACCGCAACTGCGTCCTGCTCTCCTACACCAACCAGGAGTGGCGCGACTCGATCGTCCACCTGGAGGAGACCCGCCGCCTGATGGCCGCCCGGCTGCGCGCCGCCCAGGCCGGGCACCTCGGCGAGCCGGCCTGGAAGCTCCTGCTCAAGCGGCTGCGCGCGTACCCGGAGTTCTGCGAGGCATGGGAGCGGCACGAGGTGGTCGTGGCCCACAGCAAGCGCAAGGAGTTCCTCAACCGGCTCGTGGGGCGGCTGGTGGTCGACCAGACCGAACTGTGGCTGGGGCCGGAGGTGGGCTCACGGCTGGTGACCTACGTCCCGGCGGACCGGGAGACGCGGGCCAGGATGGAGAAGCTCCACGAGATCGCGCTGGCCAGGGAGACGCCCTGAGGGGGCGGGCCTTTTCATGGGGGGCCGTGAGGGGGCCGGTTTTTTGGGGGAGGTGTGAGGGACTGCGCATGATCACGCCGGGGGCGGGACGCGCCCTGAAGGGGCGCGGGGAACTGCGCGATCAGCCCCCACCCGGCCGCGGCCGCCCGACTACGCGCTGACCGCCGCGGCTTCGCGTACCTCCGCCGACTGCAACTTCTCCGCCGTCCGCTCGGCGGTACCCCGCGCCCACCGCCCCGTCGTCACCGCCCCGAGCGTGAAGACCGCCACCCCGCACGCGACCAAGATCCACCACCCCGGCACCGACGCCGACACGAACGCCGCCCTGTACGACGACCCCTCCACGCCGGAGGCCAGCACCGCCCCGATCACCGCGACGCCCAGCGTCTGACCCAGCTGCCGGCTCGTGGAGGCCACCGCCGCGGCGACCCCCGCCTGCGCCCGCGGCATGCCCGACACCGCCGTGTTGGTGATCGGCGCGTTCACGAACCCGAAGCCGACACCGAACAGCACGTACCCGAGGAACAGCGTCGTGTTCGACGTCTCCGCGTCGAACGCCGCGAACAGCACCGCGCTCACCGTCATCGCCACACCGGCGACCACCAGCGACAGCCGCGGCCCCCGGCTGCCGACCAGCCGTCCGGACAGCGGTGCGCACAGGAACATCGGTACCGCCATCGGCAGCATCCACAGCCCCGCGTGCAGCGCGTCGTACCCGCGTACGTTCTGCAGGTACAGCGTCGACATGAAGAGGAAGCCGCCCAGCGAGGCGAACGCCGCGATCGCTGTCGCCGTCGCCCCGCTGAACGGTACGGAGCGGAAGAAGCGCAGGTCGATGAGGGGTTCGTCGCGTCGCGGCTCGTACCAGAGCAGGCCGCCCAGAGCCGCCGCGGCGACCACCGCGAACGGCAGGACCGCGGCCACGCCGGAGGCCGGGGCCTCGATGATCGCGTACGTCAGTGAGCCGAACAGAGCGATGACCAGCAGCTGCCCGACCGGGTCCGGGCGGCGGGCCTTGGGCGCGCGGGACTCGGGGACGAAGCGCAGGGTCAGCAGCAGGGCCGTCAGGCCGACGGGGAGGTTGACCCAGAAGATCGACCGCCAGCCGACCGACTCCACGAGCAGGCCGCCGGCCAGCGGGCCGGCCGCCATGGAGATGCCGACTACGGCACCCCAGACACCGATCGCCCGGGCCCGTTCGCGGGGGTCCGTGAAGGTGTTCGTGATGATCGACATCGCGACGGGGTTGAGCATCGAGCCGCCGACCGCCTGGATCATGCGGAACACGATCAGTGAGTCCAGGTTCGGGGCGAGCGAGCACAGCAGCGAGCCGACGACGAACAGGACCAGGCCGGTCATGAACGCGCGCTTGCGGCCGATCCGGTCGGCGGTGGAGCCCGCGAGCATCAGCAGCGAGGCCAGGACGAGGGTGTAGGCGTCGATCGTCCACTGCAGGCCGGACGTGCTCGCGTGCAGCTCGCGCTGCATGTCGGGGAGGGCGACGTTCAGAGCGGTGACGTCGATGCTCACGATCAGCAGGCTCATGCAGCAGATCGCCAGGACCAGCAGACGTCGGCGGTGACTGAGCTCGGGCATGCGTTTTATCGTACGCCGATGTCGATAGTGTGTCTAACTAATAGTGGTGCTAACTAATGGTGGATGCATGATCTTTGGGGGGTGGGGATGCGGTCGTTTCCCATGGGTGACAATGGGCTAATGTCCACGCCCCTGCAGATCGGTCCGCACACCGTCCAGCCCCCTGTCGTCCTCGCCCCCATGGCCGGGATCACCAACGCTCCCTTCCGGACACTGTGCCGGGAGTTCAGCGGCGGCAAGGGCCTCTTCGTGAGCGAGATGATCACCACGCGGGCGCTGGTCGAGCGCAACGAGAAGACCATGCAGCTCATCCACTTCGACGCGAGCGAGAAGCCTCGGTCGATCCAGCTGTACGGCGTCGATCCCGCCACCGTCGGCAAGGCCGTCCGCATGATCGCGGAGGAAGGGCTCGCCGATCACATCGACCTGAACTTCGGGTGCCCGGTGCCGAAGGTGACGCGGAAGGGCGGCGGGTCCGCGCTGCCGTACAAGCGGAACCTGCTGAGGGCGATCCTGCGGGAGGCCGTCTCGGGTGCCGGGGACCTGCCCGTGACGATGAAGATGCGCAAGGGCATCGACGACGACCACATCACGTATCTGGACGCCGGGCGCATCGCCGTCGAGGAGGGCGTCACGGCGATCGCCCTGCACGGGCGTACGGCCGCGCAGCACTACGGCGGTACCGCGGACTGGGACGCCATCGCCCGGCTCAAGGAGCATGTGCCGGAGATTCCCGTGCTGGGCAACGGGGACATCTGGTCGGCCGAGGACGCGCTGCGGATGGTGCGGGAGACCGGGTGCGACGGGGTGGTCGTGGGGCGCGGGTGCCTCGGGCGGCCCTGGCTGTTCGCCGACCTCGTGGCGGCGTTCGAGGGGCGGGAGCAGGACATCGCTCGGCCGTCGTTGCGTGAGGTCGCCGATGTCATGGTGCGGCACGCTCGGCTGCTGGGGGAGTGGATCGGCGACGAGGCGAAGGGTGTCGTCGACTTCCGGAAGCATGTCGCCTGGTATCTGAAGGGCTTCGCGGTCGGCAGCGAGATGCGTAAGCGGCTTGCCGTTACCTCTTCTTTGGAGGAACTGCGGGGCGGGCTGGACGAGTTGCATCTGGATCAGGCCTGGCCGGTGGGGGCCGACGGGCCTCGGGGGCGTACGTCCGGCAACAACAGGGTGGTGCTGCCGGACGGGTGGCTGAAGGACCCGTACGACTGCGCGGGCGTCGGGGAGGACGCGGAGCTCGACACGTCGGGGGGCTGAGGTCCGGCGCCCGCGGGTGTGTCGTGGCTCGGGGACGGGGCGGGGGTGTCCGTCCTCGGTCGGGCGGTGCTGTTGGCCGTGCAGTGCTGCCTCTTGACGCCCGACGCTGCGGGCGGACACCCCCGCCCCGTCCCCTTCGCGCCGTCGGCGACTGCAGCTCCCCAGGGGCGCGGGGAACTGCGCGATCGGCCACCGGGGACCCGCGGCTTTGTACGGCGCTGCTCACCCCGTCTTGGGGTGTTTCGTCGAGCCGTACGCCGTGAGGAACCTGTCGCGGAACGCGCTCATCTTCCAGACCGGGGCGTCGTGGGCGGGGCGCAGGCCGTCCGTCCAGTTCCAGGTGGAGATCTTGTCCAGGACCTTGGGGTCCTTGGCGACGATGGAGACCGGGACGTCACGGTTGGCGTGGTTGCCGCTGACGCGGGGGATGGGCTGGTGGTCGCCCAGGAAGACCAGCACGGTGTCCTTCGTGCCGTAGCGCTCCAGCCACTCGGTGAGGGCCGTGACGGAGTACTGCACCGACTTGCCGTACTCCGCCTGCGACTTGGGGGAGCTCGCGATGATGTCCGAGGGCTTGTTGCCGGCCTTCTGGATGGCGTTGAAGATCGAGCCGTTGCCCAGCTTGTTCCAGGGGACCATCTTGGGGATCGGCGCCCAGGGCTGGTGGCTGGAGGTCAGGATGACCAGGGACATCAGGGGCTTGGTGCGCTTCTTGGCGTGCTCCAGGTTCTGGAACTGCTGCAGCGCGTACTGGTCGGGCATGGTGGACCAGCTGAACTTCGGGCCCTTGTAGCCCATCTGGAAGGCGTTGCGGTAGGAGTCCAGGCCGTAGAACTTGGACTCGGGCCAGCTCTTCTGCACGCCGGGCATGATGCCCACCGTGTCCCAGGCGCCCGTCTTCTTGAACGCTTCCGTCAGGCTCATGTGGTCGCTCGCCATGAGGGTGCGGTAGCGCTGCTGGTTGTCGATCCAGAGGCCCGACATGGTGGTGGAGTGGCCGAGCCAGCTGCTGCCGCCGTAGGTGGCGGAGGTCAGCCAGCCGCTCTTGGCGTGGAAGCCGGCCTTTGCCAGGGCCTTGGTGCGGGCGTCGAGGGTCGCGTCGACGCCGGGTGCCTCCACCGGGTCCTCGATCGCGCTGCGGCCGTAGCTCTCGATGAAGGTGAAGACCATGTCCTTGCCGCGCAGGTCGGGGACCAGCTGGCCGGGCGGGGTGTTGCCGAACGCGTCGATCTTGGCGATCTTCTGGAACTCCGCCTCGTCGCGCAGGGTGGTGTGCACCAGCCGGGCTTGGGACAGCACCCCTCCCGCCGCGCGGTCGGCCGCGACCGGCGACCCGGCTATCTGGAGTCCCAGCGCGGAGCAGGTGACCCATACGACGGCGGCGGCCAGTGTTCCGCGCGTCGCTGCCTGCTTGTTGCGGGCGAGCACGGAGCTGAGCCGGACCATCGCCAGGGCCATGACGGTGAGGAGGAGTACGACCAGCAGGAGGGCGCCTACGGTGGCGAGGGTCGCCACCGTGCCGCCCATCGAGTCCTTGACGTAGGACTGGGCGTCGGGGAGGAGTTCCCAGTCCAGGACCAGGTTGAAGCGGCGGCCCAGGTACTCCCAGAAGCCCATGTCCAGGAGGTTGAGGATGGTCATCGCGCCGAGTGCGGCGCCGGAGAGGGCCGCCACCGCCAGCCGGGGGCGGCGCGGGAGGGTCAGGGCCGCGGCGGCTCCGAGGATCGCCTCCACCGGTATCCGCACGAACCGGTCCGCGTGCAGGGCGCTCTGCCTGTTCGGCAGGACCAGTGCCAGGAACACCAGGGCCGCGGCGAGCGCCGTGATCGTCCAGCGGGTGCCGCGGACGACCGCGGGATGCCCTTCGCGCCAGGCGGCGGACCGCGACCGCAGGGTGACCCGCTCGGCCGTCTCCTGCTCGGGTGTCGTGCCCTCGGTGACGGCGTCGGCGGTTTCCGGCTGGTGGCGAAGGCGCGTGAAGACAGGCACCCGAAGGTCCTTCCGTAGCGAGGCCCGGGGAGGGAGGGGCGGGTCACGCTGGGGAGGCAAGGACCCGCCGACCTTCCGTACGGCGGGCCCCGCGCGGGTGTTCACGGCACCGGGCAAACACCCGGCAAACGGCCGGTCAACGGCTCCGGCGTCAGGCGCCGCCGACCGCCGTCAGCAGGGCCAGGGGCGCCGCCGCGGCGCGCGACTCGCGGATGCAGGCGTGCGGATAGGGCACCGGCTCGGCGTGCGCGTCCCGGCCGTACCCGGCGATGACCTCCGGCAGCCGGTGGCCGGTGGCGTTCGCCGCGTCCACCAGGCCGTGCGCGACCGTGCGTGCCTCGTCGTGCAGTCCGTACCGCGCCAGCCCCAGGGTGATCAGCGCGTTGTCGTGCGGCCACACCGAGCCCCGGTGGTAGGAAAGCGGGTGGTAGGCGGCCTGGCCGGATGCCAGGGTGCGTACGCCCCAGCCGGAGAAGAAGTCCGGCTCCAGCAGCCGCCGGCCCACCGCCTCCCCGTACTCCTTGTCCAGCAGCCCCGACCAGAGGAGATGGCCGGCGTCCGACGCCAGCGCGTCCAGTTGCCGGCCCTCGCCGTCCAGCGCCAGGGCGGGGAAGGACCGCTCCGGCATCCAGAAGTCCTGCTGGAAACGGTCCCGCAGGTCGCCGGCCGCCTGCTCCAGCAGCGCCGCGTACGTCTCGTCCGCCCACACGGTGCGCGCGATCCACGCCGTGCGGCGCAGCGCGTCGTACGCGTATCCCTGGGCCCCGGCCGCCATCACCGCGCCGCTCGCCCGGGTGCCGTCGGCGGAGCAGATGGCGCCGGGGGAGTCCTTCCAGTTCTGGTTGGCCAGGCCGCCCTGGTCGGCGCGGTAGACCAGGTAGCCGCGCGAGGTGAGGCCCCCGTGGTCCAGCATCCAGCCGATCGCGGCGCGGGCGTGGGGCTCCAGGCGGCGGGCGAGAGCGGTGTCGCCGGTCTGTTCGACGTAGGCGCCGAGGAGGACGAGGAAGAGGGGCGTGGCGTCCACCGAGCCGTAGTAGCGGCCGTACGGGACCTGGCCGAAGTGCGCCAGTTCGCCGTGGCGGACCTCGTGCACGATCTTTCCCGGCTGGGCCACCGAGTCCACGCCCGTCTCGGTGGCCTGGGTGGCGGCCAGCGCGGGCAGGGTCGCGGCGGCGAGCTGCGGGCGGTAGGGGAGGGCGAAGAGGGAGGTGAGCAGGGCGTCCCGGCCCAGCAGGGTCAGGAACCAGGGGGCGCCGGCGGCCGGCACGCGCAGTTCCTCGCCGTCCGGGCCCGTCGCCGACAGCTGGAGCGAGGCGAGGTCCGCCAGGCCCCGCGCGCACGCCGCCGCCAGCTCCGGCCAGCCGGTCGGGAAGGCAACGCCCTCCACGAACTCGCCTTCGAGAGCGAGGAGTTGTTCGGTCGCCGCGGCGGGGGAGGCCGGCACGCGCAGCGTCCGTTCGTCTCCGTGCGGGCGGGCCATCACGCGAAGGACCAGCTCCGCGGTGCCGTGCGGGGCGAGGTCGAGGGTCCATACGAGGCGGCGGGCTCCCGTGCCCGTCTCCTCCACGCCGTCCGGAGCGGGCTCGGCCGTCACCGTCGTACAGGACCGCCATTCGCCGCGCCGGTAGGCGAACTCCACTCCGTCGTCCAGGACTTGGCGGGAGCGGACGGCGCCGGTCTTGGCGTAGGTGCGGTGGTCGGAGCGGAGTTCGAACTGATCGGTGAAGTCGGCGTCCGCGGTGATCGCGAGGCGGACCGTGGTGGGTGCCGGGCGGTTGCTGGTGACCTTGAGGGATTCCACGAACGCGCCGTCCCCGACTGCCTGTTCGCGGAACACCGTGCAGGCGGGCGGCTCCTGGCGTCCGCCGCGCGGGACGAGGACACAGCGCGCCGTGTCTCCGTCCGCGACCGGCGTGAGGGACTCCGGCACGGCGCCGTCGACCGTCAGTTGCCAGCGGCTCAAGTGCCGGGCGTCCCGCACGAACAGACCGTCCGGGGAGCCGGCTCCCCGGACCCCGCTGATGTCCCCGCCGTCACTCACGGCCGCGAACGTTCCGCCGTGCACGAGCAGATGATGCCGGTCGCTCATCCCCGGTCCCCTCCCCTTGCGTTCTCGTCGCTCATTTCGTCGAACGTGTCGATGCCCGTCGGGGACACGCCGTCTCCGGGGCGCGTGTGGAGCAGATCAAGCGCGAGCGCGGCGGTCCAGCCGAAGCCGAGCGCTCCGCAGGCCGCGCCGGTGTGCGGGTCCACGTACTCCGCGAAGCCGGACGCGTCGGCGATGTCCAGGACGGCCGCGCGCAGCGCGTCGGCCGCTTCCGGCTCGCCGTGGGTGCGCAGCCCGCTTTCCAGCAGCCAGTTGGTGTTGAACCAGGCGGGGCCGCGCCAGTAGCGGTGCGGGTCGAAGGCCTCGCCGAGGAGGTCGTAACTGGGCACCAGGCGGGTGCTGTCCCCGAGGCCGAAGTGCGCTCCGCGCAGGGTGCGCAGGAGCGGGGCGACGACGTCGCGGGGGAGGCCGGGGAGGATCAGCGGGACGAGGCCGGAGACGCTGCGCTCGGGGAGGAGGGTGCCGGCGGGGTGTGAGCGGTGCTCTGGCGTGTGAGCGGTGCTCTGTGAGTGGTGCTCTGGCGTGTGAGCGGTGCTCTGTGAGTGGTGCTCTGGCGTGTGAGCGGTGCTCTGTGAGTGGTGCTCTCCGCCGGGAGCACCCTTCCGGGAGCGTCGCTCCGGACCGAGAGCACCGATCTCCCCGGCTCCTGCGGCGGACCGCAGGTCGCGGCACAGGAACATCTCCCTCGTCGGGTCCCACAGGCGCCGCACCAGCGCTGCCGTCAGGCGTTCCGCGCGCGCGTGGCGGGCCGTGCCCGTCGCGCCCAGTTCGCGGGCGATCCGGGCGAGCGCGTGCTCGGAGGCGATCAGCAGCGCGTTGAACGCCGGGTCCTCCACGGCGAACTCGCCGCCCCCGTCGGCGTACCCGCGATCCCGGTAGTCCGTCGCCAGCCGCACGTAGCGGCCGTAGTCGAGGTCCGTCGGCCGGTCCTCGGGGGCGCCGTGGTCGAGGTCGGCGCGGCGGAAGGAGCGGGCCGGGGCGGGGGTGATCCTGCTGAGCGGGGCGTCCCAGCAGGGGCTGTTGTCCATGCCCTGCTCCCAGGGGTGGACGACGGACGCGAGCCCGCCGCCGCCCAGGTCCCGGCGGTGCAGCAGATAGCGGTGCCAGGCGGCCAGGCGCGGGTACAGGCGGGCCAGGAAGCCGCGCGCACGGGAGAGTCCGGGGTCGGCGCAGTGCACCAGCCAGGCCGCGAGCGCGTGCACCGGTGGCTGCACGATGCCGGAGGTCTGTACGGTGCGCGGGGCGCCCGCAGCGCGCCCCGCGGTCGAGGAGCGCCAGAAGTCCGGGCTCGGGAAGTACGCGTCGAGGGGTACGGAGGGGTTGAAGACGATGTGCGGGATGCGGCCGTCGCCCCACTGGGCGGCCAGCAGCGTCTCCAGCTCCGTCTGCGCCCGTAACGGCGACAGGTGGCGCAGGCCGATCGCGATGAACGCCGAGTCCCACGACCACTGGTGCGGGTACAGGCTGCGCGAGGGGACCGTGGAGGAGCCCGTCCAGTTCTCCTCCAGCACCCGGGCGGCCCTGGCGTGCGGCGAATCCCCCGTGAGGGGTGGATCGTATGCAGTGGGGTGCTTGGTGGCGCGGCTGGTCAGTTGGGCGGTGCGATCCACTCGGGGCTCCCCGAAAGAGGTGCGGGCGACCGGTTCGGTCGTAGCCATCGTAGAGTTACGTCTATTTAACACGCAAAACTCAATATGTAATGCAGAGTTGAGAAGCACAAGGGGGTGCGCATGACGGGACGTGGACAGGCACGCGCCGGCGATCTGCTCGAACTGGTGCGAAGCGGACGCGCGACCACGCGTGGAGCGCTCCAGCAGGTCACCGGCCTGTCCCGCGCCACCGTCGGTCAGCGCCTCGACCGCCTCTTCCGCGCGGGCTGGCTGCGCGAGGGCGCCGGCGGTCCGGTGGACTCCCCGCTCGGCGGACGCCCTTCCATCACACTGGAGTTCGACGGCGAGCACGCCGTCGTCCTCGCCGCCGACCTCGACACCCGGCACGCGCGCGCCGCCGTCCTGACGCTGACCGGCGAGATCCTCGCGGAACGCTCCGGCGTCCTGCTGATCGAGGACGGCCCGGACGCCGTACTGGGCGAACTGGGCGGCTGGTTCGCCGAGTTGCTGCAGAAGGCCGGACGGCCGGCGGAGTCGGCCTGCGGGATCGGGCTCGCCGTGCCCGGGCCCGTCGACAGCGAGACCGGTCGGGTCGTGCAGCCGCCGATGATGCCGGGCTGGGACGGCTACGACATAAGAGGGCGCCTGAGCAGAGCCTTCGGCGAGCGCACGGGCACCGGGGCGATCCCCGTGCTCGTCGACAACGACGCGAACCTCATGGCGTACGGCGAGCAGCGCACCGGATACCCCGACTGCTCGGCGTTCGTGCTGGTGAAGGTGTCGACCGGCATCGGGGCGGGGGTCGTGGTCGGCGGTTCCGTCTTCCGCGGCATCGACGGGGGCGCGGGGGACATCGGGCACATCCGGGTGGGCGTGGAGGCGCTGTGCAGGTGCGGGTCCTACGGGTGTCTCGCCGCTGTCGCCAGTGGCGGCGCCGTGGCGCGGCGGCTGGCGGAGGCGGGGGTGCCGGCGGCCTCCGGCTCGGACGTGCGGGAGCTGCTGGCGGCCGGGCACCCCGAGGCCGTCGGGCTGGCGCGGGAGGCCGGGCGGCGGGTGGGGGACGTCCTGGCGACCGTCGTGACGCTGCTGAATCCCGGGGTGCTGATGATCGCCGGGGATCTGGCCGGAACCCCCTTCCTCACGGGGGTGCGGGAGCTGCTGTACCAGCGGGCGCTGCCCCGCTCCACCGCTCATCTGGACGTCGTCACCTCGCGGCTCGGCGAGCGGGCTGGCCTGGTGGGGGCCGGAGCACTGGTGGTGGAGTACCTGTACGCGCCGGAGCGCGTCGAGGAGCGGCTGTCGGCGATGGGCGTGTGACGTCGGGCTTTTTCGTTCCGCCGCAGGTCCAGGGCGCGTCCGCATGGTGAAATCCGGGCCGCTGTGGCAGCGTGATTCTCGCCACCCTTGATAAGGGTTGCGCTCAGATGAGCGGATCTTGGGCGACTGCACTTCTCCAAGGAGTGGCACTGGGTGCCACCGTTTGATCGTTCATCGAGCGAAAACAGGTGCGCGTGAGTGCTGCTCATCTGAGCGCAAAACCGCACCTGTGGGCGTGGTTGCGTTCAAGAAGTGAAAACATAAGCGGCTGGTTGCTTGCCGAGCTTTGACTTTCAATCCTCTGGCGGAGCGCTGGTTACGGGCACATGACGCACGAGTAGACGTACCCAGACGCCTTCGATCTGGGTATGTTCCTGGCCGTCAGGGCAGCCACCGCGTCTTCGAGGGAGTCGAGACCCGTGTCGGAAAACAAAGAACCTCATGGAGCGAAGCTCGTTTACGACTTCACCGAGGGAAACAAGGATCTCAAGGACCTCCTCGGTGGCAAGGGTGCGAACCTCGCCGAGATGACCAATCTGGGACTCCCCGTTCCCCCCGGCTTCACCATCACGACGGAAGCCTGCAAGGTCTACCTCGACAGCGGCGAGGAACCGGCGGCACTGCGTGACGAGGTGAGTGCGCACCTCGACGCGCTGGAGCAGCGCATGGGCAAGAAGCTCGGCCAGCCCGACAATCCCCTGCTGGTCTCCGTCCGCTCCGGTGCGAAGTTCTCGATGCCCGGCATGATGGACACCGTCCTGAACATCGGACTCTCCGACAAGTCCGTGAAGGGTCTCGCCGACCAGGGCCGGCGACGAGCGGTTCGCCTGGGACTCCTACCGCCGCCTCATCCAGATGTTCGGCAAGACCGTCCTCGGCGTCGACGGCGACCTCTTCGAGGAGGCGCTGGAGAAGGCCAAGGAGGCCAAGAACGTCACGGTCGACACCGACCTCGAGGCCGCCGACCTCAAGAAGCTGGTCACCGCCTTCAAGAAGATCGTCAAGAAGGAGGCCGGCCGGGACTTCCCGCAGGACCCGCGCGAGCAGATGGACCTCGCCATCAAGGCGGTCTTCGACTCCTGGAACGGCGACCGCGCCAAGCTCTACCGCCGCCAGGAGCGCATCCCGCACGACCTCGGCACGGCCGTCAACGTCTGCTCCATGGTCTTCGGCAACCTCGGCCCCGACTCGGGCACCGGCGTCGCCTTCACCCGCGACCCCGCCAGCGGCCACCAGGGCGTCTACGGCGACTACCTGCAGAACGCCCAGGGCGAGGACGTCGTCGCCGGCATCCGTAACACCGTGCCGCTGGCGGAGCTGGAGTCGATCGACAAGAAGTCGTACGACCAGCTCATGCAGATCATGGAGACCTTGGAGAACCACTACAAGGATCTCTGCGACATCGAGTTCACCATCGAGCGCGGCCAGCTGTGGATGCTGCAGACCCGCGTCGGCAAGCGGACCGCCGGTGCCGCCTTCCGCATCGCCACCCAGCTGGTGGACCAGGGGCTCATCGACGAGGCCGAGGCGCTGCAGCGGGTCACGGGCGCCCAGCTGGCCCAGCTGATGTTCCCGCGCTTCGACGAGGACGCGAAGGTCGCGCAGGTCGGCCGGGGCATCGCCGCCTCGCCGGGCGCCGCCGTCGGCAAGGCCGTCTTCGACTCGTACACCGCGGTGAAGTGGTCCCGTTCGGGCGAGAAGGTCATCCTCGTGCGCCGGGAGACCAACCCCGACGACCTCGACGGCATGATCGCCGCCGAGGGCATCCTGACCAGCCGCGGCGGCAAGACCTCCCACGCGGCCGTCGTCGCCCGCGGCATGGGCAAGACCTGTGTCTGCGGCGCCGAGGAGCTGGAGGTCGACACCAAGAGGCGCCGGATGACCGTCCCCGGCGGCCACGTCGTCGAAGAGGGCGACGTCATCTCCATCGACGGCTCCAGCGGCAAGGTGTACCTCGGCGAGGTGCCGGTCGTGCCGTCGCCGGTCGTGGAGTACTTCGAGGGCCGTATGCACGCCGGCGCCGACGACGCCGACGAACTGGTCGAGGCCGTGCACCGGATCATCGGGTACGCCGACCGGATGCGCCGCCTGCGGGTACGCGCCAACGCCGACAACGCCGAGGACGCGCTGCGCGCCCGCCGCTTCGGCGCCCAGGGCATCGGCCTGTGCCGTACCGAGCACATGTTCCTCGGCGACCGGCGCGAGCTGGTCGAGCGGCTGATCCTGGCCGACACGGAGGCCGAGCGCGAGGAGTCCCTGAAGGAGCTGCTCCCGCTGCAGAAGGCGGACTTCGTGGAGCTGTTCAAAGCGATGGACGGACTGCCCGTCACCATCCGGCTCCTCGACCCGCCGCTGCACGAGTTCCTGCCCGACATCACCGAGCTGTCGGTGCGCGTCGCGCTCGCCGAGTCCCGGCAGGAGTCGCACGAGAACGACCTGCGCCTGCTGCAGGCGGTGCACCGCCTGCACGAGCAGAATCCGATGCTGGGCCTGCGCGGCGTACGCCTCGGTCTGGTCATCCCCGGCCTGTTCACCATGCAGGTCCGCGCCATCGCCGAGGCGGCGGCCGAGCGCAAGGCCGCCAAGGGCGACCCGCGCGCCGAGATCATGATCCCGCTCGTCGGCACCGTCCAGGAGCTGGAGATCGTCCGCGACGAGGCCGACCAGGTCGTCGCCGAGGTCGAGGCCGCCACCGGCACGCAGCTCAAGCTCGCCATCGGCACGATGATCGAGCTGCCGCGCGCCGCGCTGACGGCGGGTCAGATCGCGGAGGCGGCGGAGTTCTTCTCCTTCGGCACGAACGACCTCACGCAGACGGTGTGGGGCTTCAGCCGGGACGACGTCGAGGCCTCGTTCTTCACCGCCTACCTGGAGAAGGGCATCTTCGGCGTCAGCCCCTTCGAGACCATCGACAAGGACGGCGTCGGCTCCCTGGTCAGCCTGGCCGCGAAGGCGGGCCGCGAGACCCGTCCCGACCTCAAGCTCGGCGTCTGCGGCGAGCACGGCGGCGACCCGGAGTCGGTCCACTTCTTCCACGAGGTCGGTCTCGACTACGTCTCCTGCTCGCCGTTCCGGATCCCGGTGGCGCGCCTGGAGGCCGGTCGTGCGGCCGTCCAGTCGGAGGGCAGCGACCACCGCTGACCCACCCCAGCCCCGGAGCCGCCGCCCGTCCCCGACCCTCAACACCGATGGGCGGCGGCTCCGGACCACCAAGAGAGGCGGCACCTTGTGCGGAGGTGCCGCCTCTTCGGCATGGTCGGCGCGACTTCAAGCCGCCTCTCACCCGCCGCCACGGCAGAGGCTCCGGCTCCATCCAGGATGAACGCTTTGCGATGCTGCTGGAACAGTCGATCAATTACTCAAAAAGCGCATCAGTGCGTCTAGGTTCGAAAAGGTGTATCAGAGCGCAAGAGTGACCCTCTGGCTGATAGGAGCCCATGTCGGCGAAAGGAGCAGCTGATGCCTGAGTTCGACGTCCACGGAGAGTGGAGCCTCCATCAGAGCAACGGCTTCAAGACGACCTTCAACATCCAGCAGAACGGCACCTCGTTGACCGGGAGCGCCAGCGCTGCGGGGATGGCGGGGACAGGCAGGGGCAGGGTTCAGGGAGACAGTTTCATATTCACTGTCGACTGGAACCCGGCCGGAGACGAGAAGGGACCCCTCGGCGAGTACTCGGGCACCTTCAACCTCGACGGCCGCATCACTGGCGTAACGGTTGACCTCAACCATGCGACCTCCCAGGCATTCTGGAGCAGTGACGCGACCTTCAAGAAGGGCTGATTGCCCGGCACTTCCGCCGAGAAGGGGAAATCAATCGCCGCCCCGGCATCCGCTGGGGCGGCATCGTCGAGGGCAGGGGGGGTGCGTGCACCAATCCTCGGCTCGGTGCAGGAGGGGGAGGCGGGCGTGTGGGACGGGCCGTTCTATCGGGTGCGGCGCGAAGGGTACGAGATCTGCTTCGTGCCCGGCGCGGGGGAGGACCTGACGGAGGTGGACGACGTCGACATGTGGGTGACCCTCGACGACGGCGACCGCTGGTCCGGCACCGTGTACACCCTGGATGTGGTGCGGCGGAACATGGATCGTTGGCGTGACACGGACGAGTGTCTGGGCGGCAGCTACTTCTGGGTCTGGGACGGCCTGATCGTCCGTGATCCGGGCATCCCCGCCATGGTCCGTGTCATCGACCATCTCGTGAGCACGGGCGAGTTCCGCACGACGTTGCGGCATGTGGGGCCGGAGGAGGACGTGGATTGAGAGGGCATGGCCGCCACGCGGTCGGACTCACAGGTCCACGCGGGACTCGGTGTCGCCCCGTCTCAGCATCACGTGAGCCGGCCGGAGCGGCAGGCCGCGCAGCGTCGGTTCCAGGACCTCGAAGAGTGCGTCCGCGTCCGGCCCGTAGGCGTACACGACAGCTTCGCCTCCTCCGAACTCGTTACCGTCGACCTCGCCGACGCCCGCCTTCTCGGCAGCCGTCGCCATCGTTCGCGCGGCCTGGTAGACCAGCTCGCGCTGGTCGGCATCGCCGAAGCCGTCACCAGTGAGCCGTAGGTGCGCGATGACGGCGTGTTCCTCATCCCCGCTGTCGGGGGCGACTGGTGTCTCCACGCCGGACACCCTCTCATCGACGTCAGACATCGCCGCGGGTCACGGCTGGTCGGCCGAATTCCGTGGACGGAGGTGCCGTCCCTTCCGGCCCGTGGCGGTCGGGTCTCCTAGGCTGGGGCGCGGACACGAATCGCTCGCCCACGGTGAAGGGAGTTCCGCCATGCCCGGCTGGAGCGTCGACGACATTCCCGAACTGACCGGGCGGATCGCCGTGGTCACCGGTGCCAACAGCGGCATCGGGTTCGTCGCCGCGCGGGAGCTCGCCCGCAAGGGGGCGCGGGTCGTGCTCGCGTGCCGCAGTGAGGTGCGGGGGAACGCGGCCGTGGACCGGATCGTCGCCGAGGTCCCGGACGCCGTCGCCGAGTGCGCGCGGCTCGACCTCGGAGACCTGGGCTCGGTGCGGGACTTCGCGGACCGCTTCCCGTACGAGCACCTCGACCTGCTCGTCAACAACGCCGGGGTGATGGCGCTGCCGTACGGGACGACGGCGGACGGCTTCGAGACGCAGTTCGGGGTCAACCACCTCGGGCACTTCGCCCTGACCGGCCTGCTGCTGCCCACCCTGCTCGCCACCTCCGGCGCCCGGGTGGTGACGGTCTCCAGCGAGATGCACGCGGTGGCCAACATCGACATCCACGACCTCAACAGCGAGCGCCGCTACCGCCGTTGGGTCGCCTACGGCCGCTCCAAGACCGCCAACCTGCTCTTCACGCACGAGCTGGCGCGGCGGCTGACCGCCCACGGCTCGGACGTGGTGGCCGCCGCCGCGCACCCCGGATACGCCTCGACCAACCTGCAGACCCAAGGCCCCCGCATGGAGGGGCGCCGGCTGGCCGGCCGGCTGGTCGAGCTCGGCAACCGCGTCCTCGCCCAGTCGGCGGACGCCGGCGCCCTGCCCGTCCTGTACGCGGCGACGGCACCCGGTGTGCGTCCGGACTCGTTCACGGGACCGTCGTTCATGATGTGGCGCGGGGCGCCGGCCCCGTCGTGGCGGGCTTCTTGGACCCTCAACGACCAGGCCGGAGCGCTGCTTTGGGATGCCTCGGAGCGGCTGACCGGGGTGTCGTACGACGCGTTGAAGGCGTGAAACGCCGACCGCTCAGAGGGAGCCGCCGCTGTCCACCACCAGGTCCGTGCCCACCACCGAGGCCGCGTCGTCGGAGGCCAGGTACAGGACGGCGGCCGCGATCTCCCCGGTCGCCGAGATGCGGCCCAACGGCAGTGTGGTCGCGGCCCGTCGGGCGCGGTCGGACTCCGTCTCGCCGGGCCGCAGCGACATGGGGGTGTCGGTGGCGCCGGGGCTGACGACGTTGATGCGGACGCCGTCGCCGATGTGGTCCCGGGCCGCGCCCCGGCTCAGTGCCGTCACCGCGGCCTTGGTGGCGGAGTAGGCGGCGGCGCCGGCGGGGCTGGTGTGGACCCCGAAGGTGGAGGAGACGTTGACGATCGCGCCGCCCGAGGGCTGCCCGCGCATCTGCCGCACCTGCGCCCGCAGCGCCAGGAACACACCCGTGACGTTGACGTCGAGCTGTGTCTGCCAGTCCTCCTCGGACAGGTCGGCCAGGGAAGCGCCGCCCCGGAAGACGCCCGCGTTGTTGACGGCCACGTCCAGGGAGCCGAAGGTCTCTACGGCGGCCCGGACCGCGGCGGCCGCCTCCGCGTCGTGGGAGACGTCGGCCCGCACGGCGAGCGCCTTGCCGCCCGACCCCTCGATCAGGGCGACCGTCTCGTCGAGCGGTTCTTGGCGCCGGCCGGCCACGACCACGTGCGCGCCCTCCGCGGCGAACGCGAGCGCGACGGCCCGGCCGATGCCCGACCCCCCGCCCGTGACGAGAGCGGTCCTCCCCGCGAAACGGCCTCTGGTCATGATCTCCCCTTTTCTTGACCGATCGGTTCAATATGAGAGCGAGAAAAACGCCCCTCGGTGAGTAGGGGCGGTTCAGTCCAGCAGCGCCAGCGCCTGCTCCGCCGCGTCCCGTACCCGGGCCGGGTCGCCGGACGCCTTGCCGACCACCCGCAACCCCTGCATCAGCACCAGCAGGGTGCGGGCCAGGGCGAGCGGGTCGCGGCCGGCGGGCAGTTCGCCCTGGGCCTGGGCCCGCAGCAGGGCCGAGTGCAGCACGGTCTCCAGCTGGTCCCAGTTGCGCTCGACCCGCCGGGCGGCGGCCGGGTCGTGCGGGGCGAGTTCGGCCGCCGTGTTGGTGACCAGGCAACCGCTGCGGCGCAGCCGGTCGTCGGCGGCCTCGGCGGCGTAACGCCGTACGACGGCCCGTACGGCGGGCAGGGCCGGACCCGGCCGGGACAGCTCCCGCATGATCGGCGGGAGGCCCGCCCGGTCGTAGCGGTCCAGCGCCTTCAGGTACAGCTCGTGCTTGCTGCCGAAGGTCGCGTAGATGCTGGCGCGGCCGATGTCGAGGTGGTCCACCAGGTCGGACATCGACGTCGCCTCGTAGCCGCGCTGCCAGAACAGCTCCAGCGCCGCCTGCAGCGCGGCCTCAGGATCGAACTCCTTGGTCCTGGCCACGGAACGCAGCCTAGTGAAAAGCAGAACGATCGGTCAAGAAAGCGAGGTGTGGAGCTACGCCGCCCGCACCTCGTACGTGGCGATCCGCACCGACTCGTCGTCCAGGCACTGTCCGCTCACCAGGTCGAACCGCTGCTTCAGCAGGGGCGAGGCGACGAACGGGCGGCCCCGGTGGGTGCCGGTCAGGCCGCGGGAGAGGACGGCCGCGCCGCCGAAGGGGTCGCGGTTGTCCACGGCGTACAGCTCGCCGTTGCGGTCACGGAACAGGGCCGCCTGGCGGCCGTCGGGCAGCAGCGCGGCCACACCCCGGCCGGGGACCAGCTGGGTCAGGTCACAGACCGTCAGCCAGCCCTCCTCCAGCTGCAGTTGGATCTTCAGGTCGGTGGTCTCGGGTGCCAGGGTCATCGCTGGGCGCTTCCTTCCAGGAGGCTGTCGGCGGGGCGCATGCCGATGGACAGCAGCGGCAGGTCGGGCTTGATCTGGTCGCGCTCGGGGACGAAGCCGACGACCGGGTCCGGGGTGTCCGGCGCGTTCACGAAGGACACGAACCGGGCCAGCTTCTCGGGGTCGTTGATGGTGGTGGCCCACTCGTCGGCGTAGTTCGCCACGTGCGCCGCCATCAGGGACTCCAGCTCCTCGCAGATGCCGAGGGAGTCCTCCACCACCACGTCACGGACGTGGTCCAGGCCGCCGGGGATGCGCTCCAGCCAGGTCGAGGTGCGCTCCAGGCGGTCGGCGGTGCGGATGTAGAACATCAGGAACCGGTCGATGAGACGGATCAGTTCGGCGTCGGAGAGGTCCTGGGCGAGCAGGTCCGCGTGGCGCGGGGTGGCGCCGCCGTTGCCGCCGACGTACAGGTTCCAGCCACCCGCGGTGGCGATGACGCCGAAGTCCTTCGACTGGGCCTCCGCGCACTCGCGGGCGCAGCCCGACACCGCGGACTTGAGCTTGTGCGGGGAGCGCAGCCCCCGGTAGCGCAGCTCCAGGTCGATCGCCATACGGACGGAGTCCTGGACGCCGTAGCGGCACCACGTGGAGCCCACGCAGGACTTCACGGTGCGCAGCGCCTTGCCGTAGGCGTGGCCGGACTCGAAGCCGGCGTCCACCAACCGCATCCAGATCAAGGGGAGTTGTTCGACACGGGCGCCGAACATGTCGATCCGCTGGCCACCGGTGATCTTCGTGTAGAGGCCGAAGTCGCGGGCGATCTCGCCGATCACGATGAGGCCCTCGGGGGTGATCTCACCGCCGGGGATGCGCGGCACGACCGAGTACGAGCCGTTCTTCTGCAGGTTGGCCAGGAAGTGGTCGTTGGAGTCCTGCAGGGCCGCCTGCTCGCCGTCCAGGACGTAGGTGCTGGCGCCGATCGTCGGGGCGAGGGAGGCGATGATCGAGCCGACGGCCGGCTTGCAGACCTCGCAGCCCTCGCCGCCCCGGGCGCCGTCGCGGCCGTAGCGGTCGAGCAGGTCCTGGTGGGTGTTGATGCGCAGGGCGAGGACGATCTCGTACAGCTCCTCGCGGGTCTGGGAGAAGCAGCCGCACAGGCCCTTGTCGACCTCGACGCCCGACGCCTCCAGCTCGGCGTCGACGAGCTGGCCCAGCACCTTGACGCAACTGCCGCACGTCGTACCGGCCTTGGTGCACTTCTTCACCTCGGGCACGGTGGTGCACCGGTGCTCGGTGACCGCGCCGCGGATCGTGCCCTTGGTGACGTTGTTGCAGGAGCAGATGATCGCGTCGTCCGGCAGCGCGGTCGGGCCGAGCTGCACGGACTCGCCGGCGCCGGCGGGCAGCACCAGCGACTCGGGGCTGACCGGCGGGACGGAACCGGTGAACGCCTTCAGCGTGCCGTACGCCTCCGCGTCGCCGACCAGGATGCCGCCGAGCAGCGTGCCGTCGCGGCCGATGACCAGCTTCTTGTACAGGCCGGCGCGGGAGTCGGAGTAGACGACGTCCAGGCAGTCGGCGGTGGCGCCGTGGGCGTCGCCGAAGGAGGCCACGTCGACGCCGAGCAGCTTCAGCTTCGTCGACAGGTCGGCGCCGGTGAAGGACGCCTCGTCCTCGGCGATCGTCGCGGCGGCCGTCTCGGCCTGCTCGTAGCCGGGGGCGACCAGGCCGTACACCCGGCCGTCGCAGGCCAGCGCGCACTCGCCGATCGCGAAGACGCGCGGGTCGGAGACGGTACGGCACTGGGCGTCGACGGCGATGCCGCCGCGCTCGCCGACGGTCAGGCCGCAGTCGCGGGCCAGCTGGTCGCGGGGGCGGACACCGGCGCTGAACACCACCATGTCCGTGGCGAGTTCGGAACCGTCGGACAGCTTCATGCCGGTGACCGCGCCGTCCTCACCGACCACGATCTCCTGCGTGCCGACGCCCGTGTGGACGCTCAGGCCCATCTCCTCGATGGTGCGCAGCAGGGCCGCGCCGCCGCCGTCGTCGACCTGGACGGGCATCAGCCGCGGCGCGAACTCCACGATGTGGGAGGTCAGTCCGAGGCCCTTCAGGGCGCCGGCCGCCTCCAGTCCCAGCAGGCCACCGCCGACCACCGCGCCGGTCGTGGCCTTCGACCTCGCGTACTCCTCGATGGCGAGCAGGTCCTCGATCGTGCGGTAGACGAAGCAGCCCTCGGCGTCCTTGTTCGGCACCGGCGGCACGAACGGGTAGGAGCCGGTGGCCAGCACGAGGGTGTCGTACGCGAAGACCTTGCCGGACCGGGCGGTGACCTTCCGCGCCTCGCGGTCGACGGTCTCGGCCGGGTCGCCGACGTGCAGCTCGATGCCGTGGTCGGCGATGAACTCCAGGTCGGTCATGGAGAGTTCCTCGGGTGTCCGGCCCGAGAAGTACGAGGTGAGGGCGACGCGGTCGTAGGCGGGACGCGGCTCCTCGCACAGCACGACCACGCGGTGCGTGGCGGTCAGGCCGCGGGCGGCGAGCGCTTCGAGGAAGCGCTGGCCGACCATGCCGTGGCCGACGAGCACGATCGTGGGGGTGGCCTCCAGGGCGGCGGTCATCAGGAGCCTCCATCATTGGTGAGCAGGTGGAGCAGGGGGCCGTCGTCGGGGAGCGGCTCTGCTCCCTCCCAGGCGCGGGCGAGCGCGCCGACGGTGCCGAGTTCGCCGACGAGGACCCCGCCGACCAGGCGGTCGTCGCGGACGACGACCTTGCGGTAGGTGCCGCGGGTGGCGTCCGTGAGCTGGACGACGTCGTCCCCGGGACGCGGCTCCGTCTCGCCGAACGCGGCGAGGTCGAAGAAGCCCTCACCGGCCAGCGTCAGCCGGGTGAGTGAACGGGTGCCGGTGTAGCGGGCGTCGGCGCGGCCTGCGAGCAACTCGGCCAGCACCTCGGCCTGTTCGAGCGCCGGGGTGGCGAGCCCGTACACCGTCCCGTCGTGCTGGGCGCAGTCGCCGATCGCCCGGACGCTCTGGTCCGAGGTGCGCAGTTCGTCGTCGACGAGGACGCCCTTGCGGACCTCCAGCCCGGCGGTCTGCGCGAGGCCGACGCGCGGGTGCACCCCGCAGGCCAGGACGACGAGGTCGGCGTCGAGCGCGTACCCGTCGTGCATCTCGACCGAGCGGACCGCACCGCCGACGCAGCGCACGTCCCGCACCCGGCACTCGGTGTGGACCTCGACGCCGAGGTCGGTCAGGTGCCGGCGGACCAGTTTCGAGGCGGCCGGGTCGAGCTGGCGCTCCATCAGCCGCTCGGACTGCTGGGCGAGGACGACCTGCGCGCCGCGCAAAGCGAGCGCGCGGGCCGCGGACACCCCGAGGAGCCCGCCGCCGATGACGACCGCCCGCACGCCGGGCCGTACGGCCTTCGACAGGCCCAGGCAGTCGTCCATCGTGCGGAACGCGTGCACGCCCTCGGGCAGCACGTGATCAGGCGTGAACAGACCGCGCAGCGGCGGCAGCACCGGGTTGGAGCCGGTGGCCAGGACCAGGGTGTCGTATGCGATCTCCGAGCCGTCCGCGAGGTGTACGGCTCGCACCTCGCGGTCGATGCCCGTGACCCGGCCGCGGATCAGCTCCGCGGGCGCGGGCAGCGCGATGACGTCCGGGCTGTAGCGCCCGGCCAGCACCTCGGCGAGCAGCACCCGGTTGTACGGGCGATGCTCCTCCTCGCCGATCAGCGTCACGGGCGTGCCGAGCTCACCGAGCCGCCGGGCGAGCCGGACGCCCGCGAGCCCGGCGCCGATCACCACCACACGCGTATTCGAGGTCATGTCCAGGAGCCTGCGGTGCCGGTGTTACCCGACCGCATCACGTCTGTTTCCCGCGAGGAACGCTGCCCTCAGCTACGGCGCGGGGTGCGTGTGAGGGTTCGGCGCACCCGCCGGGGACGCGCTGTGAGATCGGCCCCGCGCCCGGCGAAAATCGACCCTGTGCCCGGCGAAGATCGGGGCCTGTGCCCTGGCGAAGGTCGGGCCTGTGCCCGGCGAAGATCGGGGCCTGTGTCCTGGCGAAGGTCGGGCCTGTGCCCGGCGAAGATCGGGGCCTGTGTCCTGGCGGAGGTCGGGCCTGTGCCTGGCGAAGATCGGGGCCTGTGTCCTGGCGGGGGTCGGGCCTGTGCCCGGCGAAGATCGGGACCGCGCCCGGCGGAGGTCGGCGCCGCGCCCCGCGCATACCGGGACCCGTGTCCTGGCGGGGGTCGGGCCTGTGCCCGGCGAAGATCGGGGCCGCGCCCGGCGGAGGTCGGCGCCGCGCCCCGCGCATACCGGGGCCTGTGCCCTGGCGGGGGTCGGTCCTGTGCCCGGCGAAGATCGGGACCGCGCCCGGCGGAGGTCGGCGCCGCGCCCCGCGCATACCGGGGCCTGTGCCCTGGCGGGGGTCGGCCCTGTGCCCGGCGAAGATCGGGCCCGCGCCCGGCGGAGGTCGGCCCCGCGCCCCGCGCATACCGGGACCCGTGCCTCGCGGAGATCGGCCCTGTGCCCGGCGCATACCGGGGCCCGCGCCCGGCGGAGATCGGCCCTGTGCCCCGCGCCTACCGGGCCCCGCGAATATCGCCTACGGCAAGCCGGCGCCCCCGCGGTACGGTCGCGGCATGGCGACTGAGGTGATCGTGTTGAACGGCGGCTCCAGTTCCGGCAAGTCCGGGATCGTGCGGTGCCTGCAGGCGCTGCTGCCCGAGCCGTGGCTGGCGTTCGGGATCGACGGCCTCGTGGAGGCGATGCCGGCCTCCCTGCAGGCCGCGCTCGTCTCGCCGGACGGATCGGTGCAGGTGGGCCCGGAGTTCGGCAGGCTGGAGGCCGCCTGGCGGCGCGGCGTGGCGGCGACGGCGCGGGCGGGCGCCCGGGTGATCGTCGACGACGTCTTCCTCGGCGGCGCGGCGTCCCAGGACCGCTGGCGTGAGCCGCTGGCCGGCCTCGACGTGCTGTGGGTCGGTGTGCGCTGCGAGACGGCGGTGGCCGCGGGCCGGGAGATCGTCCGCGGCGACCGGGCGCCCGGCATGGCCGAGAAGCAGGCGGAGGCCGTCCACCAGGGGGTGGTCTACGACCTCGAGGTGGACACCACCCACACCGAGGCCCTGGACTGCGCGCGGACCGTCGTGGCGGCCGTGGTCAGCGGTGACCGCCCGTGAGGTGCGCGAAGACGACCACGTTGCCCTGGTAGCCGGTCGACCGCGAGTAGCCGCCGCCGCAGGTGATCACTCGCAGCTCGGGCCGGTCCGCGGCGCCGTAGACCTTCTGGTCGGGGAAGTCGCTCGCCTTGTACACCTCGACCGCGTCCACGGTGAACCGGGCGACGCTGCCGTCGCGCCGGGCGATGTCGATCGCGCTGCCCTTCTTCACGGCACCGAGGTCGTAGAAGACGGCGGGTCCGTCGGCGTTGTCGACATGGCCGGCCACGACCGCCGTGCCCCGCTCGCCGGGGGCGGTGCCGGCCTCGTACCAGCCGGCGAGGTTCTTCTTCCCGGCGGGCGGCACGTCCAGGCTGCCGGACCGGGTGAGGCCCAGGCCCATGAGCGGGGCGTCCACGCGGATCGACGGGATGCGGATGCGTTCCGGCGGGGAGGCCGGCAGCGCGGGCGCCGGCGCGGGCGCGGACCCGGGGTCGGCGGGCCGGCCCGAGCGGGCCTCGGCCGCCGAGGGCTGCGGCGGGGCGTGCGTCTGCTCACCGCTCTCGAGCAGCCAGGCGCCCGTGCACAGGGAGACGACGGTCACGGACGCTATGGCGACATTGCTGAAGCTGAACCTGCGCACTCGAGCCTCCTGCCTCGGAGCGGGCGGACCCTGTCACGGTGGGAACCCCGGTCCCCCTCCGGGCCGCGAGGGGCGTCGGACCCGGAGGGGGAGGGACATGCGGTACCGGCGGACGGACAGCGGAGGGTGTCCGTCAGATCCCGCCGCCTCTCGCCCGGCGATGCAGGAGCCAGGTACCGCCCGCGGCGGCGACGGCGAGAGCCGCCACGCCGGCCGCGGTCTGCACGGGGTCGGGGCCCATCACGCCACCGACCCCCGTCTTGACACTTCCTCGGGGCTGCACCTGGCCCCGCGCCGGCGACAGCGTCACCACCAGGTCGCCGGAGACCTCGTGACCGCCCTCGGCGCACTTCGCGACGATCTCGTACGTCCCCGGCTGCGCGCTCGGCGGCACCCGGAACTGCCCGATCGCGTCGTCCTCGTGCGTGCTGGGCGCGAGCGTGAACGCGCCGGCGCCCACGGCCCCGGCGTCGCCCTCCGCCGTACCGCCCTCGCACGCCGAGGTGTTCACGGTGACCTGCCCGCCGGGCTCGGCCGAGGACGGATACACCTCCAGGCTGCCCTCGTCGTCGGCGTACGCGGGCGCCGCGACGAGCCCCGCGGCCGCGACGGCGAGCGCGGCGGCGGACAGCAGACGGGCGGTACGGCGCATCGGTGCTCCTCCGAGCTCTTGCTGGTGTCCTCTGCCCTTCCGAGGTAAGTGGCAGCGGAGCGAGCGCGCTTCCTGAAGGAGCGTCAGAAATGGGGTGAATGGGTGTCAGACCTGTGCGACCAGGATCTCTCCGCGGGCGGTTTCAGCAGGTCAACGGCGTTATGAGGGCGATCGGCGGAAGAGCACCCGAAGGGCGCAGAGCGCGCGTGTGAACGGGTGATCCGGCGTCGGCGGGGCCCGGGCTTGACCTCAACCGGACTTGAGGGACGACGCTGATCCGCATGCAGACACCCGATGCCCCTCTCCAGGTCACCGTCGTCCTCGGCAGCAACCGCCACGGCCGTTTCGGCCCGGTCGTCGCCGACTGGCTCCTGAGCCGCCTGCACGACCGTGAGGACCTGATCACGCAGGTCGTGGACGTGGCCGACGCCGAGCTCCCCACGACCTTCGCCCGGACCCCGGAGACGGCCGCCGCCCTGTCCTCGGTCACCCCGAAACTGGCGGCGGCGGACGCCTTCGTCGTCCTCACCCCCGAGTACAACCACTCCTATCCCGCGGCCCTGAAGAACCTCATCGACTGGCACTACACGGAATGGCAGGCCAAGCCGGTCGCCCTGGTCTCCTACGGCGGTGTCTCCGGCGGCCTGCGCGCCGTGGAACACCTGCGCCAGGTCTTCGCCGAACTGCACGCCGTGACGGTGCGGGACACCGTCTCCTTCCACAACGCGGGCGGCGCCTTCGAGGACGGCCGTCCGAAGGACCCGACGGGTCCGGACGCGGCGGCGAAGACCATGCTGGACCAACTGGTGTGGTGGGCACGCGGGTTGAGGGAGGCGCGGGAGCGCCGGCCGTACGGGGGATGACCGGCGGCCCGGGGAAAGGGGACGGCCGCTCCGGTCGGCACCGGAGCGGCCGCGGTCCGCGGTCGGCGCGGGGTCAGTTCACGTTCACGGCGCTCCAGGCCGCCGCCACCGCGTTGTACTCCGCACTCCCGGCCCCGTACAGGTCCTTGGCCGCGTTGAGGGTCGCCGTCCGGGCGCCCGCGTAGTTCGTCGACGAGGTCATGTAGACCGTCAGCGCCCGGTACCAGATCCGGCCCAGCTTGTCCCGTCCGATCCCGGTGACCGTGGAGCCGTTGGAGGTGGGCGAGTTGTAGCTGACGCCGTTGATCGTCTTCGCGCCGCTGCCCTCCGCGAGCAGGTACGCGAAGTGGTTGGCGACCCCGGAGGAGTAGTGGACGTCGAGGTTGCCGACCGAACTGCTCCAGTAGTCGGCCGAGTTGCCGTCCTTCGAGGGCTTGTCCATGTACCGCAGCGCCTCGCGTCCGAAGCCGGACTTCACGATCTTCTCGCCGATGAGGTAGTCCCCGGGGTCGGAGGAGTTGTTCGCGTACCACTCCACCAGCGTGCCGAGGATGTCGGAGGTCGCCTCGTTCAGGCCGCCGGACTCGCCCGAGTACGTCAGGGCGGCGGTCTTGGAGGTGACGCCGTGGGTCATCTCGTGGCCGGCGACGTCGAGCGACACCAGCGGGCCGAACGTCGTGCCGTCACCGTCGCCGTAGGTCATGCAGAAGCAACTGTCGTCCCAGAAGGCGTTGTTGTACGCGTTGCCGTAGTGGACGCGGTTGTAGGAGCCCTTGCCGTCGCCGCCGATGCCGTTGCGGCCGAAGGTGTTCTTGTAGAAGTCCCAGGTGACGTCCGTGCCGTACTGGGCGTCGACAGCGGCGCTCGAACGGTCCGAAGTCGCTCCGGTGCCCCAGTGGTTGTCGGTGTCGGTGAACACCGTCGAGGGGGCGCGGCTGATGCAGATGCTCGTCAGGAAGCACAGGTCGGTCTTGTTCGCCGCGTCGCCCGTGTACGTGTTGCCGCGGGTGGGGTCCTTGAGCTGGTACGTCGATCCCGACAGGGTCGTCTCCAGCGGGACCGTGCCGCTGTAGAGCGACTTGCCGTCGCCCGTCGCGGTCTCGATGTCGTCCCAGGCGTCGATCTGCCGGCCGGTCTTCGCGTCCGTGAGCACCGTGCGGGCGACCGGGTTGCCCAGGGAGTCCTTGGCCGCCACCTGGGTGCGCCAGGCCAGCCTGGGGGTGCCGTGCAGGGCGTCGACGACCAGGTGGGGCTTGGCCGTCAGCTGCTTCAGGGTCTCGCCGAGGTTCACGGCGCGCAGGGCGTTCGCCGCGAGGTCGGCGGCCTTGGGCGCCGATATGGAGGGCACGATCGAGGCCAGGGATATCTCGCTCCGGGTCGCCCGGTTCGCGCCGCGGTACTTTCCGTCCGGCGCCAGGTGGACCACGAAGTCGCCGCCCAGGACGGGGAGTTGGCGGTAGGTGCGGTCATAGCGGACGTGCTGCGTGCCGTCCGCGTCGACGATCACGTCCCGCACGGACGTGCCCTCGGCGGACGTCAGGCCCAGGCTCGCGGCGTGGGCGAGAAGGGCCGAGGCCGCGTTCTCGATGGCGCCGGCCCTGGTCGGTCTGCCGGCGGCGACGGCGCCGGGGGAGAGCGCGGAGGCCAGCAGGGCGGCGGTGGTGGCGGCCACCGCGGTGGCGGCGGCGAGACGACGGGACCTGCGTGCGGTGGTGGGGTGCAGCCGGATCCGACTCATCGATCTCCTCGGTAGGGCGCCGGGAGGGCGCGTGGGGGTGGGTCGGCGCTGTGTTGACCAAGATTTAAGGGGTCATGACAGGCAGCCGTAAAGAGTGCGTGTGAGGAGGTGTGTGTGGAGAGAGAATCGTTTTTGTGAGCCCCCAGCTGCCCTTCTTCGTCTACGGCACCCTCCGCCCCGGCGAGGTCAACCACGACCTCTTCCTGCGCGGCCGCACCCGCGCCGAGGAACCGGGGCGGCTGACCGGTTCGGTGCTGTACGCCGGACCCGGCTACCCGTACGCCGTGGAGGCGCCCGGCGCCGGCGAGGTGTGCGGCGAGCTGGTGACCGCGATGCCCGAGCGGTACGCGGAGTTGCTCGTCGCCCTGGACCGGCTGGAGGAGTACGCGCCCGGCGACCCCCGCAACCTCTACGAGCGCGTCGAGCGCGCGGTGCGACGCGACGCCGACGGCGTCCTCGTCCGCGCCTGGGTGTACGTCGCCGCCCCCGCGGTCGCCGCCCGTCTGCGTACCCGCGGGCGGCCCATCGAGGGCGGGGACTGGCTGCTCAGGAGTTCCCCGGGGCGGTGACCGGCTCGAGCCGCACCGCGCACGCCTTGAACTCCGGCATCCGCGAGGTCGGGTCCAGCGCCGGGTTGGTCAGGGTGTTGGCGCGCCCCTCGCCCGGCCAGTGGAAGGGCATGAAGACCGTGTCGGGCCGGATCGCGGTCGTGATGCGGGCCGGGGCGACCGCCCGCCCGCGCCGCGACACCACCGCCACGGGATCGCCCTCCGCCGCCCCGAGCCGCGCCGCCAGCCGCGGGTGCAGCTCCACGAACGGGCCCGGCGCGGCGGCGTTCAGCTCGTCGACGCGGCGGGTCTGGGCGCCGGACTGGTACTGGGCGACGACCCGGCCGGTCGTCAGCAGGACCGGGTACTCGGCGTCGGGTTCCTCGGCGGTCGCCCGGTGCGAGACGGGCACGAACCGGGCCCGGCCGTCCGGGGTGGCGAACCGGTCGAGGAAGAGCCGGGGGGTGCCCGGGTGGGCCTCCTCGGGCTCCTGCTGCAGGAGTTGGGGGCACGGCCAGAACACCCCGTTCTCCTCCGCGAGCCTGCGGTACGTGATCCCGGAGTAGTCGGCGAGTCCGCCCGCGCTCGCCCGGCGCAACTCCTCGAAGACCTCCTCCGGATCGGTCGGGAAGCCCTTCTCCACGCCCAGCCGGTCGGCGAGTTCGCGCAGGACCTCCAGATCGCTGCGGACGCCGTCGGGCGGCGTGATCGCCCGCCGCCGCAGCAGCACCCGGCCCTCCAGATTGGTCGTCGTGCCCGTCTCCTCCGCCCACTGCGTCACCGGCAGCACCACGTCCGCGAGCGCCGCCGTCTCCGACAGCACCACGTCGCACACGGCCAGGAAGTCGAGGGACTTCAGGCGCTCCTCCACGTGCGCGGCGTGCGGCGCCGACACCACCGGGTTGGAACCCATCAGCAGCAGCGACCTGATGTCCGTCCCCAGCGCGTCCAGCAGCTCGTACGCGCTGCGTCCCGGGCCCGGCAGGCTGTCCGGGTCCACGCCCCACACCTCGGCGACGTGCCGCCGTGCCGCCGGGTCGTCCAGCTTGCGGTAGCCGGGCAACTGGTCGGCCTTCTGGCCGTGTTCGCGCCCGCCCTGTCCGTTGCCCTGCCCGGTCAGACAGCCGTAGCCGCTCAGCGGCCGTCCCGCCCGGCCGGTCGCCAGGCACAGGTTGATCCACGCGCCCACGGTGTCCGTGCCCTTGGACTGCTGCTCGGGCCCGCGCGCCGTCAGCACCATCGCGTGCTCGGGCTCGCAGAACAGCCGCACCGCCTCTCGGAGTTGCGGAACGGGCACCCCCGTGATCCGCTCCACGTACTCCGGCCAGTGCGCCATCGCCGCGGCCCGCGCGTCCTCCCAGCCGGCGGTGCGCCCGGCCACGTACTCCTCGTCGACCCGTCCCTCGGCGACCACCAGGTGCAGCAGGCCCAGGGCGAGCGCGAGGTCGGTTCCGGGCCGCGGGGCCAGGTGCAGGTCGGCCTGCTCGGCGGTGCGGGTGCGCCGCGGGTCGACGACGATCAGCGTGCCGCCGTTCTCCTTGAGCTCGGTGAAGAACCTCAGCGACGGCGGCATGGTCTCGGCGAGGTTGGACCCCACCAGGATCACGCAGCCTGTCCTCGGGATGTCCTCGAGCGGGAACGGCAGCCCCCGGTCGAGCCCGAACGCCTTCATGCCGGCCGCCGCGGCCGACGACATGCAAAAACGCCCGTTGTAGTCGATCTGCGAGGTGCCGAGCACCACCCGCGCGAACTTGCCGAGCGTGTACGCCTTCTCGTTGGTCAGGCCACCCCCGCCGAACACGCCGACCGCGTCCGGCCCGTGCTCCGCGCGCGTCCGCCGCAGCCGGCCGGCGATCCGGTCCAGTGCCTCGTCCCAGGTGGCGGGCACCAGCGTGCCCTTCTCGGAGCGCACCAACGGGGAGGTCAGGCGCACCCGGGACGAGAGCACGGCCGGCGCGGTACGGCCCTTGCCGCACAGCGCGCCCCGGTTCACCGGGAAGTCCGTGCGCTCGCTCACCTCGACCGTGCCGTCCGCGGCGGGCGTCAGGTTCATCCCGCACTGCAGGGCGCAGTACGGGCAGTGCGTGGGCGTCACGGTGTTCTGCATACCGGCCAGCGTGCGTCGGCCGTGTTACGCGCGGCGCGGCCCCTTGTTACGCGGACGGGACGACCGCCTCCCCCTGCCGCGCCGGCCGGCGTGAGCCCGGCGTCACCGGGCGCTGGCCAGCGCCTTCGCGACGCCCTTCTCCTTGTGCCCGAGGAACTGCGGGTCCGGGTGGAACACGGCGTCCAGCGCCGCCTTGCCGGCCGCGAACACCTCGCGCGTGCCGCCGTAGTACCAGGTCACGTCGTGTTTGGCGTCCACCCCGACGCCGTACGACGACACGCCCGCGGCCTGGCAGAGCGCCACCGCCCGCCGGATGTGGAAGCCCTGGCTGATCAGCACCGCCCGGTCCACGCCGAAGATCTTCTTCGCGCGCACGCAGGAGTCCCAGGTGTCGAAGCCCGCGTAGTCGCTGACGATCCGCCGGTCCGGCACGCCGTGCCGGGTCAGGTAGGCGCGCATGGCGTCGGGCTCGTCGTAGTCCTCGCGGCTGTTGTCGCCGGTGACGAGGACCACTTCGACGCGGTTGTCGCGGTACAGCTTCGCCGCCGCGTTGAGCCGGTTGGCCAGGTACGGCGACGGCTCGCCGTTCCACAGGCCGGCGCCGAAGACGACGGCGACCTCGGCGCGGGGCGCGTCCGCGACCGTGCCCAGCCGGCCGGCCGTGGAGACGTACAGCCAGGTCGACGGAAGGAGCGCCAGCACGCACCCGGCCGTCACGGCCTGCACCAGCCGCCGCTGTCCGGTGCGTGTGCGGGGCAGCCGCGGTTTGCGCATTCGAACGTTCCCCCTCTTCCGCCTGCTTCTCGACAGTCAGAGACGTCGCGTCGAGCCCGGCGGTTCGGCACACCCTACGTGACCAGGTTCACTCCGTGCGACGAAACCGCAGGTCGTGGCGGCTCACAGGCCCGCGTCCGGCGCGGTGAAGGGCTGGAAAACGCCCGTCATCACCAGGCAACGGGACGGCAACGTGCCCCGGCGAGGATCGATGCATGACGGACAGTACGGCGCACCTCCTGAGCCAGATCGGCAGCCGGCTCGCGGGCCGGCTCAGCCTCGTCTCCCTGGACGGCCGGCGCCGCCCGGCCCCTCCCGCGTTGGTCGTCGTGGCGCACGGCAGCCGCGACCCGCGGGCTCTGAGCACCGTCCGCGCGCTCCTGGAGCGGGTCCGTGAGCGGCGTCCGGGTCTGCCCGTCCACCTGGGCCACATCGAACTGAACGAGCCCCTGCTCCCCGACACCCTGGCCGGCCTCGGCGGGCGGGAGGCGGTCCTCGTCCCCCTGCTGCTCAGCCGCGGCTACCACATCAAGCGGGACATCCCCGAGATGGCCGCCGCGTCGGACGTGCACGCGCGCGTGGCGGGCGCCCTGGGCCCGCACCCGCTGCTGGTCGACGCCCTGTACGCCCGCCTCGTCGAGGCCGGCTGGCGCACCTGCGCGGACGAGGAGACACGGCGCGCGAGCGCGGTCGTCCTGGCCGCCGCGGGCTCCCGCGACCCCGAGTCCGGGGTCGACACCGGCCGCACGGCCGAACTCCTCGCCGAGCGCCTGGGCGTCCCGGTGGTCCCCGCCTACGCCACGACGTCGGCCCCGACCGTCCCGGACGCGATCCGGGCCCTGGCGGCGAGGGGTCGTCACCGCGTCGCGGTCGCCTCCTACTTCACGGCCCCGGGCCGCTTCGCCACCGAGTGCGCCGAGGCGGCCCCGTGGATCGCCTCGGCCCCCCTGGGCACCCACCCGGCGATGGCGGAACTGCTCCTGCACCGGTACGACAACGCCGTAAAGGGCACGACGGACTGGGCGACAAGCCGCACACAGCCCGCACTCGCCATGTGAGCGATCCCGGCGGACACGTACGCGGATTGTCGGTCCCTGCCCGTACTGTCGAGACATGTCGTACGACGCGCAGGCAACAGAACGCTGGGCCCCAGAACCCGACAAACGCCCCGGCCGCACCGCATTCCAGCGCGACCGCGCGCGCGTACTGCACTCCTCGGCCCTGCGAAGGCTCGCCGGCAAGACCCAGGTCGTCACCCCCGGCACCCGCACCCGGGTCTGGGACGCCAGCCCCCGCACCCGCCTCACCCACTCCCTGGAGTGCGCCCAGGTCGGCCGCGAACTCGGCGCGGCCCTCGGCTGCGACCCCGACCTGGTGGAGGCCGCCTGCCTCTCGCACGACCTCGGCCACCCCCCGTTCGGCCACAACGGCGAACAGGCGCTGAACGAATTCGCCCACGACTGCGGCGGCTTCGAGGGCAACGCGCAGTCCCTGAGGCTGCTCACCCGCATCGAGCCCAAGCGCTTCACCCCGGAGGGCTCCGTCGGCCTCAACCTCACGCGGGCCACCCTGGACGCCGCCACCAAGTACCCCTGGCCCAGGGGCGCCCATCCCACCGATCCCGCCTCGCCCAAGTTCGGTGTCTACGAGGACGACCGCCCCGTCTTCGACTGGGTCCGCAAGGAGGCCCCCGGCACCCGCACCACCTTCGAGGCCCAGGTCATGGACTGGTCCGACGACGTGGCGTACTCGGTGCACGACGTCGAGGACGGTCTGCACGCCGGCCACGTCGACCCCGACTGCCTGCACGCCGAGCCCGAGCGCCAGGAGGTCTTCGCGGTGGCCCGCGGCCGGTACGTCCCCGCGGACACCGACCCCGCCGAACTCGCCGCCGCCCTCGACCGCCTGCAGGACCAGGAGTGGTGGCCGCACGGCTACGACGGGACGGCCGTCGCCCAGGCCCGCCTCAAGGACGCCACCAGCCAGCTCATCGGCCGCTTCGCCCTCGCCGCCGAGACCGCCACCCGCGCCGCGTACGGCACGGGCCGCCTCACGCGGTACGACGCGGCACTCGTCGTACCGCGCGAGACCCGTCTGGAGTGCGCGATCCTCAAGGCCGTCGCCCACCGCTACGTGATGCAGCGCGCCGAGCAGGAGCGGCTGCGCGCCGACCAGCGTGTCGTCGTGGCCGAACTGGCCCAGGCGCTCACCGTGCGTGCGCCCGACGGCCTGGACCCGCAGTTCCGGTCCCTGTTCGAGCAGGCCGGCGACGACCGCGCGCGCAAACGGGTGATCGTCGACCAGATCGCCTCCCTCACCGACGCCTCGGCCCGCTCGCTTCACGGACGCCTGACGGGGCAGACGGGAGACTGAGGGGGCGCGGGTGACGAGGAATGAACCCGAATGTGACACTCCGTGGCCTGATCGGGCCACTCCCTCTTCCCCCATCACGCTCCGTGCGGGACGCTCGCATGTGGCGGTACCCACAGTGTTTTCTGTGAGGACACCCCCCGGATCCCCCGTAGGAGGCATCAAGTGGTCGACGCGGATCAGACATTCGTCATCGTCGGAGGCGGCCTCGCCGGCGCGAAGGCGGCCGAGACGCTCCGAGCGGAGGGCTTCACCGGCCGCGTGATACTGATCTGCGACGAGCGCGACCACCCGTACGAGCGTCCCCCGCTCTCCAAGGGCTATTTGCTGGGCAAGGAGGAGCGCGACAGCGTCTTCGTCCACGAACCCGCCTGGTACGCGCGCCACGACATCGAGTTGCACCTCGGCGAGACCGTCGACGCCATCGACCGCGAGGCGAAGACGGTCCGCTTCGGCGAGGACGGCACGCTCGTCCACTACGACAAGCTCCTGCTCGCCACCGGCGCGGAGCCGCGCCGCCTCGACATCCCCGGCACCGACCTCGCGGGCGTGCACCACCTGCGCCGCCTCGCCCACGCCGAACGGCTCAAGCACGTCCTCGCCGCGCTCGGCCGGGACAACGGCCACATCGTCATCGCGGGCGCAGGCTGGATCGGCCTGGAGGTCGCCGCCGCGGCCCGTGAGTACGGCGCCGAGGTCACCGTCGTCGAGCCGCACACCACCCCGCTGCACGCGGTCCTCGGCCCCGAGCTCGGCAACCTCTTCGCCGAGCTGCACCGCGAGCACGGCGTCCGCTTCCACTTCGGCGCGCGGCTCGCCGAGATCGTCGGCCAGGACGGCATGGTCCTGGCGGCCCGCACCGACGACGGCGAGGAGCACCCCGCCCACGACGTCCTCGCCGCGATCGGCGCGGCCCCGCGCACCGGCCTCGCGGAGGCGGCGGGCCTGGAGATCGCCGACCGGCGGTACGGCGGCGGCGTCGCCGTCGACGAACGGCTGCGCACCTCAGACCCCGACATCTACGCCGCCGGAGACGTCGTCTCCTTCCCGCACGCCCTGTTCGACACGCGGCTGCGCGTCGAGCACTGGGCCAACGCCCTCAACGGCGGGCCCGCCGCGGCCCGGGCGATGCTCGGCCGGGACATCACCTACGACCGCGTGCCCTACTTCTTCTCCGACCAGTACGACCTCGGCATGGAGTACTCCGGCTGGGCGCCCCCCGGCACCTACGACGAAGTGGTCATCCGGGGAGACGCCGGCAAGCGCGAGTTCATCGCCTTCTGGGTCAAGGACGGAAGGGTGCTGGCCGGGATGAATGTGAACGTGTGGAACGTCACGGACCCCATCCAGACGCTGATCCGCACCAGGACCCGGGTGGACACGGAGGCACTGGCGGACCCGCACGTTCCGCTCGAAAGCCTCGTCTCTTGAGTGTCAGTCCATCCCCGTGCTGCAATCTTCCGGGGGGCAACCCCCGGACCCCCGGCCGAGGGCCGTCTCGCCCCAGGAGTGTCAGTTCTGACCCGTAGAATCACCCTGTGGCAGGACGGATCAACGACGAGGACGTGAAGGCGGTACGGGACGCGGTCCCGATCGACGCCGTGGTGTCCGAGTACCTCCAGCTGCGCAACGCGGGCGGTGGCAACCTCAAGGGCCTGTGCCCGTTCCACGACGAGAAGTCACCGTCCTTCCAGGTCAGTCCGAGCAAGGGGCTCTTCCACTGCTTCGGCTGCCAGGAGGGCGGCGACACCATCACGTTCGTGATGAAGGTCGACCACCTCTCCTTCTCCGAGGCGGTCGAGCGCCTCGCCGCCCAGGCCGGCATCACCCTGCGGTACGAGGAGGGCGGCTACAACCCCTCCCACCAGCGCGGCGAGCGCATCCGTCTGGTCGAGGCCCACAAGATCGCCGCCGAGTGGTACGCCGAGCAGCTCGCCACCAGCCCCGAGGCCGACACCGGCCGGATCTTCCTCGCCGAGCGCGGCTTCGACCAGGCCGCCGCCCAGCACTTCTCGGTCGGCTACAGCCCCCAGGGCTGGGACCACCTCACCCGCTTCCTGCGCGGCAAGGGCTTCACCGACAAGGAGCTCGTCCTCTCCGGCCTCTCCCAGGAGGGCCGCCGCGGCCCCATCGACCGCTTCCGCGGCCGCCTGATGTGGCCCATCCGCGACATCGGCGGAGAGGTCGTCGGCTTCGGCGCGCGCAAGCTCTACGAGGCGGACAACGGCCCCAAGTACCTCAACACCCCCGACACGGCGATCTACAAGAAGTCCCAGGTCCTGTACGGCATCGACCTGGCGAAGAAGGACATCGCCAAGGCCAGCCGCGCCGTCGTCGTCGAGGGCTACACCGACGTCATGGCCTGCCACCTCGCCGGCGTCACCACGGCCATCGCGACCTGCGGCACCGCCTTCGGTGGCGACCACATCAAGATCCTGCGTCGGCTGCTGATGGACAACGGCTCGGCCCGCGTGATCTTCACCTTCGACGGCGACGCGGCCGGCCAGAAGGCGGCCCTGCGCGCCTTCGAGGACGACCAGAAGTTCGCCGCCGAGACCTACATCGCGATCGCCCCGGACGGCATGGACCCCTGCGAGCTGCGCCTGGCCAAGGGTGACGAGGCCGTCGCCGACCTGGTCGAACCCCGCACCCCGCTCTTCGAGTTCGCGCTGCGCCAGATCGTCGTCCGCTACGACCTCGACACCCCCGCCGGCCGCGCCGCCGCCCTCGACGAGGCGGCGCCCATCGTGGCCCGCATCAAGAACAGCGGCGCCCAGCACGAGGTTGCCGTCCAGCTCGCCGGCATGCTCGGCATCCTCGACACCCAGTTCGTCGTCAAGCGCGTCGCCCAGCTCGCCCGCTGGGCCCGCGACCGCGGCGGCAAGGGCCCCGCGCCCAGCGGTCGCGGCCCCCACCAGCCCTACGACGCCGCCCCGCGCCCCACCGCCTCGGGCCCCGCCCTCACCCTGCGCAACCCCGTCTACGCCACCGAGCGCGAGCTGCTCAAGCTCGCCCTCCAGCGACCGGAGCTGGTCTCCCCGGCCTTCGACGCCTACGGCGCCGACGAGTTCACCGCCGCGCCCTACGCCGCCGTCCGCCAGGCGATCATGGAAGCGGGCGGCACCGAGTACGGCGTGCGGGACCCCCAGGACTACCTGGTCCGGGTGCGCGAGGCCGCGCCGGACGACACCGTGCGCGCCATGGTCACCGAGCTGGCCGTGGAGGCGATCATGCGCAAGTCGGTCGACGAGGTGTACGCGGGCGCCCAGCTGGTCACCGTCCGCCGCCGGGCCGTCGAGCGCCGGGTCCGGGACATCACCTCCACTCTCACCCGCCTCGGCACCTCCGGCGATCCCGCCCAACTGGCCGCCGTACAGAACGAGTTGTGGGTGCTGCAGCAGTACGACCAGGCCCTGCGCGAACACGGCGCCGCGGCTCTCTGAGGCGACCGGACGACACGGTCACCGCCCGGTCACGGCCCGATTGCAAAAAGTCACCGCACGCCCCTCGTGGCGGCGATGTGTCGTACTCCACACTGGGTTCCGGTGCCTGAGTCCTCGGAGCGCGGCCGATCCGTCCCGTACGGGTCCCAGACCCCCGCGGTTCCGTTCAACGCGTACGGGACGGACAGCGGCGAGGCCGCCGACTCCGCCCCCGAAGTACCGCTGCCGTACCCCCTGGCAGCGATCATCCTGGAGGTCGCCCGCGTGCAGACCCAGACCCTCACCCAGACCGACACCGGCAACGACGTCACGGAGCCGGACGCGGAGGCCGACGTCCTCGTCGCGGTCCCCCCGCAGACCCGTGCCGTGCACCACCCAGAGGCGGACCCCGTGGAACCCGAAGGGCCGCCCGAGGCGGCCGAACCGCCCGCCGAGGCACTGGAGACGGAGACTCCGGAGCCCGTGGAGACGCCCGCCGCGGCGCGGGCCCGCGCCGACACCGGCGGACCGTCCTCGGACCTGTTCCGGCAGTACCTCCGTGAGATCGGCCGTATCCCGCTGCTCACGGCCGCCGAGGAGGTCGAGCTGGCCCGCAGGGTCGAGGCCGGCCTGTTCGCCGAGGAGAAGCTGAGCACCACCCCCGACCTGGACAGCGAGTTGGCGCTGGACCTGGACCGCTTGGTGGTCATGGGCCGTATGGCCAAGCGCCGCCTCATCGAGGCGAACCTGCGGCTGGTGGTGTCCGTCGCGAAGCGGTACGTCGGCCGCGGCCTGACCATGCTCGACCTCGTCCAGGAGGGCAACCTCGGCCTGATCAGGGCGGTCGAGAAGTTCGACTACGCCCGCGGCTACAAGTTCTCGACCTACGCCACCTGGTGGATCCGGCAGGCCATGTCCCGGGCGCTGGCCGACCAGGCCCGCACCATCCGGGTCCCGGTGCACGTCGTCGAGCTGATCAACCGCGTCGTGCGCGTCCAGCGCCGGATGCTGCAGGAACGGGGCTACGAGCCGACCCCCGAGGAGGTCGCCGCCCACCTCGACCTGGCGCCCGAGCGCGTCGGCGAGGTGCTCCGCCTGGCCCAGGAGCCGGTCTCCCTGCACGCCCCGGTGGGCGAGGAGGACGACGTCGCCCTCGGCGACCTGATCGAGGACGGCGACGCGGCGAGCCCCGTGGAGTCGGCCGCGTTCCTGCTCCTGAGGGAGCACCTGGAGGCCGTGCTGTCCACGCTGGGGGAGCGGGAGCGCAAGGTCGTGCAGCTGCGGTACGGCCTGGCCGACGGGCGCCCGCGCACGCTGGAGGAGATCGGCCGCATCTTCGGCGTGACCCGGGAGCGGATACGGCAGATCGAGTCCAAGACGCTGAACAAGCTCCGGGACCACGCCTTTGCGGATCAGCTTCGGGGATACCTGGACTGAAACCTCCCAGGGGCGCGGGGCCGTGTCGATATGCGGCTCCGCCGCGTGGGCGCGACCAGCCGCGACGGACCGGCAGACGACTGACGGCCCATCGCGGCACTCCCCGCGAAGCGGCTAGTCCACTTCCGCCACCGCCTGCGCGAACTGCGCCTTGTACAGCCGCGCGTAGGCCCCGTCGGCCTCCAACAGGTCGGTGTGCGAGCCCTGTTCGACGATCGAGCCGTTCTCCATCACCAGGATCGTGTCCGCGTCCCGGATGGTCGACAGCCGGTGCGCGATCACGAACGAGGTCCGCCCGTGGGCGAGTTTGGCCATCGCCTTCTGGATCAGCACCTCGGTCCGGGTGTCGACCGACGACGTCGCCTCGTCCAGGACCAGGATCACCGGGTCGGACAGGAACGCCCGCGCGATGGTGATCAGCTGCTTCTCACCGGCGCTCACCCCGGAGCCCTCGTCGTCGATCACCGTGTCGTAGCCGTCGGGCAGCGTACGGATGAACCGGTCGGCGTGCGCGGGCCCGCGCCGCCTCCTCGATCTCGCCGCGGGTGACCTCGCGCGAGGCGCCGTAGGCGATGTTGTCCGCGATCGTGCCGCCGAACAGCCAGGTGTCCTGCAGCACCATGCCGATCCGGGCCCGCAGTTCGTCCCGGCTCATCGCGGCGATGTCGACGCCGTCGAGGGTGATGCGCCCGCCGGAGACGTCGTAGAACCGCATGAGCAGGTTGACCAGGGTGGTCTTGCCGGCGCCGGTCGGGCCGACGATGGCGACCGTGTGGCCCGGTTCCGCCTTCAGCGAGAGGTCCTCGATCAGCGGCTTCTCGGGGTCGTAACGGAAGGAGATGTTCTGCAGCTCCACCAGCCCCCGCAGCTCCTCGGGCCGGGTGCCCTCGACCGGGTCCGCCTCCTGCTCCTCCGCGTCCAGGAGTTCGAAGATCCGCTCGGCCGACGCGACACCCGACTGCACCAGGTTCGCCATGGACGCGACCTGCGTCAGCGGCATCGAGAACTGCCGCGAGTACTGGATGAACGCCTGCACGTCACCGATGGACAGGGCGCCCGAGGCGACCCGCAGACCACCGACGACCGCCACCAGCACGTAGTTGAGGTTGGAGACGAACATCATCAGCGGCTGCATGATCCCGCTGTTGAACTGCGCCTTGAACCCGGCCTCGTACAGCGCCTCGTTCTGCTCGGCGAACTGCTGCGCCGACTCGTCCTGCCGTCCGAACACCTTCACCAGGGTGTGCCCGGTGTACATCTCCTCGATGTGGGCGTTCAGCTTGCCGGTGGAGCGCCACTGCTGCACGAAGTGCGGCTGCGACCGCTTGCCGACGCGCGTGGCGACGACGAACGACAGCGGCACGGTCACCAGGGCCACCAGCGCCAGCAGCCACGACACCCAGAACATCATCGCGAGCACACCGATGATGGTCAGCAGCGAGTTGATGAGCTGGCCCATCGACTGCTGCAGCGTCTGGCCGATGTTGTCGATGTCGTTGGTGGCCCGCGAGAGCACCTCACCGCGCTGCCGCTTGTCGAAGTACGACAGCGGCAGCCGCGACAGCTTCGTCTGCACGTTCTCGCGCAGCCGGTACATGGTGCGGTTGACGGTCCGGTTCACCAGCCGGGTCGCCACCGCCATCAGCAGACCGGCGACCAGGAACGTACCGAGCGCGAGCAGCAGGACCCGGCCCACCGCGTCGAAGTCGATGCCCTGGCCCGGGGTGAAGTCGGTGCTGCGCAGCATGTCGGCGATCTGGCCCTGGCCCCGCGCGCGCATGGAGTCCAGGACCTGTTCCTTGGTGGCCCCCGCCGGCATCTGCCGCCCGACGATCCCGGCGAACACCAGGTCGGTGGCCCGGCCGAGGATCTTCGGCCCGATCACGTTGAGCCCGACGCTGACGACCACGCAGCACAGCAGCGCGTAGATCGTCAGCCGCTCCGGCTTGAACTGGGCGATCAGGCGCCGGCCCGACACCTTGAAGTCCATCGAACGGCTGTCGGGCCCGCCGCCCTGACCCATCATCCGCGCCATCGGCCCGGCCATCAGGCAGCCTCCGCTTCCGTCAGCTGGGAGAGCACGATCTCCCGGTAGGTCTCGTTGTCCGCCATCAGCTCGTGGTGCCGGCCGGTGCCGACGACCCGTCCCTCGTCGAGGACGACGATCCGGTCGGCGTCCCGGATGGTCGCCACACGCTGGGCGACGATCACCACGGTGGCCTCGGCGGTCTCCTCGGCGAGCGCCGCGCGCAGGGCCGCGTCGGTCGCGTAGTCGAGGGCGGAGAAGGAGTCGTCGAAGAGGTAGATCTCCGGACGCTGCACCAGGGTGCGGGCGATCGCGAGCCGCTGGCGCTGGCCGCCGGAGACGTTCGAGCCTCCTTGCGCGATCGGCGCGTTCAGCCCGCCCTCCAGCCGGGAGACGAAGTCCTTGGCCTGCGCCACCTCCAGCGCGTGCCACAGCTCCTCGTCCGTGGCGTCCGGGTTGCCGTAGCGCAGGTTGGTCGCGACCGTCCCGGCGAACAGGTACGGCTTCTGCGGGACCAGGCCGACCGTCTTCGCGAGCAGCTTCGGCTCGATGGTCGCCACGTCCGTGCCGTCGACCAGGACCTCGCCGTCGGTCGCGTCGAACAGGCGGGGGACCAGGCCGAGCAGCGTGGACTTGCCGCTGCCGGTCGAGCCGATCACGGCGGTCACCTCACCGGGCCGGGCGACCAGGTCGACGGCCTTGAGCACCGGCTCCTCGGCACCCGGGTAGCGGAAGCCCGCGCCCCGGATCTCCAGGTGGCCGTGCCGGCGCAGCTCCAGCACCGGGGCGGTCGGCGGGACGACGCTCGACGACGTGTCGAGGACCTCCTCGATCCGCTCGGCGCACACCTCCGCGCGCGGCACCATCATGAACATGAAGGTGGCCATCATCACGGACATCACGATCTGCATGAGGTAGGCGAGGAACGCGGTCAGGTCGCCGATCTGCATGCCGCCGCTGTCGATGCGGTGGGCGCCGAACCACACCACCGCGATGGACGACAGGTTCACCACCGTCATGACGATCGGGAACATCAGCGCGAGCATGTTGCCGGTGGCCAGCTGCATCTCGGTGAGATCGCCGTTGGCCTTCCCGAACCGCTCCTTCTCGTACTCGTCCCGGACGAACGCCCTGATCACGCGGTTGCCGGTGATCTGCTCGCGCAGCACCCGGTTGACGGTGTCCAGGCGGGTCTGCATGGCCCGGAACAGCGGCCGCAGCCGCCGCACGATCAACGTCACGCAGATGCCCAGCGTCGGCACCACAGCGACCAGCACCGCGGACAGCGGCACGTCCAGCCCGAGCGCCAGGACGATGCCGCCCACGCACATGATCGGCGCCGACACCATCAGCGTGAACGTCATCAGGGCCAGCATCTGGACCTGCTGCACGTCGTTGGTGGTCCGGGTGATCAGCGAGGGCGCCCCGAAATGGCCGACCTCCCGCGAGGAGAAGGACTGCACCCGGTCGAAGACCGCGGCGCGCACGTCCCGGCCGAGCGCCGCCGCGGTCCGGGCGCCGTAGTACACGGCCCCCGTGTTGCACACGACCTGGGCCAGCGAGATGCCGATCATCAGCGCGCCGAAGGAGAGGATGTAGCCGGTGTCGCCCTTGACGACACCGTTGTCGATGATGTGCGCGTTCAGCGTCGGCAGATAGAGGGTGGCGCAGGTCTGCAGGAACTGCAGCAGCACCACCGCGGCGATGGGTTTCTTGTACGGCCTGAGATAGGTCCGTAGAAGTCGTATGAGCACGCTGCGTCTCTCGGAGTCGGCGGTGGGGGGCGGGTTCGTTGCCCGTCGCCCCCATCGTCGAACATTCCCCCCGCGTTACCTCAACCGATTAAGCCGAGAGCGCGCTTTCGTACGGCCTTTCGGTTGCGGCTCCTACCGGATCCTTACGTTCCACCGCCCACCGTTACGCCCGGAACGCCCCCGGATGGGTCTGCTCCCGCACGGACACGTACTGCTGCCGCACCGCCTGCCCGACCGCCAGCTCCTCACCGGGCTCCAGCACCTGCGCCGCCGCGCCCTGCCAGGCCGGCGGATTGCGCGGGTCGAGCGCGCCCTGCGACACCCCCAGCGCCCACGCGGCCTGCCGGGCGGCACCGATCGCCGCGTAGTCGGCGGGCTGCGGGACGACGACCTGCGCGCCGAACAGGGCGGGCGCCGCCGCCTGCACGGCGGGCAGCTCGGCGGCCGCCCCGAGCAGGAAGATCCGCCGTACGTCGACGCCCCGGCCGCGCAGCACGTCCAGCGCGTCGGCGAGCCCGCACAGCATGCCCTCGAACGCGGCCCGGGCGAGGTGCTCGGGCTTCATCGACTCGCGCCGCAGGCCCGCGAGGGTCCCGGCGGTGTGCGGCAGGCTGGGCGTGCGCTCGCCCTCCAGATAGGGCAGCAGCACCAGTCCGTGCGAGCCGGGCGTCGACTTCATCGCCAGGTCGGACAGGCTCTCCAGGTCCGGCAGCCCGAGCAGCTCGGCGGTCCCGCGCAGGGTCCGCACGGCGTTCAGGGTGGTCACCACGGGCAAGTGCATGCCGGTCGCGTCGGCGAGGGCGGTGATCATCCCGGTGCCGTCGACGAGGGCCTCGGGGTGCACGGCCATCACGGACCCCGAGGCGCCCAGCGAGACCACCGCGTCGCCCAGCCCGATCCCGAGCCCGAAGGCCGCGGCCATGGTCCCGCCGGTCCCGGCGGAGATCAGCAGCCCCTCCGGCGTCGTACCGGCCGCCTCCGCCGGGCCGATCACCTCGGGCAGCATCACCTGGTGACCGAGCGCCAGGTCCACGAGGTCGGTGCGGTAGGAGCCGGTGGCGGCCGACCAGTAGCCGGTCCCGGAGGCGCCGCCCCGGTCGGTGGTCCGTCGCACGGGACGGCCCAGCAGCTGCCACACCAGCCAGTCGTGGGCCTGCATCAGGATCGCGGCGCGCAGCGCGGCGTCCGGCTCGTTCTTGGCGAGCCAGCGCAGCTTGGTGACGGGCTGCGCCGCCTGCGGCACGGACCCCACCGCCTGCGCCCACGCCTCCCGGCCGCCGAGCGCGTCGATGAGATCCGCGGCCGCGACCTGCGTCCGCCGGTCGCCGCCGACCATCGCCGGGCGCACCGTGTTGCCCTGGGCGTCCAGCGCGATCACGGCGTTCTGCTGCGCCGACACGCCGATGGCCTGCACGCCTTCGAGGAGCCCGCCGCCGGCCGCCTCCCCGAGGGAGAGCAGCCAGGCCTGCGGATCGACGTCGGCGGGGCGGTCGCCGTCCAGCGGGTGCGGGGCATACCCCTGCCTGAGTACGGCGCCCGTGTCCGTGTCGCAGACGACGATGCGAGTGAAATCGGGCGAACTGTCCAGCCCGGCGACTATCCCCATGGCGAAAATTCTATGGGCGACGGGCCGCGGGAGTTCGCGGCGAGGTACGCCTAGGTGTTGCTGGTGCCCCAGTCGTCCTCACCCGTGCCGTTGGTGTGCCGGCCCTTCAGCGAGCGCACCCGGTCCGTCACCGAGTCCGGCACGCGGTCCCCGACCTTGTCACTGACCACGTGGTACGCCTTGCCCGCGAACTGGCGGCCCTGCTGGGCGGCCGTCTCGGCGGTGTTGCGGACCGCCGGGTTCTGGGCGACCTGGCGCGCGGACTTCTTCAGCTGCTCGTAGCGTTCGCGTCCGGCGCGCGTGCCCAGCACGTAACCCAGTGCCAGGCCGACGACGAACGTGAGCTTGTAGCGCATGGGGGAGCCACCCTTCCGTCCATGGGGGATACCGATTGGCGGAGCACCCCCCTGCTTGCGCTAATGTATGTGTCGCAGCGAGCGCCCGCCCCCTGGCGAATACCCAGGTAGGTGCGTTCGATGCAACGAGGCATTCCTCCGTAGCTCAATTGGCAGAGCAGCCGGCTGTTAACCGGCAGGTTACTGGTTCGAGTCCAGTCGGGGGAGCTCGGTCCTCCGTAGCTCAATTGGCAGAGCAGCCGGCTGTTAACCGGCAGGTTACTGGTTCGAGTCCAGTCGGGGGAGCATGCTGAACGAGGACCCCGCGGGGTCCTTTTTCATGTCCGGCCGCGCGCGGGGGAACCGTGCAGGTCACGGCGGAGTCCTGAAGGGCATGCGAAGTCGCCCCTGCGAAGCAGGAGATCGTATGAGCGGCTATGCTGCGGCAGACGGCGCGCACACATGTACGCGACACGCCGCTATGGGGCGGTAGCTCAGCCGGTTAGAGCAGCGGACTCATAATCCGTCGGCCGTGGGTTCGAGTCCCACCCGCCCCACCACTGACTACGCGGGCAGAACCGCTCCCACCTGCATGATGAGAAGGCCCCCCGGCCCCGGGTCACTTGGACTGGTTCCCGCGTCACCCGGACTGGGCTGGGGCGAGATTGACGTAGTGGGCCTCAAGGGGCGACCGGCATTCAGCGACGGGGATTTCGCGTCGTAGCTGACGTTGCGCTCCGGCGATTCCCCCGCGCCGGATGTCAGGGCCCGGTCATGCTGATCTCCGTGGTCTGATGCCTGCTGTCGTTCGCGCCGGCCCGGTCGTTGTCCGGCGAACCGGGCCCGGTCGCCAGGCCGGAACAGTCCGAGGCGCCGACGCGGAGGGTCCCCGAGACCGTGGCGGGCGACCGTGGCGGGCTGCGGCGCGTTGGGAGCGTCCGGCCCGGTGTCGTCGGACCGGAGGCACAGAGCCGCGGCGGTGGACGCCGCAGCCACGACGGCGACGGTGCCGGTCGCTGTGAGAGCGGGGCTTCGCCGCCACGAAGAGCGGAGACGCTCGCCCAGGGAGCTGAGGACGGCGGCGACACCGCCGCCGAGGTAGAGAGCGAGATGGCGTCTGCGGCGTGCCGGCTCGGCGGGTTCCTCCTCTTCCGCCGGCAGGGCGGGAGCCGGCTGCTGTGTGAGGCGCGCGATCTTGTCCGCGGCGATCTCGGCCTCGATGTTCGCCAGGCGTGCGGCCAGTCTCTGCTGACTCCTGTAGATGCGGACGACGGCCAGGACGGTTACACCCGGTACGCCTGCTGATAAGACGTGGGTCATGGTGGCCACCCGGTTCAACTGGGGCTGCGACCACCGCGGCTGTGCCGTCCGCGTCACCGGCCACGGCCCCGGCGCGCACCTTGAAGTCCGCCTCGCAGGCGCCGACGCCAACGCCTACCTCGCCGTCGCCGCCTGCGTCGCGGCGATGGCCCACGGCATCGAGGACCGGCCGGAAGGCCGGTCGGCCAGCGACTGACACCTACCAGGGGCAGGGGCCTGTGCCCGGCGTTCTCGCCGGAAGCGGCCTCGTCCGGCGCCGCCGGCTCCCGCCGCTCGGTGCACGCGCAGACCCGGCCTGGTACCGCAGGCAGGTCTCCGACGTGGAGCGGCTACGGGGGATCCGATGAGGCACCCCTTGGCGACGGCAGGGCGACGGCTTGTGCCGCATGGGCCTTCACCCGATGTGGCGAACCATCCCCGATGCGCACATGTCCGACACACGTCGGGAGAGGTAAGTGTCGTGGGGGTGCCTACGAGCCCGTTGCGACGCGGTGGGCGACGGCTGGAACGAGGAGGCTGCCCCGTGGGCGACGGAGCCGAGGTCGACAACAGCAGGATGCGCGACGCGTGCAAGCGCGCGCTGTGGAACCCTGCGCCGACGGTAAAGGAGACGGAGGAACTCGCCGTCGAACTTGAGGGCTACGTCCGCAAGCTCGGCCCGCAACTGGCTGCGCTCGTGCCGCGGATGAGCGAGACCATGCAGCCGCTGGCGGCTGTTGTGCTGCGCCACGTCGGCGAGGTCCTCGACGAGCGGGCGCCACGCTCGGACGCGGCGGCCCGGCTGGAGGACCTGGGCGTAGTCGTGCGCGCCGCGCTGGCGCTGCTCGAGCGTCCCGGTGAACTCGCGCCGGCCGGAGGCTGCCGAATGCGCGAGGAACCGCGCCTTCGGCATTGAGACCCCGGCGGGGTGGGGGTGCACCTCCTCACCTCCCGCGCCGCCGGCACCAGCGCCGGTCCCGGGCGGTCGAACCGCCCGGGACAGCAGGCATCCCTACGCCCCCGAGGGGCCGGTTGGTAGTCCCGGCTCGCGCGCTCGTCCAGAACCCCTCGGAAAGGGAATCGCGCCGTGCATACCCTCGTCGCCGCACCGTTCGGCGGCACCAACATCGTCATGCGCCCGGGTGGTTCCAAGGTCATCCGGGTCGGCGGTGGCAAGTTCAGAGAGATCGCAGCGGCGGTAGCCGAGCGGCAGACCGTGCCGTCCTGCCTCGCCGATGCTGCCGTGCAGCACTGGGACATCGACCTGCACGAAAGCCCCGCGGTGGAGGCGATCCTGATGCGGTCGCCGGGCCCGTACCAGTTCAGTCGCGCGACCGTGGGACTCAACCCGGGCTGCGACTACGACTGCGTGATGTGCCAACTGAGCCGGCTCGCGTGCCGCTGAGCACAGAGAGGAGCGCGGTGATGGCTTCCGCAGGAACGGGCCCCGCGCCGCAAGCGGTCAGCGACTGGCGTCGCGCATACGCCTGGTTCGTCGCGCTGCGCAGGTACCTGCCGCGCCCCGAAGTCGTCGACGCGCGCTGGCAGTGCCCGCCGATCACGCGCGTCGGCTGACGGTCCGACACCGTCTCTCCGCCTTGCCGGTGGCCGACTGGGTACGCGCGGCTACCCGCGCGGTGACGTACTGAGGCGACCGGTCCCGCGCTCGCTTCTGGTCCGATGGGGCGCTCCCAGCGGTCGCCCCGCCCCGCCCACGTGCCGCAGTGCCGCCCCCGAGGCGCGGACACCTCGTGGCCGCGAGTTCGTAACGAGCCATTGACAGTGGCCCGCCAGTGACGGCACTCTCATGTCCACGCGGTTGGCTAAACGATTAGCCAGACCGGAATCCACCACTTTGGGCAGGGGACATGGCGCGCCGGATCGGGATCAAGGACGTGGCAGCGGCGGCAGGTGTGTCGACCGCGACCGTGTCGCACGTCCTGAACCGGGTCGAGGGCAAGCGGATCAGCGAGGAGACGCGTCAGCGCGTCTGGAAGGCCGCCGACGAGCTCGGGTACGCGCCGAACGGACTGGCCCGCGGGCTCAGGACACAGCGGTCGCAGACCATCGGCTTCGTCAGCGACGAGATCGCTACCACCCCGCACGCGGGCCGGATGATCCTGGGAGCCCAGGAGGCCGCCGCTGCCGAGGGTTTGGTGCTGCTGCTGGTCAACACCAGCGGCGACGCCGCACTGGAGCGCACCAGCATCGACATGCTGCTCCAGCGTCAGGTGGACGGCGTGCTGTACGCGGCCATGTACCACCGGATCGTGACCCTGCCGGAGACGCTGCGGGCCACGCCCACCGTGCTGCTCGACGCCGGCTCGCCCGACCCCGCCATCCCCTCCGTCGTGCCCGACGAGGTCCAGGGCGGTTACGTGGCGGTGCGCGAGCTGATCGACCACGGCCACCGCCGGATCGGTGTGACCGTGCAGACCGTCGACCTTCCCGCCCGCAACGGCCGCCTGGAGGGCTACCGCAAGGCGCTCGCCGAGGCCGGCATCGCCTACGACCCGTCGCTCGTCGCCGCCGAGACGGCCGTGCCGTTCAACACCGTCGGCGGTGACGTGGACACCGGCTACCGGGCCGCACGCCGCCTGCTGGCGGCGGATCAGCGCCCGACGGCGCTGTTCTGCTTCAACGACCGTATGGCCGCGGGCGCTTACCGGGCCGCGGCCGAACTGGGGCTGTCCATCCCCGGCGACCTGTCGGTCATCGGGTTCGACAACCAGGAGCTGGTCTGCGAGTCGGTTCACCCGCAGCTGAGCACGGTTCAGCTCCCGCACTACGAGATGGGGGCACGGGCCGTGGCCCAACTGCTCGCACTCACCAGGACTTCGGGCCGGCCACCGGGCCCGGACATCAAGGAAGAACTGCCTTGCCCGCTGGTGGCGCGGGCATCGGTCGCTTCGCCGCCCCGACTCTGACCCCGGGACGGCGAAGCTCTCGCACCGTGACAGGCGACCGTCGCAACCGGTCGTCGGTCCTGCCAGTACGTGGAACACAGTGAGGGTACACATGTCCCCCGAGATTCTCGACGAGCCGTCGCACCGCCATGACCGGCTGATTCACGACAGCGCCGCGGAGTACTGAGCCGCGCTCCCCGCCGGCCCGTCGGCCGGCTCGCACACCACCCCTCCCGCACCTCGCCGCCGGCCGCGCGCCGGACCCGGCGTCCGTCGCCGTGCCACGGAGCCCTCGGCAGGCGCGGCGGGAGGCCACCTTCACGGAGTCCCACGAGGCGATCGTGGCCGGCCGCGCCCTGCGGCCGCCCGTCCTCGCCCGCTCCGCCGCACATATCGAAAGGCACGCGTGTGTCCACCGCGCCCTGCGATCCGTACCGGCCCGTCGCCCATCTGCGGCCGCCCCGGAACTGGATCAACGACCCCAACGGGTTGGTCTTCCACGACGGCCACTACCACGTCTTCCACCAGTACAACCCGTACGGCGCGACGCACGCCGACATGCACTGGGGTCACTTCCGCAGCCCCGACCTGCTGAGCTGGGAACGGCTGCCCATCGCCCTCTCCCCGGACCCCGGCGGCGTGGACGCCGACGGCTGCTTCTCCGGCAACGCCGTCTCCGACGGCGACCGCCTCGTCGTCTTCTACTCCGCCCACCGCCGGGACCGCTCGCCCCAGCACCAGCCGGTCACCACCGCCACCTCCCTCGACGGCGGCCTGACCTTCGCCCCGCGCGCCGACCTGCTGATCCCCTCCTGGCCCGAGGACTGCACCATGTACCGCGACCCCTACGTCTGGCGGGACGGCGGCCGGTGGCGGATGCTGGTCGGCGCCGCCCTCGCGGACGGCCGGGGCGCGGCCCTGCTGTACGAGTCGGCGGACCTGGAGACATGGACGCCGCGGGGTCCCTTCGACGCCCGCCGGCAGGAGCCGGTCGGCAGCACCGGCTTGCACACCGGCGAGGGCTGGGAGTGCCCCCAGTACCTGCCGCCGCGATCCGGCCGCCCCGGGGCGCTCGTCTTCAGCGCCTGGAACGACCATGACGGCGACCGCTGCGTCACGGCCCTGATCGGCGAGGAGCACGACGGCGTCTTCGAGGCCGGCCCGCCCGCCCTCGTCGACCACGGCCCGGACTGCTACGCACCCGCCCTGCTGCGAGCGCCGGGCGACCGCTGGCTGCTGTGGGGCTGGTCCCCGGAGGCCCGCGAGGAGGACTGGGCGGTCGCGGACGGATGGGCCGGCGTGCTGACCCTGCCCCGCGAGATCCGCGTCGCCGCCGACGGCACGCTGCACCAGCGGCCCGCCGCCGAACTCCTCGACCTGCGCGGCGAGCACACGCTGCACGCGGAAGGCTCGGTCCACCGGGAATCCGTCGAACTGGGCGGCGTGGGACGCGCCTTCGACCTGACGGCCCGTCTGGAGACGTCCGGGGTGGGGACCTTGCGGCTGCTCACCGGTCCGGACGAGTACCTCGACCTCCGCCTCGACGCCGCCGCGGGCGAACTGGTCGTCGACCGCGACCACGCCTCGTCCGACGACCGGGCCCACCGCGGCTCCTACCGCATGCCCTGCCCCACCGCGGGGCCCGTCGACCTGCGCCTGGTCGTCGACCACTCCGTCGCCGAGGTCTTCCTGACCACCACCGGCCAGGTGCTCACCCTGCGCTTCTACCCCACGGGCGACGGCCCCTGGCGCCTTCAGGCCCGCACCGCGCCCCACACGCGCCTGAGTTACACGGTCGACGCCTGGCACCTGCTGCCGCTCACGGTCAAGGAGCCGAGCGCCGACACCGACCCGGCCCCCGGCCAGGTCCCCCGCACGGAGCCCTCGCCCTCGTCGCCGTGAGGCACGAGGCCGGTCCCGAACCCCCACAGCTGCGCACCACCCCCCTTCACCCGCGCCACACACCGGAAGGCATCCCGCATGAATCCCGGCACCCCGAGATCCCGCCGTACGGCCGCCACGGCCGCCGCACTCGCCCTGCCCCTGGCCGCGTTGGCCGCCTGCGGAGGCGGCAGCGGCACCGGCGCCTCCGCCGAACAGGGCAGCGGCACCGGCACTATCACCGTCTGGGCCCACCAGGGGCAGGCGAGCGAGGCCGCCGCACTGCAGAACGCGGTGCAGACCTTCAACTCCTCGCAGAAGAAGGTCAAGGTCAAGCTGACGCTGATCCCCGACACCGACTACACCAAGACCATCACCGCCACCGACGCCGCCAAGCTGCCGGACGTGATGGAGTTCGACGGCCCGACCATGGCCAACTTCGTCTACAACAAGAAGCTCGCCGCGATCGGCTCCTACGTCTCCGCGAAGACCCTGGCCAACGCCACGCCCGCCATCAAGGCCGAGGGCAGCGTCGACGGCAGGCAGTACGGGCTGGGCATGTACGACTCCGGGCTCGGCGTCTACGGCAACAAGAAGCTGCTGGACGCCGCCGGCATCACCTACCCCAAGGGCCTGTCCGACGCCTGGACGGCGGCCGAGTTCACCGACGCCGTCAAGAAGCTGGCCGCCAAGGACCCCGACGGCAAGAGCCTGGACCTGCAGGAGAGCAACGGGTTCGCCAACGAGTGGGGCACCTACGGCTTCGCCCCCGTCGTCTGGTCGGCCGGCGGCTCGCTGCTGAAGGACGGCAAGGCCCAAGGCGCCCTGGACAGCCCGGCGGTGGTGTCGGCGCTGAAGACCTTCCAGTCCTGGAAGAAGTACACCGACCCCAACACCGACGGTAACGCCTTCGCCAAGGGCCGCGTCGCCCTGAGCTGGGTCGGCCACTGGATGTACCCCGCCTACGGCAAAGCCCTCGGCAAGGACCTCGTCGTGCTGCCGCTGCCCGACTTCGGCAACGGCCCCAAGACCGGCCAGGGCTCCTGGGAATGGGGCATCGGCGCCGCCACCAAGAACGGCAAGGCCGCCGGCGCCTTCCTCGACTCCCTGCTCGACGACACCAACGTCACGGCGATGACCAAGGCCAACGGCGCTCCTCCCGGCACCCGGTCCGCACTCGCCAAGAGCAGCCTGTACCGGCCCGGCGGCCCGCTTCAGCTCTTCGCCGACCAGCTCGCCAAGCCGTGCGGCGACCGGGACATCACCACGTCCTGCGTCGCCGTGACCCGCCCGGTCACCGCCGGATACCCCACGGTGACCGCCAAGTTCAGCCAGGCGCTCAGCGACGTCTACGGGGGCGCCGACCCGAAGACGGCGCTGGCGAAGGCCGCCCGCGCCATCGACCAGGACTTCTCGGACAACGACGGCTACCAGCTGCCGTAGCCGGCATCCAGCAGCCGGGAGGGGCGTACGCACCCTGACAGCGTCCGTCCCTCCCGGCCGGGAAGAGGACCCCTACCGTGACCATCGTGAACCCCGCACCCGCCGCACCGGACCGGCGGAAGCCGAGTGCACCCCCGACCACCCCCGCCCCCGTACGCCCCCGGCGCCGGAACCGCGACGCGCTGCACGGCCTGCTGATGTCCGCGCCCGCTCTCGGCGGACTGATCGCCTTCGTCGCCGTGCCGTTCGTCTACGCCGTCGTCCTGTCCTTCTACAACGTGCGGCTCGGCTCGCCGCTCCCGCCGCGCTTCTTCGGCGTCGAGCAGTACCGGCGCATCTTCACCGACCCCGACATGTCCGGCCCGTTCCTGCGGGCCCTGCTGAACAACCTGACCTTCGCCGTGGTCGTCGTACCGCTGCAGACGGGGCTCGCGCTGGCGCTGGCCATCCTGCTCAACCGCAAGCTCAAGGCCATCGGCGTCTTCCGGTCGCTGTTCTTCCTGCCGGTCGTCTTCCCCATGGCCCTGGTGGCGGTCATCTGGCGGCTCATCCTCGCCCGCAGCGGCGACGGCCTGCTCAACTCCGCGCTGCACGCGGTCAGTTTCGGCCACTGGGGCGCCTTCGACTGGCTCGGGGACAGCCTCACCGCCATGGCCTCGGTCATCGTGCTGTCCGTGTGGCAGGGCGTCGGCTTCCAGATGGTCATCCTGCTCGCCGGCCTCCAGCAGATCGCCGGCGAGCTCTACGAGGCCGCCGAGCTCGACCGGGCCACGCGGTGGCAGCAGTTCCGGCACGTCACGCTGCCCGGCATCCGGAGCACCCTGGTCTTCGTCGCCCTGCTCACCTCGGTGCTGTCCTTCCGCGTCTTCGACCAGGTCTACGTCCTCGTCCACGGCGGCGGGCTCGACGAGGACGCCACCCGCACCGTGATGTACCAGGCCGTCACCACGGCCTTCGACCAGAACAACATCGGCCAGGCCGCCGCGATCACGGTCGTCTTCTTCCTGATCGTCGTCGCCCTGACCCTCATCCAGCGCCGCGTCGTCCGCCCCGGCAACGAGGACTGATCATGACTCGCACACCCCTGCGCCGCTTCGCCGACCACGCCGTCCTCGGCGTGCTCGCGTTCGTCTTCGTCCTGCCTGTCCTCTACCTGATCCTCGGCAGCTTCAAGCCCTCCGACCAGGTCCTGAACGGACTGACCGGCTTCCTGCCCACCCATCTGTCCTTCGACAACTACCGGGCCGTCCTCAGCAGCTTCGACTCCGACGCCACCGGCTACTTCTGGCGCTTCATGGGCATTTCACTGCTCCTGGCCACCGTCGTGGTGCTCGGCGGTCTGATCGTCAACTCCATGGCCGCCTACGGCCTGACGCGGCTGCGGTGGCGCGGCCAGGGCGCGGTCTTCGCCCTCGTCCTGCTCCTGATGCTCGTGCCGTTCGAGGCGGTCGCCGTCCCGCTGTTCTACCTGTTCAACGACCAGCGCAACACCGTCTACATCCAGGCCGTCCCGTTCATCGCCAACGCCTTCTCCGTCTATCAGTTCTCGACCTTCTTCCGCGCGATCCCGCCCAGCATCGAGGAGGCCGCCCGCATCGACGGCGCGGGCCCCTGGCGCACCTTCTTCGCGATCATCGTGCCGATGTCGAAGCCGGTGTTCGCCTCCGTCGCGATCCTGACCTTCCTCACCCAGTGGGGTGCCTTCCTCTGGCCCGTGCTGATGGTCTCCGACCCCGCGGTGCGGCCCCTTCCGCTGGAGATGAGCGTCTTCCAGGGGCAGATGCCGGTCGACTGGGGACAGGTCCTCGCCTTCGGCGTCCTGCTGATCCTGCCCGTCCTGGTCGTCTTCGCGTTCTTCCAGCGGTGGTTCGTCCAGGGGGTCGCCGGCTCCGCGGTCAAGGGCTGACCACTGCTGCGTGTCCATCGCGTGCACGGCCGCGGTGACGCTGCGGCGGTCGAGCTCGACCTCGGACTCGGCCATTCCGAGGTCGACCTCCTGGGGGCCGGTGAGGTCGGCGAGGGACAACAGGGCCGCCACCGGGCGGTTCTCGGCGAGGTAGGAGGCGCTGAAGCTGTGGATGTGCCGTTCCAGCGCCGCCTGGGCCAGCAACTCCACCATCGCGGTCGCCAGGCCGACGCGGCGCCAGGCCGGGTCCACGGCGACGCTCACCTCCGCGACGCCGTCGGCCAGACGCTCGTACCGTGCGATGGCGACGCCCCGTCCGGAGGCGGCTTCCGCGGCGACGAGGGCGAACCGGCGGACGTAGTCCAGGCGCGTCAGCCGGTCCAGCAGGTCCGGTGTGATGCGCGGCGGACCGCCCAGGAAGCGGCGGTGCAGCGTGTCGGCGTCCGCCGACCGGATCGCCGCCGCCAGGTCCGGCGCGTCGGACGGCACGATCGGCCGGATCACGACGCGGCGGCCGTCGCGGAGCGGCAGCTCGCGCTCGTACGCGAACGGGTAGCCCGCGGGCACGTCGTCGGGGCGGGGCTGAAGGCTCATCGTGCCCCCATCGTGGGGCGCCCTTTCGCGAGCCGTCCTGGGCCGGTGGGCCCTCACCCGGTGCTGTTGGTCCCCTTACCGGGACCGGGCGGAGCGCGACCATGGTGGTATGCAGGCATCGCACGCGCGGACGTGGTACACCCCGGCCAAGTACGTCACGTCGCCCCGGGCGAACGCGACCGACGACGTCGTCGACAACGCCCTGCACCGCCCCGGCCACGAGGCGTTCGCCCGCAAGGCCGACGGCGTCTGGAGGACCGTCACGTCCCGGGAGTTCGCCGACGAGGTCATGGCGCTGGCCGCCGGGCTGATGGCGGCCGGGATCGCGCCGGGCGACCGGATCGCGTTGATGTCGGGCTCCCGCTACGAGTGGATGCTGTGCGACTTCGCGATCTGGACCGCGGGGGCGGTCAGCGTGCCCGTGTACGAGACCTCGTCCGCCGGGCAGGTCGAGTGGATCCTGCGGGACAGCGGTGCCAGGGCCGCGTTCGTCGAGGGCGAGGAGCGCGCCCGCGTCGTCACCGCCGCCGAGGTGGCCTCGGTGCGCCAGGTGTGGCGCCTGGACGGCGGGCTCGGGCACCTCGTCGAGCTGGGCCGGACCGTGCCCCGGGAACTGGTCGAGCGGCGGCGGCGCGCGGTCGGCGCCGACGCGCTGGCGACCGTCGTCTACACCTCCGGTACGACCGGCAGGCCCAGGGGCTGTCTGATCAGTCACGGCAACCTGGTCGCCGAGGTGCGCAACGTCGCCGCCGCCGACGGGATCACGGAGAACGTCCTGACCGACCGCACCAGGCTCCTGGTGTTCCTGCCGCCGGCCCACGTCCTGGCCCGGGTCGTCGCGCTCGCCGCCGTGCACAACGGCGCGCAGGTCGCGCACACCAGCGACCTCGGCAACCTCACCACGGAACTGCGCACCTACCGGCCCACACTGTTGCTGGCCGTCCCCCGGATCTTCGAGAAACTGCGCAACACCGCGCAGCGTACGGCGGTGGCGGGCGGGCACGCGCGGATGTTCCGGGCCGCCGAGGCCACGGCCGTCGCCTACAGCGAGGCGCTGGACCACGGCGGGCCGGGCCTGTGGCTGCGGGCCAGGCACCGGGTGTTCGACCGGCTGGTCCTCGCGAAGCTGCGGGCGGCGCTGGGCGGTCACGTCGCCTACGCGTGCAGCGGCGGCGCACCCCTGGGGGCCGCCCTCGGGCACTTCATGCGGGGGGCCGGCGTCACCGTGCTGGAGGGCTGGGGGCTGACCGAGACCGCCTCCGGGGTGACCCTCAACCTGCCGGGCGCCCAGCGGGTCGGCAGCGTGGGCCGTCCGCTGCCCGGCTGCGCGGTGCGCATCGGTCCGGGAGACGAGGTGCTGGTGAAGGGGCCGAACGTCTTCGGCGGCTATCTGCACGACGAGGAGGCCACCGCCGAGGCGTTCGACGAGGAGGGCTGGCTGCGCACCGGTGACGTCGGGGAGCTGGACGACGGGTATCTGACCATCACCGGCCGCAAGAAGGACCTCATCGTCACGGCCGTCGGCAAGAACGTGGCGCCGGCCCCGCTGGAGGACCGGCTGCGGGCCCACTGGCTGATCGACCAGTGCGTGCTCGTCGGCGACCGGCGGCCCTACATCGGTGCCCTGATCACGCTCGACCCCGAGTTCGTCGTCTGGTGGGGGCGTGAGCACGACCGGCCGCGGACGCACGGCGTCGCGGAACTGCGCGACGATCCGGAGCTGAGGTCGGCCGTCCAGGCCGCGGTGGACGAGGCCAACCGGACGGTGTCCACGGCCGAGTCCATCAGGCGCTTCCGCATCCTGAGCCGGGGCTTCGCCGTGGGGGACGAGCTGACGCCCTCGCAGAAGGTGCGGCGCGGATACGTGACCGCCAAGTTCGCCGCCGACATCGAGGCGCTCTACGCGCCGCCCGGGAAGAAGGACTGAGGACAGCGCCGCGAGGGCCGTCCGCCTTCGCTCCCGAGGGCTCAGGAGACGCCCGCTGTCTTCCCGCCGCGTGACATAGCGGAACAGGCCATGTCTTCCGCTCAAAGCTCTCGTTACGGAACGCGGAAGGCTCTTCAGCCCTCCTCCTGTGCAGGACAAGTGCACGGGCAGGGATCTCAGGGACTGAGTGACATGGGTTTGACCAGTCGAACGACCGTATACGCGATGGTGGCGTTGGCAGCCCTGTCTGTGGCGCTGCTGGTCTGGCTGTGGCCACGGCTCGCCAAACCGGGGCTGTGGCAGGTGCTGGGACGGCTGTGCGCCATCGGTGTGACACAGGTGACGATCGTCGCCGCCTTCGCCTGCGGGGTGAACTCGTCGTACCAGTTCTTCGGCTCCTGGGGAGAACTGTTCGGCAACGTCGACACCGCCCCCGTGGGTGTGACGCAGGCGGCCGACCAGAACGGCGACGGCTCGGTGAACGGCATCAGCAGCGTGCACGGCTCACTCGTCCAGCCGGCCGGCAACGAGCAGCTGAGCCGGGTGAGCGGGCTGCCCCAGGGGCCGGCCGCCGCCGTCGGCCGGGTGGAGTCCGTCAAGATCATCGGCAAGCGCACCGGCGTCGTCGACCCGGCCTTCGTCTATCTGCCGCCGCAGTACTTCCAGAAGGCGTACCACCGCATGCGCTTCCCGGTGATCGTCGCGCTGAGCGGCTACCCGGGCAGCATCTTCAACCTCGCGCAGCACCTGCGGGTCTCGCAGACCGCGGGCGACCTGCAGAGCAAGGGGCAGATGCAGCCGACGATCATGGTGATGATCCGGCCCACGATCGCCCCGCCGCGCGACACCGAGTGCGTGGACGTGCCCGGGGGGCCGCAGACCGAGACGTTCCTGGCCAAGGACCTGCCGGAGGCCGTCCGGTCCGTCTACCGGGCCGGTCACGACTCCAGCGCCTGGGGCGTCATGGGGTACTCCTCCGGTGCCAGCTGCGCCCTCCAGCTCGCGATGCGCAACCCGCACGTCTACACCACGGCCGCAGCCCTGTCGCCCGACTACAGGGTCAAGGACGACCCCACGACCGGCAACCTCTTCGGCAGCGGTCCGGGCCGCCAGGCCCGGGTCGAGGGCCACGACCTGATGTGGCGGCTCGCGCACCTGCCCGCCCCCCAGGTCTCGGTCCTGGTCGCCAACAGCAAGCACGGTGAGAAGGGTTACGCCGAGACCCAGGCGTTCATCAAGGCCGTCAAGCCGCCCATGCGGGTCGCCTCGATCCTCCCCGAGAACGGCAGCCACAACTTCCCCACCTGGGTACGGGAGATGCCCGCCGCCCTGAAGTGGATGAACGCCCAGCTGACCTTCCCGCAGGACGTCGTACCCCGGCACCACCCGCGCCCGACGACGGAGGCCGCGGGCCGGCCCGGGCCCGGCCACAGCCCGCTGCGCGCCGAGGGCACCCCGAGCAGGCCCCCGGCCACGACGCGCCGGTGAGCCACTGAAAGCGCGCGGCGCGACACATTCCTCGGTCCCGGCGTGGCACTCGTCCGACGTAGCGTGGAGGAGAGTTCGACGAGGAGGGACTCATGCAGGTGCGCCGGGCACGACGACCGCGAGGAGCGGACCTTCCCGGTGGCGGCCGGGTGGCGAGGAGAGTGACGGCCGCGGTGGGCCTCGCCGCGCTGCTCCTGACCGCCTGCGACGGCGGTGGGGGCGCGAAGAGCGACGGCAAGCAGGCCACGAAGAGCCCGGCGTCGGTCATCACCGTGCAGCCGGGAAGCGGCGGCGCGGCCGCCTCGCCGGGGGACAAGGTGCGGGTCCACTCCTCGGGCGGCAGGCTCGTGGACATACGGGTGAGCGCCCCGGAAACCGACGAGTTCGGCGGATCGCTGTCGGCGGACGGACACACCTGGACCTCGTCCGCCCTGCTGGCGCCGGCGACGAAGTACACCGTCGTCGCCCGGGCCAAGGACGCGGACGGAAAGACGGTGACGCGGCGGACCACCCTCGCCACCGCGCGGGCGCGCACGTTCGTCGGCGAGTACAGCCCGGAGAAGGGCGCGACCGTCGGCGTCGGCATGCCGGTGTCGGTCGCCTTCAACAAGCCCGTCCGGGACAAGGCGGCCGTGGAACGCAGGCTCTCGGTGACCACCAGCCCGCACGTCGACGGCGCATGGAGCTGGGTGAAGGACCACAGCGGCAAGGACCGCGTCGACTACCGGCCCCGGGGGTACTGGACGCCCGGCACCGAGGTCACCCTGCGGATGGCCCTGAGCGGCGTCGACGCGGGCGGCGGGGTGTACGGCACCCAGCAGCGCGTCGTCCGCTTCCACGTCGGGCACGCGGTCGTCAGCACCGTCGACACCCACCGCAAGACCATGACGGTCAAGGAGGACGGGAAGGTGCTGCGCACCCTTCCGGTCTCCAGCGGCAAGCCCGGTTTCGAGACCTGGAACGGCACCATGGTCGTCCTGGAGAAGGTCCCCAGCATCCGGATGAACTCCCGGACCGTGGGCATCTTCGGCCCCGAGGCGTACAACCTCGGTTCGGTGAAGTGGGCGGTGCGGCTGACCCCTTCGGGGACGTTCGTGCACGCGGCGCCGTGGAACGCGGGCAAGTTCGGCCGGGTCAACGGCAGTCACGGCTGCATCGGCATGAGCACGAGCGACGCGCGGTGGTTCTTCGGGCACGTCCACCTCGGTGATCCGGTCACCGTCGTCCACTCCAAGGACCCCGTCGCCGAGGGCAATGGCTACGGGGACTGGAACGTCGACTGGGCGACCTGGCGGGCGGGCAGCGCGCTGTCCTGAGAACCGGCGGCAACCTTTTCGGCGCCGGCGGCGACCCAGGGGCGATGATCCCGTCACCGAACCAGGTAAGGACCTCGCCCGTGGCGTCCCCAACTCCGCACCGCCGGCCCCGTGACCGGCGTCCGGCTCTCGTGTCCGTCGTCGCCGTCGCGGCGGCGGCGCTCGTCGTGGCCCTGGTGGTCGCGTTCCGGCCCGGCGGCGGGGGCGCGACCGCCGCCGGGCACACCTCGGCCACGGCGGCCACGGCCGTCGCGGGCGTCGAGCAGGCGAGCCCGTCGCCGACGCCGTCCGGCCGCAGACCGGCCTCGGCCTCCCCGTCGCCCACGGCCCGTTCCGCCACGCCGTCGGCCGGGGCGGCCGGTGCCTCGGCACGGCCCGAGCCGACCAGGGCGCCGCGCGCCGTACCGGCCGCGGCCTCCCTGGCCGGGCGGATCGTCCCCGGCACCACCCGCCAGGGCGTCGCCACGCACTACGACGCCGCCGACGGCGACGGCGCCTGCTTGTTCGGTCCGAGCGCGGACATGATGATCGCGGCGATGAACACCGCCGACTACGAGACGTCCAAGGCGTGCGGGGCGTACGTACGGGTCCGTGCCGCGAGCGGTGCCTCCGTCACGGTGCGGATCGTCAACGAGTGCCCGGGGGACTGCGCCGTCGGACAACTCGACCTCAGCGTCCAGGCGTTCGCCAGGCTCGCCGCGCCGTCGGCCGGGCGGATCGCCGTGTCCTGGGAGCTGGTGAGCCCCGCCGACGCCGGCACGCTCTCGGTGCGGTACAAGACCGGGTCCAGCCGGTACTGGTGCGGGGTCCAGGTGCTCGGGCACCGCAACCCGGTGGCGCGGCTGGAGGTGCGCGCCGGGAGCGGATGGCTGGCGCTGCCGCGCACCTCGTACAACTACTTCCTCTCCGAGAAGGGGAGCGGCTGCGGCGGGTCCCTGAGGATCACCGACATCTACGGCGAGCGGCTGACGGTGGACGGGGTCGCCGTGAAGCCGAACGTCGTCCAGCCGACCCGCGTGCAGTTCACCGCGCACTGACCGCGCGCTTTCGTCTCCGGTTGGTTTCCCAACTCCCAAGTCCGCGCCAGGGGTTGGGAAACCGGATGCCATGGGGCGGTAAGAACTCGGCCAGTTCACCGAATTCTCGCCAGATGCTTCTACCCGCATAGACCCGGCCGGTGCTGTCATGCCCACGACTGCCCGGAATCCCCGGGCCGAACGCGGGAGAACCCCCATGCGCGCCATGCGCCGCCTCACCGCCACGAGCACGTCCCTCGGTCTCGCCGTCGCCGGCCTGATCCTCGGGACGGGCACCGCCGCTCATGCGGCCGGCTGCTCGCAGGACTACCTGCCCCTGCCCGACCCCGCCTGCCAGCCCGGCGCCTACAACCCCGACGTCACGCAGGACACCATCGGCTCGACGATATGCGTGTCCGGATGGACCTCCACCGTGCGGCCGTCGACCTCCTACACCAACGCGCTCAAGGTCCGGCAGATCGCGGAGTACGGCTACGAGGACACCAGCACGGCCGACTACGAGGAGGACCACCTCGTCCCGCTCGAACTCGGCGGAGCCCCGAAGAGCGCGGAGAACCTCTGGCCCGAGCCGCGCTACGGGGACACGACCGCGGCCAACAAGGACACCGTGGAGAACAAGCTGAAGAAGGCCGTGTGCAACGGCACGGTCGGCCTGGACGACGCTCGAGAGGCGGTCGCGTCCGACTGGACGACGGCGCTGTCCTCCCTCGGACTGAGCTGATTCCGCCAGGTCAATCGGGGCGTGGCCGAAAACGATCGTTTATGGGTGTGGCGTCGGGGGGATCTTGGGGTCACCCTCCTCCCCGGGGAGTAGCGGGCGCCCGGCCGGGTCCCGCCGGAGAGGCAGGGCAGGTGCCTTCGTCGGCACGATGTGCCGGGGCGGTACGCGGACCAGGCTGGTTCACGTCGGCCAGAGGGACCGAGAGACCCGAGGAGGTCGTCATGAACCAGCGGATACGCGTCCGTGTCAGCCGCCGCCCGAGCCAGCCCCGCGACACCCCCGTCGACACCAGGACGCCGTCGGGGCGGATCCTGCCCTACTGACGTCCTCGACCGGTTCGGCCGGCGTCAGCGCAGGTGGTGCGAGACCGCAGTGCGCAGGGCCCGGCGCAGTTCCTCGGAAGGTGCGGGGCCGTCGGGCTCCGCGCCGGCCGTGACCGCCGCGGCGACGGCGCGCAGCTTGATGTTGGAGCGCTGCGAGGCCTCGCGCAGGATCTCCCACGCCTGTTCGGAGGTGCAGGCGTGCACGGCCATCAGCACACCCCGGGCCTGGTCGATGACCGGGCGGGAGGCCATCGCCTGCTTGAGCTGCTCGACCTCCGTGCGCAACTCCCGCAGCTGTTCCGCGCGCTCCCGGGCCACCGCGGAGGCGCCCGGCGCCTCCGCCTCCCCGTCCACCGGGTGGGCCGCGTGCCGCAGGGGGGCGTCGGGGTTCAGACCGGCCAGTTCCAGGATCCGGCGCGGCTGGCCGTTCCAGTGCCGGGAGCGCACCGGGACCTCCCGCCGGCGCCCGAAGGCGCCGAGCCGCTCCAGGAACTGCAGCCCCGCCGTGTCCATGAAGACCACGCCGGTCATGTCCAGATCCACTCCGCGCACATGCGCCGGCAGTCTTTCCAGGGCCGTCGACAGCACGTCCGTACAGCCGTGGACGAGTTCGCCGCGTGGGGTCAGCACGGCCCGGTCCTCCTCCACCCTCGCGTCGATGACCAGGGTGTTCGGCTTCCCCCCGAGAGGTGTGTGTACCACTGAGGTCATGTCCGCCTCGCTGCTCCCGACAGTCGTCACGACGTTGAGTCACCGGCCGCCGCCGGGCGCGGGTCTCCCGTGCCGGCCCCGCGGGGACCCGGCGGTGCCGACCATGCGCCTGCCCGTAGGGCGACGGAGTACACACCGACCGTCGCCGGGAATGGCCGTGCCGCGGCCGGGTACGTGAATCCACGACCACCGGGGTCCACCGAGCGGCCGCGAGAAGAGGGGAGAAGGGTGTGGATGTCCCCTGCCGGACGCCGTCCGGAACCGCCCCCGTACCGCGGCTGACGGTGTTCCCACTGCCGGACGGGGCGGGCCTGCGGGTCGGCGGCGAGGTCGGACTCGCTACCCTGGCGCAGTGGGAAGGGGCGCTGAGCCGTGCCGCGCGCGACGCGCGGCCCGTGTACCGGCTGGAGTTGTCCGCGCTCACCTTCGTCGACGTCGCGGGCACGGACGCGCTCGCCGCCGCGGCGCAGTCACTGGAGGAGGGCAGGAGGATCGTGCTGCAGCAACCCCCCGTCAGTCTGCGTCGTGCGCTGGACCTGTTCTGGCCCGGCATCCCCACGATCGAGGTGCCGTCGTCATGAGCACCGCGACCACCGAGCAGGACCCCTTCGTCCACCCCGCGCTTCTCTACGGCGACGAGCGGGAGTACCTGGACGGCACCGTCCCCTTCGTGCGCGCCGCGCTCACGGCCGGCGAACCCGTCGCCGTGGCCGTGCCCGCGGAGAACCTCCGGATCATCCGCGACGCCCTGGGAACCGACGGCGACGCCGTGCGGTTCCTGGACATGCGCGAGGCCGGGCGCAACCCCGGCCGGATCATCCCCGGCGTGCTGCGCGCCTTCGCCGACGCCCAGGCGCCCGGCGCGCGCGTCCACATCGTCGGCGAGCCGGTCTGGGCCGGCCGCAGCCCCGCCGAGTACCCGGCCTGCGTCCAGCACGAGGCGCTGATCAACGCGGCGTTCCGGGGCCGGGAGGCGACCGTCCTGTGCCCCTACGACACCCGGCGCCTGCCGCCCGAGGTCATCGCCGACGCCTACGCCACCCACCCCACGCTCCTGCGCGGCGGATCGCGGGAGGCCGTCAGGAGCAGCGCCTACGCTCCCGAGGCGGTCGTCGCCCGCTACAACGAGCCCCTGCCGCCCGCCCCGGACGCCCCCGTCGTGCGCTTCGACGCGAACTCGCTCAGCGGGACCCGGCACCTCGTCACCGGCGAGGGCGCCCGGCTCGGCCTGGCGCCCGCCCGGGTCGAGGACCTCGCCCTGGTCATCGCCGAACTGGCCACCAACAGCGTGGTGCACGGCGGCGGCACGGGCACCGTCCGGGTGTGGGCCGAGGACGGTCACGTGGTGACCGAGGTGTGCGACAAGGGCCATCTCGCCGACCCGCTGGCCGGGCGCCGGCCCGCACCGCGCGAGCAGCGCGGCGGCCGCGGCCTGCTCCTGGTCAACCTCGTCGCCGACCTCGTCCGGGTGCACACCGGTCCGGAAGGGACCGCGGTGCGCTGCTGGTTCGCCCGCTGACCGCCGCCCGGGCGCCGGTCACAGGGGTGCCTGCCAGGTGACCGTCGTGCCCGCGTCCCCGTCCGCCGTCCCGTCGTCGCGGACCGTCAGCCGGACGGCGTCCCGGCCGTCCGGTTCCCCAGGGCCGCGTACCGGGCGCCGGTCAGTTCCGCGGCGCTGTCCGCGATGTGCCGGAGGGGGGCGCGCAGTTCGAGGTCGGTGCCGACGCTGAGGACGGCCTCGAGGAGCGGCGGGAGACGGTCGTCCACCCGCGCCGCTCAGGTGGCCAGCGGGTCGAGCACGAGCGGCTCGATCCGGCCCTCCAGCATGTAGCCCAGGCCCTGGACGGCGCACACGTCCGGGCGTTCGGCGATGTGCACCGGCATGCCGGTGGCCGCGCGCAGCATCTGGTCGAGGCCGGGGAGCAGCGCGCTGCCGCCGACCATCATGATCCCGCGGTCGGCGAGGTCGGCCACCAGGTCGGGCGGGCAGTCCCGCAGCACCCGTCCGATGCCGTCGAGCACGGCGGTCAGCGGCGTCTCGATGGCGTCCCGGACGGCGGCGGTGTCGACCTGCACCGACCGGGCGAGGCCGGTGGCGACGTCGCGGCCGTGGATCTCGGTGGAGGCGGGGCCCTGGAGGGTGAGTCCGTTGCCGGACAGAGCCAGCTGCAAGGGCCGTACGGACTGGCTCGGCAGCATCAGCTCGTGCTCGTGGCGCAGGTGCTGGATGATGGCGTGGTCGACGGCCTCCCCGCCGACCGGGATGCGCTCGGCGGTCACGATCGACCCCAGCGACAGCACGGCGACCTGGGTGGCGGCCGCCCCGCACACCATGATCATGGTGGCCTCGGGGCGTTCGACGGGCAGTCCGCAGCCCACGGCGGCGGCGATCAGCGTGTCCACCAGCTCCACGCGCCGGGCGCCGAGCCCCACGAGCGTCTCGATGGCCGCCCGCTGGGCCAGCGGGTCGGCGTCGTGCGGGGTGCAGGCCGCCGCGCGCAGGAAGGGCTTGCGGCGCAGGGTGCGGCGGATCTTGTCGCCGAGCAGGTGCCGCAGCATCCGCTGGGCCATCTCGATGTCGACGACGGTGCCGCCGGACACGGGCCGCATGACGCGGATGTAGTGCGGGGTGCGGCCGGTCATCTTCTCGGCGAACTCGCCGACCGCGATCAGCGCGCCGGTCTTGGTGTTCACGGCGGCGACGGACGGCTGGTCGACGACGAGCCCGGCGCCCTTCACGTAGACGCGGGTCCGGGCCGCCCCCAGATCGACGGCGAAATGGCAGCGGCGCAGCTGCTCCAGGCTGGCGGTCATGGCAGGTCCTCCCGAGAGCGCAGACCGTGGGGGCCGCCGGTGGAGGGTGGCGGGCCTCGTTCTCTGTTCCTGTTCCGGGAGGCCCGCCGGGCGGCGGGCCTCCCTCGCATCGTGCGGGGGCCGGGAGCGGGGCGCCGCTTGGAGGGGGCCGGGCGGGGTGCCGCTGAATGGGCGGTTTTGCGACTTACGCCTGAAGCAATAAAGAGATAAGGACGGATCAGAGGGCCTGGGCCGCTTCGAGGAGCGGCGCGAGGGAGGGCACGGTGACCTCGCAGCCCGCCTCCCGCAGGCCGTGCTCGATCGTCGGATTGCGGGCCAGGCCGATGAAGCGCAGCCCCAGCTGCTGAGCCGCCGTCAGCTCGGCGACCGTGGAGCCGATCAGCACGCTCGCCGAGGCCGACGCGGCGGGAGAGGACAGGGCGCGCCGCAGGCAGTCCGGGTCGGGCATCAGCAGGGCGAGGTCGTCCGCGCGGCCGTGCACGCCGGTCAGGGGGAGCCGGAACGGCCGCAGATACCGGCGCACCGCCTGTTCGCAGACGTCCGAGACCACGGCCACCCGCCGGTCGGCGTGGTGCAGGGTGCGCACGAGGACGACCGAGTTGTGGGTCAGCGGGGCGTCCGGGACCGCCCGCAGTTCGAGCTGGTCGAGGCGGTCGCGCAGCGGCGGGCCCAGCCGGTCGTGGGCGAAGGCGCGCAGCAGGTCCAGCGGGTGCGCGAACACCTCCTGCCCCGCGGCCCGCGGCAGCGGCCGCCCCGCCAGCGCGTCCTCGGGATCGCGCTGTTCGGCCACCACGGACAGCAGGTCCACCGTGGCCTCCCGGGCGGTTAGCGCGGAGAACAGCCGGGTGACGGGACCGTCGAAGCCGAGCAGCACCGTCTCGGCGTCGGCGAGCAGAGCGGACACCGGCCGCGGCGCGGGCGGCCGCGGCAGGGGCGGCGGGGCGCTCTCCGTGCTGAGCCGCACCGCGCAGGAGATCGCCAGCCCCGGCACCGGCCACCTGCCCAGCCCGGAGTCGAGCGCCCGCTGCGCCGCGCCCGCCCGGCGCAGCGGATGCCGGCGGGTGATGCGGGGGGCCGCGTCCAGCACATGGTCGAGGAGCCGCTGCGCGACCCGCGTGATCTCGGCGCGGACGAACGCCACCGGATCGACGACGTGCCAGGACAGCTCGACGGCGGCCGCGAAGGCGCCCTTGCCGGAACTCGGCAGGGAGACGGTGTGGAACGCCTGGTGGCTGGTGAGGTCGACCTCGTAGTAGGTGGTGCGGCGCGGCGGGCGCAGGCCGTGCGGGCGCGCCGGGTTGAGCAGGGTCAAGGGGCCGTCCGGTTGCGTGTGCACGATCGCCGTGCGGCCGGGGGCGGGGATGCCCAGCCGGCGCAGGTCGTGGGTGATGAACGGGCCCTTCACCAGGTCCCGCTCCTCCGGCCCGGGACCCGCCGTCGACAGCGTGAGGTACCAGGCGACGGGCGGCTCGTCCGGGACGTCGCCGTGCAGGGGCTCGAAGCGCGGCTCCTCCAGTGCGGCGGAACTCGCCGCGAACTCCTCGTACCAGGACGGCGAGACGACGAGGAGGACGTCGGCGGCCGTACGGCCCTGCAGGGCGCGGACCTCCGGCGGTACGACGGGATCGCCGGGGCCGGCCGTGTGCCAGAACGTCACCCGCAGGCGCTGCGGGGCGGCGGGTCCGCCGACCGCCTCGCCGAGCCCGCGCAGGGCCGCCACCAGCACCGGCAGCGTGTAGGCGCCGGGCCGGGCCAGCACCAGGTAGCCGTCCGCACGGACCCGCACCTCGCGCCGGTCCAGCCCGGCGCGCTCCAGGATCCGGTCCACCGCGTACTCGAGCGCGATCCGCGCCTCGGGCCGGCCGGTGAGGTCGTCGGCCTCGAAGAGCACGGCGGGGCGCCGCGGCTCGGGCCGGGACGTGGGGCCGCCCGGCACGTCGAGACCGGCCGGCCGCCAGGAACCGGTCAGCCGCCGCACGCTGTCCGCGCTCACCGTCGCGAACGCCTCGCCGTCCGCGCCCGCCCCGGTCCCCGTGCCCGAGGCCGACGGGGTGGAGGCACGGAACTCGCCCCGCGAGCGGCCGGCCCGCCGGTCGATCGACGCGCCCACCCGTTCGAGGAGTTCGGCGGTCCTGGTGCGCGCCGTGCGGGGCAGGCCGCGCAGGAGGAGGTCGCGCACGCCGGCGCGGAAGGCGTAGGAGCCCGGCGGCCCGGGAACGGTGCTGAGCATGCCGCTGAGGATCACCTCCGCCAGGTGCTGCGGGCGGGGGTCCGGTTCGAGGGCGGCGTGGACCAGGCGCATCACCGGCAGGTCGGGCCGGCCGACCGCGAGATGCCCGGCCAGCCGGAACGCCTCCGGTGACGCGGTCGCCCGGAACCGCAGGACCAGCTCCTCCGCCGACAGCAGGGCGGCGTCCGCGCGGTCCTCCGGGGCGGCCGGCCGGTCCAGCAGGGCGACGGCGGCCGGGACGTCGGAGCCGCCCGGGGCCGCGAGCAGCGCCGCCCAGTTGGCCAGCCAGCCGGCCTCAGGTTCCATGACGGGCAACGGCACGGCCGCACTCGTCTCCCGCGGCTCGTAGGGCGTGAAAACGAGCGCCGACGCCGGCGCGGCCGGATACGGCGCCGCCAGCCGTCCCGGCGTCGTGGGCAGAGCCGTCTCCCGCCACAGGTGCTCCGGCAGGGGCTGTACGACGGCCAGCGGCATCCGCGACGCCCACCGGCGCAGCGTGGCGAACCACAGGGCGCCCGACGGCCCCTGGCGCCACTGGGGGCCCATGCAGTCGCTGACCAGCAGGGTGACGGTACGGCCGTCGGTGGTCGTGGGGGTGCCCGGGCCGCGCACCGTCCCGTCGGCCCCGGCCCGGTAGGGCACGACCGTACGGAAGACGCCCGACTGCGCGAGCGCCGTGTGCAGTTCGCGCACCAGGGGGCGCCAGACCGGCATCGTGGGCCCGGTGTCGTACACCAGGTTCAGGCGCAGCCAGCGCTCCCGGGCCGGGCGCATGACCGGCAGCCACCCCTCGGGGGCCGCGCCGAGCCGGGCGATGCGGTCGGCGGTGGCGTGCTCGTCGAGTTCGTGGCCCACGGGCGAGTCGATACGGCGTTTGAGCGGACGCAACGCCCGCTGCAGACCCAGGGGTGGCGCAGCATCGGGGGCGCGGGCGCGAGCAGCGTGGTGTGCGGGCGTCCGTCACCGGGGCCGGTCGCGGACGGCAGGTGGAGGGGCGCGCGGGGCGAGGGGACGGGACCGGCGGGCCGGTGGGCGCCTGGCCGCGGTGGCCGGGGGGACGGAGGCGGTGAGGGCGGCTGTTGGGGGTGCAGCGCGTCCGCGGCGGGGCGGGGCGCGCGCTCGGCGGGCGGTGTCCGCGGTTCCATGTGCCGGGCCAGCCAGAGCAGTTCGGCCAGCTCCAGCGGGGTCGGGCGCACGCCGGAACCCGCCTCGGCCAGGACGTCGGCGAGACGGGCCAGCGGTTCGGGGCGCCCCGGGGTGTCGGACGGCATCCGGCCTTCAGAAGGCGTCCGTGTGCGGGGCGTCGCCCAGGTACGGCATCAGCTGCTCGGCCAGCTCGTCCAGGCTCTCCGCACCGAGGTCGGAGGAACGCGCCAGATAGATGGCGTTGAGCAGCTGGTCGGTGGCCAGGTCGCCGCCGCCGACCCGGGACAGGAACCGGTCGATCAGGGTCTGCGCGTAGGCGTCGGGCTCGCCGTCGAAGTGGGCGCGCACGATCGCGGCGAGCCGGTCGTCGTCCGGCTGGCGCAGCCTGAGGGTGACGCAGCGGCGCAGGAAGGCGGGCGGGAACTCGCGCTCGCCGTTGCTGGTGAGCACCACGAACGGGAAGGCCCGGCAGCGGACCCGGCCGCGCTCCACCGGGACGCGTTCGTCGGTGCCGTCGACCATCACCTCCGCCGTCGGCGTACGGCGGGCGCCGCGGACCAGCTCGGGGATCTCGTACTGGCCCTCCTCCAGGACGTTGAGCAGGTCGTTCGGCAGGTCGAGGTCGCTCTTGTCGATCTCGTCGATGAGCAGGGCGCGCGGGTGGGCGTAGGGGAGCAGGGCGGTGCCCAGGGGGCCCAGCCGCAGGTGGTCCTCGATGCCCGCCTCGGTGGCCTGGGTGTGCCGGGCCGCGTACAGCCGGGACAGCGGGTCGTACTGGTAGAGGCCGTCGTGCAGGGTGCTGCGGCTGGTGATGTTCCAGCGCAGTACGGGTCCGAGGCGCAGCTCGCGGGCGACCGCGTAGACGAGCGAGGACTTGCCGGTGCCGGGTGGGCCGGTGACCAGCAGCGGGCGGCGCAGGTACAGGGCGGCGTTGACGAGCTGGACGGTCTGCGGGGTGGCCCGGTAGGTCTCGGCGCGGTGCACGCGGTCGGGGGAGGCGGCCGCCGCGTCGCCCTCGCCCGGTGCGTCGAGCAGGGGCGCGCCGTCGAAGGCGCGCCAGGGCGGGGGCGGGGGCAGCCGGGTGATGCCGTCGTGCGGCGTGCCGCTGCCGGTGTAGACGGGCCACAGGGCCATGGAACGTTCGCTTTCTTGAGGGGGGCGGTCGGGCCGCTCAGGCGACCGGTGAGTGGAGGAGCGCGGCGGGTTCGGGGAAGCAGCGCGGATCGTCCCACAGCAGCTGCAGACCGCTCGCCCAGTGCCCGTCGGGGTCGTCGTCGGCGTCCGCGGTCTCGCGCAACGCCTGGACCTCGCCCGGCAGTTCGGCGGGCGGGACGCCGGCGAGCCGGTCGGCGAGCTGGTCCAGGAACGCCGTACCGGAGCACGGGCCGTCGTGCCGGGAGCCGGCGCAGCCCGTGCGCGGCCACAGCAGGACCGGCACGGGCGAGTTGAGGCCGGCCTCGAAGTGCGGTTGCGCGGCGTCCGGCGGAAAGGCATAGCCCGCCAGGTCGGCGTCGTCGTCCCGGAGCCGTTTGCGCAGGCTCTGCGGACGCTCCGGGGCGCCGCAGTCGACGCGGTGCAGCCGGGCCCCCGGCGAGGTGTCCAGCTTCTGCCACCGCTTGGCCAGTTCGCGGCGCAGCCGGCCGCTGCGGTACCGCGAGCGGTCCACGACGACCAGCGGATAGGCGCAGCCCAGCGGGGTGGAGTCGTCGGCGCCGCACTCCCAGCGCGCCACCGGCTCGTTCAGCCATTCGCGGGGCATCACGAACGTAATCAACTCGTGTGCGTCGAGGGCGAGTTGTGAGAACGCCTCGTCGATGCAGCCCTGGACGTAGGCGCGGACGGCGGAGCGCCGCAGCCGCCGGGAGCCGACCCGCCGGCGCTGACCGTCGTGGTAGGCGGAGACCTCCACGGTGACCAGGTCGGCGCCGGCGCCGCTGCGCTCGATCTCGACGACGATCGGGGACCAGGCCGCGGCGGCGGGCCGTGCGGGCGTGCCGTCCAGCACCTCCTGGAGCAGGTCGGCGAAGCGGGTCACCGCCTCGGCGCCCGGGACCTCCCACTGCACGTATCCGGCGGCGGCCTCCAGGGAGGCGACGGCGTCCTCGGGCGGCGGCTGGCCGAAGGGGCCCACGGCGTGGTTGACCAGCCGGGCGGGATCGCAGGCGACGCCCTCCGCCACCGCCCGCCGCACCAGCGCGTACAGCCGGCGCACCGCCTCCCGCCCGTGGCCGGGCGTGGGGACGAGGGCGCCGAGGCCGGGCCAGTAGCGGGCCATGACCTGGGTGGGCAGCATGCGGCCGACCCGGCCGTCGCGCGAACCGGCGATGGTGGTCACCATGCCGACCACCCTGCCGTCCGCGAGGTGCACGGCCGCGCCGCTGAACCCGGGCGCCAGGGCCTGGCCGTGCGCGGTGGCGGCCTCCAACTGGCGCCACTCGTCCGAGACGAGGGCACCGGGCACGGCGTGGTAGCGGGCGAGCATGCCCTCGTCGTACCCCTTGGGAAAGCCGTACGCGACGAGCGTCGGCGCGTGCCCACCCGCGAGTTCGGCGCCCGGCGGGGCGAACTCGGCCGGTTCCAGCGGGACTTCCCGGTCCAGTTCGAGTACGGCGAGGTCGCCGGGGTCGGCGGCGCCGCCCGCCCAGCCGCCGTGCACGGCCACGGTCGCGGGCACCTGTCCCAGACCGCGGCCACCGGGGAAGGACACCGTCACCGCGCTGCTGTCGCCCGCGCGGACGACATGGGCGCAGGTGAGGACATGGCGTGCGGAGACGAGGAATCCGGCGCCGATCTCGCTCCCGCAGACGATCCGGGCGTGCCAGGCGAAGCCGCTCATGACCGGCTGGCCGCCTCCCGGTCCGCGTCCGCGGGCCCCGGCGACCAGCTGAGCTTCACCAGCAGATGTCCCTCGGCCGCCCCCTTCGCGATCACCGCCCCGGTCTCCGCGCTCAGCTTCACCCCGAACTCCAGCTCCACCGAGTCCGGCCGCAGCGTCCCGTCCCGGAACACCCTGAGCGCCGACTCGGCGGCGGCCCGGACACCGCCCAGCGCGCTCTCGAACGTGCGGGCCGCCAGCGTCGGTCCGTCACCGCGCGAGACCATCCGCGCCCCCGGGTCCTCGTCGACGCCCTCGACGACGATCAGCGCGCCGTCCTCGGTCTTGAACTCCACTAACGCGTCCATGGCGTGGCGACTCCCCCGTGCAGGTGACTCAAGGCAACCTCACATGTTACGGACGGTGGCCGGTGCTGTCGTGGTTTCCCTTGTGGCGGTTCCGTGTGACCGGCGACAACGTACCCGGCGGGCCGGCGATGCCGCGGATCACCCCGAGCTCCAGCAGGTCCTGCGGACGGATGCGGAGTTGGTCCGCCGTCGCCCGGATCTCGCCGTCCGGGCGCTTGAGGATGGCGGCGGCCGCCTCCGGTGCGATGACCGAGAAGTAGGCGTCGGGCGTGGCCCAGGTGTCGCCCGGCGCGGCGAGCGCGAGGGCGCCGCCGGAGCCGCCCTCGCCGATCACCAGCGTGGTGACGGGAGTTCGCGCGGCGGCCACCGCACCGAACAGCTCCGCGATCGCCGCCCCGGCGCCCTGCCGCTCCGCCTCCGCGTCGTTGGCCGCGCCCGGGGTGTCCACCAGCGTCAGCACCGGGATGCCGAGCCGGTCCGCGAGCCGGATCAGCCGGGCGGCGGTGCGGTACCCGGAGGGCCGGGTGGAGGTGCCGGTCTGCGCGGCGTAGGCGACGGTACGGCCCTGGTGCTCGCCGAAGCCGCAGAGCATCCCGTCGGGATCGGCGCCGCCGCACCGGTCCCCGCTGAGCGCGACCCGGTGGCCGAAGTAGGCGTCGAGGTAGGCGCGGGCGCGGGGCCGCCGAGGCGAACGGGCCCGCCGCACGGCCTCCCAGCCGCTGTCCGGAAGGTCGTGCGCGCCCAGCGCGAAGGGGACGGGAGCGGGCGGGGGAGCGGCCGCGGGGTCCACCCCGCCCGCCAGCAGCCGCAGCCACCGCCCGAGCACCTGCCGCAGTTCCGCCGGCGGCACCACCGCGTCCGCCGCGCCGCACGCCACCTGTGCCTCGGCCGTGTACGCCGTCGGATCGGCGTCCGCCGGGCGCACCCGGGAGCCCGCGAAGCCGACCTGGGCGCCCGGCAGGGCGAGGATCACATCCGCGCCCGCGCCCAGGGTCGCCCAGCCGCCTCCGGTCGTCGGGTCGCGCAGGACGGCGATCTGGGCCAGACCCGCCGCCCGGGTGAGGGCCGACTGCCGGGCCACGCGCTGGAGTTGGGTGAGGGCGATCATGCCCTCCTGCATCCGGCTGCCGCCGGTGGCGATCAGCGGGACGACGGGAAGGCGGTGGGTGCGGGCGTACGCGTGGGCCGCCTCCAGGCGGTCGCCGGTGCGTTCGCCCAGCGAGCCGCCGAGGAAGCCGAACTCGAAGGCGATCAGGACCGCGGGGGTGCCCTCGACGCTCGCGGTGCCGACGACCACGGACTCCCGCTCGCCGGTGCGCTCGGCCGCCCGGGCCCGCGAGGCGTCGTACCCCAGCCAGGCGAGGGGCCCGCCGGGCCCGGAGTCGCCCGCCGGGTGGGGGAGTTCGGTGAAGGTGGCGTCGTCCACGAGCAGGGCCAGGATCTCGCGGGCCGTCAGGCGTTCAGTCACGGTTCAGCGCCCGCTTCATGATCTTCCCCATGTCGTTGCGGGGCAGGATGTCCAGATAGCGCACTACGCGCGGGCGCTTGTGCGGGGCGAGACGGGCGGCCACATGGTCGGCCAACTCCGCCGCTCCGGGCGGGGCTTCTGCGTCCTCCGGCACCACCCACGCCACGATCCGCTCGCCCAGGTCCGCGTCCGGCTCCCCGGTGACCGCCGCCTCCCGCACCCCCGGATGCTCCAGCAGCGCGTTCTCGATCTCACCGGCCCCGATCTTGTAACCCCCGCTCTTGATCAGGTCGGTGGCCTTGCGCCCGACGATCCGTACGTACCCGTCGCTCTCGCGCACCGCCATGTCCCCGGTGCGGAAGAAGCCGTCCGCGGTGAAGGCGGCCTCGGTCGCGTCGGGCCGGTTGAGATAGCCGGTGAACAGGTTCGGGCCGCGCACCTGGATCTCGCCCACGGTCTCGCCGTCGTACGAGGTCACGGGCGTCCCGTCCTCCTCCACCAGCCGCAGCTCCACGCCCGGCAGCGGCACGCCGACGGTCCCCGTGCGCGGCTCCCCGTCCGCCCGCACGCTGGTGTTCATCAAGGTCTCCGTCATGCCGTACCGCTCGATCACCCGCTGCCCGGTCGCGGCCGTGATCCGCTCGTGGTCGTGCACGGGCAGCGCGGCCGAACCGGACACCAGCAGCCGGGCCCGGCCCAGCGCCGCGGCCAGCTCCGGCTCCTCCGGCAGGGCCTGGGCGATCCGGTGGTACATCGTCGGCACGCCGAACAGCATGGTCGCCCCGGCCCCGAGTTCGCGGGTGACGCCCTCGGTGGAGAACCTGCCCAGGTGCCGGACCGAGCCGCCGCGCCGCAGCGGGCCGAGGACGCCCAGCACCAGGCCGTGCACATGGAACAGCGGCAGCCCGTGCACGAGGACGTCGTCGCCGGTCCACTGCCAGGCGTCGGCGAGCGCGTCCAGGGTGCCGGCGATCGCCCGGCGGGGGATGACGGCCCCCTTGGGCGGGCCGGTGGTGCCGGAGGTGTAGACGACGAGGGCGGGGTCCTCGCCGGTGACGGAGGCAGCGGGGGCCGGGACGGCGGAGCCGATCACCTGCACGTCGACCCGCGGCAGCCCGCTCACCGGGGCGGGCGGTTCGTCGCCCGGAGCCACGAGCAGCAGCGCGGGCCGGCTGTCGGACAGGATGTGCTCCAGTTCCTTCCCGCCCGACTTCGGGTTCAGCGGGACCGCGGCCACCCCGGCCTCCAGGGCGGCGACCACGGCGACGGCGGTCTCCAGCGCCGGGGTGGCCCACACGGCGACCCGGTCGGCCCCGCGAATCCGCTCCCCGAGGGCACCGGCCGCCGCCGCGAGCCCCCCGTACGTCAGGGACCGCTCGCCGAAGCGCAGGGCGACCCGCTCGCTCGGCTCATCGCTCAGGGCTGGGAACAGAGAGGACACGCGGTGATCTCCTTGCTGCCGGGGACGACGACACCATCGTCCCCGCACCGCGCCACACGAACACACCGCCCTCGGGCCAGTGGCATGCCGAGCCGCCGTAGCCAGGCCACCAGACGCGCCCGTTCCAGCTGGGCCGGGGCGTAGTAGCGGTAGCCGGTGTCGGGGTCGACACGGGCGGGCCGCAGCAGGTCCAGCTCGTCGTACAGCCGCAGGGCCTTGGGCGACAGCCGGCTCGCCCGGGCGAAAGCGCCGATGGTCAGCATCCGTGTCTCCCCGTCCACGCGCACCTCTTCTCGTTCTCCCGCCCCGATGCTGGGGCTTTCCCGAAGGGGAAGGTCAACCTGGTTCCCGTGACCGACGGCGAGGCGGTTAGCCTGCGACGGACCGTGCCCGCCGTCGAACGGAGTTCCGCCCGTGCCCCGCGTCGCCCTCGTCACCTACGACCCCGGCCCCAGGCCCCACCGCGACCGCGACCTGCCCGTCCTGCGGGACGCGCTGGACGCGGCCGGCGCGCGGGCGGACGTCGTGGTCTGGGACGACGCCGAGGTGGACTGGGCCGCCTACGACCTCGCCGTCATCCGCTCCACCTGGGACTACAGCTGGCGGGCGGCCGAGTTCGCGGACTGGGCGCACACGTGCGGCACGCTCACCCGGCTCGCCAACCCGGCGGACATCGTGCGGTGGAACACCGACAAGCGCTACCTCGGCGACCTCGCGGCGGCCGGGGTGCCCGTCGTGCCCACCCGGTACCTCGCGCCCGGCGCCGCCCCCGAGCTGCCCGACGGCCACGAGTACGTCGTCAAGCCCACCTCCGGCGCGGGCGCCCGCTACGCCGCGCGCTACCTGCCCGAGGAGCGGGAGACGGCCCTGCGGCACCTCGCGCGCATGCACGAGGAGGGGTTCACCGCGATGGTGCAGCCCTACATGCGCGCCATCGACAGCGGCGGCGAACGGGCCCTGCAGTTCTTCGGCGGACGCCTGCTGCACGCCAGCCGCAAGCGGGCCGTCCTCGCCCCCGGCACCGCCTACGACGCCGACAAGGTCGCCCACCCGGACCTGGAGCCGTGGCGGCCCACCCCGGCCGAACTCGCCGTCGCCGAGCGCGCCCTGGCCGCCGTACCGGACGCGGCCGGACTGCTCTACGCGCGCGTGGACCTCGTCGACGGGGAGGACGGGGAGCCGGTGGTGATGGAGCTGGAGCTGGTCGAGCCGAACCTCTTCCTGTTCCTGCACCCCGGATCGGTGGCGGCGGTGCGGGACGCGATCCTGGCGGCGGCCGCGGGCTGAGGGGCGCACTCCGCTCAGTCGGCGACGGCGACCCGCTGCAGCAGCCCCCAGGTGAACTCCGCCGCCACCTTCCGCCGCACCCCCTGCCCGTCCGGCGCCGTGAACGCCAGCCCCCAGCGGGTCGGCGCCGTGCCCTCCAGCGGGCGCGCCGGGGCGAAGGCGCGAGCCGCCTCGTCGACCGTGCAGGACCAGGGCGTGAGGTCGTCGAGGGTGGTGAGGGACGGGGCCGGGGCGCCCGGGGCCCGGACCAGCCATTCGTTCCACACCGCGCCGTTCGGGGCGAGCAGCACCTCGAAGCGCAGGTCGGGCCAGAGGGGCAGCGGCCACAGCCAGGCCTCGCAGTCCAGGTCGCCGATCCTGCGGCCGGCCCTCGACTCGGGCTCGCCCAGGATCGAGCGGTACCGGGAGGCGGCGGCCCGGGCGCGCGGGGAGTGCAGCATCGCCTGCCAGCGCTTGTTGGCCTCGCGCATCCCGGCGATGGAGACGCCCAGCTCACGCCGGGCCTCCTCCACCAGGCCGGGGTTGTGGTCGGCCATGCGGCGCAGCAGGACCAGCTGGAAGTCGAGCGGGGTGAACGGATCAGCGGGGCGCTTGGCGGACGGCATGCCCCCCATCGTCGCGCACGGCACCGACATCGCCCGGGCGGCGGCCGTCGGGCAGGAACAGCACCGAGTTGACGTAGCGGGGACGGCTGCGGAACGGCAGGACGCGGGGCAGCAGCCCCTGCGCGACCACGTGCGCGACGGCCGCCTGGTGCTCCTCCAGCGGGAACTTCGCGAGCGGCACCCAGTCGCCGCCGGGCAGCACCCAGCCGTCGTAGCCGAGCAGCGAGAGGTAGGTGACCACCGGGGCGACGGGCTGGATGCGGGACTCCAGCTCGACGAAGAGCGCGGGACGGTCGCGGACCAGCAGCCCCGTGGCGCCGCGCAGCACGGCCGACTCGCTGCCGTCCACGTCGATCTTGATGAACCCGACGTCCCGCAGGCGCAGTTCGTCGAGGGTCACGCATCGGACGTCCAGCGCCTGACCGTGGATGTCCCGGCGGACCAGGGACGACACGCCCCGGTCGCCGGCGTCGTCCGGCGGCAGCCACAGCCGGGCGGTGCCCGGGCGGTCCGCGGCGGCCGCCTCGACGACGCGGACGTTCGGCGGGGCCGTGGCCGTCAGCAGCCGCGCCAGATGCGGGACCGGCTCGACCGTCACCACCTGCCGCGCCCGCCCGGCCAGCCGCCGCGTCCAGGGGCCGTACCAGCCGCCGACGTCCACGGCCGTCCCGCAGCCCGCCGGACACAGCTCCGCCAGCCGGGCCAGCTCGGGCTCGAACCGCGGATACACCGCCCGGGCCGTGGCGGCGACCAGGCGGACGGGCAGCAGCGGGGCCAGACGGGCGGCCAGGGTGCGGGACGGGCGCCCGGGTGCCGTGCTCACCGGGCCATCCGTTTCAGGAGGACCTCGTGCTCCTCGTCCGACACCTGCTCACCGGACGACGGCAGCAGCTGGGGAATGCCGTCGACGACGGGGTAACGGCGGTGCAGGCGCGGGTTGTACAGGGCCTCGGACGCCTCGGGCCCGTCCGGCCTGACGAGGTGCAGCGGGCCCTTGTCCAGCGGGCACGCCAGAATCCGCAGCAGCGGGTCGTCGGGGTTCATGGGGGCGTCAACTCCTTGGCACCGATGGGGGGTTCCTGGGGCGCGGGATCGTGTTTGGGCATGGTCAGCAGGACGCAGACGGCGAGCGCGGTGCCCGCGAGGCGCAGCGCGAGCCGCAGCGGGTCGTGCGGCAGCGCCTCGCCGAACGACAGCGTGCCGATCACCGCCGTGTACAGCGAGGTCACCGTCGTGCACACCGGCACGATCAGCGAGGCCCGGCAGCGCTGCAGCGCGGCCTGCGACATGACCAGCCCGAACGCGCCGGTGAACAGCAGCAGATACGGGTACGGCGACTTCAGCACACCGGCCACCGCATGGCCCAGGCCGCTCGTGCCCAGGTAGCTCGACACGCCCTTGATCGCCAGCGAGCTGACGCCGTACAGCAGGCCCACCGCCACGCCGTACTCCACGCCGGTGGTCGGCGCCCGGTGCCGGTGCCGGGAGCGGCGCTCGGCGGCGCCGTACAGCCACACGCCGGCCGCCAGCGACGGCACGCACACCAGCAGGATCAGCGGGTAGGGGGCGCCGCGGCCGACGGTGTCCGCGTGCGTGCCGGCGTCCTTCAGGGACAGCACGACCATCAGCAGCGCGGCGAGGATCGCGCCGAGCGCGTACCGCTCCCGGCCGGTGGTCTCCTCGCCCAGCAGCCGGGCCGACAGCAGGACGAGCAGCACCAGGCCGGAGACGAAGATGCCCTGGGCGGCGGCGATCGGCAGGGTGCGGTACACGACGAGCTGGGCACCGAACCCGGAGGCCAGGGCCACGGACCCGGCGATCCACAGCGGACTGCCCAGCACCAGCCGCAGCAGCCGGGCGGGCTGCCGGATCGTCACCTCGGGGAGCGCGGTCAGCGCCCGTTTCTCCAGGACGAAACCGAGGCTGTACAGGGTGTTCGCCAACAGGGCCGCGGCCACTCCCCACCACATGGGCACGCCCCCTAGGTCTTTTGTGCGTGCAGGAGCAGGATCGAGGCGAGGGAGGGTCTGGAGCAGGCCAGCCGGTCCAGGGGGCGCAGCGGACGCGGCACGCCGTGGAAGGGGGCGCCCGCCAGCCGTACGACCTCGAAGCCGGACGCGGCGACGAACTCCCGCAGCGCGCGGGCGGTGTACAGGCGCAGGTGCCCGACGACCTCGGTACCCGGCCGGCCGTGGATGCCGCGCAGGCTGACCTCGGAGAACACCGGCTGCACGCCGGCCAGCAGCAGACCGCGGTTGTACCAGGCGGCCAGGTTGGGCGTGGAGAGCATCAGATGGCCTCCCGGGCGCAGCACGCGGCGGATCTCGTCGAGGGCCGCGTCCGGGTCGACGAGGTGCTCGATCACCTCGCTGAACAGCACGGCGTCCGCCGAGGCCGCCCCGAACGGCAGCCCGCCGCCGGTCAGTTCGCCGCGGACGGCGTACGACAGGCGGGTGCGGGCCCGCTTGAGGGCGTCCTGGGACCAGTCGACGCCGACGATGCGGTGGCCGGGCAGCAGCGGGCGGGCGGTCGCGGCGGCCGACCCGTCGCCGCAGCCGACGTCGAGGACGGTCTGCCCGCGGGCGGTGCCCAGCGCGGCGGCCAGCATGCGGGCCTGGCGGAGGCTGCGCGGGGCGCCGGAGGCGACGGGGACGGACGGGTCCTCGTAGAAGTCGCGCAGCTCCCTGGGGCGCGGGTGCGGCATCGTGGTCGTCATGGGCCGCTCACCTCCGTCGTGTGCAGGTAGTGCTCGAACAGGTCCCGCAGATGGGCGCCGTCGCCGTGACTGAGCAGGGTCCGGGACCAGCGCAGGGCCAGATGGAGGCGGCCGGCGGTGGAGGCGGTGGTGACGGTGAGGCCGCGGGGCATCCGGGCGGGCGCCGAGAACCAGACGGCGTGCGCGCGGCCGCCCTCCTCGCCGAAGTCCAGCGGGTAGGGGATGCGGCCGATGTTGCTGAGCAGCGTCGTCGACGTCCACGGCGCGGCCGCCCTGCGCAGGCCGCGGGTGAGGGCCGCCCGCCAGGCGACCGGGGTGACCGGGGCGGTCAGCAGGGCGGCCCCGTGGCCGAGTTGCGGGCGCGGGAGGGACTTCAGGGCACGGGTGCGGGTGGCCGTGCGATGCAGCAGCGCGGGCATCTCGGCGGGCCCGTGTGCGGCCAACTCCTCCGGTGAGAAGGGGACTTCGACGAGCCGGGTGCCGTTGCCGATGGGCATGCCGGCGTCCCGGGGGCGGTCGTCCACGGGCATCGTGATGCGCAGCGGGCGGGAACGGGCGCCGTGTTCCCTGTTCCAGTGGGTGATCGTGAGAGCGGTGGTGACCATGAGCTGGTCGTTGACCGTGTAGGGGGAGCCCTTGGGGCGGTGAGGGAGGGGCAGTTCGGTGACGAGCAGTCCGTTGCCCGGCGAGGGCTCGGGGGTGCCGGGGGCGACCCGGGCCGGCGGCGACCAGTTGGAGGGGGTCGCCTCCGGGGCCTGGGGGGCCTCCGCGCCGCGTACGGGCGGAGCGGCCGGGGAGTTGTCCCGGCCGCCGTAGAGCTCGGCGGCGGTGGCCAGGACCCGCAGGCACGCGGGGCCGTCGAGGGCGGTGTGGTTGATGGTCAGGAAGAGGACGGTGCCGTCGGACCGCCGCGGCTCGGGGGCGTCGTGCGGAGCCGGCACACCGACCGCGTCCGTCGCCTCGCTCCCCTCGACGTCCCCGGTGCCCTCCACCACCTCCAGCCTGATCGGTGGCGAGGCCGACAGCGGCGGCGCCTTCGTCAGGGCGCGGGTCCGCGCGTCGCGCAGCGCGCACCGGCCCGCCGGGGGAAACGTCACCACCTCCACGTCCGGCTCCGCCGTCAGCTCCCACTCGTAGCGCCGCCGGTACCAGCCGCCGGGTGCCTCGCGCATCAGGATGCGGGGGTGGCGGCGCAGGGCCTCGGCGAAGGCCGTGCGCAGCCGGTCGCGGTCCAGCCGGCCGGGCAGATGGACCTCGATGTGCACGGTCTCCGGCTCCTCCTCCTGGAGACAGTGCCGGGCCACCTCGTCCACCACGGGGAACGGGATCCGCCTGGGCGGCCCGGGCGGGCCGCCGGCGCGTGCGGGATGGTCGAGCGCGGTCACAGGACTCAGCCCCTCCCCGTGTCGTCGTCCGGCCCCGACGGCCGCGGCGGCTCGGGCTCGGTGGCCCGCAGCCGGGGCTTGCGGAACGGAACCCGCCCGACCGGCGCCCCGGGCTCCGCACCCCCGGGCCCCCGCGCGGAAACGACGGGCCCGGCGTCGGGCCGGGTGCCTTCCGAGGGGAGCCCCTCGCCGCGCTGTCCCTGACGGGAACCGTCGGCGGCGGGGTCGTCGACGTGCTGTCGCTGCCATGGGCCGTCCCCGGGAGGGGCATCGGCGGGCTGCTCCTGCCGAGGGCCCTCCTCGGGCAGGGCTTCTGCGTGGTGCTCCCGCCGGGGGCTGCCTGCGGGCTGCCTCTCTGGGTGCTCCCGCCGGGGGCTGTCTGTGGGCAACCCTTCTGCGTGCTCCTCGCGTGAGGTGCCGCGCGCGTGGCCTCCCCCCTGCTCTTGCTGCGAGGTGACGCCCGCGTGGCCGCCCCCTGGATCGTGCTGCGAGGTGCCGGTCGTGTGGACGTCTCCCGGCCGCTTCTGCCAGGGGCCGGCACCGGAGAGGCCTTCTCCGTGTCGTTCGCCGGGTGGCGGGGGCGGGGCGGTCGTCCCGGGGCTCGGTCGCTCGGTGTCCGGGCCGGGCCTCTCCTCCCGGCGTCGCTGCGGCAGTTCGCGAGTCGGGGCTTCCGAGGGCGCCCACAGGGCCGGTTCGGTCGCCGGGGGCAGGACCGCCGTGTGGCCGGGGCCCTCGTCCGGCTCGTGGACGCTCACGACGCCGGCGAACAGGCTGATCAGCGCCAGCAGTTGGGCCGCGTGCCCGAACGCCCCGTGACCGGCGCCCACCGGTTCCCCGGCCCCCGTCGCCGCCGCGATCCCCGCCCCCACGAGCGCGGCGAACGCGATCGGGACGAGCAGGGCGTGCCGGCGGGAGGCCAGCAGAGCCAGCGCGAGGACGAGCAGGGCGAACCATCCGGCGATCACGATCGCCACCACCGTCAGCGCCACCGTGCCCAGCCACAGCCCCGGCAGCGGCGGCACCGGCTGCGCCGGATCGGGGTTCGGTTCGCGCCGGCGCCACACGGCCAGGCCGATCACCGCCGCCAGCCCGACCGCGCCGCCGATCAGCCCGCCCTCGTACGTGGTCGCGGGCTCGTACGACAGCTTGACCGTGCCGCCCGCCCCGGCCGGGACCCGCCAGCCCTGCTGCCAGCCGTCGAGCCGGACGGGGGTGAGCTCCTTGCCGCCCAGGGTGGCCTTCCAGCCGTCGTTGAAGTTCTCGTACGTCGTGAGATACGTGGCGCCGCCCGAGCCGACGGTCAGCTCGCGCCGGTCGCCGAGCCAGTCCCGGACCGTCAACTGCCGTGTCCCGGCGGACGGTTCACTCACCGTGCCGTGCGTCAGGGTGACGTCGGTCAGGACGAGGGGACCGGCGTCGCCGGCCTCCACCCGGTGGGTCCCGGCGGTCAGCTCCAGACCGGTGTCCCTCCGGCTTTCCTGGCAGAGCGTCACCTCGACCTGGCGGCGTTCCACCAGGTCCCGCACGGTCCCCTGCACGCTCGTCGCGTACAGCTTCCCGTCCACCGCCACGGCCGGCCCCTGCCCGCAGGGCAGCGAGAAGGCGCGGGAGGAGCCGGGCTGCTTGGTGCGGTACTGGTCGAGGGCCGGGATGTACGCCTCGCTCAGCCCGACGGGCAGTTGCAGGTCCTCGTCGGCCACCGGGTTGTGCAGGCTCAGCGGCGCCGTCCGCGTGATCGTGATGTCGAGGCGGTCCGTGGTGATCGGGTCGAAGCGGGCCACGCCGTTCTCGTCGACCCCGGCGATCGTCGCACCGTCGGGGGAGCTGATGTCCACCTGGGTGGCCCGGGTGGACAGCCCGCCCGCCGGAGCCAGGACGATCTCCCCGACGGGCTGCTTGCCGTTCCAGCTCAGATGGATGGTCGGCCGGTCGCCCGCGACCCAGGCCGTGGTCAGGTCGCCGTCGGTGAGGTTGCGCGCCGACAGGCCCGCGCCCAGGGCCGCCGTGGAGTCGGCGGTCGCGACGATGCGGTTCTGCTGGTCGGGCGCGACCCGGTAGAGCAGCCTGTCGAGCTCCGCGCCGCTCACCGGCACCGCGCCCGCCGTCACCTCGTACGTCCCCGCCGTGGCCGTGGTGAACCGGCGGTGCAGTCCCGCTTCCGTGCCCGTCGCGGACAGACCGGTGGGGTCGGGGGTGCGGTGCAGGGAGATCTGCGTGGCGGCGGCGTCGGAGGCGCCGTCCGCGTCGGTCGGCAGGCGGAGCAGGCGGGTGACCTGGACGTGCGGCAGGGCGACCTCGGAGAAGCCGGCGCCCGTCAGACCCGCGTGGCGGCGCTCGGAGTCGACGATCGTCAGCTTCATCCACCGCGTCGCGCCCGCCGGTGCCTTGACCGACTGCGTCTGGCCGTTGGGCCGCAGGAAACTCGTCCTGCTCCCCTTCTCCGTCTCCACCCGCACCTTCGTGGCCGCCGACCGCACGCTCGCCTGCGGCAACGGCGTCACCTTGAACGACGACGGCATGTCGTAGGAGCCCGTGAAGCCGATCCGCAGCCACTGCCCGTCCGCGGAGCCGGGCGCGCCCTCGGCCCACGCGGTGTCCGGGTTGCCGTCGAAGGCGTTCACCGGGTCGTACTGGGGCAGGTGGAAGAGCCAGTTGCCGGTGGAGGAGGCCGTCACCGAGCGGGCGCCGCGCAGCTGGGCCACCGTCTGGTGGGCGATGCCCTCGGTCGGCAGGATCTGGTGCGGCCTCTTCCCGGCGTCCTGCACGGCGTCCGGCGCGTTGCGCTCCGAACTCGTGTACGTGTACGAGGTGTTGGCGCTGACCAGCCCGAACCGGGTGTCGGCACGGCGCAGCCCGTCGCCGACGACCTGCAGAGCGGGGCTGCCGAGTCCGGGGGTGTTGTCCCCGGTCAGCACGGTCGCCCGGCCGCGCAGCTCGGTCGCGAGCGGCAGCAGGGCCTCGGGTCCGCCGGAGACGACGGCCGTGTCGGAGACGGGCAGCAGCCGGGCCTGCCCCGGGCGCGGGACGTCCTTGCCGCCCGGTTCGTAGATCTCGACCGCCCGCTGCCGCGGGTACAGGCCCTCGACCTGGAGCGGGGCGTCGTGCGCGATCCGGCCGCCGGTCATGACCGGCCCGAAGCCCGTCACCCGCACATAGCCCGACTGCTGCAGGGTCCGCTTCACGGTGGTGGTCGGCACCGCGCCGATCTGGTCGGGGTCGAGGTCGTTGCGTACGACGACGTAGTAGATGCCCGCCCGGCTCAGGTAGTCGGCCAGGCCCGGCACCTCGCTGCCGGAGGCGAGGGCGTTCTCGACGGCGTCCATCGCCCGCCGGTTGCCTGGGGTGCCGAAGGGGACGTAGTCCCGTTGCGCCCAGCGGGACTTGGCCAGCACGTCGAGCGGCTGGTCGATGGGGGAGCCCCAGCTGTAGATGCCGTGCGCGGTGGCCGGCACCACCAGGGCACGCGAGTCGGGGGAGTACTTCTGCAGCCAACTCGCGGTCGTCTTCCAGTACGTGGGCAGTTCCTGGAAGGACCCCGGGTTGAGGATCGAGCCGTTGAGGTACGGCCACAGCAGGCCCGGCAGGATCAGCACCGCCGCGACGAGCGGCGCGAACCGCCGCCCCCGCACCGGCCGGGCGCCGCGCGACTCGGCGGCGACGCCCACCACATGGGCGAGCCCGAGGACCAGCGCCAGGGCGAGCCCCGTCTGGAACTTGTAGATGTTGCGGAAGGGGACGAGCCAGCCGTTCAGCCAGTCCTGCACGACCCCGTGGAAGGGCGCGCCGAACGCCCCGCCGTAGCCGGCGAGCAGCACCAGCGCGCACGCGATCACGGTCAGCACCAGCCACCGCCGCTCGGGCATGTCCCGGCGCGCGAGCCCGGCGAGCCCCAGCCCGGCCGCCAGTGCCGAGGAGACGATCACCACCACGGAGGCGGCGACCGTCCATCCGGCGGGCAACCACGCCTGCCCGAAGTGCAGATAGGCCACCCAGTTGCCGGCCCCGCGCAGCGCCTCGGTCCCCGACATGGTGGCGGTGGTGGTCTGCGCGGTCTCCACGTAGGGCAGGAAGTTCTCTCCGTACACGCCGAGCATCAGCAGCGGGATCCACCACCAGGCCGTCGCCACGACGACCCCTGGCACCCACCAGGCGATCAGCTTGCGCTGCCGTGGCCCGGGCGGCCGGGAGAGCAGATACAGACCGACCGGCAGCAGCGAGGCCAGCGTCGACGCCCCGTTGACGCCGCCCATGAACGGCACGACCAGCGCCGAGCGCAGGGCCGCGACCCGGGCGGTGTACCGCTCGTTCGTCAGCGGCAGCAGCACCCACGGCAGGAAGGCGCCGGGCAGCACGGCGGCCGACGTGGAGCCGACGACGATGGTGAACACGGGCCACAGGGCGTACGCGATGCCCGCGAGCAGCCGGGAGCCGCCGCTGCCCACCCGCAGCCGCTCGGCCAGCCGCAGCGCGCCCCAGAAGGCGACCGACACGATCAGCGACATCCACAGCCGCTCGGCCAGCCACACCGGCAGGTGCACGAGATGGGCCAGCCAGTAGAACGGCAGCATCGGCCACAGATAGCCGGCGTACTGGTCCTGGATCCCGCCGAAGCCGCCCTGGTCGTGCCAGAGCTGCCCGAGGTCGGAGAGGAACGCGCCGGGATCGGTCGTCACGCCCAGCTTGGTGTCGAAGGTCTCGCGTCCCGGGTGCACCACCAGGAACAGCACGAACATCACGGCCCAGAACCCGACCAGCCAGCGCCGCGACCGCGGGCCCTCCGGCGGACCCGAGGTGGCCGCGGTGGTGGGGACGGCCGCCGGAGGAGGGGCCTGGACCGTGGTCGTCATGGTGGACACCGCCTGAGGATGAGGAGGAGGTTCCAGGTGGCGAACTCCCTGATTCCGGGCGCCTTGACGACCGCCTCGGCGAGGAAGGGCCAGTAGCGGGAGCGCGCCGAGACGACCGTGACGTCGTCCCGGCCGCGCACCTGCCGCAGGGTGGTGCCGATGTGCACGGCGAACAGGTTCTCGCCGAGGATGTGCTTGGCCGGCCTTCCGGTACGGCGCCGGTAGCGGGCGCGGGCCCGCTCGGCACCGAACCAGTGCCACGGGGCCCACTCGTGGCCGCCCCACGGGGACAGCCAGTTGGTGAACGACACGTAGATCAGGCCGCCGGGCCGGGTGACCCGGACCAGTTCGCTGAGAAAGGTCTGCGGATCGGCGACGTGCTCCAGCACGTTGGACGAGAAGGTGACGTCGGCGACCCCGTCGGACAGGGGCAGCAGATAGCCGTCGGCGATCACCGTGCCCTCGGGCGGCTTCTCGCCCAACTCGCGCACGTCGGGCTCGAAGAGGTGGGCGTGGGCGCCGCGGCGGCGGAACTCCTCGGTGAAGTATCCGCTGCCGCCGCCGACGTCCACGACCGTCCGCCCGGCGACGGGGCCGTCGTAGGCCTCGACCTGGTCGACGGCGTCGCGGGCGAGCAGCGCGTAGCAGGTCCCGGGATCGTCCTGCTCGTGGAGGAACGCCCGGAAGAGGGTCATCGACCGGCGTATCGAGGGGTCCTTGAGACCGGTGCCGGTCATGGGGTCCAGCTCCTCACCGCCTCGGCGGCCACGGCGCGGAACTGTCTGACCGTACGGTGCCAGCGGTAGCGGGCCGCCCGGTCCCGCGCGGCCTTGCCCATCGCCGCACGGCGTTCCCCCGACAGGGCGAGCGTGCACCAGGCGGCCGCGAACGACGACTCGCCGTGCGCCAGCACGCCGGTCTCCCCGTCGACGACGGAGTCCCGCAGGCCGGGCACGTCGAAGGCGACGGTCGGCGTCTGCCGGGTCGCGGCCTCCGTGACGACCAGGCCCCAGCCCTCCACGGCCGAGGGGTGCAGCAGCAGCCAGGCGGCGCACAGCAGCCGGTGTTTCTCGGCCTCCGAGACATGCCCGGCGAACTCGACCCCGGGACCGGCGAGTTGTTCCAGCCGCTGCCGCTCGGGGCCGTCGCCCACGATCACCAGCCGGCCGCCGGTGACCGGCCGCACGCGTTCCCAGAGTCTGAGCAGCAGGTCGATCCGTTTGTACTCGACGAGTCTGCCGACCGCCACGAACAGCGGCTCGGCCGACCGCTCGGCCCGTGGGCCGGGCTCCTCGACGCCGTTGTGCACCACGCGGATGCGGTCCCTCTCGACACCGATCGCGCGCAGCGCGTGGGCCGTCGAGGGAGAGACGGCGACCATCAGGCTGCGGTGCTGGGCGCCGGTCAGCGCCCACTGCTCCAGTCTTCGGCCGAGTCGCGCGGCCGGCGTCAGAGGCCCGCCGAACCGCATCTTCCACAGGTCGGAGTGGACGTGGTTGACCAGGCACAGCGTGGGGCCGCGGTGCCAGAGGGGCGCGAGGTAGGGCATGCCGTTGCAGACCTCCACCAGCAGATCGGTCTCGCCGACCTGACGGGCGAAGGCGGACCGGGCGCGCAGGTAGTGGCCGAACTCGCCGCCCGCCGAGACGACCTTGTAGTCGCGGTACGCGGCGGGGCCGCCGCAGATCAGGGTCACCTGGTGGCCGAGTCCGGTCAGGCCCTCGGCGAGCCGGTCGACCAGCAGCTCGGAGCCGCCGGCGGCCGGGTTGTCCAGGTCACGATGGGCGAGGAAAACGATTCGGCGCGGGTGTGGGGGGAGCGCCGGGAGGTGCTGCGGCGGCCAGGAATGAGCGCTGCGCAGCGGGGATGGCACGTGCTGGGGCATGGGTGCTCCAACTCGTCTCAGGGTGCGGAACTCAGTGGTGGCTTTCCGGACGTGTTGTGGGGGGACTGAGCTCTTCCTGGGCGGGGGGTGTGGACGGGCTGTGCTCGGGTGGGGTTGGACAGTTTTCGCCGAGCCGTTCGCCACGGCTACTCACCGAGGTGACAATTTCCGGCTTTATTAGAACTGACGTCATGTCACATCGTGAGCTGGGGCTGGGGCGATCGGGAGTTTTCGGCCAACTCGGGGCGCTTACGGCCTCGTACCACCAAAACCGCCCCTAGCGCCGCCAGTACGAATCCGGCCACCGCCGAGGCGATCGGCAACGTCTGCCCCACCATGCGCAGCTGGCCGCTCTCCTTCTTCGCCTGTTTCACCTGTTCCTTCTGCGTCGCGGTGGTGAACCCGAGTTTCTCGCTGTCCAGCAGCACCACCGCGTCCTTCTTCGCACCGGGGGCACGCAGGGTGCGCCGCGGGCCGACCTGGGCGTAGAGCACCCGGCCGGTGCGCTGGTCCACGACCAGCTCGATGCCGTGGTTGGAGTACCACTCCTCGGCCAGAACCTGCGGCTTGCTCTTCTGGCCGACGATCGTGCCCGGCACCAGTCGCGTGCCGATCTTCGTCGGCGACACGCTGCCGGTGAACCGGTAACCCTTGTACCCCTGGACCTTCCTCGTACCCGCGTAGTGCAGCACCACCGTGTCGCCGAGCGAGTTGTCCCACCATGTGTAGGAGCGTCGCCGCACGTCGAAGGGGAACTTCAGATACGCGTCGCCCTCGAAGTAGGGGTTCTCCTTGCAGCAGTGGACCGGTCGGTTGGTGCGGCGGTCCGTCACCCAGCGGTTCAGGAAGAACTCCAGGGCGTCATGCGGGTCGGCGGCCGGCAGCGACTTGTCCGTGTCGACCGTCGTCGTCACGTCCCACACCGCCCGCCCGCTCTTCTCACTGTCCGCGACGTTTCCGCGCACCTGCTGGGTGACCGTGATGCGCTGGTCGTGGACTGTCTTGATCTCATCGGTGTCGAAGTAGCTTCCGGTGCCCTGGTAGACGGCCGTGGTGTCGATGTCGATCGGGTTCACTGCGGCCCGCGGCTCGACGTACCAGACCAGCATCGGCGCCAGGACCAGCAGGAACGTGCCGAGTCCCAGCAGAATCAGCGAGAGGGGGGAGGCTGTACGGCGCATCCGGACACTCCAGGGAGAGGGACGACGGAGTTCGGGCCGCTCTGGCCCTGCCTTTCGGACCAGGTCGGCGGTGAGGGACGGCGCTGGTCGGTCGAGCCGAGCGGGGACTGGCGCGTGCGGCTGCGGGGTGGACGAGCGGAGCCGAGAGTGGGGGAGTCGGCAACCGACGACAACGCCGCAGATGTGCGCGCCAGGGCCCGCGACGCCGAGCCGGTCCGAAAGGCGGGGCCTATGGGCCGGGAACCGTAGGCCGCTCTTGACGGGGTGTCAATGGTTGTCGAGACTGGGCCGACAGGCAGAGGTGGGACACCGGGGTGGGGACGACCTTCCGCACGGAGAGGCTGACCCTGCGATGTCCAGACTGCTCGCCGCCGCGCTCACCGTCGTGGCCGCCGCGGCCCTCGCCGTGGGCGCCGCCCTCGGCATCGTCGCCCTGCTCGACGCCACCCCCGACCAGCCGAACACGCCGTTGATCACGTACGAGCAAGCCGGTCAGGGGAGTTGACCGGTGACGCCCGCGCACCCGCCGGCCGTCACCACCCGCTCGGCCTGGCACGACGTGCCCCGTCTCCAGGTCCGCCGTTTCGCCGCCATCGCCATGGCGGAGGCGCCCGGACTCGCCGAGGAGATCCTGCGCGAGATCCGCCGCGAGTACCCCCACCTGCCCCTCGTGCTCGACGAGTCGGGCGAGCCCATGGCGCTGGTCGGCATCCGCCGGGCCATCGAGGTGTTCGTCCAGCACCTGGAGACGTCCGAGGGCCGCCTCACCGTCCCGCCCGGCGTCTTCCAGGAGTTCGGCCGCGGCGAGGGCCTGCACGGCCGCTCCCTCGACTCCCTCCAGGCGATCTACCGCATGGGGGTGCGCCTGGCCTGGCGCCGCTTCGCGGAGATCGGCCAGCGGGTGGAGATCCCGCCGCCCGCCATGTACGAACTCGTCGACGCGGGCTACGAGTACCTGGACGGCCTGGTCGACCAGTCGGTACGCGGCTACGCCGAGGCCGCCGCACGGCAGGCCGGGGAGCGTCTGCGCCTCCAGCGCCGCCTGATGGAGCTGCTGCTGGCCGAGCACCACCGGGGAGATCCGGCCGAGGCGCTCACCGAACGGGCCGCCCGGGTCGGCTGGCCGCTGCCCCGCAAGGTCGCCGTCGGGGTCCTGCTCCGCCCGGCCCGCGAGGCCGTCGCGCCCGCCGTCGGACAGGGCGTGCTGCTCGACATGGACTACGAGCAGCCCCGCATGGTCGTCCCCGAACCGGACGCCGCCGGCCGCCCCGAACTGCTCCACCGGGCCCTGACCGGGTGGTCCGGCGCGATCGGGCCGCCGGTACCGCTGGCCGACGCGGCGAAGTCGCTGCGCTGGGCCGAGGCGGCCGTCCGTCTCATGGAGCGGGGACTGCTGCCCGCCGGGGACGTCCTGTACTGCACCGAGCACACCGAGGCCCTGGTGCTGCTGCAGCCGGAGGAACTGATCGACGACCTCGCCCTGCGCTGCCTGGCACCGCTCGCGCACTGCGGCCCGACGCACGGACGCCGGCTGGCGCAGACCCTGCTGGCATGGCTGGAGACCCGCGGCGGGGCGCCGGAGGTGGCCGCGCGCCTCGGTGTCCACCCCCAGACGGTCCGGTACCGCCTGCGCCAGATCCGCGAGCTGTGGGGCGACGAGATCGACGACCCCGACCGCCGCTTCGAACTGGAACTGGTGCTGCGGGCACAGAGGTTGAGGGGGATGCTGGGAGAGACGGGGCAGCGGTGACGCCGAAGGTCACCGGGCCCGACGCTGCCGCCGCCAGGCCTCGTAGTGGTCCAGCACGGTCTCCTCGACGGGCCGGTACGCGATCCCCAACTCCTCCTTCCCGCGGCGGTTGTCGACCTCGAACCGTATGCCGAGGTGCTTGCGGATGTAGTCCTGGGTGAGCCCGAAGGCCGGACCGAGGACGCGAACGGGCCAGTGCGGCAGGCGGGTTCGGGGCAGCCGCAGATCCCTCGGACAGCGCGTGCGGACGATCCGCGCCATCTCGTGGAAGGAGGTCATCCGCTCGGCGGCGACGATGTACCGCCCATGGGCGTCCGGCTTCTCGGCGGCGGCGATGTGCGCGTCGGCCAGATCCCGTACGTCGACCGTGGTGAAGCTGAAGTCGGGGGCGCCGTAGAAGAAGTAGCCCTTGAAGAGCTCCTCCAGGAGGAAGAGGCTGCCGGACTCGGAGGCGGGGGTGAGCGAGGGCCCGAGCACGAGTCCGGGGTTCACGGCGACCATGCTCCACCGCTCCTGCGCCTCGGCGGCCTCCCAGGCGGCTCGCTCGGCGACGGTCTTGGCGTAGTGGTACGGATTGTTGTGCACGGTGCTGGTGGTGTTGAAGTACTTCTCGCTCAGCACCCGCCCGTCCATGGCGAGCACGTCGACGTAGTCGCCGAAGACGGCACCGACGGTGGAGGTGAGCACGAGCCGCCTGACGGTGGGAGTCCGCTCGACGCTCCCGATCACGTTCCGCGTCCCCACCAGCGCGGGCTCCACCATGTCCCGCTGCCCGTCCTTGATCCTCTCCGGCATCAGAAACGGCGAGGCGACATGGAACACCACCTCACACCCGTTCATGGCCTCGTCGAAGGAACCGTCCACGAGCAACTCGGCCTCGAACAACTCCAGCCGGCCGGGATGGGCGTCCTGCACGGCGCGCAAGGGGGCCGTCTTGCGGGAGTCGGCGGCGCTCCGCACGGTGGCGCGCACCTGATGGCCCCGCTCCAGGAGCCGCACCACCAAATGACTCCCGACAAAGCCACTGCCGCCGGTCACCAGGACGTCCATGCGTACTCCTGTCTCGTCGGGTCTCATCGGCAAGGGGTTTCTTCACTCTCGGACTCATGCGTTCCGCGCAGAACCATTGCCCGGGCAAACGCGCTGGGCCTAACCTGTGTTCGTCATGCCGATCGTCTGTTGAAATTTCGAACACAGGCGCCTAGGAAAACAAGGGAGGGGGCCGGTCGTGGGACGCCTCGTACCTGCGGTGACTCGGGCTCTCGACATTCTCGAGCTCTTCCTCGACGGGGACGGGACGCTCTCCGCCCCCGACATCGTGCGCAGGCTGCAGCTGCCGCGCACCACCGTGCACGAGTTGGTGACCACTCTCGCCGCCCGGTCGTACATCGTCCAGGTGCCGGGGCAGCCCGGACGCTACCGGCTCGGCGTACGGCCGTACCAGCTCGGCAGCCGCTACGCCGAGCAGCTCGACCTCGCGGCCGAGGGGCAGCAGGTCGCCCGGTCCGTCGCCGAGACCTGCGACGAGACCGTGCACGTGGCGATCCTCGAAGGCACCGACGTCATCTACATCGCCAAGGTGGACTCGACGCACGCGGTACGGATGGTGTCCGCCGCCGGGCGCCGGCTGCCCGCGCACTGCACGTCCGTCGGGAAGATGCTGCTGGCCTCCCTTCCGGAGCCGGAACTCACCGCGCGCATCCCGGACGACGCCGAGCTCGTGCGGATGACACCCAACAGCATCACCGAGCCCGCGGATCTGCGCGAGGCCCTCGCGCAGATCCGTGAGCGGGGGATCGCCGTCGAGAGCCGGGAGTCCAACCCGGACGTCAGCTGTGTCGCCGCACCCGTCCGCGACCGCACCGGTCAGGTCGTCGCCGCCCTCTCCATCTCCGTCCCGATGATCCGCTGGAGCGACGACCGCCGCGCCGAGCTGGAGCAGCTCGCCGCCAAGGGCGCCGCCGAGCTGTCGGAGCGCCTCGGCCACCGGACCGTCGCATGACGGCCTACGAGGTGGCGGTGCGCGCCGAGGCCACCCTGGGCGAGGGGCCGACCTGGGACGCCGACGCCGGGCGGCTGATCTGGGTCGACATCCTGGGCGCGCGCGTCCATACCTACGACCCGGGCACCGGCCGGCGCACGGTGCGCGTCACCGACCAGCACATCGGCGCGGCCAAGCCGCGGGCCGGCGGCGGGCTGGTGCTCAACCTCCGGGACGGCGTCGGGCTCGTCGACCCGGACGGCGCCTTCCGCTGGCTGCACCGCGAGCCGGTCCCCGGCCGCCGCGGCAACGACGCCGCCGTCGCCCCCGACGGCTCCCTGTGGGCCGGCACCATGCGCTACGACGAGGCCCCCGGCGGCGGCACGCTCTCCCGGATCACCGGGGACGGCTCGGCCGAGGTCGTCCTCGGCGACGTGGCCGTGAGCAACGGCACCGGCTGGAGCCCCGACGGGCGCCTGATGTACTACATCGACTCGCCGACCCGGCAGGTCGACGTCTTCCACCACGAGAACGGCCGGATCACCGACCGGCGCCGCTTCGCGCAGATCGAGGAGGACGCCGGCTTCCCCGACGGGCTGACGGTGGACGCCGACGGCTGTGTGTGGGTGGCCCTGTGGGACGGCGCCGCGGTACGCCGCTACACACCCGACGGCGAACTGGAGCGCGTGATCGAGCTGCCCACGCCCCGCGTCACCGCCTGTGCCTTCGGCGGCCCGGAGCTGACGGACCTGTACATCACGACCGCCCGCGTGGGCCTCACGTCACCCCACCCGGTGGCGGGCTCTGTGCTGGTCGTCCCCGGCGCGGGGAAGGGCCTGCCCCAGCCGGCGTTCGCGGGCTGAGCGTCCCGAGGGGCGGCCGGGCGGCACGCGGTACGGCCGCCCGGTCCCGCTCCTCGGGTCCGAGCGGGCGGCGCCGGGGGTCCCCGCCCGGCAGGAGGGGCCGCAGCGTGGCGGCGAGGCGGTGACCGAAGGCGTCGGCCTCCGCCTCCTCGGCCGCGCGCGAACCGTCACGGGCCGCCACCGACAGCGCCGTTCCGCTCCAGTCGCGTTCCCCGGCCAGTGCGGTCCCGGCCGTGTGGTGATGGCTGTGTCCGACGTGCAGATGCCACAACTCGTGGCCGAGAATGACCAGTTGCTGGGCGCCCTCGGCCCGCTCCTCGACGATGACGAGGTCGAAGTCCTGGAAGCCCACCCACAGCCCCGTCACCTCGATCTCGTCCGGGAACCGTTCGAACCGCAGCTCGACGGGCCGTCCGCCGCGCCGCGCGCTCATCTCCTCGCACAGGGCCCGGCACAGCTCCCGCGCGTCGACCGGCGGCCGCGTCCTGACCCGCAGGGCGGCATGAAGCCCCTCCGCCAGCTCCCGCATCCCGGACGCTCCCGGCGAGCGGCGCAGCCTCCCGGCGATCCGGGCAGCCGTCCTCCGCACGCCCGCGATGTCCATCGCTTCCCCTCTCGCCGCCGAGCAGGCCGTTCGAGACTACGCCGGTGGTTCAACCACGAACGGCCCCGTCTGGCCGGAAAAGCCTGCCCGAACCATTGACTGGCAAGCGCTTCCTCTTTACGGTCCCGTTCGAAGTTACGAGCGTAAGTCGACATGTCGAACGCGCCCGAACAGCCCCCGCAGCCGCCGACGAACCACGCACCAGCCACCCCGAGAGGCGCACATGCACACCGCCCGCTTCACCCTCGACCCCGCCTTCACCGTCGGCGAGGTCAACCCCCGTCTGTTCGGCTCCTTCGTCGAGCACCTCGGCCGCTGCGTCTACACCGGCATCTTCGAGCCGACCCACCCCACGGCCGACGCCGAGGGCCTCCGCCAGGACGTCCTCGACCTCGTCCGCGAACTCGGCGTCACCGCCGTCCGCTACCCCGGCGGCAACTTCGTCTCCGGCTACAAGTGGGAGGACTCCGTCGGCCCCGCCGAGGACCGCCCCCGCCGCCTCGACCTCGCCTGGCGGTCCACGGAGACCAACCGCTTCGGACTCGCCGAGTACATCGCCTTCCTGAAGAAGGTCGGCCCGCAGGCCGAGCCGATGATGGCGATCAACCTCGGCACGCGGGGCGTGGCGGAGGCCCTGGAGCTCCAGGAGTACGCCAACCACCCCTCCGGCACCGCCCTGTCGGACCTGCGCGCCGCCCACGGCGACAAGGACCCCTTCGGCATCAAGGTCTGGTGTCTGGGCAACGAGATGGACGGCCCCTGGCAGACCGGACACAAGACCGCCCGCGAGTACGGCCGCCTCGCCGCCGAGACCGCCCGTGCCATGCGGCAGATGGACCCGTCCGTGGAACTGGTCGCCTGCGGTTCGTCCAGCCAGTCCATGCCGACCTTCGCCGAGTGGGAGGCGACGGTCCTGGAGGAGACGTACGACCTGGTCGACCACATCTCCCTGCACGCCTACTACGAGCCCCAGGACGGCGACCTCGACTCCTTCCTGGCCTCCGCCGTGGACATGGAGTCCTTCATCGAGAACGTGGTCGCCACCTGTGACCACGTCGGCGCCAGACTGAAGTCCCCCAAGAAGATCAACCTCTCCTTCGACGAGTGGAACGTCTGGTACACGTCGAGGTGGCACGAGATCGAGAACTCCGCGGCGCGGGACTGGGCCGAGGCGCCCCGTCTGCTGGAGGACAACTACAGCGTCCTGGACGCGGTCGTCTTCGGCTCGCTCCTCATCGCCCTGCTGCGGCACGCCGACCGCGTCACCGTCGCCTGCCTCGCCCAGCTCGTCAACGTCATCGCGCCGATCATGACCGAGCCCGGCGGCCCGGCCTGGCGGCAGACGACCTTCTTCCCCTTCGCCCAGGCCGCCCGGCACGGCCGCGGCGAGGTCCTCGACGTGCGCGTGCAGTCACCGACGTACGAGACGAGCAAGTACGGTGAGGCCGATCTGCTGCACGCCACCGCGGTGCGCGCCGCGGACGGCACCGTCACGGTCTTCGCCGTCAACCGCTCCCGGACCGAGGCGCTGCCCCTCGAAGTGGCCCTGAACGGGCTCGACCTGACGTCCGTGGTCGAGCACAGCGCCCTCGCCGACGCCGACCCGGACGCCCGCAACACCCTCACCGAGCCCGAGCGGGTCGCCCCGCACGCCGTCGAGGGCACCGAGGTCCGGGACGGCACCCTCACCGCCGCACTGGAGCCGCTGTCCTGGAACATGATCCGCCTGGCCTGAAGGCCATGGCCGGCCCTAGCACTCGATGTACACCTGGGCGGGTGGGTACGGGGAGAACGACGTCGTGCCGACGGACCAGTACCCGCCCGTGCCGGGCACGGGCGTGAGGGCCTCGGGCAGGACGGGCGTCGTAGCGGTCGCGCCGCGCTCGCTGACCCAGCCGCCGTCCTGCCAGCGCAGGTAGTGCGCCCGGGTCTGGTCCCAGAAGTCCCAGCCGGCGATCCGGTCCGGGCCGCCCTGTCCGTCGTCGGCGATCGCGGTCAACATGCCGGCGGTGAAGGGCGCGGTGACGGTGTTCCAGGCCGTGCCGTCCCAGTGCTTGAGGGTGACGCCCGGCGGTTTGCCGGGCGGTCCGCCGACGCCGTAGTCGTAGCCGGTGAGCCAGATGTCGTCGTCGGCGACCGGGAGGAGACCGGTGACGGCGGGGCGGAGGCCGCCGGGCGCGGTCAGCTCGGTCCAGGCCGAGCCGTCCCAGCGGGCGACGAGGGCGCTGTCGTAGACCCAGACGTCGCCGCGGACGGTGACGCGCACGCCGGACGGGGTGACGGTGGTCCCGCTCGGGGGCCGGGCGATCCAGGACCACTCGCCGTCCGCGCCGTGCAGCAGCACCGAGCCGTCTCCGTCGCGGCCGGACACCCACACGCCGCCGTCGGCGTCGGTCGCGACACCGGTGAGCGTGGTGCCGGAGGTCCCGCGGCCGGGGAAGTCGGACTCCTGCCAGGTGGTGCCGTCCCAGTGCAGCAGGTGGGCGCCGGGGCCCACGGCCCACGCCCGGCCGGTGGTGTCGGCGGCGACGGAGCGCAGGCCGCCGGTCAGGCGGAGGTGCGCGAGGCCGACCCTGGTCCAGGCGGTTCCGTCCCAGACGAGGGCCAGGGGGGTCCCGGCGGTCCCGCCGTTGCGGCCCTCCTCCCCGACGGCCCAGGCGAGGCCGGGGCCGGCCGCCGCGACCCCGATGAGGTGGGCGGCGGGTGTGCCCCCGGGGGCGGGCACGGTCTGCCATGCGTGGGGTTCCCCGGCGGTGGCCGACCGGACACCGCTGAGCGGCGCCGCGCCGGTCGAGCGGTCGCCGCCCGCCGTCGCCGCCCTCGCGCTCGCCGAGGTCAGCCCCAGTCCGGCCCCGGCCCCCGCTAACCCTGTGATGAAACGCCTTCTGCGCACGACGGTCCCCCTTCTCGGGTCATGCCTGTGTGACGCACACGGTCAGACCGGCGCCACCGGAACCCCGCCCGCCGCCGCCCCGAGGAGCGTCAGCCGTACGTTCGACGGTCCCGACGGTGTGGTTCCGTCGGACAGTACGGCGAGAGCGAGTGTGTTGGAACCACGTGTGCGCAGAATCCCGTTCGGCAGGACGAAGGTGTGCTGCGGGCCCACGTCGTTGATGTACTGGCCCATGTTCCAGCCGTTGAGGAAGATCTGGACGCGGTAGGCGCGGGCCGGGTCGTCGTCGAGGACGAGCCCGACGGACGCGTCGATGCCGGGGTCGACCGCCAGCCGGAAGGACGTCCGGTACCAGGTCACGCCCTGCCGCCGGTCCGCGCGGGGCAGCGAGGCGGCCGGCCAGCTTTTGTCGGCGTACTCCGGCAGATGCCAGCCGTGCCGCTCGCCGTACAGGCCGCCGGTGTTCTGCGGCCCGCGCTTGGCGTCCGGCGCCTTCTCGCCCCGGATGCGCCAGCTCACCCGCGGCGCTGCCCCGTCGAAGGTGACCGCGGTCAGCCCGCGCGCCGCCTTGTGGGTGTCCTGCGCCTTGCCGTCCTGGTCGTGCTGCATCCGGCGGACGAGCACGGACAGCACGTGCGGGCCCGCCGTACGCGCCTCCGCCGGTACGGAGAACACCGCCGTGTCCGTCCATGTCCCCTTGCGTACGGTGCTGTTGTCCGGCACGGGCATGCGGTGGGTGCCCAGCGGCCGCCCGTCCAGCCAGGCCATCAGCATGCCCTGCGTGCCCGTGCTGTAGGCGAGGGACACCGTTCGCGCGCCGCGGGCGTCGGTGAGGTGGCCGCGGTACCAGACGTCGCCGTAGTGGAAGCCGTAGTCGTCGGCGAAGAGGACGGGCTGCCCGGCGGGGACGGGCGTGGTGCTGTACGACGTCGTGCGGTCGGCGCGCTTCCAGGCGGAGTCGTCGTATCCGGGCGCCGACTCGGGGTTCTCGGTCCTGCGCCGCCAGCCCCCACGCAGCGCGGGCAGCGAGACCTTCCCGACGCCGGGCAGCGGCCGTGCGGTCCGCAGACTTCCGGACGGTGTGGCCTCGACCGCCAGGTCCCGCCCGTTCCAGACGAGTTCGGTGATGCCGCGCGGCCCCCACGCCTCCAGTGCGGCGGCCGCCACCGTGTCCCCGGTCAGCCGTAGCGCCTTCCTCTTCACGGCCGCGGTCCGCACCAGGGCGGGACCGTGCACCAGCACCGGCCCGGACGGGGTGTCGTGGGGGAACAGCCGCAGCGAGGTGTCGTCGTCGGCCAGGAGCAGCAGCAGCGGGTTGCCGGCCCCGTCGCCGGAGACCAGCACCCGGGTCAGGCCGTCGAGGCGGGCCTCGACGCGCAGCAGTCCGTCCGCGTAGGTGTGGGCCGCGCCGCCCTCCAGCACCGTCACCGCCGGCCGCTCCGGGCATTCCAGCACGGTCACCGTCGCCTCGCCCGGGCGCCCGGTGAACACGGCGATCTCCTGGCGTCCCGCGGTGAGGGAGAGCATCGGCTGCGCGGTGGAGCAGCGCACCTTCCGCCGGCCCAGGACCATCCCGGCGACGAGGAGCCGCGCGTCCTTCGCCGGGACGGTGACCGGCAGCCCGCCGAGGCCCGGCACGGCCGAAGTCACCGCGCGCGTACCGTCGTTGCGCACCACGTACACGTGCGCCCCGGTGTCCGGGTTGGCCAGGTGGTACACCCGCAGACCGGCCGCCTCGACGTCGGCCGCCCGGTCCAGCTTGGCGAAGTCCGGTACGTGGTGCAGCAGATGGCCGAGCTGGTGCATCGGGACGAGCTTGGCGGTGGGCTGCCGCGCCTCGTCGAGGGCGGCGCCGTAGTCGTACGAGGTGTAGACGACCGGCGCCGGCAGCCAGCCCCACGAGGTGCCGCCGTAGGTCATGTAGACGTTGTGCAGCGTGATGCCGTTGGCGAGGTTGGTGAGGTAGAAGCGCCGTTCGTACGCGGCGTCGCGCTGCCGCCGCGACTCCGCGTACCCCTTGCGGTCGAACCAGACCCCGCCCCACGGGTCGAACCACCCGCCCCCGAACTCGGGCATGAACCCGGGCGTCCGCGGGCTCGCCGTGGCCCCGCCCTTCGTCCCGCCGACCCCGAAGTGCCCCCAGTCCGGCGGCGTCCGGGTGGGCGAGGGGTATCCGTCGAAGCCGTAGAGCCAACCCCCGCCCTCACCGCGGGTGTCGAAGGAGCCGGGGATCCAGTAGCCGTTCCTGCCCTTGTCGTTGTGGAACAGCGGGACGTCGATGCCGTCGGCCCGCACCTTCCCGTACAGGTGGGCCATGTAGTCGCGGCCCGTCGCCTCGGTGACGTGGGCGTCGTACTCGTTCTCGACCTGGTAGAGCAGGATCGTGCCGCCGCCGTCGGTGTACAGGTGGCGGGACGCGATGGCGTTCACGTGGGTGAGCCACTCGTCGACGTGCGCGAGGTACGCCGGGTCGGCGGTGCGTGCCGTGCCCCTGGCGGCGGTCAGCCAGCCGGGGAAGCCGCCGCCGTCGATCTCGGCGTTGATGTACGGGCCGGGGCGCAGGATGACGTAGAGACCGGTCTCGGCGGCCGTGCGCAGGAACAGGTCCAGGTCGCGGATGCCGGTGAAGTCGTAGCTGCCCGGGGCGGGGGAGTGGTAGTTCCACGACACGTAGACGCTGACCGCGTTGTAGCCGTGGGCGCGCATCTTCTGCAGGACGTCCCGCCACAGGGAGGGGCTCGGCAGCCGGAAGGGGTGCATCTCGCCCGACCAGACCACCAGCCGCCGGCCGTCGACGACGAGCGAGTAGCGGTCGAAGCCGACGGTGTGGTGCCGGCCGTCCGCGGCCGGCGGCGCGGGCGCGGGCCCGGTCGGCGCCGTCGGGGCGGCGTAGGCGCAGTTCGCCGCGCCGCTGCCGCCGAGGGCCAACCCCAGTGCGGTGGTTCCGGCGAGAGTGCTGAAGGTACGTCTGCTGAGCCCCATGGGAGCCTCCCGTCGTGCCGGTCGGTGGGCGGCGCGTGCGGGCTCATTGTGTACGCGGGACCGGCCACAATGGTCGTATGAGGATCTCGGCACGAGCGGATTACGCGGTACGGGCGGTTCTTGAGGTCGCCGTTCGGCAGGACGGCGGACCGGTGAAGGCGGAAGCCATCGCCGCGGTGCAGGAGATCCCGCACAAGTTCCTGGAGGGCATCCTCGGCGACCTGCGGCGCGGCGGCATCGTCGACAGCCGGCGCGGCGGAGGCGGCGGCTACCGGCTGGCGCGCGAGGCCCGGGAGATCACCGTCGCCGACGTCATCCGGGCCGTGGACGGGCCGATCGTGTCCGTGCGCGGCGAACGCCCCACGGGCCTGGAGTACACGGGCTCCGCCCAGCCCCTGCTGCCCCTGTGGATCGCCCTGCGGGCCAACGTCCGCCGCATCCTCGAAGGCGTCACGATCGCCGACCTGGCGGCCGACGCCCTGCCCGAGCAGGTGCGGGACCTGGCGGCGGAGCCGGCGGCATGGGAGAACCCGTAGCCGCGGCGCGCTCTCAGGCTGTCCTCAGGTCGAGGTCCTAGGGTTCCGTCCCGTTCACCGGCAATAGGACGGGACGGGACCGACACATGCGCACGCTGATCCTGCTCGCCCTCGCGGGCCTGGGCGCCCAGCTGGTGGACGGCAGCCTCGGCATGGCGCACGGCGTGATCTCCACGGTGCTGCTGCTCGCCCTGGGCACCACCCCGGCCGCCGCCTCGGCCGTCGTGCACTTCGCGCAGATCGGCACCGGACTGGTCTCCGGTGCCTCGCACGCCCGCTTCGGCAACGTCGACTGGAAGGTCGTGACCCGGATCGGCGTTCCCGGCGCCGTGGGTGCCTTCGCCGGGGCGACCGTGCTGTCCCATCTGTCCACCGCGCTCGCCGAACCGGTGATGGCGGTCGTCCTGCTCGTCCTCGGCCTCTGCGTCACCTGGCGCTTCACCGTGCGCGGCGTCCCGCGGGGGAGTGCGGGCCGGCCGCTGGGCAGGCGGTTCCTGGTGCCGGTCGGGCTGGCCGCCGGGTTCCTCGGCGCCACCGGCGGGGGCGGCTGGGGGCTGATCGGCACGCCCGCGCTGCTGGCCAGTGGGCGTCTGGAGCCGCGCAAGGTGGTCGGCTCGGTCGACGCGAGCAAGGCGCTGGTGGCCGTCGCCGCGAGCCTGGGCTTCCTGTTCTCGCTCGGCTCGCACGGCGTGAACTGGTCCTGGGTGCTCGCGTTCCTCGTCGGCGGCACGGTCATCGCCCCGGTCGCCGCCTGGCTGGCCCGCTTCGTCGCCCCGCGCGTCCTCGGCTCCACCGTGGGCGGCCTGATCGTGGTGCTCAACGCCCGCACCCTGCTCGCCGACTGGTTCCACGTCCCCGGCACGGTCCGCGTGGGCGTGTACGTCGTCCTCCACGGCCTGTGGGCCGCCGCTCTGACGCACTCGGTGCGCGCCCATCGCCGGGAGCGGGACATCCGGACCGAACCCGCGGCGGAGCCGGAGCCGGTCGGCGCCCGAGCGGTGTGAAATCCGCGCATGTGAATGGCCGGAGTTCGCCCTGACCGCCGCCGCCGCGGCTTTCTACGATGCGGAGCGCCTCCGGCCTTCACAGAAACCTCACTGTTTCTCCAGAGAGTTCTCCGAGCTTTCCGGGGGGCCGGTGGCGTGCCACCCCCCACTCACAGAATCCGGAGAGACCCATGTCTGGCGGACTCCTGCTCGGCGGCGCCGTAGCCGCTCTCCTCACCACCGCGATACCCGCGAACCCGCACTCGGGCGTCTTCGACAACCCGCCCCCGGACAAGATCGTCATCGACGTCGCGACCGTGAACGGCTCCGGCTGCCCCGCGGGCACGGCGGCCGTCGCCGTCGCCCCGGACAACACGGCCTTCACGGTGACCTACAGCCAGTACCTCGCGCAGGCCGGCGGCAACTCCGACCCCACGGCCTTCCGCAAGAACTGCCAGCTCAACCTGATCGTGCACGTCCCGCAGGGCTTCACCTACGCCGTCGCCAGCGCCGACTACCGCGGCTTCCTCTCGCTCCAGCCGGGGGCCAGCGCCACGCAGAAGGCGTCGTACTACTTCCAGGGCTCCTCGAACACCGTGCCCAGGACCCACCCGTTCAGCGGCTCGTACAACGACGACTGGCAGGCGACCGACTCCACCGACTGGGCCCAGCTGGTCTGGGCGCCCTGCGGCGTCCAGCGCAACTTCAACATCAACACCGAACTGAGAGTCAACGCCGGAACCGCGAACCCCGGCAAGGTCAGCTTCATGACGATGGACTCGACCGACGGGGACATCAGCACCGTGTACCACATGGCGTGGAAGGAGTGCCCGGCGTCCTGAGCCGGCGGAACTCCGGCGCACGGAAAGGGGGTGGCCCCCGGTGCGGGCCACCCCTGCCGGTGCGGGGACGGTCAGCCTTGCCGGCGGGGTGGTCGATGAGTTCACGCGTGACCTCGACCCCGCCCGTGCGCCGGAGGAAGAGGTGCTCCTCCAGGATGAAGCTGTACGCCGTGTTCGGCCGCTCGCGCAGCAGCCGCCGTCGCTCGGCCCGAGCGGACCACCGCTCCTCGATCTGGAGGTCGTCCAGCGGTGGCAGCTGCCCGTCGAACAGGGCTCGGGCGTACGCCTGCGTCTGCAACAGCCCGGGAATCATGCGGCCTTCGTACGTGTGAGGTCCTGGACCACCAGGGGCCCGGAAAGACCGTGCGCGCCGAGGTCGATGTGCCCGGGTGGCGCTCCCTGGCCGGCCCGGCGACCGGCGCCTGAGCGCCGGCGTCAGACGGCCGCCGCTCCCTGTGCCGCCGGCCGGAGTGCGGCCAGGGCGGTGCCCTGACGCGTGGTGACCCGCTGGATCAGGACGACGATGAGACCGGCCGCGGTGACGAACAGGGCCTCGGAGAGCACCAGAAGAGGCAGCGAGGTTCCGGACTGTGCCACCACGGCGAGCAGCGCGTGTCCGGTCCAGGCCGCCCACCAGGCGTTCACCAGGAGCTCGTCACGGTTCTCGATGGCGGCGGGGCCGCTGGCCCGCAGGGTCCCGAGCAGCAGTCCGCGCGGGAACGCACAGGTTGGCCACCGGGACCAGCCATATGGGAAACACCTTGGTCGAAAGGACAACTTCAGCGGCGGGTATGGGAAACGCCCCGACCCGGGCGCACAGGTCGGTGTGGTGATCGTCGGGGCCGGGCCGGCGGGCCTGGTGCTGGGCAGTCTGCTGCTGGACCGGGGCGCCGACTGCGTGATCCTGGAACGGCGCGGACGGAGGCCGTACCCCTGAACGGAGGGTGCCCGCAGCGCCCCGAAAGGGGCGCGGGGACTGTGCGACCAGCCACATCAGTCCCGCACCCGGCCACGTACTGAACCCCGACGACGACTACCCGGCCTGCCCCATCCCCGCCGCGTTCGGCCAGCTCTGTGCGTTCGGCCACCCCGTTGCGGGAGCAGGCGTCAGCCCCGGCCCGGTGGTCCCCCGCACCTGCGCGGCCGTGAGTCCACCCCGGGCCGGCACCCCCGGCGGCGTGGGCCCGGGCATGGCGGCGGCCGGCGCCATCGGTGCTGCCGCAGGCATGGGAGCGGGCGCCGGCATCGGAGCAGGAGTCGGCATCGGTGCCGGAGCGGACATCGGCATCGGAGCAGGCGCAGGCGCGGGCATCGGCGCGGGTGTCTGCAGGGGAGGCGGCGCCTGCATGGGAGCCGGCACCGGCTGCGGCCCCGCCTGAGCCGCCGCGGGCACCGGCACCGGCATCGGCATCCCGAAGCCACCCCCGCCTCCGCCCCCGGCGAAGGGCCTGCGCGGCGAGCGGCAGACCCGCCCCGTTGGTCTCGCTGACCAGCCGGTCCACGGCCGCCGTGCCCGAGCTGTAGCTGGTCCCGGCGCCCAGCTCGGGCACGGCGGCTCCCCTCCTGGTCCCGTAGAGCACCTGTTCCATGCCGGACACCAGGCGACGCACGTCCGTCTGGGGGCGCACCACGAGCCGCAGGAAGCGGCTGGAAGAACCGATCTTGTTGCCGCACTCGCGGACCAGGATCCGGTGCTCGGTGAGCATCCGGTCCCGGACGACGGTGCCTTCGGCGCCCACGGGAAGGCGTACGAAGAGGAAGTTGCCCTGGGAGGGATAGACCGTCAGACCCGGCAGCGCGGAGAGCTGGCCGGCCATGTCGAGGCGGTCCCGGCGCACCTGCTGCAGGCTCTGCGCGTACTCCGCGCCGTGCTCCTTCAGCATGAACACCACGTGCTCGGCGAAGGAGTTGAGGTTCCACTTGGGCAGCATCGAGCGGACCTTGCCGGCCAGCGCGGGGTTGGCGACCAGGTAGCCGAACCGTATGCCGTGCAGGCCGAAGTTCTTGCCGAGGCTGCGCAGCACGACCACGTTCGGGCGGATCATCGCCTCCTGCACGACCGACGGTTCGGCCTCGGCGTCCGCGAACTCGAGGAAGGACTCGTCGACGACGACCAGGTCGAGGTCGGCCATCGCGTCCATGAACTGCACGAGCGACTGCTTGTGCAGATAGCCGCCGTCGGGGTTGTTCGGGTTGCAGACCACCGCGACCCGGGTGCCGCGCTTGCGGATGAACTCGGCGTACTGGGCCAGGTCCAGGGCGAAGCCGCTGGATTCCTGCAGCGGGAACATGTCGACCCGCTTGCCGGTCTCCATCGGCTGGTCGGTCCAGCGGCCGAAGGTGGGGACGGGGATGGCGAGGGACTCGCGGACCAGCAGGTGGTCGATCCAGGTGATCAGCTCGGTCGAGCCGTTGCCCATGGCCACGCACTGCGGCGGCAGCTGGAGCAGGTCGCACAGCTCGGCGGTGATCGTCTCGGCGCCGCTCGGGTAGTACGTGAGGATGTCGCGGAGGCGGACCGCCATCTCCTCGAACATGGCCGGGGTGGGGAAGTACGGATTGCAGGGGATACAGAAGTCGATCGGACCGGCCCCGTCGCCGCCCTCCCGCGCCAACGCAGCCATCGACGGACTGTGGGCCGCGGTGCTGCGGAACAGCGAGGTGACGTTGTCGGCCATGGAACCTCCGTATGGGGCGGACCCGCTGGGGAGGATCGGGCCCGTCGTCTTTGGGTGGCCCGCGCGGGGGAGCACGGGCCGCACCTAGATACGGGGGCGGCGGAGGCCGTGTTCAACTCCCGTCGAAACATTGCGAAGCGTCGGGGCGATGGCCAACTGGCGCCCGGACCAGCCCCGTTCGACCCTTCACGCGGGACCTGACGGCCCATGCCCGCAGGTCGCGCCCGCGGACACCATGGAGGGGTGATGCCATCGCTTCGCGTCACGTTTCCGAACGCCGATCGAAATATCGAACACTTGGAAGGGTGGCCGACTGATGAAGCCCGAACTCTGCGTCGTGGGAGTCGACTTCGGCACGCTGTCGGGCCGTGCGGTGGTGGTGCGGGTCGGCGACGGCGCGGAACTGGCGTCGGCGGAACACCCCTACACGCACGCCGTGCTGGACCGGGAACTGCCCGACGGCACACCGCTGCCCGCGGACTGGGCGCTTCAGGTGCCGGCCGACTGGATCGACGTGCTGCGTACCGCCGTACCCCGGGCGCTGGCGGCGGCGGGGGTGCGGCCGGAGCAGGTGATCGGGATCGGCACGGACTTCACCGCCTGCACGGTGCTGCCCGCACTGGCCGACGGCACCCCGCTGTGCGAACTGCCCGGTCTCGCCGGCCGCGCGCACGCCTATCCCAAGCTGTGGAAGCACCACGCGGCGCAGGGACAGGCGGACCGGATCAACGCGCTGGCCGCGGAGCGCAAGGAGCCGTGGCTGGAGCGGTACGGCGGCAGGATCTCCTCGGAGTGGGAGTTCGCCAAGGCGTTGCAGGTGCTGGAGGAGGACCCGGAGGTCTACCGGCGCACCGAGCGGTGGCTGGAGGCGGCGGACTGGATCGTGTGGCGGCTGTGCGGCACGTACGTCCGCAACGCCTGCACCGCCGGGTACAAGGGCCAGTACCAGGACGGCCGGTATCCCTCCCGCGACTGTCTGGCCGCCCTGCACCCGGACTTCGCCGACTTCGTCGCGGACAAGCTGGACCAGCCCATCGGCCGGCTCGGCGACCGGGCGGGCGGCCTGACGGCCGAGGCGGCGTCCTGGACGGGTCTGCCGGAGGGCATCGCCGTCTGCGTCGGCAACGTCGACGCGCATGTCACCGCCCCCGCGGCGACGGCGGTGGAGCCGGGCCGGATGGTCGCCATCATGGGCACCTCCACCTGCCACGTCATGAGCTCCGACCGGTACGGCACCGTGCCGGGGATGTGCGGGATCGTCGACGGCGGCATCCTGCCCGGCCTGTGGGGCTACGAGGCGGGGCAGAGCGGGGTCGGTGACATCTTCGCCTGGTTCGTGCGCACCGGGTTCCCCGCCGCATACGCCGAGCGGGCCGCCGAGGCCGGGCAGGACCCGCACGAGTACCTGACCGCGCTCGCCGCCCGGCAGAAGGTCGGCGCACACGGGCTGGTCGCCCTGGACTGGCACAGCGGCAACCGCTCGGTCCTGGTCGACCACGACCTCAGCGGCGTCGTCGTGGGCCAGACGCTGGCCACCCGCCCCGAGGACGTCTACCGCGCCCTGCTGGAGGCGACCGCCTTCGGCACCCGCACCATCGTCGAGGCCTTCGAGACGGCGGGCGTTCCGGTGGAGGAGCTGATCATCGCGGGCGGGCTGACCAAGAACACCCTGCTGATGCAGATCTACGCCGACGTCACCCGCCGCCCGCTGAGCGTCATCGCCTCCGCCCAGGGCCCCGCGCTCGGCGCGGCAATGCACGCCGCCGTCGCCGCGGGCGCCTACGCCGACATCGCCGCCGCCGCCCACGCCATGGGCAAGGTCGATCGCGGCGTCCACCTCCCCGACCCCGGCCGGGCGGCGGCCTACGACCGCCTCTACGCCGAGTACCGCACCCTGCACGACTACTTCGGCCGCGGCGCCAACGATGTCATGCACCGCCTGCGCCGCATCCGCACCGAAGCCTCCTGACGAACCGGATCTCCCCGAAGGGAAGCGTCATGACCGCACCGAACGAGACCTACCAGCCTCAGGAGATCTGGTTCCTCACCGGCAGCCAGAGCCTCTACGGCGAGGACACCCTGAAGCAGGTCGCCGACCAGTCCCGCCGGATCGCCGGCATCCTCGACGAGTCGCCGAAGATACGCGCCCGGATCGTGTGGAAGCCGGTCCTCGCGGACGCCGAGTCCATCCGCCGGCTGTGCCAGGAGGCCAACGCCTCCGACACCTGCACGGGCGTGATCGTGTGGATGCACACCTTCTCCCCGGCCAAGATGTGGATCGGCGGACTCGGCGTCCTGGACCGGCCCGTGCTGCACCTGCACACCCAGTTCAACCTGTCGCTGCCCTGGTCGAGCATCGACATGGACTTCATGAACCTCAACCAGGCCGCCCACGGCGACCGGGAGTTCGCGCACATCGAGGCCCGGCTCGGCGTACCCCGCAAGATCGTCGCCGGACACGTCACCGAGCCCCGGGTGATCGCCCGTGTCGCCGCCTGGTCCCGCGCCGCGGCTGGCCGGCAGGCCGCCCGCACCCTGCGCCTGGCCCGCTTCGGCGACAACATGCGCGACGTCGCCGTCACCGAGGGGGACAAGGTCGAGGCGGAACTGCGCTTCGGCTACTCCGTGAACACCTACGCCGTCAACGACCTGGTCGCGCTCGTCGACGAGGTCGAGGACAAGGCGGCCGCCGAACTCGCCGCCGAGTACGCGGAGTCGTACGACGTGGTGCCCATCCTGCGTCCCGACGGCCCCCGCCATGACTCGCTGGTGTACGAGGCCCGGGTCGAACTCGCCCTGCGGGCCTTCCTGCTGGACGGCGGATTCACCGCGTTCACCACCAACTTCGAGGACCTCGGCGGCCTGCGCCAGCTGCCCGGACTGGCCGTGCAGCGGCTGATGGCCGACGGCTACGGCTTCGGCGCCGAGGGCGACTGGAAGACCTCCGCGCTGCTGCGCACCATGAAGGTCATGGGCGCCGGCCGGCACGGCGGCACCACCTTCATGGAGGACTACACCTACCACCTGGGCCCCGGCACCCCCCGCATCCTCGGCGCCCACATGCTGGAGGTCTGCCCGTCCGTCGCCGCCGGCCGCCCCCGCCTCGAGATCCACCCGCTGTCCATCGGCGGCCGCGAGGACCCCGTCCGGCTGATCTTCGACGCGGCGCCCGGCCCGGCCGTGGTCGTCGGCCTGTGCGACCTCGGCGACCGCTTCCGGCTCACCGCCAACGCCGTCGACGTCATGGCCAGCGAACCGCTGCCCTATCTGCCGGTCGCGCGGGCCGTGTGGGTGCCGCGTCCCTCGCTGGCCGAGTCGGCCGAGAGCTGGCTGCTGGCCGGCGCCCCGCACCACACCGTGCTCAGCTCCGCCGTGGACCTGGAGACCCTCACCGACTACGCCGCCATGGCCGACGTCGAACTCCTCACCATCGACGAGCACACCACCTCGGACCAGCTGGCCAAGGAGATCCGCTGGAACTCCGCCTACTACCGTCTCGCCCACCGGAGCTGACCATGAGCACTCATGTCCGCGACGCACTGCGCCAGGAGGTGCTGGAGGCCAACCTCGCCATCCCCCGGGCCGGCCTCGCGACCCTGACCTGGGGCAATGTCAGCGGGGTCGACCGGGAGGCGGGGGTCTTCCTCATCAAGCCGTCCGGAGTGCCGTACGAGGAACTGAAGGCGGACGACCTGGTGACGGTACGGCTCTCCGACGGGGCCGTCGTCGACGGCCGGCTGCGCCCCTCCACCGACACCGAGACCCACCGCTGCCTCTACCGGGCGTTCCCCTCCGTCGGAGGCGTCACCCACACCCACTCCACCCACGCGGTGGCCTTCGCCCAGGCCCGCCGGGACATCCCCGTCCTCGGCACCACGCACGCGGACACCTTCAACGGGCCCGTCCCGTGCACGCCCGACCTCACCCCCGAGCAGTGCGCGAAGGACTACGAGTACAACACCGGCCGGATCATCGTCGACCTGCTCGACGGCGACGACGAGCGGGCCGTCGAGGTCCCCGGCGTGCTGGTCGCCAACCACGGGCCGTTCACCTGGGGCGCGAGTGCCCGCGCGTCCGTGGAGCACGCGATCGTCTGCGAGGCCGTCGCCGACATGGCGATCCACACCATGGCGCTGGCCGCCACGGCACCGCCGCCGCGCCATCTGCTCGACCGCCACTACACCCGCAAGCACGGCCCGGGCGCCTACTACGGCAACTGACCGTCCCGGCAACGCGGAAGGCGGCCCGTGCGCACAGCACGGGCCGCCTTCTCACATCCGACGCGGATCAGCAGCCGAAGGTGTGGATCGTGCTCGTCCGGTAGGTCTGCCCGGGACGCAGCACCGTCGACGGGAAGTTCGCGTGGTTGGGGGAGTCCGGGAAGTGCTGGGTCTCCAGGCACAGCGCGTCACCCTGGCGGTAGGTGTGGCCGCCGGTGCCGGTGAGCGTGCCGTCCAGGAAGTTGCCGGAGTAGAACTGCAGGCCCGGCTGGTCGGTGGCGATCTTCAGGGTGCGGCCGGAGCGCGGGTCACGCAGGGTGGCGACGTGCTCGGGCCTGGCGGTGATGCCCTTGTCCAGGACCCAGTTGTGGTCGTAGCCCTTGGCCTGCACCTGCTGGACGTGGCCGGCGCGGATGTCCCGGCCGATCGACTTGGTCTTGCGGAAGTCGAAGGGTGTGCCGGCCACCTTCGCCAGCTCACCGGTCGGGATGAGACCCGAGTCGGTGGGCGTGTACCGGCCCGCGGCGATCGACAGCTCGTGGTCCTCGATCGTGCCGGTGCCCTCGCCGCCGAGGTTCCAGTAGACGTGGCTGGTGAGGTTGAGGACGGTGGCCTTGTCGGTGGTGGCCTCGTAGTCGATGCGCCAGTCGCCGTGCTTGGTGAGGGTGTACGTCACCTTCGCCTTGAGCGTGCCCGGGTAGCCCATCTCGCCGTCGACGGACGTGTAGTGCAGGTGGAGGCCGACGTCGGAGCCCTTGGTGAACGGCTCGACGTCCCAGATGTGCTTGTCGAAGCCCTGCTTGCCGCCGTGCAGGCTGTTGTCGCCGTCGTTCACGGACAGCTGGTAGCTCTTGCCGTCCAGGGTGAACTGGCCCTTGGCGATGCGGTTGCCGTAGCGGCCGATCAGCGCGCCGAAGTACGGGGTCTTCGCCACGTAGTCGTCGATGTTGTCGAAGCCGAGGGAGACGTTGGCGTAGTGGCCCTTGCGGTCCGGGATCTCCAGCCCCTGGACGACACCGCCCCAGTTGAGGACCCTCAGCCGCGTGCCGCCGTTCTCCAGCGACCAGCGGTAGACCTTGGTGCCGTCGGCGAGCTTGCCGAAGAGCTCCTTCACCGGCTTCCTGCCTCCCGAGGCGGCCTCGGCGCTGCCCGTGCCGAGGGTGGTCGCGGCGATGCCCGCCGCCGCGGCTCCTGCGATGACCGTGCGTCTGTTCAGTTCCATGTTGCGGCTCCCGTAAAGGGGTGGGGCCCCGCCTTGCGACGGGGCCCGAGCTGACTACGAACCGGACTTGCGCTTGTTCCAGACGTCGAAACCGACCGCGGCCAACAGGGCCAGGCCCTTGATGACCTGCTGCCAGTCGGTGCCGACGCCGAGGAGATTCATGCCGTTGTTCAGCACGCCGAGGACGAGACCACCGATGATCGCGCCGATGACGGTACCGATACCGCCGCTCATGGACGCGCCACCGATGAACGACGAGGCGATGGCCTCGAGTTCGAAGTTCAGTCCCGCCTTCGGAGACGCCGCGTTCAGACGGGCTGCGACCACCAGACCCGCCAGGGCCGCGAGCACGCCCATGTTCAGGAAGACGTAGAAGGTGACCTTCTTGTCCTTCACGCCGGAGAGCTTGGCCGCCGGCAGGTTGCCGCCGATCGCGTAGATGTGGCGGCCGAAGACGGAGTTGCGCATGACGTAGCCGTAACCGACCACCAGGACACCGAGGATGATCAGCACGATCGGTGCGCCGTTGTAGCTGGCGAGGGTCAGCGTCAGCCAGACGATCGCGCCGACCTGGGCGGCGAGCAGACCGTAGAACAGCCCCTTGGGCTGCACGTCGAGCGAGAACTCCTGCTGCCTGCGCCGGCCCCTGACCGCCTGCCACACTACCGACGCGGCCAGGACGATGCCGAGCAGCAGCGTGATGTTGTGGTAGTTGGTGTTCGGGCCGACCGCGGGCAGGAAGCCGTTGCCGATCTTCTGCAGACCGTTCGGGAACGGGCCGAGGGTCTGGCCCTTCAGCAGGATCTCCGTCAGACCGCGGAAGAGCAGCATGCCGGCGAGGGTCACGATGAACGACGGTATGCCGCCGTAGGCGATCAGGAAGCCCTGGATGCTGCCCGCGACCGCGCCCATCAGCAGGCACAGCACCAACGCCACCGGCCACGCCACATGATGGCTGACCGTCAGAACGGCCGCGAAGGCTCCGATGAACGCCGTCAGCGAGCCGACCGACAGGTCGATGTGCCCGGCGATGATCACCAGCATCATGCCGATCGCGAGGATCAGGATGTAGCTGTTCTGCAGGACCAGGTTCGAGACGTTGCGCGGGAGCAGCAGATCCCCGCCGGTCCAGAACTGGAAGAGCAGGACGATCAGCAGCAGCGCGATCAGCATGCCGTACTGGCGCCGGTTCTGGGCTATGAAGCCGAAGACCACCTGCACGAAGTTGCGGCCGCCGGACGGGCTTCCGCCGCCGGGCGGTGCCGCCGCCGGCGTCTTGTCGGTGACGTCCGTGCTCATCGGGATACCTCTTTGTCCTTCGTCATCTGGCGCATCAGCACTTCCTGCGTGGCCTCGTCCCGCGCCACCTCACCGGTCAGCCGGCCCGCGGCCATCGTGTAGATGCGGTCGCACATGCCGAGCAGCTCGGGCAGCTCGGAGGAGATGAAGACGACCGCCTTGCCCTCGGCCGCCAGCCGGTCGATGACCGTGTAGATCTCGTACTTGGCGCCCACGTCGATACCGCGCGTGGGCTCGTCCAGGATCAGCACGTCCGGACCCGCGAAGATCCACTTGCTGAGGACGACCTTCTGCTGGTTGCCGCCGGACAGCTTGCCCACCGGCTCGAAGACGGTCGGCGCCTTGATGTTCATCGACTTGCGGAAGCCCTCGGCGACCTGACGCTCCTCGTGCTCGTCGACCACGCCACGCTTCGCGACCTTGGTCAGGGCGCTCAGCGAGATGTTCCGGTTGACGGTGTCGATGAGGTTCAGCCCGTAGTGCTTGCGGTCCTCGGTGACGTACGCGATGCCGTGCCCGACCGCCTCCGAGACGGTCTTGGTACGGATCTCCTTGCCGTCCTTGAGGACCGTGCCGCCCGCGTGCCGGCCGTAGGTGCGCCCGAACACGCTCATCGCGAGTTCGGTGCGGCCGGCGCCCATCAGGCCCGCGATGCCGACGATCTCCCCGCGCCGGACGTTGATCGACACGTCGTCGACGACCTTGCGCGCCTGGTCGAGCGGGTGGTGCACGGTCCAGTTGCGGATCTCCAGCGCGGGCGCCGCGTCCCGCTCGCCCTCGTACGGGGTGCGGTCGGGGAAGCGGTGGTCGAGGTCGCGGCCGACCATGCCGGAGATGATCCGGTCCTCGGTGGTCTCCGGCGCCTTCACGTCGAGCGTCTCGATGGTCCGCCCGTCGCGCAGGATCGTCACCGAGTCCGCGACCCGGCGGATCTCGTTCAGCTTGTGGGAGATGATGATCGAGGTGATGCCCTGGTTCTTCAACTCCAGGATGAGATCCAGGAGTTTGCCGCTGTCCTCGTCGTTCAGGGCCGCGGTCGGCTCGTCCAGGATGAGCAGCTTCACCTTCTTCGACAGCGCCTTGGCGATCTCCACCAGCTGCTGCTTGCCCACGCCGATGTCGGCGACGCGGGTCTCGGGGTGGTCGCTCAGTCCCACCCGGCGCAGCAGCTCGCTGGCGTGCTTGAGCGTCTCCCGCCAGTCGATGAACCCGCCGGAGGCGTGCTCGTTGCCGAGGAAGATGTTCTCCGCGATGGACAGGAAGGGCACCAGGGCCAGCTCCTGGTGGATGATCACGATGCCGTGATCCTCACTGGCCCGGATGTCCTTGAACTCGCAGACCTCTCCCTCGAAGAGGATCTCGCCCTCGTAGGTGCCGTGCGGATGGACGCCGGACAGCACCTTCATCAAGGTGGACTTGCCGGCTCCGTTCTCTCCGCAGATGGCGTGGACCTCGCCCTGGCGGACTGTCAGGGTGACGTCCGACAGCGCCTTGACACCAGGAAAGGTCTTGACGATAGAGCGCATTTCCAGGACGGGTCCCGCCATGGTCGTGCCTTCCAATCAGTAGGGGGCGGCGGTTACTTGAGTTCGGCGTCGGTGTAGTAGCCGCCCTTGACCAGCACGTCCTCGTAGTTGCTCTTGTCGACGCTCACCGGCTGCAGCAGGTAGGCGGGGACGACCTTGGTGCCGTTGTTGTAGGTCTTCGTGTCGTTGACCTGGGGCGTCTTCTTGTTCAGCGCGTCGTCGATCATCGCCGCGGCGACCTTGGCGAGCTTGCGGAGGTCCTTGTAGACCGTCTGCGTCTGCTGACCCGCGATGATCGACTTCACCGAGGCGAGCTCGGCGTCCTGGCCGGTGATGACCGGCAGCGGCTGGCTCTTGGAGCCGTAGCCGTCGGACTTCAGCGCGGCGAGGACACCGATGGAGATGCCGTCGTACGGCGAGAGGACCGCGTCGACCTTGGCGTTGGAGTACGTGGAGGTGAGGATGTCCTCCATGCGCTTCTGGGCGGTGGCGCCGTCCCAGCGCAGGGTGGTGACCTGGTTGAGCGCGGTCTGCTTGGACTTGACCACCAGCTCCTTCTTGTCGATGTACGGCTGGAGCACGCTCATCGCACCGTTGAAGAAGTACTTGGTGTTGTTGTCGTCGTTCGAACCGGCGAACAGCTCGATGTTGAACGGGCCCTTCTTGCCCTTGTCCAGGCCGAGCTTCTGCACGATGTACGTGCCCTGCAGCACGCCGACCTTCTCGTTGTCGAACGAGGCGTAGTAGTCGACGTTCTTGGTGCCCAGGATGAGGCGGTCGTAGGCGATGACCGGGATGTGCGCGTCCGCGGCCTCCTGGAGCACGTTGTTCAGGGACTTGTTGTCGATGGCGGCGACGATCAGGCCCTTGACGCCCTGCGTGATCAGGTTCTCGATCTGGGAGACCTGGGTGTCCGGGTTGTCCTCACCGTAGACCAGCTTGGTCTTGTAGCCCTTGGCCTCGAGGTCCTTGACGACGTTCTTGCCGTCGGAGATCCAGCGCTCGGAGGACTTGGTCGGCATCGCGATGCCGATCGTGCCGCCCTTTGAGCTGCCGGCCTTCTCCTTGCTGCCGCCCGAACTGCTCTGCCCGCAGGCGGACAGGGTCAGGGCGAGGGACGCGGCTCCGGCTATCGCGGCGAGGGCTGCTCTGCGGTTGCGCATGGGTCATCCATCCTTGGGTTTCTCGTCGTTGAGAGAGGGTCAGGCTTCGGTGGGGAAGCGGTTGAGCGGTCCGGGCAGCCGGGAGCCGAGCGGCGCCATGTCGCCGTCCGCACCGTGCCGGGCGAGCAGGTCGAGAGCGAGACGGCCGCGCCGCACCCGCTCCCGGGCGGTGTCCAGGGTCACGTCCCGCAGGTGGGTGCCCCACGGGTAGATACCGGGAGCCTTGGACAGACCGAACTTCAGGTAGAGCGGTGCGCCACGCCGGATCAGCTCGGCGACCTCGTACATCCGGATGTAGCCGCCGAGGTCGTCGGGGGCCTCGATGTACATGTCCATGGGGGCGGCGGAGACCCGCCGGATCTCGGTGAGGTGATCCAGCGTCAGATCACTGGGCACGTTGAGGGAGTCGGCGCCGAGCCGCTCGTACACCGCGTACGAGGCGGGGTTGACGGGACCGATCAGCGCCGAGACCTTCAGGGTGGTGTCGGCCGGGATGATGCCCGCCGCGCGCGCCCGGTGCAGCGTCCACAGCACGCCCTCGTCGGCGACGAGGAGGCACTTGACCCCCAACTCCGTCGCACGGACGGCGTCCTCGACGCAGCCGGCGACGGCGTCGTGGCCGCGTGCGCGCAGTCCGGCCCCCCGCGAGTCGGACCGTACGGAGCCACCGATGTCCCAGGTACCGCGCGGCCCGGTGAACAGGCACAGTTCGATGTCGCGCTCGCCGGTCGCCTCGACCATCTCGGTGATCTCGGCGTCGCTCAGCATCCACACCCCGCTGCCCTGGCTGATCCGGTGGATCGGCACGTCCAGGCGCGAGGACTCCTTCAGGACGACGGCCAGCGCTTCGGGACCCTCGCACGAGGGGATCTCGGTGCGCCACTTGCCGCCGCCGGGGAAGGTGTGCGGGGAGGCGTCGGCGGGGTCGGGGGCGGGCGCGCCCATGCCGAGGGCCGAGAGCACCTGCTCACCGGGTCGGCGGGCCGCCGTGGCGGAAGCGTCGGTCGTCACAAGCTGTCCTTCGTGTTCGATATTTCGGACGAGGTTCGCGGCTCAAGTCATGGGGGGCTTGGGTGTGTGCCGGTACGGGGGCCGTCAGGTCGCCCCCGTACCGGCACACGGTCTAGGGGCGAAGCAGCACCTTGCCCACCTTCGGATCGCCGGACCCGACCAGCTCGATGGCCTCCGCGAACTGATCGAGCGGCAGCTCGTGCGTGACCAGGGGCAGGGGATCGAGCAGCCCGGCGCCGAACACCCGGACCGTGTGGGCCCAGGCGTCCGGCGGCGCGCCGAAGACAGTCGACACCTCCAACTGCCGTACCACTAGGGCCGTTGGGTCCAGCCCATCGGCTCCCGGCGCGGGAATGCCGGTCAGCACCAGACGTCCGCCGCGCCGCAGCAGGGAGGCGGCCGTGCACGCGGCCGACGCGGACCCGGCGGTCTCGATGACGACGTCGAAGTCGTCGGGGAGCTCCTGGTCCCTGGTCCGGAAGTCGGTGGCGCCGAAAGCTTTCGAAAGCTCCGCGCGGTCGGGTCGGGTCCCGACGACGAGCAGCTCGGCGGGCGAACCCGCCTTCAGGAACTGAACGGCGAACATGCCCAGCGTCCCGGTGCCGACGACGGCGACCCGCTCGCCCGGCAGCGCGTTCGCCTTGATCGCGGCGGCCGCGATGCAGGCGGCCGGCTCCAGCAGCGCGGCGGCCGTGAGGTCGGCGTCGTCCGGCAGGACGTGCAGCAGCCGTGCCGGCAGGGTGAGCGTGGTGGCCATCGCACCCGGCTGGGTGAACCCGGTCTCCTCGTACCCGCTGGTGCACAGCGTGGTCTCGCCCGCGTGACAGCGGTCGCACACCTGGCAGTTGCGGAAGCCCTCGCCGACGACCTTGCGGCCGACCAGCGTCTCCGGGATCCCGGCGCCGACCGCCTCCACGGTCCCCGACCACTCGTGGCCTGGCGTGAGCGGATAACGGACGTACCCCTCGGGCCGGTTGCCCTGGTACACCTCCCGGTCGCTGCCGCAGATGCCGACCGCGTGGACGGCCACCAGCGCCTCGCCGGGCCCCGGCTGCCGCGGGTCGTGCGAGGTCAGCCGGTGCTCGCCCGGCGCCTCGATGACGACCTGGGTGCTCACTTGCTGCCCTTGGGCTTGCGCTGTTCCCAGCCCTCGGCCCACAGGTCGAAGCGGGCCTGCTGCTGCGGGAACTCCGCGGCGGCGTCCACGTCGAGCTCGACGCCGAGACCCGGCGCGTCCGAGAGGTGGAAGTAGCCGTCCACGACCTCCGGCGCCCCCTTGACGACCTTCTTGATCTCCGCGTCCGCGAAGTCGTTGAAGTGCTCCAGGATCTTGAAGTTGGGGGAGGTGAAGCCGACCTGGAGGGAGGCGGCGGTCAGCACGGACCCGCCGACGTTGTGCGGGGCGACGAGCATGTAGTGGGTCTCGGCGGTGGCGGCCAGCTTCCGCGTCTCCCAGATGCCGCCGATGTGGCCTACGTCGGGCTGGATGATGTCCACGGCCTGGCTGTCGAACAGCTCACGGAACTCGATGCGGTCGTGGATCCGCTCGCCGGTCGCGACCGGGATGTCCACCTTGGCGGCGACCTTCTCCAGGGCCTTGAGGTTCTCCGGCGGGCAGGGCTCCTCCAGCCAGGCGGGCTTGAAGGGGGCGAGCTCCTTGGCCAGCCGCACCGCGGTCGCCGGCGAGAACCGCCCGTGCATCTCCAGCATCAGCTCGGCGTCCGGCCCGATGGCGTCGCGCACGGCCTCGATGAGGGAGACGGCGTACAGGCTCTGCTCGTGGTCGAGCTCGAAGTGCCCGGTGCCGAAGGGGTCGATCTTCAGCGCCTTGTACCCGCGCTCCATGACCCCCTGGGCGGCCTTGTGGTACGCCTCCGGGGTGCGCTCCGTCGTGTACCAGCCGTTGGCGTAGGCCTTGACCTTGTCCGTGACCTTCCCGCCCAGCAGCTGCCAGACGGGCACCCCGAGGGCCTTGCCCTTGATGTCCCAGCAGGCCATCTCGACGACGGCGATGCCGGACATCACGATCTCACCCGCACGGCCGTAGTCGCCGTACTTCATCCGGCGTACGAGGTCTTCCACGGCGAACGGGTCGGAGCCCAGAATGTGATTGGCCTCGGCCTCCCGCAGGTAGCCGATCAGCGCGTCGGTGTGGCCCAGCATCCGGGTCTCGCCGACTCCCGTGATCCCTTCGTCGGTGTGCACCTGGACGTATGTCAGGTTGCGCCACGGCGTCCCGACCACGTGTGTGCTGATTCCGGTGATGCGCACGGCAGTTGCCCCTTGCTGCGTCGTCTGCTTGCGTTCGGCCCATTCCGTGTGTTCGAGATTTCGTCACACGTTCGAAATGCTGGCGTGACAGTAAGGACGGGGCGGCGGGAGTGTCAATGGGTCGAACGCATAACGGTTTCGACACTGCTTTCGGCGCGCTTTTCGGTCGCCGTTTCGCAGATGTCCTCAACTCGCCACGCCGGGACAGATCGTTCACCACACAACTTTCACAGCTGTGCCTATGAACGTGACCTGCCAGGAACTTACTCTTCCCGCGTCATGGACTACTGCGACCCGTGCCGACGGCACCTCAACGGCGCGCTCGCCTGCCCGGGGTGCGGCACCACCCTCGAACAGCTCCGCGCGCAGACACCCGCGCACGACCCTGGCCTGCCCCCGTACGGGGACGGGCACGGGGTGGTGTACGACGGCCACGGCGACGAGGGGTCCTACGACGACGCCCCCTACGACGACGCCCCCTACGGCGACGCGCCCTACGACGACGAGGGCTCCCACGACGCCGAGGACGCCCCGGAGGACGGGCACCCGGCCGGCCGGGCGGCGCGCCGGGCGCAGAGCCGTGGGCGCGGACGCGGGCGGTCCGGCGGGAGCGGTGAGGGGCCCGCGGGCCCCGAGGGCGCGGCCAGTCGCCGCGATCGCAAAGCCGCCGCGCACCGCAGGCGCCGGCGCCGGGTGCTGCTGATCACCACGGCGGCCGTGCTCGCGGCGGGCGGCCTCAGCCTCGCGGAGCTGGGCATGGACGCCCCCTTCTCCTCGCCGACCCCGGTCACGGCCGGGGGCGACGCGGCCGAGGGCGGGGCGTCGGCGGAGGCGGGCGGCAAGGCCAAGTCGGCCGACGACCCCACGGGCACCCCGACCCAGGCGGCGTCCCCGTCGTCGACGGCCTCCAAGCCGCCCCAGCACAAGAAGAAGGACGAGCCCAGCGCATCGGCCTCGTCCACCCCGACCGGCACCGGCTCGGGAACCACGACGACAGCCCCCACGGCGGCGCCCCCGGCGACCACCGCGCCCCCCACGTCGGCCCCGACGACCTCGGTCCCGAGCCCGACCCCGTCCCCCACGAAGACATGCACACGGTTCCTGTGGTGGTGCAGCTGACGGCTCGTGCTCGAGGTCGGCCGGCAAGTCCCAGCCCGTCCGGCGTTTGAGGACGAGGCCCCTTCAGGGCCGAAGCGGGGGCCCGGGGGCGGCAGCCCCCGGTACGGCAGCCCCGGCCAACCCTCGCCAGGCCGACCCCGGGCACCCGAACATCACGCCCCCGACGGAGTCCCCAGCATCCGCTTCAGCAAATCCCGCAAAGACAGCCGCTCCGCGTCCGACAGCCCCGCGAGCGGCTCGCGCGCGAAGCGCAACCCGTCCCGCAGCTCCCGGGCGACCCGGAGCCCCTCCTCCGTCGCCGCCGCCAGCTTCACCCGCCGGTCGGCCGGGTCGGGCCGCCGCTCGACCAGCCCCCGCGACTCCAGCCGGTCCACGATCCCCGTGACGTTCGACGGCTCGCACTTCAGCTTCTGGGCCAGCTTCCGCATCGGCAGCGGTTCCAGCGACAGCAGGCTGAGCAGCCGGGCCTGCGCCCCGGTCAGCGTGTGCCGCGTCGCCGCCTCGTCGAAGTCCGCGTGGTAACGCGCCACGACGTCACCGATCAGCCCGACGACCTCGAGGGTCAGCGCGTCGGGACGCTGGGTCTGCTGCGGAGTGGCCATGGCTCCAGCCTACCTCATTGCTTGACAACCTGAAATATTCAGAGGCATGGTTGTTTCAGTAACTGAAGTAAATGCGAAAGGCTCCGTCATGATCAACCGCGAATGGCACCTCCTCTCCCGCCCCGTCGGCTGGCCCAAGCCCGAGGACTTCGCCCTGGTCGAGGCGGAGGCCGGCACGCCGGGCGAGGGTCAGGTGCTGGTCCGTAACGAGTACCTCTCGGTGGACCCGTACATGCGTGGCCGCATGAGCGACGCGAAGTCGTACGTGGCCCCCTACGAGCTCGGCAAGGTCATGCAGGGCGGTGCCGTCGGCGAGGTCATCGCCTCCAACGCCGAGGGCATCGCCGTGGGTGACCACGTCCTGCACTTCCTCGGCTGGCGCGAGTACGCCGTCGTGGACGCGAAGAGCGCCGTCAAGGTGGACCCGGTCGCGGCCCCGCTGAGCACCTACCTCGGCGTGCTCGGCATGACGGGCCTGACGGCGTACGCGGGCCTGCTGCGGGTCGGCGCCTTCAAGGAGGGCGACGCGGTGTTCGTCTCCGGCGCCGCGGGTGCCGTCGGCAGCCAGGTCGGCCAGATCGCGAAGCTGAAGGGCGCCTCCCGGGTCATCGGCTCGGCCGGCTCCGACGAGAAGGTCAAGCTGCTCGTCGAGGAGTACGGCTTCGACGCCGCGTTCAACTACAAGAACGGACCGGTGTGGGAGCAGCTCAAGGAGGCCGCCCCGGACGGCATCGACGTCTACTTCGACAACGTCGGCGGCGAGCACCTGGAGGCCGCGATCGGCGCGCTCAACCTCAAGGGCCGCGCCGTGATCTGCGGCATGATCTCGCAGTACAACTCCACCGAGCCGACGCCCGGCCCCCGCAACATGGTCAAGATCCTGCAGAACCGGCTCCGGGTCGAGGGCGTGCTGGTCGGCGACCACTACGACCTGCAGCCGCAGTTCGTCCAGGAGGTAGGCCCGTGGGTCGCCTCGGGTGCGCTGAAGTACCGCGAGACCGTGGTCGAGGGCATCGAGAACAACCTGGAGGCGTTCCTCGGGGTCCTGCGGGGCGAGAACACCGGCAAGATGATCGTCAAGCTGTAGGTCTTCCTCGTCAGGTCTTCCTCGTTGTTTCCGGAATGCGGTAACTTCTTTCCGAATTCCGTCGTCGATCGTGGGCGCGAGTCGCGGCGGACCGAGGAGGAAGACAACCGCATGCCCATTCAGCAGTCCGACGTCCTGTACAGCGCCGTCGCCACGGCCGAGAACGGCCGCGACGGCCGGGTCGCCACCGACGACGGCAGGCTCGACGTGGTCGTCAACCCGCCCAAGGAGATGGGCGGCAACGGCACGGGCACCAACCCCGAGCAGCTCTTCGCGGCCGGCTACAGCGCCTGCTTCCAGGGCGCCCTCGGTGTCGTCGCCCGCGAGGCGAAGGCCGACATCGCCGGTTCGACGGTGACCGCCAAGGTGGGCATCGGCAGGAACGACGACGGCTTCGGGATCATCGTCGAGATCTCGGCGCGGATCCCGAACGTCGACGCGGAGACGGCCAGGGACCTCGTCGAAAGGGCCCACCAGATCTGCCCCTACTCCAAGGCGACCCGCGGGAACATCAGCGTGACGCTGGTCTGACACCGGTCGTCGAGCACGAGCGAGGCCGCACCCCTGGACGTGGGGTGCGGCCTTCGTGGTGCCGCGGAGTCGGCCGGGCCCGCTCAGCCGGCCAGCGCCGCCGTGTGGACCGCCCTGACCAGGCGGTCGTTCTCCGGGGCCGCACCGCCCGGACAGGCGAGGCGGCGGCGGGTGTAGCCGTAGGCCAGGCCGCTGCGCGGGTCGGCGAAGGCCTGTGAGCCGCCCGCCCCGCTGTGGCCGAAGGCCCCGGCCCCCAGGACCGGATGCCACATGTCCGCCGTCGCCTGGAAACCGAGGCCGAACGCTCTGTGGGAGCGGCTCACCAGGTCGTAGCCGGCCGAGTGGATCTGGCCGACCTCGGCGATCGTGTCCGGCTTCAGCAGCGGCGCCTTCCCGTCCATCTCGCTGATCGCCGCCGCGTACATCCCGGCCAGCCCGCGCGCCGCCGCCACCCCGCCCGCGGAGGCCGGCCCCCTGGCGCGCACGGCACGGGAGTTGGCGTAGTCGACGAGCGTGCCCGCGTCCGGCGCGTGCGCGTTCATGGCGATGGAGGCGAGGGTGTGCGGGCCCGTCGGGGCCTCGTCCAGCACCGCCTGCTGCACGGGGGTCGGCATCATCGGCTGCGCCGGCCGGAACCGGGGTTCGAGGGCGGCGGGCAGCCCCAGATGGAAGTCCATGGCGTACGGGGCGCGGATCCGCTCCTCGTAGACGTCCTGGAGCGTGCGGCCCGTGGCCCGGCGTACGACCTCGCCCGTCAGCGCGCCGATCACCAGCGCGTGGTAGCCGAAGGCCGTGCCCGGACGCCAGAACGGCTTCTGGTCCGCGAGCCGTTCGGCCATGGCGCGGTCGTCGGCCAGTTCCGCGGGCGTGAACCCGCCGTCCGTGCCCACCACCCCCGCACGATGGCTGATCAGATCGCGCAAGGTCACCGAGCCCTTGCCCTCGGCCGCGAACTCCGGCCAGTAGTAGGTCACTTTGCGGTCCAGCTCCAGCGTTCCGTCCTGCACCAGCAGAGCCGTCACCAGATGGGCGGCGCCCTTGGAGGACGAGTACACGGCGTAGAGGGAATCGGGCTCCGTGCCGTCACCGGCCCACAGGTCGACGACCTTGCGGCCGTGCAGGTACGCGCACAACTGGCCCTCGTAGTCCGGCTGTTCCCCCGCCACGAAGGCGGCGAACTCCTCGCGCACCGCCTCGAAGCCGTCGGCGACGGTGCCGTGGATCTCCTGCGTCATCCGTTCTCCTCACCTGAACCGATGTCTGCCACTGCGAACGCGCGTACCTCTTCCGGAGAGCTTCCTGAGATCGGTACGGCCGGGTGCGCCTGTTCGACTCAACCGCACCAATGAGGAGTTGTGGTCACGGAACTCCCGGACCGCGCATACCGGGTGCCGTCCTGAGGGCATCCTGGGGTCGGACCGTCGGCGGCGCTCATGAGGCGAGGAGTCTCCATGGCAACGATCCCTTCGCTCCCCAGCAGGGACGACGTGCTGCGCGTGGCACGCAGCACGACCGACATCACCGGCCAGCTCCTGGACACGGCCGGCAACCTCACCAGGATCGCGATCAACACCTTCGACCCACGGGACGGCTCCGGCGCGGAGGTGCTGCGCGTCCTGCGCGAGACGACCGCGGAACTGGCCGAGGCGAGCGCGTCCCCGCAGGCACAGGAGGCGTTCTACCGCATCGTCGACACCCTCACCCGCCTCGGCACCAGCGGTGCCCCGCTGGCCGTCCACCCCGTGAGCGAGCCCGTCCGGGCCCTGCTCACCGCCCTCGGCGACAGCCTGCTCCCCGTCCTGGACGCGGTCGAGCCCGCCGTCGAGGAGTTCACGAACGCCCTGGGCGACCTGGTGGAGGCGTCCTCGCCGCTGCTGCCCGCGGCGGCGGGCGCGGCCGCCGGAGCGCTGCTCGCCCTGACCCCGGTGCTCCGGGCCGCCGCGGACGTGCTGCGCGAGTCGTCCCCCGAACTCAGCCGCATCGCCGAGGCCCTGACCGACGCCCTGGCCCCGCTGATGCCGCTCCAGGTGGCACTGGCGGAACGGGCGTCGGCGGCGGGCGCGGGCGTGGTCCGGGCGGCCCTCCCGCCGCTGGCCGACCTCACGGAGGCGGCGGCCGCGACGACGAAGGCGGCGCGTCCGGTCCTGGTGGCGGGGGAGGAGCTGCTGGTGTCGGCCCTGGAACAGCTGCAGCCGCTGCTCCTGGGCGCCGCCGCACGGGCCGGCGGCCTCGCCCGCGCGACGGCGGTACGCGTGAGCGCGGCCGTGTCACCGGCGAGCGACCGGGGCATCGTGGTGGCCGTCGCACCGGCGTGAAGCCCGCGCCCCGGCCCGGTATCCGCCCGCAACACCCCAACCGCCGCCGGGTAAAGTCCTCCCCATGCGTGATCTTGCCGCCGGCTTCAGCTACCTCCTCAAGGGCCAGCGCTGGATGGCCCGGCACGGCAGGCACTACGGCTTCGGCCTGCTCCCGGGCCTGATGACCCTGGTCCTCTACGTCGCCGCGCTCGTCGCCCTCGCCCTGTGGGGCGAGGACGCGGTCGCCTGGTCGACGCCCTTCGCCGACCACTGGTCCGTCCCCTGGCAGGGCCTCTTCCGCGGCTTCCTGACGGCGGTGCTCTTCGCGCTCGGCCTTCTCCTCGCCGTCCTCACCTTCACCGCCGTGACCCTCCTGATCGGCCAGCCCTTCTACGAGAACCTCTCCGAGAAGGTCGACCGGGACGTCTCGCCGGACGGCACCGCGCCCGAGTCCGGGCTCCCGCTCTGGCGCGAGCTGTGGATCTCGGCCCGGGACAGCCTGCGCATCCTGCTCCGCGCCGCCCTGTGGGGCGTGCTGCTGTTCGCGTGCGGCTTCCTGCCCTTCGTCGGCCAGACCGCCGTCCCGGTGATCGGCTTCTTCGTCACCGGGTTCTTCCTCACCGAGGAACTGACCGCCGTCGCCCTCCAGCGCCGCGGCGTCGAACTCCGCGCCCGTCTCACCCTCCTGCGCTCCCGCAGGACCCTGGTGTGGGGCTTCGGCACCCCGCTGGCGGTGGCGTTCCTGGTGCCGTTCGTGGCCGTGTTCCTGATGCCGGGCGCGGTGGCGGGCGCCACCCTCATGGCCCGCGACCTGCTGGGCGAGGAGAACGCCGGGGACGGGCCGGAGGACGAGCCGGAGGAAGAAGCCGTCACTTCCTGAACGTCGCGTCGGCGGCCACCGTGATGATCGCCCGGACCTGCGCCACGATGTCCAGCCGGTTGCGCACGAACTCGGCGTCCGTGATCTCGGTCGTGTTCCCGCTGCCGAACTGCAGCACCGGCGTGTGCACATGGCCGCCGGGCAGCGTGTCGTGCAGCCCCAGCCGGTCGCGCAACAGCGTCGCCCGGTAGGCGATCTCGTTGGAGAGGTAGTTCCCGCCGCCGCCCGCCCGGGCCGTCGACCCCTGCGTCGGCCCGTCCGGCCGCACCACCTCCGTCGTGCCGCCCGCCGGGATCTCGGTCACCTCGGTGTGGTCGTACACCGGGAACCGCCCGGTGTCGGCGGCCACGATCGCCCGGTACGGCAGGGTCGTCGTGGTCCACTGCGGCCGCGTGGCGGGGTCGCTCACCGGGACGGTCTCGGTGCGCCCGACGTTGTCGTTGTCCGGGAAACCGCCCCGCCAGGCGCCGTTGGTGCGCTCCACGTCGAACCGCCCGACCCGTCCCTGGCTGACGGTGGTGAACAGATCCACCTTCCTCAGGTACGGCCGCAGCGTCCGCTCCACCGTGCCCTCGGTGAAGTCCTGCCAGCGGACCGGGAAGACGACCGTCTCCACCCGCGCCGGACCGTCCGCCGTCCGGACCACCGTGCCGTCGAGGGCGAGCGCGGTGGCACCGGAGGGATTGGAGATCCGGATGTCCCGGTCCAGCGTGAACGGGTCGAACCCGGTGACGAGGATCCGCTTGAGCCCCCTGCCGTCCGGGTAGCGCACCTGCGTCTGCCCGCGCGAGGTCCGCTCCAGCACGTCGAGCAGCTGCGTCCGCTGCCGGTCGCTCAGCCCGAACTCCGGCTCCCAGGTCCGCACGTCGCGGGTCATGCCCAGCCGCGCCCAGTACAGCGGCCGGTCGTCGTCCCGGCTGAGGTCCCCGCCTGCCGGCCCCCGCCCCTGCACCCGGTCGACTGCCCGCCGCCACAACGCGCAGCCCTCACGGACCGCGATCCGCCGGGCCTCCGCGTAGGAGCCGGCCGCGCCCAGTTCACCGGCCAGCCGCGGTGCCACGTCGTCGAATCCCGACCTGCGGAGGATCTCCCGCGGCACGGCCTTGTCGAACCGCTGCTCCTCGACGGTGGGGGAGGGCGCGGTCCCGGCCGCCGACGCCGTGGTAGGGCAGGCGAGTCCCGCGGTCAGTGCCAGTCCGAGGAAAACCATCCGAACACGTATGGAGTTCAAGGGGGTTCAGGTCCTTCCGTCGCCGTCGTGGGGGAGCGTGGTGCGGACGGCCGCAGTATCGCGTGACGGAAGTGGTCCACGCCATGGGGTGAGGCTCAGGAGGCGGCGGGGCGGACCTGGGCCGCGGCCTCCCGCAGCACCCCGACGAACGCCTCCACCGCCGGTGTCGGCGTCCGCCCCCGCAGTGTCGCCGCGTACACCGCCCGGGCCGGGCCGCCCTCGTCCAGGACCCGCAGCAGCGTGACGTCCGGGCGGACGGACCCGGCCGCGAGCGCCGGGACCAGGGCCACGCCCAGGCCCGCGGCGACATACCCCTGCTTGGCCGTCCACTCGGCGACCACGTGCGCCACCCGCGGGCTGAACCCCTCGCGCAGAGCCGCGTCGAGAAGGGTGCCCTCGGGACGGGGACCGCCGGAGATCCAGTCGTCGTCGGCGAACCGCCCCAGCGGCACGGGGCCCTGGTGGCCGGCCAGGGGATGCCCGGCGGAGACCGCGACGTACAGGAACTCGTCGAGGAGGTGGCGCAGTTCGTACGACGCCGGCGGGGCGCCGCCCGTCGTCGAGACCACCGCCAGGTCCAGATGTCCCGCGGCCAGGCGGTCCAGCAGGCGGGGCGTCAGGCCCTCCTCGCGGGTGACCCGGACCCCCGGGTGACGGGTGCGGAACGCGGCCAGGGCGTGCGGCACCAGCGCCGCGTCGGCCGAGGGGAACGCCCCGAACCGCAGCCGCCCGCCCGCCACTTCCCGCAGCGCCGCGAGGTCGAGGGCGGCACCGCGCAGCGCCTCGGCGACACTCTCCGCGTACGGCACGAGGACCCGCCCGGCCTCGGTCGGCCGCACCCCGCGCGGCAGCCGGTCGAACAGCGGCGCCCCGCCGAGGGCCTGTTCCAGCGAGGCGATCTGCCGGGACACCGCGGACTGCGTCCACCCCAGCGCCCGCGCGGCCACCGTGAACGACCCGTGCCGGGCCACCTCCAGGAACGCCCGCAGCCACACGGTGGACAGTTCCGGCTCGCGATGCGTGTTCGGCATGGCAGCCATGCTAGACATTCGCTTGTCGCATCCCGTGGCCCTTTCGTAGCGTCATCGGCATGCAGATCACCCTGGACAGCCCGGCCACGGCACCCCAGCCGCTGAGCCCCTACTACTCCCAGGTCGCCCGGGTCGAGCACGCCGACGGGGGCGCCCTGTTGTACCTCTCCGGCCAGATCGCCGAGGGCGCGACGCTCGCCGAGCAGACGCGCGGGGCCTTCGAGACGATCGCCGCCCTGCTGAAGGCCCACGGCGCGACCCTCGCGGACGTCATCAACATCCGCACGTACCTGACGGACATCACCGCACTGGAGGAATACGGCTCCGTGCGCCGCGAGTTCCTCACCGGCACCCCGCCCACGAGCATGACGTTCGAGGTGTCCCGGCTGTTCCGACCCGAGGCCCTGGTCGAGATCGAAATCGTGGCGGCGGTGGCACCCGGCAGGTGATACTGCCGCGCGTGAAGACAGCGAAGGCCGTGAACCTGGGTGTCATATTCCTGCTGGAACTGGGTGTCCTCGCGGGCGTCTGGTACTGGGCCTGGAAGAGCGCCTCCGGCTGGGGCCCGCTGCTGGGCCTCGCCGGGGCGGTCGTCCTCGCGGTGCTGTGGGGCCTGTTCGGCTCCCCGCGCGCCAGGTTCAAGGTCCACGGCGCCGCCCGAGTCGCCTTCGAGACGCTGTGGTTCGGGTCCGGCGCGGTGCTGTGGTTCGCGGCCGGGGCCCATGTCTGGGCGATCGTCTTCGCCGTCGTGTGCGTCGTGAGCAAGACCCTCGCCCAGGTCTGGCGCCAGTAGCGGGCGCGTTCAGACGTCCTCGCCCAGCAGCGCGAGGAAGTCCCGGAACGCCGCCGGCATGTCCACCGACTCCGGGTCCAGCAGCCACTGGTACTGCAGCCCGTCCATCACGGCGACCAGCAACGGCGCCGTCCGTTCCGGCGTCAGCCCGTTCGGCAGCCGGTCGCCGTACTCGGCGCGCAGGACCGTCGCCATGCTCTCGCGCACCTGCCGGTACCGCTGTGTGAAGTACCCGCGCGCGGGATGCCCCTCCGTCACGCTCTCCCCCAGCAGTGCCGAGAAGGTCTGGATGATGCCGGGTCGCATGGCGTTGTACTCCACGAGCGAGGCCAGCAGATCGACCCGCCACCGCGTGGCCGGCACGGCGTCCCACTGGTCCCGCTCCTCCAGCACCGCCACCAGCAGCGCCTCCTTGGTCGGGAAGTGGTGCAGCAGCCCCTGCTGGGTGAGCCCCACCTTCTCCGCCACCGCCGCCAGACTCGCCCCCCGGTAACCGCGCTCGGCGATCACCTCCAGCGCCGCCCGGACGATCTCCGCGCGCCGTTCCTCGCTCCTGACCCTGGCGTTCATGGCGTCACCGTACGACATCGCCGTACGGTCATTGTCACGGCAGGATAACGAAACCTACCGCGTTACAGGGAACGGGTGCACGATGGGCCCCGAGACGACAGGACGTGACGAGGAGGCACCGCGATGGCGGCAACCCCGGGAAACCCGGCCGACCAGGCCCGTGAGGCGGCCGTCGAGGCGGCCCTCGGCAAACTGGACCTGGACGCCAAGGCCCGGCTGCTGTCCGGCCAGGACATGTGGTCCCTGCCCGCCCTGCCGGAGATCGGGCTGAGGTCGCTCGTCATGTCCGACGGCCCGATCGGCGTCCGGGGCGTGCGCTGGACCGCCGACGACCCCTCCGTCGCCCTGCCCTCCCCGACCGCCCTCGCTGCCACCTGGGACCCCGAACTCGCCCGCCGCGCCGGCACCCTGCTCGCCCAGGAGGCCCGGCGCAAGGGCGTGCACGTGCTGCTCGCCCCGACCGTCAACCTCCACCGCTCCCCGCTCGGCGGCCGCCACTTCGAGGCCTACAGCGAGGACCCGTACCTGACCGGACGCATCGGCACCGGGTACGTCACCGGCGTGCAGCAGGGCGGCGTCGGCACCACCGTCAAGCACTTCGTCGCCAACGACGCCGAGACCGACCGCTTCACGGTGAACAACCTGGTGGGCGAGCGCGCGCTGCGCGAGCTGTACCTGACGCCCTTCGAGATGATCGTCGCCGGCGCCCGCCCCTGGGGCGTCATGACCGCCTACAACACGGTCAACGGCACGACGATGACCGAGCACCGCCACCTCGTGAACGAGGTGCTGCGCGGCGAATGGGGGTTCGACGGCTACAACGTCTCCGACTGGATGGCGGCCCGCGACACGGTCGCCGCCGTCCACGGCGGCCTCGACGTCGCCATGCCCGGCCCGCAGACCGTCTACGGCGCCCCCCTCGCCCAGGCCGTGCGCGACGGCCGCGTCGAGGAGGCGGTCGTCGACGAGGCCGTCCGCAACGTCCTGCGGCTCGCCGCCCGCGTCGGCGCCCTGGACGGCGCCGAGCCGGCCGTCACCGCACCGCCCGCGGCCGTCGACGGCGAGGCCCTGGCCCGCGAGATCGCCCGCCGCTCCTTCGTCCTCGTGAAGAACGACCGCGGGGCCCTCCCGCTCAGGCCCGGCACGGTCGCGCTCCTCGGCGCCGCCGCCCGCGACGCCCGGGTCCTCGGCGGCGGCTCCGCCACCGTCTTCCCCTCCCATGTCGTCTCCCCGCTCGACGGCCTCACCGCCGCCCTCCCCGAGGGGGCCCTGACCTACGCCGTCGGCGCCGACCCCGACACCGAACTCGCCGTCGCCGAGAAGGGCTTCGCGCTCAAGGCCGTGTGCCGCGACGCCGACGGGAACGTCATCGGCACCGGCTCCGCCCCCAACGGCCAGATCCAGTGGATGGGTTCCGACCTCCCCGAGGGCGTCACCCACGCCGGCCTGCACACCGTCGAGCTGACCGGCACCTTCACCCCCCGCGACACCGGCCCGCACACCTTCGGCGTCAAGGGCACCGGCCACTTCACCCTCACCGTCGCGGGGACGACGTACTTCGACGACGTCCAGCTCCCCGCCGACGACAGCGACCCCTTCGAGGCGTTCTTCGGCGCCCCCGTGGCCCGCGCCGAGGCCCAACTGACCGCGGGCGAACCGGTCGAGGTCTCCCTCACCCACGTCTACGCCCTCCCCGAGGACATCCCCTTCAAGGTCGTCGCCTTCGCCCTGGCCCACCAGGAACCGGCACGCGACCCCGACGAACTGATCGCCGAGGCCGTCGCCGCGGCCCGGGCCGCCGACACGGCCGTCGTGGTGGTCGCCACCACCGACCGCGTCGAGTCCGAGGGCTACGACCGCAAGGACCTCTGCCTGCCCGGCCGCCAGGACGAGCTGGTCCGCGCCGTCGCCGCCGCCAACCCGAACACCGTCGTGGTCGTCAACTCCGGCTCCCCGGTGGAGCTGCCGTGGCGCGACCAGGTCGCCGCCGTGCTGCTGAGCTGGTTCCCCGGCCAGGAGGGCGGCGCCGCCCTCGCGGACGTCCTGACCGGCGCCCACGAACCGGGAGGCCGGCTGCCCACCACCTGGGGCTCCCTGGCCGACGCCCCGGTCACCCGGGTCACCCCCGAGAACGGCGAACTCCCTTACGCCGAGGGCGTGTTCATCGGCTACCGCGCCTGGGAGAAGGAGGGCAGGACCCCCTCGTACCCCTTCGGCCACGGCCTGGGCTACACCGACTGGGCGTACGAGTCCGTCGAGGTCGAGGGCACCACCGCCAGGGTCCGCGTCCGCAACATCGGACAGCGGGCGGGCCGCGAGGTCGTCCAGGTCTACCTGGCGCCCACCGAGCCCGGCCCCGACCGCCCGGCCCGCCTGCTCGCCGGTTTCGCGGGCGTCGAGGCGGGCCCCGGCGAGACGGCCGAGGCGGTCGTCGAGATCCCGCGCCGGGCCTTCGAGGTGTGGGACGACGTGGTCGGCTCGTGGTCGTTTGTGAAGGGTTCGTACGAGATCCAGGTGAGCCGCTCGATCGCCGACCGTCGTCTCACCGCGACGATTAACGTCTGATACGGGACGACCTCCCCCACGAGCAGCCCCGGTCCGGGACCTGACCCCTGGACCGGGGCAAGCCCGGCGGAGCGCGGATCAGCGCACCCCGAAGCCGTAGACCGTCTCCGAGCGGAACACCTCGCCCGGCCGCAGCACCGTGTCCGGGAACTCCGGCCGGTTCGGGGAGTCGGGGAAGTGCTGGGTCTCCAGCGCCACCCCGTCGCCCGGTGTGAACGGCTCGGGCAGGTGGTCCGCCGTGTACAGCTGCAGCCCCGGCTCGGTGGTCGCCACCGTCAGCACCCGGCCGGACGCCGGGTCGTACAGCTCGGCGACCTGGCGCGGAGCGTCGGTGACACCGCCGTCCAGGGCGAAGTTGTGGTCGAAGCCCGAGCCGACCTTCCTGCCCTGCCGGAAGTCGAAGCGCGTGCCCGTGACCTCCTGAAGGACACCGGTCGGGATCAGATCGGCGTCCACCGGCGTGTACCGGGAGGCGGCGAGGCGCAGTTCGTGACCGCCCGCGTCGCCCGAGCCGGCGAGGTTCCAGTACGAGTGGTTGGTCAGGTTCACCGGCGTCGGCGCGTCCGTCACCGCCTCGTAGGCGATCCGCAGCGAGCCGTCGGCGTCCAGAGTGCAGGTGGCCGTCACCTCCAGCCGCCCGGGGAAGCCCTCCTCGCCGTCCGGGCTGACCCTGGCGAGCCGCACCCCGTGCTCGACCGGAACGACCTCCCACACCCGCTTGTCGAAGCCCTGCGGGCCGCCGTGCAGGGAGTTGGGGGCGTTGTTGGGCTCCAGCTCGTAGGTCACGCCGTCCAGCGTGAAGCGGGCGCCGGCGATGCGGTTGGCGTACCGGCCGACCAGGGCGCCCAGATACGGCCCGGGGTGCTCGACGTAGTCGTCCAGACCGGCGAACCCCAGCACCACGTTCCCGGCACGCCCGTCCCGGTCCGGGATCTCCACCGACTGCACGACCCCGCCGTACGACAGGATCCGCACCCGCACGCCGGCCCGCTCCAGGGTCCAGCGCTCGACCGGGGTGCCGTCGGAAAGTGTGCCGAAGTGTTCGCTCATGAGCGGAACTCTAAGTCACGTGCCTGTCAACGGTGCCGGGCGGTCACCGTCCGGTAGGCGATCTCGGCCAGCCGTGCCTGACCGTTCACGCTCGGGTGGAACCAGTCCCAGTGGCTCAACTGCGCGGTCCCGAAGCGGTACGCGTACACCGCGCCCCCGTCGAACCGGCACCGCCGGTCCTTGCCGCACTCCTCGCGCAGCGCCTGGTTGTACTCCTCCACCCGCTTCTGCACGGTGTTGCGCCGCAGCGTCGCCGCCGAGTCCAGCGCGTCCGCGTCGCCCAGCATGGAGGGGCAGATGCCCAGCTTCCACACCTGCTTGCCCAGCGCGTTCGTCCGGCCCTGCGACCACAGCCGCTTCAGGTTCGGCACGCTCGCCACGTACACCTGCGTCTTCGGCAGCGCCTTGCGCAGGCCGGCGAGCGCGTCCTCGAAGTCGGCCCGGAAGTCGGCCACGGGGGTCATCGCCGCCGTCGAGACCCGGCAGGCGTCGTTCGCCCCCACCATCACCGTCACCAGCTGCGGCTTCCTCGCCACGGCCCGCGTGATCTGCCCCGGGAGATCGGCCATCCGCGCACCCGTCACCGCGTAGTTCCAGCTCCGCTCGGCCGCCTTCGTCCTCCCCAGGAGCCGGACGGCGAGCGAGTCGACCTCGGTGCTGGACCCGGTCGCCCACGACACCTCCGGGCAGTCCGACAGGACCGTGCACGCGTCGAAGCCGCGGGTGATGGAGTCGCCGACGGCAGCGACGGAGCTCGGGCTGACATCCCAGGCGGGCGCCCGCCTCGCGCTGTGCGTGGGCGCCGCCTCGTCGCCACCGACCGCGTCGCAGCCGGCGACGCCCAGGACGGCCGCCGCCGTGACGGCGAGAACGGCCCGTGAACGGTGGCTGGGCTTCCGCATCCGCTGCTGTTCCCCTCGGTCGGCGTGCTGGGAGGTCTCCCCTCATGACAACGCGCGGGAGTTCCCGAACCCGGCAGCGCGCAACGGTTCGCACCCGTACAAGCGTCCTGCCGGGTGAATGGCGGGGGTTTCGGCGCATCAAGACCGACGGTACGTCACACTCCTTGCGCCGCCGCACGGTAGCCTCGCCATCAACGTGGTTCCCCCGGCCACGGCCGTTCGCCAGTTCGCAAGATGTCCCGCTCTGCCCGGAGGTCCCGGTGACGACTCGTGGAGTTCTGTACGTGCACTCCGCGCCGCGCGCGCTGTGCCCGCACGTCGAGTGGGCCGTCGCCGGGGTGCTCGGCACGCGCGTCAACCTCGACTGGATCCGGCAGCCCGCCGCGCCGGGCACCTGGCGCTCGGAGTTCTCCTGGCAGGGCCAGGCGGGCACCGCCTCCAAGCTCGCCTCCGCGCTGCGCGGCTGGCATTTGCTGCGCTTCGAGGTCACGGCCGAGCCCTGCCCCACGGCCGAGGGCGAGCGCTACAGCTGCACTCCCGACCTCGGCATCTTCCACGCCGTCACCGGCATCCACGGCGACATCCTGATCCCGGAGGACCGCCTGCGGGCCGCCCTGGTCCGCTCCCAGCGGGACGAGACGGACCTGGAGGCGGAGATCGCCAAGCTGCTGGGCAAGCCGTGGGACGACGAACTGGAGCCCTTCCGCTACGCGGGCGAGGGGGCACCCGTGCGGTGGCTCCACCAGGTCGTCTGAGTCAACCTCAAGGAGCCAACCCAGGGGCGCGGGGAACTGCGCGACCAGCCACAACGCCCCCGCACCCGGCCGTGAACAGACGACACGACGGCGAACGGCCCGATCTCCCACCGGAGACCGGGCCATTTCCGTTCAACGGCGCTCTCAGACCGTCCGGAACGCCAGGACCACGTTGTGCCCGCCGAAGCCGAACGAGTCGTTCAGCGCGGCGATACGGCCCTCCACGGGCAGCTTGCGGGCCTCGCCGCGGACGACGTCGGCGGCGGCCTCCGCCTCCGGGTCGAGGTTGTCGATGTTGATCGTCGGCGGGGCCACCCGGTGGTACAGGGCGAGCACGGTCGCGACGGTCTCGATGCCGCCCGCCCCACCCAGCAGGTGACCGGTCATCGACTTGGTCGCGGAGACGGCCATGTGGTCGGCGTCGTCGCCGAAGACCTTGCGCAGCGCCTTCAGTTCGGCGATGTCACCGGCCGGCGTCGAGGTGGCGTGCGCGTTGACGTGCACGATCTCCGACGGGTCCAGGTCGGTGCGCTCCAGCAGGTGCTCCAGGGCCTGCGAGATGCCGCGGCCCTCCGGCTCGGGCTGCACGATGTCGTGGCTGTCGGCGGAGATGCCCTGCCCGACCGCCTCGGCGTACACGCGGGCACCGCGCTGGGCGGCGTGCTCCGCGGACTCCAGGACGACGACACCCGCGCCCTCGCCCAGGACGAAGCCGTCACGGGCCGTGTCGTAGGGACGCGAGGCGCCCTCGGGGTCCTCGTTGTTCTTGGACATCGCCATCATGTTGCCGAACGCGGCGATGGGCAGCGGGTGGATGGCCGCCTCGGTGCCACCGGCGACGACGACGTCGGCGCGGCCCGTGCGAATCATCTCGATGGCGTAGCCGATGGCCTCGGCGCCCGAGGCGCACGCGGAGACCGGCGTGTGCACGCCCGCCCGGGCGCCCACGAGCAGGCCCACGTTGGCGGAGGGGCCGTTCGGCATCAGCATGGGGACGGTGTGCGGGGAGACGCGGCGGACGCCCTTCTCCTTGAGCACGTCGTACTGGTCGAGGAGGGTCGTCACGCCGCCGATGCCGGAGGCGATGACCGCGCCGAGACGGTCCGGGTCGACCTTCGGGTCCTCACCGGCCTTGCCCTCGAAACCGGCGTCCGCCCACGCCTCCTTGGCGGCGACCAGCGCGAACTGCGCCGAGCGGTCCAGGCGGCGGGCCTGCGGCCGGGGGATGACCTCGGTGGGTTCCACCGCGACGGGCGCGGCGATGCGGACCGCCTGATCGGCGGCCCACTCCTGCTCCAGGGGCTTCACACCGGACCTGCCGGCGATCAGACCCTCCCAGGTAGAGGCTGCGTCGCCACCCAGCGGTGTGGTTGCGCCGATACCGGTGACGACCACGGTGCGATTGGTCGGGCTCACGGGAATTCTTTCTCCAATTACGAGGATTAAGCGGCGCCACCGCCGGGTGGCGGGGCCGGTCAGCGTCCGACCCGAGCAGGAACTCAGGCCTGGTGCTTGAGGATGTAGTCGGTCGCGTCGCCGACGGTCTTGAGGTTCTTGACGTCCTCGTCCGGGATCTTGACGTCGAAGCGCTCTTCGGCGGCGACGACGACCTCGACCATGGACAGCGAGTCGACGTCCAGGTCGTCGGTGAAGGACTTGTCCAGCTGGACGTCCTCAACCGGGATGCCGGCGATCTCGTTCACGATGTCGGCGAGACCGGCGACGATCTCTTCCTGAGTGGCGGCCATGTCAGGCGCTCCTTCTTTGTGATCCAGAGGGTTGGGCACCCGCCGCGACAGCGGCAGATTGTTGCTGCTCTCGTGCCGGACCTTCGTGATCCGGCACGGAGTGCCTAGGGGAGGGTAACGACAGTCGCGGCGTAGACGAGACCCGCCCCGAAGCCGATGACGAGCGCGGTGTCGCCGCTCTTCGCCTCACCGGTCGCCAGGAGCCGCTCCATCGCGAGCGGGATCGAGGCGGCCGAGGTGTTGCCGGTGGTGCGCACGTCACGCGCGACCGTGACGTGCTCCGGCAGTTTCAGCGTCTTCACCATCGAGTCGATGATCCGCTCGTTGGCCTGGTGGGGAATGAAGACGTCCAGGTCGTTCGTGCTGATCCCGGCCGCGTCCAGCGCCTGCTGGGCGACCTTCGCCATCTCGAACACGGCCCAGCGGAACACCGCCTGGCCCTCCTGCGTGATCGCAGGGAACTTCTCGACCGAGCCCTCGCGGTAGTCCGTCCACGGCACGGTCTGCTTGATGGTCTCCGCCTTGTCGCCCTCGGAGCCCCACACGGTCGGGCCGATCGCGGGCTCCTGGGACGGGCCGACCACGACCGCGCCCGCGCCGTCGCCGAACAGGAAGGCCGTGGCGCGGTCGTGCAGGTCGGTGAGGTCGGACAGCCGCTCGACGCCGATGACGAGGACGTACTCGGCGCTGCCCTCGACGATCATGCCCTTGGCGAGGGTGAGGCCGTAGCCGAAGCCCGCGCAGCCGGCCGAGATGTCGAAGGCGGCGGCCTTGTTCGTGCCCAGCTTGTCGGCGATCTCGGTCGCCACGGCCGGCGTCTGCTTGAAGTGCGAGACGGTGGAGACGATCACGCCGCCGATCTGCTCGGCGGAGATCCCGGCGTCGGCGATGGCCTTGCCGGACGCCTCGATCGACATCGCGGCCACGGTCTCCTCGTCGGAGGCCCAGTGCCGGGTCTGGATGCCGGAGCGCGAACGGATCCACTCGTCGGAGGAGTCGATCGTCTCGAGGATCACCTCGTTGGGCACGACCCGCGTCGGGCGGTAGCCGCCCACGCCGAGGATGCGCGCGTACGGGGCGCCCTTGCTGGGCTTGATCTTCGACATGTTCGTACGGCTCCTTAGGGCGTCAGGCCTGTGCGTGCTCGGCGAGGAGCGCGCGGGCCGCGTCGAGGTCGTCGGGTGTCTTGAGCGCGAGGGTCTGCACGCCGGGCAGGGCGCGCTTGGCGAGGCCCACCAGCGTGCCGCCGGGGCACACCTCGACGATCGCGGTCGCGCCGAGCTCCTTGAACGTCTCCATGCACAGGTCCCAGCGGACCGGGTTGGCGACCTGGCCGACCAGCCGCTCGACGACCTCGGCGCCGGTGGCGACGGTCCGCCCGTCCTTGTTGGAGACGTACGTGACCTTCGGGTCGGCCGGGGCGAGGTCCGCGGCGGCCTTCGCCAGCGCGTCCACGGCCGGGGCCATGTGATGCGTGTGGAAGGCGCCCGCGACCTTCAGCGGGACGACCTTGCGGACGCCCTCGGGCTTGTCCTCGTTCAGCGCGGCGAGCTGCTCCAGCGTGCCCGCGGCGACGATCTGGCCCGCGCCGTTGACGTTCGCCGCGGTCAGCCCCAGCCGCTCCAGGTGCGCGGCGGAGACCTCGGGGTCGCCGCCGAGCAGCGCCGACATGCCGGTCTCGGTGATCGCGGCGGCATCGGCCATCGCCAGACCCCGCTTGCGTACGAGGGTCAGCGCGGCGGTGTCGTCGAGGACGCCGGCGAAGGCGGCGGCGGTGATCTCGCCGACGGAGTGGCCCGCGACCGCGCCGGGCAGGATGTCACCCAGTGCCGCGCCGGACAGGATTCCGGCCGCGACCAGCAGCGGCTGCGCCACCGCTGTGTCGCGGATGGCGTCGGCGTCGGCCTGTGTGCCGTAGTGGGCGAGGTCCAGTCCGATGGCGTCCGACCAGGCGGCGACGCGGTCGGCGGCGCCGGGCAGTTCGAGCCAGGGAGTCAGGAAGCCGGGCGTCTGGGCGCCCTGGCCGGGAGCGACGAGTACGAGCACTCTCACACTCTCTCTTGTGGACGGGCACGGCCGCCCGTGGGGACAGGGACGAAGAACACGAGGGGGTTTTGTGGAGCCCCGACAAAAGACTAGGCCGGTAGATCTCCATCGGCCAGACGCCCCAGGATCAGCGCGATCCGCAGCGTGAACGCCGAACGTACATCAGAGGGCGACCAGCCGGTGACGTCAGTCACACGTCGAAGCCGGTAGCGCACGGTGTTCGGATGGACGAAGAGCATCCGGGCCGCACCTTCGAGGCTGGACGCCTGTTCGAGATACACGGCGAGCGTCTCCAGGAGAGCCGACCCCGCCTCCTCCAGTGGTCTGTAGATCTCCTCCACCAATTGCTCGCGCGCACCGGGGTCCCCGGCGATGGCGCGCTCCGGAAGCAAATCGTCCGCCAGTACCGGGCGCGGGGCGTCCTGCCACGCCGAGCACGCCTTGAGCCCGGCGGCGGCGGCCTGCGCGGACCGGGTCGCGGCCAGCAGGTCCGGCACCACCGGCCCCGCGACCACGGGCCCCGCCGCGTACGGCCCGATCAGCGATTTCGCGACGGCCAGCGGGTTGTCGCTGCCGCCGGCGATGACGACGAGACGGTCGCCGAGCACCCCCGTCAGCACCTGCAGCTTGGCGTGCCGGGCGGCCCGCCGGATCGCCTCGACGGTCAGCTCGGAGTCCCCGTCCGGGGCCGTGCCCAGCACCACGCACACATGCTCGGGCGCGTTCCAGCCGAGCGCGGCCGCCCTGCTCACGGCCCCCTCGTCGGCCTCCCCGCTGAGCACCGCGTTGACCACCAGGGACTCCAGGCGCGCGTCCCAGGCACCGCGTGCCTCGGCGGCCTGGGCGTACACCTGGGCGGTGGCGAAGGCGATCTCTCGGGCGTACACCAGCAGCGCCTCGCGCAGCACGCTCTCGTCGCCGGGCGCCGCGACCTCGTCGATGGCCGACTCCATGACCTCGATGGTCGTGCGCACCATCTCCACGGTCTGCCGCAGCGTGATGGCCCGGGTCAGCTCGCGCGGGGCGGTGCCGAAGACGTCGGTGGAGATGGCCTGCGGGGCGTCGGGACGCCGGAACCACTCGGTGAAGGCCGCGATGCCGGCCTGGGCGACCAACCCGATCCAGGAACGGTTCTCCGGGGGCATGGCCCGGTACCAGGGCAGCGTCTCGTCCATGCGCGCGATGGCCTGCGCGGCGAGGGACCCCGACGACTTCTCCAGCCGCTTCAGGGTCGCGGCGTGCGAATGTGCGGCGGTATGGGCTGCTTCGGGCCTGGTGGCTTCGGGTTCGGGCACGGGGACAAGACTGCCTTATCCGGACGACGGCGTGCGCCGCAGGGTTGCCGGTGGCCGCCACGCGGCGCCGTCCGCGCCGCTACCGTGGGACGCGTGATGGACGTACGGCGCGCTGCTGAGCGCTACCCGGGGGGCGACGCGGCGGCCGGTATCGCGTCGTGGCACGCCTTTTCCTTCGGCCCGCACTACGACCCCGACAACCTCCGCTTCGGCGCCGTCATCGCCTGCAACGAGGAGCGCCTCGCCCCCGGCGCCGGCTTCGACGAACATCCCCACAGCCACACCGAGATCGTGACGTGGGTGGTCGAGGGCGAGCTGACGCACCGGGACTCGGCGGGCCACCAGACCCGGGTGCGCCCCGGCGACGTCCAGCGCCTCAGCTCGGCGGCGGGCGTGCGCCACGTCGAACGCAACGACACCACCGAGCCCCTGACCTTCGTCCAGATGTGGCTGGCCCCGCTGCACCCCGGCGGCACCCCGTCCTACGAGATCGTCCGGGGCATCGCCGACTCCACTCCCTACGCGGTCCCGGAGGCGGCCGCGATGCTGCACGTACGCCGCCTGTCGGCGGGGGAGCGGACCGCGGTCCCGGACGGCCCCTTCGTCTACGTGCACGTCGTGCGCGGCGAAGTGGCCCTGGAGGGCGAGGAGTTGGGCGAGGGCGACGCGGCCCGCCTGACGGACGCCAAGGACCTGGAGGCAATCGCGACGACGAACGCCGAGCTGCTGATGTGGGAGATGACGGCGGGCTAGCCGGCCCGGCGGGCCTCCGCCAGTACCGCGTCGGTGAACGCCGGCCATGCCTCCACGGCCCACGGCCCGAAGGCCCGGTCCGTCAGAGCGGCGCACGCGATCCCCGCGTCCGGGTCGATCCACAGGAACGTGCCCGACTGGCCGAAGTGGCCGAAGGTGCGCGGCGAGGAGGAGGCGCCCGTCCAGTGCGGGGACTTGGAGTCGCGGATCTCGAAGCCCAGGCCCCAGTCGTTGGGGTTCTGGTGGCCGTAGCCCGGCAGGACGCCCTTAGTCCCCGGGTACTGGACGGTCATCGCCTGCGCGACCGTGCGCGGGTCCAGCAGGCGCGGCGCCTGCACCTCCGCCGCGAACCGCAGCAGGTCGGCCACGGTGGAGACGCCGTCCTTCGCGGGGGAGCCGTCGAGCGTCGTCGACGTCATGCCCAGCGGCTCCAGCACCGCCTGCCGCAGATACTCGCCGAACGGGATGTCCGTCGCCTTGGCGATGTGGTCGCCGAGCTGCTCGAAGCCGGCGTTGGAGTACAGGCGGCGCTCACCGGGCGGGGCCGTCACGCGGTGCTCGTCGAAGGCCAGCCCGGAGGTGTGGGCGAGCAGGTGCCGCACCGTCGATCCCGTCGGCCCGGCCGGCTCGTCGAGCTCGACGGCCCCCTCCTCGTACGCGACGAGGGCGGCGTACGCCGCGAGCGGCTTGGTGACCGAGGCCAGCGGGAAGGCGCGGTCGGCCGGCCCGTGGACCCCCAGGACCACACCGTCGGCCCGCACGACCCCCGCCGCCGCGGTGGACACCGGCCAGTTCTCGATCAACGCAAGGCTCTCCAAGGACATGCCGCCGAGCCTAAGCCGCTCAGAGCCTCAGCATCATCGTGGGGTCCGGCTTGTGGGCGAAGCCCAGGGAGGCGTAGAGCGGCTCTGCCTCGGCGGAGGCGGTGAGCATGACCTGCCCGGCGCCCCGTTCCCGGAACCACTCCAGGAGCTCCTCCATGCACGCGCGGGCGTAGCCGCGGCGCCGCGCCTCCGGATCGGTGGCCACGCTGAAGACGTAGCCGGAGCGGCCGCGCGGATTGCCCGCCTTGCCGATCCGGTAGTCGACCGTCCCGACGACCAGCGCCGCCAGCGCGCCCGGCCGCTCCGGATGGTCGACGACAAATGCCGCGAAGTCCCCGTCCGCCTCGCCCAGCCGCTGTGCCAGGATCGGCAGCGACTCCTCGTGCCACTCCGCCGAACCGTCGCCGCCGGGCAGGTCGTCGATCATCACCTGACGCAGCCGCAGCACCTCCCGGGCGTCCGCGGACCCGGCACGTCGTACGAGACTCATGCGGGGCACGCTAGCCGCCGTCCCGAGCGGACGTCTGCCGATTTCTTACCGGTTCCGCTTGCTTGGAGTGCACTCGAAGGCCATAGCTTTGAGGGCATGACGGTGATGGAGACCACCCCTACCAGGACCGACTCCTGCGGAGCCCCGCCCCACCCGCACCGGCGCCCCGAGGGCCAGGACAGCTACACGATCAGCGAGGTCGTCGCCTTCACCGGGCTGACGGCGCACACCCTGCGCTGGTACGAGCGGATCGGACTGATGCCGCACGTCGACCGCTCCCACACCGGCCAGCGCCGCTACAGCAACCGCGACCTCGACTGGCTCGACCTCGTCGGCAAGCTCCGGCTCACCGGCATGCCGGTCGCCGACATGGTGCGGTACGCGGAGCTGGTGCGCGAGGGCGACCACACCTTCGGCGAGCGGTTCGAACTGCTGGAGGCGACCCGCCGGGACGTGCTCACCCGGATCGCGGAGCTGCAGGACACCCTCGCGGTGCTCGACCGGAAGATCAGCTTCTACGCCGACGCGGGCCGCGCCCGCGCGTACGAGGCGGAGAAGGCGCGATGACCGACCGGTACGCGGACATGGCGTTCGCGTCCGCCGGCCGGGAGTGACTCACAGCTCCGCGAGCAGCTCCGCCTTCTTCGTGGAGAACTCCTCGTCCGTCACCAGCCCGGCCTGATGCAGCTCGCCCAGGTGACGGATGCGCTCGGCGATGTCGGCCGGATCGCGGCGCGGGGCCGCCGCGGGAACGACCGCGGCGGCCCCGCGCCGCCGTATCGCCCCCAGCACGGCCGCTGCGAACGGCAGCGACTCGTGGACGGGCCCGTACCCGAGCCCGAACACCACGGACGCCGGGTCCTGGTCGGCCTGAGCGGGCGCACCCGCCCCGTCGCGCCGCAGCAGCCGCAGATGCCCCTCGAACACCTCCGGTGAGCGCCACTCCACCCCGCTCAGCTCGTCGACGTCGAAGACCTGGTCCCCGGCCTTCCACTTCGCCGACGACGCCCCGGTCCAGAACCAGCGGAAGCTCACCGTCCTGCCGTCGAAGGACGCCTTGGCGTCGTACGCCTTGAACTGGCGCGGCGCCTCGGGCGCGGCCACCAGATGACGGTCCACCGGCCCGCCGCCGTCCAGCAGCGGGCGAAGCTCGTCGACGTAGTGCTCGGCCAGCGTCTCCTTCTCGGCGGGCAGCACCAGCCGGTAGGGATCGCAGGTCTCCTTCAGCTGCCCGGCCGCCGCGTCCAGCAGCGGATCGGCGCCCTCGCGCAGCTCGGCCCGCACCACCACCGTCCCGCGCCGCCCCGGCGTCAGCGTCACTCCCGCGATCGCCTCGAGCGGCACACGGCGCTCCCCGAGCGCCTGGAACAGCTTGGGTGTCCGAATCCCCCGTTCGTAACGGATGAGCACGGAGTCGGACTCGAACTCCCAGGCGGCATGAAATCCGGCCAGTACGTCACCCATGCGGCTCATCGTATGCGTGGTCCGCTCCTTCGTCGCCACCTCGCGCAGACCGCAGTTTCTGCGCCTCTACGCGCGTCCGGCCGTCTCCGTACCGGACAAACCCGCGCTGCACACGCCGTCTTCGCGTGCGCAGACCACCGACCGGTACGCGCCAACCCCGATCTCCGCGAAGTTCAGCAGGCTCGCCGTACCCGGCTCGAAGTACCCGGCGTGGCCCTTGGCGCCCTGCGCCGACAGCACCCGCGCCCCGAAGGCCGCCGACACCGGGTCGGCGCCGTGCCCGAGCCCGCCGAGCTGCAGGTAGGGCACGTCCTGGATCCAGTCCGTGGCGTCCCGCATCGCCCACACCGTCGCGGAGGTGTGCAGGTTCGCCGCCCTCTCGACGCGCATGCCGGGGCTGGCGGCCGCGACGATGTCGGACACCCGGCGCGGCAGCGCGTGCGCGGCGACCCCGCAGACGACCGAGCCGTAGCTGTGGCAGAACAGCGAGACCGGCGCCCTGCCGGGCAGCGCCCCGAGGAGGGCGTTCAGCCGTACCGAGCCGTCCCGCGCGCGCGTGCCCGTCGCCGAGTCGATGCCGAGTCCGGCCGGTGCCGTGTAGTCGGCCCAGGCGATCACGGCCGTCCGCGTCGTCGGGCTCGCGTCCCGCTCGGCGGCGTACAGCGACTTGGCCATGCCGACGGGCGCCGAGTAGGGGCGGTAGGTCTTCTGGAAGGTGAGCAGGTCGGTGTCGACGCCGGGGACGATCACCGAGACCCGCCGGGCCCGTTCCAGGTTCCCGAACACCTCGGCGATCCGCCCGTTGCCGTCGGGGTCGAAGGCGAGGATGTGCCGCCCGTGCTGCAGCAGCGACTCGTAGCGGTGCATACGGCGGCCCGCCTCCTGCTGCCCGGCCGGCGAGAGGCGGTTGTCGCGCATGCGCCGCAGCTCGACCCTGCGCTGGGAGTCCAGCGCGAGACGGTTGGCGCGGTAGCGCAGGGCGACGGGGGCGCCGTTCATGTTGCCGACCACGAGCGGGTAGCGGCGGGCGAGCAGCGCGCGCTCCTGGGCGGTGAGCGAGGAGAAGAAGCGGGCCAGGCGCGTGGGAGAGGCGTCCGGGTCCGGCAGCGCGTGGCCGTGTATCCGGCCGTGCTCCCAGGAGGACAGCGAGGCCTGGAGCGGGGTCTTCGCGCCGTGGCTGCGCAGGGCGGTCCAGCCGGTGGTCGCCAGCATCACGAAGACGACGGCCAGCGCGAGCAGTGCGCGCCAGACGTTCAGTTGCGGGGAGGTGTCGAAGGAAGTCACTGGAAGGACACACTAGGAGAACGAGCGGGTCTCGCGTGAGCCGAGTGACGGGTATCACGTTTCGATAAACGTGGCGTTGGGCTCACTGTCTCTCAGCGTGTCCGCCAGTTCTCGGTGAGTGCCGGTCCCACCTGTTCGAGGTACGAGATCGTCAGCGCGCGCATGGCCTCCAGGCTGAAGTCCTCGCCGGTGCTCCACTGCCGCTCGGTCACCCGCATGACCCCGCCGAACACCGCCACCGCCAGCCGCGGCCGCGGGTCGGCCTCCACGTCCAGTCCCTCGCGCTCGGCCAGCACCCGTGCCATGGCCTCCTCGATCTCCATGTTGCGCCGCAGATGGGCGGCGAGCAGCACCGGGGTGGACTCGATCACCCGGTACATGCGCAGGTACAGCTCGACCGGTACGACGGCCTCGATCACCTCGTTGAGGGTCTGCCAGCCTTCCAGGACCGCCTGCTTGAGCGCCTCCATCGGCGCCTCCTCGGCCGGCCGCTCGCGCACCGCCGCCACGAAGCGCGTCACGACCAGCTCCTGCAGGGCGAGGGCGGCCTCCTCCTTGCCCGCGTAGTAGCGGAAGAAGGTGCGCTGGGAGACGTCGACTGCGTCGGCGATGTCGTCGACGGTCGTCCGCTCGTAGCCGCGCGTGGTGAACAGTTCGACGGCGGCCCGCAGCAGCGCGTCCCTGGTGCGCTGCTTCTTGCGTTCGCGGAGTGTTTCCATACGCGTCAGTTACCGACTTGTGAACTGGTTTGTCAATTGTCAGCGGCTGACACTAGCCTCGAACACATGACTAGTCAGACCATCGGTACGACGGGGCCGGAGGACAAGGCGCCGGCAGTCCCGTCGGAGGAGTCGCCGCAGCCCTCGGGGCTGCGCGGCCACCCCTGGTTCACCCTGATCACCGTGGCCGTGGGCGTCATGATGGTGGCCCTGGACGGCACCATCGTGGCCATCGCCAACCCGGCCATCCAGAAGGACCTCAAGGCGAGCTTCGCCGACGTCCAGTGGATCACCAACGGCTACTTCCTGGCCCTCGCGGTCTCCCTGATCACCGCGGGCAAGCTAGGCGACCGCTTCGGCCACCGCCAGACCTTCCTGATCGGCGTCACCGGCTTCGCCGCCGCCTCGGGCGCCATCGGCCTGTCGCACAGCATCGCCGCGGTCGTCACCTTCCGCGTCTTCCAGGGCCTGTTCGGCGCCCTGCTGATGCCGGCCGCGCTGGGCCTGCTGCGGGCGACCTTCCCGGCCGAGAAGCTGAACATGGCGATCGGCATCTGGGGCATGGTCATCGGCGCCTCCACCGCGGGCGGCCCGATCCTCGGCGGCGTCCTCGTCGAGCACGTCAACTGGCAGTCGGTGTTCTTCATCAACGTGCCGGTCGGTGCGATCGCCCTGCTCCTGGGCCTGCTGATCCTGCTCGACCACCGCGCGCAGAACGCCCCGCGCTCCTTCGACCTGCTGGGCATCGCCCTGCTGTCGGCCGCCATGTTCTGCCTGGTCTGGGCCCTGATCAAGGCGCCGGCCTGGGGCTGGGGCGACGGCAAGACCTGGGCCTTCATCGCCGCGTCGGTCCTCGGCTTCGCCCTCTTCTCCGTCTGGGAGACGAAGGTCAAGGAGCCGCTGATCCCGCTCGGCCTCTTCCGCTCCGTCCCGCTGTCCGCGGGCGTGGTCCTCATGGTCCTCATGGCCATCGCCTTCATGGGCGGCCTGTTCTTCGTGACGTTCTATCTGCAGAACGTGCACGGCATGAGCCCCATCGACGCCGGTCTCCACCTGCTGCCGCTCACCGGCATGATGATCGTCGCCTCGCCGCTCGCGGGTGTGGCGATCACCAAGCTCGGCCCGCGCGTCCCGCTGGCCGGCGGCATGATCGCGACCGCGGTCGCCATGTACGGCATGTCGACGCTCGAGGTCGACACCGGCAGCGCCGTGATGTCGATCTGGTTCGGTCTGCTCGGCCTCGGTCTCGCGCCGGTCATGGTCGGCGCCACCGAGGTCATCGTCGGCAACGCCCCCATGGAGCTGTCCGGCGTCGCCGGCGGCCTGCAGCAGGCGGCGATGCAGATCGGCGGCAGCCTCGGTACGGCGGTGCTGGGCGCCGTCATGGCCTCCAAGGTCGACAACGACCTCGCGGCCAACTGGAAGGACGCGGGCCTGCCGCCGCTCACCCCGGGCCAGCTCGACCAGGCGTCCGAGGCGGTCCAGGTGGGAGTCGCCCCGGTCGCCAAGGGCACCCCGGAGCCGATCGTCGCGAAGATCACGGGCGTCGCGCACGACACGTTCATCTCGGGCATGAGCCTGGCCTCGCTGGTGGCCTGCGGGGTCGCGGCCGTGGCCGTCCTCGTCGCCCTGCTCACCAAGCGCGGCGAGAACGCCGAGGCGGGCGCGGGCGTCGGCCACATCTGACTTCCCCTATCAGGGTGAAGAGGCTAAAGATCGCTCCCGTTCGGCGCACGCCGCAGGTCACAGTGGGTCAAGCCCTCCGCAGGGGGTGACCGGTGCTGCGGCGCGCTGCCGGAGGGGGACAGCGCGCCGCAGCACCCATGACGCGGTCGGTGATTAGCCGCCGCAACGGGGGTACCCGCTTGTTTGAACCCCGAACAGACCCCGGGGTTCAGGGAGTTGATGATGGCGGGCTTCGGACATGGAACGCGCAGGTACCCCCGCTCACGTGGCCGGACGTGGTCACGGACCGGGCCGGATCGCGCGACGCTCGGAATCATCGGAGTCATCTGCGCGGTCGCCGGGTTCTTCGTGCTGGGGATCATCCTCGGCCCTGTGGCGGTCGTCTGCGGTTGGCTTGCCATGGGCCGCAGCTGGGCGGGCAGCCGTCCGGTGCCGGCTCTGGTCGCCCTGGTGCTGGGCGCCGTGGACACGCTCCTGGCCGTCGTGTGGCTGGCGGGAGCGGCGACCCCGGGGAACGGTCTGTTCTGACCGGGGGCGAGTGAGGGAGGGTCCCCCGGTTGATGGGCCGGGGGACCACCCATGCGGGGGCGGTCCTACAGGCGGTCGGAGACCTCTCGCAGTGCCGCCACCTCGGCCCTGAGGGCCCGGACCTCCTGTGTGAGGGCCTCGATGGCCTGCGTCTGGCGTTGTTCCTCCGCGTCGTCCTTCTCGAAGCGGGCCAGGAACCAGGCGGCGATGTTCGCGGTGACCACACCGAGCAGCGCGATGCCGGACAGCATCAGGCCGACGGCGATCATGCGGCCCAGTCCGGTGGTCGGGGCGTGGTCGCCGTACCCGACGGTCGTCATGGTCGTGAACGACCACCACAGCGCGTCACCCAGCGTGCGGATGTTCCCGTCCGGCGAGTCGCGCTCGACCGACAGCACGGCCAGCGAGCCGAACATCAGCAGCCCGACGACCGCCCCGCCGACGTACGTCGTCAGCCTGATCTGGTGAGCCATCCGGGCCCGCCGCCCCACCAGCAGCAGCGTCGCGACCATGCGCAGCAGCCGCAGCGGCTGCAGGATCGGCAGCACCACCGCGCACAGGTCCAGCCAGTGCCGGCGCATGAACTCCTTACGGTGCCGCGCGAGCACCAGCCGTACCACGTAGTCCGCTGCGAAGGCCCCCCACACCACCCACTCGACCACGGTGCACGCCTGCGTCAGCGCATGGCCCGCCGAGTGGTCCACGATCGGCACGGCGTACGCGACGGCGAACACCACGGTCAGCGCCAGCAGTGGCCGCTGCGTGTGGTGTTCCCAGCGCGCCTGCGCCGTTCGTTGCTCCATGCCCGCATCGTAGGGAAACGGTGAGGGGCGGTGGGACCACAGCCCACCGCCCCTCACCGCTCGGCACCGGCGCGAGCTACGCGTCGCCGCCCGCCACGCCCGGGTCCGCCGCGGACGCGTCCAGCAGCTGGTACCGGTCGATCGCCTGCTTCAGCACCGACCGGTCGACCTTGCCCTCCTTGGCCAGCTCGGTCAGTACCGCCACCACGATCGACTGCGCGTCGATGTGGAAGAACCGCCGCGCCGCACCCCGGGTGTCCGCGAAGCCGAAACCGTCGGCGCCCAGCGACTGGTACGTCCCCGGCACCCACCGCGCGATCTGGTCCGGCACCGACCGCATCCAGTCGGACACCGCCACGAACGGCCCCTGCGCCCCCGACAGCTTCCGCGTCACGTACGGCACCCGCTGCTCCTCCTCGGGGTGCAGCAGGTTGTGCTCCTCGCACGCCACGGCCTCGCGCCGCAGCTCGTTCCAGGAGGTCGCCGACCAGACGTCCGCCTTGACGTTCCACTCCTCGGCGAGGATCTTCTGCGCCTCCACCGCCCACGGCACCGCCACACCGGACGCCATGATCTGCGCCGGGATGGACCCCGAGGGGCCCTCGGAGAGCCGGTGCACGCCCTTGAGGATGCCCTCGACGTCCACGTTCGCCGGCTCGGCCGGGTGCTGGATGGGCTCGTTGTAGACGGTCAGGTAGTAGAAGACGTCCTCGCCGTGCGGGTGCTCCTCGGAGCCGCCGTACATCCGCCGCAGACCGTCCTGCACGATGTACGCGATCTCGTACGAGTACGCCGGGTCGTAGGCGACACAGCCCGGGTTCGTCGAGGCCAGCAGCTGCGAGTGGCCGTCGGCGTGCTGCAGACCCTCACCGGTCAGCGTCGTACGCCCCGCGGTCGCACCCAGGACGAAACCGCGCGCCAGCTGGTCGGCCATCTGCCAGAACTGGTCGCCGGTGCGCTGGAATCCGAACATCGAGTAGAAGACGTAGACCGGGATCATCGGTTCGCCGTGCGTGGCGTACGCCGAGCCCGCCGCGATCAGCGACGCCGTGCAGCCCGCCTCCGAGATGCCGTCGTGCAGCATCTGCCCGGTCGGCGACTCCTTGTACGCGAGCAGCAGGTCCCGGTCCACGGACTCGTACTGCTGGCCCAGCGGGTTGTAGATCTTCGCGCTCGGGAAGAACGAGTCCATTCCGAACGTGCGGTACTCGTCCGGCGCGATCAGCACGAACCGCTTGCCGAACTCCTTGTCCCGCATGAGGTCCTTCAGCAGCCGTACGAAGGCCATGGTCGTGGCGATCGACTGCTGCCCGGAGCCCTTCTTCACGGTCGCGTACGTCTTGTCGTCCGGCAGCTGCAACGCCTTGGAGCGCACGACACGCGTCGGGACGTACCCGCCGCACTGCTTGCGCTGGTCGTGCATGTACTGGATCTCCTCCGAGTTCCGGCCCGGGTGGTAGTACGGCGGCGCGCCGGACTCCAGCTCCTTGTCGGAGATCGGCAGGTGCAGCCGGTCGCGGAAGCGCTTGAGGTCGTCGACCGTCAGCTTCTTCATCTGGTGCGTGGCGTTGCGGCCCTCGAAGTTCGGGCCCAGCGTCCAGCCCTTGACCGTCTTGGCCAGGATGACCGTCGGCTGGCCCTTGTGCTCCTTGGCCGCCTTGAACGCCGCGTAGATCTTGCGGTGGTCGTGACCGCCGCGGCCCAGCATCAGGATCTGGTGGTCGGTCATGTTCTCGACCATCGCGCGCAGCCGCTGGTCGTCACCGAAGAAGTGGTCCCGGATGTACGCACCGGTCTCGGTGGCGTACGTCTGGAACTGGCCGTCCGGCGTGGTGTTCATCTTGTTGACCAGCACGCCGTCCCGGTCCTGGGCGAGCAGCGGGTCCCAGGAACGGTCCCAGATCAGCTTGATCACGTTCCAGCCGGCGCCGCGGAAGACCGACTCCAGCTCCTGGATGATCTTGCCGTTGCCGCGGACGGGGCCGTCGAGGCGCTGCAGGTTGCAGTTCACGACGAAGGTCAGGTTGTCCAGGCCCTCACGAGCGGCGATGGACAGCTGGCCGAGCGACTCCGGCTCGTCCATCTCGCCGTCGCCGAGGAACGCCCACACATGCGACTTCGAGGTGTCGGCGATCCCGCGCGCGTGCATGTAGCGGTTCATCCGCGCCTGGTAGATCGCGCCGATCGGGCCGAGGCCCATCGAGACGGTCGGGAACTCCCAGAAGTCCGGCATGGAACGCGGGTGCGGGTAGCTGGACAGCCCGTTGGGATACTTCGACTTCTCCTGGCGGAAGCCGTCCAGCTGCTCCTCGGTCAGCCGGTCGAGCAGGTACGCGCGCGCGTAGATGCCGGGTGAGGCGTGCCCCTGGAAGAAGACCTGGTCGCCGCCGAGACCGTCGTCCTTGCCACGGAAGAAGTGGTTGAAGCCGACGTCGTAGAGGGACGCCGAGGAGGCGAAGGTGGCGATGTGGCCGCCGACCCCGATGCCGGGGCGCTGGGCGCGGGAGACCATCACCGCGGCGTTCCAGCGGGTGGCGTTCAGGACCTTGCGCTCGATCTCCTCGTTGCCCGGGAAGAACGGTTCGGCCCTGGTGGGGATGGTGTTCACATAGTCCGTGCTGCGCATCTCGGGCACGGCCACACGCTTCTCGCGGGCCCGCTCGATCAGCCGCAGCATCAGGTAGCGGGCCCGCTCCCGGCCCCGCTCGTCGACGGCGGCGTCGAGGGAGTCGAGCCACTCCTGGGTTTCCTCGGGGTCGAAGTCAGGAACCTGACTCGGAAGGCCGCCAATGATGATCGGGTTGCGATCGGATCCGGAAGCCACGCTGGTCCTTACCTGTCAGAGGGCTGTTTGAGCTGCTTTTCGGTATGCCTGCACCGTTCCCCATCGTGGACCTCGGGAAAGCAAACGTCATCTCTACTGTGGGGTAACCGGGGCACCCGCCGAGTCGGCCGGGTTCCCAATGCCGCAAAGGGGGCACAAAGGTGTGGTGTAGGTCACGCGGGGCGTGAGTGTCGTACGCGGAGTTGGGGTGACACGGCCGGGAACGTCACCGTTTCGGCGGTCTGAACGGCCGGGTACTTGCGCGATCCGTCCCGCCCGTGTGGACTACGGCCAACGCTTCGCGCACGCGCGTGGCTGAACTCCCCCCGAGGGGGGACCCCCGTTCCAAGACATGATCAGGAGGCAACCCGTGAGCGCGACCGCGGACCACGCGGAGACGAGCCCTGCCGTAAGGCTGGGGTTCCAGCCCGAGCAGGTGGTCCAGGAGATCGGCTACGACGACGACGTAGACCAGGAACTCCGCGAGTCCATCGAGGAAGTCATCGGCAGCGACCTGGTGGACGAGGACTACGACGACGTCGCCGATGCCGTGGTGCTCTGGTTCCGCGACGAGGACGGCGACCTGACGGATGCGCTGGTGGATGCCACCACGTACATCGAAGAAGGCGGCTCGATCCTGCTCCTCACGCCGAAGACCGGCCGTGACGGCTATGTGGAGCCCAGCGACATCTCCGAAGCCGCGACGACGGCGGGGCTGTCGGCCTCCAAGAGCGTCAGCGTGGGCAAGGACTGGAGCGGCAGCCGGCTGGTGACGCCCAAGGCGGCCAAGTCCAAGAAGTAGCCCCAAGTAGCTCCATGACGGACGGGCCGGGACTCCTCGGCCCGTCCGTCGCCCCTTCGTGGGCGCTGCGTAGGGTGGGAGCCACCCGAACAGCCCCACGGAAAGGGACGTACTTCGATGGCGATCCAGGTCGGCGACAAGGCCCCCGACTTCGAGCTCAAGGACAACCACGGCCGCGCGGTGAAGCTCTCCGACTTCCGCGGCGAGAAGAACGTCGTCCTGCTCTTCTACCCCTTCGCCTTCACCGGCGTGTGCACCGGGGAGCTGTGCGAGCTGCGCGACAACCTGCCGAAGTTCGAGGACCGCGACACGCAGGTGCTCGCCGTCTCCAACGACTCCATCCACACCCTGCGCGTCTTCGCCGAGCAGGAGGGCCTGGAGTACCCGCTGCTGAGCGACTTCTGGCCGCACGGCGAGGTCTCCCGCGCCTACGGCGTCTTCGCCGAGGACAAGGGCTGCGCGGTGCGCGGCACCTTCGTCATCGACAAGGAGGGCCTCGTGCGCTGGACCGTCGTCAACGCCCTGCCGGACGCCCGGGACCTCGGCGAGTACGTCAAGGCGCTCGACACCCTGTGATTCTCAGGTCTCAGGGCCTGCGGGGGACGGGAACCCGTCACTAGGATCGATTCGTTGATCCGATGTCATACGCACGGCGGGGCTCCCCGCCCCTGGACACCAATGGAGGACTCGTGGGAGTCAGCCTCAGCAAGGGCGGCAACGTATCGCTGACCAAGGAGGCCCCCGGCCTGACCGCGGTCATCGTAGGTCTGGGGTGGGACGTCCGCACCACGACCGGCACGGACTTCGACCTCGACGCCAGCGCACTGCTGCTGAACAACTCCGGCAAGGTCGGCAACGACCAGAACTTCGTCTTCTTCAACAACCTCAAGAGCCCCGACGGCTCGGTGGAGCACACCGGCGACAACCTCACCGGTGAGGGCGAGGGCGACGACGAGCAGATCAAGGTCAACCTCGCGGGCGTCCCCGCGGACGTCGACAAGATCGTCTTCCCGGTCTCGATCTACGACGCCGAGAACCGCCAGCAGTCCTTCGGCCAGGTCCGCAACGCGTTCATCCGCGTCGTCAACCAGGCCGGCGGCGCCGAGATCGCCCGGTACGACCTCAGTGAGGACGCCTCCACGGAGACCGCCATGGTCTTCGGCGAGCTGTACCGCAACGGCGCGGAGTGGAAGTTCCGCGCCATCGGCCAGGGCTACGCCTCGGGCCTGCGCGGCATCGCGCAGGACTTCGGCGTCAACGTCTGAGCGACGCCTCGACGGCTCTCACCCGCCGGCGCCGCACCGACCTGCGGCGCCGGCGGGTGCCCCCTCCGGGGGGAGCGCAGGACAACCAAACACGCACCATCTCGGGGAGGACCAGCATCATGGGCGTCACGCTCGCCAAGGGGGGCAACGTCTCCCTGTCCAAGGCCGCACCCAATCTCACGCAGGTGATGATCGGGCTCGGCTGGGACGCTCGCTCCACCACCGGAGCCGACTTCGACCTCGACGCCAGCGCGCTGCTGTGCACCGGCGGCCGGGTGATGGGCGACGAGTGGTTCATCTTCTACAACCAGCTCAAGAGCCCCGACGGCTCGGTGGAGCACACCGGCGACAACCTCACCGGTGAGGGCGAGGGCGACGACGAGTCGATCCTGATCGACCTCTCCAAGGTGCCCGCCCAGTGCGACAAGATCGTCTTCCCGGTCTCCATCCATATGGCCGACGAGCGGGGCCAGACGTTCGGCCAGGTCAGCAACGCCTTCATTCGCGTCGTCAACCAGGCCGACGGGCAGGAGCTCGCCCGCTACGACCTCAGCGAGGACGCCTCCACCGAAACCGCGATGATCTTCGGCGAGGTCTACCGCTACCAGAGCGAGTGGAAGTTCCGCGCGGTCGGCCAGGGCTACGCGTCCGGTCTGCGGGGCATCGCCCTGGACTTCGGGGTCAACGTCTCATAACGCGATATGAGCAAAAGACCGGGGCAGGGTGGGCGAGGAAGGGGTGCCGACTAGACTTCGGCTTCAAAGTTTCGTAAAGCCGAGTGCGGCACGGGGGAAACCCGTACACGTACGGATTGGGTAGCCAGTGCTTCTGAAAACCTTCGGCTGGTCGTTCGCGGTCACCGCGCTCGGCCTGGTCGCTGCGGTCTTCTACGGGGGGTGGGAGGCCTTCGGCATCGTGGCGATCCTCTCCGTCCTCGAGATCTCGCTGTCGTTCGACAACGCGGTGGTCAACGCCGGGATCCTGAAGAAGATGAGCGCCTTCTGGCAGAAGATCTTCCTCACGGTCGGCGTCCTCATCGCGGTGTTCGGCATGCGGCTGGTCTTCCCGGTCGTCATCGTGGCGGTCACCGCCAAGAAGAACCCGATCGACGCCGTCAACCTGGCCCTGACCGACAAGGACCAGTACCAGCAGCTGGTCACCGACGCCCACCCGGCGATCGCCGCCTTCGGTGGCATGTTCCTGCTGATGATCTTCCTGGACTTCATCTTCGAGGACCGCGACATCCAGTGGCTGCGCTGGATCGAGCGCCCGCTGGCCAAGCTCGGCAAGGTCGACATGCTGTCGGTCTGCATCGCCCTGATCGTCCTGCTGATCACCTCCTTCACCTTCGCCACCCACGCCCACCAGCACGGCGGCGCGCACGTCGACAAGGCGCAGACGGTGCTGATCTCCGGCATCGCCGGCCTGATCACCTACATGATCGTCGGCGGCCTCTCCGGGTACTTCGAGGACAAGCTGGAGGAAGAGGAGGAGCGCGAGCACGAGGAGGAGGAGCGCGCCGAGCGCGAGGGCAAGCCCAAGTCGGCGGTGGTGCTCGCCGGCCAGGCCGCGTTCTTCATGTTCCTCTACCTGGAGGTCCTGGACGCCTCCTTCTCCTTCGACGGCGTCATCGGCGCGTTCGCCATCACCAACGACATCGTCCTCATGGCGCTCGGCCTGGGCATCGGCGCCATGTACGTCCGGTCCCTGACCGTGTACCTGGTCCGCCAGGGCACCCTCGACGACTACGTCTACCTGGAGCACGGCGCCCACTACGCGATCGGCGCCCTGGCCGTGATCCTCATGGTCACCATCCAGTACCAGATCAACGAGGTCATCACCGGCCTGGTCGGCGTCGTCCTGATCGCCTGGTCCTTCTGGTCCTCCGTCCGCCGCAATCGCGCACTCGCGGAAGCGGAGGGAAAAGCCGAGGCGGACAAGACTGAGGTCGCGTCCGGAGTGTGACGCGCCCTCGGGCGAGGAACGCTTTCAGCGGGGCGGCCGGTTGCCGGCCGCCCCGTCGGTCATGCCGGCCGGCCTGTGCGCGGCCGGTCGTTCCAGGGGAGACGTGGGGGCGGGAATGGGATTCTTCGACGGCCTGCTGGGATCGCGTACGGCGGACTTCGACTCCGGCAGCGCGGCCACGAACTCCATCGAGCTGACCAAACGCCACCACCAGGTCTCCCTCACCAAGCAGGGAGCGGCGACCGGACACCTGCGGGTCAACCTGAGCTGGCGGATGCGGACGTCCGACATAGGCGGCTCGCAGCGGGAGTCCCTGCTGCGGCACCCCTTCAAGGCGCTGAGGCCGCCGGAGGTCATGGGCCACAGTCAGAGCATGGTCAACGTCGACCTCGACCTGGGCTGCCTGTACGAGCTGACCGACGGCACCAAGGGGGTCGTCCAGCCCCTCGGCGGCTACCTCGGGGACGTCAACGCGCCGCCGTACGTCAAGCTCAGCGGCGACGACCGGTTCGGGTCCGGCTCCGGCGAGGACATGTACATCAACCTCGACCACCGGGACGCCATCAAGCGGCTGCTGGTGTTCGTGTACATCTACGACCAGACCCCGGCGTTCGACCGCACGCACGCGATCGTGACGCTCTACCCGAGCAACGGGCCCCGTATCGAGATCCACCTCGACGAGCGCCACCCGCAGGCCCGCTCGTGCGCGGTGGTGATGATCGAGAACGTCAAGGGCGAGCTCGTCGTCCGGCGCGAGGTGAAGTTCGTCTACGGGTTCCAGGCCGAGCTGGACCGCCTGTACGGGTGGGGCCTGCAGTGGGGGCGCGGCTACAAGGCGAAGGCCGAGCGCTGAGCGCCCCCGGTGGCGTTCCGCCTACCGCCCGATGAACTGCGGGCCCTGCGGCGGGAGCCGGAAGTCCGGGTTCGGCAGCGTGGTGACCTGGGGCGGATAGCCGTAGCCGGTCTGGGCGCCCGCCGTCGCCGGCGCGGGCTGCGGGTAGCCGTACGCCGGCTGGGTCGCGGGGGCCGGCTGCGGATAGCCGTAGGCCGGCTGGGACGGGACCGCCGTGGGCTGCTCCGGAGGCAGCGGCTGGGCCGGGGAGGTGGCCGCCTGCTGGGGCTGCGCGGGCTCCGGCTCCGACTCGTCGACCGAGATGCCGTAGTCCGTGGCCAGGCCCTTCAGGCCGTCCGCGTAGCCCTCACCGAGGGCGCGGAACTTCCACGTGTCGTCGCGGCGGTAGAGCTCGCCGCAGATCAGGGCCGTCTCACCGCCCGTCTCGGGCTTGATGTCGAAGGAGATCAGCGGCTCGCCGTCCGCGGTCCGGGCGTCATACAGCAGGATGCGCAGCCCCGGGACGCGGCCGAAGGGGACGTCCTCCGCCGATGCGACCAGAAGAATCCGGCTGACATCGCTCTCGACTCCGGCGAGATCTGTCTGGATCGTGTCGGTGGGGCCGTCGGCGAGCCGCTTCTTGCCGAGCCACCAGATCTTCCCGGAGGGGTGCCGGGGCTGGTTGTAGAAGACGAAGTCCTCGTCGGAGCGCACACGACCGTCGGGACCGAGGAGCAGCGCCGAGGCGTCGACGTCCGGGACCCCCTGCCCGGGTGTCCAGCGCAGCACCGCTCGCACCGTGGTGGTCTCGAGCGGGACGTTCGACCCCTTCAGCATCGCGTGCGTCATGCGGTCATCCTGCCCTCTCGGTCCTGGTCACGACAACGCGGGGTGCGGGTCCGCGCGGGGCGTGCCGGTCATGTGCAAAATCGCCGTCGACATGGCCGAGTTACCAGAAGTTCATGCTCCACGGGAACCCCTGACACGGGTTTGTACGTACTATTACCGGCCACCTGTTTACCCAATCCACATCCTTGTCCGGCGTCACGGGGGAGTTCCATGCGTCATTTCGGGCACATCGCCCCGGAGGTGCGCGGTCGCCTCTTCCACCAGGAGCCCTGCGAGTTCGACACGGACTCCCCGGCCCGCATGCTCTCCGCGGCCCTCGGCGCCACGCTGTACAGCCCGGCCACCCGGCCGCGGCTCGCCGACGACATCGTCAAGCAGGCGGGCCTCGGCGTGATCTCCATGGTGCTGTGCCTGGAGGACTCCATCGACGACGCGGACGTGGTGGCGGGCGAGGAGAACCTCGTACGCCAGTTCGCCGAGCTGGACGCGCGGGCCGCCGCGGGCGCCGGCCTGCCGCTGCTGTTCATCCGGGTGCGCACGCCGGAGCAGATCGCCGACCTGGTGCGGCGACTCGGTGCGACGGTCCGGCTGCTGTCCGGGTTCGTCTTCCCGAAGTTCACCGAGGAGCGCGGCATCCCCTTCCTGGAGGCCCTCGCCGGCGCCGAGGCCGCGAGCGGGCGGCGGCTGTTCGGCATGCCGGTGCTGGAGACGCCGGAGCTGATGTACCGCGAGACGCGCGTGGACGCCCTGGAGGGCATCGCCCGCTCCGTGGAGAAGTACCGCGACCGCGTGCTCGCGCTGCGCCTGGGCGTGACCGACTTCTGCTCCTCCTACGGCCTGCGCCGGGCCCCGGACATGACCGCCTACGACGTCCAGATCATCGCCTCCGTGATCGCCGACGTGGTCAACATGCTCGGCCGGGCCGACGGCACCGGGTTCACCGTGACCGGGCCGGTGTGGGAGTACTTCCGCGTCCCGGAGCGCATGTTCAAGCCGCTGCTGCGCACCAGCCCCTTCCTCGAGGGGCAGGCCGTCGAACTGCGCGAGAAACTGATCGAGCACGCCATGGACGGTCTGCTGCGGGAGATCTCGCTCGACCAGGCCAACGGCCTGCTGGGCAAGACCTGCATCCACCCCACCCATGTCCTGCCCGTGCACGCGCTGTCCGTGGTCAGCCACGAGGAGTTCAGCGACGCCGCGGACATCCTGCGGCCCGAGCGGGGCGGCGGGGGAGTGCTCAGGTCGTCGTACACGAACAAGATGAACGAGGTGAAGCCGCACCGCGCCTGGGCCGAGCGGACCATGCTGCGGGCCGAGGTCTTCGGCGTCGCGCGCGAGGACGTCAGCTTCGTGGATCTGCTCGCCGCCGGCATACCCGGCTGAACCTCACCGACCAGGGAATCATGATCAACGCAGTGAACGACGGGCAGTGGTCCGGGACCTGGGTCGCCGAGCGACTCGGGGTCGAACTCATGGGCGACGACGAGCTCACCGGGCTGCTGGGGCTGGCGCTGCGCCGCAACCCCAAGCGGGCCCATCTGCTCGTCTCCAACGTCCTCGGCAAGCACGTACCCCAGTCGCCCTCGGTGGTGTACGGCTACGGGTTCGCCCTCGGGCGCCGGGTGCGGGAGCTGCTGGGCGCCGAGGAGGCGGGCGAGGCGGTGGTCCTCGGCTACGCGGAGACGGCGACGGGGCTGGGCCACTCCGTGGCGGACGGCATCGGCTCCGCCCCCTACCTGCACTCCACCCGCCGCCCGGTGGCGGGTGTGGCGGCGGCGGGCGGCTTCGAGGAGTCCCACTCCCACGCCACCTCGCACCTCCTCCTGCCGGAGGACCCCACGCTGCTGGCGGGGGACGGCGCCCTGGTCCTGGTCGACGACGAGTTCTCCACCGGCAACACGGTGCTCAACACCGTGCGGGATCTGCATGCCCGGTACCCGCGGCGCCGGTACGTCGTGGTCGCCCTGGTCGACATGCGCTCGGCGGCGGACGCGGGGCGGCTGGAGGAGTTCGCGCGGGAGATAGGTGCCAGGGTCGATCTGGTGGCGGCTGCCTCGGGGACGGTACGGCTCCCTGAGGGGGTGCTGGAGAAGGGACAGGCACTGGTCGCCCGGTACGAGGCGGAGGGTGCCGCGGGGGGTGCCACGTCGACTGCGGGAGCGTCGGGGCCGGTCGCGCAGTTCCCCGCGCCCCTTGAGGGCGTTGCCGAGGCCGCGTCCGACGAGGCGCCCCACTCCGACGCACGGGCCCGTACGACCGACGCCCACGCCAACCCCCCAGGGGCGCGGGGAACTGCGCGACCAGCCCCCACCCACCCGCACCCGGCCGCCAGGCGCATAGACCTGCTGTGGCCCCGCGACCTTCCCGACGGGGGTCGGCACGGGTTCACCCCGGCCCACCGAGCCCGCCTCGACGCCGCCCTCCCCGCCATGGTCGCCCGCCTCGCCGACGCGCTCCCACAGGGCGCCCGGCGCGTGCACGTCCTCGGGTTCGAGGAGCTGATGTACGCCCCCCTGCGCCTGGCCCGCGAGCTGGAGCAGGTCGCCCAGGGCGTCGAGGTCCGCTACTCCACCACCACCCGCTCGCCCGTCCTCGCCGTCGACGACCCCGGTTACGCGATACGCAGCCGGATCACCTTCCCCGCCCACGACGCCCCGGCCGACGGCCCCGGGGAGCGCTACGCCTACAACGTCGCCGGCGCCGGCTTCGACGCGGTCGTCGCCGTGGTCGACTCGGCCGCGGACACCCCCGCGCTGCACGCCCCCGACGGTCTGCTGGCCCAGCTCGCCGCCCACACCCCGCACGTACTGCTCGCGGTCGTGCCCTCGTACGTCCCCGAAAGGCCCTCCATGCTGCCCGAGCCCCTCCGCGGCCCCGCCTTCTCCTCGTACGCGCCCGAGGAGGTCGGCTGGCTGCTGCAGGACCTCTCGGACGTGACGCTGGAGGCGCCGACCGAGGAGCGGGAGGAGGCCATCCAGAGCGGCGGCGCGCACTACGCGGAGTCGCTGCCGGTCGAGTACCAGCCCAGCGAGCAGTACCAGGAGCTGTTCCACGCGGCGCTGGAGTCGGCCGCCACCCGGATCTCGCAGGCCGTCGGCGCCGTCACCGAGCTCGTGCTCGCCGAACGGTCGCCCCGCCCGGTCCTCGTCTCGCTCGCCCGCGCCGGCACGCCCGTCGGCGTGCTGATGCGCCGCTGGGCGCAGTTCCGGCACGGCCTGGACCTGCCGCACTACGCGGTGTCGATCGTCCGCGGCCGCGGCATCGACGCCAACGCCCTGCGCTGGCTGGCCGCCCACCACGACCCCGCCGACGTCGTGTTCGTCGACGGCTGGACCGGCAAGGGCGCCATCACCCGCGAACTCGCCGACGCCATCGAGGAGTTCGAGGCCTCCGACGGCATCACCGGCTTCGACCCGGAGATCGCGGTGCTCGCCGACCCGGGCTCGTGCGTGCGGACGTACGGCACCAGGGAGGACTTCCTGATCCCCTCCGCCTGCCTCAACTCGACCGTCTCCGGCCTGATCTCCCGCACGGTCCTGCGTGCCGACCTGGTGGGCCCGCACGACTTCCACGGCGCCAAGTTCTACCGCGAACTCGCCGGGGCGGACGTCTCCGTGCACTTCCTCGACGCCGTCTCCGCCTGCTTCCCCGAGGTCACGGAGGCCGTCGACGCCCAGGCGAAGGAGCTGCTGTCCGCCGACCGCGCGCCCACCTGGGAGGGCTGGGCGGCCGTGGAGCGGATCAGCGAGGAGTACGGCATCCACGACGTGAACCTCGTCAAGCCCGGCGTCGGCGAGACCACGCGGGTGCTGCTGCGCCGGGTGCCGTGGAAGATCCTGGCGCGGGCCGGGGCGGGCGCCGACCTGGACCACGTACGGCTGCTGGCCGAGCAGCGGGGGGTTCCCGTCGAGGAGGTCGGCGAACTGCCGTACACCTGCGTGGGGTTGATCCATCCCCGCTTCACCCGCGGTGCGACGGGCGCCGACGGCAGGGCGGTGAACGTCTGATGCCGGTGCTGGTGGCGAGCGACCTCGACCGTACGCTGATCTACTCCCCGGCGGCCCTCGCGCTGACCATGCCGGACGCGCGGGCGCCCCGGCTGCTGTGCGTGGAGGTGCACGAGAGCAGACCGCTGTCGTTCATGACGGAGACGGCGGCCGGGCTGCTGACCGACCTCGGGGACGCGGCGGTGTTCGTGCCGACGACGACCCGGACCCGCAAGCAGTACCTGCGCATCAACCTGCCGGGCCCGGCGCCGAAGTACGCGATCTGCGCCAACGGCGGCCACCTGATGGTGGACGGCGTGTCCGACCTGGACTGGCACGCCCGCGTCACGGCCCGGCTCGCGGACGAGTGCGCGCCGCTGGACGAGGTGCGCGAGCACCTGCTGGTCAGCGCCGACCCGCTCTGGGTGCGCAAGCACCGCGTCGCCGAGGACCTCTTCGCCTACCTGGTCGTCGAGCGCGAGCTGCTGCCGGAGGAGTGGGTCAAGGACCTTGCGGTCTGGGCGGAGAACCGCGGCTGGACGGTGTCGCTGCAGGGGCGGAAGATCTACGCCGTCCCCAAGCCGCTGACGAAGAGCGCGGCGATGCGCGAGGTCGCCCGGCGCACCGGCGCGGAGCTGACGCTGGCCGCGGGCGACTCACTGCTGGACGCCGACCTGCTGCTGGCGGCGGACCGGGGCTGGCGCCCGGGCCACGGCGAACTGGCGGAGGCGGCGTGGACGGCCCCGCAGATCGCGGCGCTGCCGGAACGCGGCGTCCTGGCGGGGGAGCGCATCCTGCGGGAGTTCCTGAGGGCGACGCGCGGTGCGGCGTCCTGAGCCGTGCACCGCGCCCCGGGGACGGCTAGCCGCAGCACCCTCCGCCGCAGCATCCGCCTCCACCGCCGGCGCCCTTGGACGCCGGTGCCGACGCCGTCCCGCCCACGGCCACGGTCGACAGCAGCTTCACCGTGTCGTCGTGGCCCGCGGGACAGGCGGCGGGGTCGGAGGAGCGGGCCATCGGCCGGCTGACTTCGAAGGTGTCGCCGCAGGTGCGGCAGCGGTAGTCATAGCGGGGCATGCCGAAAGGTTAGCGGTGGTTCCCTATCCCGGGTGTGACTCAACTCTCAAGTCCACCATGTACCCCTGTGGTCGATATGTGCTCGTTATTAACACAATCGCATGTGGAGAAGATGCGAAGATCATTGATATTTTTCGCCCGTGACCGGGACAGCGCAGCAGAGTGGCCGGCCGGGTGACCACCGTCGGCCGCGCCGCCGCCGAGCCGCGCCCAAAAGCACCCCCTGGACCGAACTGGGCGAACGCCTCCAGCCCGCCCTGCCGTTTCTGCGCCGGCTGCGCCCCGCCTACCCCCGCCCCGGCCGCATGGGCTGGCAGCGCTGGCTGCCCTCCTGGCGCCAGTGGCTTGGCGGCTTCCTCGGAGCCGTCGGCCTGACCAGCCTCTTCCTGGTCATCGCCTACGCCGCCACGGACATACCCAAGAACCTCAACTCCTACGCCACCCAGCAGGACAACGTCTTCTACTGGTCCGACGGCACCCCCATGGCCCGCACCGGCTGGGTGCGACGGCAGGCGATGCCGCTGAAGGACATACCCGAGGACGTCCGCTGGTCCGTGCTCGCCGCGGAGAACGAGAGCTTCTACTCCGACCCCGGCATCTCCCTCAAGGGCATCACCCGCGCCCTCTACCGCACCATCGGCAAGGGCGACACCGAGGGCGGCTCCACCATCACCCAGCAGTACGTCAAGAACGTGTACCTGACGCAGAACCAGACCGTCAGCCGCAAGTTCACCGAGGCGATGATCGCCCTCAAGCTCGACAACCGCATGAGCAAGGACCAGATCCTCGAGGGCTACCTCAACACCAGCTGGTTCGGCCGCGGCACCTACGGCATCCAGCGCGCTGCCCAGGCGTACTACGGCACCGACGTCTCCCACCTCAACGCCAGCCAGGGCGCCTTCCTCGCCTCACTGCTCAAGGGCGCCGGCCTCTACGACCCCACCCTCTCCCCGGCCAACCACAAGCGGGCCGTGGAGCGCTGGTCGTGGATCCTCGACCGCATGGTCAAGATCGGCAAGCTCTCCCCGGCCGAACGCGCCAAGTACAAGACGTTCCCCGAACCCCTCAAGACCGCCCGCGTCTACGACACCGGCAAGCAGAGCGACTACCTCGTCGAACTCGCCCAGCAGTACGCCAAGAAGTCCGCGAACATCTCGGACAAGCAGTTCGACCTCGGCGGCTACCAGATCTACACCACCTTCGACCGCAAACGGGAGACCCGGCTCACCGACGCCGTCACCAAGGCCCGCAAGCAGGCGAAGAAGCAAGACCCCAAGGCCGCCAAGACCGTCCACTACGGCGCCGCCTCCGTCGCCACCGACGGACGGATCCTCGCCGTCTACGGCGGCCCCGACCACCGTACGCAGGGCTACAACGAGTCCAACGCCACCACCGTCCCCGCCGGTTCGGCGTTCGTGCCCTTCGTCTACGCCGCCGGCCTGGAACACGGCATCCGCAAGACCCGCACCGGACCGACCACGACCGTCACCCCCGAGACCGTCTACGACGGCGACGACGGCGCCGTCATCACCACGCCCGAGGGGCCGTACTGGGACCGCAGCGGCAAACGGGTCCTCGCCCACAACGACGACGGCAAGTCCTACGGGCAGATCTCCCTCGGCAGCGCACTCGCCCAGGGCGTGAACGCGCCGTTCACCCAACTCGGCATGGACACCGGCCTGGACAAGGTGCGCCAGACCGCCGTCGCCGCCGGACTGCTCTCCTCCAGCCTCGGCGCCCAGGTGCCCGCGCTGGCCACGGGCAGCTCCACGCCCAGCGCCATCCGCATGGCCAGCGGATACGCCACCTTCGCCGCCGCCGGCATGCACACCGAGCCGTACTCCGTCCGCCGCATCACCAAGAACGGCTCCAGGGTCCCCCTCGCCACGCCCACCGCCCACCGCGCGATCGGCGCCGAAGTCGCCAAGGACGTCTCCGCCGCGCTGACCACCTCCCTGCTGCGCACCCACCCCACCGTCCCCGCGGTCGGGGCGGGCGGCATGGCCGGAATCGCCTCCGATGACAAGGCGGCCTGGTACACAGGCAACACCGACACCCTGTCCACCGCCGTCGTCGTCTACCGCATGGACCTCACCAAGTCCCTGGAGCCGCTCCCGCTCAAGGGCATCGCCGGCAGACCCACCGGCAGCGTCCCCTTCGCCGTGTGGTCGGGTGCGATGGGCTTCGACTGATCACCGAAGCCCGTACCACCGCCACTCCCCAGCAGAATGAGCACCGCATGAGCCGCACCGTGCCAGGAGCAAAAGCCAAGGGCCGCCGACGCAAAGAGCGCGCCCCGCGCCGCCCCGCCCGCCCCGAGGTCCTCACCCTCGCCGCCTTCCTCGTGGTGGCCTCCCTGGTCGCGGGCGCCCTCGCCCTCACCCGTCAGGACCACCCGCAGCCCGCCGCCTCCTCACAACGCTCCGCGAAGGCCAGGCCGAAGGCCGAACCCTCCTGGGACGGCAAGACCAAGGTCCTCGGCGACGGCTCCACCTCCTACACCGGCCCGCAGAGCGGCCAGCTCAAGCCCGTCCCGCTCAAGCCCGGGGAGAAGCCGCCCCAGTTCGTCGTCTTCTCCTGGGACGGCGCCCTGGAGGGCAGCGACCACCTCTTCTCCCACTACCGCGAGCTGGCCGAGCAGTACGACGCCCACATGACCTTCTTCCTCACCGGCATCTACCTGCTGCCCAAGGAGAAGAAGAACCTCTACGAGCCGCCGCTGCACAAGGCCGGAGCCGCGGCCATCGACTACCCCACCGACGAACACGTCCGCACCACCCTGGAGCAGCTCCGCCTCGCCTACAACGAGGGCAACGAGATCGGCACCCACTTCAACGGCCACTTCTGCGACAGCAAGACCAGCGGCAAGTACTGGACCACCGACGAGTGGAAGCAGGAGATCGACCAGTTCTACTCGCTCGTGGAGAAGTGGAAGACCAACACCGGCTTCAAGGACATCCCCGCCCTGCCCTTCGACTTCAGGAAGGAGGTCGTCGGCGGCCGCGCCCCCTGCCTGGAAGGCCAGAAGAACCTCCTGAAGGTCATCAAGAAGTACGGCTACCGCTACGACGCCTCCTCGCCCGGCGGCTTCCAGATATGGCCCACCAAGAACAACGGCATCTGGGACTTTCCCCTCCAGCTGCTGCCGTACCAGGGTGCCGACTACCAGGGCCTGTCCATGGACTTCAACTTCCTCTACAACCAGTCGGGCGGCGAGACCGACGGCAACCCCGCCGACTACCCCACCTGGGAACAGCAGACCGTCGCCTCCTACATGGACGGCTTCAACCGCGTCTACTACGGCAGCCGCGCCCCGCTGTTCATCGGCAACCACTTCGAGGACTGGAACGGCGGCATATACATGAAGGCCGTCGACCAGGTCATCAAGAACGTCTGCAAGAAGAAGGGCGTCAAGTGCGTCTCCTTCAAGGAACTGGCCGACTGGCTCGACGTGCAGAAGCCGGAAACCCTCGCCGCCCTGCGCGCACTGGACCCCGCACAGTCCCCGGACTGGACGACGGTCGTGAAGTAGCCGGAACACCGGCAAGCCGGGCGCCCGGCGCGCAGCCCTCCGCTAGGACGCGGTGCCGCGTTCCTCGCGGATCTGCGCGACCACCCTCGCCGCCGTACGGCGCACCGCCTCCGTCTCCGTGAGGAAGTGCCAGTAGTCGGGATGCCGGCCCTGCAGCGAGGCGATCGCCCGGTCCAGACGCGCCACCGCGTCGTCCAGCGGCCGCGCGTGCCGCGGATCGGGCGTCGACCGCCCCGACATCGCCAGCCGCTGCGCGTCCCGGATCGCGAACCGCGTCCGCTCCACCTCCTGCTGAGGATCCTTCTGCACCGCGTTCAGCCGCTGCAGCCGGTCCCGGGCCGCCGACACCGACTCGTCCGTCGTGTTCAGCAGCGCCCGCACCGTCGACAGCAGTGCCGTCGCGTCCGGCCAGCGCTGGGCGTCACGGGCCGCCTGCGCCTCCTTCAGCTTCGTCTCCGCCTGCCGGACGTTCTCCACCGCGTGCTCGGGCACCTGCTGCAGATCCTGCCAGCAGGCCGCCGAGAAACGCCGCCGCAGCTCGCTCAGCACCGGCTCCACCTGGCCGGCACGGGTCGTCAGCGCCTCCGCGCGGGTACGCAGGGAGACCAGCCGGTGGTCGATCTCGGCCGCCTTCTCCGGCAGCCGCTCGGCCTCCACCCGGACCGCCTCGGCCTCCCGCGCCACCCGCTCGGCCCGCTCCAGTGTCTGCGGCACACCGTGCTGCCCCGCACCCTGGTTCAGCTTGGTCAGCTCCGGCGCGAGGGCCGCCAGCCGGGCGGCGAGATCGTCCGCCTTCAGCCCCGAACCCCGCACCGCGTCAAGGGCGTTGGACGCTGCGAGCAGACCCTGACGGGCCCGCTCCACCGCCGGGGCCAACCGCGCGAGCTGCGTCTCCGCCTTGCCCAGCAACGGCCCCAGACCCTCGGTGAAACGGTCAAGCTCCCGCTTGACGTTCGCCAGCTCGTCCTTGGCCCGCGTCAGCTCGGTACGCGCCTGCGCCGCGACCGACGCCTCCAGGTCGTCACGGTCCAGATCATGGGCGTCGACCGCGCTGATGTACCGCTGACTCGCCTCGTCGATACGGCGGCCCAGCGCCTCGAAGTCGGACACGGCCCGGCGCGCGGCCGGGGTGGAGTCCACCGCCGTGATCGTCTCGATCGAGATCCGCAGATCCCGCTGGGCGGTGTCCAGCTCGTAGAACGCGGCCGCCGCGGCGTCCTTGGCCGCCTGTGCCTCCGCCCGCTGCGACTCCGCCCGCCCGCCGAACCAGCGCCGGGTGCCACCGCCGGCGAACGCCGCGGGCAGCGCGAGCGCGGCCACGAGCGGCAGGGCGAGCAGGGCGAGGGTGTCCGCGAAAGCGTGGCGGTGGCGGTGTGCGCGCGGCACCGACGGCGAGTACGGCTGCGAAGGTGTCGCCGTCACATCCCTCTCCCGTGCTGTCATCCGTCCTGGCGGGTGCCCGATCTCATTCTCCCACCCGTAGAGGACGAACACACGGGCCGGTCAGTTCGCCGTGCGCACGGTCACTTTCCCGTCGTCGGAACGGGCCGCGACGACATGCGCACTGGAGTCGTCACGGGGCACCGACACCTCCACCGCCCCGTCGCCCGTCCGCGCCTTCACCCGGTACGCCGCCTTCGGCACCGCGACCGTGACCGACCCGTCGCCGCTGCGCGAGTCCACCAGGTCCGGTACGACGCCGAACTCCAGGTGCACCGACCCGTCACCGGACTCCGCCCGCACCGTGCGCGAGTCGACCTCCGCACGCACCGACCCGTCACCGGTGCGCAGCTCCAGCGGACCGGTGGAGTCGCCGACCCGCACGGAGCCGTCACCGGTGTGGATGCTCAGCGCGTCCCGGAAACCCCGCGCACGCACGCTCCCGTCCCCGTCCACGACCTTCACCGCCACCCCGCGCGGCACCTCGATCCGGTGCCTGGCCGAACAGTCCGCGACGACGCCCGAGCACTTCACCCGCAGCACCAGCCGGTCGCCCCGCATCGACCACGTCACCTTCGGGTCCCCGCCGAAGGCGACCTTCCCCTGGAACCACCGGGTCACCTCCACCTTCCCGGCCGCGTTCCCGTCCGCGGCGACGATCTCCAGCGCCGAGTCGTCGGAGTCCACGGTCAGCGTCCGCCCGCCCAGCGCGAACGTCCGGTGATCGGGATGCCTGTCGTCCCCCGCGGACGCGCCACAGGCACTGGTCCCTCCTACGAGCACGACGGCGACGGCGGCGAGCGCCACCCGGGCGACATGACTACGGCTGACCATCGAGAACTCCCCCTGAACCGACCCCACGAAGACCCCTCGACGCTAGACAACCGAGCCCCCACCCGAAATCCGGCCCACCGGCGGATGCGGGGTGGGGTTAACCCCCGTGTCGACGTGCCGGACGTAGGTTCCTGCTCCGAACGGGTGACCCTTTGCGGGGTGGGTCGTTGGACGGGCAGAAGGCGTCTTCAGGCGATCGGGGGCCCATGCGCGGACTGCGGACATTGACACCCCCGTATGCGGTCGCCGGTCCCACCGGGATGACCGTCCGGACCCGGCTGCGGCTGTCCTCGTCCGACGCGGCGGTGCTGGCGGAGGTAGGTGCGCTGCTGGGGTCCCTGGCTTCTCGGGATCTGTCGGTGCGGTGCAGGCAGGGGCCGGGGTCCGATGCCGCCTCCTGGGCCGCCCGCAAACGGGACCTGTCAGGGGCCTCGTCGGCGCGCTGGGCGGGCAGCATCACGAAGGCGACGAACGACCAGTGGGCGCTGGCGAGACGTGCTCAAGCGACGGAACTGACGTGGTTGCGCGGCGAGATCACGCGGATAGAGGCCAGACTGGCCCGGCCGGTGGGTGCGAAGGCCGATCGGCGGCACGGGTCGGTGCGCGGCTGCGCCACCCGCTCGGAGTGGCATGCCAAAGCGCGGCGCCTGCACGCCCTCGAGGCCCGGTTGGCGGCGCTTGAAGGGGACTGGATCACGGGACGCGTTCATGTGGTGCGCGGCGGCAAGCGGCTCGCCCGCCGGCGGCACCACCTGAGCGAGGCGGCGCTGGGCCGGGAGGCATGGCGAGAGCGCTGGCAGGCCGCCCGGATGTTCCTGTCGGCCGACGGTGAGACCGGCAAGCGGTACGGCAACGAGACGATCCGCGTGAGCGACACCGGGCAGCTCTCCGTCAGGCTCCCGGCCGCCCTGTCGCACCTCTCGAACGCCCCGCACGGCCGGTACGTGCTCGACGCGACGGTGACCTTCGCGCACCGGCACGAGGAGTGGCGGGACCGGGTCGCCGCCGACCGGGCGGTGGCCTACCGCATTCACTTCGACCCCCGTCGCGGCCGCTGGTACCTGACCGCCTCCTGGCAACGCCCCGCCGTCCCCCTTCACCCGCTGTCGGCGGCGATGGCTCGCGGGGTGGTCGCCGTGGACATGAACGACGACCACCTCGCGGCCTGGCGCCTGGACCCGCACGGCAATCCCGTCGGTGAGCCGCAGCGGTTCTCCTACGACCTCTCGGGCAGCGTGCGGCATCGGGACGCGCAGATCCGGCACGCACTGACCCGGCTGCTCCACCACGCACGCCGTACGGGCGTCCGCGCGGTGGCGATCGAGGACCTCGACTTCACCGACAGCAGGACGCGCGAGAAGTTCGGCGGCAACACCTCCCTGCGCCGGATCGTCTCCCGCTTTCCCACGGCCCGGCTCAGGGCCCGGCTGGTGTCGATGGCCACCGAGCAGGGCGTCGCGGTCGTCGCGGTGGATCCGGCCTACACCTCGCGCTGGGGCGCCCAGCACTGGCAGCGGCCTCTGGCGACACCGGCCCGCACCACCACCCGCCACGACGCGGCCGCCGTGGCGATCGGACGGCGCGCCCTCGGACATCCGATCCGGCGACGGACGGCACCGCCCCCGCACGACCGGAGAGATCGTGCGGGGCATCGGACCGTCCAGGCCGGACCGGAGGACCGGGAGCGTGAGGGACCCCGCCCCCGTTCCTCCGGACCACGGACCCGATCCGTGTCGCCGGACCGCGGAGCGAAAGCGGGCGACCAGCGTGTCCAGCACTACTCGGGGCACGCGGCTGAGCATGCGTCCTGGTGGCAGGACGCATTACCGCTCGGTCCCCAGGAATACGGCTGACGTCCTGTCCCGGCCCGTAACCGGATTGCAGGACAGCGCCCCGGGCAATGTAGTCTGTCGACTTGTCCCGGGTGCGTAGCTCAGTGGTAGAGCGCCTGCCTTACAAGCAGGATGTCGGCGGTTCGAAACCGTCCGCGCCCACCGTGTGAGGACCCCGGCCGTCGCGGCCGGGGTCTTTCTCGTTCAGTGCTCGTGGGCGTGCTTCAGGGTCGTGCGGGCGTCCACGCGGTCGCCGGCCGTGACCTCCGTCCAGAAGCGGTGGGTCGTGACGAAGACGGCGAGTTCGTGTTCGCGGCGGCGGAGCTTTTCGACCTCGGCCTGTTCGTCGGGTGTCCAGCCGGGGGAGGCGGGGCGCTCCACCTTGCGCCAGCCGCCGGTGTCACTGAATGCGTCCAGGGGCTCGACCGACCAGGGAAGGCGCTTGAGCAGGGCCGACAGCTCGGCCCGGACCTGATGCAGCTCCTCCTGACCGGCGAGGAGGTCACTCGGAAAGTCATAGGTCGTTGCCACGACGCAATGCTACGCCTGTTCGATTTTGGGATGCGAGTGCGTTCGGGTGGTTCATGCGAACGGGGGACCGCGCGCGGCAGTTGCGGTGCGAACGGCGCGTCGTGGTCCGGCTACCGTGGGCCCGCATGACGCATACCGAGATCGAGATCACCGCGGAACTGGTCCGGGATCTGCTGTCCGATCAGCATCCGGACCTGGCGGGTCTGCCGGTGCGGTTCGGTGCCCGGGGCTGGGACAACCAGCTGTGGCGGCTCGGCGACGACCTCGCCGTGCGGCTGCCGTGGGCGACGGGGTCCGCCGACGCGCTGCTGCGCAAGGAGCACGCCTGGCTGCCCGCGCTCGCTCCGCGGCTGCCCCTGCCGGTCCCCGTCCCGCAGCGCATCGGCGAGCCCTCCGAGTGCTTCCCGCGGCCCTGGCTCGTCACCACCTGGGTGCCGGGAACGCCCGCCGACCGCGCCCCCGTCACGCGGGGCGCGGAGGCCGCAGACGCCTTGGCCGCCTTCCTGAACGCTCTGCACCGGCCCGCCCCGGACGGCGCGCCGGCCGGCCGCGACCGCGGCGGCCCGCTGTCGGGGAGCACCGAGGGTTTCGCGGGGATGCTCGCGTCGGCCACCGGGCTGGGGCTGCTCCCGGAGCCGGACGCCGTCCGCGCGGTCTGGGAGGACGCCGTCGCCGCGCCGGGGTGGCAGGGCCCGGCGTCCTGGCTTCACGCCGATCTTCATCCGGCCAACGTCCTCACCGGCGACGGCACCCTCCGCGGTGTGATCGACTTCGGGGACCTCTGCGCGGGCGACCCGGCCTGCGATCTCGCGGCCGCGTGGCTGCTGCTGCCGGACGGCGCCGTCGACCGCTTCCACGCCGGCTGCCGGTCGGCCGCCGACGCGGCGTCCCGCCGCCGCGCCCGCGGCTGGGCGGTGCTCAAGGCTCTCTCCTGCGCCCTCATCGGGGAGGCCGGGGTCCACGGCCGCCCGGGCGGCAAGCCGACCTGGGGCCCGCCCGCCCGGGCCGCGCTGCGACGACTCGTCGAGACGGCCGCCTGAGACCCACCTCATCCCCGGTCGTGTCACAGGGGCCGGGAGCTTCTCGTCCCAGGGGTGTCAAGGACAGGACGACACGAGGAGTGCATCGTGGAAGCTCGGTTGAATCTGATGGCGAGCCCGGTCGCGGCCAAGGCGTTCAAGCAGATCGTCGCCGCGAGCCATGCGCTGGGGGAGTCGGGACTGCCGTTCGCGACGCGGGAGTTCGTCAATCTGCGGGCCAGCCAGATCAACGGCTGTGCCGGGTGCGTCGACATGCACACCAAGGAGCTCGCGCATGCGGGGGAGAGCGCCGTGCGCGTCAACCTGGTCGCGGTCTGGCGGGAGGCCACCGTCTTCAGCGAGGCCGAGCGCGCCGCGCTGGAGCTGACCGAGCAGGGCACCCGGATCGCGGACGCGGCCGGCGGCGTCCCGGACGAGGTGTGGGAGAACGCCGCCAAGCACTACGACGAGGAGCAACTGGGCGCCCTGGTCGCGCAGATCGCCCTCATCAACGCCTTCAACCGCGGCAATGTGATGACGCGGCAGCCCGCGGGCGACCACCAGGTCGGCCGGTACCGCTGAGCGCCTCCCGTCAGGCGTGTGCCCGCGTCAACTCCCGTACCACCCGCGCCGCCACCGGCACGCTCACCCCGTGCCGGTCGGCCGCCCGCAGCAACGCGCCGCCGATGGCGTCGAGTTCGAGGGGCCGGCCCGCCTCGGCGTCGCGCTGCATCGACGACCTGGTCTGCGGCGGGAAGGCGTCGTAGCGGGCCATCGCCTGCGCGGGGTCCGTCGGACCGCCGCAGGCCCGGCTCACGGCCGCCGTCTCCTCCACCAGGGCGGTCAGTTCGTCCCGGTGCCGGGTGCGTACGTCGCCCAGCGGGACGGCGTGCAGGGTGGTCAGCAGGGCGAACGGTGCCAGGAACGACATCTTCGCCCACAGCGCGGCCGTCTCGTCGTCCAGCACGCGCGTGACCGGCCCGGCGGCCTCCAGGGCCAGGGCCAGGGCTCCGAGCCGCTCGCGGTCCACGCCCTCGCCGGTCAGGTCGATCTCGGCGAAGGGGCTGCCGTGTTCGATCACGCCGGGCGCGACCCGGGTCGACTCGACGCGGATGACGGCGGGGGCGACCGGGCCGGGCCCGTACCGGGCGCGCAGGGCGGCGGGGTGTTCGACGCCGTTCAGGAACGGTACGAGGAGGCCGTCGCCGAGGGCCTGCGGCGGGACCCGGTCGAGGGCCGCCTCCAGGGCGGTGTGCTTGACGGCGACCAGGCACGCGTCGACCGGCTCGCGCAGGACGGTGTCGGCCTCGACGCGGGCCGTGAAGTCGCCGAACCTCCCGCTGCGCACCCGTATGCCATCTCTGCGCAGCACCTGGACCGTCTCCTCGCCGGCCAGGCAGATCACGGGGTGGCCGGCGCGTGCCAGCAGCCCGGCGACCAGGCCGCCGATGCCGCCGGGGCCGAGCACCGCCACGGTGAGTGCGTCGTTCGCCATGATGCTTGTGTTCCCTTCGCCGGTCGGCCCCACGACGGTGGCCGCCTCGGAACGGATCATCGCAGGAGCCCGGGGGTTGGGCGAGACTGTTTCCATGTGCCGGAGCATCAAGACACTTCGTCCGCCCGCGTTGCCCGAAGAGGCGACGGAGGAGGAGATCAGGGCCGCGGCCCTGCAGTTCGTACGGAAGGTGTCCGGCTTCCGGGCGCCCGCCGCACACAACAGGGAGGTGTTCGACCACGCCGTCGACGTGATCGCACAGGCCACGGCGGAGCTGCTGGAGGGCCTCGAAGTGCGGGGTCAGCGGGCGAGCGCCTGAGGGACGGCGGGGGCGGCCGGTCTACGACGCCTTCACCGGCCGCCGCATGACGTACGCCGCCCCCGAGCCCGCCGCGAAGAGCGCCAGGACCGAGACGCCCGTTCCCAGCCAGGTCGCGCCGAGCCACTGACCGCCGTAGTAGCCGAGGGCCACGCTGTAGGCGGCCCAGGTCAGGCCCGCCAGGGCCGACCAGGGCAGGAAGTCGCGGGCGCGGCGGTGGGCGGCGCCGGCGCCGAGGGAGACGACCGAGCGGCCGGCCGGGGCGAAGCGGGCGAGGATGACCAGGGCGCCGCCGCCTCGGGCGAGCGCGACGCCGAGACGTTCCTGCGCGGCGGTCAGCCGGCGGGAGCGGGCGATGGCGCGGTCCAGGCGTTCGCCGCCCCGCCAGGCCAGCCGGTAGGCGACCAGGTCACCCAGGAGCGAGGCGAGGGCGGCGCACAGGGTCAGGGCGAGGATGTCCGGGACTTCGTGCGGTACCCGGCCGGTGGCCGAGCCCGCGGCCGCCGCGGTGGCGGCCGTGATGACCAGCACCCCGCTGGGCAGTACCGGCAGGAACACGTCCAGCAGCACCGACAGCGCCACCATGGCGTAGATCCAAGGGGTCCCGGTCAACGACCCCACACTCTCCAGCACCGCAGACTCCCCGTGAACTCCCCCGTGGACCACACCGTGCCGCGACGACGCAGGGGAGCGGCAGGGCGGCCATCAACAGCCATACAGCGTACGCCCGTGGTGCGACGGGAGATTCATCGGGGGCACGTGGGATCGGCACCGGACGTTCACCCGGCTGCCGCCCCGCGTCGGTGTGTCAGGCGGTCACCGGCGTCTGCTCCGCGGCCCGTTCGTGCTGCGCGGTCGAGCGCCTGGCCAGCAGCCGGTCCAGGCCGAACGCGCCGGAGCCGGTGAAGACCAGCAGCAGGAAGGCCCAGCAGAAGAACGCCGCGGGCTCGCCGCCGTTCTCGATGGGCCACAGGGCGTGCGGCTGGTGCACCTTGAAGTAGGCGTACGCCATCGAGCCGGAGGCGATGAAGGCCGCGGCGCGCGTGGCGAGCCCGAGCAGGACGAGGATGCCGCCGACGAGTTCGATGACGGCCGCGTACCAGGACGGCCAGGCGCCGGCCCGGACGGTGGCGCCGGTTCCGAACGCGCCGCCGAGGACGCCGAAGAGCGAGGCGGCGCCGTGGCAGGCGAAGAGCAGTCCGACGACCATGCGGAACAGGCCGAGGGCGTAGGGCTGGGCTGCGTCGAGACGAGCGGACATGTGGGGGGTGCTCCTTCGGTGTGGTCGCGACCTGTCGGGGACATGACAGGCAGAGGGACGGCGGTACCGAACGAGCTTTTTACGGTAGGTCAGCCCCGATGATGTTGGAAGTTCAACATTGGCCAACGACTCCGCGCAGCTCCCCGCGCCGTCCATGGCGTCGACGCACGTGGGAGCGCTCCCACCTGATTGCGCACCCCCGAAAGTGTGTCCGAATCCGCTCCCTCCGGGCCCGCCACCACCGACGGGACGCTCGGGCCCCGTCGGTCAGGAGGGGCTGAGCCGGGACTCCTCCACCGTCGCCAGCACCCCTTTCTCCCGCGCCTGTTCGAGCCGGAGCCGCGCCGAACGGCCCTCCATCGTCAGCGTCATGAGCTGGTTGCCGAACCAGGGCCCGCCGGTCTTGCGCCACTTGACGGGCACCGGCGCACACCGGCCGTGCCGCAGGAACCGCCGGCCCAGCACCCGCGCCGCCGCGCTCCAGCCGAACCGGAAGGCGACGCGGATCGCCCGCGGCACCGCGTTGTGCACGGGTGAGCAGGTCAGCTGCAGCACCCGGGCGTCCGGCCCACCGCCCGCCGGCCACGAGGCCTCCGCCACGTACGCGTGGTGCACGTCGCCCGACAGGACGAGCACCGTCGAGGGCGCCCCCGCCCCCGAACCGGCCTGCGCGATCAGCTCGGCCAGCCCGGCGAAGGAGGCCGGGAAGGCCGCCCAGTGCTCCAGGTCCGCCCCCCGCCGCAGCTTCTCCCCGAACCGCGCCCAGCGCGCCCCCCGGTCCCCCCGGCACAGGGCGGCGCTCCACGCCTCGGCGTCGTGCACGAGGTGCGGCAGCAGCCAGGGCAGCGAGGTCCCGATCAGGAGGTGGTCGTACGCCCCGGGGTCCAGCACCTGCTCGCGCAGCCACCGTTCCTCGCCCGGATCGAGCATCGCCCGGTGCTCCTCGTCGAGGACGCGGGCCGCCCGCGAGTCCACCATGACCAGCCGGACCCGGCCGAAGTCGCGCCGGTAGCTCCAGCGCACCGAGGCGGGATCGACGTCGGCACGGGAGGCGAAGGCGCGCAACTCGTCCGTCCCGTCGGGCAGTTCGCGTACGGCCGCGTAGAGCGGGTCGGCGGCGAGTTCGGCCGGCGAGAGGTTGCCCAGGTGCTGGTGGACCCAGTACGACATCAGGCCGCTCAGCAGCCGCTCCCGCCACCACGGGGTGGCCCGCATGTCCTCCACCCAGGCCGCGGAGGTGTTCCAGTCGTCGATGACGTCGTGGTCGTCGAAGATCATGCAGGTGGGCACGGTGGACAGCAGCCAGCGCACCTCGGGGTCGAGCCAGGACTCGTAGTAGAGGCGGGTGTACTCCTCGTAGTCCGCGACCTGGCTGCCGGGCGGGTCGCCGAGGTCGCGGCGGGCGGCGAGCCAGCGCTGCGTCGCCGGGGAGGTCTCGTCGGCGTAGACCTGGTCGCCCAGCAGCAGGAGCACGTCCGGGCGCTCGCCCTCGGGGTCGGCCGCCATCCGCAGGGCGAGCGTGTCGAGGGCGTCCGGGCCCACGGGGTCCGGCTCGTCGGCGGGCGGGGCGGCCCAGCGGCAGGAGCCGAAGCCCACCTTGACCTCGTCGTCCTCGCGCGGGGCGCGGATCACGGAGGGCGGGAACCGGGAGTCGGGCGGCGGCCACACGAGCGCGCCGTCGAGGTGGACGTCGTACGACGTCGTCGTGCCCGCGGTGAGGCCGGTGACCGGTACCAGGGCGTAGTGGTGGCCGGCGATCTGGAAGGTGGGGGCCTCGCCGCCGGAGCCGTCGGCGCAGCGCACCTCGGCGGTGCAGGGGCGGCTCGTCTCGACCCACACGGTCGCGGACGATCCGTCGGCATACCTCAGCAGTGGACCCAGGCGCAGTTCGGCCACGTACTCACGCTCCTCCGTCGCCCCGTACGGTACGGAACGACGGAGGTGAGGGGGGAGGTTCGGCGCGTAACGATCAGTCCTCGGATCGATCGCCGGATCAGCAGCCGGAGAGGTAGCTCGTGAGCGCCGACTTCTCGGCGGAGTCGACCGAGAGGTCGTAGTAGTACTTCACCTGGACCCAGGCGCGGACGTAGGTGCACACGTACGCGGACCGGGACGGCACCCAGGTGGCGGGGTCCTGGTCGCCCTTGGACTGGTTCACGTTGTCGGTGACGGCCAGCAGCTGCGGGCGGGTGATGTCGTTGGCGAAGGCCTGGCGCTGGGCGGTGGTCCACTTGCTCGCGCCGGAGTCCCAGGCCTCGGCGAGCGGCACGAGGTGGTCGATGTCCAGGTCGGAGGCGGCGGTCCAGGTCGCGCCGTCGTAGGGGGAGTACCAGCTGCCGCTGGTCGCGGCGCACGCGGAGTCGGTGACGACGTTCGTGCCGTCCCGCTTGAGGATGTACTCGCGGGTGTTGCAGGTGCCGCTGATCGTGATCCAGGTCGGGAAGAGGTCGCGGCTGTACCCGGTGCGGTTCTCGGTCGCCACGGTGAGCGAGGCGAGGTAGCTGCGCGCGGTGGACGCGCTGACCGGGGTCGGGAGGGCGGCGGAGGCGCTCGGGCCGTTCAGGAGCCCGACGGAGGCTATGAGTCCGGTAAGAGCCGCGAGTATGCTGAGCCGTCGACGCGCGTAGAACTTCGGCATGCGAACTCCCTTGGGGTGTGGGGGCTTTGGGTGCGAGCAGGGGAATGCTCCCGGCGCCGTGTTGCGTCCGGGTGTGCGTTCGGTAAGAAGCTAGTGACGCGTACATGACACGACAAGGTGTACGGCTGAACTTTCACCCACCGGCTCGTCGCGTACCATGGACGGCGCAGAAGGGGAGTAGCTCTTCGCCGGACCGTCGACATACTGCTCAGCTCGTCTGAGCCGGCGCCCGGAGGCGGGTCCCTCGTGGACCTCCGCCAGCGAGACCTTCGGCAAAGCAGTGCACGCCCGTGCCGCACGGCACGGGCGCCATGTGTGCGCTGCCGTGCCGAGGTGTCGTGCGTGAAGGCTCAGCACTCTCGGTGGGGTGGCCCCGACCGATTGAGGAACCTTGATCAGCATCACCGTCCTGGCGCTCGTCTTCGGCGTCGTCTTTCTCGCGGAGCTTCCGGACAAGACCGCTCTCGCCGGACTCGTACTGGGGGCGCGCTATCGCGCCTCGTACGTCTTCGCGGGCGTCGCGGCCGCGTTCCTGCTGCACGTCGTGCTCGCCGTGGCGGCGGGCAGTGTGCTGACGCTGCTGCCGCAGCGGCTCGTGCACGCCGTGACGGGCCTGCTCTTCCTGGGCGGCGCGGCGATGCTGCTGTTCGGCAAGGGGGACGGCGAGGAGGAGATCCGCAGGCCCGAGGACCAGTCGTTCTGGAAGGTCGCGGGCACCGGATTCATGCTCATCCTCGTCGCCGAGTTCGGTGACCTCACGCAGATCATGACGGCGAACCTCGCGGCCCGCTACGACGACCCGCTGTCCGTCGGGCTCGGTGCCGTGCTGGCGCTGTGGGCGGTGGCCGGGCTGGGCATCGTCGGCGGAAAGGCGCTGATGAGGCGGGTGCCGCTGAAGCTGATCACGAAGATCGCGGCGCTGCTGATGGCGGTGCTCGGGGTGTGGGGTCTGTGGGAGGCCGTGGCCGGGTGAGGCCGCGGGCCGGCTGAACGGCCGGTGAACTCTTTCGGTATGCGGTGGCGGATACCGGGCATGTTTTGTACCGTGGAGAAACAAAGTGGCTCCCGCCCGTTTTCCCTGACCGGCGGGCGGGGCCGCCTTGTTCCCCCCTCCCTGCCTTGGAGCTGCCGATGACGGTCACCGCCGTGCCCACCGTCCTGACCGCCCGCGCCCTCCTGCTGGACATGGACGGCACCCTCGTGAACTCCGACGCCGTCGTCGAACGGATCTGGCGTCGCTGGGCCGAGCGGCACGGGCTGGACGCGGACGAGGTCATGAAGGTGGTCCACGGGCGCCAGGGCTACGCCTCCATGGCGGTGCTGCTGCCCGACCGTCCCATGGAGCAGAACCACGCCGACAACGCGCGCATGCTCGCCGAGGAGACCGCCGACACCGACGGGGTCGTGGAGGTGCCCGGCGCGGCGACGTTCCTGGCGTCCCTGGACGGGCTGCCGCACGCGCTGGTGACCTCGGCGGACGTGCCCCTCTCCACGGCCCGCATGGCCGCGGCGGGGCTGCCGCTGCCGCGCGTGCGCATCACGGCGGAGAGCGTCGGCGCGAGCAAGCCGGACCCCGAGGGCTTCCTCAAGGGCGCGGCCGAGCTGGGCATCGCTCCCGCCGACTGTGTCGTCTTCGAGGACTCCGCCGCGGGCATCGCCGCCGGCCGGGCCGCCGGGATGCGGGTCGTGGGCGTGGGCCCGCGAGCCGACCTCCACGAGCCGGACATCGTCGTGCCGGACCTCACCCGGGTGCACGTCGAGGCCATGACGGACGGCACGATCCGGATCTGCGTGCAGTGACGGGACGGGGCGCGTCGCGCCGCCTCTGATGTTCGCCAGCGTGCGCGGGTGCGGGCGAGGAGCGGCTGGGCCCGTCGCGCCCAGCCGTGCCCGGCAGCGTGTGCCCTGTCGCTCGGACGTTTCCGACCCGCACCGTGCCGGCCCGGATGTGCGGGCGGTGGTGGCGCGCCTGAGGCTCGCCGGAGTGCGCGCCTGTGGGTTGGCTGCTCGCTCCGACGTCAGTCGCGCCCGGCAGCGCGCGTGCTGTCGCTCGGACGTTCCGACCCGCGCCGACCCGGATGTGCGGGCGGTGGTGGCGCCGCGCCTGAGGCTCGCCAGGGTGCGCGCCTGTGGGTTGGCCGCTCGCTCCGACGTCAGTCGCGCCCGGCAGCGCGCGTGCTGTCGCTCGGACGTTTCCGACCCGCACCGTGCCGGCCCGGAGCTGGGGTGGTGACGGGCTCGGGGTTTCTTGGGCTTCGGCTCGGGCCGGGGGTCGGCCTCATGGTTCCGACGTCTCCGACTCCAGTCGGGAGCGGGTTTCGAGGTCGTAGACGCCGTGCTGCTGGGTCTGGATGCCTCGGGCCTGCTGGTAGCGGGTGACCGCGTCCTCGACGCCCTCGTCGTAGTGGCCGGACGCCTTGCGCGTGTAGAGGCCGAGTTGGGTCAGGCGCAGTTCCAGTTCCTTCACCTCGGGGCCGCTGTCGCCGCGGCGCAGAACGGGCGGGCGGGTGCGCTGGTCGCTGCCGGCGCTGATCGTGTCGGTCGCCGAGGCCGTGGGCGTCGGGGTGGCCGGAGTCCGCGTGCGGGCCACGGAGGGCGACGGCGAGGCGCTCGTGGAGGGCGCCGAGACCGAGGGGGACGGTGTCGTGCCCGTGGGCGCCGGCGGCGGGACCGGCCGGCCTGCCGGGGCGGACGACGCGGCGGGCGACGTCGGCGTGCTGCTCGTCGGAGGTGCCGGGACGCTCGCCCGGACGTCGTCCGGCAGTGCCGTGTGCCGCGGCGGCGGCTCGTACGAGAACAGCCCGGCGGCCAGTCCCGCCGCGGCCACCACCGCCACGACGGCGCCGCCCGCGGCGAGCAGGACGGTGCGTGTGCGGGGGCGGCGGCGACCGGGGTGCCGTGCCGGGGCCGCCGGAGCGGGGACGGGCTCGGGCGGCGGTCCGGGCGGCCGCGTCGTCTCGAACGGGCGCAGGTCCGGGCCGACCGTCCGTAACGGCATCGTCCCCTCCGCCGCCCCCTCCAGGTCGACGTACGGCCGGATCCGCAGTGGATCGAAGTCCTCCGCGGCGGCCGCCTGCGCCGTACGGGCGTCGCGCAGGGCGTCGGACGCCCTGCGCGCGCAGCCGCACGACGGCGTGTTGTCGCCGCCTCTGGGCGCTCCGCACTCCGGGCACGGCTGACCCTCGGGGTCCGTCACGTGTTCGTCCCTCCCCTCGCGCTCCCCTCGCGAACTCCAGAGATTATGCAGATCTCCTTCACCTCGCCTCCCACAGGCCCCCGGAATCCCGGCTTCCGAGGACTCGACGGGCCATATCCGGTCACTCCGACCACGATGGGAGGTGCGTCGAGGACGCACGGCGACCGTTGGGAGGTCTCATGGCAGGGGATGCGAGCACAGTGACCCGGCACCGGCAGGAGGCGCAGGACCCGCACGTACCGGGGAACGTCCTCGTCTCGATCGGCGCCCTGCTCCTCGGGATGCTGCTCGCCGCGCTCGACCAGACCATCGTCTCGACTGCGCTGCCTACCATCGTCAGCGACCTCGGCGGCCTCGACCACCTGTCGTGGGTGGTGACCGCGTATCTGCTCGCCTCGACCGCCGCGACCCCGCTGTGGGGCAAACTCGGCGACCAGTACGGGCGCAAGAGGCTGTTCCAGACCGCGATCGTGCTCTTCCTCATCGGCTCCGCGCTGTGCGGCATGGCGCAGAACATGCCCGAACTCATCGCCTTCCGGGCGGTCCAGGGGCTCGGCGGCGGCGGGCTCATGGTGCTGTCGATGGCGATCGTCGGGGACGTCGTGCCACCGCGCGAGCGCGGTCGCTACCAGGGGCTGTTCGGGGCCGTGTTCGGGGCGACCAGCGTCCTCGGGCCGCTGCTCGGCGGCCTGTTCACCGAACACCTCAGCTGGCGCTGGGTGTTCTACATCAACCTCCCCGTCGGCGTGATCGCCCTCGCGGTGATCGCGGCCGTGCTGCGCATCCCGCGCAAGCAGACACGGCATGTCATCGACTACCTCGGTACGTTCCTGATCGCGTCCGTCGCCACCTGTCTGGTGCTCGTCGCCTCGCTGGGCGGGACGACCTGGGGATGGGGCTCGGCGCAGATCGTCGGGCTGGCCGTGCTGGGCGTCGTCCTCGCCGTGGCGTTCGTGGCGGTGGAGCGGCGGGCCGCCGAACCCGTGCTGCCGCTGAAGCTGTTCCGGATCCGGACGTTCACCCTGTCGGCGGTCATCAGCTTCATCGTCGGCTTCGCCATGTTCGGCGCGATGACCTACCTGCCGACTTTCCTCCAGGTCGTGCAGGGCGTCACGCCCACCATGTCCGGTGTGCACATGCTGCCCATGGTGTTCGGCCTGCTGCTGTCGTCCACGGGCTCCGGGCAGATCGTCAGCCGGACGGGACGCTGGAAGGTCTTCCCCGTCGTCGGGACGGCCGTCACCACGATCGGGCTGCTTCTGCTGCACCGGCTCGACGAGAACAGCTCCACGTTCGAGATGAGCGCCTACTTCTTCGTCTTCGGCCTCGGACTCGGCCTGGTCATGCAGGTGCTGGTGCTCATCGTGCAGAACGCCGTCTCCTACGAGGACCTCGGCGTCGCGACCTCCGGCGCGACCTTCTTCCGCTCCATCGGCGCCTCCTTCGGCGTGGCGATCTTCGGCACGGTCTTCGCGAGCCGCCTCGGCGACAAGCTGACGGCCGCGTTCAGCGGCGTGAAGCTGCCGGGAGGCGTCTCGGCCGACGCCCTCAAGTCCGACCCGCGCGGCATCGGCTCCCTCCCGCCCGCACTGCGCGCGCCCGCCCTGCACGCGTACGCCTCCTCCATCACCGACGTCTTCCTGTACGCCGCCCCCGTCGCCCTCCTCGGCTTCGTCCTGGCCTGGTTCCTCAAGGAGGACCCGCTGCGCGCCTCCGTCACCGCGCCCGACGTCACCGAGACGCTCGCCAGCAACCCCGTCGAACGGTCCTCCTACGACGAGGTGTGCCGGGCGCTGTCCGTGCTCGGCACGCGCGAGGGACGGCGCAAGGTGTACGAGGAGATCACCGAGCGAGCGGGCTACGACCTGCTGCCCGCGGCCAGTTGGCTGCTGCTGCGCATCCGCCGGTACGGCTGGGCCGAGCCCGCCGTGCTCGCCGAGCGCAGTTCCGTGCCGCTGAACGTCATCATCGAGGCCGCCCGGCAGGTGGAGGTGCGGCACCTCGCGGTGCGGGAGGGGCTGGAACTGGTGCTGACGGACAGCGGGCGGCGGGTCGCCGACCGGCTCGCCGAGGCCCGGGAGGAGTCGCTGGCGCGGCTCCTCGGGGACTGGTGGGGTCCGGGGCGGCCCACGGACCTCGTGCAGTTGGTGCGCGAGCTGAACGGCGAGCTGTGCGGGTCGGAACGGGAGGAGCCGCACAAGGGGGCCGTGGAGGGCACCGGTTGAGCCGGAGCGCCCCTCAGGCCTCCGACGTGGCAGGCACGTCGGAGGGTCCCCGCCGCAGGTCCTTGCGGAACCAGTGCTCGGCGTACGGGTCGTCGTTGTGGGGGGCCGTCTCCTCGTAGCCGAGGCGGGCGTACAGGGCGCGGGCCGCCACCAGGTCGGAGCGGGTGTCCAGGATCAGATGCCGGGCGCCCAGGGCGCGGGCGGCCTCCTCGGCGGCCCGCACCAGCAGGGGCGCGCCGCCCCGGCCCCGCATCCCCTCGTGCACGAACACCCGGGTCAGCTCCGCGGTCTCCGCGTCCAGCAGGCGTACGCCCGCCGAGCCCGCCGGTTCCCCGGCGTGGCGGGCGACCAACAGCTCGCCGGTGGGCGGGGAGAGTTCCGCGCCGGTCGTGGCGGCGATCTCGCGCTCCAGTTCGGCGGGGTCGGTGCGGCGGCCGTGGTGCAGCAGGTACCAGCGGTCGCTGACCTCCGTGTAGTACGCCCGCCACAGGGCCGCGGCCACGGGGGAGTCGTAGGGCTCCGGGGTGATGGTCCAGGTCATGGCCCCCATCTCAGGAGACGGAGCGGCGCGCCCGCAACCGGATATGCGTGACCTCCGGCGAGTCCAGCACCTGGGTCTTCTCCCACTCGATGTGCTGATCGCCCAGGTTGTCGAAGAGGCGACGCCCGCCGCAGGCCAGGACCGGGACGACGTGCAGGAGCAGTTCGTCGAGCAGGCCCGCCCGGATGAACTGCTGGACCAGGTCCGCGCCGCCCGCCAGGGACACGTCCTTCTCGCCGGCGGCCTGCCGGGCCAGTTCCAGGGCGCGCTCGGGGCCCTCGGTGACGAAGTGGAACGTGGTGCCGCCCTTCTTCGGAACGGACGGGCGTGCGTGGTGGGTGACGACGTACACCGGCGCGTGGAACGGGGGCTCGTCGCCCCACGGGATCTCGCCCGTGACGTACATGCCGTGGCCCATGACCACCGCGCCGGGCCGCCGGACGTGCTCGGCGACCAGGTCGTCGTCCGGCCCGGTCAGGCCGCCCTCCATCCCCTGCATCCGGCGGAACGTCCGCAGCCCGTACACCCAGGAGTGCAGCCGCTCCCCGCCGATGCCCAGCGGATGCTCCCGGCCCGACTCCGGGCCCGCGATGTATCCGTCCAGCGACACGGCCAGTCGTGCGATGACCTCACCCATGACGATCCCCTTCGGTACGGGCACCCTCGCGGTGCCTTCGACCTGGCGTCGATCGGGGACGCGGGCGATCGACATTCGGGGCGAAGGATTTTGACACCCGTTTACGCGGGGTGTTCCGGGTCACCCGTTCGAAGAACCGGCCCGTTGGGCCGATACAACGGAAGGCACCCATGTCCACAGGCATGATCATTGCTTTGATCGTGATCGTGGCGGCCGTGGTCGTTGTCGCGGCCGTCCTGACCCTGCGTGCGAAGGGCCCGCACGGCGGCCGGGACCTGAAGCGCCGCTTCGGGCCCGAATACGACCGTACGGTGGCCCGGCACGACGGGGACGCCAAGGCCGCCGAGCGCGAGCTCACCGAGCGCGTGGAACGGCACGGCTCGCTGCGTGAGCGGCCGCTCGACGCGAGTCGGCGGGAACAGTACGAGGCCCGCTGGGCGGCCGCGCAGGAGTGCTTCGTCGACGCGCCCCGGGAGGCGGTCGCCGAGGCGGACCGCCTGATCGCGGAACTGGCCGCCGAGCGCGGCTTCCCGGACGGAGGCCAGTACGAGGAGCAGCTCGCCGCGCTCTCCGTCCACCACGCCCACCACGTCCACGGCTACCGGCACGTCCACCGCGTCGCCCGCGTCGGCGCGGGCGGGCAGGACGGCGACCGGTCCGACACGGAGGAGATGCGGGAGGCCATGGTCGAGGCCCGCGCGCTCTTCGAGGAGCTGACGTCCTCCACCCGGCACCGCGGCGCGAGCGCCGGGAGGGCCGAGCGGGGCGACGAGGTCGCCACCGACGGCGACCTGCGCGCCAATGGGCACCACGAGAACCGCGGCCATCTGCCGTGGGCCTTCAACCGACGTCACGCGAAGGGGAGTTGAGCGACATGACGGACGCTGTGACCGGCCCCGGCACCGGAGCCAGGGGTTCCGAGGACGACGACAGGACCAACCGCCGCACGATCACCCCGACGCCCGCGGAGACAGAGCGGGAAGGTGGGCGCGGTCCCGCGGAGACGGGACGCGACACCGAGGACGGTACGGAGCGGCGGGTCGTGTCGCCCACGCCGCCGGCGGAGACGACCGATGCCCGCAAGGGCAGCGCGTACGACGGCACGGGCGCCGTGACGCACACCGGTGCGCCCACCTCCGGAACCGCCCGTTCCACCGCCGACCTGTCACCCGGCACGGACACCGGTGCCACGGACACGGGTATCGGCGGGTCCGGCACGCACACCGGTGCTACGGGTACCGGTGTCGGCGGGTCCGGCACGCGGGCCGGTGGCACCGGTATCGGCGCCGGCACCGGGACCCCGCTGCTCCCGCACGACGAGTGCGACAAGCTGGAGACGCAGCTGCGGCACGCCGTCGCGGGGTTCGTCGACGGGCCCCGGGACGCCGTTCAGGAGGCCGACCAGGTGCTGGAGGAGATCGCCGGGCGGTTCGCCGAGGCGGTGACCCGGCGGCGCCGGACCCTGCGCATGTCCTGGCAGGACGGCAAGTCCGGCGGCGCGGACGAGGCCGCGCGGACGGACACCGAGCAGCTCAGGCTCGCCCTGAAGGACTACCGCGAGCTGGCCGAACGCCTGCTCCACGGCTGAGACGCCACGGTCACGAGGCCGAGGGGACCTAAGCGGTCTCCTCGGCCTTTCCGATCGTCCTACGCCGCGCGCGCCATTCCCGTACGACCTCTTCGACGTCGTACGGCTTCATCCCGAGAGGGGGCCCCGGCGGCGGCTTGAACATCATGTCGCGGATCTTGACGTTGACGTCCGTGATCAGCTTGCGCGCGATCCGCTCCGAAGGAGCCGCGTACGCCGCCGCGAGCGTGTCCTCGGCCTCCTTGCGCAGCGCGAGGGTCGGCGGCAGCACCGACAGGCCCTCGCGGGCCATCTTCTGCCTGATCCACCACAGTTCGTCGTACGTGGTGTCGGTACCGGGCGGCAACGGCTTCCCCGCGCCCGCGAGTTGGGTGAACTCACCGCGTCTTTCGGCGTCACGGATCTGTTTGTCCACCCAGGACTCGAACGGCACGCCGGGTGGCTTTCGCTCGGTCATGAGTCCATTGTGCCGGACGCCGCAGACCCGGGCGATTTATCATGCGCCCGCTGCGTAAGGACACTTCAAGAGGAGCGCACGTGCTCGAACTGACCATGGCCACCGTCGCCGCGGCGGAAGAGGGGGCCACGGCCGGCATGCAGATGGCCGACGCGCCCAGCGAGCCCGGCGCCGTGCTGCGGGTGGGCCGGGACCGGGCGCTCTGCCGTCTGGTGACGCCCGAGGACTGGCTGTTCGTGTCCCGGGTGCATCTGGAGTTCCAGTGCGGCCCGGAGGGGACCTGGCAGGTCACCTGGCTGCGCGGCTCGCAGGCCGATCCCTCCTCCGAGGTCCGGCTGGTGGTCGGCGAGTACGCCCAGCCCCTCGCCTACGGCGGCACGGTGACGCTGCCCAGAGGCGGCAACGGCGAGATCGTCGTCCGCGACCGCACCGCTTCGAGGAGCGTCAACGTCGGCTTCTACCACGAGTTCTAGCCGCCGGGCCGGGCCCGGCGGCTAGAGGACTCGGACGAGTGCGAAGCCGTCGTGGCCCTTGCCGCTGACCGTCTGGATCGCCGTGCCGCTCAGCCTCGGGTGGCCGCCGATCAGTTCGACGGTGGAGCGGACGCCCCGGATCTCCGGGTCGGTGCTCGCCGCGTCGGTGACCCGGCCGCGCCGTACGACGTTGTCGACGACGATCAGGCTGCCGGTGCGGGTCAGCCGCAGGGCCCACTCCACGTAGTGCGGGTGGTTGACCCGGTCCGCGTCGATGAAGACCAGGTCGAAGGGGGCCGGGTTCTCGTCGGCCAGCTTGGGCAGCGACTCCAGGGCCGGGCCGACCCGCACCTCCACCAGCCGCTCCAGGCCGGCGCGGCCGATGTTGCGGACGGCGATCTCGGCGTTCCCCGCGCTGTACTCCAGGGAGACCAGGCGGCCGTCCTCGGGTAGGGCGCGGGCCAGCCAGATGGTGCTGTAGCCGCCCAGGGTGCCGATCTCCAGGATGGTGCGGGCGCCCTGGATCTCGGCGAGGAGCCGCAGGAACTTGCCCTGGGGCGCGGTGACGGCGATGTGCGGGAGCCCGGCCGCCTCACTGTCACGCAGGGCCGCCCGAAGGGCTTCGTCGTCCTGCGCGAGGTGGGCGGTGAAGTAGTCGTCCACGTCGTGCCACAGCTGAGACTCGCTCATTGACGGTGCCTTTCGTGCGGCGCGGACGGGGACGGTGGTGTGCCCGGGTGCCTACTCTTCCACCGCCGGTGCGGAACCCGGCAGGGGTTTGCCCGCCGACTCGGCCATGAACCACACCGCCACGCCGCCGATCACGGCCGCCGCCATCATGTAGTAGGCGGGCATCATCATGTTCCCGGTGGCGCCGATGAGGGCGGTGACGACCAGCGGGGTGGTGCCGCCGAACAGGGACACCGACACGTTGAAGCCGATCGACAGGGAGCCGTAGCGGACCCGGGTCGGGAACAGGGCCGGCAGCGCGGCCGGCATCGCGGCCGTGAAGCACACCAGCAGCAGGCCGAGCGCGGCCATGCCGAGGCCGACGGCGGCCAGGCTGCCCTGGCGGATCAGCAGGATCGCGGGGACGGACAGGAACAGGAAGCCCGCGCAGCCCGCGGCGATCACCGGCCGGCGGCCGATCCGGTCGGTCAGGGCGCCCGCGAAGGGCTGGACGACCATCATCAGCGCCATCACGCCGAGGACGACGAGCAGGCCGTGCGTCTCGTCGTAGTGGAGCTCACTGGTCAGGTAGCTCGGCATGTACGACAGCAGCATGTAGTCGGTGACGTTGAAGACCAGCACCAGGCCCACGCACAGCAGCAGCGCCTTCCACTGACCCGTGATCATCTCGCGCAGCGGGACCCTCGGACGGGCGGACTCGCTCTTGGCGACCTCCGCCGCGAAGGCCGGGGTCTCCTCCAGGCGCATCCGCAGGTACAGGCCGATGACGCCCATCGGGCCCGCGATCAGGAACGGGATGCGCCAGCCCCAGCTCAGCAGGTCGCCGGAGGACAGCAGGGCGGTCATCAGGGTGACCAGGCCCGCGCCGCCGATGTAGCCGGCGAGCGTGCCGAACTCCAGCCAGCTGCCGAGGAAGCCGCGCCGCTTGTCGGGGGCGTACTCGGCGATGAAGGTGGACGCGCCCGCGTACTCGCCGCCGGTGGAGAAGCCCTGCACCAGGCGGGCCAGGAGCAGCAGCAGCGGCGCGCCGACGCCGATCGTGCCGTACGACGGGATCAGGCCGATGGCGAAGGTGCCCGCCGCCATCATGATCATGGTGAGGGCGAGGACCTTCTGCCGGCCGATACGGTCGCCGAGCGGCCCGAAGACCATGCCGCCGAGCGGACGGACCAGGAAGGCCGCCGCGAAGGCGCCGAAGGTGGACAGCAGCTGGGCGGTGGGGTTGCCGGACGGGAAGAAGACCTTGCCCAGCGTCACCGCTATGTAGCTGTAGACACCGAAGTCGAACCACTCCATCGCGTTGCCCAGCGCGGCGGCCTGCACGGCGCGCCGGACGAGGGCGGGGTCGGTGGCGGTGGCATCGGAGCTGCGGGAGGTGCGGGCCGGGGGAGCTGGGACTGCGGCGGTCGCCAAGACTTCGCTCGCCTACCTTTCGACGGGGACAGGGACGCGGCCCGCCCGGCGACGGTGACGGGGGCCGAAAATCGACCATAGGTGCACTTGTCGCCCTTACGTGTCGCACACAAGTCGTTGCGCAGTGCACCTGAATGGGGTGTGTCCAGGCCCGTATGCCCGCCGGGTAGCGCTCCCGGCGGTGACTCGCTGTGATCCATCTCGCGTCCCATCCGGGCAACCGACCCCCCTGCGCACTATCGTCATTCAGACAAAAGGGGAAAGGACGTCAGGTGAAGCCGGAGTAGCCTGCGTCTCTCCAACGGGGGGCTCACAGGACACCGGGGCGGGAGGCCGACGGGGCGTGGCGAACGTGGAGCACAGGCGACCGGCGGGAGCCTACGGGACGACGGCCGGCGGAGGCCGGCTGCGGGCGGCGCGCCTGGCGCTGTGGCTGTTCGCCGCCCTCCTCGCGGTCCGGCAGGTGGCCGCCGTCCTCGGTACACCCCGGGGTGAGCGGCTGACGGACCTGGAGACCTGGGTGGGTCCCGAAGGCGTCCTGCATGTGAAGGGCTCGCTGTACGACTCGACGCGGTTCACCGGTACTCCTTTCGGGGGACTCGTTCTCAAGCCGCTCACCAGGGCGGCCGAACAGGCCCTCGGCTGGGGCTGGACCTTCGGCACCCTGCTCCTGGTCGTCGCGCTCGGCCTGGTCGCCGCCCGCGCCCTGCCCCAGCCGGTCAGCCGGCGCACCTCGCTGCTCGCCGCGCCGGTCGTGATCAGCCTGCTGATGCTGTCCCTGCCGGTGCGCAACGCGCTCTGGCTCGGCCAGATCAGCATCCTGCCGGTGCTGCTCGTCCTGGTCGGCTGCTTCGTCGTACGCGGGGAGCGCGCCAGCGGCGTGCTGATCGGGCTCGCGGCCGCCTTCCAGCCGACCATCCTGCTCTTCGCGCCCCTGCTGTGGTTCACCGGCCGGCGCCGGCCCGCCGTCGCCACCGGTGCCACGTTCGTCGCGCTGACCGCGCTGGCCTGGGCGGCGATGCCGCACGACTCGTACACCTACTGGGTGCACCACATGGCGGGCACCGGACTCGGCGGCAAGGCCGACGACCTCGCCAACCAGTCCCTGCACGGCGCCCTGCTGCGCCTGGGGCTGACCGGCCCGCTGGAGATCGGCCTGTTCTTCGCGCTGGCCACGGCCCTCGCCGTCGTCGGCGTCCGGCGGGCCGTCCACTACGCCCGCGACGGCCAGCTGCTGCTCGCCGTCGCCGTCACCGGCTGCGCCGCGATCGCCGTGTCCCCGACCACCTGGCAGCACCAGCTGCTGTGGGTGCTGCTCGCGGTCGTCGGACGGGTCGGCAAGCGGGCCTCCGACCGGTACGTGTGGCCGGTCGCCGTGGTCCTGGTGATGACGCTGCCCGCGAAGATGATGCTGCCGAACATGGCGGCGATGGACCCCCTGCGTGACAACGTCGTCCTGCTCGCCGCCCTCGCCGCGGCCGCGGTCGTGCCGTTCCTGACCCGCACCTCGCCGTACTACCAGGCTCCGGTGGCGACCGAGTACGCCGAGCCGGTCCCGGCCCGCCTGCGGCACGTGCCGCTGGTGCCCCGGCTGCGCCGCGTCCTCACCCGCCCCAACCTGCTGCTGGAGCTGCTGCTGATCCGCGTCACGTACGCGGCGTACCAGAGGGTCAGGCTCGCGGCGACCGGCGGTTCGAACGAGGCGGGGCGGGCCCGGGCCGAGCACCACGGCCACCAGATCCTCGACATCGAGCGGTTCCTGCACATCGACGTCGAGCACGCCGTCAACCACGCGGTGGCGAAGGTCGACTGGCTGCGGAGCTTCTACGACTTCTACTACGAGTCGTTCCACTTCGTCGTGCCGCTGACCGTGCTCGCCGTGCTGTACTGGCGCCGCCCGGCCGACTACCGCTGGGCGCGCTCGGCGCTCGGCTTCGCCACCCTGCTCGCGCTCGTCGGCTTCTGGCTCTACCCGCTGGCGCCGCCGCGTCTGCTGCCCGGCCTGGGCATCATCGACACCGTCCACGGCGTCCAGGACTTCTCCAAGCCGAACTACGGCACCCTGACCGCGCTGACCAACCAGTACGCGGCGATGCCCTCGCTGCACTTCGGCTGGTCGCTGTGGTGCGGGGTGGTGATCGCGGTGATCGCGCCCAGGTGGTGGATGAAGGCGCTCGGCCTGCTGCACCCGTTCTTCACGGTCTCGGCGATCGTGGCGACCGGCAACCACTGGGTGCTGGACGCTGTGGGCGGCGCCGCGGTCGTGGGCGCGGGCTTCGGGCTGACGTACCTGCTGCAGGGGCCGCGGGCACGTGGGGCCGGGGCGCCGCCTGCCGGTGATCCGTCCCAGGAGACCGTTGCCGCCGGTCTCGGGGGAGGCAGAAGCGGGGCGTAGGGGGGATGCTCCTGCCTCCCTCGAGATCGGCGGGACGGGCCGGCGGCTCCGGGATGCCGCCGGCCCGAGCAGCCGGGAGACCGGTCAGCCCGTCTCGACCATCAGGTGCTTCACGCCGTTGATCCAGGCCGAGCGCAGGCGGTCGGGGTCGCCCGCCAGGGTGAGGCCGGGCAGGGCGTCGGCGATGGCGTTGAAGATGAGGTCGATCTCCAGGACCGCGAGGGACTTGCCCAGGCAGTAGTGGGGACCGCCGCCGCCGAAGCCGAGGTGGGGGTTGGGGTCGCGCAGGATGTCGAAGGTGTCGGGGTCGGTGAACACCTCCGGGTCGTGGTTGGCGGCGGCGTAGAAGACGCCGACCCGGTCGCCCTTCCTGATCCGCTTCCCGCCGAGTTCGAGGTCCTGGGTGGCGGTGCGCTGGAAGGCGTTGACGGGGGTGGCCCAGCGGACGATCTCCTCGGCCGCCGTCTCCGGGCGCGTCCGCCTGTACAGCTCCCACTGGTCGGGGTGGGTGAGGAACGCGTGCATGCCGTGGGTGATGGCGTTGCGGGTGGTCTCGTTGCCGGCCACGGCCAGCATCAGCACGAAGAACCCGAACTCGTCGGAGTTGAGGTTGCCCTCGTCCTCGGCGGAGACCAGCGTGGTGACGATGTCCTTGGCCGGGCATGCCTTGCGGTCGGCGGCCATGTTCATGGCGTAGGCGATGAGTTCGGTGGCCGACTCGGCGCCGACCTCCTCGGTGATGGCGTATTCGGGATCGTCGTAGGCGATCATCTTGTTCGACCAGTCGAAGATCTTGGCCCGGTCGTCCTGCGGGATGCCGATGAGCTCCGCGATGGCCTGCAGCGGCAGTTCACAGGCGACCTCGGTGACGAAGTCGAAGGGCCCGGAGCGGCCGCGGGCCGAGCGGGCGATGGCGTGGGCCCGCTCGCGCAGCCGGTCCTCCAGCGCCCGGATGGCGCGCGGGGTGAAGATGCGCTGCACGATCTGGCGGACGCGCGTGTGCTCGGGCGGATCCATGTTCAGCAGGATCAGCCGCTGGGCGTCGATCGCGTCGCGCTCGATGTGCTCGTTGAAGCGGATGATCGCCGTGTTGAGGTACGAGGAGAACAGCTCGGGGTGCGTGGAGACGTACTTGACGTCGGCGTGCCGGGTCACGGCCCAGTAGCCCTCGTCCCGGAAGCCGGCGACGTTGCCCGGCTGAGAGACCCAGCGCACGGGCTCGGCCCGGCGCAGCTCGGCGAACTCCGGCAGGGGCACACGGGCTTGCAGCAGGTCGGGGTCGGTGAAGTCGAACCCGTCGGGCAGAGCTGGACAGGGCATGGGCGACTCACTCCAGCCGGTGTTCTGACGGTCCATCAGGTTTGCCGTGAAGGTAGTAACGGGTTCTACAAGGTGCAAGGGGTACGGCAGGCCCAATTGCGTGCACGGCTCTTGCGGTTGTGCACGCCCTGTCAGCAGACTGCTGGCAGAACTAGAACACGTACTAGTTCAGCGTGGCGGGGCCGGCCGGGACGCCCCCGCGCCGCGCGGGTACCGGAGGAGAGGATCCCCCCATGGCCGCGGAACCCGTGATCGTCGAAGCCGTACGCACCCCCATCGGCAGGCGCGGCGGAGCGCTCGCCAACCTGCACCCCGCCTACCTCCTGGGCGAGACCTACCGTGAACTCCTCGGCCGCACCGGCATCCCCGCCGACGCGGTCGAACAGATCGTGGGCGGCACCGTCACCCACGCCGGCGAACAGTCCATGAACCCCGCGCGCACGGCCTGGCTGGCCATGGGGCTGCCGTACGAGACGGCGGCGACGACGGTCGACTGCCAGTGCGGCTCCTCGCAGCAGGCCTCGCACATGACCGCCAACATGATCGCGGCCGGCGTCATCGACGTGGGCATCAGCTGCGGTGTCGAGGCGATGTCCCGGGTCCCGCTGGGATCGGGGTCCAAGCACGGGCCCGGCAAGCCGTTCCCGGACGAGTGGAACGTGGATCTGCCGAACCAGTTCGAGGCGGCCGAGCGGATCGCGCGCCATCGCGGGCTGACCCGCGAGAACGTCGACTCGCTGGGACTGATCTCGCAGGAGCGGGCGGCCGTGGCGTGGTCGGAGGAGCGCTTCAAACGGGAGACCTTCGCCGTCCAGGTCCCGACCACCGAGGACGAGCAGCGCGCCGGACAGGGCATGTGGCGGCTCGTCGACCGGGACGAGGGCCTGCGCGACACCTCCATGGAGGCCCTGGCCGGCCTGAAGCCGGTGATGCCGACGGCCGTCCACACGGCCGGCAACTCCTCCCAGATCAGCGACGGCGCGTCCGCGATCATGTGGGCGTCGAAACGGATGGCGCGGGCCCTGAAGCTGCGGCCGAGGGCGCGGATCGTGGCCCAGGCACTGGTCGGCGCCGACCCGCACTTCCACCTCGACGGCCCCATCGACGCGACCCGCGCGGTACTGGGCAAGGCGGGCATGACGCTGAAGGACATCGACCTCGTCGAGATCAACGAGGCGTTCGCGTCCGTGGTGTTGAGCTGGGCGCAGGTCTTCGGGCAGGACCTGGAGAAGGTCAACGTCAACGGCGGCGCGATCGCGCTCGGGCACCCCGTGGGCGCCACCGGGGCCCGGCTCATCACCACCGCTCTGCACGAACTGGAGCGCACGGACAAGGAGTTCGCGCTCATCACCATGTGCGCGGGTGGCGGGCTGGCCACCGGGACGATCATCCAGCGGCTGTAGAAAGTCTGTGGACAGCTGAGGTGCGGGCTGGTCGGATTGCCCGATGCTGATCAGTCTGATCCTCCGCGTCCTCCCCTTTTACCTCCGCGAGCCCCTGGTCATCGCGATCTGCGCCTTCTTCGCCGGCCTGGCCTTCTACTGGTTCTTCACGGTGGGAGGCCTGGCCAGGGGCGGCATGGGGCTGCTGTTCCTGACGGTCGGCACCCTGCGGTTCTTCGTCGCCAGGAAGGAGTGGAGATCCCGCCGCGCGGCGAAGGCGGGAGGTGTCAGCCCGCAGATGTGACGGGAGCGGCCGGGCGGTCCTACTCCCGCCCCGAGGCCACCGCCGCCAGCACCCCCGCCCCCACCGCCGCCACCAGCAGCGGGATGCCCAGCCCGTGGTGGATCATCAGCCACGCGCCCAGGCAGGCGCCCGCCGCCATCGCGACCACCGAGGCCGTACGGCGGGGCGAGTGGGTGCCCTGGCCCCCGCCGGCGCGGGAGTCGGCGGCCAGACCCGTCAGGGTCATGGTGAGGACCGTGGTCGTGAGGTCGGCGATGCCGAGTCGGCGGACCGTGGCGTTGCGCAGGCCCATCGCGAAGGCCGTGAGGGCGATCAGGGCGTAGACGGTCGCCGTCGCGTGCGGGGCGAGGAACGCCGTCAGCGCGGACACGCCCACCAGGGCGGCCTCCGCCGCCAGGATCAGCCGCGCCCAGGTGCGGCGCGAGCCGTCCGCCCGCCGTCGCGCGACCCGGCCTCCCGTCACCGCACCCGCGAGGAAGCAGGCCAGGGAGGTGGCCGTGTGCGGAATGGAGAATCCGGGCGCACCGGCCGCGGCGAAGCCCAGCACGACCACGTTGCCGGTCATGTTCGCGGTGAAGACGTGCCCGAGGCCCAGATAGCTCACCGCGTCGATCAGTCCGCTGACCACCGTCAGCCCCAACAGGACGGGCACCAGCTGCAGTCCGCGGCTCTCGTGTCCGTCGTCGCTCTCACTCACAGGGTCTCCGGTCGTCCGGACGGGCAGGGTGCACCCAAGTCCACCATGCGCGCGGGGGAGTCTCGGATGTCGGCGCGGCCCGCGCGTCCGTAGCGTGCGCGGCATGAGTGACGAGACACGCAAATCACCTGGAAAACACGCCGGTTGGCGCACGCGCCGAGGGCTCGCCGCGGCGGCCGCCCTCCTGCTCGCCGGGCTGGCGGTCGCACCCGCCGCGACGGCGGCCGACGGACAGCGGTCCGGGGTCGGACAGCGGTCCGGGGTCGGACAGCGAACGGAGCACGGGGAGCGAACGGAGCACGGACAGCGAACGGAGCGCGGGGAGCCGTTCTCACGCGGGGAGCTCCTCTCCGTCACCCCGGTCGCCCATCACGACGCCGGGCAGGTCCGGCGGTTCCTCGACGAGCGGGGCATAGCCGCAGACCCCGTGCGGTACGGCGTCCGCGCCTACCGGCTGACGTACCGGACCGTGGACCCGTACGGGAAACCGACCACCGCGACCGGGCTGCTCACCCTCCCCACCGGCGGGGCCCGTCGCCTCGACCTCGTGTCCGACACCCACGGCACCATGGTCAAGCGCAGCTACGCGCCCTCCGCTAGCGAGGACTTCGGCCGGGTGCCGTCGTATCTGAACGCGGGCGCGGGCCGCGCGGTCGCCGCGCCCGACTATCTGGGGCTGGGGGAGGGGCCAGGACCGCACCCCTACATGGACACCCGCTCCTCCGTCACCGCGTCCCTCGACATGCTGCGGGCCGCCCGGACGGCGGCCGGCCGGCTCGGACGGCCGCTGACGGGCGCGGTGTACGCCACCGGGTTCTCACAGGGCGGGCAGGTCGCGATGGCGCTCGGCAAGGCGCTGCGGGCGGGGGCGGACGGGCACTTCCGGCTGAAGGCCATCGCACCGATCAGCGGCCCCTACGACCTGGAGGGCCAGGAGATGCCGGCCCTGTACGACGGGCGGGTCAACGACACCAGTGGCGTGCTGTACCTCTCCTACTGGCTGACGGCCCAGAACCGGCTGCACCCCCTCTACCGGGACCCGGCCGACGTCTTCCGCGCCCCCTACGCGGACCGTGTCGCCGCCCTCTTCGACGGAACGCACGAGGAGGAGGACGTAGTCCGCCATCTGGCGCCCTCGGTGAAGCAGCTGCTCACGCCCGCCTTCTACGAGCGGTTGCGGCACCCGAACGGCCCGCTCCTCGCCGCGATCCGCGCGGCCGACCACACCTGCGACGGGAAACCGGACGTGCCGGTGCGGCTGTACGCGGGGGCGGCCGACACCGACGTGCCGATCGGGAACGCGGAGAGTTGCGCCGCGCGGCTGGCCGGGCACGGCGAGCCGGTGCCGGTGGTGAACCAGGGGGACGTCGACCACTTCGGATCGTTCGCCGTGTCGGCGCCCGAGGTGACGCGCTGGTTCGACGCGCTCAGCTCGCCGCCCGGCGCACGAGGTCGGTGATCCGGGCCTCGGTCTCGGGGGTGAGGGCGGTGACGGCGAAGGCGGTCGGCCACATGTCGCCGTCGTCGAGGGTGGCCGGGTCGTTGAAGCCGAGGGTGGAGTAGCGGGCCTTGAACTTGCCCGACGGCTGGAAGAAGCAGACGATCTTGCCGTTCCTGGCGTAGGCGGGCATGCCGTACCAGGTCTTCGGTGCGAGCTCGGGCGCGGCGGCCTTGACCAGGGCGTGGATGCCCTCGGCGAGGAGGCGGTCCTCCTCGGGCATCTCCGCGATCTTCGCCAGCACCTCGGCCTCCGGGTCCGCCTTCGCCTTGGTGGCGCGCGAGCCGCCGCGTGCGCTCGACTTCAGCTCCTTGGCGCGCTCCTTCATCGCGTCGCGCTCCTCTGCGGTGAAGCCGTCGTACTTCTCGCCGGTCGTCGCCTTCGTGGCCATGGCAGATCTCCTCCGTCGCGAGCCCGTCCCGCTGCCCTCCCATGCTAGGAATCGGCGCCAGCGGGGCGCTTCTCGAAAACTGACCGATGGCCGGGTACGGCGGAAGGGCGCCTCCCGTGCCCGTCGGCACGGAAGGCGCCCTTCGCCCGTGATGCTGGTGCTGCGGCTCAGTACCAGCCGTTGGCCTGCCAGAAGGACCAGGCGCCGGTCGGGCTGCCGTAGCGGGAGTTCATGTAGTCCAGACCCCACTTGATCTGGGTCTTGGCGTTGGTCTTCCAGTCCGCGCCGGCGGAGGCCATCTTCGAGCCCGGCAGCGCCTGGACCAGGCCGTAGGCGCCGGAGGAGGAGTTGGTCGCGGTGACGTTCCAGCCGCTCTCGTGCTCGACGATCTTGCTGAAGGCGGCGTACTGCGCGGCGTTCGGGATCATCTGGTGCGCGATCGTCCTGGCCTCGGCGGCCGAGTTGGCGGTCGCCGCGTGCGCGGGGGCCGCGGTCAGCACCATGCCGGTGGTGGCGGCCACGGCGACGCCGGCGAGAGCCTTCTTCGGGGACGAGATGCGGCGGGCGATGCGGGAGACGAGCACGGGAAACCTTTTCTTCGGGGACAGGGTGTCGGGCACGGACACGGACCGGGTCCGGGGACCCGGGTCGTGCGTCGGCGCCGAGGCCTTGGGGGCTCGTCGGCGCCGTGCGACGTCGTCCAGAGAAACAGGCTCGCGGGATGTCCGCAAAGACCCCTTTTACTAGTTGTGGCCGCATCTGGGGTGCGGGCGACTGTTGTGATCTGGCTCTCAAAGCGCAGGTCAGGCGCCGTTATGTCGTGGACATGGCGTCCGATATGCACTACTAGGTCAGATCGTGGGTGATGTGGGTCATGTGGGGCGGTTCACCGCTCAACGAGCCTCGAATGTGACCGCGGTCTCGAAAGCCGCCCGCCGTGTGGCTCTGCGTAGCGCCTTGAGCACGGCCGGACCGAGGGTCAGGGTCAGTACGACGGTGACCACGGCCCGGCCCAGGTCCCAGCCCAGCGAGGTGGCCGCGCAGTACGCGAGGAACCGGGCGAGATTGGCCGGGACGGCGGCGTGCGGGTCGAAGGAGATGTTCGACGCCAGGGCCCCCATGAAGGGCCAGCCGGCCAGGTTCATGATCGTGCCGTAGGCGAAGGCGGCGAGGAAGCCGTAGGCGGCGAGCAGGGCGAGCTCGCCGCGGCCCCGCAGCCGGCCGGAGCCCGGGAGCAGCCCGGACCCCATCGTGAACCAGCCCATCGCCAGCATCTGGAAGGGCATCCACGGACCGACCCCGCCCGTCAGCAGCGCCGACGCGAACATCGTCAGCGAGCCGAGGGTGAAGCCGAAGCCGGGACCCAGGACCCGCCCGCTGAGCACCATCAGGAAGAACATCGGCTCGATGCCGGCGGTCCCCGCCCCGAGCGGCCGCAGGGCTGCGCCGGTCGCGGCGAGCACGCCCAGCATGGCCACGGCCTTCGGGCCGAGGCCCGACTCGGAGATCGTCGCCGCCACGACGGCGACGAGCAGCACGAGGAGCCCGGCGAACAGCCACGGGGCGTCCTGCGCGTGCGCGGCGAGACCGGAGCCCGGCGGGGCGAGAAAGGGCCATCCGAAGGCCACGACCCCGACCGCACTGACGAGGGCGAGAGCGGCGAGCGAGCGGGGACCCAGACGAACGGCGGCGGCACGCGGGGCGGCTGCGCTACGCGCAGCATGGGTGGCATGGGTGGCATGGGTGGCATGCGCGGCACGGGTGGCATGCGCGGCACGGGTGGCGCGCGCGGACGGGGGCGGGGTGGCTGTGTCTGGGGTGGCCGGGTCTGGGGTGGCCGGGTCTGGGGTGGCCGGGCCAGGGATGGAGGGCCCAGGGGTGTCCGGGCCGGGGTCGGTCGGGCTGGGGGCGTCCGGGCCAGGGTCGGTCGGGCTGGGGTCGGTCGGGCTGGGGGTGTCCGGGCCGGGGGTGTCCGGGCCAGGGGTGTCCGGGCCGGGGGCGTCCGGGCCAGGGTCGGTCGGTCCGGGGGTGTCCGGGCCAGGGTCGGTCGGGCCAGGGAGGGTCGGTCCGGGGGTGTCCGGACCAGGGTCGGTCGGGCCTGGGGTGGCCGGGCCAGAGGTGGGGGGCCCAGGGGCGGCTGGGCCGGCGGTGGAAGGCCCAGGGGCGGCTGGGCCGGCGGTGGAGGGGGCAGGGGCGCCTGGGCCGGCGGTGGAGGGGGCAGGGACGACCGGGCCAGGGGTGTCCGGGTTCATCCGAGGGCCTTCCGTACCTGGGTGACCGTGAGCCAGGGGCGTGGGGCGAGGATCTTCGTGACCTGCGGGGCGAAGGAGGGGGAGGAGACCACGACGTCCGCGGTCGGGCCGTCGGCGATCACCTCGCCCTCCGCGAGGAGGATCACGCGGTCGGCGAGCTCCGCGGCCAGCTCCACGTCGTGCGTCGCGAGGACGATCGCGTGACCGTCGGCCGCGAGGCCGCGCAGCAGGGTGACCAGGCGGGCCTTCGCGGCGTAGTCCAGCCCTCGCGTCGGCTCGTCGAGGAGGAGCAGCGGCGGACGGGCGGTCAGGACCACGGCCAGCGCGAGCGTGAGCCGCTGCCCCTCCGAGAGGTCCCGGGGGTGGGTGTCGTCGGGGACGCCGGGCAGCAGCCGGGACAGCAGGGCGCGGCAGCTGCCCGGGGCTGCCTGGGCGTCCCGGTCGGCCGCCGCGCACTCGGCGGCGACCGTGTCCGCGTAGAGGAGGTCGCGGGGTTCCTGCGGGACCAGGCCCACGTGGCGCACCAGATCCCGGGGCGGGGTGCGCTGCGGGACGAGACCGCCGACGCGGACCGCGCCCGCGGTGGGCTCGACGAGGCCCACGAGGGTGTTGAGCAGGGTGGACTTCCCGGCGCCGTTGCGGCCCATCAGGGCGACGGTCTCACCGGCGGTGAGGGTGAGACCGACCTCGTGGAGCGCCTCGGTGTGCGCACGGCGGACGGTCAGGGCACGCACCTCGGCGGCCTGGCCGGACCCCGGAGCCGGTTCGGCCGTGACCTTGCGGCGGCCGAGGAACCAGCGCGGTCCACGGGGGCGGGCGGCCGGCGAGGTCCCGTTCGTCTTCGGGCCGTGGGCCGCCTCGGCGGCGAGGCGGCCGGCGCGTGGTGCGGGCTCGGGCAGCCGCTCGCGCAGTCCGGCCGCCCTGCGGCGGGCGTCCCTGACCGTCAGCGGCAGAGGGGACCAGCCCGCCAGCCGCCCCAGCTCCACCACCGGCGGACACACGGGGGACACGGCCATCATCTCCGCGGGCGCGCCCAGCAGCGGGGCCTCACCCGGGGCCGGCAGGACCGCCACGCGGTCGGCGTACTGGATGACGCGTTCCAGGCGGTGTTCCGCCATGAGGACCGTCGTGCCCAGGTCGTGGACCAGGCGCTGGAGGACCGCGAGGACCTCCTCGGCCGCCGCCGGGTCCAGGGCCGACGTCGGTTCGTCGAGGACCAGGACCCGCGGATGCGGAGTGAGGACCGAGCCGATGGCCACGCGCTGCCGCTGCCCGCCGGACAGGGTGGCGAGGGAACGGTCGCGGAGGTCGGAGAGGCCGAGGAGATCCAGCGTCTCCTCGACCCGGCGGCGCATCACCGCCGGGGCCAGCCCCAACGACTCCATCCCATAGGCCAGTTCGTCCTCGACCGTGTCCGTCACGAAGTGGGAGAGCGGGTCCTGGCCCACCGTGCCCACCACGTCCGCCAGTTCGCGGGGCTTGTGGGTGCGGGTGTCGCGGCCCGCCACCATGACCCGGCCGCGCAGGGTGCCGCCCGTGAAGTGGGGGACGAGGCCGCTGACGGTGTTGAGGAGGGTCGACTTGCCGGTGCCGGACGGGCCGACCAGCAGCACGAGTTCGCCTTCCGGGACCTCGAAGTCCACGTCCACGAGGGCGGGTTCGGCCGCCCCGTCGTAGGTCACCGAGACGTCCTCGAAGCGGATCACGACGGCTCCTTGGGAGTGGGGGCCACGAAGGCGGGCAGCAGGGCGACGAGTACGGCCGCCGCCGGCCAGAGGGGCAGAGTCGGGGCCGTGAGCGGGACGACGGCGGGGGCCAGCGCGGCCGGGTCGGTCGCGGCGGCCAGCGTGAGCAGCGCGGCGGGCACGGCACCGGAGGCCGTCACCAGCCAGGCGCGCGCATCCCAGCGGTCGGGGCGGTACCGCGTGCGCGGACTGCGACGACCGCCCAGGCGGAGACCGGCGAGGGACGCGGTGACGCCGGCGAGGAGAAGGGGCAGTCCGTAGGTGCCGGCTTCGGCGGTGAGCAGTCCGTACGTCCCCGCGCAGACGCCGAGCAGGCCACCGAGGGTGAGCGCGGCGGTCGTACGGCGCACGGGGGCGGGAACCTCGGCGGTACGGCCGTAGCCTCGGGCGTCCATGGCCGCGGCGAGGGCCACGGACCGTTCCAGGGCGCCTTCCAGGACGGGCAGGCCCACCTGGAGGAGACCGCGGACGCCGCTGTCGGGGCGGCCCCGCAACCGGCGGGCGGCGCGCAGACGCTGGACGTCGGCGATGAGGTGCGGCGCGAAGGTCAGGGCCACGACGACGGCCACGCCCGCCTCGTACAGCGCGCCGGGCAGGGACTTCAGCAGCCGGGCCGGGTTGGCGAGGGCGTTCGCCGCGCCCACGCAGATGAGCAGGGCGGCGAGCCGCAGGCCGTCGTAGAGGGCGAACAGCAGCGACTCGGCGGTGACCGCACCGCCCAGGCGGATGCCCTGCGCCCAGTGCGGGAGCGGGACTTCGGGCAGGGTCACCAGGGTGTGCGTGCCGGGGACGGGGGAGCCGAGGGCGACGGCGAAGACCAGACGGATGAGCAGAACGGCGAGCGCGAGCCGGAGGAAGGCGGTGTAGGAGCGGGCGCCGGGCGTTCGGGGGCGGCAGGTGGAGACGACGTAGGCGGAGGCGGCGATCAGCAGGGCGAGGAGCAGCGGGTTGCCGGCCCGGGTGGCCGCGGTGCCGAGCGCGAGCGACCAGAGCCACCAGGCACCGGGGTGCACATGGGCGCGCCGGTGCCGTGAACGGGGCGGGGGGACGTCCGCCGAGGCCCGCCGTCCCCCGCCCTGTCCGGACCGCTGGGGGCTGTGCGGGTCAGGCATGCCTGCGCCGTCGTGCCTGCCATGCCGCGGCGGCGCCCAGCAGGACGACCGCCCCCGCGCCCGCGTACAGGCCCACCGACGGGCCGCTTCCGCCGCCGTCCGCGTGTTTGTCCCCGGCGGCCGACACCTGCTCGCCGCACCCCTTCGCCGGATAGCCGGCGATCGCGCACAGCAGGGCGTTGGTGTCGTAGCGCAGGGGCCCTGCCACCGCGGCCAGGGCGTCCGCCGTCGTCGCGGCGGACGGCACCCGGGCGCACGCGGTGCGGCGCGCGGGCGGCCGTCCGGCGGACGGGGCGTCCTTCGCCGTACCGAAGTCGATGAGCAGGGCGATCCGCTTCTCGCCCCGCACCGCCGGAGTCCTCGCGCAGATCGTGGCGAAGGACGTGGTGCCGCGCGGCTTGGCCGCGTCCCCCGAGTCCTCGCTCACCGCGAAGCGGAAGCCCTGGACGTCGCCGTCGGAGGGGCGGGCGGTGGCGGGGCCCTGGGTGGCGTAGGTCCAGCGACCGGAGTCGTACGTCCAGAAGGACCAGTAGCGGTATCCGGTCGCCCCGGCCGGTGCGGCGAGGCCCAGGGTGAGGAACAGGGTGGTGAGGACGAGGACCGCGCGGCGGGTCACCGCTGCCGCCTCCTGCCGCGCAGCATCAGCGCGAAGCCGATGAGGGCGCCGACGAGCAGGCCGCCGCCGACCGTCCAGGCGACGTCGAGGCCGCCCTTGTCCTTGCCGTCGGAGGTCTTGCCGTCGGAGGCCTTGGTGTCGTGCGGGCCGGCCGTCGGGTTGCCGTCGGCGCCCGCGGGGGCGGGGCCGGTCGCGTTGAGCTTGGCGACGAGGTCCACGCCGCCGAAGTCGTGGACGTCACCGCCCCGGGCTGCGGACGCGGCGAAGATCAGCTGGGCGTAGGCGCCGGGGCCGGCCTGGGCGGCCCAGCCGGCAGCGTGGGACTCCAGCCAGTGCAGCGGCTTCGCGGCCTGGGAGTTGAGACCCGCGGTGGACAGGGCGACGACCGCGTCGGCCGTGTTGCCGTAGTCGGGCTGGGGCTTGGCGCCGGGGAGGGCGGTGGTGAGGTGACCGCTCTTGGCGAGGGTCTTGGCGAGCCAGGCGGCGCCGTTGTCCGCGGCGGCCGCATCCTCGTGGCCGCCGCCGGGGTTCGCGCAGCCCGCGGGCGCGTGGGTGTCGTCCTGCCTGCTGCCCGCGACCGTCTCGCCGAGCACGCCGAGGACGGCCGCCGCGGTGGCGTCGGCGTTGGCCGCGAGCTTGCCCTTCTTGTCGGGCTGGTAGGCGAAGGCGCCCGCGTCCGGGCCGTCGCAGGGCAGTGCGAGACCGCGCAGGGCGTCGTAGGGGGACTCGCCGTCCTTGCGGAGGTTCGGCACCGTCACGCCGGCCTTGGCCAGGGCGCCGATCACGACGGACGTCGAGTTCGCGTCGCTGGCGCCGCCGGCGGTGAAGCCCCAGCCGCCGTCCTTGTTCTGCACCGACTTCAGCCAGCCGACGGCCCTCTTGACCCCGCCGTCATGGCCGCCGACTTCGGCCAGGGCCTGGACCGCGGCGGCCGTGCTGTTGGTGTCTGCCTTGCAGGGCGTGCCGGCGGTGGCGCGGTAGGCGGCGAAGGAGCCGTCGCCGCACTGCTGTCCGGCCAGCCAGGCCACGGCCGCGTCGGCCGGCTCGACGCCCACCGTGCGCTGCGCGAGCAGGGCGAGCGACTGGCGCCAGACGCCGTCGTAGGTCGGGTCGGAGGTGCCGTAGAGGCCGGCGGGCAGCGAGGCCGAGGGGGACGGCGAGGCGGCCACCGCGGGGGTCGCGCCGCCGAGTACGGCTATGGCGGCCAGTGCCGCGGCGGTGTGACGGATGACGGTCATGATCGGCTGCTGCCTCTCCCTGGGGAGCCGGAAAGCAGCACGGGACAGCCCCGGGCGGCTCGGCTCCGTATACCTCGACGGTGCCGTGTGGCGGCGGGGTGCCGGCACACCTGAGCCGGTCACGATCCGTGTGGGGCACTCCGGCTGGCCGGTCCGGGACGGACCGGGTCACGGTTGCGGGTCAGCGCCGGATTCGCACCGGCTTTCCCCCGTACGGGTGTGTGATGACGACCCCGACACTGTACCCGCGGGTCAGGAGCACCCTGAGCGGTGGCTGTGCGTGACGGCTGTCACCGGCGCCGACGCCTCCGACGGCTGACACAGCACCAGGGCCACGTCGTCGGCGGGGCGGGCGCCGGTGTGGGCGACGAGACGGGCGTAGAGGTGGTCGAGGGCGTCGTCGGGGAGCGGTTCGCGCAGCGCGCGGGCGATCTCGGGGAGGAGGGGGAAGAGGGTGCCGTCCGGGGAGCGGGCCTCGGTGAGACCGTCGGTGTGGAGCAGGAGCCGGTCACCGGGCTGGAGGCGGACCCGGTACTGGCGCGGATCGGGGTTCAGCCCCAACGGCGGCACGGCCGCCAGGGGTTCGAGCAGCTCGGCGCCCCGGCTGACCCGAATCTGCCCCGGACGACCGCAGTTGACCAGGCGCACCTCGCCGGGCGCGAACTCGGCCAGTACGGCGGTGACGAAGTCCTCCGATCCAGCTGCGGGGCGGGCCGCTGGTCCAGGTCGGTGACGAGCGCGGGCAGATCGGGTGTCGTGTACGCCAGTTCGCGGAAGGCCGCGACGGTCGCCGCGGACAGCCGCAGCGCCTCCAGTCCGTGACCGCGGACGTCACCGACGAGCACCCGCAGGCCGTACGGCGTCGCCGCGGCCTCGTACACGTCGCCGCCGACGGCCGATTCGGCGGCGGCGCAGTGGTATCGGGTGCAGACGTGGATGCCGTCCAGGTCCCGGGAGATGGGCCGCAGGATCAGCTGCTGGGTGCGGTGGGCCACCTCACGGGCCTGCGCGAGGGCCGCCTCCAGCGAGGTGCGGTGCCGTGCCAGGTATGCGGCGATGGCACAGCCCAGCAGCAGGCCGCCGTACTCGGTGCCGAACCGCGCGGAGGCCAGGTCGCCGGCGCCGGCGCCCATGACCGGACCGAGCGCCGCCGCACAGCAGCAGACGAGCAGGGTGCGGCCGCGGTCCAGCCGCACACTGGCCAGGAGCGGGCCGAGCAGGAGCGGTGTGACCGGCATCGCGTGCATGGCGTTCATCGCGCCGTTCCTGTTCCCTCTCCGCTGCCCTCCCCGACGAGGGCCGACCATCCACCGACGTCGCATGCCGACGTGGACTTGAGCGCAACTCGTCGGAAAGTGCCGACAACTGCCCAGTGCCTGAGGTCTTTCTGTCGGGCCCGCGGGTCAGCCGACGACGGCCACCGCGTCCACCTCCACCAGCACCCCCTCCCGCACCGGGCGGGCCACCACCGTCGTCCGGGCGGGAAGCGGGTCGCAGTCGGCGAAGAACTCGCGGTAGACCGCGTTGAATTCGGCGAAGTGGGCGCGGTCGGCCAGGTAGCAGGTGCAGCGCACGATCGAGCGGCGGTCGCCGACCACGGCCTCGACGTTGGCGAGGACACGGCGCGCCTGGTCGGCGAAGGAGGCCGGCATCGCGTGCGTGACCGGGTGCAGGGGCCCCTGGCCGGAGGTGAACAGGAAGGGGCCGGTGCGCACGCCCTGCGACAGCGGCGGTTCGGTGCCGTCGGAGAAGCGGACGAAGGGCGCCGCGTCGGTGTGCACGCGCTGCGGACCGCCGCCGAAGGGCAGCACGAGGGTGCGGGTGGCGAGCAGCCAGGTACCGTCGGCGGCCCTGCGGAAGTCGTCCTCGTAGTGGCCCACCTGGTACGGCGGCCCGGCGGGCAGGATGCCGCCGCCGTGGCCGTCGACGCGGTACGTCGTGAAGTACGAGGTCGCCGTCGCCGTGTCCGGACCGGTCACGGTGACCCGGACGTTGGACATCACGCGGCGCGAGAGCCGGTCGGCCGGACGGGCGCCGAAGTACGTGCGCAGCGCGTCCCGCCCCTCGATCCGCCGCCGCCCCTTCGGCCACCGCCAGACCCCGTCCTCGGCGAACAGCTCGGCCACGGAGGCCGGTTCACCGAGATCGAGACGGTGGACGAAGTCGAGGATCAGACGCTCGCAGGCGCGCTCGGCGAGAAGGTTCTCCATGAACACGTATTCATACGCTGTCCGCGGCAGGGTAAGTCACTGTATTCAGACGTCACTGTATTCAGACGTCACTGTTTTCATCATTCATCGGCGTCAGACAGCCGTGTACGTCACCGGATCGCTCCCCGGCACCGCCTCCGCTCGCCCCAGCTTCACCAGCCGTCGCAGATGGGCCTCCGCTTCCGAGACCGCGATGTTCCGTGATCCGTAGGGGATCTGCTCCCAGGGCCGGTTCCACTCCATGCGCTCGGCGAGCTGCCAGGGGGTGAGGGGCGCGGCCAGCAGAGCCAGGATCCCGTTGAGGCGTTCCTCGTGGTGGGCGAGCAACTCCCGTACGCGGGACGGCCCGTCGGTGAAGGCGTGCTGGTGGGCCGGGAGCACCTCGGCGGGGGCGAGTCGGCCGACGCGTTCGAGGGAGTCGAGGTAGTCGCCGAGCGGGTCGGTGACCGTGGCGTCGTCCGGGTCCTCGTAGAGGCCGATGTGCGGGGTGATCTCCGGAAGCAGGTGGTCCCCGGAGAACAGGCGCCCGCGACCCGGCAGCCGGGAGGGGTGCTCCTCCTCCAGGTGCAGGCAGACGTGGCCGGGAGTGTGCCCGGGCGTCCAGATCGCGCGCAGCCGCCGCCCCGGCAGGTCTAGCGGCTCGCCGGGGACGATCTCGCGGTCGGGCAGGGCGGGGGAGAAGCCGGGGAGGGCGGCGCGCGGGGCGGGATCGCGCAGGGGAGCGATGTGCTCCTCCGGGGCGCCGGCGGCCGTGAGCTTGGCGGTCATGTAGGTGAACCACCGGCCGGGCCGGGTATCCCGGGTGCGCCGGACGATCGCCGTGTCGGCGGCGTGCATCGCGATCCAGGCACCGGAGGCCTCGCGCACCTTGCCCGACAGGCCGTGGTGGTCGGGGTGGTGATGGGTGATCACGACACCGTGGATGGCCGAGACATCGGTACCGCAGGCGCGCAGCCCCTCCGCCAGCACGGACCAGGCCTCCGGGTCGTCCCAGCCGGTGTCGATCAGGACGGGTCCCCGGTCGGTGTCGACGACGTACACCAGCGTGTGCCCGAGCGGGTTGTCCGGAATGGGCACCCGAACGGACCGTATGCCCCCGCCATGATCGAACGTCTCCGCCATCTGCCCTCCGCTCCACGGCCATTGCCCACTATAACTAGAACTGGTATCAGTTTCTGAAACACCGTCAGAAACGAGGGCAGTGGTGATGGCCGAGCTCTTGGAACACGGACAGCTGTTCATCGGAGGGGAACTGACCGATCCCCTGGGCGAGGACGTCATCGAGGTGATCTCGCCGCACACCGAGGAGGTCATCGGGCGGGTGCCGCACGCCTCGCGGGAGGACGTCGACCGGGCGGTGGCGGTGGCGCGCCGGGCCTTCGACGAGGGGCCCTGGCCGCGGATGTCGTTGGACGAGCGGATCGCGGTGGTCACGCGCATCAAGGACGCGATCGCCGTACGGCACGAGGAGATCGCCCGCGTGATCTCGTCCGAGAACGGGTCGCCGTACTCCTGGAGCGTCCTCGCGCAGGCCCTCGGCGCGATGATGGTGTGGGACGCGGCGATCACGGTCGCTCGGGACTTCATCTACGAGGAGCGGCGCGACGGCGTGCTCGGAAAGATCCTCGTGCGGCGCGAGCCGGTCGGCGTCGTGGCGGCCGTGGTGCCTTGGAACGTCCCGCAGTTCGTCGCCGCCGCCAAGCTCGCGCCCGCTCTGCTCACCGGCTGCTCGGTGATCCTCAAGCCGTCGCCCGAGTCGCCGCTGGACGCGTACATCCTGGCGGACATCACCAAGGAGGCCGGGCTCCCGGAGGGTGTGCTGTCCGTGCTGCCCGCCGACCGGGAGGTCAGCGAGTACCTCGTCGGGCATCCCGGGATCGACAAGGTCTCCTTCACCGGATCGGTCGCCGCCGGCAAGCGCGTGATGGAGGTAGCCGCGCGCAACCTCACCCGCGTGACCCTGGAGTTGGGCGGCAAGTCGGCGGCCGTCGTGCTGCCGGACGCGGACGTGGCGACCACGGTCGCGGGGGTCGTGCCGGCGGCCTGGATGAACAACGGCCAGGCGTGCGTGGCCCAGACCCGCATCCTGGTGCCGCGTTCCCGCTACGACGAGTTCGCCGAGGCGTTCTCCGCCGCGGCCGGCGCCCTCGTGGTCGGTGACCCGCTCGACCCGGCGACCCAGGTCGGCCCGCTCGTCGCGCAGCGCCAGCAGCGGCGCAACCTCGACTACATCCGCATCGGCCAGGAGGAGGGCGCCAAGATCCTCACGGGCGGCGGGCGTCCGGCGGGCCTGGAGCGGGGCTGGTACGTGGAGCCCACGCTCTTCGGCGACGTCGACAACTCGATGCGGATCGCGCGGGAGGAGATCTTCGGCCCGGTCATCTGCCTGCTGCCCTACGGCGACGAGTCCGACGCCCTGAAGATCGCCAACGACTCGGACTACGGACTGAGCGGCAGCGTGTGGACGGCGGACGTCGGCCACGGCATCGAGGTGGCGCGACAGGTGCGCACCGGGACGTACTCGGTGAACACCTTCAGTCTCGACATGCTGGGCCCGTTCGGCGGCTACAAGAACAGCGGTCTGGGGCGGGAGTTCGGGCCCGAGGGGTTCGGGGAGTACCTGGAGCACAAGATGATCCACCTGCCGGCCGGCTGGGAGGGCTGAGCGCTCATGGGGGACCGCTGGCACGTCGAGGTCGACCGTTCCGTGTGCATCGGCTCGGCCCAGTGCGTCCACCGGGCCGAGGGCGCCTTCCGGCTGGACTCCGCGATGCAGTCCCATCCGGTGGAGCCGGAGACGGATGCCAACGAGCGGGTGCTGGAAGCAGCCGAGAACTGCCCCGTGGAGGCGATCGTGGTCACCCTCTCGGGAAGCGGGGAGCCGGTGTTCCCGCCCGAGGAGTGAGGGTTACGCTCCTGCGGTCGTCGTAGGAACGATCAACGAGCGGGGCGGGACGCGTGCGCAAGGCCGAGGCCAAGGAGCTGATCCGACAGGCGGGCGAGGCGTGGGAGGCCGAGGAGTGGCTGCGCGCCGCCGACCTCTACGAGCGGGTGCTCGGCCAGTTCCCGGACGTCGGGCCGAGCGCGGTGTGGTGGTACGACGCCGCGCTCGCCCACAAGTTCCTGCGGAACTGGGCGAAGGCGTACGACCTCGGGCGCGAGGCCGCCGCCCGTGCCCCGCGCGGCGAGGGCGATCCCGCGTACTGGAACCTGGGCATCGCGGCGACGATCCAGCGCGACTGGGCGACCGCCCGCGACGCCTGGGCCGGTTTCGGCATCGAACTCCCGGACGGCGACGGCGAGATCACGGGTTCCTTCGGGCACGCGTGCGTCCGGCTCGACACCGGCGGTGAGCGCGAGGTCGTGTGGATCGAGCGGCTGTGTCCGACGCGGGGACGGGTGGTCAACGTGCCCGTCACCGGCGGACGGCGGTACGGCGAGATCGTCGTGCACGACGGTGAGCCCAAGGGGGAGCGGATCGTCGACGGCGCGACCTACCCCGTCTTCGACGAGCTCCTGCTGTTCGAGGCCTCCGAGCTGCCCACCCTGGAGGTCACCGTGGCGGCCGGCGAGGCGGACGATCTGCGGGCCCTGCTGGAGCTTTTCGGCGAGCACGGCTACGGCGCCGAACCCGCGAGCAGCGTCCGCATGCTCTGCGCCTGCTGCAGCGAGGGCACCCATCAGCAGGAGCGGAGCGTCCCGGCGGGCGCCCAGACCGTGTCCCTGGCGGCCCCGGAGGAGGAGGCGCGGCGACTCCTCGCGCGGTGGGCGGAGGGGGCGGCTGTTGGGCGCGGCTGGAGCGGCCTGTCGGCGGTCGGCTGAGGACGGGCCGGCCCTCTCAGGTCCCCTGGTGCGGATCGGTCAGGTCGATCAGGCGGCACACCGTCTCGATGTCGATCTTCACCTGGGCGATCGACGCCCGGCCCGAGAGCCAGGTGATCAGGGCCGAGTGCCAGGTGTGCTCGATGACGCGGACCGCCGAGAGCTGTTCGGGCGTCGGGTCGGCCTGCCCCATCGCGTCCAGGATGATCACCGTCGTCTGACGGGAGACCTGGTCGACCTCCGGCGAGACGCTGCGGTCGGCGAAGGTGAGCGCGCGGACCATGGCGTCGGCCAGGTGCGGCTCGCGCTGCAGCGCGCGGAAGGCCCGCATGAGGGTCTCCGCGACCCGCTCGGCGGCCGTATCGCCCTGCGGCGGCTTCTTCCGCAGCGTGCCGTGCATGTGCTCCAGCTGGTCCTGCATCGTGGCGACCAGCAGATGGATCTTGGACGGGAAGTAGCGGTACAGCGTGCCCAGGGCCACCTGGGAGGACTCGGCGACCTCCCGCATCTGCACGGCGTCGAAACCGCCCCGGCTGGCGAGCTGCGCGCTCGCGTGCAGGATGCGCCGGCGGCGGGCCTCCTGCCGCTCCGTGAGGGGCGAGGAGGACGTCCGCGCGGTGGCGTCTGGCTTGGCTTCCGCAGGCATGGGTCCCGTTCCGTGACACTCGGTGAGGGCTGGTGATCGGACCGAGCACGGCAAGGGCTCAGCCGTGGCGCGAATCACCTGATCCACTGCTCACAGTGCCCTTACCTGCCGGTAGATTCAGAGCCTCCTGGACGATCAAGTCTGAAACTTGTTCTAGATTAGCGTCCCGGCGTAATCTCGCGGGACAATGCATGCAGAAGGGGGCCCAGAGTGACCGCTGAGGCCAGTCAGGCCGGTCCCCAGGAGGACCTGGCCGCCGACGGCGGGCGACCGCTCCACATCGCGCTCCTCACCTATAAAGGGAACCCGTTCTGCGGCGGACAGGGTGTCTACGTCCGCCACCTCTCCCGCGAGCTGGCCCGCCTCGGCCACCGCGTGGAGGTCATCGGCAGCCAGCCGTACCCCGTCCTCGACGAGGGCTACGACCGACTGACCCTGACCGAGCTGCCGAGCCTCGACCTCTACCGCTCGCCCGACCCCTTCCGCACCCCGGCGCGCGACGAGTACCGCGACTGGATCGACGTCCTCGAAGTCGCCACGATGTGGACCGGCGGCTTCCCCGAACCGCTCACCTTCTCCCTGCGTGCCCGCCGCCATCTGCGCGCCCGGCGGGGCGAGTTCGACGTCGTGCACGACAACCAGACGCTGGGATACGGCCTGTTGGGGGACGTGGGCGCGCCCCTCGTCACCACCATCCACCACCCCATCACCGTCGACCGGCAGTTGGAGCTGGACGCCGCCGAGAACTGGCAGCAGCGGATGTCCAAGCGCCGCTGGTACGCCTTCACCCGCATGCAGAAGCGCGTCGCGCGCCGGCTGCCGTCCGTGCTCACCGTCTCCGGCACCTCCCGCGCCGAGATCGTCGACCACCTCGGCGTCCGCGGGGACCGTATCCACGTGGTCCACATCGGCGCCGACACCGACCTGTTCTCGCCGGACGCCTCGGTCCCCGTCGTCCCGGGCCGGATCGTGACGACGTCCAGCGCGGACGTCCCCCTCAAGGGCCTGGTCTTCCTCGTCGAGGCCCTGGCGAAGGTGCGGACCGAGCACGCCGGCGCCCACCTGGTCGTCGTCGGCAAGCGGCCCACCGAGGGGCCCGTCGCGCAGGCGATCGAGCGCTACGGCCTCGAAGGCGCCGTCGACTTCGTCAAGGGCATCTCCGACGCCGAACTGGTCGACCTGGTCCGCTCGGCGGAGGTCGCCTGCGTGCCGTCCCTCTACGAAGGCTTCTCCCTGCCGGCGGCCGAGGCCATGGCCACCGGGACGCCGCTCGTCGCCACGACCGGCGGGGCGATCCCGGAGGTCGCCGGTACCGACGGCGAGACCTGCCTCGCGGTGCCGCCGGGCGACGCGGGGGCGCTGGCCGCCGGGCTGAGCCGGCTGCTGGGCGACGCGGAGCTGCGGGCGCGCCTCGGCCGGGCGGGCCGGGAGCGGGTGCTGCGGCACTTCACCTGGGCGGGGGCCGCGGAGGGCACGGTGGCCCGCTACCGCGAGGCGATCGCCGGGTCCTCCGGCAGGCTTCCCGGCCGCACCGCGGCCGCGCAGGGCGTCGAGTCCACGCCCCCCACACCCGACACCGGCGTCTATTCCGAAAGCAGGGCCACGTGCTGACCGTCGACTTCTCCCGGTTCCCGCTCGCCCCGGGCGACCGCGTCCTGGACCTCGGCTGCGGTGCCGGCCGGCACGCGTTCGAGTGCTACCGGCGCGGCGCCCAGGTCGTGGCGCTCGACCAGAACGCCGAGGAGATCCGCGAGGTCGCTAAGTGGTTCGCGGCGATGAAGGAGGCCGGGGAGGCACCCGAGGGCGCGACCGCCACCGCCATGGAGGGCGACGCCCTCGCGCTGCCGTTCCCGGACGAGTCCTTCGACGTCGTCATCATCTCCGAGGTGATGGAGCACATCCCGGACGACAAGGGCGTACTCGCCGAGATGGTAAGGGTGTTGAGGCCCGGCGGCCGTATCGCCATCACCGTGCCGCGCTACGGGCCCGAGAAGGTCTGCTGGACCCTGTCCGACGCCTACCACGAGGTCGAGGGCGGCCACATCCGCATCTACAAGGCGGACGAACTGATCGCCAAGATCGAGGAAGCCGGCCTCAAGCCCTACGGCACGCACCACGCCCACGCCCTGCACAGCCCCTACTGGTGGCTGAAGTGCGCGTTCGGCGTCGACAACGACAAGGCGCTGCCCGTGCGGGCGTACCACAAGCTGCTGGTCTGGGACATCATGAAGAAGCCGCTGGCCACCCGGGTCGCCGAGCAGGCGCTGAACCCGCTGATCGGCAAGAGCTTCGTGGCGTACGCGACCAAGCCCCACCTCCCGGCGGTGGACGCCAAGTGACCACCCCCCGGACAGAACACCTCGTCCTGCCCGGGGTCCTGACCGCCGGGCAGGCCGCCGCGACCGTCGCGGGCATCCTCGCCGTACAGCGGGAGGACGGTGCGATCCCGTGGTTCCGGGGCCACCACCTGGACCCCTGGGACCACACCGAGGCCGCGATGGCCCTCGACACCGCCGGCGAGCACGAGGCCGCCGAGCGGGCCTACGAGTGGCTCGCCCGGCACCAGAACGAGGACGGCTCCTGGTACGCGGCCTACGCCGACGGCGACTTCGCCGACGTCACCGACCGCGGGCGGGAGACCAACTTCGTCGCCTACATCGCGGTGGGGGTGTGGCACCACTACCTCTCCACCGGCGACGACACCTTCCTGGACCGCATGTGGCCCGCCGTTTGCGCGGCGATCGAGTACGTCCTGCGGTTGCAGCAGCCCGGCGGGCAGATCGGCTGGAAGGGCGAGGACGACGGCGGCTTCACCACCGACGCGCTGCTGACCGGCTCCTCCTCCGTCCACCACGCCCTGCGCTGCGCGCTCGCCATCGCCGAGCAGCGTGAGGAACCGCAGCCGGACTGGGAGTTGGCGGTGGGCGCGCTGCGGCACGCGATCCGCCGGCACCCGGAGCGGTTCCTCGACAAGGACCGCTACTCGATGGACTGGTACTACCCGGTGCTGGGCGGCGCCTTGACCGGCGCGGAGGCCAAGTCCCGTATCGAGGAAGGGTGGGACCGCTTCGTCGTGCCCGGCCTCGGCGTGCGCTGCGTCGTCCCCAACCCGTGGGTCACGGGCGGCGAGTCGGCCGAACTCGCCCTCACCCTCTGGGCGATGGGCGAATCGGACCGCGCGCTGGCCCTGCTGAAGTCGATCCAGCACCTGCGGGACGCCGAGAGCGGCCTGTACTGGACGGGTTACGTCTTCGAGGACGAGGCGATCTGGCCGCAGGAGCTGACCACCTGGACGGCCGGCTCGCTCCTGCTCGCGGTCGCCGCCCTCGGCGGCCACGACGCCACCTGCACGGTGTTCGGCGGGGAGAACCTGCCCAGCGGCCTGGACCCCGACTGCTGCGGCTGAGGCCCCGGGCGCCGACTGCTACGACTGAAGCCCCGGCGCCAACTGTTACGACTGAGGCCCCGGCGCCAACTGTTACGACTGAGGCCCCGGCGTCCCTGCCGGGGCCTCAGCGCCGCTGCCGCGCCTCAGTGGCGCTGCAGCCGTCCGGCGATCGCGTGACCGACGAACAGGTAGACCACCGCCGCCAGTCCGTAGCCCGCCACCACACGGGCCCACGCCTTGTCGAACGTGAACAGATCACGCGACCAGCCGGCCAGCCAGTTGGCCGCATTGTGGACGAACTGCACCAGGTCATTGGCCCGGTTGGCGTCCAACAGGTACATCAGGATCCACAGCCCCAGGATGAGGGCCATGATGTCGGCGACGATCGCCACGACCGCGCCGGCCCGATTGCCGCTGCTATATCGAGACATGCTTTCCGGATTGCCGCGACTTCCGGGATGAAACCCGCTCGGTACGATGAACGCCGTGGACGCTCTCTACCCCCGGCTGCTCGTCGAGGACTTCGACACCGCGGCCCACTTCTGGACCGAGGCCCTCCGCGACCTCCTCGGCATCGAGCCCGTGAAGGTGCTGCCCGACGCCGGCTATGCCAACTGGGACCTGGACGGTCAGGCCGTCCTCGTCCTGTTCGGCCGCAAGGCCGTCGCCCAGGTCGTCGGCACCGAGAACCTGCCCTCCGCACCGCCCGCCCAGGACACCGCGATGCTCGTCCTGCGGGTCCCCGACGTCGACGACGCCACGCGTCGGCTGAGCGGCCACGGCGCCACCGTCGTCGCCGAGCCCCGGGACCGCCCCGAGTGGGGCCCGGGCCTGCGCACCGCGCACCTGAGGACCCCGGACGGCACGCTGGTGGAGCTCCAGGCCTACTGAGCCTACGAGTTGAGCTCCGCCAGCACCCGGAGCGTATGGGGATCGGGGGCCAGCGCCAGCAGGTCCGTCACCGGCCCCTTGCGCCACAACTCCAGCCGCTCGGCGATGCGTTCGCGCGGGCCGACGAGGGAGATCTCGTCGGCGAAGGCGTCGGGCACGGCCAGCACCGCCTCCTCGCGCCGCCCCCGCAGGAACAGCTCCTGCACCCGCCGCGCCTCCTCCTCGTACCCCATCCGCGCCATCAGGTCGGCGTGGAAGTTGCGGGTGGCGTGCCCCATCCCGCCGATGTAGAAGCCGAGCATGGTCTTCACCGGCAGCAGGCCCTCGCCCACGTCGTCGCAGACCCGGACCTGGGCCATGGGCGCGACGAGGAACCCGGGCGGGAGCTGCGCGAGGGAGGGGCCGTAGACGTCGGAGCGGCTCGGCGACCAGTACAACGGCAGCCACCCGTCGGCGATACGGGTCGTCTGCTCGACGTTCTTCGGCCCCTCGGCGCCGAGGAGAACGGGCAGGTCGGCCCGGAGCGGATGAGTGATCGGCTTCAGCGCCTTCCCGAGGCCGGTGCCGTCCGCGCCCCGGTACGGATGCGAGTGGAACCGCCCCTCCAGAGCAACCGGCGCCTCCCGCCGCAGCACCTGCCGTACGACGTCCACGTACTCCCGGGTGGCGGTGAGCGGCGACTTGGGGAACGGCCGCCCGTACCAGCCCTCCACCACCTGCGGCCCCGACAGGCCGAGCCCCAGCATCACGCGCCCGCCGGAGAGATGGTCGAGGGTGAGCGCGTGCATCGCGGTGGTCGTCGGCGACCGGGCGGCCATCTGCGCGACGGCCGTCCCCAGCCTGATCCTCGACGTGTGGGCGGCGATCCAGGTCAGCGGCGTGAAGGCGTCGGACCCCCACGACTCGGCGGTCCACACGGAGTCGTAGCCGAGCCGCTCGGCCTCCTGCGCGAGCGGCACATGACCGGCGTCGGGACCACGGCCCCAGTAGCCGAGCGCGAGCCCCAGTCGCATGACGCGCCTCCCTCACCTGTCTGACGAACCGTCAGTTACGGCACCGCGGGAGGCGACTGTACGGCAATGGCCCCCCACCCGGAAGGGCGAGGGGCCGGCCGTGAAGCGGGAAGGGGAAGGTCAGCCGCGCTGGATCCCCGAGGTGTCCTGCAGCACGCCACGACGTCCGTCCTGGGTCTGGGCGACCAGGCCCGGACCGCGCTGCTCGACGGCCAGGTACCAGGTGCCCGGCGCGAGTTCGGCGATCGGCGTCGGCGAACCGTCCTCCGCGAACAGCGGCCGCGGCACCGGAACGGCGAACCAGAACGGCGAGAAGTCCCCGCCGGCCGGCTGCGGCTGCCCTTGCGCGGGCTGCGGCTGCGCCCCGTACGGCTGCCCCGGCTGCGGCTGGCCGCCGTACTGCGGCTGCTGCGCCCCCGGGTAGCCGTAGCCACCGGGAGGCTGCGCCCCGTACGGCTGCGGAGCCTGCGGCTTGGGCGCCGGGATGAGCGCGGCCTGCAGGGCGGGGACAAGGGGGGTGGCGATGGCGGCACCGGCGAGGGCCAGGGCGGCGATGAAGCCGAGGATGAGGCCGGCGGAGGGGCTGGCCGGGTCCGGGACGTCCACCATCGTCCAGAACAGGATCCACACGACGAGGACCGAGAACGCCGTGCCGACCGTGCCGAGGTCCAGGCCGGCCACCTTGCGGGGCTGCGGCAGGCATCGGTTGACGACGATCAGCGCGGCGCCGACGACTCCGCCCATGTAGAGGCCGAGCCCGTTGCCGAGGTTGTCCCACGCGGTCGCGGTGTAGCTGCCCAGGCCGTCGACGGAGTAGAGGTGGAGGAACGACGCGATGAACAGCAACACCGCTGCCCCGATCACCACGCCGTCGCCTCGGTTGAGGGAGCGGATATTCACTGCAGGTCCTTCGTCAGTCGTCTCGTCGTCGGTAGACCTTATCGCCCGCCCGACCAGGGTGTCCGCAGGGATCCGCCCACCGATCACGAAGAGCGCAGGAAACTCACGATTCCCTCAGAGATTCCCTGCGCCGCCTTCTGTCGCCAGGCTCCGCTGGTGAGCAGTGCCGCGTCCTTGCTATCGCGCATGTTGCCGCACTCGATGAACACCTTGGGAACCGTTGACAGATTGAGACCGCCGAGATCCTTACGCGTGACGAGGCCGGTGCCGTCGCCGATGTAGTTGGAGGCGGGTTCGCCCGTCACGCGGACGAAGTTGCCCGCGACGCGCTCGCCCAGCGAGGCCGAGCGGGCGACGATCGGCCGGGTGTCGGCGGCGCCCGAGTGCACGGCGCCCGGGAGGATGACGTGGAAGCCGCGGTTGCCGGCCGCGGAGCCGTCGGCGTGGATCGAGATCGCGGCGTCGGCGTGGGCGTCGTTGCCGATCCGGGCCCGGCCGTCGACGCAAGGGCCCCAGGACGGGGAGCCGTTGTCGTGGGTCAGTTTCACGGTCGCGCCCTGCCGCTCCAGCAGCGCCTTCAACCGGTGCGAGACGTCCAGGGTGAACTGGGCTTCCGTGTAACCCGCGTTGGTGGAGGTGCCCGTCGTGTCGCACTCCTTCCAGTTCGTGCCGATGTTCACCTTGCGGTTGATCTCGGCGGTGTGCTGGAAGTTGCCGGGGTTGTGACCCGGGTCGATGACGACGACCTTGCCCTTGAGGGGGCCGGAAACGGCCGGCGCGGAGGACGTCGGGTCGGCGCGCGTGGGCGCCGGACTCTGCGTGCCGGGCTGCTTGGTGTCGTCGCTCGCGGACGCGGAGGACGTGGGGGAGGCCGCGCCGCTGGACGCCGCGCTGGTGGCCGCCCGTACCGTCGCCCCGTCCGACCCGCCTCCGCCGCCGGACCCGCCGACGGTGTCGTAGACGAGCCAGCCGAGCAGCGCGCCGGGCACGAGCGCGGCGAGGGCGACGGTGAGGGGGCCGCGACGGGGGCGGCGGGGCTGCGGTGGATCGAAGTCCGGGCCTACGTACGACACGTCTGCGACTCTAACGGCGCCCTCAGATCCCCGCTCCCGTTCGCCGCAGGACGCGCAGCGAGTCGGTCACCGAGACCTCGGTGAACGCGCCGGACTCGAGTGCCCGAAGGTAGACGCGGTACGGGGCCTGGCCGGTGAACTCGTCCTTCGGGTCCGGGAAGACGTCGTGGATGAGGAGCAGTCCGCCCTCGGCGACGTGCGGGGCCCAGCCCTCGTAGTCGGCGGTGGCGTGCTCGTCGGTGTGGCCGCCGTCGACGAAGACCAGGCCGAGCGGGGTGCCCCAGAACTTCGCGATCTGCGGGGAGCGGCCCACCAGGGCGACCACGTGCTCCTCCAGACCGGCGCGGTGCAGGGTGCGCCGGAACGTCGGCAGCGTGTCCATCAGGCCGATCTCCGGGTCGACCGTCTCCGGGTCGTGGTAGTCCCAGCCGGGCTGCTGCTCCTCGCTGCCGCGGTGGTGGTCGACGGTCAGGGCCGTCACCCCGGCCTGCCGGGCCGCGTCGGCGAGCAGGACGGTGGAACGGCCGCAGTAGGTGCCGACCTCCAGCAGCGGCAGACCGAGCGCGCCCGCCTCGACCGCGGCCGCGTACAGCGCCAGCCCCTCGTCGACGGGCATGAACCCCTTCGCCGCCTCGAAAGCGGCCAGGATCTCCGGCTTGGGCGCCGCGGCCATGGGGTTCCTCCCGGTCGTACGAGCAAGCATCAGCGGCCCCATGCTGCCGTACCCCCGGCCGACGATTCGACAGGGGGTACGGTGATCGCCCTCGAGGGGCGCGGGGCTGTATCGATATGCGGCTCCGCCGCGTGGGCGCGACAAGCCACGACGAACCCGCGGCCGCCGCGATGCCGGCAGCGCCCCGAAGGGGCGCGGGGAACTGCGCGACAAGCCACGACGGCGGGTGAGCCGCCACACGACGGCTCCCCCCGATCTCTACGCGCTCACACTCTCCCCAGGCAGCGCGAGATCCACATCCACGGCCCGCTCCTCACCGGAGTGCGACGCGGCGGACGCCAACGGACCGTGCCCCACCGCCCGCGCGGCCAGCACATACGCCCCTTCCGTAGGCACCGCCAGCACATACGTCCCGTCCGGCTCCGACAGCGTCGCCCCCGCCTGCCGCCCCCGTCGGTCGATCAGCGTGACCTTGGCCCGGGCCACCGGTGCGCCCTCGGCGTCCAGGACGCGCCCGCGGAAGCCGCGCAGCACCTGCTCGGCGCGCTCCAGGGCGGCCTCTTCCTCGCTGCTGGCCCGCAGCCGCGGCGCCCGGTCGGGCTTCGGCAGGAACAGGGCCATCAGCAGGCCGATCACCACCGCGCCGGTCGCGATGAGGAAGGACACCCGGAAGCCGTGCATGGTGGGGATCGCGACCCCGCCGACGTTCTGCGCGGTGTTGGCCAGCACCATCCCGATGACGGCGCTGGAGACGGACGTGCCGATGGAGCGCATCAGCGTGTTGAGGCCGTTCGCGGCGCCCGTCTCGGAGGCCGGGACCGCGCCCACGATCAGCGCGGGCAGGGACGAGTAGGCGAGGCCGATGCCCGCGCCGAGGACGACCGAGATGACCAGGCTCTGCCAGGCCGCGCTCATCAGGCCGAGCCCCGCGCCGTAGCCGACGGCGATGATCAGCATGCCGAGGATCAGGGTGGTCTTGGGGCCGTACTTGGCGGACAGGCGGGCGTAGACCGGGGCGGTGACCATCATCGTCAGGCCCAGCGGAGCGACGAGCAGACCCGCGACGACCATCGACTGACCGAGGCCGTAGCCGGTCGCCTTCGGGAGCTGGAGCAGCTGGGGAAGGACGAGCGAGACGACGTAGAAGCTGACACCGACCATGATCGACGCGAGGTTCGTGAAGAGGACGGCCGGGCGGGCGGTGGTGCGCAGGTCGACCAGCGGGGCCTTGGCGCGCAGCTCGTAGACGCCCCACAGGACCAGGACGGCGGCCGCGGCGCCGAACATGCCGAGCGTGGTGCCGGAGGTCCAGCCCCAGTCGCTGCCCTTAGTGATGGGCAGCAGGAACAGGACCAGGCCGGTGGAGAGGCCGATCGCGCCCAGGACGTCGAAGGAGCCCTCGGCGCGCATCGGGGACTCCGGTACGACGAGGAGGGTGAGGGCGATGGAGAGGACACCGAGGCCGGCGGCGCCGTAGAAGAGGGCGTGCCAGTCGGCGTGCTGGGCGACGAGGGCCGCGAGCGGCAGGGCGAGTCCGCCGCCGACGCCGATCGAGGAGCTCATCAGGGCCATCGCGGAGCCGAGCTTCTCGCGGGGCAGCATGTCGCGCATCAGGCCGATGCCGAGCGGGATGGCGCCCATCGCGAAGCCCTGGAGCGTACGGCCGGCGATCATCGGGAGCAGGGTGCTGGTGAGGGCGCTGACGAGGGCGCCGACCACCATCACGGCGAGGCTGAGGATCAGCATCCGCCGCTTGCCGTAGAGGTCGCCGAGGCGGCCCATGATCGGCGTGGCGACGGCGCCCGAGAGCAGTGTCGAGGTCAGGACCCAGGTGGCGTTGCTGGGCGCGGTGTCCAGCAGTTGCGGCAGGTCCTTGATGACCGGGACGAGCAGGGTCTGCATCACCGCGACAACGATGCCCGCGAAGGCGAGGACCGGGACCACGGCCCCGCTCGCTCTCCGGGCGGGCTGGTCGTTCGTCGTGTGCGTCATTGCGTGAGGCCTCCCGTTGGATAAGTGCTGGGTAAACCTCGTATGCACAGGCAACTATTCCGGGGCGTCGGGTCTCCCGCCGATCCTTGACCCGGTCATGAAGATCTGACCGGACGTCAGGTCTGGCCATGGAATGGAACGTGTTCTAGTCTCGCGCGTCATGAGGGCATACGTGGCCGGGGTCGGGATGACCAAGTTCGAGAAGCCCGAGACCCGGGACTGGCAGTACTGGGACATGGCCCGGGAGACGGGGGGCGCGGCGCTCGCGGATGCCGGAGTGACGTACGAGGACGTGGAACAGGTTCCCGTCGGCTACTGCTTCCAGCCGTCCACCGCCGGTCAGCGCGCCGTCTATGAGCTGGGTCTCACCGGCGTCCCGGTCTACAACGTCAACAACAACTGCGCGACCGGATCGACCGCGCTGATGCTGGCGCGGCAGCTCGTGGAGGGCGGGGCCGCCGACTGCGTCCTGGCGCTGGGCTTCGAGAAGATGAGGAAGGGCGCGCTGGGGGGAGGGGCCGACGGCGGTGACTTCGGGACCTCTCCCGTCGCCCGGCACTACGGGATCATGGCCGCCCGGCACGGTTTCGAGAGGACCCCGCCCACCGCCCAGATCTTCGGCGACGCCGCCCGCGAGCACATGGAGCGGTACGGCACCACCGAGGCGCAGTTGGCCGCCGTCGCCGCCAAGAACCACCGGCACTCCGCGCACAACCCGTACGCGCAGTTCCAGGACGTGTACGAGGTGGACGACATCCTCGCGGCCCGTACGGTCCACCGGCCGCTGACCAAGCTGCAGTGCTCGCCGACGTCCGACGGGGCCGCGGCCGCGGTGGTGGTGTCGGAACGGCTCGCCGAGGCGCGCGGCCTCACCGGTCTCGTCGAGATCGTCGCCCAGGCCATGACCACGGACACCGAGGAGTCCTTCGCGTCCGGCTCCTGCATCGACGTCGTCGGGCAGCCCATGTCCCGGGAGGCCGCCCGGCAGGTGTACGAGCGGGCCGGGCTCGGGATCGAGGACGTGGACGTCGTCGAGCTGCACGACTGCTTCTCCGTCAACGAACTGCTGACCTATGAGGCGCTCGGCATGTGCGGAGAGGGCGAGTCGGGCAAGCTCGTCGAATCCGGGGCGACCACGTACGGCGGGCGCTGGGTGGTGAACCCGTCCGGCGGACTGATCTCCAAGGGGCATCCCCTGGGGGCCACGGGCATCGCCCAGGCCGCCGAGCTGGTCTGGCAGCTGCGGGGTACGGCGGGGGAGCGGCAGGTCCCCGGGGCACGGGTGGGCCTCGCGCACAACATCGGGCTGGGCGGGGCGGCGGTGGTGACACTGCTCCGGGCGGCGTAAGGCGGCAAGCCGCTCTTCCGCCCCGTTCGGGCGCTCCGGGGGGGCCTAGGTCCGGCGACGGAAGACGTCGTGGGGCGAAATGCCGATGCAAGGGGCGCGGAGGGGTTGAGAGCATGACAGGCATGCTGGACACCGCTGACGCCACCCGGACCACCCGTCGTACCGCGCCCCCCACGTGGCTGGTCGTGGCCCTCGCCTGCGCGGGCCAGTTCCTCGTCGTGCTGGACGTGTCGGTCGTCAATGTGGCGTTGCCGTCGATGCGGGCCGACCTGGGGCTGAGCGCGCAGGGGCTGCAGTGGGTGGTCAACGCCTACGCCATCGCCTTCGCCGGTTTCATGCTGCTCGGCGGGCGGGCCGGCGACCTGTACGGGCGCAAGCGGATGTTCCTGGTCGGGCTCGGCCTGTTCACACTGGCGTCGCTGGGCGGCGGGCTGGCGCAGGAGGGCGGGCAGCTCCTGGTCGCACGCGCCGTGCAGGGGCTGGGCGCGGCGGTGCTGGCGCCCTCGACGCTGACCATCCTGACCTCGGCGGTCCCCGAGGGCGCGGCGCGGATGCGGGCCATCGCCACCTGGAGCGCGGTGGGCGCGGGCGGCGGGGCCGCGGGCGGTCTGGTCGGCGGAGCACTGGTGGACGGACTGTCCTGGCAGTGGGTCCTGCTGATCAACGTGCCCGTCGGCGCGGTGGTGCTGGCCGGCTCCATGAGGTGGCTGGCGGAGAGCCGCAACGGCGGCGGGCGGCGGCTCGACCTGCCGGGCGCGGTCCTGGTGACGGCCGGGCTCGCCACCCTCGCGTACGGCATCTCGCAGACCGAGGCCGAGGGCTGGACGTCGGCCGCGACCCTGGTGCCGCTGGCCGCCGGACTCACGCTGATCGCGGGCTTCCTGGCCGTCGAGGCGCTGACGACGGTCCCGCTGATGCCGCTCGGGCTGTTCCGGGTGCGGGCGGTGTCGTCGGCGAACGCGGCGATGTTCCTGAACGGCTCCGCGATGTTCTGCATGTGGTTCTTCATGACCCTGTACGCGCAGAACGTGCTCGGCTACACCCCGCTGGAGGCGGGACTGGCACTGGTGCCGAGCTCCCTGGCGATCATCCTCGGCTCCAAGCTCGCGCCCCGCTTCCTGCCGGCGCTGGGGGCGCGCCGGCTGGCCGCGCTGGGGACGCTGATCGCGGCGGCCGGCTATGTGTGGCAGTCCGCGATGACGTCCGAGGGGGCGTATCTGACGGAGATCATGCTGCCCGGCATCCTGATGATGCTGGGCGCCGGGCTGACGGCGACCCCGCTGGCCGCGCTCGCCACGTCCGGGGCCGCGCCCGGGGAGGCCGGCCTGGTGTCGGGGCTGATCAACACCTCGCGGACGATGGGCGGTTCGCTCGGGCTCGCCGTGATGTCGACGATCGCCGCGGCGCGCACGGGCGACCGCGCGACACCGGCGGCACTGACCGAGGGATACGCGCTGGTCTTCCGGACGGGGGCCGGGGTGCTGCTCGCCGGGGTGGTGCTGATGCTGGTATGGCTGCCTCGGCAGAAGGCGGCGGGGCGGGGAGAGGGGACGGGGATGTCGCGTCCTGACTCCGCCGCGGAGTGATTTCGCCGATCGAGGCAACGGTCCGGGGCGCTCGTGGACTCCTTCTGACATCTAGGAGGTGCCCATGGGGGATCGCAAGGAGGCTCGGGACGAGGAGTTCCAGAGCTTTGTCATCGGCCGCTGGCCGCGGCTGGTGCGGACGGCATTTCTCCTCACGGGGGAGCGACACGCCGCCGAGGACCTCGCCCAGGCGACCCTCGAACAGGTCTACGTGGCCTGGCGCAGGGTCGGTTCGGCGGACGACCCGGAGGCGTATGTACGGCGCGTGATGATCAACGCGCACGCACGCAGGCACCGCAGGAAACTGCGGGAGTTCCTGGCGCCGAAGGACGACTCCGGCCTGGTCCGCGAGGTCGCCGACACCGGTGACCGCATCGCGCAGGCCGACGACCGCGGAGTCCTGCTGAAGGCGCTGGCGCAGCTGCCGCCGCGGCAGCGGGAGGCGGTGGTCCTCCGGTACTGGGAGGACCTGACGGAGACCCAGGTGGCGCAGGCCATGGGCTGCTCCGTCGGCGCGGTGAAGAGCAACGCGGCCAAGGGGATCGCGAAACTGCGCGCCATACCGGGGCTGGCGGAGACGGTGACGAGCGGGGGCGGTAAGGGATGAGCGCGGACCGGGAAGCGGACCAGGACATGACGCACAGGGACATCGCCCTCCTGCTGGCCGATGCGGCGGACGGGGTCGAGGTCGGTATAGCCCCCACCCAGGCGGTCGTCCGGGGCGGGCGGCGGCGCAGGGCGCGCAGGTGGGCGGTGGCCGCGGCGGCGGCGCTGGCGATCGTCGGGGCGACGGGGACGGTGGCGCTGGCGGGGCTGCCGGGCGCAGACGGACGGGTGGAGCCGTCGGCGCCCCGGCCGTCGGCGACGCCGGACACCCCCCGGTACCAGCCGCACCGCACGGATCTGGCGGGCGGGACCGAGGACGGCAAGGACTGGGCGGTCACCGTCGACGTGTGGGACGCGCCGCGCGACAGCGAGGAGGCGGAGGCGGAGCTGACGGCGATGGGCCAGTACCGGGGCGAATGGCCCGCGTCCCTGGAGACGGCCGCCGACCTGCTGGGCAAGCGCACGTACTTCGTGCACCTCAGTTACGGGGAGGACGACTCGGTGGTGATCGAGAACTCGCTGCCCGAGCGGGACGCCGAGGCGGGCATCGACCGGGACGTGAGCGCGGTGCAGTTGGCGCCGGGGACCGGGGCGCAGCGCCTGGTGGTCGGACGGGTCGCCAAGGACGCCCGGGAGGTGACCTGCGCCTGGAAGGACGGGTCGAGCACCGTCCTGCGCCGGGTCTCGGGGCCGCGGCCGAACGGCGAGTTGGCGCCGGGCATCCGGTCGGCCGAGGGCTCCCCGGACGGCTGGTTCGTGTGCCTGGCGCCGAAGGGCACCGTCTACAAGGGGGTGGAGGTGACGGGGCCGGCGCGGTGACGTCTCACAGCCAGCCCTGCTGCCGGGCCTCCCGCATCGCCTCCATGCGGTTGCGGGTGCCGGTCTTGCCGATGGCCGAGGAGAGGTAGTTGCGGACGGTCGACTCCGACAGGTGCAGCTTGGCGGCGATGTCGGCGACCGTCGCGCCGTCCACGGACGCCTTGAGGACGTCGCACTCGCGGGCCGTGAGCGGATTGGGACCGGCGCTGAGCGCGGCGGCGGCCAGCGCCGGGTCGACCACGGTCTCGCCGGTCAGCACCCGGCGGATCGCGGCGGCCAGTTCCTCCACCGGGCCGTCCTTCACCAGGAAGCCGGCGGCTCCCGCCTCCATGGCGCGGCGCAGATAGCCGGGCCGTCCGAAGGTGGTGAGGATCAGCACCCGGCAGTCCGGCGCCTGCTCGCGCAGTTCGGCGGCCGCGTCCAGGCCGCTCATGCCGGGCAGTTCGATGTCCAGCAGGGCGACGTCGGGGCGGTGCGTCAGCGCGGCGTCCACGATCGCGTCACCGGCGGCGACCTGGGCGACGACCTCGAGGTCGGCCTCCAGGTTCAGCAGCAGGGCGAGCGCGCCGCGCATCATCCCCTGGTCCTCGGCGAGCAGAACCCGCACGTTCCTGGTCGGCCGGTGTTCCCGGGGCATCTCGTCCACGGGCCAAGAGTAGGGCGCGGCCGGCCGGCCGGACCCCTTAAAGACTCGGCATGGTTCCGTTCCGGAAGGCTTGACGGCACCTGACGCCGGCCCAACAATCGCCTCTGCATTCAGAGTTCGCCTTTGCAATTCCTGTGCCCGCACTCCCACCCGCAATTGTTCGGCATTTCGATCGGTGAGAGAAATCCGGAATACGCTTCGAACGCCGTTCGGAATACCGGACGCTCAAGGAGGTCCATCGTGCTCTCCCGCGCGTTCCCCAGACTCAGAACCACGGCCCTGGCAGCGCTCTCGGCGCTCGTCACGGTGCTCGCGCTCGCCGTCGGCCCAGGCCCAGGCGGCCGGTTCACTGCCCTGCGACATCTACGCCGCCGCGGGCACCCCCTGCGTCGCCGCGCACAGCCTGGCCAGGGCGCTGTACTCCTCGTACAACGGCTCCCTCTACCAGGTGCAGCGGGCCTCCGACGGCGCCACCAAGGACATCGGGCTGCTGGCCGCCGGCGGGTACGCCAACGCCGCGGCACAGGACTCCTTCTGCGCCGGCACCACCTGCCTCATCACCAAGATCTACGACCAGTCCCCGCGCCACAACGACCTGACCGTCGAGGGCGCGGGAGGCGCCGGGGCGGCCGACGTCGGCGCGCCCGCGGACGCCCTGCCGGTGACCGTCGGCGGCCACCAGGTCTACGGCCTGGAGATCTCCGCCGGCATGGGCTACCGGGACAACTCCACCTCGGGCGTCGCCGTCAACGGTGGCGCGGAGGGGATGTACATGGTCACCTCCGGCACCCACGTCAACGGCAGCTGCTGCTTCGACTACGGCAACGCCGAGACGAACAACAAGGACACCGGCAACGGCCACATGGACGCGATCAACTTCGGCACCGAATGCTGGTTCTCGCCCTGCTACGGCCAGGGCCCGTGGGTGCAGGCGGACCTGGAGAACGGGCTGTTCCAGTCCGACCTCGGCCACAGCACGAACTCCTCCAACACCGGCACGGGCGCGCTGCCGTTCGTGACCGCGCTGTTGAAGAACAACGGCCAGAACCATTTCGCACTGAAATGGGGCAACGCCCAATCCGGCGGGCTGACCACCACCTATTCCGGGAGTGAGCCCACCAACGCGAGCGGCTACTCGCCGATGCACCAGGAGGGCGCCATCGTCCTCGGCACCGGCGGCGACAACAGCAACGGCTCCATCGGCTCCTTCTTCGAGGGCGTCATGACCTCCGGCATCCCGACGGACGCCGCCGACAACTCCGTCCAGGCCAACATCGTTTCGGTCGGCTACGGCGGCGCGACCGGCTCCACCGGCACGCTCACCCCCGGCTCGGAGATCTCCCTGAAGGCGACCACGTCCTGCTGCACCAGCGACTACATCCGCCACCAGAACGACACGGCCGTCATCTCCGCCATCACGTCCAGCAGTTCGGCCCTGGACAAGAGCGACGCCACCTGGATCGTCCGCCGCGGCCTCGCCGACGCCTCCTGCGTCTCCTTCGAGTCGCGCAACTACCCCGGCGACTTCCTGCGCCACTACAACTACCAGCTGCTGCGGCAGCCGATGACCGGCACCACCCAGTACAGACAGGACGCCACGTTCTGTCCGACGACCGGCAAGAGCGGCACCGGCACGTCGTTCGCGTCGTACAACTACCCGGCGAAGTTCCTCCGCCACTACGACTACAACGTCTACATAGCGAGTGACGGAGGCTCCAACACCTGGGACAGCGCCACGTCCTGGACGGACGACGTGAGCTGGGTGGTCAGTGCGCCCTGGGCGCCGTAGCCGCCACGGGGGCCGGTGCGTCGCCGGGCTCCAAGGGGAGCTCGGCGGTGACCGTGAAGCCGCCTCGCGGCGACGGTCCGGCCCGCAGGGAGCCGCCCGCCGCCGCGAGGCGCTCGGTCAGCCCCTTCAAACCGGTGCCGCCGAGACCGGGGGAGGACGGGAGGGCCGGCTCACCGCCGCCGTTGTCGGCGACCGTCAGGCGGACCTGCTCGGAGGTGCTGTCCACGGTGATCTCGCAGCGGGTCGCGCCCGCGTGCCGCAGCACATTGGTCACGGCCTCCCGCACCACCCAGCCCAGCAGGACCTCGGTCTGCGGCGCGAGGGGCGTGCCCGAGCGCCGCACCACCGGCTCCACGTCGGCCGCCTCCAACACCGACCGCGCGCGGTCCAGTTCGGTGCCGAGGCTGCCCTCGCGGTAGCCGGTGACGGCCTCGCGGATCTCGGTGAGGGCCTGGCGGCCCACGGACTCGATGTCGGTGATCTGGGCCAGGGCGGCGTCCAGATCCCGCGGGGCCAGCCGCCGGGCGGCCTCCGACTTCACCACGATCACCGACATGGTGTGGCCGAGCAGGTCGTGCAGGTCGCGGGAGAAGCGCAGCCGCTCCTTCTCCACCGCCTGGTGGGCGAGTTGCTCGCGGGCGGCGCGCAGTTCCCGTACGGCCTCGGAGAGCGAGAGGATCGCCGCCGTCACCATGGTCGAGATGAAGGTGGCGTAGGCGATGTTCAGGCCGTTCCAGCCGTCGCGCGCGGTGGAGACCACCCCCGCGAGGAGGGCGACGCCGGTGCCGGACCAGCGCAGGTACTCGCCCCGCAGGGCCGCTCCCGTGGCCAGCCCGAGCAGCGGGAAGAACAGCAGCCAGTTGTCGCCGTAGGCGCCGGCCAGAGCGCAGGTGATCGCGGCCATCACGGCCAGCGCCACCCGCGTGGAGACGGCCTGCCGCTTCTCCTTCACGAAGGCCCGCGTCGCCACGAAGATGTACAGGGAGTTGAAGGTGAGCAGCCCCAGGCCGCCGATCCACGGGTTGGGGGTCTTGCCCTGGAAGAGGTTGGAGAACGCGCCCAGCCCCATCAGCAGCCACGGCAGCAGCGAGAAGGCGGTCGGCGGCGGCCCCGGATGCTCGGGCACCTCGGCGCCCGTGCGGCGCGCCTCCTTCTGCGCGGCCTTGAAGGCCCGCATGTCCGCCTGCCACCGCTCCCGGGCCGCCCGCCACTGCCGCAGCTGGAAGGCGACCCCACGCGTCCACTTCATGATCCTCGTCCCCCGTTCAGGCGGTCCGTCCGGACCGCCGGTACGACAGCACAGCGTACGAACCGAACGCCAGCAGCCAAGCCCCCATGACACAGACCGCGCCGAGCGCCGGAGCGTGCCCGTCCGCGACCGATGTGCCCAGCTGGGCGAACCGGTAGGTGGGCGTGTACGCCGACAGGGCGCGCAGCCAGTCCGGGAAGAGGGTGACGGGGAACCACAGGCCGCCGAGGACGGCCAGGCCCAGGTTGCAGGCCATGTTCGCCACGCCGGTGGTCTGCCCGGTCAGCCGGTAGCCGTTGCCCAGGCCCAGCAGCGTGAACGGCATCGAGCCCAGCCACAGCAGCAGTGCGATCGCCGCCCACTGCCAGAGCGCCAGCCGCACCCCGTTGAGCAGACCGCCCGCCGCCAGCACCGCGAGAATCGCCGGCAGCACGGTCACCGAGCCGGTCAGCGCCCGGCCCATGACGACCTGCCGCGGTGTCATCGGCGTCACCCGCAGCTGCCGCAGCCAGCCGATCGCCCGGTCCTCGGCGACCCCGCCGCCGGTGTTGAGCGCGGACCCGACGGCCCCGTACCCCGCCATCCCGACCATCGCGGCCGTCTTGTAACCCCCGTCGTCCGCGCCGAGGTTGGTGAACAGCAGATACATGAGCACGGGCATGGCGACCCCGCCGATGACGAACCCGACGTCGCGGAGGGTACGGCGCACTTCGAGCCGCAGGTAGTCGAGCATCACGAGGCCTCCTCGATCTCCGCGCTCTTGAATGCCGGCCGCTGCGATCCAGCCCGTCCGGGGGTACCCCCTCTGGGGAAGTGTGAGGACGAGGCCCGTTCAGGGCCGAACGGGGGCCTGGAGCCCTCAGCAGCGGTCAAGGCGAGAAACGCGTCGTCCAGGGACGCCGGCGCCACCTCCAGCCCCCGTATCGCCCCCGACTCCGCGAGAGCGACCACCGTGGCGTCGGGATCGTCCGTCCGCAGTCGCGCCCGGTCGCCGCGCACCTCCACGGACCGCACGCCGGGCAGCAGCTCCAGCCCCCCGGTGCCGCCGCCGGCGAGGTCGAAGGCGACCAGGCCCCCGCCCACCGACCGCTTCAGCTCCTCGCTCGTGCCGTCGGCGACGATCCGGCCGCCGTCGATGACGAGGATGCGGTCGGCGTGGGCGTCCGCCTCCTGGAGGTGGTGGGTGGAGAACAGCACCGTGTGGCCGAGGCGCGCGTAGGACCGCATCGACGCCCAGAAGGCGTGCCGCGCCTCCACGTCCAGGGCGGCCGTCGGCTCGTCCAGCACGATCAGCGCGGGGTTCCCGGCGAGGGCGACGGCGAAGCGGACCCGCTGGGTCTGGCCGCCGGACAGCCGGTCCACCCGGCGTCCGGCCAGCTCCGTGATCCCCGCCAGCCGCAGCGCCCGCTCGACCGGCATCGGCGCCGGATAGCGTCCGGCGACGAAGGCGACCAGCTCGCGCACGGTGACGCGGGGCACCGCCCGGCCTTCCTGCAGCATGGCGCCGACTCGCCCGGCACGCACGGCCGTGCTCGGAGGCTCCCCGAACAGCTCGACGCTGCCCTCGTCGGGCTCGTTCAGGCCGAGCAGCAGGGAGATCGTCGTCGACTTGCCGGCGCCGTTGCGGCCGAGGAGGGCGACCGTCTCGCCGGGCGCGATGGTCAGATCGACGCCGTCCACGGCGCGCACGGTACCGAACTTCTTGACCGCCCCCGTGAAGGACACGGCGGCGCGTTCCGTCTGTGTCATGGGTACGACGCTACGAAGTCGGCCGCCCTGCCCGGCAGATGCGCTTGTACGGACCTGGGCAGGACAAATGTCACGGCCGGCCCGGCGTCCCCCACATGGACCTGACACAGTGTCAGGAGCCTTCACAAGTGACGAGCCCTGGGCTATACAGAGGGCGCCGGACTGGAACGCGTTCTAGATCGGCCCCGTGACGACCTCGGTCGCGGCCGACGGTGCGGACGGCCGCGCCGAGGTCTTGAGCCACTCGATCCACCAGGAGCCGTATGCCCATCGACGCAGCGAAGGCCCTCGCCGCCGAACCCCGGTCCGGCGAGATCACCTGGGTCCCCAAGGACGTCCAGCTCTACCACCTCGGCATCGGCGCCGGCATCCCGGCCACCGACCCCGACGAGCTGCGCTACACCCTGGAGTCCCGGCTGCACGTCCTGCCGAGCTTCGCCACCGTGGCGGGCGCCGGTTCCCCCGGCGTGATCAGCGGTCTGTCCATGCCGGGCGTGGACGTCGACCTCGCCAAGGTCCTGCACGGCGGCCAGTCGCTGACCATCCACCGCCCCCTTCCGGCGCGGGGCACCGCCACCGCCACCGGCCGCATCGCCGCCGTCCACGACAAGGGCAAGGCGGCCGTCCTGGTCATGCGCACGGAGGTCGCCGACGCCGACGGCCCGCTGTGGACGAACGACGCCCAGATCTTCGTCCGCGGGGAGGGCGGCTGGGGCGGCGACCGCGGCCCCTCCACCCGCCGCGAACCGCCCGCCGGGGAGCCCGACCGGATCGTCGAACGGCACGTCCGCGAGGACCAGGCGCTGCTCTACCGCCTCTCGGGCGACTACAACCCACTGCACGCCGACCCCGAGTTCGCCAAGCTCGCCGGCTTCGACCGGCCCATCCTGCACGGGCTGTGCACCTACGGCATGACGCTCAAGGCGGTCGTCGACACGCTGCTCGGCGGGGACGTGAGCCGGGTGCGGTCGTACTCCACCCGGTTCGCGGGCGTCGTGTATCCGGGGGAGACCCTGCGGATGCGCATGTGGCACACGCCGGAGTCCACCACGGTCGCCGTCAGCGCGGTGGAGCGGGACGACGCGCCGGTCCTCGCCGACACCATCGTCGAACACGGTTAACACAGACAGCAGTTGAGGGGAGCCGCACCATGCGCGCAGCCGTACTGCAGGAGATCGGCCAGGACAAGCTGGAGATCCTCGACGACGTCGAGGCCGTGGGATTCGGGCCCGGCAAGGTGCGTATCCGGGTCCGGGCGACCGGGCTGTGCCACTCGGACCTGTCCGCGATGAGCGGGGTGCTGCCGCAGCCCGCGCCCTTCGTGCCCGGACACGAAGGGGCGGGGGAGATCCTCGAAGTCGGCGACGGGGTGAGCCACTTGAAGACGGGCGACCGGGTGGTCGTGTGCTGGCTGCCGGCCTGCGGCGCCTGCCCCGCCTGCAAGCGCGGCCAGACCGAGCTGTGCCTGGCCGGGTTCATGAACGCCGGCACCCCCAACTTCCGCCGCACAGGCGGCGACGTGTTCGGCTTCGCCGGTACCGGCACCTTCACCGAGGAGGTCGTCGTCGACGCCGGCTGCGCGGTGCCGATCCCGGACGACGTGCCCTTCGACATCGCGGCGCTGATCGGCTGCGGAGTGACCACGGGACTCGGGGCCGCCCTCAACACCGCCGATGTGGAGGCCGGTTCGTCGGTCGCCGTCATCGGCTGCGGCGGCGTCGGCATCTCGGCAATCCAGGGCGCGCGGCTGAAGGGCGCGGCGGAGATCGTCGCCGTCGACCCGGTGGCCTCGCGCCGCGAGTCGGCCCTCCGTTTCGGCGCCACCAAGGCCGTCTCCCCGGACGAACTCGCCGACGCCAAGCAGCAGGTGACCGCCGGGGAGGGCTTCGACTACGTCTTCGAGGTCGTCGGCAGGTCCGCCACCGCCCGGACGGCGTACGACAACACCCGGCGCGGCGGCACCCTCGTCGTGGTCGGCGCGGGCGCCATGGACGACTTCCTCCAGCTCAACATGTTCGAGCTGTTCTTCGACGAGAAGCGCATCCTGCCGTCGATGTACGGCGGCGGCGACGTCCTGCGCTCCTACGAGCGCACCATCGCCCTGTGGCGGGCGGGCCGCATCGACCTGGAAGGCCTGATCACGCACCGGGTGCCGCTGTCCGAGATCAACGAGGCGCTGGACCAGATGCGCACCGGCACCGCCCTGCGCACCTGCATCGAGATCTGAGGGGCGCCGCGGATGTCACTGCCGATGTCACAGCCCTTGGAAGGACTGTCGGCCGTCGTCACCGGCGCGGGCCGGGGCCTGGGCCGCGCCGAGGCGCTCGAACTCGCCCGGCTCGGCGCGGCCGTCGTCGTCAACGACTTCGGCCAGCCCGGCCGGGACGGCTCGGGGGACGCCTCCGCGGGCCCCGCCGAGGAGGTCGCCGCCGAGATCCGCGCGGCCGGCGGACGGGCCGCCGCCCACACCGGCGACGTGGCCGACTTCCAACAGGCCCGCGAACTGGTCGAGTTGGCGATCGAGGAGTTCGGCAAGCTGGACATCCTGGTCAACAACGCGGGCATCCTGCGCGACCGTATGGTCTTCTCCATGACCGAGGGTGAGTGGGACTCGGTGATCCGGGTCCACCTCAAGGGCCACTTCAACACGACCCACTTCGCCGCCGCCCACTGGCGCGAGCGCTCCAAGGCGGCGGGCGGCCCGGTCTACGGCCGGATCGTGAACACCTCCTCGGAGGCGTTCCTCGCGGGCTCCGCGGGCCAGCCCAACTACGCGGCGGCGAAGGGCGGGATCGTCGGCCTGACCACCTCCACGGCCCTCGCCCTCGCCAAGTACGGGGTCACGGCCAACGCCATCTGCCCGCGCGCCCGCACCCGGATGACCGAGGACGTCTTCGCCGGCTTCGAACAGCCCGCCGACGGCCTCGACCCGCTCGCCCCCGAGCATGTCGCCCCCCTCGTGGGCTACCTGGCCTCACCCGCCGCGGCCCGCGCCAACGGCCAGCTCTTCGTCGTGCACGGCGGCATGGTCGCGGTCGTGGACCGGCCGCGCGTGCGAGCCAAGTTCGACAGCAAGCAGGACACCTTCACCTACGACGAACTGGACGCCCTCCTCACCGCGCACTACGCCGAGCGGCCCGAGGGGGAGACGTTCGCGGCGGCGGAGGTGCTCGGCCTCAAGCGGACGTAGAGCCGACCTGAAGCCGACGTCCAGGAAGGTTGGACACGCGGAAGGGCCCGCACACCGGCCGGTGTGCGGGCCCTTCCCTGCGTACCCTCAGGCAGCTGCCTCGGTGTCCTCGGCCGGCTTGCGGTGCCGGCCACGAGGGGCCGAGTCACCGTCCTGGGCCGAGTTCGGACCTCGGTGACGACCGTGACCGGCGTCCCCCTGGGTCTCGGCGGACAGCGGCTGCATGGTGCTGGTGTCGCTCATCGGAAGGATTCACCCCGTCAACATGATCTTTCGAACAGCCCGGCGAGTCTAACCAGCACCCCGGCACCCGGATCCAGGCGGCCACGCCCATCGGCACTAGTTCGTTACAAGACGTCCCAAGGGGGCTTCCCGCAACGGCACCGGACGGGCCACGACCGGTTCCGCGGGCTCCGGTTCGGACGGCTCGTCCGCCGCCGGGAGGCCCGGCACCGACGGTCCGTCCGCCGCCGGGAGGCCCGCCTGCGATCGTTCGCCCGTCGCGGGGAGGCCGGCCTTCGATCGTTCGTCCGTCGCCGGGAGGCCGGCCTGTGACCGTTCGTCCGCCGGGAGGCCGGCCTGTGACCGTTCGTCCGCCGGGAGGCCCGCCCGTGACCGTTCGTCCGTCGCCGAGGGGGCGGACCCCGACAGCGCCCGCACGGCCGCACCGCCCTCCAATGGACCCTCCGGACCCTGCGGACTCGCCGAACCCGTTCCTCCCGCGTCCCCCGCGCCCCCCGGGTCCGTCGCGCCCCCCGAGGGCGCCACAACTCGCGCCAGTCCGCACGGCATCTCGGCCGTCGCGCACGGCAGTTGCAGCACCCCGTCCCTCGTCCACAGCCCCGTCCCGGCCAACCACCCGGCCGGCGCCGGGAGATGGTGCACCTGCCGCCCGTCCGGCCGCCACAGCCCCAGCCAGCCGCCCATCGGCCCCTGCACGCGGAGCGCCACCGCACAGCTCTCCGGCATCAGCACCAGACCCGGCTGGATCGCGAACGGCGTCACCGAGCAGTCCGGCACCCGCAGGCACTCCGGGAACCGCACCGGAAGCGTGCTGCCCAGCACCCCCCAGCCCAGCCGGTCCTCGCCCGGCGACGGCGCGTCCGAGCGGATCAGCAGCAGCCCGCTGTCCGGGTCCGCCAGCAGCAGCCGGTCGTCGCTGCCCTCGGTGATCTGCAGGAACGGCGACACCTCGCCGCCCCGCCCCAGGTCCACCACGACCGTCTTCGTCCGCCCGCCGACCTCCCGGTCCAGCGCCAGCATCCGGCCCGCGTGGTCCAGCCACACCCCGCCCGAGCAGCGCCCCGGGATCTCCGCCAGCCGCTCCGGCCCGAAGGCCCCGCCCGCCACGAGCCACAGCGTGCTGCAACGCCGGCCCACCGAGAGGGCGTACGCCCTCGCGCCGCCCGGCGCCGGGGGCAGCAGCCGCAGCGGGGCGTCCTCGTCCGGGCACTCCACCGCGCCGAGCAGCACCTCGCCGGTGCCGGGGCCGGTCGGGTACAGCAGGGAGAAGACGTGCCGCCCGTCCGTGGGCCGGCGGATCAGCACCCGCCCGTCGCCCATCGGCTGCACCTCCGTGCCGGGCTCCTCCGGCTGGTTGCCGGGCAGCGGCACCGCGTACGGCTCGGGGCCGTCCAGCGTCCAGCGCTCCGGGAACCAGCAGTCGCCGTCCAGGGTGAGGCGGGCGGCGTAGGCGCCGTCCGCGGTGATGGTGCAGCCCACCTTCGGAGCACCGTCACCGGGGGCAGCCTCGGGCTCGATCGCACAGGCCGTCATGGTCTGCTCACCTCCGGTCACGACGCTAGTTTTCGCGCGCACCCACGGGGAACCACGAGGCTCCTGCTTCACACATAAGGGTGGTAGAGGAACGATTCGCCTGAGGGAAGGCCGGCCCGTGTGCTGAAGGTGGCCGACGAGGGACCGGGCCGCCGGGGCCGGTGCGCGCCCGGCCGCGGACATCGGTTCAGCGGCACGGATCAGGCAGGTAGCCTTCTGTCCGTGCCCCGTCTGTCTGAAGTCATCGCCGCGCTGGAGAACCTGTGGCCCGCCGAGCGGGCCGAGTCCTGGGACGCGGTCGGCACCGTCGTGGGCGACCCCGAGCAGGAGGTCGGCCGGGTCCTGTTCGCCGTCGACCCGGTCCAGGAGATCGTCGACGAGGCGGTCGAGCTGGGCGCCGACCTGCTCGTCACCCACCACCCGCTCTACCTCCGCGGTACGACGACGGTGGCCGCGAGCCACTTCAAGGGCCGCGTCGTGCACACCCTCATCAAGAACGACATCGCGCTGCACGTCGCGCACACCAACGCCGACACCGCCGACCCTGGCGTCTCCGACGCGCTCGCCGGCGCCCTCGACCTGCGTGTCGTACGACCGCTCGTGCCGGACCCGAGCGACCCGCACGGCCGCCGGGGCCTCGGCCGCGTCTGCGAACTGGACCACCCGCTGCCGCTGCGCGACCTCGCCGCCCGGGCCGCCGCACGCCTGCCCGCCACCGCGCAGGGCATCCGCGTCGCCGGCGACCCCGACGCCACGATCCGCACCGTCGCCGTCAGCGGCGGCTCCGGCGACAGCCTCTTCGACCAGGTCCGCGCGGCCGGCGTCGACGCCTTCCTCACCGCCGACCTGCGCCACCACCCGGCCTCCGAGGCCGTCCTCCGAAGCCCCCTCGCGCTGCTCGACGCGGCGCACTGGGCCACCGAGTGGCCCTGGTGCGAGCTGGCCGCCACCCAGCTCGACGAAATCTCCGACCGCCACGGATGGGACCTGCGCGTCCACGTCTCCAAGACGGTCACCGACCCCTGGACCAGCCACTCCCCTTCACCTGGAGCCCCCAACTGAACGCCGCGCCCGCCGACCAGATCCGCCTCCTCGACGTCCAGGCCCTCGACGTGCGCCTGCAGCAGCTCGCGCACAAGCGGAGGTCGCTGCCCGAGCACGCCGAGATCGAGTCGCTCACCAAGGACCACACGCAGCTGCGCGACCTCCTGGTCGCCGCGCAGACCGAGGAGAGCGACACCGCCCGCGAGCAGACCAAGGCCGAGCAGGACGTGGACCAGGTGCGCCAGCGCGCCGCCCGCGACCAGCAGCGCCTGGACTCCGGCGCGGTCACCTCCCCCAAGGACCTGGAGAACCTCCAGCGCGAGATCGCCTCCCTCGCCAAGCGCCAGGGCGACCTCGAGGACATCGTCCTGGAGGTCATGGAGCGCATCGAGTCCGTGCAGGAGCGGGTGCGCGAGCTGACCGACCGGGTCTCCTCCGTGCAGTCGAAGATCGACGACGCCACCGCGCGCCGGGACGCCGCCCTCGAGGAGATCGACGGCGAGATCGCCACGGTCACCAAGGAGCGCGAGGTCATCGCCGGCACCATCCCCGCGGACCTGCTCAAGCTCTACGACAAGCTGCGCGAGCAGCAGGGCGGCATCGGCGCGGCCAAGCTGTACCAGCGCACCTGCCAGGGCTGCCGCCAGGAGCTGTCCATCACCGACTTCAACGACGTGCGCGCCGCTGCCCCCGACACGGTGGTGCGCTGCGAGAACTGCCGTCGCATCCTGGTGCGCACGGCCGAGTCCGGCCTGTAGGCGTCTCTCGTCGTCTCTCAAGGAGGCTGTGCGGTGCGGGAGTTCATCGTCGAGGCCGACGGCGGGTCACGGGGCAACCCGGGCCCCGCGGGCTACGGGTCGGTCGTGCTGGACGCGGCGACGGGGGAGACGCTGGCGGAGGCGGCCGAGTACATCGGCGTCGCCACGAACAACGTCGCCGAGTACCGGGGGCTGCTGGCCGGGTTGCGAGCGGCCCGTGACCTCGACCCCTCCGCGTCCGTGCACGTCCGCATGGACTCCAAGCTGGTCGTCGAGCAGATGTCGGGTCGCTGGAAGATCAAGCACCCGGACCTGAAGCCGCTGGCGATGGAGGCCGCGCGGGTGTTCCCGGCGGAGCGGGTGACGTACGAGTGGATCCCGAGGGAGCGGAACAAGCACGCGGACCGGCTGGCCAATGAGGCGATGGACGCCGGTGGCCGGGGGGAGCAGTGGTCGGCGGCGGAGTCGACGGCCGAGCTGGACGGTGCGGCGGAGAGCCTGGGCGACGGAGCCGCTGTCGTGGACGTGGCCGGGGTCGGTGATACGGGGAAGGCCGCCTCCGACGCCCGTGCCGCGACCGCCGTCGCGAGCCCCGGCTGGGCTCCCGCCGACATGGGCGCCCCGGCGACCTTTGTACTGCTGCGGCACGGTGAGACCCCGCTGACCCCGCAGAAGCGGTTCTCGGGGAGCGGCGGCACGAACCCCTCCCTCTCCGAGGTCGGACGGGAGCAGGCCGAACGGGTCGGCGCCGCGCTGGCGCGCCGAGGCACGGTCCAGGCGATCGTCGCCTCGCCCCTCGCCCGTACCCGAGAGACCGCCGCCATCGTCGCCCGCCACCTCGGCCTGGAGGTGAGCGTCGAGGACGAGATCAGGGAGACGGACTTCGGCGCCTGGGAGGGGCTGACCTTCGGCGAGGTCCGCGAGCGCTACCCGGACGACCTGACCCGCTGGCTGGCCGACCCCACGGTCGCCCCCTCCGGCGGCGGCGAGAGCTTCGCGGCGACGGCGACCCGTATCGCCGCGGCCCGCGACAAGCTGGTCGCGGCCTACGCGGGCCGCACCGTCCTGCTCGTCTCGCACGTCACGCCCATCAAGACCTTCATCCAACTCGCCCTGGGCGCCCCGCCGGAGGCTCTGTTCCGCATGGAACTGTCGGCCGCGTCCCTGTCGGCGGTGGCGTACTACGCGGACGGCAACGCGAGCGTACGGCTCTTCAACGACACGTCCCACCTGCGCTGAGGCCCCCGCGCGGGGCGCGTCACGCCCCGCGCCGCAGCCCCGCCGCCTCGCGGGCCAGCGCCTCCACACGCCCCCAGTCGCGGGCCGCGACGGCGTCCGAGGGGAGCATCCAACTGCCGCCGACGCAGCCGACGTTGGACAGCGCCAGATAGTCGGGGGCGTCGTCGGGCCCGATCCCCCCGGTCGGACAGAACCGGGCCTGCGGCAACGGCCCGGCCAACGACCGCAGATACGCCGTACCGCCCGCCGCCCGCGCCGGGAAGAACTTCATCTCCCGCACCCCGCGCTCCAGCAGCGCCACGACCTCCGACGTGGTCGACACCCCCGGCAGGAACGGCACCCCGGACGCCCGCATCGCCTCCAGCAGGACGTCCGTCCAGCCCGGGCTCACCAGGAACCGGGCCCCGGCCGCCACCGACTCCCTCACCTGCTCCGGCGTGATCACGGTCCCCGCCCCGACCACCGCGTCCGGCACCTCGGCGGCGATCGCCCGGATCGCGTCCGGCGCGGCCGGCGTCCGCAGCGTCACCTCGACGGCGGGCAGCCCGCCCGCGACGAGCGCCCGCGCGAGCGGTACGGCGTCCGCCGCGTCCTCGATCACGACGACGGGGACGACGGGGGCGAGATCGAGCAACGACGAGACCATGCCGACATCGTGCCCGCGCGGTGCATCCTGCGCAAAGCACATTGCACATGCTGCAACGCATGGAGGAGTCGGCTCAGTGGACCTTGGCCACGCGTGACGGACGGGCTCAGTGCACCTCGTCCACCAGCACGTCGAGCATCCACGGCTTCCCGGCGCCCTTCGGGGGCTCGACCTCCACCACGTACCCGAGGTCCCGCAGCGCCTCGACCAGCCCGGCCGGGTCCTTCGGCGCGACCCCGGCCGTCAGCAGGCTCCGTACGATCCGCCCCTTCGTCGCCTTGTTGAAGTGGCTGACCACCTTCCGGGTCGGCGCGTGCAGCACCCGCACGCTCGCCGTCCGGCCCGCGACCTCGCCCTTCGGCTTCCACGCGGCCGCGTAGGCGGAGGACCGCAGATCGAGGACGAGCCCGTCACCGGCGGCCTCGGGCAGCACGGCCGCCATGGGCGTGCGCCAGTGCGCGCCGAGCGCGCCGAGACCGGGCAGCCTCACGCCCATCGAGCAGCGGTAGGAGGGAATCCGGTCGGTCACCCGGACGGCACCCCACAGCCCGGAGAAGACGAGCAACGACCGGGCGGCCCGCTTCTTCGCTGCGGCGTCGAGGGACGCCAGGCCGAGGGCGTCGTACAGCACGCCCGTGTAGATCTCCCCGGCGGGCCGCGCCCCGGCGCTCGGCAGCCCGGCGTTCTTCGCGACCTCGCCCCGCAGCCCCTCGCTCAGCCCGAGCACCTCGCGCGCCTTCTCCTCGTCCCCGGCACACAGCTCCACCAGCTCCCCGAGCACGGCCGCACGGGCCTCCGTCAGCCCCGGCAGGGACAGCGACTCCAGCTTCAGCGGGGCGCCACGGCCGGAGGACGCCTTGCCTTCGGAGGGCGGCAGCAGGACAAGCACGGAAGATCTCCTCACGATTGAGCTCCCGCACAGCGTACGGCGCCGGATTTCCTTACTCTCCCTGTATGCCCCGCCGCCACATCCGCGTGACCGGTGCCCCCGAAGCCCCCCTCCGGGCCGCCCTCACCGCCCTGCGCGCCGAACTCGCCCTCCCCGAGCGCTACCCGCCCGAGGCCCTGGCCGAGGCGGAACACGCCGCGAACGCCCCGACACTCCCGGCCCTGGACGCCACGGACATCCCGCTCTTCACCATCGACCCGCCCACCTCCACCGACCTCGACCAGGCGATGCACCTCTCCCGGCAGGGCCCCGGCTACCGCGTCCGGTACGCCATCGCCGACGTCGCCGCCTTCGTCGTACCCGGAGGAGCACTGGACGCGGAGACACACCGGCGGGTGACCACCCTCTACTTCCCGGACGAGAAGATCCCGCTCCACCCCGAGGTGCTGAGCGAGGCCGCGGCCAGCCTGCTGCCGAACGTGACCCGCCCCGCCGCCCTCTGGACGATCGACCTCGACGCGGACGGCCGCACCCACACCGTCGACGTCCGCCGCGCCCTGGTCCGCAGCCGCGCCAAGCTCGATTACGCCGCCGTGCAGAGACGTATCGACGACGGGACGGCGGAGGAACCACTGGCGCTGCTGAAGGAGATCGGCGAGCTGCGGGAGCGCCTGGAGGTGGAGCGCGGCGGCATTTCCCTGAACGTGCCCGAGCAGGAGATCGCAGAGCGCGACCACACCTACGAACTCTCCTACCGCGCCCCGCTCCCCGCCGACGGCTGGAACGCGCAGCTCTCCCTCCTGACCGGCATGGCGGCGGCCGACCTGATGCTGACGGCGGGCACAGGCATCCTGCGCACCCTCCCCGCCGCCCCCGACGGCGCGGTCGGCCGCCTGCGCCGCACCGCGCACGCGCTGCACATCGACTGGCCGCACCACGTCTCCTACGCGCGGCTCATCCGCTCCCTCGACCCGCACGACCCGCGCCACGCGGCCTTCCTCCAGGAATGCACGACCCTGCTGCGCGGCGCCGGCTACACCGTCTTCCGTGACGGCGCCCTCCCCGCCATCACCACCCACGCCGCGGTCGCAGCCCCCTACGCCCACTGCACGGCTCCTCTACGCCGCCTGGCCGACCGCTACGCGTCGGAGATCTGCCTGGCGGCGGTGTCCGGCCAACCCCCACCCGACTGGGTCCTCGCCGCCCTCGACACGCTGCCCCACGAAATGGCCGACGGCACCCGCCGCGCCGGAACGGTCGAACGGGAGTGCGTCGACATCGTGGAGGCGGCCCTGCTGGCGGGGCGGGTGGGGGAGGTGTTCGAGGGCTGCGTGGTCGACGTGGACGACCGCCAACCGACCGTCGGGACGGTCCAACTGGAGTCCCCGGCGGTGATCGGCCGCATCGACGGCGAGCACCTGCCCCTGGGCGAACGCCTCCGCGTCCGCCTCACCCAGGCGGACCCGGGAGAGACGAAGGTGCGCTTCGCGCCGGCGTGATCGTGCGGGAGGCGGTCCCTGACGGCCGAGGTGTACGTGTGCCACGATCGAGGGAACGGTTCCCGATCTCTCGGACAGGTGATCTTCCGATGTCCCAGTCTGGCGAGCGACCGAAGGAGGGGCGTGACATGACTGCCATGGCCCACGAGCCGCTCACGCAGGAACAAGTCCTGCTGGAGGGCTTTCTCGCCCTGGACACCCCGGAGGGTTTTCGGGCCGAGTTGATCGAGGGGGAGATCGTCGTGACGCCGCCGCCGGACGGGGACCACGAGGACTACATCGAACTGATCGTGAACCAGGTGTACAGGCGCTCGCGGACCGACATGCAGTTCTCCGGGAACAAAGGGCTGAAGCTGCAGAGCGGCAGCGGCTGCCCGAAGGACCACGTGATTCCGGACGGCACGTTCGCTCCGAGGCGCCTGCGCCTCTACAGGGGCGCCGACTCCTGGATGCCCTGCGACGGCGTCACCATGGTCCTGGAGGTGACGTCCACGAGGCCCAAGGCCGACCGAGAGGCCAAACGCCGCTGTTACGCCCGCGGAGGAATCCCCCTGTATCTGCTGGTCGACCGGGAGGCATCGTCCATCACGGTGTTCAGCGACCCCGAGAAGGACGATTACCGCGAGCACTGCACTCGTCCCCTCGGTAAACCGCTGACCCTCCCGGAGCCGTTCGCCTTCGACCTGGACACGGCGGACTTTCTCTGAAGGGCCCGGCGTTGCACCCGTAGGACGAAAGGGGTGCGGGGTGGAACAGGCACTGTGGACCAGGGCGCGGCTGGGCCGCTGCGGACCGCAGCTGGACATGCTCACGGCCCGCTTCCGCCGGCACGTCTACGCCCCGCACGCCCACGACGAGTACACGATCGGCGTGTGCGTGGCCGGCTCCGAGGTCATCGACTACCGCGGCGGCCGCATCCGCCCCGGCCCCGGCTCCATCGTCGTCCTGGCCCCCGGCGAGATGCACACGGGCGGCCCCGGCAACTCCACCGACGGCTACGCCTACCGCGCCCTGTACGCGGAACCGTCGCTGCTGACGGAAGGCACCCTCGGCGGCCGCCCGCACTTCCACGAGCCGCTGATCGACGATCCCGAACTGGCCTCGGCCTTCCGCCTCACCCACACCGACCTGGGCACCTGCCCCGACCCGCTGGAGGCGGAGTCCCGCCTCCCCTGGCTGCTGACGGCCCTGGCCCGCCGCCACTCCACGGCCCGCCCGGTGCCGGACGCGGTCCCCGGCGCGGGCGGCATCGCCCTGGCCGTCCGGGACCGCCTGGCCGACGAACTGCTCTCACCCCCGTCCCTGGCCGACCTCGCGACCGACCTCGGCCTGTCCCGCTACCAGCTTCTGCGCGCCTTCCGTACGACGATGGGCGTGCCGCCGTACGCCTGGCTGGCCCAGTACCGGGTGGCCCGGGCCCGAGGGCTGCTGGAGTCGGGCCTGCGCCCGGCCGAGGTCGCCGCGCTGGTCGGCTTCGCGGATCAGGCGCACCTGACACGCTGGTTCCGGCGGGTGCTGGGGGTCACGCCGGCGGCGTACCGCAACAGCGTTCAAGACGGCCGTTAGGGGACGGGCCGAAACTCGCCGTATGACTGCACGCGGCTGGTTCCTGTTCTCCCTGATGGGAGTCGTCTGGGGCATCCCCTACCTGATGATCAAGGTGGCGGTGGATGCTCCCTTGTCCCCCTCCGTGGTCGTCTTCACCCGCTGCGCGCTCGGCGCGGCCCTCCTGCTGCCCTTCGCGATACGGCAGGGCGGCCTGGCCAGGACGGTCCGCGCCCACTGGCTGCCGATGCTCGCGTTCGCGTGCATAGAGATCATCGGCCCGTGGTTCACCCTGACGGACGCCGAACGGCACCTGTCCAGCTCGACGGCGGGCCTGCTCATCGCGGGCGTACCGATCGTCGGAGTGGCCCTGGCCCGCTTCTTCGGGGACACGGAGCGGTTGGGGGCGCGGCGGACGACGGGCTTGGCGCTGGGTCTGGCGGGTGTCGCGGTCCTGACCGTCCCGCACCTGACGGGCGGCGACGCCCGCTCCCTCGCCGAAGTCCTGCTGACGGTGGTGGGCTATGCGACGGCCCCGCTGATAGCGGCCCGCTGGCTGAAGAACGTCTCCACGTTCCAGCTCACGGCCCCCTGCCTGGCGCTTGCGGCGCTCGTGTACGCCGGACCGGCCGCCGCGACCCGGCCGTCCGGAATGCCGTCGGCAACGGTGCTGGCGGCCCTCGCCGGCCTGGGCGTGATCTGCACGGCGCTCGCCTTCGTGGCGTTCCTGGAGCTGATCAAGGAGGTCGGCCCGACGCGCGCGACGGTCTTCACGTACGTCAACCCGGCGGTGGCGGTCGCGGCGGGAGCGCTGTTCCTGGGCGAGGACCTGACCTGGGGCATCGGGGCGGCGTTCGCGCTGATCCTGGCGGGCTCGGTCCTCGCCACGACGACTGGTCGGACGCGTCCGGCCCGCCCGGTAACATGGTCGACACGGCAGACGAGCCGGGCGGACGGCCGCGTGGAGTCCCCTTGAGGGGCTTCCCGAGGAACGTCCGGGCTCCACAGGGCAGGGTGGTGGCTAACGGCCACCCGGGGTGACCCGCGGGACAGTGCCACAGAAAGCAGACCGCCGGGGGCTTCGGCCCTCGGTAAGGGTGAAACGGTGGTGTAAGAGACCACCAGTGCCCAGGGTGACCTGGGCAGCTAGGTAAACCCCACCCGGAGCAAGGTCAAGAGGGAGCACCTCGGTGCTCCTGCGGGGACGTTCGAGGGCTGCCCGCCCGAGTCCCCGGGTAGACCGCACGAGGCCGGCGGCAACGCCGGCCCTAGATGGATGGCCGTCGCCCCGGCCCCCGCGAGGGAACCGGGGAACAGAACCCGGCGTACAGCCCGACTCGTCTGCCGCTCGAAGGCAACGGCAACCGTTGCACCCGAACGTCCTTCGGCTTCCGGTGGGCAGTGCACGGGTCCGAGTTGCTCGTGCTGCTGCAGGTCCCCGCCGTCTGTATCGATGCGCCGTTGCGGTGTCGCCGGGCAACGTGCCAGCCGTGGAACGGGTCCTGCAGCAGCATCTGCGGCTGCGATAAGGAGTCAATCAACTCGGCCGCCCCCGACCCGTCAGTCGGTCGGGGGCGGCGCTCCGCCGTCCAGGAAGGGAAATTCGTGACCGACGGGGACAGTGAATTTCTCACTCATGCGTCAGAGGTCGCCTTCGACCTCGGCCGTGACCGCTTCCGCGTCACCGCGCTCACCCTCCGGTCCCGCACCATTGCGTTCACCGAGATCAGCGGCCCGTCGGAGCCGCCTGTCTACTTCGAGGGCGAGCCGCCCGGTACCGGGCGCGAGGCGCGTCGTACGTATGACTGGCAGCCCGCCGCCGACGCGCCGTCCTGGATGAACATGGCTTGGCTGCTGGAGGACCTGGCGGCTTGGGTAGGTCAGATGGCCGATGACCGCATCACATTGGTCGGCATCGAGGCACCGGAGCCGGACTGGTGCGATGTGCTGGTCCTCGATGGCGACAGCCGCTACCGCGTCCGGATCGCCCTGGCCGAGCGAGACGAAATCCTGGACTTCCCCGGAATGTATCTGCGGGAGATGTTCGCCGAGGGCCGTTATCGCAGCTACCTGGCTGAGGACCGGTCGGTGGTCGATCTGCGCGGTGTTCTCTGAGGGGGCGACTCGTTCCAACCAACCCCGCACGAGCGGACGTTGTTCTGATGCGGGCACGGATACGCGGGGCAGGAGACCCGTAGGGTCGCGGGCATGACCGACGACCGGCAGCAGGAAGAAGCCGTGGCGGGCGCCTGGGCGAGGATCGAGGCGTGGCTGGGGCGCAACGCCCCACGTTCCTGTCGGATGCTTCCGCCACCCGCTCCGGAAGCGGACATCCTTGAGGTCGAGCAGGAGCTGGACCTCGCCATGCCGCCGGGCCTCAGAGCCTTCTACCGCCTCCGCAACGGCACCGGCCACCCCGCCGACTTCGGCTGGACGCCCGAACCCGAAACCGGGCTTCCGCCCCAGGGACAGGGAACGGCCTGGCTGTTGCCGAGGAAGCACGCGATCCCTCCGGTACAGCAGCTGCCGTACTGGTCCGAAGGCCCCCACACCGTCGGTATGCCGGTCGACCCCGCGATGCGGTACCGCGCCTTCGCCGCGACCGACCGCAGTTGCCTCTACGGACTGTTCACCGACTGCACCCCGGGACCCGGCCACGGACGGATCGGCACCTTCGAGGAGGCCGGCATCCCCGCGCTGGGCGTGTGGCCGTCGTTCGCCGACTACCTCATCGAAGTCGCCGACGCCCTGTACGAGAACCGCGGTGTGGAGTATGCGGACGGGCACCAGGACAAGAAGGTGCCCGGTCTCGTCGATCAGGCCCTGGTGTGGGACCGTCCGACGCGTCCGGCGGACCCCGACTGGACCAGGACGAGCAGGACGACAGGGACGGGGTGGTCGCCGGGGTGACCGTGACGAATGGAGTCCGGGGGTGCTGCGACAGCTCCGCCGCCCTGTCTCCCACGCAGTGGCTGGGAGGGGGTGTGCGGCGGAGCTGTCGGGTGTTCTACGGAGCTTTCCTGGCCGACGCTTCTACGAGCGGCGGGTGCGGCGCGTCGTGTAGAGGGCGCCTGCGCCGACGGCGATCACCACGGCGGCACCGCCGGCTATCAGGCCGACCGGTGCGTTGGAGCCGGTCTCGGCCAGCGGGGGAGTGCTGTCGCTGGGGGAGGGGGCCGGGGTGGTGGGCGGCGTCGAATGGAGCGGTGGGACGTCCGGGGTGGTCGGCGGGGTGGTGGCCGAGGACGGCTTCGTCGGGGTGGCCGGCGGGGTCGTCTCGTCGGTCGGCGGCTGGCTCGCGGGGGGCGTGCTCGGGGTGGCCGGCGTCGACTCCGACGGCGTGGGGGAGCTGGGCTTGTCCGGGGTGCAGGGCTTGTCGCCGCCGTTCCACGCGGCGATGAGGTGGTACGGGGTGACGATGTTGTCGGGCTGGTACGGGGCGGGGCCGTGCCCGTCGCCCGACTTGCCGTCGTAGATGACGTCGTCGCCGTACAGGTCGATCTGCCCGTAGCAGTCGGGCGTCTTCACCGCCAGCTTCTGCCAGGTCCGCTTGCTGTCGCCGCTGTTGTCGGCGATGTCGGCGGCCGTGAGGTACACCGTCGCGTGGTCGACGAGGGTCTGGTGGCCGGAGGTGTACCAGTTGGAGCCCTCGGTGGTGTACTCGGCCAGGGAGACCGGGTACTTGCAGCCGTCGCCGACGGTCTGTCCGGGGGCCAGGCGCACCTCTACGGTGCCGGGGACGGCGGTCCACTGGTGGAAGCCGCCCTGCGAGGTCCAGTCGGCGCCGACCGGCTTTCCGTCGGCGTCGACGATGCGGTACTGCACGGTGGCGGACTGGCAGTCGCCGGCCGTCGTGGCGCTCGCCGTGGTTGCTCCGAGCAGCGGAGTGGCAGCGGCGAGGAAAGCGGTTGCGGCAAGGGCGACCGAGGTTCTGGGGCGGGGAGAGCGCGTCAAGATCTGCCTCTGTGGAATCAGGGGTGTGGGAGGTGAGTGGGCGCGCGCGGCCGACCGACGGGCACGAAGACGAGGAGTTCGTGGGGGCGGGGCCACTCGCGTCACTTCGCTCACTTCAGAAACAGTGAGTGAGCCGGATTGTCGCCGGTCCTCACAGCTCTCGTCAATCTTTCAACCGTCCTCAACTGCCGTTTTCCACCGCTTTGTTGATTGCGTCGTGCTCGTCATGCGGGACAGGCGGTCTGGCGCACTCCGTCGGGGCGGAGGAGGGCGCATGCCTTGCCGTAACGAGGCAGCGTCTGGGGAGACGTGCTGCGCGTCGCGTGGATGTGCAGTTGGGCGGTGGCTACGGACGTGATCGGGGCGTCACGCCCGGCGCAGCGGTGTCCTGCGGAGGAGCCGGGTGACCCCGAGGTGATGCCGTTCACGTCGACGGGGCTGCCGGACTTCGTTCCCGGGTGAACCCCGGCCACCTCCGCCCCGTTGTGCGGGCATGGCCGGTGGGCCGTCGTCGAGTCCGGGAGGTCGCGTTCGTGGTCATGCCGCTCACTGCCTCTGCCGCCGAGAGAGGCTTTCGTCCCCGTCTCGGTCCGCACGGTCTGCTGTGTCGTCGTAGGGCCGTCCCCGGCGCGGAGCGGGAGACGGAAGCAGAGGACGGCGCTCTGGCACCTTGCCTTCGGGTGCCAGAGCCTCCTTGCTCCCCTCTGCCCGCCGCCCTCCTGCCCCTCCCAGAGGGGTTCGAGCTGAACCGTCCTTCCTCCGCATCCGTCGTGCCTCCGCAGGCGGCGTTCGATCGCCTGCGATCCGCCGCAAGCGCGATCTGAGAGGCATGGTTCATGCGTTTTATGCGCAGACGCTCAATTCTGTTGGTGCTGTTACTGGTTGTCGTCGGGGCGACCGCCGCGACCGCGGTCGGGCTCAGCGGGAGGCATTCCGACGCCGCCCGTCTGCACGGCGCGCCGGCCGCCGACGTGGGGAACGTGGAACACTCCATCACCCTGCAGAACAGGACGGACAGTCGTATCTGGGTGGGGAGCAATGTCAACGCTGATGGGTCGGCCGCGTTGACCGGGCTGCCCGTTCTCGAGCCGGGACAGTCCGCGACCCTCACCGTCCCCGAGCGTGAGGGTGCCGGGCACTGGCGCGGTACCTTCTTCGCCCGGCAGGGGTGTTCCGGGGACGACGGCAGCACCTTCCACTGCGCGGTCGGTGACTGTGGGCCGTACGTCGATCACTGTTCCACCGGGCAACAGCCCACCAGCTTGGCCGAGTTCAACTTCGACCCCAGTGACTCGCTCGCGCCCTGGTACGACGTCAGTTACGTCGACGCCGTCTCCGCCGCCGTCACCATCACGCCGAACGACATGACCCCGCCCGAGACGGGGGAGTGCGCGGCGGCGGGGTGTGCCGTGGACCTGCTGTCCGCCTGTCCGGCCGAGGACCTGGTCAAGGACCAGGCTTCGGGGAAGCCCTTGGTGTGCGTCAACCCCAATCGGGACGCCAAGACGTCCTACAGCGACTTCATCAATCAGAAGTGCCCTACCGCCTATGCCTGGTCGAAGCAGGACGCGGAGCCGGGTAACCGGACCATGTACCAGTGCACCAAGTGCAGCGGTATGACCGTCACCTTCAACGGGGCCAACGGTCCGAGTACTTCTGATCCCGGTACCACCACGAACCACCCGGCCACCTCCACCCGTAAAGGCGTCAGCCTCAACCCCGTCGACGGTGCCTCGCAGGCGCTCGTCGACTCCAAGGCCTCCTGGTACTTCAACTGGGCCTCGTCCACCGGGAGCGTCACGAAGCCCGACGGCGTCGAGTACGTCCCGATGATCTGGGGTCCCGGCTCCGTCACCGACGAGCAGCTCGGCAGCGCCAAGAACGAGGGCAGTGAGCTGCTCGGCTTCAACGAGCCCGACTCCGGCTCGCAGGCCAACATGACCGTTGAGCAGGCCCTGGACCTGTGGCCCCGGCTGCAGAGCACCGGCATGCGCCTGGGCGCCCCCGCCGTCGCCACCGGCGCCGACACCCCCGGCGGCTGGCTGGACCGCTTCATGCAAGGAGCCGAACAGCGCGGCATGCGCGTCGACTTCATCCCCCTGCACTGGTACGGCGCCGACTTCGGCCCCGACGCGGCCAACCAGCTCAGCCAGTACATCCAGCGCGTCCACGACCGCTACCACAAGCCGATCTGGCTGACCGAGTACGGCCTGATCGACTTCTCCCAGGCCACCCCCCGCTACCCCAGCCAGCAGGAAGAGGCCGCCTTCATCAACTCCTCCGCGCGGATGCTGGACGGCCTGGACTACGTCGAGCGCTACGCCTGGTTCACGCTGTCCACCACGACCAGTCCGACCGGCCTGTACGACGGGACCACCGCGAACGCCGCCGGCCAGGCCTACCGCGACGCCAGCTGAAGGGAGTGCAGTTTCTCTCGGATCTTCGCGGCGTCCGGATGGTCGAACTCCGCGAAGATCCCGAGGGCTTGACGCCAGCTGCCGTCGGCCGCCTCCGGTTCGCCGGCGGCCAGTTGGACGTCGCCGAGGTGGCCCAGGGTGTGGCCCTCTCCCCAGCGGTTGCCGATGTCCCGGTGGGCGGCGAGCGCTTCCCAGTAGTACGCCACAGCGCGATCACGCGCCCCGAGCCGGTGGTGGACGGTGCCGAGCACGTCGAGGGCAACCCCCTCCACCCAGCGGTTGCCGCTCGCGCGCAACACCGTCAGGGCCTGTTCCAGGCAGTCGACGGCTTCGTCGAACCGGCCGAGCCGCTGGTAGGCGTCTCCCAGGTTGCTCAGGGCGATGCCCTCGCCCCAGGTGTTGCCCAGCGCTCGGTCCAGTACCAGGCCCCGGCGGCTGTACTCGACGGCCTTGTCGAGCCGGCCGGTCTGGAGGTAGGCGTCCCCGAGGTTGCCCACGGCACGCAACCGGCCGTCGATGTCACCGAGTTCGCGGCAGACGACGATCGACCGGTGGAAGAGCGCGATGGCCTCGTCGAAGCGGTCGTTGCTGCGCAGCGCCGCGGCCGCGTCCGCGAGCGCCTGCGACTCGCCCCGGCGGTCCTGCGCGGCCCGGGCGGCGGACAGGCCCGTGCGGGTGGTGTCGAGCCAGTCGCCCAGATGGCTGCGGAGGTAGAAGAACCCCCACAGCACGGCGGGCAGCCGCCAGGCGATGCCCGGCTGCCCGGAGGCGGCCGCCTGGTGGACCGCGTCGACCAGGCTGGGCCGTTCGGTCTCGCACCAGTCCACGGCCTGGTCGAGGGTGCTGAACGACAGGGGGCGGCAGGAGGCCGGCGGCGGTTCGAGGGGGATCGGGTTGCGGTTCGGGGTGATCAGGGGATAGGCCGCGGCAGCGGTGTGCAGATACCAGGACAGCAGCCGTTCCACCGCCAGGTCCCGGTCCCGCGGTGTCTCCTCGGCGCGGACGCGCTCGGCGGCGTACACCCGCAGCAGGTCGTGCAGGGTGTACCGGCCGGGGAAGTGCTCGGTGAGCAGGTGGGCCCGGGTCAGCTCGACGAGCAGGCCGCGGGTCTCGCGCGGGGTGAGCCCGGCGAGCGCTGCGGCCGCGGGAGAGGACAGATCCGGGCCGGCGTGCAGGCCAAGCAGCCGGAACAGCCGTGCGGCGGGCGGGGAGAGGGCCTCGTACGACAGGGAGAAGACCGTTCGTACGTCGATGGTGATGTCGTCGCCCGCGAACGCGTCGAGGCTGTCGTCGCTGTCCCGCAGCTCCTCCGCGATGGCGCTGAGCGGGAAGTCGGGGTGGGTGGCGGCGCGGGCCGCGACCACGGCGAGGGCCAGCGGCAGCAGTGCGCAGCGCGCGATGATCTCGTCCACCGCCCGGGGTTCCTTCTCCAGGCGCGCGGCGCCGAGCCGCCGGGCCAGGAACTCGTGGGCCTCGGCGGGCGTCAGCTGGTTCAGCGTCAGCGGGTGCGCTCCCTCACCGGCGACCAGGCCGGTGAGCTGGTTGCGGCTGGTGACGATGACGAAGCAGCCGGGGGAGCCGGGCAGCAGCGGGCGGACCTGCTCGGCGTCACGGGCGTTGTCGAGAAGGATCAGCACGCGCCGCTCGGCGAGCACACTGCGGTAGAGCGCCGTCTGCGCCTCCAGGCCGGCGGGCAGCCGCTGCGGGGGGACGCCCAGGGCGTCGAGCAGCACACGGATCGCATCCTGCGAGCACATCACCGAGCCGGTCGGGTCGAAGCCGCGCAGGTTGACGCAGAGCTGTCCGTCCGGGAAGCGGTCGGCGACCTGGTGCGCCAGGTGCACCGCCAAGGTCGTCTTGCCGACGCCGGCCATGCCGCCGATCGCGGTGATCACCAGGGTGGCGGGGGCGCTGCCGTCCAGCGGCAACATGCCCAGTGTCGCTTTCAGTTCGGCCTGGCGGCCGGTGAAGGTGGGCAGGTCGGCCGGGAGTTGGGCGAGGCGGGGTGCGTAGGCGGGGCGGCGGGGGGCGGGCTGCGGCTCATCGGTGGCCTGGGCGGGTACGGCGGAGGGGGCGGGTACGGCGGCAGAGGCGGCCGGGACGGACTGGGCGGCTGGCGTGGACGGGGCGGCCGACGGCTGGGACTCCTGGGACTCCTGGTACTGCGGAGTGTCCATGGCCGGTACCGGCTGCGAGGAAGCGTCGGAGGCCGGAGCCGCCTGCCCGAGAGGATCGGCGGCCGAAGGCGACTGCTTGGGAGAACCGGCTGCCGAAGCCGACCGCGGCGAGGTCCCCGAGATCAGGCCGGCGTCCGTCGCCAGTATGCGTGCGTGCAACTCCTGCAGAGGTGCGCCCGGTTCGATGCCCAGGTCCGTCACCAGCGTGGCACGGGTCCTGCGGTACGCGGCGAGGGCCTCGGCCTGCCTGCCGGACCGGTACAGGGCCAGCATGAGCAGCCGGCACAGCTCCTCCCGCAGCGGGTGCTCACCGGTCAGCGACAGCAACTCCGCGACGACCTGGCCGTGACGGCCGAGCCGGACGTCGAGGTCCAGTCGCGCCTCCAGCGCGCTCAGCCGCTCCTCGGCCAGCCGGGCCCGCTCCGATTCGGCCAGCGGGCCGGGCAGGCCGGCCAGTGCGGCGCCCGGCCATCCGCCGAGTGCGTCGTGCAGCAGCCGCGCGGCGGTGGACTCGTCCCCTGCGGCGGCAGCCCTCGCCGCGTCCGCCGTACTGCGCTCGAACACGGCGAGGTCCAGGGCCTGTTCGGGGACACAGGCGCGGTAGCCGTCCCCTACCGAGACGATCGTGCGGGGCGGGTCCTGCGGGCCGCGGCCGGGTTCCAGCACCTTGCGCAGCCGTGAGACATAGGTGCGCAGGACGGACACGGCGGCGGCCGGGGGCTCGACACCCCACACGGCGTCGACGAGTTCGGCGAGCGAGACGGGATGCCCACGCCGCAGCAGCAGCGCGGCCAGCACCGCCCGCTGCTGCGGTGAACCGAGGTCAAGCTCCCGGTCCGCGTGCCAGGCCCGGACGGGACCCAGCACGGAGAAACGTAAGTCGGTCGAGTTCACTGCGTTCACGCTGCGGACTCTAGTGACACTTCATGTGCTCAATGTTGCCCGGGTGTTGAACTGTTTCCTTCCGGGGACGCCACACGACGTGACATTCAGTACGTCACACCCATGACGCGGCTCACACGCTGAACTTGACCGCCTCCAGCCACACGTCGTTGGTGAGGGTGCCGCCGAAGACGTACTCGGGCCGCGGTCCGACACAACCCCACTGTCCCCAGTCGGAGTTGTGGACGCGGGCGGACTGGCAGACCTGGCCGCCGCTGCCGATGTTGATGGCGAATCCGAGCATGTTCGGTGCGCTCTTCTGCGCATGGCCGATGTAGATGTCCTTGCCGTCGGCGGTGTTGGCCGTCCAGTGCGGCATCCACACGCCCTTGCCGTCGGTCGAACCGGGTTTGTGGACGAAGGCGTTGGCTGCCGTACCACCCGTCCCGCGCACCGCGATGTTGAGCGCCTTGATCGACCGGTTCTGACCCGTCGTACCGGCCACCGTGCCGTCGCACACGGGCTTCTGCCAGCCCTGTCCGGACACGTACGCGCGGTAGCAGATGTGCCGTCCGGGGTCGTTCCTGGCGAGCCGGTTCACGGCGGAGGCGGCGGTGTCCGCGGCGGGCCTGGCGGTCACGGTCGCCGTGGCCGCGGGGGGCCGTACGGTCACCGTGGTCGTCACGCCGGTGGCACCGTCGGTGTGCTTCTTGCCCTTCCCTCCGCGTTTGCCCTTCCCTGACGGGGAGGCGCTGGGTGAGGGGGACAGCAGGCTGGGCGAGACGGAGACGGTCGGCGTCGGTGTCGCCGAAGGGCTCTGGCGCGAGGGCCCCTTGGTCAGCTCGTCGCTGGCACCGGCGGCCTTGTTCTCCCCGCCCCCCGAACCGCCGCTGCCCAGCAGCACCAGCGGTACGACGACGAGGGCGGCCACGCCGAGCGCCACCGGCCCGACGACCAGGGGGCGGTGCAGCAGACCGGACGCCCGGTACTCGTCGTCGGACTGCCGCGAGGCGTTGGAGCCGTCCCGCTTTTCGCGGCGCAGCAGGGGGCCGCCTACGGGCGGCACCGGGGAGGCGTGCGGCCTACCGTATGCCTCCTCGTCGCCGAGGTCGTCGTCAGCCGCATCGTCGAAGTCGGGGGCTCCAGGTCCGTGTTCGTGGCCATACCCTGCGGGACCCTCCGGTTCGCCGAGTACACCGGCAGGGCCTTGCGAGCGGCCCGGTGCCGGCAGTGGCGGCCCGTCCACCAGGCTGCTCGAACCGTCGGGGGCCACCTCGACAAAGGTGACCTGTTCGACCGCAGGGTCGGAAATGGCCGCAGTGACCGGGGAGTCACGACCGACCGCGTGTGCGTGCAGCGCGTCGAGGATCGCCGCGTCGACGGATTCCCCGTCCCTCGCCGGCACGGGCACTCCGTCGATGGCGGCCGAACCGTCGGCGGTGATGACCACCGAGAGGTACGGCGCCGGTTCCGGCACCTCCGCGAAGGGCTCGCGCTTGCTCATGTCCACCGGACGCCCGAGTGCGGGGGGCTCGCCCACCGCGCCGCGGTCGTCCGTCTCTTCGTCCCGGCTCATGCCCATCCCTTCCTGGCGTTCCGGCTGCGAGTACAACGGGCGCCACCGGGTGCGCGGTTCAATCCCCGTGTGAGACACGCGATGCCGCTGGGCGGTCCGTCAGCGGGCTGTCCGGGATCGAGCCGTGGCCTGCCGGGTCTGCGTGACGGCGGGGCGGGTTGCGCTCCCTGAGTTCGACCGAGGCGCCTCCTGCGTCACATTGATGTTGACGTTGAACGTCAGAGCTCGCATGTCCGACACGGGGTTCGACGGGGTGGTGTCGACGTCGGTGCCCGCGGTGGGAGGGGAAGAAGGGTTTTGTGACGCCGTTGCTTGCCGCTGGTCACTCGGCGGCACGGCGGGATGGGCGGTGCTTTCCGCGAAGTTCACCGTGGCGGAGGGGCGATCAGAAGGCGCCGCCGGGTGGGCCGTGGTCACGAAGTCCCCCATCGTGGGGGACTGCTGGGCCTCTTCGGAGAACTCGGCTGTGGAGAACGGGGTTTCAAGACGCGCGCTCGCAGCCTCGGACTGCCGGCCCGGGGCGTCCTGTGACTGGGTTCCCGTCCGGTCGTGATCGGTGCGGTTGCCTTCGGCCGGCTGGTTGCCGTTCGAGGGCCGGTCCACCGGAGGCCGCTGCGTCGTCCCGGACGCCGGGTTCGTCTGTGACGACGCGTCGCTGCGCGAGGGCACCGGGTTCGTCTGTGACGACGCGTCGCTGCGCGAGGGTTCGGTCCTCCGGAGGAGGTCCTCCACGATCGGCAGTCTTCCGTCTTTGTACGCCTGTTGCAGTCGGGGGTCCTGCGAGATCCGTTCCAGGGCCGCGTGCAGGACTTGCTGGAGCTCCGGGACCGAGAACCCGGCCATCTGCTCGCGTGCCGACTTCCCGGCCTCGGAGGCGCCGTTGCCGCGTCCGGGCGGCGGCTGCTTCGTCAACCGGGTGCGACCGGCGGAGTCCGCTCCGCCGGGGGCGTACCTGTCAGGGGAGTACGGAGAAGGATCCCCCTGTCGGCCCTGAGGGTTCGCCTGCTCCTGCCGGCTCACGGCGGGCGCCGTACCGCCCGAGGAGAACCTCCTTCGAAGCCACTCCCGCAGTCGGGCCAGCGCACCTGGCCGGTTGGGCTGCGGCTGCGCCGCACTCGCGCGCAGATCCTCGTCGATCAGTTCACCTGCCAGTTGCTGCGCCGGCGTCGCCGGGGCAGGCCTGGTCCACCTTGACTCGGGACGCGCCGACCGGGGGCCTGGACTGTCGATGGCCATGCTGGCCTCCCTCTCGCCTTCCGTGAACGGCACCCCTGCGGGCATGGGTTCTGGCACGAGACACGACGGGAGGCGCGGGCGAACGGTTCAATACGGCGGGCCCCGGGCGGACGGCATGCCGACACCGACACTGGTCGGCCTGCTCGGGTCCGCCTCGCGCGTCTCAGGCCCGGGCAGGCGGAGGTGGCGGCCCGAAGGGGTCGAGGGCGTCCACAGCCGGCTTCTCCTTGGCCCGGTGGGAACCGGGCTTGCAGCCGGCGAAGGGGCCCATCGGGTCCCGCAGGGAGTTCATCGCCGGCCCCAGGTAGTCGCGGTGCCAGTTCGCGGGCCCGCACAGTCCGGAGCCGGGACCGGTCAACTCGTTCCAGGCGAGCCGGAGGCCGTGCAGCTGGGCGACCGCTTCGGGATGTTCCCACCAGCGGGGGCACCAAGGGGCTGTGGACGTGACCTCTCTGCCGTAGACCGGGAGCAGGACGTGGTGGGTCCACAGGGTCAACTCCCGCAAGGCGCTGACGTATGCGGGCCCGTCCAGGTAGAGGATGAAGTTCGGCGGGTTCGCAGGTTCCTCTCGAGGAATCGCTCCCGTCTCGGGAGCGGCTCCCCGCTCGTCGGCGGGGACCGCGACAGTCTCGGTGGACATGGCCGTCCTGGTTCCTCTCGTCCGCATCGGCTGGATCGGTACACGGTCGAAACGTGTGCCCACCGCTTGCGGTTCATCCGCCGAGCGCGGCGTCGAGGTTTTGAACCCCTGCCGCTCGGGGTCCGTTATGCCCCCTGACCCCACAACGGAGTCCTCGGCGACGACAAAGGAAAGGGGTGGTATTTGCGGAGGGGAAGCGTATGAGGAGTTGGTGAATGCCGCCGGAAAGGCTTCCCGGGACACCGTGTGGGACCTGGCACTGGAGACGCGGTGGTCGCTGCGCTCCATGAGCAAACAGGAAGAGTGATATGTCAGATAGCGATTCGAGCGGATCGTACTACTCCGCCCACAGTCAGCAGAGCAGCGCAAGTCACCACAGCGCGTCCTCGTCGGGGTATCCGTCCTCCACGGGAAACAGCGGCCAGAGCTATTCCGGATACGACGCCAGTGCGTCCGGGTACTCCGCGAGCGATTCCGAGGAGTCCGACACCGAGGACGCCTCGTCGTACCTGGGATCGACCACGTCGTCGCACTCCTACGCGTACCCGACCCAGCAGGCCGCCAACGCGACGGCCCAGCGCTGGAACACCGCCGCGGTGGCAGTGCCCCTGGCGGGTCAGTCCATCGCGCAGGGCATGGTGGCGCACTACGCCGGCCAGGGCAACGACCCCGCGACCGTGAGGGCCGCAAACGCCTACGGCGGCACGATCGGCGCGACCGCGATGGCCCCCATGGGAGCGGTGGCGCAACAGGCCTACTATGCGGTCCAGACGCATCGGCACCCGGAAGCGACGCAGCCCGCCTTCAGCCCGGGCATTGCCGCCGGAAACGCCATCGCCTCGGCCGGCTGGGGAGCCTATGGCTACGGTGCCTCGGGTGAGGCCGCCCAGAACGGAACCGCGCCGTACTGGCAGGCGGGTGGTGCGGCGACCGCGGCCCTCGGGCACACGATCGCGGGGCTGTCGTCCCAGCAGATGCATTACCCGAGCGCCGATCAGCAGAACTACGGTCCCGGCCTGCCCCAGTACAACCAGCAGGTCGACCCGCGGTACCTCGCGCGCCAGGCGGCACAGCAGCAGGGCGACGGATACGGCAACTCGGCCACGCAGGCCACCCAGCACACCGGTCGCCACCAGAATCAGGCCGCGCAGCGGCGAGGCCGTGGCGGTGGTGGTGGCGCTGCGTGATCAACCCGTGCACCGGACCTGCCGACCGTCCGGAACGGACGGCAGGCGCCAGGCGGCAGCGCGATCTGTGAAGTCCTGACCGCGTGCCGCCGAGCACATGGAGCGGCCGTGTGCCGTTCCACGGTGCTCCACCCCGGACCGGGGTGGAGCACCGACCCTTCGCGCGCCCTTCGTGCCGAGCGGCTGTACACACCACGTGCACAGCCGCTCTTCGTACGCTCGGCCCCCGCAGGCCCTCACGTGCCCGGCCGCACCACCCCCAGGATCTCCATCGACCCCGCCGGCGACACGTACACCCACCGCCCGGGCCGCGGCGCGGAGATGATCTTGCCGTCGCCGATGTAGAGGGCCACGTGGCTCGCGTCGGAGAAGTAGATGATGAGGTCGCCGGGGCGCATCTGGGAGACCGGGACGTGGGGGAGGCGGGCCCACTGCTCCTCGGAGGTGCGGGGGATGACCACGCCCGCGTGCAGCCAGGCCTGGGAGGTCAGGCCGGAGCAGTCGAAGGAGTCGGGGCCCTCGGCGCCCCACACGTAGGGCTTGCCCAGCTGCTTGGTCGCGTAGGCGATGGCCTTCCGGCCGGCCGGGGTCGCCTTCGAGGAGACCTTGTCGAGGACGCCGGTGTCCTCCCACTTCGCCTGCGCCTTGTCCTGCGCCCGCTTCTCCAACTGGGCCAGCTTCTGAAGCTGTTCGGCGCGCAGTTGCGACTCCAGGGCGCGGGCGGTCGCGATGCGCTTCTCGATCTTGTCGCGGTTGTCGTCCATCGCGCGACGGCTCGCCCGCAGGCCCTTCAGTTCGGCGGTGGCCTCGTCCGTGCGGGTGCGCAGTTCTTTGCGGGCCGCCTCCAGCGCCGTCAGCCGGTCCTGTGTACCCTGCTGCGCCCGCTGGGCCAACGCGGCGTCGTCCAGGGCGTGTTCGGGGTCCGGGGCCAGTGCGAACTGCATCTCGGCCGGCAGTCCGCCGCCGCGGTACTGGGCCCGGGCCGCGGCGCCGAGCAGCGCCTTCAGCCGCGCCTCCTGCCGCTCCGCCTGCTTGATCCGGCCGTGCAGCGTGTCGACCTTCTTGCGCTGGGCGGTGGCCTTCTCGTCGGCGGCGTTGTACTTCTCGGTGGCCACCTCCGCCTGGTGGTAGAGGTCGTCGAGCTGAGCTCGGACCTCTTCGAGGGTGACGGGACCGGGGGCGGGGGCCGCGAGGGCCGCCGACTGGGTCGTCGCCGTCAGGGCGCACAACAGGGTGAGGGCCGCCGCCGTCCGGTTGCGGTGCGCGCGCCGAATCCGTCTCATGCCGTCCGAAGCTCCCTTCACAGCCGACGTGGTGACGGCTTCGCTCACACAACGGGGTGGCCGTGCGCAGTGGTTCAAGGAGACCGCGTGAACCGGGGTGGGCCGTGGCCCGTTGTGCCCTGTCGTGGGGGCCTACGCCGGTGTCGAGGACAAGGGGACGCGATGGACGCGGAGTTGCTGCTGACAGCCCTGTGCACGGGATTCGGGCTCGGCTGCCTGCTGCTCGCCGCCCGCGGCCTGCTGACGGCCGGCCGGCTGTGGGCGCGCGGCCTGCGCGTGATGGGCGTCGTCACCGCGCGTACGGCGGCCGACCGGCGGCGCGGCGGGCTCGTCGCCTTCTCCGACCACCTCGGGCGCGACCTCGTCCTCGATCCGGGTGCGTATGCGCCGCTGTGCGGGCTGCCGCCGCTCGGCCGGACCGTGCCCGTGGTCTTCGTGCGCGAGCGGCCCACGACGGCCAGGCTGTGGACCGTACGGCACCTGCTCGCACCGTCGTTCGGCTGGTTCCTGTCCTCGACCGTCGCCTTCGGCACGGCGGTGGCGGTGTCCCCCTGACACCGCCGCCGCCGTACCGGCCGCCCGGCCGGCGCCCTCACGCCGGCGTGGCGTCCCGCTCCCAGCGGCTCTTCTTCGTCAGCGGCACCCCGCCGGTCGCGCGGGCCGCCGCCCGGGCCGTGATGGCGTTCGCCTCGGCCTTCGCCTGCGCCGAGATGACGGCGGCGCCCGGCTCCTTGTACCAGGGGCGCAGCCGGATCAGGGCCGGCCGGACACCGGTGGCCAGCAGAAGGGCGGTGCCCTTGGGCAGGGCGCGGATCTTGTCGGGCGGCAGGATCGACTCCTGCCGGTAGGAGTACGAGCGTTGCGTGCCGTCCTTGCTGCGGGACAGGCTCGGCGTCTTCACATCGTGCTGGCCGACCAGTGTGGAGATCTTCTGCACGAAGTCGGCGTCGTCCAGGCCCGCGCCGAGCAGCTTCACCGTCGCCGCGCTCCACAGCGCGTCCATCCCCACCTCACCCCACACCCGGGCGCCCTGCCGGTAACTCTGCAGCAACGTCACCACGTTGATGCCGCGGGAGCCGAAGTGCGAGTAGAGGTCGGGCAGATCGGAGATGCGGCACACGTTGGCGGCCTCGTCGAGGACCGCGGTCAGCGGCGGGTCGAGGCGTCCGCCCATGCGCTCCGCCGCCACCACGCCCGCCCGCATCGTCGCGTCCGCGAGGCCCGCGATGACGCCGGCCCGCCGAGCCGCCGCCGTCCTTGGACAGCAGGTAGAGGGTGTCCTTGCCGACGACGTGCCGGTCCGGGCGGAACTCGGGCAGATACGGATCCGGGGTGACCCAGGCGAGGATCTCCGGGTCCAGGAGACAGGACACGGTCTGCCGGGCGGTCTCGTAGATGCCGTCCCGGGTCTCCACGGCGCCGCGCACCGTGCCCTGCAACTGCTCCGCCATCGCGACGAGACGCGCGTCGCGCAGCAGGTCGATCGGGGTGCGGTCGGCGGGGTCGGCGAGCCAGCCCAGCAGGTCGGTGACCGGGGCGCCGCCGCGCGCCGCGGCCAGGAAGAGCGCGGTGAGCGTGTTCTGCGCGGCCGAGATCCAGAAGTCCTTCTTCGCGGTGTCGTCGTTGACGGACGCGACGAAGTGCCCGGCCAGCCGGCGGGCACCCTCGATGGTGTGGCAGTCGCCGAGCAGGTTCCACCACATGGCGCGCTCGGTGTGGGCGATGCCCTGCGGGTCGAACGTCCACACCCGGCCCGCCTTCGCCCGTTCGGCGCGGGTGACGGAGTACACGTCGGACTTGTTGGAGGTCAGCAGGACGGCGCCCTGAGCGCGCAGAACGCGGGGGACGGCGATGCCGGTCGACTTGCCGGCCCGCGGGGCCATCAGGTCGAGTTCGACGTCCTCGTGACTGCTGCGCAGCTCCGGCCCGTCGGGGGCGAGGTCGCCGAGCAGGTTGCCGGTCTCGTCGGGGTGGAGTTCGTCCCTGCCCTTGAGGCTGGGGCGCAGCTCCCGGGCCCGGGCCTCGATGCCCTTGGGGCACATGCCCGCCAGCTCGCGCCGGCCGGCCAGCCCCTGGGCGCGTCCCGTCCGCGCCAGCAGCAGCCGTACGACCACGACCGCGGGAACCGCGATCAGGGCGAGCAGGGCGAGCATCCCGCCGTAGACCGCGGCGGGCGGCGTGCCCGGCCACAGCGCTCCGGGACCGTCGCCGACGAGGCGGGAGGCGGTGGACAGGGCGAACGGCGGTGCGTCCCAGCCGTGCCCGGTGATCCCGGCCCCCAGGGTGCCGCCGGCCCAGCCGACGGTGAACACGGTGAGGGATGCCGCGGCGACGGCCACGATCGCCCAGGGGGCGAGTTCGTGGACGCCGCCGGTCGAGGGCGGCCTGCCGGTCATGCGGTCCACCTTCCGGGCAGCGGACGGGGTTCCTCCTGGGCGGCCCGCGCGACCTGCGCGGCGGTGTGCGCGACGGCCTGTTCGACGGCCGTCTCGTTGGGCGTCCAGCGGGTGTTGGTGTTGTGCAGCCGCCGTTCGGCGTCGGTGATGGCGACCTTGATGGGGATGCCGGGCCGGCCGCCGACCTTGATCAGGAAACGGCCCCGGCCGGGCGGCTCCTCGTGCTCGCCGGAGACGCCCCAGCCGGGCGGCGAGGACCACGACGACACCAGTTCGATCTCGCGCCGGGACAGACCCACCACCTTGCCGAGGTCCTCCATCTCGGCCTTCGGCAGTCCCGCGCAGACCACCATTCCGGCCCGCTCGACGAAGCCGCGCGCCTTGGCCCGGTCGGAGTCGGTGCCGAGCGCCTCGGCGTCCTTGAGGGTGTGGGTGATCTTGGCGTCGCCGAGGCCCAGCGACCGGTTGAGGCGGGTCAGCGCGTCGATGCGGTCGACGATGCCCGAGGCGGCCCGCAGCGGACGCCACAGCTCGTCCAGGACGGTGAAGAACCAGCGCCGGGGCGCGAGTCCCGCGTCCGCCAGGGCGTGCGAGGCGGCCACCGTGCCCAGCCCGTCCGACCAGGCGGCGAGCATCGCGGCAGCGGTCAGCTGGGTGTCGGCCTCACCGATGCCGGAGATGTCGATGCACACCGCCGGCGCGTCCGGATCGATCCGGGTGGACGTCTCGGAGGCGAAGGTGTCGCCCAGCGGACCGTCGAGGATGCCCAGCAGGGAGCGATGCAGCGGGTCGACCGCGTCCCGGTAACGGGTGTCGTCCCCGCGGTCCAGGGTCACCGCCCGGACCCGGTCGGGGCCCTCGGTGAGCACCCGCAGCAGGTCCGGCAGCAGCGCCGCGCGGCCCTTCGGGGTGCGCTCGCGCAGGTGGTGCAGCACGGCGGACAGCACGGACTGCTCGTGGTCGTCCATGGGACGTCCGCGCACGATGGTGACCAGCGCCGCCACCATGTTCAGCACACGGCCGTGCGTCTCGGCCTTCAGGACCTCGCCCGCCTCGCCGCCGATCCGCGCCGCCGCCGCGCCCATCGCGCCCGGGTCCAGGACGTTGATGCCGCCCCGGCCACGCCCGATGGAGATCACCTGGCCGCCCAGCGCGCGCACGGTGTCGGCGTAGTCGGGCTTGAGGTCGCCGAGCACCAGCGGTACGACGCCGGTGGCGCTGAGCCCGATCAGCATCCGGTTGACGAGTGTGGACTTGCCCAGGCCCGGCATGCCGAGCATGAACAGCGACGGGTTGGAGATGTAGCGGGCCCGGGTGAACCAGTTCAGCGGGTCGCCGCACACGGTGGCGCCGGTGAACAGGTGCTGCCCGAGCGGCACTCCGGTCATCGGCGAGCCCGAACCGGCGGCGAACGGCCACATGCCGCAGGCCTGCACGGTGGTGGCCCGCCACATGGTCGGCGGATCCATATAGCCGACCCGGCCGCCACCGGGGCCGTACCAGCCGCGCGGGGGGACGTAGAGCTCCTTGGGCCGGGCGGCCTTCTTACCGCCGTCGGCCTTCTTTCCCCCCGGCTTCTTCTCCGCCCAGGACGGGTCGAGTTCCGCCAATGACGCCGCAGAAGCCGCCCCCGCCGGTGACCGCCAGGCCGACTCCTCGGCGAGCCGGTCCGCCCGCTCCGCCCTCTTCTCCTCGCTCCGGCGGCTCACAGCGCCTCCTGCAGCTCGTGCGGGATCAGGGTCTGCTCCCACGGCAGGATCCCGGCCGGCAGCGTGCAGGCGAACGCGGCCGCCTGCATCCGGTCCGCGGGACGCATCAGCACCCGCGAGGCCGCGGTCAGGTTCCGTACGGCGACGGTCGCGTCCGCCAGCTGGTCCATGTCGTCGACGGTGACCGTCAGCATCAGCGAGAACTCCACGAGTCCGGCGCCCGACGCCTCCTCCGCCGCGGTCTGCTCGGCCGCCCGCATCTCGGAGGCGGCCCGCGCCTGCACCATGCCGCGTCCCGAGGTGGCCATGAACTGGGCGGCGCGCCGGTCCGCCTCGACGATCCGCGCCGAGGTGGCCGGGTCGATGGGCCGATAGACCAGCGCGACCCGCTTGCGGCGGGTGCCGGGGGCGGCCTCCAGCAGCCCCCGCAGCACCGAGGACCGTACGGTGCCGCGCGGCGCCAGCGTCAGCAGCCAGGTCCGGGACACCCCCGAGTCGTGCTGGTAACTGCCCACCGTCTCCACGGCGGCGGCCGGACCCGCGTCCTCCCACTCCAGGCCCGTACCGCCGTACTGGGCACGGGCGTCGAGGACGTCGGCGGCGACCGCGGGGTCGTAGGCGACCCGCACGACCTCGGCGATCCGCTCCGCCGACAGCGGGTACGCGGCCCCGCCACCGGCCGCGACGAGCCCGCTGAGCAGGCCGGGGATACGGATCGCGAGGTCGGTGATCACGTCCTCCTTGCTGCGCTTCTGGCCCGCGGGCATGCCGTAGGTGAGGGTGACGTAGGTGTGCATCTCCGAGGAGGCGGTCGGATAGCGCTCGACGACCTCCTCCATCACCGCGCGGGCCGCGGGCGGTGCGTCGGGGCGGATGCGCGGCAGCACCTCGTGGGCCAGGGTGGTGCCCGGGTCGGGCGCGGTCTCCACGATCAGGGACGCGCCGCGCAGCCCGGGCTCGTGGGACAGCCGGGCCAGCCACTCGCCCCACAGCGCGACCCATACGTCGACCTGGTCGGGGTCGACCAGCGAGCCGCCGTCCGGGTCGCAGCCCAGCACGATCGTGTACAGGTTGCGCGCCGGGTGGTGCAGGACGCCGAAGGGACGGTCGTAGGCGTCCCGGCCCTCGATCGCGGCGACCTTGTTGAGCAGGCCCGGCGGGCGGAACCGGCCGCCCGGCCGGGCGGACAGCGGCCCGGAGACGTACAGGTGCGCGCCCTTGGCCTTGCGGCTGCGCCAGCCGATGCGCAGGGCGAGCAACTGGTAGACGTTGCGCCCGTCCTGGGTGCGCAGGGCGAGCGGCGTCAGGAACAGCACGACCGGGACGAGCACGGTCAGCGCCGCGTACAGCGAGATCAGGGACGCGAGCAGGGTGACGACGAGCCCGCCGAAGACACCGAACGTGCCGACGAGCCCGAGCGGTCCGAGCCCCGGCCGCCGTGGCCGGCGCCAGTTCCCGTAGGTCGGATGAGTGACGGCTTCCGTGGACATGGGGGTCCGGTTTCCCTTCGTGAGGTGATACGGCCTCGGCGCTGGGCCGGGTGAGCCGCAGAGCGGGGAGGGCCGCCGGACTCTCCGGGGGGAGCGGGAGTCCGGCGGCCCGATCAGGGGAGCGGCGTGCGGGCGGGCCGCCGCCCGGTCAGCGGTGCGGGCTCGGGTTGTGGCCCTGGTCGCCGTCGGCGCCCTCCAGGGAGCCGGAGGCGGCCCGGCCGACGACCTGCGCCGCGGTCACCGCCGCCGCGACGGCCACACCGGCCGGTCCGCCGGCCGCCGCCGCGGCCCGGCCGGCCCCGCTCGCCGCGCCTCCGCCACCGGCCGCGGACCCGCCGCCACCGGCCGACGACTTGCCGCCGCCCGAGGCGCCGCCCGCCCCGTCCGACCCGGACGCGCCGGACGCGCCGGACGCGCCGGACGAACCCGAGCCGCCGGAGCCGCCGGACGCGCCGCTCGGACCGGGGCTGCCCTGGCCGCCGGACCCGCCGCTGCCACCCAGCGACCGCGCCCCGGTGGCCAGGCCGCCGCCCACCGACTGCATCGCGCCGGAGTACGCGGACGCCCCGCCGAGCGCGGCGGTCGCGGGCACCACCAGCTTCAGCAGCGCGGGCAGCGCCACCGCGGACAGCAGCATCACGCCGATACCGGCGATGCGTTCGTTGACCGCGTTGCCGCCCTGCCCGCCGGTCTGGCTGGAGACGATCATCTGCGAACCGGCGTACAGCACGAGACCGGCCGCGGGCTTGTACAGCAGCCACGCGATCATCCAGCCGATGTGCTTGCGCCACCAGCCGCCGCCCCAGTCGGTCATGGACGCCGCCGCGGCCAGCGGAAGCGTGCCGAGCAGCAGGATCATGACGCCGAGCCGGATGTACATCAGGATCGTCTGGATGATCCCGGCGATCAGCAGCAGGAACGCAAGGATCAGGAGCAGGAACGCCTCGATCCCGGAGCCGCTGGAGCAGGCGCCTACCTTCGTCAGCACGTCCTGGGCGCCCGTGTTGAACAGGTGCGTGGAGTAGTCGTCCGCGACGGCGGCCGCGGCGGTGACGATCGTGGTGGCGCCGCCGGAGACCGCGATGACCCGGAGCATGCCCTTCAGGGCGGTCGTCCCCGCCGTGCCGCGCCGCTCGATGGCCATGCGCGCGGACGCGAAGAGCAGCGAGCCGACGGCGAGATAGACCACGAGCCATTGCGTCTGGCCGTTGACGTCCTTCGCCGTGGTCGTGCCCGTCAGCGTGGGCACCCCGGTGGTCAGCGCCCCGAACACCGCGATCGCGCCCGCGAGGATCGTCTTCGCGATCAGTTCGACGATGGTCCCGATGGGGTCACCGAGGAAGTCGAAGAAGCCCTTCACCAGGTCGAGGACCGGATTTCCGGTCGAACCGCAGTTCATCTCACGCTCCCCACAGGACATAGCCGGAGGGGCTGCCCTGAACCGTCGTCACCGGCGTGTGCAGGGACCCGCCGTCATCGGGTACGACCTTCCAGTCGCCGCCGGTCCAGCGCAGCGCGATCGTGGTCGTCGCATAGCCCTGCCCGGTCCTGATCAGCAGGCTGACGTTCGCCGCCGCGCGCGTGTACGACGTCACCGAGAAGCCGGCGTACGAGCCGGCGGAGGTGCCGCCGCTCTGGGCGGCGCTGTCGATGTCCTGGACGGTCGCGCGCTGGAACTCGAACAGGTCGCGCCCACGCCCCGCCACCACCTGCTGCCGGCTGACCGTCTTCCAGCCGGACCCGCTCATCTGGGAGGGGATGACGGTGGCGGCCAGGGCGGCACCGACGGGCGTGTGCGCGTAGCACCAGCGCATCGGCCCGGTCGTCCGGGTGGGCCCCAGCGAGGCGGAGACGGGCACCCGGGCGATACCGAGGGTCTGCCAACTGATGTCCTTCGGCGCCGACTTGGGCAGCGCGTCGCCCGCGCTGTCGTCGGTGGTGCACCCCTGGGGGCGGCCGTCCTTCAGCACGGCGCCGTGGGACAGCGGGCCCTCGGCGGCGGCCGCTTTCGAGCCGTCGCCGTCGGACGTCAGCGCGACGAACACGCCGAGCAGCACCACGACGGCGAGGAACCCCGCCGACACCTGCCAGTTGCGCTGCCTCCAGTACGGCCCGGACGGCTCGACCCGTCGCTGCCTGCGCATGAGCATCTCGACCGTCCGCCCGCTCAGTTGAAGACGAAGCCGACCAGCGGCCCGGCGGTGGAGACCAGCACACAGCCGCCGAGGACCATGCCGAGGCGGCTCATGTGCTCCGAGCTCTCGCCCCGCTTGAGGGAGACGGCCATCATCGCGCCGGTGATCAGCACGCCCAGCACACCGGCCGCGGTGCCCGCCCAGGCGACGATGCCGAGAACCTTGTCGACCTTGGTGGACAGCTCGCCGGGGGCGTTGCTCACCGGCTGGGGCACGCCGGCGGCGAGGTAGTTGGAGGCTTCGATGAGCAGTGAGGACATGGGAGATCTCCGTGGAGTCGGCGCCCCGCGCGAGCGGCGGGCGAGAAATGACCGGGGTAGGGAAGGTGTGCGGCGGGCCTACGGCCCGAGGAGGGAGAGGTCGCCGAGGAAGGCGACGAGCGGACCGGCCGTCGCGGCGACCAGACAGGCCAGGGCGACGTAGAAGACACCGCGGAAGTGCGCGCCGCCCTCGCCCGGGTCGCCCCGGTTGAGCTGGATCGCCATGTTGATGCCGACGGCCATCAGGCCGAAGACGCCGGCGGCCGTGACGCACCAGGCGAGGGTGTCGATGATGGTCTGCGCGCCCCCGGGCGGGGTGTAGGTGTCGGCCAGGAGGCGGGCGACGGGCAGGGCACGGGTCATGACGCGGCCCCCTCGGCGTACAGCTCGCTTCCCACCAGCTCGGCGAGCCGGTCGAACTGCCGGGGCAGCATCTTGGGGCTGCCGCCGGTGCGCCACGCCGGTATCCACGGCACCCGCTGCACCCGGGCGGCGGAGCGCAGCACCCGGACCCGGCGCAGCAGGCCGAGCGGCAGCCGGCCGGGGGCGTCGGCGACGAGGACGACGGCGAGCAGCTCCAGCCCCTGCGGGGCGCGGCCGTCGTGCAGCGAGCCCAGCGCCTGGGACACCGACTTCAGTCCGCGGGCGCTGGTCCGCCCGACGAGGACGACCCGTCGCGGCTCGCCGCGGGCCGGATCGGGCCAGCGCGCCCCGACGTCCACGCCGCCGAGCACCTCGACCAGCGAGGTCACCCCGGCGCCGCCGTGGGCCTTGACCCAGCCGACCTCGTTGCGGGACCGGCCCCGGACCGTCCGCGGCCGCCGGGGCTCACCCCAGGCCGGTTCGGCGGCCGGGGCGGCCGAGAGACGCTTGGTGCGGGGCTGGACGGCGGGTAGGGCGCCGCCCTGACCGCCGGTGCGGTTCGGGGTGTGGGGCGCGGCAGCCGTCTGGACGGCTGTGCCGGCCGCGGTGTGGGCGGGGGCCGCGGACACGGCGGCCGGTGCGGTGGCGGGCGCCGGTGCGGGCGCGGGTGCGCCGCTGACTCCGTGGCCGGCGGGAGCCGGTCCCGCCGGCATACCGGCGCCCTCGCTCCCGGGGGCGGGGTGCGGGGAAGCGGGTTTCGGCCCCCGCACCCAACCTCCCCGGCCCGACGGCGTCGCCGAAGGTGTGCCCATGTGTGCCCCGCCCCCCTCTTGCCTCGTACGTCCGCTGCTCTGACTCATTTGGTTTCCACCGTTTTGAACTTATTTGTTCTGAGGCCCGTTTCGATCTGCCGAGCCCGACGGACAGCACAACGGGCCGTTGCGGCACAGCGGTTCAAGGCGAGGGGAAGAAGGCGGACACCCATGGGCGTGGACACGGGCGAGCAGGGCGGCCCTCCGGCGCAGGCACCGGCTCAGCCGGACGGGGAGGGCGGGTCGAACGCCGTCAGGAACACGGCGATCGCCGCCGGCGGCGCGGGCTGCCTGCTGTTCCCGGTCGGCCTGGCCGGCGGGACCGTCATCGTCATCGTGTTCTGCGGTTTCGGTGTCCTGCTGGCCCCGCTGATCGCCATCTACCTGCTCTTCCACAGCATCTTCGGCGGCGGTGGCGGGGGCGGTGACCTGCCCGGCCCGAGCGACGCGAGCTCGGTGCTGGCCGTCTTCCAGGGGGACGGCCACGGCGACCTGGACACCTCCACGGTCCCCGAGGACCTGGTCGACCCCATCCAGAAGGCCGGCCAACTGTGCGGCGCCATCGGGCCGATCGTGATCGCCTCCCAGATCGAGAAGGCGTCCGGCTTCAACGCCTCCCTGGTCGGCCCGGACGGCAGGCAGGGCATCTCGCAGCTGCCGCCCGACGTCTTCACCACGTACGGCAAGGACGACGACGACAACGGCAAGACCTCCGCGCTGGACGCGAAGGACTCGATCATGGCCCAGGGCCGCTACATCTGCGCCATGGCCGACGAGGCCCAGAAGATGATCGACGCCAACGAGGCCACCGGCAGCGTCCTGGACCTCGCTCTGGCCGGCTACGACGTCGGGATGGACGCCGTCCGCGCGGCCAAGGGCGTGCCCAAGACCGCGGAGGCCCAGGGTTATGTGGCCGCCGTACGCGCCCAGTTCGCCAAGTACGCGGGGGTCGCCGCCATCCCGTCCGGCACCCCCACCCCCACCGGCATCCAGACCTCGCTGCCCACCGCCGTCCCCACCGAGTCCCTCACCCCCACCCCCACTCCCTGAGGAGGAACGCCATGGACCGCTACGAGGTGTACATCTCCGACGAGGGGCTCGCCGCGATCGACGGCGAACCCCTCCTCCCCGCGCCGGGCCAGTCCCTGCACGAGGCCGTCCTGGACCGGCTGCAGCGGTACGCCGCCGAACGCGGCGAGGCCGTCGAGGCGACCGTGAACGACGGCCCCGACACCGGCCACTTCGTCCTGGAGGTCTTCCCGGACGGCTCCAGCCGCGTCCTGGACCCCACTGGAGCGGCGGATCTCGAAGGGGAGGGCGGGCCCGAGGCCGGCCCGGCGGCCGAGGCGGAACCCCCGGCCGGGGCCGCGTTCGGATCGCTTGCCGAGCCGGAACCCGAAGTCGCGCCCCAGGCCGCGCTCGAGCCCGAGCCCGAGCCTGAGCCCGAGCCGGGGGCGGATGCCGAGGCCGTGCCGGAGACCGGCCTCCCCGTGCCGGAGCCGGGGCTCCCCGTGCCGGAGCCGGGCTTCCCCGTGTCGGAGCCGGGGCTCCCCGTGCCGGCGACGGGGGTGTGCGCCGAGACCGAAGCCGTTTCCGGGCTGATGCCCGAGGACGGACCCCCGGAGGGGTCCGCAGCCACCGGCCCCGGCCGCCCGGCCACGCCCCCCTCCGCCCTGGGCTCGGCGGTCGCCACCGCCGTCGCCCGTGCCACCGCCGTCGCCCGGGCCGCCGCCGAGCGCCAGGTGGTCGCCCCGAGCCGCGCCACCGGTTCCGTCCCCGTCGTCGCGCCGCCCGCCGAACTCGCCGGGCCCGTCGGCCGGATCAACGCTCTCGTGACCGTCGGTCGGCTGGAGGAGGCCCACCTCCTCGCGAGCCGGCTGCGCGAGCACCTCACCGAGGAGGCGGGGGCCGAGGATCCGCGCGCGGTGGAGGCGCGGGCGGTGGAGGCCTACATCGCCCACCTGCGCGGCGACCACCGGGAGGCCACCGTGCTGGCCCTGGCCGTGGCGAGGATCCGGTGCCGGGCCGGGGACCGGCGGGCGTCCGAGGAGGTGGCCCGGGCGGCGGCCGCCTGGCAGGGCATCGACGACGACCGCGCGGCCGTGGCCCACGGCCGCGAACTGCTGCACATGTGGGACCGGTTGCACCGTCGCGGCCTGCTGGCATCGGCCGACGCGGAGCTCGCCGACCGGGTCCGCAGACGCGTCGACGCTCTGGAGGCCGCCTACGTCTGACCGCGGTCCCGCTCCCCTTTGACGCCCACGACCTGCGCGTATATCGATCCGTCCACCGCGTGGACCGATCGTCAACCGGCTCGTGGCCCGCTCGTCGAACGAATGTGCATCGCCCGTCGCAACACTCCGAGCTCCAGGCGGCCCCGCCCCCCGTCCGCGGACCGGGGCAGGCCGCCCCGAAGGAGCAGGAGCACACCATGAACGTGACGGTCATCGGATCCGCGAGCGCGGTCTCGCCCGAGGAACGGGCGCTGCGGGACCTCTACCTGGAACACGGTCCGGCGCTCTACTCGTACGTCCTGCGCATGCTGGGTGGAGACACCCACCGCACGGAGGACATCCTCCAGGAGACCCTGCTGCGCTGCTGGAACAAGCAGACCCTCGCCGACGGCGAGGGCATGGCCGTACGGCCGTGGATGTTCCGGGTCGCCCGCAACCTCGTCATCGACGCGCACCGGACCCGGACGGCGCGGCCGACGGAGATCAGCGGCAACTCCTGGTTGAGCGACATGTGCGCCGAGGCCGACGACATCGAGCGGATGCTGTCGTCGATCGTGGTGCAGGACGCCCTGCGGTCGCTGACGCCGGCCCACCGCGAGGCCCTGCGCGCGACGATCTTCGCCGACCGCACCACACAGCAGGCGGCCGAGGCGCTGGGCGTCCCGCAGGGCACGGTGAAGTCGCGGGTCTACTACGCCCTGCGCAGCCTGAAGGCGGCCCTGGAGGACAGCGGGGTCAGGTGAGCGCCGCGCCTCAGACCGCCGGTTCCCCCGGCGCCGAGCCGCTCACCTCGCCGACCGGGCTCACCTCGGCCGGCTCGCGCAGTTCCCTCCGGACCTCGTCCGCCTGCGCGTGGCCGAGTTCCTCCAGCAGGGCCAGCGCGGCCCGCCGTGCCGCCCGGGCGGCGTCGCGGTCGCCGGTGGCGAGATGGGCGTCGCCGAGGTGCCGCAGCACTTCGGACTCGAGATAGCGGTCGCCGATCCCGTGGAACAGCCGCGCCGAGCGCTCGAAGTGCCCGATGGCCTCCCTGTGCAGGGCGAGATGGTGCAGGGCGTAACCGAGCGTGTCCTGCGTCGACGCCTCGCCGTAGGGGTCGCCGAGCTCCTGGTAGGACAGGACGGCCTCCTCGCAGTGTTCGAGGGCCTTCTCGTGCTCTCCCAGCAGGATGTACGTCCACGCGACCTGGTTGAGCACACCGGCCTCACCACTGCGGTCGTCCTCGGACCGGTACAGCTCGATCGCCCGCGCGTAGTGGTCGAGCGCGGCGGGACGGCGGTCCGTGCGGTTGCACAGATAGGCGAGACCGCGGTGCACCCGGGCCTGCCCGCCGGCGTGGTCCGCCGACCGGAACAGCCCCAGCGCGTCCTCCAGATACCGCTGCGCCTGCGCCGCGTGGTCGAGCTGGGAGTGCGCGACGCCGAGCCCGCACAGCGAGTACGCCTCACCCGCCACGGAGCCGACCGCCCGGGCGGAGCGCAGCGCCGCGCCGTTGATCTCGAGGAGGTCGTGCCAGTAGCCGAGCCGGTTGAAGTAGACGTCCAGGGCCGCCGCCGTACGCCACGCGTGCGTGTCGAAGCCGTGCGCGGCGGCGTGCGTGACGATCTCGCGCAGCACGTACCGCTCCGTGCGCAGCCAGGCGGTCGCCTCCGCCCGGTCGTTGAACCGCAGGGGCGCGGCCTCCGTTGTGCTCGCCGGGAGGGGGATGGCCTCCCGGAACGGGTCGAGGACCATGGAGGCGTCGTGGGCGGTGAACAGGAAGTGATCGTGCATCCGCAGCAGCGCCGCCCCGCACACCGCCTCGTCGTCCTCGGCCTCGGTGAGCTCCGCCGCGTAGGCGCGCAGCAGATCGTGGAAGACGTACCGGCCCGGAGCGCGTTCGATGAGCAGGCTCGACCCGGTCAGCTCGGTCAGCAGGGCGCGCACCGCGCGACGGGGCACACCGGCCAGCGCGGCGGCCGCGGCGACGGTGATGTCCGGACCGGGGTGCAGGGCGAGCCGCCGGAAGAGGGCGGCCGCCTCCGGCGACAGGGCGTGGTACGACCAGGAGAAGACGGCGCGGGCGTCGGTGCCGGCGTCGCCGCCGGCGAAGGCGTCCAGGCTGCCGTGGTCCTGACGGAGTTCCGCGGCGATGCCGGCGAGCCGGAAGCCGGGGTGGAGGGCGGCCCGCGCCGCCACGATCGACAGGGCCAGCGGCAGCCCGGCGCACAGCCCGACGATGGCCCGGGCGGCCTCCGGCTCGGCGTCGACCCGGGCGTCGCCCAGCCGCCGGGCGAGCAGTTCCAGGGACTCCTCGGCGGACAGCGGGGCGAGGGCGAGGGGATGCGCGCCGTGCCGGGCGACCAGACCGCTGAGCCGGCTGCGGCTGGTGACGATGACGAGGCAGCCGGGGGCGGCGGGCAGCAGGGGCGTCACCTGCTCGCTGTCGGCGGCGTTGTCCAGCACGATCAGCACGCGCCGGCCGGCGAGGACACCGCGGTAGAGGGCGGCCCGCGCCTCCAGTTCCTCGGGCACCGCCTGCTGGGCGACGCCGAGCGCGACGAGGAACGACTCGATCGCCTCGCCGGGGGCCATCCGCGCGCCGGAGGGGTCGTAGCCGCGGAGGTTGACGTAGAGGCTGCCGTCGGGAAAGCGGTGGGCGATCCGATGCGCCCAGTGCACCGCGAGGGTCGTCTTGCCCGCGCCGGCCATTCCGCTGATCAGGCCGATCACGCTGGTCCGCTGCTGCCCCCGGTCGGGCAGCAGCGCGACGGCATTGTCCAGTTGGGCCCTGCGCCCGGTGAACGTCGCGAGGTCGGTGGGCAGTTGGGACGGCCGTACGACACTCCCGGCCGAACCGGGACCGCCTGAACCGGGACCGGCCGAACCGGGACCGACCGAACCGGGACCGCCCGGGCCGTCGCCGGTCCCGTCCGTGCTCGCCACGTCCGTGAGCCCGCCGTCACCGAAGGGCACTTCGTCAGGCCCGCCCGCTTCAGCCACCGCACCGAAGGGTGCGCCGGTCCCGGTGGTCGGGCCGGGGACGTCGCCGCCGCCCGTCGCCGTACCGGAAGGGTGCCCGGTGCCCGGTGCTTCCCGCCGGGCGGGGGGTTCCGCCGAACCGGAACCCCCCTCGGCGAGAAGCCCGGCACGCAGAGCCAGCAGCGACGGGCCCGGTTCGATGCCGAGTTCGTCGACGAGCGTGCGCCGGGTTCGGTCGTACACGGCGAGAGCCTCCGCCCGGCGTCCGCCGCGCTGCAGGGCGCGGACGAGGAGTTCGCACAGCTCCTCCCGCAGGGGGTGCGCCTCGTACAGGGCGGTCAGTTCGGGCAGCACCCGGGCGTGCCGGCCGAGGTCCAGCTCGATGCGCAGCCGCGTCTCCAGGGCGGCCAGCCGTCGTTCCTCCAGGCGGCGCCGCTCGGTCTCGGCACGCGGTCCGGGCACCCCGGCCAGCGGGGTGCCCTCCCACAGGTCGAGCGCGGTGCGCAGCAGCTCCACGGCGGCCAGGTCGTCGCCCTCGGCCTGCCGCGCCCCGGCCCGGGCGACGAGGTCCCCGAACCGTTCGAGGTCGCTGGCGACGGCGTCGGGGCGCAGGGCGTAACCGTCGCCCAAGGACACCAGGAGCCGCGGTGACCCGTCCGCGGGCCGGTCGGGTTCGAGGAGTCCGCGCAGCCGGGAGACGTACGTGCGCAGCACGGAGACGGCGGCCGCCGGCGCGTCGGTGCCCCACAGCGCGTCCACGAGTTCGCCGACGCCGACCGTTTGTCCCCGGCGCAGCAGCAACAGTGCGAGAACGGCCCGCTGTTGAGGGGGGCCGAGCGCCAGCTCCGCATCCTGCCGCCAGGCGCGCAGCGGACCCAACAGAGAGAACCGGAACGACACCATTGCACTTGTGTCCACGCCGGGGACAGTAGCCGCAGAAACCGTGGTTCGTACCTTCGAACGGCTATTCCAGGACAGGGGTCAGGACAGCGCCGCCCCCGACACCGCGGTGGCCGTCACCGTGTTGTCGCACTCGGCGAACACCCCGTCGTCCAGGGCGACCTGGTGGGCACCGGCGCCCGGCAGACCGATCACCATCGTCGGGTACGTCGTCGGTGTGGCGCCGGACTTGCAGTAGCCGTCGGCCTCGCCCTGGACCTGGACGAAGGTCAGCTTGAGCCACGCCTTGCCGCCGGGGGCCAGCTTGACCTGGGTGGCGGTGCCGGTGGGCGTCACCTTCAGCGGGGCGTTGTGCTGCGGGGAGCCGTTGCCGGCACCGGCCACCGTGGGGTGGCCCTGCAGGACGCAGGTCTGCTTGGAGGTGTTGGTGAACTCGAAGACCGCCGCGCCCGTCCCGGTGCCGACCGGCCGGTTGGCGGCCTGGTGGGCGGTGACGTCCAGGGCGGTCGCCGCACAGGTCTTCACCGACGTACCCGAGGAGGAGCCGGAGCCCGAACCGGTGCCGGTACCCGTGCCGGTGCCGGTACCCGTGCCGGAGCTGGAGTGGGAGGCGGGGGAGGCGGTCGCGGGCGGCGCCGAGGAGGCGGAGCCCGGCGTGGAGGAGGCGGGCGCCGAGGCGCTGGGCGTCGCTGAGGAGCCGCCGGTGCCGGACGTGGAGTCCCCCGGCTGGCAGGCGGTCATCGCCAGCGTCGCGGAGAGCGCGGCCACCGCCAGCGCGGCCTTGCGGACAGTGTCGACGTGATGCATGGGGTCCCCCGAGGTCGGTTCGCACGAGCCGGTCTCCGCCGGCTTTCGCCGAGGGAGACCGATCTCGGGTGCGACGGGTTTCCCCTGTGGGTCACCTGTGACGCAGCGGTGACACAACGCAGGTCGGACCGCCGATCAGACCGCCGTCGCCGCCGCTTCCTCCTCCTTGACGATGCCCACCGTCGCGTCCTCGTCGCCCTTGCCGCCCAGCGCGACCACGCTGAGCAGGCAGCAGGCCAGGGCGGCGATGCCGCAGACGACGTACCCGATCGCGTAGCCGTTGCCGAGCGCCTCCAGCGCGATCGGCACCCCGCCGCCCGGCGGGGACGCCGGCGGGACCGAGTTGGAGGCGAGCGGGCCGCCCTCCGCCGCGACCTGCGCCGCCGCGGCCTTGGCCTGGGCGGACAGGTCGGAGGCGGCGAGCTTTCGGGTGAACTCGTCGGCGGCGCGGCTGAGCGCGATCGCGCCGATGACCGCCGGGCCGAGCGTGAAGCCGAAGTCGCGCAGCAGGCTGGTGGAGGCGCTGGCCATACCGGCGTAGCGGACCTCGACCGTGTTGACGGCGGTCGCCGTGATCGAGGAGACGGTCAGCGCGAAGCCGATGCCGACCAGGCCGATGGGCAGGATCAGCGAGGTCAGGGCGCGGTCGTGGACCGAGAGGGTGGCGGCCACGAAGTCACCGGCGGCCATCAGCCCCAGACCGGCGCCGAGCACCCAGCGCGCGCTGACCCGCTCCAGCAGCCGGGAGATCAGCGGCATCAGCAGCAGGGTCCAGGCGTTGAGCAGGATGAACGCGAACGAGCCGCGCAGCGGGCTCTGGTGCTGGATCGGACCGAGCCGGATGCTGGTGGCGTACGCGGTGCCGAGGTAGCTGAACATGCCGACCACCGCGACGAACGACGCCACCGCGAACGCCCTGTTGCGGAACAGGTCGAGACGCAACAGCGGTGCGTCGGAGCGCAGTTCGGCCACCACGAACAGGCCGACGAACACCACGGCGACGACGTACGCGATCACCACCGGTGTCGCGGTCCAGCCGTCCGCGGGGCCCTGGATCACCGCGTAGAGCAGCGCGAACATGCCGACGCCGATGGTGACCTGACCGGCGAGGTCGAGCGAACGGCCCTCCGGGGCACTGGAGTTCCGGGCGAAGAGCTGGCTGAGCAGCGTGCTGACCACGGCGAGACCGGTGACGACGATGAACGCCCAGCGCCAGGAACCGTAGTCGCCGGTGATGCCGCCCAGCACGGGGGCGACGAAGCCGCCGCTGGACAGGGCGGCGGCCCAGAGGGTGATGGTGCGGGCCCGGTCCCGGGCCGAGTGCGTGCCGGCGGCGATCATCGCGAGCGACGTCGGGAACAGCGCGGCCGCGCCCAGGCCGGCGATGGCCTGGCCCAGCCACAGGACATGGATGCCGGTGCTGGCGGCGGCCAGCGCCTCACCGAGCACGAGCAGCCCGCCGCCGCCGACCAGCAGCCGCTTGCGGCCGAACAGGTCGCCGAGGACGCCGAACGTCAGCTCCAGCACCGATACCGGCAGCAGGAACGCGTCCGAGATCCAGGTCAGCTGCGAGCCGACGGGGTGCAGGTCCTCCTGGAAGAGACCGTTGAGGGTGGCCGGCATGGCGAGGGCGATCTGGGCCAGGCAGACCGCGAAACAGCCGGCCACCAGCGTGCCGACGGGCAGTCCGCCGGATGCCGGTTCGGTGGCGGTGCCGTCGGGTTGGGTGCGGGTTTCGGTGGACACGGGGGGCTCCCCTTCGAGCGGAGGACGGGGACGGGGCGGCGCCGGGAAACGCTGCGAATGTAGGCAGATTTTCTACACCGGTCAATGAGTTGCCCAATATCCGCACACACGGGTGCCCGCGAAGAACGTGCAGTACGTCCTTCAGCTGCGGAAACCCGCCTCAGAGGCCCGTCACTCGCCCCCGGTCGACTCCGGCAGCCGCCCCGCGACGTACGCCTCCCGCAGTGCGGTCTTGCGGATCTTGCCCGAGCCCGTCAGCGGGAAGGCGTCGACGAACACCCAGGTGCGGGGCGTCTTGTGCGGGGCCAGCTGGGCGCGGACGTGGTCGAAGAGCTCCTTCTCGCCGACTCGGCCGCCCGGGGCGCGGCGGACGAAGGCGGCGACCCCCTCGCCCCAGACCGGGTCCGGCAGCCCGACGACGGCGGCCTCGGCGACCGCGGGATGGGTGGCGAGGACCTGTTCGATCTCGCGGGGGTAGATGTTCTCGCCACCTCGGATGATCATGTCCTTCAGACGGCCCTCGATGCGGCAGTACCCGCGGTCGTCCATCGAGGCCAGGTCGCCGGTGTGCAGCCAGCCGTCGGCGTCCACGGCGGCGGCCGTGTGGTCCGGGGCGTCCAGGTAGCCGGTCATGACGTGGTAGCCGCGGGTGCACAGCTCCCCGGTGACGCCCGACGGCACGACCGCGCCCGACGCGTCCACGATCTTCACCTCGGTCCGCGGCAGCGGCCTGCCGACCGTGTGGGTGCGGTCGTACGGGGTGTCGTCGAGTCGGGTGATGGTGATGGCCGGGGAGGCCTCGGTCTGGGCGTAGACGACCGCCATCGGCACGCCGAAGGCCTGCTCGACCCGACGGGCCAGCTCGGGCGGCACGGTGGCGCCGCCCGACAGCACGAAGCGCAACGAGGAGAGGTCGCTCTCGGGGAACGCCGGGTGCTCCAGCATGGCCAGGAGCATGGTCGGCACACCGCCGGTCATGACAGGCCGTTCGGACGCGGTGAGTTCCAGCATCAGCCCCGGGTCGAAGTACGGCGGCAGCACCTGCGTGCCGAGACCGGCGATCGCCGACAGGGTGGCCAGCACGCAGCCCGCGGTGTGGAACAGCGGCATCGGGTTGAGCGCGGCCTCGCCGGGCCGCAGACCGAAGGTGCGGACGTAGGCCAGGCGCGCGTTGTCGGTGATGCCCCGGTGGTGCAGCACCACGCCCTTGGGTACGCCGGTCGTGCCCGAGGTGTACTGGATCTGGGCCGGCGACGAGGACGCGACTTCCGGCAGCGCCAGGCCGGGGGAGCCCTCGGCGCAGAACTCCGCCCAGTCCTCGAACAGCACGCTCGTGCGCAGGCCGGGCAGGTCGGCGCGGATCTCGTCCAGCGTCGCCGCCATCGGGTTCCCGCGGTACTCCCGGCGCAGGAAGACGCCGCTCGCCCGGGAGTGGCCCAGTACGTGCCGCAACTCCGCCGCGCGCAGCGCCGGGTTGACCGTGACGAGCGTGATGTCCGCGAGGGCGGCGGCGAGTTCGAGGATCACCCACTCCGGGATGTTGTTCGCCCACACCGCCACCCGCTCGCCGGGCGAGAACCGGCCGAGCAGGGCCCGGGTCGCGCGCTCGGCCTCGTCGAGGAGGGCAGCGTACGTCCATCTGCGCCGTTCGGCGGGCTCCGGTACGCCCTCGACCAGGGCGACCGTGTCCGGCGCCAGCCCTGCCGCCCGGCGCAGCAGCGCCCCCACGGTCTCGCCGAGCAGTTCCTCGTCGGATGCGCCCTGCTGGTACGACGTCGCCATCATGGCGTCAGTATCCGGCGCAAGTCACCTGCGGCACAGGCACTTTGACGTCCCGTCATCGGGGCGCCGACGGTCCGAGGGAGCGTGCCGTGACCTTCTCCAGATGCCGGGTGAACACCTCGCGGGTGTCCGGGGTGAGCGTGCGCAGGGCCACCAGGGCCGTGATCACCACGTCGCACAGCTCGCCCTGGACCTCCTCCCAGGTGTGGGTCACCCCCTTGCGGGGGTTCTGGCCGGTCACGCCGATCACCGCCTGGGCGACCTCGCCGACCTCCTCGGAGAGCTTGAGGACGCGCAGCAGGAGCCCCTCCTGGCCGCCGTGCGGTTGTTCGCCGTCCAGCCAGGTCCACAGGGCGTCGACCGAGGACCAGACGTCGGGGGAGGAGGGCGAGGAGGGGCGGGAGGGGGTGGGGATGTGCTGATCGGTCATGGGCCCACCTTCCCAAAGGAGGGTCACTCCCCGGACAGCGACTCCTGGGCGTCGAACCGCCCCGCCGAGTCGTCCTGCTCCGGCTTCCTCAGCCTGCGGTTCCGCGCGCCCACGACCATCGCCGTGACGGCCGCCGTCGCACCGAGTGCCGCCGGGACCATCCAGCCGCGGTCCAGGGCGTGGCCGAGGGCGTGGTCGAGGGAGAGCCGGCCGGGGCCGGTGACCGCGAGGCCGGTGGCGGCCAGGCCCAGGGTGGCCGCGTACTCGTAGCCGCCCTCCTGGTTGAAGAAGCCGTTCGGGGCGTGCACGGCGGCCGCTCCCGCCATCGCGCCGGCCGCCGCCGCACCGGCCGCGGGCGTCGCCAGTCCCAGCGCCAGCAGCGTGCCGCCGCCCGCCTCCGCCAGGCCCGCCGCCGTGGCGCTCGCCCGGCCCGGCGCATAGCCGACGGACTCCATGAAACGGCCGGTCCCCTCGATGCCGTGGCCGCCGAACCAGCCCAGCAGTTTCTGCGCGCCGTGCGCCGCCAGCACCCCTCCGGCCCCCAGCCGGAGCAGCAGCAGGCCCACATCACGTCGGTCGAAAGCGGTCACGATGACTCCCGGGAAGAACAGGAACGGACAATGGCAGCAGACACAGGGCAGTCCCCTCCGCACAAGACACAGGACGATCCCCTCCCCGTACTCACCGTCGCATCGCCGGCCCCCGGCAGACCGTTCCGCGCCGCCGTTCGGGTGGCGGCGGCAGGGGAGCGGTGTGAGTCTGACCGGTATGACGATTCAACCGGCCAAACTCAGCGACCCGGTCGTGCGCGCCTTCGTCACCGCCGTCAACGCCCACGACCGCGACGCGTTCATGGCCCTGCTCACCGATGACGCGACCATGTCGGACGACGGCTCCGACCGCGACCTCGGCGACTGGATCGACCGGGAGATCTTCTCCTCCCACGGCCACCTGGACGTGGACAACGAGTCCCGGGGCGGCCGGGCGTTCGTCGCCCACTACCGCAACGACACCTGGGGCGAGATGCGCACCCGCTGGAGCTTCGACGTCACCGACGACGGCAGGATCGCCCGGTTCGAGACCGGGCAGGCGTGACACGTCCGGTGAAAGGGCTTGCCCTGGGGTGCACTCCAACTCCTAGCGTCTGTGCCCATGGAGACCAACAGGACTTTGGGACGCAGCGGCATGGAGGTCAGCGCCCTCGGCTTCGGCTGCTGGGCGATCGGCGGTGAGTGGTCCGACCCGAGCGGGCAGCCTCTCGGCTGGGGAAAGGTCGACGACGAGGAGTCCGTACGGGCGATCCACCGCGCCCTCGACCTCGGAGTCACCTTCTTCGACACGGCCGACACCTACGGCGCCGGGCACAGCGAGCGTGTCCTCGGCCGCGCCCTCGGCAAGCGGCGCGACGAGGTCGTGATCGCCACCAAGTGGGGCAACGTCTTCGACGAGACCACCCGCACCCTGAAGGGCGCGGACGTCTCGGCGGAGTACGTCCGTGAGGCGCTCACCGCCTCGCTCGCCCGCCTCGGCACCGACCACGTGGACCTGTACCAGCTCCACATCTCCGACGCCCACCCCGAACAGGCCGCCCGACTCCGCGACGCCTGCGAGGGGTTGGTCGGGGAGGGCCTGATCCGTGCCTACGCCTGGAGCACCGACGACCCCGACCGCGCCGCCGTCTTCGCCGAAGGCGCCCACTGCGCCGCCGTCCAGCACGCGCTGAACGTCTTCCAGGACGCCCCCGCCATGCTCGCGCTGTGCGAGGAGGCGGACCTGGCGAGCATCAACCGCAGCCCCCTGGCGATGGGGTTGCTGGCGGGCAGGCGTCAGGGCGAGCTGGAGGCGGGTGACATCCGCAGCAGGCCGCCGGCCTGGCTGCCGGGCTTCGAGGAGGGCTCGGGAGCCGCCTCCGACTGGCTCTCCCGCGTCGACGCGATCAGGGAGATCCTCGGCAGCGACGGCCGCACGCTCGCCCAGGGCGCCCTCGGCTGGATCTGGGCCCGCAGCCCGCGCACGGTCCCCGTCCCCGGCTTCCGGTCGGTCGCCCAGGCCGAGCAGAACGCCGGCGCCCTCGCCAAGGGGCCGCTCACCGCAGGCCAGTTGGCCGAGATCGACCGGATCCTGGGGAGGTGAGCGGCCCCGACGGGCCCGCCGGACGGGGTCAGTTGGCGATCTGACCGTCGTACGCCCCCACGCCGTACGGCTGCTGCTCCGTCAGCGTCAGCCGCCCCGCCGCGATGGTGGCCAGGCGCGGTGCGCGGCGGGCGATGGAGGAGTCGTGGGTGACCATGACGAACGTCAGCCCGTGCTCGCGCCACAGCCCCTCCAGCAGGGCCATGATGTCGTCGCGGGTGCCCTCGTCGAGGTTGCCGGTGGGCTCGTCGGCCAGCAGCACCTTCGGCTTCTTCACCAGCGCCCGCGCGATGGCGACGCGCTGCTGCTGGCCGCCGGACATCTCCGAGGGGGCATGGCCGAGGCGCTCTCCGAGACCGACCGAGCGCAGTGCCTCGGCGGCGCGCTCCCGGCGCTCGGCCGGCTTCACGCCCAGCGGCACCAGGGCCGTCTCGACGTTCTCCTGCGCGGTCAGCGTCGGGATGAGGTTGAACGACTGGAAGATGATGCCGATGTTCTCGGCGCGCACCCGGGTCAGCTTCGTCTCGCTGATGCGGGCCAGATCGACGCCGTCCAGCTCGACACTGCCCTCGGTCGGCCGGTCCAGGCCGCCGATCATCTGCAGCAGGGTGGACTTGCCGCCGCCGGTGGGACCCTGGATGACGAGCTGGTCGCCGTCGGCGATGGTGAGGTCGACGCCGCGCAGCGCCTCCACGGTCTCCTTGCCCCGCGTGTAGCGCTTGGTGACGCCGGTGAGTCTGTACATGGGCTTCTCCACAGGAAGGTAGGGGTGGGGCGCCGCCTCCCGGGGGGATGTACGGAGGCGACGCCCCGGTTCGGGGGCGGGGGCTACGAGACGCTGCGCAGGGCGTCCGCCGGGCGCATGCGGGAGGCGCGCCAGCCGCCCATCGCGCCGGCGATCAGGCCGCCGGTGACCGCCAGGCCCACCGCGAGCGCGATGGTGGTCAGGGAGACCGGGGCGGACAGGGCGATCTCCATGGAGCTGGAGGCCGACTGCTGACCGGGGCCGGCGCCGGGGCCGCCGCCCGGCCCGGCCATGCCGCCACCGCTGCCGCTGCCGAGCTGCGCGGTCAGCTTCGGGCTGATCGCGGTGACCGTGTAGGCGGCGGCGAGGCCGAGCGCGATGCCGAGGGCGCCGCCGATCAGGCCGTTGACCATGGACTCGCCGACGACCTGCCGGGTCACCTTGCGGCTCGGCCAGCCCAGCGCCTTCAGGGTGCCGAACTCACGCACCCGCCGGGAGACGGCGGCGGAGGTCAGCAGCGCCGCCACCAGGAACGCCGCGGCCAGCACGGCGACCGACAGCCACTTGCCGACACTGGTGGCGAGGTCGGAGGCGGTGGACAGGGAGCCGGAGACGGTGGACGCCAGGTCGGCGGAGGTGGTGACCGTCGTCCCGGAGATGTGGGACTGGATCGCCTTCTTCACGGCCGAGATCTGCTGGGAGTCGGTCGCCTTGACGTAGATCGTGGTGACCTTGTTCTTCGCGTCGCCCAGCGTCTGCGCCTGCTTGAGCGGGACGAACACGTCGGTCGTGGAGTCGCCGCTGTCGGGCGTGGCGATGCCGATGACCGTGAACTTGGTGCCGGAGATCTTGAAGGTCGAACCGACCTTGTACTTCTTCGTCTTGGCGAAGGACTTGCCGACGACGGCGACCTTCGCGTTCGTCTGCGCGGAGGTGAAGGTCGTCCCCGAGGTGATCTTGGAGGTGGCCAGCGGGCCCAGGTCCTGGTTCGTGACGTCGATGCCGGCCACGGAGTAGGAGTTGACGCTGAAGTTCGCGCCGCCGCCCTGGACCTGCGGCTGACCGCCGCCGCTGCTCGTGCCGCCGCCCGGGCCGCCCTGCTGCTGGGAGCCCGAGGAGGACGACGTGGAGGACTTGGCCTTGCCCTGGGTGAAGGAGCCGTCGACCTTGGTGACGTTCAGCGTGAGGGCGCCGACCGCGCTCGCCACGCCCTTCTGCGCGCCCACCTTGCCGACCAGCGAGGACGACAGGGCCTGACCGCCCTGCGTCATGACGCGGTCCGAACTCTGCTTGTCGCCGCTGCTCGACTTCGCGTCGAACTTGAAGTTCGGGCCCTGCGAGCTGCCCGCCGTGGGGGCCGACCGCGCCTTGGTCACGGTCATGTCCGTGCCGAGGCCGTAGAGCGACTTGAGGACCTTGTCCTGTGCCTGCGTCATACCGGCCGACACCGAGTCGACGGTGATGACCAGCGCGATACCGAGCGCCAGACCCAGTGCGATGACCAGGGCCGCCTTCTTTCTGCGGCCCAGTTCGCGCTTGAGATAGATGCCAAACATCCCGTTCCTCGAAGGTTCTTGGCGCCCGCTGTGGGCGCTGCCACAAGCTAGGGAGGAACCTTTGCGCCGGACTGAGTAAAGGATGTGTCACAGCTGAGAAAGCGGCGTGTGCCCTCAGATTTTCGTCAGACAGGCGATTCCTGGGCAGCAGAGGGGCTCCTGCCAGGAAACCCCAGTTGAGTGGCCCGGGGGTCCGAGGGCTGTCCCTCAGAAAGATGCAGTACGGTCCCGGGGTGCATGGTTCTTCACCCCTCTCCCGGCGTGCCGTTCTGGGCCTGGCCGCCGCCGCGCTGCCGGTCGCCGCGGCGACCCCCGCGCACGCCACGACCGTCGTCGGCGGGGCGCGTCTCGCCCGCCCCGGAGTCCAGGGCGAAGGGCTGCCGAAGAAGCTCACCGCCGCCGCCTGGCTCGTGGCCGACGGCGACACCGGAGAGGTCCTCGCCTCCTGCGACGCGCACAGGCGGCTCGCCCCCGCCTCCACGCTGAAGATGCTCTTCGCCGACACGGTCCTGAAGAAGTTCGACCGCGCCGAGCGCTACAAGGTGACCGACGCGGACCTCGCCGACGTCCCCTCCGGATCCAGCCTGGTCGGCATCAAGCCCGGGATCACCTACACCGTCGAGCAGTTGTGGCAGGGCGTCTTCCTGCGCTCCGGCAACGACGCCGTGCACGTGCTGGCCCACATGAACGGCGGCATCGCGAAGACGGTCGCCGAGATGCAGGCCAGGGCCGAGGACCTGCAGGCCCTCGACACCCATGTCGTCAGCCCCGACGGCTTCGACCACAAGGGCCAGCTCTCCTCCGCCTACGACCTGACCCTGTTCGCCCGGCACGGCCTGAAGAACGCCGACTTCCGCGCCTACTGCCACACCAGGACCGCGGACTTCCCGGCCGGTGGGAAGAAGACCTTCCAGATACAGAACACCGACCGCCTGCTGACGGGCGCGTGGGGCGTGAAGACGTACGACGGGCTGCTCGGCGTCAAGAACGGCTACACCAGCCACGCCGGCAACACCTTCACCGGTGCCGCGACCCGCGGCGGCCGCACCCTGCTGGTGACGGTGATGCATCCCACGAGCGGCTACAACGCGGTCTACGAGGAGACGGCCGCGCTCCTCGACTGGGGATTCGGGCGGGGGAGTTCGGTGGAAGCGGTGGGCCGGCTGGTCGAGCCGCTGAGCGAGGGCGGAGCCCGGGCCACGCCGAGCCGCACGGCGGTGCAGGGGGCGGCCGGCGCTTCCGACGCGGGCTCCGGCTCGCCCTCGGGCTGGCGGCTGCTGGAGGGCGCGGGCGGCACGGTCGCGCTGCTGGCTGGCGGGGCGTGGGCGCTGCGCCGGCGACGCAAGGACGCGGGCGAACACGCCGGTTGACGGGGCGGGGCCGCCGGTGAGATGCGTGCGGCAGCCGTTCCGCGCACCGGTGCGTATCCCGCGATGTCACGCGGGATCCACCCCCACCCGATGCGGCGGAACGACTGCCGCCTCCCCCCTCGGTTTGGCCTTGCGAGACGTGCGAGCAGCCTGGGCCTACGGAACCTCACTGCTCCAAGTGTGAAGCTCTTGTGTAGGAGATTTGAGCATAGATCCACGACCGGCCGCAATGGTACGGACGCTTCAATTCCGTTTGTGCACGTTGAGGAGTTGACGGTTCTTCGGTGCTTCAGGAAGGCGCTCAGCCGCGACCGATGTACGGCATCGCGGTCGCCAACACCGTCGCGAACTGCACGTTCGCCTCCAGCGGCAGCTCCGCCATGTGCCGCACCGTGCGCGCCACATCGGCGACGTCCATCACCGGCTCGGGCGCCACGGAACCGTTCGCCTGCATGACGCCCGCCTGCATTCGCTGCGTCATGTCGGTGGCCGCGTTGCCGATGTCGATCTGCCCGACGGCGATCCGGTACGGCCGCCCGTCCAGGGACAGCGACTTGGTCAGGCCGGTCAGGGCGTGCTTGGTCGCCGTGTAGGCCACCGACAACGGCCGGGGCGTGTGCGCGGAGATCGACCCGTTGTTGATGATCCGCCCGCCCTGCGGCCGCTGCTCCTTCATCTGCCGGAACGCCGCCTGCGCGCACAGGAACGCCCCGTTGAGGTTGGTGTCCACCACATGCCGCCAGGCGTCGTACGACAGCTCCTCCACCGGCACCCCGCCCGGCCCGAACGTGCCCGCGTTGTTGAACAGCAGGTCCACCCGCCCGAACCGCTCCACGGCGGCGGCGAACAGCGCGGTGACGTCCTCCGGCCGCGAGACGTCGGTGCGTACGGTGACGCAGGCGCCCTGGGGCACCAGCTCCGCCGTCCCCACCAGTGTCTCCGGCCGCCGCCCCGCCAGCGCCACGGACCAGCCCGCCCGCAGCAGTTCCACGGCGACCGCCCGCCCGATCCCCGATCCGGCGCCGGTCACCACCGCGGTCCTCGATCCCGTCTCAGTCATGCCCGGCAGCGTAGGCGAGTGTCCGGCATCCGGGACCGGCCCGCCCGCCATCCGGGTGTTGTGCACCCGACAAGGTGTGTCGGCCGTGGCCGGTGACAGCCCCGCTCCCTCAACTGCGAGGGGAGGACTGGAGGACCATCACCACACGCCGTTCGCGGTGGCACACCCCCGAGGTCCGCGCCGCCGCCCGGCAGCTCGGCCGCCGCCGCTTTCTGACCCTGACCGCGGCCGCCGCCGCGCTCGCCTTCGCCGTCGACCTGCCGGCCACCGGCACCGCAGCCGCCACCACCCTGGACGCGGCCCGCATCGACGGCGACCCCTTCACCCTGCAGGCGCGCGCCGACTTCAAGACCGTGCCGTACGTGACCACGACCGGCGCGCCGATCTCCACGGCCGCCTCCTTCGTGACGGAGGTCGGCGACCAGGGGCTCAAGCCGGCGTGACGGCCTCCACCGGCCGCAGCGGGCCTTCCCCTTCGGGGCTCTCGCCGGGGTAGCGGACGCCGACGCGCTCCCGGATCGCGTCCAGCGTCCGCATCACCGCGAGCGTGCCGTCGAGCGGGACGAGCGGGGACTCGGTCTCGCCCGCGCGCAGGGCCCGCATGACCTCCCTGGCCTCGTGCCGGAGGCTGTTGCGCGGGCCGTCGGCCGGGTCGGCGGCGAACTCCTCGGGGTCGCGGCCGTCCCGGTGCAGCACGAAGCGGTCCGGGAAGAAGAAGCCGTTCGGGATGTCGATGCGGCCCTGCGAGCCGGTCACCGACGCCGAGGTCGCCGTGCCGCCGACGATGGAGCAGTGCACCGAGGCGAGAGCGCCGCTCTCCCACGAGAGCAGTGCTCCGGTCTGCAGATCGACGCCCTCGTCGGAGAGCACCGCTCTCGCCGTGACGTCCGACGGCTCACCCAGCAGCAGGTGCGCGAACGACACCGGATACACCCCGAGGTCCAGCAGCGACCCGCCGCCCTGCAGCGGGTCGCGCAGCCGGTGCGCGGGAGGAAACGGCCCGGCCAGCCCGAAGTCCGCCTGCACATGCCGCACCTCGCCGACCGCACCGTCGTCGACCAGCGCCTTCAGCCGCCGCACCAGCGGATTGCAGTACATCCACATCGCTTCCATCAGGAAGCTCCCGCGCCCCCGCGCCAGCGCGACCAGTTCCTCCGCCTCGCGCGCGTTCAGGGTGAACGCCTTCTCGCACAGCACGTTCCGCCCGGCCTCCAGGCACAAGCCGGCCGCCGCCCGGTGCGCCGCGTGCGGGGTGGCGACGTACACGACATCGATGTCCGCGTCCTCGGCCAGCGCGCCCCACTCGCCGTAGGCCCGCTCGATCCCGAACCGTTCCGCGAACGCCTCCGCCGACGCCTGTGACCGCGAGGCCACCGCGACGACCTCCGCGTCCGGCAGGTCCACCAGGTCCGCCGTGAACGCGGCGGCGATCCCGCCGGTCGCCAGAATCCCCCACCGCACGCATTCCGCCGTCATGCCCACCCTCGCTCATGTGACGCCCGGCACCCTGTACGAGCTGAGAGCATAGGTGCCGGACCACTCGGAAAGGGAGGGGCGCATGCCCGAGCAGGGCGCACCGACACCCCACATACAGCGGGCGGCCGGTCCGGACACGGAACCGGCCGCCGGTGCCGCCGCGCGCCGCACCGGGCTTCTGGTCACCCTCGTCCTGGGCGGCCTCACCGCCACGCCCCCGCTGGCGATGGACATGTACCTGCCCTCCCTGCCCGAGGTCACCCGCTCCCTGCACGCCCCCGCCGCCACCGTCCAGCTCACCCTCACCGCCTGCCTGCTCGGCATGGCCCTCGGGCAGCTGGTGGTCGGCCCGATGAGCGACAAGTGGGGGCGCAGACGGCCCCTGCTGACCGGCCTCGCCGTGTACGTCGTCGCCACCGCCCTGTGCGCCCTCGCGCCGACCGTCGAGGCCCTGGTCGCCTTCCGGCTGGCACAGGGCCTGGCCGGCGCGGCCGGGATCGTCATCGCCCGGGCCGTCGTACGCGACCTGTACGACGGGGTGGCGATGGCCCGCTTCTTCTCCACCCTGATGCTGGTCTCCGGCGTCGCGCCGATCGTCGCGCCGCTGATCGGCGGGCAGATCCTGCGGGTGACGGACTGGCGAGGCGTGTTCCTGGTCCTCACCGTCGTCGGGCTGCTGCTGGGCGGCCTGGTGTGGGCGCGGCTGCCCGAGACGCTGCCGGCCGGCGAGCGGCACGGCGGGGGAGTGGGCGAGGCGCTGCACTCCATGCGGCGGCTGCTGGCCGACCTGCCGTTCAGCGGGTTCATGCTGGCCGGCGGGTTCGCCTTCGCGGCGCTGTTCGCCTACATCGCCGCCTCGCCGTTCGTGATCCAGGAGATCTACGGCGCCTCCCCGCAGACCTTCAGCCTGCTGTTCGGCCTGAACTCCGTCGGGCTGGTCGCGGTCGGCCAGATCAACGGCAAGGTCCTGGTCGGACGGGTCAGCCTGGAGAAGGTCCTCGGGATCGGCCTCGCGGTCGTCATCGCGGCCGCCACCGCCCTGCTGCTGATGTCGACGGGCGTCTTCGGTGAGACCGGGCTCGTGCCGGTCGCCGCCGCGCTGTTCGTGCTGATGTCGGCCATGGGCGTCACCCTCCCCAACGCCCAGGCCCTCGCCCTGATGCGCACCCGGCACGCCGCCGGGTCCGCGTCCGCGCTGCTCGGCACGACCTCCTTCCTCATCGGCGCCGTCGCCTCCTCGCTGGTCGGCATCGCCGGCGAGCACTCCGCCGTCCCGATGGCCGTCGTCCAACTGGTGGGCGCACTGGTGGCGCTGGCCTGCTTCGTGGGAATGTGCCGTCCCTGGAACAGCCGTGCGACGGCGGAGGGAGCGGAGAGCTGAGCGCGCCGAAACTGCGGGTCGACACCCCGGAACGGGCCGGCCTGGACCCCGGGGAGCTGCGCCTCCTCGCCCGGGAGGTCCACGACCTCACCGCCGGGGAGCGCCCCTGGGCCGCCGGGGTCGTGGTGGTCGCCGGGCGCGGACCGGTGATCGCCGTCGAGGAGGCGGCGGGCTTCGCCATGCGCTACTGCGCCTACGACCCCGACACCGATACCGGCGTGGAGCTGCCCGCGCGGGACCGGGTGCCGATGACCGTCGACACCCCCTTCGACCTGGCCTCCCTCACCAAACTGTTCACCTCCGTCGCCGCCGTGCAGCAGATCGAGCGCGGCACCCTCGGCATCGACGCGCGGGTCGGCGCCTACCTGCCGGAGTTCCGCGCGGCGGCCCGGCACGGGATCACCGTGCGGGAACTGCTCACGCACACCTCGGGACTGCGGCCCGAACTCCCCCTGTACGACTGCGCCGACGACGCCGAACGGATGGCGCTGCTGCGCGCCGAGGCCCCCATCGTGCCCGGCACCTACACCTACTCCGACCTCAACATGCTGCTCCTGCAACACCTCCTGGAGCGCATCACCGGCCGGACGCTGGACGTCCTGATCCACGAGGGCATCACCCGCCCCCTCGGCATGAGTGCTACCGACTTCGGGCCCTGCCCCGGCGCGGCGGCGACCGAGGACCAGCGGCGGCCCTGGGCCAAGGCGGACCGGGGGATGCTGCGGGGGGTCGTCCACGACGAGAACGCCTGGGCGCTGGGCGGGGTCGCCGGACACGCCGGACTGTTCTCCACGGGACGGGACCTGGCGGTCTTCTGCCGGACCCTGCTCGCCGGGGGGTCGTACGGGCCCGCGCGCATCCTCGGCCCGGACTTCGTGGAGCTGCTGCTGCACCCTCCCGGGCTGGGGTTCGCGGTGGACCAGGCGTGGTTCATGGGGGAGTTGGCCGGGCGGGGGGCGGCGGGGCACACCGGGTTCACGGGGACGTCGCTGGTGCTGGACCCGGCCACGGACACGTTCGTGGTGCTGCTCGGGAACACGGTGCATCCGAGGCGGCGGCGGGGGGACAGCGGGCCGCGGGCGGCCGCGGCGACGCGGGTTGCGCGGGCCGTGCTGGGGGCTCCGTCCCGGACCCCCGTCGGCCCTGAACGGGCCTCGTCCGCAAACGCCGCACGGACTGAGGACGCCTGACCGGGGTCGCCGGGGGACGCCTTAGAATCGCCCGGTGAACGCCCCCGTATCCCCGGCCGAGACCCTGCGCGGCACCCTCGCCGACCTGCTCGACGGTCTGCCGCCCAGGCAGGCCGCGCAGGCCGTCGAGCGGCTGATCGCCACCTACCGGGGCGCCACCCCGACCGACGCCCCCATCCTGCGCGACCGGGCCGACGTCGCCGCCTACGCCGCCTACCGGATGCCGGCCACCTTCGAGGCCGTGCGGTCGGCCCTCGCCGCGTTCGCCGCGGCCGTGCCCGACTGGGTGCCCGGCAGCCAGGTGGACGTCGGGGGCGGGACCGGCGCCGCCACCTGGGCCGTCACCGACGTCTGGCCCGGTGCGCGCGGTGTGACCGTGCTCGACTGGGCCGAACCCGCTCTCGCCCTCGGCAAGGAGCTCGCGGCGGCCAACCCCGACCTGCGCGACGCCCGTTGGCAGCGCTCTCGGATCGGAGCGGCGCTCAACGTCGAGAGCACTGATCTCGTCACGGTCTCCTACGTCCTCAACGAGCTGACCGAGGCCGACCGCGCCGCCCTCGTCGACGCCGCCGCCTCCGCCGCCCAGGCCGTCGTGATCGTCGAGGCCGGCACACCCGCCGGCTACGCCCGCGTCATCGAGGCCCGCGACCGGCTGATCGGCGCCGGCTTCCGGATCGCCGCCCCCTGCCCGCACAGCGCCGCCTGCCCGATCGTCCCCGGCCAGGACTGGTGCCACTTCTCCGCCCGGGTCAGCCGCTCCTCGCTGCACCGCAAGGTCAAGGGCGGATCACTGCCCTACGAGGACGAGAAGTTCAGCTACGTCGCCGCCGCCCGCTTCCCCGTCGCCCCCGCCCCCTCCCGCATCGTGCGCCGCCCGCAGATCCGCAAGGGGCAGGTCCTGCTCGACCTGTGCGAGACCGAGGAGCGCCTGAGCCGCACGACCGTCACCAAGCGGCACGGCGACCTGTACAAGGCCGCCCGGGACGCCGACTGGGGCGACTCCTGGCCCCCGCGCGCGGCACGGCCGTAGCCGCCGAGCCGATACCGTCGACCCATGGTCAAGAAGCCGGCCCCGGACGCCACCCGCCGCAGCGAGAGCTCCCGTCGCGCGATCCACGACGCCGCCCTCGCGCTGGTCGGCGAGGTCGGCTACCCCAGGACGACCATCGAGGCCATCGCCGCCCGGGCCGGCGTCGGCAAGCAGACGATCTACCGCTGGTGGGGGTCGAAGGCCGACGTGCTGCTGGAGGCGTTCCTCGACCTCAGCGCGCAGGCGGCGCGGGAGGCCGGCGGGGAGCCCTACGCCATCCCGGACACCGGCGACCTCGCCGCCGACCTCAAGGCCGTGCTGCGGGCAACCGTCGACCAGCTCACCGACCCCCGCTTCGAGGTGCCCTCCCGGGCCCTGGCCGCCGAGGGGCTGGTCAACGAGCAGGTCGGCCGGGTGTTCGTCGCCAAGCTCCTCGAGCCCAGCCTTCAGCTGTACGTCGACCGGCTGCGCGCCGCCCAGGAGGCGGGCCAGGTGCGTCCGGAGATCGACCCGCGCATCGCCCTCGAACTGTTCGTCTCCCCGCTCGCCCAGCGCTGGCTCCAGCACACGGGCCCGATCTCCCACGCCTACACCGACACCCTCGTCGACTACGCCCTGACTGGCCTCGCACCCCGCTGACCCGATGGTCGACCTCGTACCGCTCGTCCCCCCTGCCCCGATTCACGGCTCCCCGCCCCCGATGCGCCAGATGGTGGGACCATGAGGCATGCTGGTTCGCACGACGGCGAGGCGAGGGGATAGATGAGCGGGGACGCAGGCGGCCGGACCGGCCGGCAGGGCAAACTCTCCCAGTGGCTGCGCGGACGCCGCCCGAAGGAGGCAGCCGCGCCGGACGGCGGCCGCGAGGCCCTGCTGCTGGCCGCCGCCGACGCGGGCCTGCCGCTCGCGCCCGCCGCCCACCCGGGGCCCGACTACCGCTGCTCCTGCGACCGCGTGGGCTGCCCCACCCCGGCCCGGCACCCGGTCTCCTTCGCCTGGCAGACGCAGTCCACCACCGACCACACGCAGATCGAGCGCTGGGCCCGGCACCAGCCGCAGGCCAACTTCATCACCGCGACCGGCATGGTCCACGACGTTCTCGACGTACCGCTGGAGGCGGGCCGGGAGGCGCTGGAGCGGCTGCTCGGCGCCGGGATCGAGGTCGGGCCGGTCGCCGAGAGCGACGACGGCCGCATGCTGTTCTTCACCCTCACCCGCGGCACCCCCGAGGACGAGGACGAGTGGTGGCCCTGCGAGCTGGACTGCCACCCCGAGACTATGGACGAGCACCCCGGCCTGCGCTGGCACTGCCGCGGCTCCTACGTCCTGGTGCCGCCCGCCCGGCTCCCCGGCGACCAGAGCGTGCACTGGGTGCGCGGCCCGGAGCACCCCCTGCCCGACCCGCTCACCCTGCTCGAGGTCCTCACCGACGCCAGCGCCCGCCACGTCGGCGAGGAGGCCGACCACACGGGCGCGGCCTGGCCCCTGCGCCGCTGACGGGCCCGACGGGCCCTGGGGCCCGTCGTTCGGACAGGCCCTAGCTGCCCTCGGCCGAGGTCATGCCCTCCAGCCGGGACAGGACGGTGACCTGGCCGTCGCCCGCCGGGACCTGGGCCACCTCGTTCGACATGAACTGCATGGTGAGCGACTGCTTGACCTCACCCGTCGTCAGCGCCCGCACGGCCGGGTTCTGCGGGGGGATCGAGGAGTTCGGGGCCGCGGTCATCTTCGCGAAGCGGCGGTGGGCGAAGAACACCAGCGCGCCGCCGTCCTGCGTGCGCAGCGCCAGCGGCGCGTAGGCGCCGCCGCTCAGCGGCTGGTCGAGGAACTGCGTGGCCAGGCCCGGCTTCTTGGCGTTCTTGGCGCGGGCCGCCCGCCACTCGCTGGTGTGCGGGCCGTCGGCGAAGGTCTTGCCGCCGTTCTTGAGATAGGCGGTGTAGTCCTTGCTCAGGTCCTCGGGCGCGACGGCGAGATCGGTCGAGCCGGCGGGCACGGCCTCGGCCCTGCCGTCCGCGTCCGTCTTGATCTGCGGCAGCACCCCCGGCTTGACGAGTGTCAGGTACGCCACCTGCCAGGGCCGGCCCAGCCCGTCCCGGGTGAACACCAGCAGCCAGCGCAGACTGCCGCCCTTGTTGCCCCGCGCCTCGGCCACGAACCAGCGCGGCCAGCCGGCCTTCTTCGGGATCGTGAACCGCGCGTCGGTCAGTTTCAGCGGCGAGTAGGCCGGATTGCCGGCCGGGTTCGTCGTGTGCCCGGCCTTGAGTCTGGCCGCGTCGATGTCACCGAGGGCGCCGGTGACATGGCCGGCGTCGAGCGAACTGTCGTACGCCTTGTCCGCCTTGTTGTACGCGGTGGTGAACGCCGTCAGTGCCTTGGCGGCCTCGGCACGGGTTGCGGAGGGGAGCACCTCGCGCTCCCCGTGCACCACCACGCAACCGCTCGCCGTCAACGACAAAGCGGTCAGCGAGGCCGCTATCAGTACGCGCCGGTCAAGCCTTGGACGCCTCGGACGGCTGCGATCCCTGCTCATCGCGATCCTTCACCTTCCCCTTCCCGGAGGCGAACCCTACCGGGGCGAAGAACAGCGCGAGCGTCGGGACCAAGTACAGCAGCCACACCGTGACCTGAAGCACCGTCGGGTCGGGCTGGAAGTTGAACACGCCCTTCAGCAGCGTGCCGTACCAGCTGTCCGGCGGGATGGTGCCGGAGATGTCGAAGGCCAGGTGCGTCAGGCCGGGGACGATGTCGGCCTCCTGGAGGTCGTGGAAGCCGTACGCCAGCACGCCCGCCGCGACCACCACGAGCATCCCGCCGGTCCAGGTGAAGAACTTGGCCAGGTTGATCTTCAGGGCGCCGCGGTAGAACAGCCAGCCCAGCAGGACGGCCGTCGCCAGGCCCAGGGCCACGCCGATCAGGGGGCGCGGGGTGCCGTCGCTGGCCGCGTGGACGGACGCCCACACGAACAGGGCGGTCTCCAGGCCTTCGCGGCCCACGGCGAGGAACGCGGTGGCGACCAGCGCGCCGGTGCCCATCGCGAGGGCCGCGTCCAGCTTGCCGTGCAGTTCGGACTTCAGGTGCCGGGCCGTGCGGCGCATCCAGAAGACCATCCACGTCACCAGGCCGACCGCGACGATCGACAGGGAGCCGCCGAGGCCCTCCTGGGCCTGGAAGGTCAGCTCCTGGGAGCCGAACTCCAGGACGCAGCCGAAGCCCATGGCGATCAGGACGGCGATGGAGATGCCGATCCAGATGGGCCGGATGGCGTCCCGGCGCCCGGTCTTGACCAGGTAGGCGATCAGGATGCAGACGACGAGGCTGGCTTCCAGGCCCTCGCGCAGGCCGATCAGGTAGTTGGAGAACACGGGCTACGCCTCCTTGGAGAACAGCGTGCTGCCCCACCAGTCGTCCTTGCCGCGGACGCCCGGCGGGACGGCGAAGACCGCCGAACCCACGTGCTGGATGTACTCGTTGAGCGCGTCCTGCGCCGACAGCCTGCGCTGCAGCGGGATGAACCCCTTGCGCACGTCGCGCTGGTAGGCCAGGAAGAACAGGCCCGCGTCGAGACGGCCGAGGCCGTCGGTGCCGTCGGTGAAGGAGTAGCCCCGGCGCAGGATCGTGATCCCGCCGTTGGAGTCGGGGTGTGCGAGGCGCACGTGCGCGTCGGGCTTCATCGCCTTCAGGAACGGCTCGTCGTGCTCCTTGGCCTTGCCGACCGGGGCGCCCTCGCCCTTGTCGCGGCCGAAGACGTCCTCCTGCTCCTGCAGGGAGGTGCGGTCCCAGGTCTCGATGTGCATCCGGATGCGGCGGGCGACCAGGTAGGAGCCGCCGGTCATCCAGTCCGGACCGTCCTTCTCGCCCACCCAGACGAACTTCTTCAGCCGGTCCGTCTCGGTGCCCGCGATGTTGCGGGTGCCGTCCTTGAAGCCCATCAGGTTGCGCGGGGTCTGCGCGTCGGGCGTCGTGGAGGAGGTCTTGCCGAAGCCGAGCTGGGACCAGCGGATGTTGACCGTGCCCATGCCGATGCGGGCCAGGTTGCGGATCGCGTGCACCGCGACCTGCGGGTCGTCCGCGCAGGCCTGGATGCACAGGTCGCCGCCGGTGCGGGTCTTGTCGAGATTGTCGCCGGCGAACTGCGGGAGGTCGACCAGGGCCTCGGGCCGCTTGTCCTTGATCCCGAACGTGTCGCCGAACTTCTCGAACAGCGACGGACCGAAGCCGATGGTGAGCGTCAGCCGGGAGGGCTTGAGGCCCAGTGCCTCGCCGGTGTCGTCCGGCGGGGCCTCGGCCAGACCGCCGTACGCGCCCTCGCCGACCGCCTTGCCCGCCGTCATCCGGCGCGCGGCCTCGGTCCAGTCCTTGAGCATCCGCACGAACTCGGCGCGGTCGTCGGTCTGCACGTCGAACGCGGCGAAGTGCAGCCTGTCCTGCACCGGGGTGGCGATGCCCGCCTGGTTCGCGCCGTGGAAGGCGACGGCGGCGCCCGTCTCGGCGGCGGCCGGGTCCACGTCGTTGCCGACGCGGGTCATCGCGACCGCGCCGCCGGCCACGGCGGCACCGAGCGCGAGCCCGGCCCCGCCCCAGCCGATCAGCGAGCGCCGGCTGGGCGCGGCCTTCCGGTCGTCGGCGTCGGCGGCGGTGGCTTCCTGGGTGTCCGTCATGGTCAGTCGTCCCCTACTTCACGACGGCGGCGGCGAGCTTGGACAGCGGCTCCGCGAGCGCGTTCACCGCGTCCGAGAGCTCCTTGCGCTGGGCCTCGGTCACGGTGTCGTACGAGACGAAACCGTCCGAGGTCTTGGTGGAGCGGTACGTGGCGAGCGTGGTGTCGAGCGCGGCGAACCGCTTGTCCAGCTCGGCGGTCAGCGCCTTGTCGTTCTTCTGGGCGACCGGCTTGAGCAGCTCGTAGGCCTTCTGCGCGCCCTCGACGTTGGCCTTGAAGTCGCTGAGGTCGGTGTGCGAGTAGCGGTCCTCCTCGCCGGTGACCTTGCCGGTGGCGACCTCGTCCAGCAGCTCCTTGGCGCCGTTGGCCATGGAGGTCGGGGTGATCTCGGCCTTGCCGATCCGCTCCTGCCAGCCCTTGAGGTCGGTGACCAGCTGGTCGGCGAGGGCCTTCTGGTCGGCGCCGATCTTCTTGTCCTGCCACAGCGCCTTCTCCAGCGCGTGCCAGCCGGTCCACTTCTGGCCCTTCTCCAGGCCGTCGGCGCGGGCGTCGGTCTTGGGGTCGATGTCGCCGAAGGACTCGGCGATCGGCTCGGTGCGCTCCCAGCCGACGCGGGAGGGGGCGTAGGCGTTCTGGGCGGCCTTCAGGTCGCCGGCCTTGATCGCCTTGGCGAAGACCTCGACCTTCGGGATGGTCGCGTCGGCCTGCTCCTGCGCGTACTCGCGGTAGGAGGCGACGGCCTTGTCCAGCCGCGGGTCGCGCCGGGCGGCGCCGCCGGAGCCGGTCACGGTGAGCTTCTGCCGGACGCCGTGGCCCTTCATGCCCGGACGGCACGCGATCTCGTAGTCGCCCGCCTTCACCTCGGCGGTCAGCGTGTACTTGGTGCCCGGCCCGATGTTCTCCTTCTCCGACACGATCCGGTCGTCGGGGAAGAGGATCTCGACCTCGGTCGCCTGGGAGCCGGTGTTGTGGATGCTGAGCGTGACCTGGCCGGCCGGTATCGACTTCGCGGAGGTGTCGCACGTGGAGTCGGCGGCGGTCACCTTGATCGCCCCGTCGCCCTCGGCCTTGCTCTTCTGCGTGCAGCCGGTGACGGCGGTCAGGGCCGCGACCGTGGCAACGGCGGTGACGACGGAGGGTCTGGCGGCTCGCATGCAGGCTCCAAGTGCTGGCGAAAAATCGCGTGTCCGGACCCACCAAGGGATGGTGAGGCTCACCTAACTTATCTAAGCCTTGCCTGCGCGATACCCACCCATGCGGTGATTCAGCTCTCATGGACGCTGTATGAGCACGACCCGATCACGGTGGCCAAAAGCAATCCCCAAGAAATGGTCAATGGATGTTCAAGCTCCCTGGTGCCGCCGAGACTGAGGAGGTGAAGAGAACGATCAGGGAGCCGCTGCCCGGAGGCGGGCTCGTGCTGGCCGTGTCGGACCGGCCAGGTCCGCCCTCGCTGCGCTTCGAGGCCGACGGCCGACGAAGACTGCTGCGGCAGGGCGGACGGCCGCTGCTGCTGGGCCTGCTGGAGGGTGACGGCTGCTGCCACCAGCTGCGGGTGCGCCGCCTCGACGGCCATCGCTCCCCGCTGCCGCCGGTGCGGGCTGAGACGATGCGGACGCCGGGCGCCTGGCCGCACCGGTACGCGCGATGGCTGGAGGACGCCGACGAGAGCCCGCTGCACGACGGACGGTGGCTGCTGGGGGAGCGGAACGCGTTCGCGCCCGGCATCTGGACCGAGGACTTCGCCACCGGATGGCCGGACGGCCGCCTCGACCTGTTCTGCGGCGGCGGCTGGCACGGAGTCCTCCCGCTGAGACGGCTCTCGTCGCCCGACGCCCCCCGGGTGAAGGCGTACCGCAAGCACGCCCGCGAGGGCACGCTCGCCCCCGTCCTGCTGTGGTGGGTGTCGTTCCTGGACGGATGGCTGCTCCTCGACGGCCACGACCGGGCCGTGGCCGCACTGGAGGAAGGCGGCGTCCCGCCCTGTGTCGTCCTCACACGCGTCGAGGACGACGAGCGGTGGCGGCGCACCGCGGCCGAGATGACGGAGCAGTGGCGGCGGGAGACGGCCGAGCCGGCGCCGGCCGGCGCCGAGCGCCTGCGTGCGGCCCGGGAGGAGGGCCACGCGCTCGCCCTCGCCTCGCTGCCCTACGACGAGGCGCGCACCGAGGTCTGGCCCTTCGCCGGCACCCCCGCCGACTGGGACGACCTCCCCGCGGACGGTGTTTCAATTTGGTCGTGACTGACTACGACGTGCTGCGCGTCTTCTGTGCGGCCAACGGTGGCTACGGCAACGAGCTCGGTGTCGTGCGGGAGGGCTCGGTGATGGCCGAGCGGGCGGAACGGCAGGTGTTCGCCGGGAAGCTGGGGTTCAGCGAGACCGTCTTCGTCGACGACCCCGAGCGCGGCGTGATCGACATCTACACGCCGACCCTGCGGCTGCCCTTCGCCGGTCACCCCTGTGTCGGCGTGGCCTGGCTGCTCGACGTGGAGGAGCTCGTGACGCCGGCCGGGCTGGTCGGGGCCCGCCAGGACGGGGAGTTCAGCTGGATCGAGGCGCGGGCGGAGTGGGCACCGCCGCGCACGCTGCGCCAGTACGCCACGGCCGCCGAGGTCGACGCGCTGCCCGTGCCGCCCAAGGGCGAGTGGATCTACGCCTGGGCCTGGGAGGACGAGGCCGCCGGACGGGTGCGGGCCCGGGCCTTCCCCGGCCGGGACGACGGCATCGACGAGGACGAGGCGACCGGCGCGGCGGCGCTGCTGCTGACCGACCGGCTGGGGCGCGCGCTGAACATCACCCAGGGGGCCGGGTCGCAGATCCTCACCGCCCCGCAGCCGTACGGATGGGTGGAGATCGGCGGGCGCGTGGTCCTGGAGCGCCAGCCGGAGCGCTGAGGGCCGCCCGGGTCAGGCGCTGAGCGGGAACTCCTCGCCCAGCGCCCCGAGTACGGCCGTGTTCAGCGCGAACGCCCGCCTGCACTCCGCCACGATCCGCTGCCGCTCCAGCTCGTCCGCCCGGAGGCCGTCGAGAAGTTGCCGGTAACTCCGTTTGAAGGCCGACGGGTTGGCGATCCGCTCGAACACGTAGAAGCGGACCCCGTCGCCCTTCCTCGCGAACCCCCTCGTCCGCTCCGCCCGGTCCCGGATGATCTGACCGCCGGAGAGGTCGCCGAGGTAGCGCGTGTAGTGGTGGGCGACGTAGCCGGCCGGCCAGTCCTCGGCGCACTTGCGCACCCGCGCCGCGTACGCCCGCGTCGCCGGCAGCGCGGACAGCCCCGTCCGCCGGCCGGCGCCCCGCAGATGCGCCAGGTCCCGCTCCAGGGCGGGCAGGCGGAACAGCTCGGGGCGGATGAAGGGCCCGGCCACCGGGTCCGCCGCCGGCCGCCCGGCCCCGGACTCCAACGCCTCGTAGACGAACCACAGTTGCTCGGTGTAGCGCGCGTACGCCGCCACTCCGAGCCGTCCGCCCAGCAGGTCGCTCAGGAACGTCGAGGTCTCCGCCTCCGTGTGCTGCGCGCGGGAGGCGGTGCGGATGACGGCGGAGAAGGAGTCCATGGGGCCGTCAGGGCAGCGTGAGGATCTCCGCGCCCGTCTCCGTCACCACCAGCGTGTGCTCGAACTGGGCCGTGCGCTTGCGGTCCTTGGTGACGACCGTCCAGCCGTCGTCCCACATGTCGTACTCGTGCGTGCCGAGCGTCAGCATCGGCTCGATGGTGAAGGTCATCCCGGGCTGCATGACCGTCGTCGCGTGCGGGCTGTCGTAGTGCGGGATGATCAGGCCGCTGTGGAACGAGGAGTTGATGCCGTGGCCGGTGAAGTCGCGGACCACGCCGTAGCCGAAGCGCTTGGCGTACGACTCGATGACCCGGCCGATGATGTTGATCTGGCGGCCCGGCTTGACCGCCTTGATCGCGCGGTCGAGGGACTCGCGGGTGCGCTCCACGAGCAGACGGCTCTCCTCGTCGACGTCCCCGACCAGGTACGTGGCGTTGTTGTCGCCGTGCACCCCGCCGATGTACGCCGTCACGTCGAGGTTGACGATGTCGCCGTCGCGCAGCACCGTCGAGTCCGGAATGCCGTGGCAGATCACCTCGTTGACGCTGGTGCACAGGGACTTGGGGAAGCCGCGGTAGCCGAGCGTCGAGGGGTAGGCGCCGTGGTCGCACATGTACGCGTGCGCCACCTTGTCCAGTTCGTCGGTGGTCACCCCCGGTGCGATCAGCTTCGCGGCCTCCTCCATCGCCCGCGCGGCGATCCGGCCCGCGAGCCGCATCGCCTCGATCGTCTCGGGCGTCTGCACCTCCGGCCCGGTGTACGGCGCCGGCGCGGGCTTGCCGACGTACTCGGGGCGGCGGATGTTTCCGGGGACGGAACGGGTGGGGGAGAGCTCCCCTGGTACGAGCAGCGACTGGCCAGACATGCCAGCGAGTCTAACGAGCCGGGACGGGGGAACATGTGGGAGGCGAGAGGAGCAGGTCATGGCGTTGTTCAAGAAGCGTACGGTCGGCAAGCCGGGCGAGTGGTTCTACTGCCTGGAGCACAAGAAGGTCGAGGAGGGGCCCGAATGCCCCGCCAAGGACCGGTTCGGGCCGTACGCCTCCCGGCAGGAGGCCCAGCACGCGATGGATACCGCCCGCGAACGCAATCTCCAGTGGGAGAACGACCCCAAGTGGCACGACGCCCCGGCGGGGAGCGCGGAGGAGGACTGATCAGGCCTGCGCCTGAGCCGGTGCGGCTGCGGTGCGGTGCTCGCGCAGCCGCACCGCGTGCTCGTTGGTACGGACGTCGTACGTCATCAGCTTCGGCAGGCACAGGGCGAGCAGCCCCACGGCGCCCGCGCACAGCAGGCCGCCCGACCACACCGACGTCCGTACGCCCCACCAGGCGGCGAACCCGCCGGAGCGGACCTGACCGACGGTCGGGCCGACCGAGTACGACAGCAGCTCGATCCCGGCGAGCCGGCCGCGCAGCTCGTCCGGGATGGTCTGGTTCCACATGGCCCCCCGGAAGATGCCGCTGACCATGTCGCAGCCCCCGGCCACGGTCAGGAACAGCAGGACGAGCCACACGTTGCCGACGACACCCGCGCCCGCGATGGCCAGGCCCCACAGCGCCGCCGCCAGCACGACCGTCCGGCCGTGCCGGTGCACCCGCGAGGTCCAGCCGCTGGTCAGGCTGACCAGCAGGGACCCGAGCGGGAGGGCGGCGTACATCAGGCCCAGCGACCAGTTCGCGTGCAGTTCGTCCGCGAGGAACGGCAGGACGGCCAGCGGCATCGCCAGGAACATCGCCGCGAGGTCGACGGCGTAGGTGCCGAGGAGTTCCTTGCGGCTCCAGGCGTACCGGGCGCCCTCCGCTATCGCCCGCAGCGACGGCTTCGCGGCCTCGTGCGAGGCGGGCGAGGCGGCGATGGGGACCATCAGCGCCACCGACACGACGAACGTCACCAGGTCCGCGCCGTACGCCCAGCCCAGGCCCGCGTAGGCGACCACCACGCCCGCCAGTGCCGGGCCCGCCACACCGCCGACCGTCCAGCGCAGCGAGTTCAGCGCGGTCGCGGGCCGGCATGTGCTCGTGGGCCACGATCCGGGGCCACAGGGAGTCGGTCGCCGGGCGCTGGACCGAGACCAGCGCCGAGGACAGGGCGGCCACGACGTACAGCGGCCAGACGGCGGGGGACGGCAGCAGCGCGTTGAGCAGCAGCACGGCCGACAGCAGGCCCTGACCGACCTCCGTCCGGATGATCAGTTTCCGCTTGTCCAGGGCGTCGGCCAGCGCGCCGCCGTACAGCCCGAACACCAGCAGCGGCAGCAGTTCCACCGCCCCGATGGCGCCCACCGCCGCCGCGGAACCGGTCAGATCCTTGAGCTGCACCGGCAGCGCGACGAACGTCAGGAAGCTCCCGAAGTTCGAGATCAGGCCCGACACCCACAGCCGCCGGAAGTCGGCGGAGGCCCGCCAGGGGGCGAGGTCGGGGAGGATCGCGCGCAGGCGGGAGGGGGGCGCGGAGGCGTCGTCGGTCACGTCGGCTCATGGTGGGCGCGTGGACGGCGACGGGCAAACGGTTTTCGGGCCCGGCCCCCGCGCGGCCGGCCGGTCAGGGCTTTCGCTCCCCGCGCGGCCGGCCGGTCAGGGCTTTCGCTCCCCGCGCGGCCGGCCGGTCAGGGCCTTCGCTCCCCGCGCGCGGCCGGTCAGGGCCTTCGCTCTCCGCGCGCGGCCGGTCAGGGCTTTCGCTCTCCGCGGTCGGCCGGTCAGGGCCCTCGCCGTCAGCGCCGCAGCCGGGCGGCCCCCGCTACCAGCGTGCCGGCGGCTCGGTCAGTGTCTCCGCCAGTCTCGACAGGCGGTCCCGGAAGCGGCGGCCACTCCGCGGGGCCGGCACCGCGTTCTCCCCGGCCGCCGCGCTGACCAGGTGCTGCACCGTGTCCAGGTCGAGCTCGGAGCCGTCCGGCACGGCCAGCGACTCGTGCGCCATCGACGTCAGGTCCCCCTCGCCGGGACCCAGCGACAGCACCGTCGCCCCGGCCTGCCGCGCATCGTGCACCCGCTCCAGCAAGGGCGCGGCCGGCTGTCCCGGACACCCGGTGTCCGACGGCCAGGGCGACACCACCAGCAGCGTCTCGCCCCGCCGCGCCGCCGCCAACCTGCCCAGTCCGACGGCCAGATGAGCCGGGTCCGAGGCGCGCGCCTCATGCCGGACGAGCGTCGGCGCCAGCTCCGGCGTCCCCGACCACGCGGCCTCGTCGACGAGATGGGCCGCCAGATGCCACGGCTCGTACGCGGGCGTACCCACCAGCAGCAGCCCGCCGCCGTGCGACACCACCGACCCGCGCAGCGCCCCCGCGAACCGGCGCGTGGCCCCCAACCACTCGGTCCCGGCGAGCACTTCACGCAACAAGGCGACCCGTACCGCGTCCATGTGTCCGCATCCTGCAGCAACCGGACACTCGTGACCCGCCGTTCACCGTGAATTCGCCCGGTCTGGGGACAGTGCCCGGATGACCGAAGCCTCCGTCCCGTTCCGCGCCGGCCGCGAGGGATACGCCAGTTACCGCATCCCCGCGGTGGTCGCCACCCCCACCGGCACCCTGCTCGCCTTCTGCGAGGGCCGGGTGACCTCCGCCAGCGACCACGGCCGCATCGACATCGTGCTCAAGAGCTCGACGGACGGCGGCCGCACCTGGAGCCCGCTCAGGGTGGCCGCGGCGAACGGCACCGGCCTCGCCGGCAACCCCGCGCCGGTGGTCCTCGACACCGGCCGCGTCCTCCTCGTCCACGTCCGCGCCGCCGCCACGGCCACCGAGGAGCTCATCCGGCTGGGCAAGGTGAAGGACGCCGACGGCCGCCGCGTGTGGGTGCAGCACAGCGACGACGACGGCGTCACCTGGTCGGAGCCGGCCGAGATCACCGCGTCGGTGAAGCGGCCGGACTGGCGCTGGTACGCCACCACCCCCGGCCACGCCCTCCAGCTGAGCACCGGCCGCGTCGTCGTCCCCGCCAACCACAGCCTCCCGCCCGCCGGCACCGACCTCGGCACGGAGGCGAAGTACAACGGCGGCCACTGCCTGCTCAGCGACGACCGCGGCGAGACCTGGTCGATCGGCTACGTCGACGACAACACCGACGGCTACATCAACGTCAACGAGACCACCGCCGCCGAACTCCCCGACGGCAGCGTCTACTTCAACACCCGCAACGACTCCCCGTCCCCCGGCAACCGCGCCGACGCCCGCTCCGAGGACGGCGGTGAAACCCTGCGCACCCCCTTCCGCCCGCAGGCCGGCCTGGCCGGCCCGGTGTGCGAGGGCAGCCTGCTCCAGCTCCGCGACCCGGACGTGCTGCTCTTCTCCGGCCCCGCCCATCCCGACGCGCGCGCCCTGATGACCGTCCGCGCCTCCACGAACGACGGCACCACCTGGCGGCCGGTGTACACCATGGACGGCCTGCCCGCCGCCTACTCCGACCTCGTCCGGATCGACGACTCGACCGTCGGGATCCTCTACGAGACGGGGGACTTCGGCGCCTACGAGCGGATCGTCCTCCGGCGGCTGCCGGCGACGCGGCTCACCTGACCGGCCGGGGCGCAGGGGGCGGATGTGCTGCGATGTCGGGGGGACGACCCCATGACCCCCGGCGGAAAGACAGGGCGCGGCGGGACCGGCGCGGACATCGCGAGGACGCCTCAGTAAGGTCGGCCCATGACCTCTAGCGACAGTGCTGCACAGACCCCGGCCAAGGCCCCCGCGAAGGACCCCTGGGACCTCCCCGACGTCTCCGGGCTCGTCGTCGGCGTCCTCGGTGGGACCGGGCCGCAGGGCAAGGGCCTGGCCTACCGGCTGGCCAGGGCCGGCCAGAAGGTGATCATCGGTTCGCGTGCCGCCGAGCGGGCACAGGCCGCCGCCGAGAAGATCGGGCACGGCGTCGAGGGCGCGGACAACGCCGAGTGCGCGCGGCGCAGCGACCTCGTGATCGTCGCCGTGCCCTGGGAGGGCCACGGCAAGACCCTGGAGTCCCTGCGCGGGGAACTGGCCGGCAAGCTGGTCGTCGACTGCGTGAACCCGCTCGGCTTCGACAAGAAGGGCGCCTACGCCATCAAGCCGGAGGAGGGCAGCGCCGCCGAGCAGGCCGCCGCCCTGCTGCCGGACTCCCGCGTCACCGCCGCCTTCCACCACCTGTCGGCCGTCCTGCTGCAGGACCCCGAGATCGAGGAGATCGACACCGACGTGATGGTGCTGGGGGAGGAGCGGGCCGACGTGGAGGCCGTGCAGGCGCTCGCCGGCCGCATCCCGGGCATGCGCGGCATCTTCGCGGGCCGGCTGCGCAACGCCCACCAGGTGGAGTCGCTGGTGGCGAACCTGATCTCGGTGAACCGGCGCTACAAGGCGCACGCCGGGCTCCGCGTCACGGACGTATAGGCCGATGGGGGACACTGGTCGCCGTAGCAGTGTCCCCCGAAGGAGCCGACCGAAATGCCCCGCCTTGGTGTCTACGCCCTGATCGTCTTCGTGCTCGCCGTGGCCGCGGCCGTCGTCTCCTTCGCGCAGGGCAGCTGGCTGGGGATCGTGTGGGTGCTGCTGGCGGGCCTGTCCAGCAACATGTGCTGGTACTACATCAAGCGGGGCCGGGCGGCTCAGTCCCAGAAGCGGTAGAGGGCGTACCCGTCCGAGGTGTCGTAGTCACTGACCCCGAGGCCCCGCAGGATCGCGTCGATCACGTCGAAGAACTCCCGGTTGATCGCCGGCACCCACAGCAGCGCGAACACGAACAGCAGACCGAACGGCGCGAACGGCTCCACCTGCCTCTTCACCTTGTACGACAGCCAGGGCTCGAGCACGCCGTAGCCGTCCAGGCCCGGCACCGGCAGGAAGTTCAGCAGCGCCGCCGTGACCTGGAGCAGGGCGAGGAAGGCCAGCGCGTACCGGAACTGCGCCGGCACGCCGTCCAGGGCGTGCAGCCAGAACGGGGCGGTGCACACGGCGGCGAACACGACGTTGGTCAGCGGGCCCGCCGCCGAGATCAGACTGTTCCGCCAGCGGCCCCGGATGCGCTGGCGCTCGATGAACACCGCACCTCCGGGCAGCCCGATCCCGCCCATGATCACGAACACCACCGGCAGCACGATGCTGAGCAGGGCATGCGTGTACTTCATGGGATTGAGCGTCAGATAGCCCTTGCTGCCGACCGTGATGTCGCCGCTGTGCAGGGCGGTGCGCGCGTGCGCGTACTCGTGCAGGCACAGCGACACCACCCACGCCGCCGTCACGAACAGGAACACCGCCACGCCCGGCTTCTCGGCGAACCCCGACCAGGTGGCCCAGCCGGTCACCGCCGTCACGGCCAGGATGCCGACGAAGACTGGACTGACCCGCCGGTCGCTGTGGCGGGTGGTCGCGGTGGTCATGAGGCTCCCTGGACTGGACGATCACGGGTTGGGACTGCCCGACGGTACCGGGCACACCGGGAAAACGTCTCGCGGTGCGCCTTCGGTTCCGGGAAGGCTGGGGCACGCGGCCCCGGCTCGTGTCCGGCGGCCGCGTCCCACGCCGCCCCTCGCACCCGAACCCCGTGACCCCCGCCGATCCGACCGGAGACAATGGACCCCGTGCGCTATCGCATCCTCGGCACAGCTCAGGCTCTCCGCCCCGACGGCAGTCCCGTCCCCGTCGGCGGGGCGCGGCTGCGCGCCCTGCTGACCGTGCTCGCGCTGCGGCCCGGCCGGACCGTGCCGGTACGGCTGCTCGTCGACGAGGTGTGGGACGGCGACCCGCCCGCCGACGCGCCGGGCGCGCTGCAGGCGCTGGTCGGCCGGCTGCGCCGGGCCCTCGGCGCGGACACCGTCGCCTCGGCGGACGGCGGCTACCGTCTCACCGCCGCGCCCGACGACGTCGACCTGCACCGTTTCGAGCGGCTGACCGGCGAGGGCACGCGCGCGCTCAGCGACGGCGACCCCGCCAAGGCGACCGTCGTCCTCGACGACGCCCTCGCCCTGTGGCACGGCCCCGCCCTCGCCGACCTTCCCGACCGCGCCGCCGAGGCGGCCCGCTGGGAGGCCCGCCGCCTGGACGCCCTGCGCGCCCGCCACACCGCCGCGCTCGCCCTGGGCCACGCCGAGCAGGCGCTGCCGGAACTGACCGGCCTGTGCGACGCCCACCCCCTCGACGAACCCCTCCAGGCCCTGCGGCTGCGCGCGTTGCGCGACGCGGGCCGCACGGCGCAGGCGCTGGCCGTCTTCGAGGACGTACGACAGCTCCTCGCCGACCGCCTGGGCGCGGACCCCGGACCCGAACTGAGGTCCCTGCACGCGGAGTTGCTCCAGCCGGGGGAGCAATTCCGGCGACGGGGCGCGCAGGCGGCCGACGCCTGGGGAGGACCGCACGGTCCGCGTCCGCACGGGAGCCGCCTGCCCGGCGCGACCGGCACCGCCGCAGGCGCCGAGGCGCGCGCCTTCACGCCGCCCGTGTCCGCCCCCGACGACCGACCAACGGCCTCCGCCACCCCGGCCGGCTCGGATGGGCACCCCGCGGCCTCTGCCTCCCCGGCCTCCTTCGGCGACCGCCCGGCAACCTCCGCCCCCGCCTCTGCCGGTGCCGACGGCCGGCCCACGGGCCCCGTCGGCGTCGATGGCCGGCCCGCGGATGTCGCCGATGCCGATGGCCGGCCCGCGACCCCCGCCGCCCCGTCCCGCGGCAACCTCCGCGCCCGACTGACCTCCTTCGTCGGCCGGGAGGCTGACATCGAGACCATCCGCGGGGACCTGGGCGCGGCGCGGCTCGTCACCCTGCTCGGCCCCGGCGGGGCCGGGAAGACACGGCTGTCGCAGGAGGCCGCCGAGACCGTGCGGGACGTCCGCGACGGCGTGTGGCTGGCCGAACTCGCGCCGGTCGACGACCCGGAGGCCGTACCGGAAGCCGTACTGACCGCGCTGGGGGCCCGCGAGACCGTGCTGTACGGCGCGGGCGCGGAGGCGATGCGGGCCGCCGCGAACGAACGGCACGGCGACCCCGTGGAGCGCCTGGCCGAGCACTGCGGACGGCGCCGGATGCTGATCGTCCTGGACAACTGCGAGCATGTCGTCGACGCCGCCGCCCGGCTGGTGGAGGAGCTGCTGGAGCGCTGCCCGGGGCTGACGATCCTCGCCACCAGCCGCGAACCCCTGGGCGTACCGGGGGAGTTGGTGCGACCCGTGGAGCCGCTGCCGGAACCCGTCGCGCTGCGGCTGCTCGCCGACCGGGGGGCCGCAGCGCGCCCCGGCTTCCGGGTGCAGGACGACCCCGGGGCCTGCGCCGAGATCTGCCGGCGCCTCGACGGCCTGCCGCTCGCCATCGAACTCGCCGCCGCCCGGCTGCGGATGCTGACGCCGCGGCAGATCGCCGACCGGCTCGACGACCGCTTCCGGCTCCTCACCTCCGGCAGCCGCACCGTCCTGCCCCGCCAGCAGACCCTGCGTGCCGTCGTCGACTGGTCCTGGGACCTGCTCGACGACGAGGAGCGGGACGTGCTGCGGCGGCTGTCCGTCTTCGCGGGCGGCTGCGACCTCGCCGCCGCCGAGGCGGTCTGCGGGCCCCGGGCCCTCGACGTGCTCGGCTCCCTCGTCGACAAGTCCCTGTTGGTGGCGGCCCCTTCGGGCGAGGGCGGCATGCGCTACCGGCTCCTGGAGACCGTCGCCGAGTACGCGGGCGAACGGCTCGACGAAGCGGGCCGGCGCCGGGCGACCGAGCGCGCGCATCTGACGTACTACCGCGAACTCGCCCGCGCCACCGACTCGTTGCTGCGCGGCCCCGGCCAGCTCGACGCCATCGCCCTGCTGGAGCGCGAGTACGAGAACCTGCGCACGGCCCTGCGGCACGCCGTCAACGAAGGCGACGAGCAGGAGGGCCTCTGCCTGATCCTCTCCCTGGCCTGGTACTGGCAGATGCGCGACGTCCGGATCGAGACCCGCAACTGGTGCGTCGAGGTCATGGCCCTGGGCCCCGACCCCTTCACCACCCCCGTCCGGCGCGCCGAACCGGTCTGGCGGCGCTGCACCGAGACCCCGCCGCCCTGGACCGGCGAACTGCTCACCGAGGCCCGGCGCGGCGTCCACCTCGCCCATCTGGCCTGCATGGACGCCGAGTTGGAGGCCTGGGACTCCCCGGCCGCCAAGGAGAAGCTGCGCGTCATCACGGAGGTGTACCGGCCGGGCCTGCCGCAGACCTGCCGGGCACCGGGCATGATCTGGTTCTACGCCGTGATGCTGAGCGGCGACGTGGACCGGCTGCCGGAGATCATGGACGCCTGCGTCGAGACCTGCCGTGCCACTCCCGGCATGGAGTGGGACCTCGCGGCCACCCTGCAGATGCGGGCCAACCTCCTCGCCAACCGCAGCGACTGGGCGGGCGACGCGGCCCGCGACGCCGACGAGTCGCTGGAGATCTACCGGCGCCTCGGCGACCTGTGGGGCACCGCCGAGGCGCTGTCCGCGCGCGGCGAGTCCCTGGAACGCACCGGCCACTACCGCCGGGCCGCCGCCGACTACGAGGCCGCGATCGAGCACGCCAAGCGCCTCGGCGTCCGCTCGCACCGGGCCGCGCTGGCCGCCCGGCTGGGCAGCGCCCTGCTGGAGGCGGGTGAGCCCGAGCGGGGCGAGCGGATCCTGCGCGAGGTGATCGACAGCCGGGACGGCGCCGCCAACGAGGCGATGCCGGCGGCCCGGATGTTCCTCGCCGGACGCCTCGCCATGACCGGCAGGGTCGCCGAGGCGCGCGAGCAACTGCGGCTGCTGCGCGAGGAGTTCAAGGTCGCCCACTTCGTCGTCTTCGACGCCTTCATCCTCGGCTCGGAGGCCTGGGTCGAGGCGGTCGACGGCAACTACGACCTCTCCCTGGCCAAGACCCGGCAGACCCTTCAGCGGGCCGCCGACCCGCTGAGCAAGGCCATCGCCCCGCACATGCACCCGCTCTACCTGGCCCTCGGAGCGCTCGGCCTCGCCGAGACCGACGGCGGCCGCCGGGCCCGCGACGGCGCCCGCGTCCTCGGCGCCGCGGAGGCGTCGCTGCCGCCGGGCCATGTGGCGACGTCGCTGGAACGGGAGGTGTACGAGCGGGCCCGGCGGCACACCCGGGCCGTGCTCGGCGACGCGGCCTACGAGGAGGCACACGCCGAGGGCGGTGGCCTCTCCCTCGCGGAGGCCACCGCCCTCGTCTGAGCCACCGAGGCTCAGTTCTTCGTACGGAACTTGTGGATGGCGTACGGCGCCGCGATCGCGGTGATCGCCACCGACCAGCCCAGCGTCACATACAGGTCGTGCGCGACCGGGCCGCCGACCATCAGCCCGCGCGCCGCGTCGGCGAGCGTGGACAGCGGGTTGTAGTCGGTGAAGGCCTGCAGCCAGCCCGGCATCGACTGCGTCGGCGCGAAGATCGACGACCCGAACTGCAGCGGGAACAGCACCAGGAAGCCCATCGCCTGCACGGACTGCGCGTTCTTCAGCACCACGCCCAGGGTGAGGAACACCCACATGATCGAGGAGGCGAACACCGCGGACAGACCGACGGCGGCGAACAGACCGGCCCAGTGATGGATGTGGAACCCGACCAGCACGGCGACGATCATCAGCACGGTGGTCGCGAACAGCATCCGCACCAGTTCCACCGAGATCTTCGCGAAGAGCACCGAGCCGCGGCCGATGGGCAGGGACCGGAAGCGGTCCATGACACCGGAGTTGAAGTCCTGGCTGAAGCCGGTGCCGACGCCCTGGGACAGCGTCATGCTCATCATCGCGATCATGCCCGGGATGACGTACTGGACGTACCCGTCCTGACCGCCGCCCAGGGCCTGCCCGATGGAGCCGCCGAAGACGTACACGAACAGCAGGGTGAAGACGACGGGCATCAGCAGCGCGTCGAACATCGACTCGGGGTCCTGCTTGATCCACAGCAGGTTGCGTCGGATCAGGGCGCCGGTGTGGCGCAGGTGGCCGCGCAGCGTGATGCGGGCGTCGGCCACGGCGGCCGGGGTTGCGGTGACGGTGGCGGCGCTCATACGGCGACCTCCTCGCGGGTCTCGGCGGGCACGGTGTCCTGCGGGGCACTGGCACGGTGGCCGGTGAGGGACAGGAACACCTCGTCCAGGCTGGGCAGTTCGGTGGTGATGGCGGACAGGGTGATGCCCCGGGCGGTCACGGCCGTGACGACGGCGGTCAGCTGCTCGTCGCTGAGGATCGGCACGAGCACCGCGCCGTTGTCGGTGTCGACCGTGGTGGCGGCGAGCCCGGTGATGCCGAGCTCGTCGAGGGCGCCGGCCAGCGGGCGCAGCTGCAGCGGATCGGCGGGCCGCACGCGCAGGGTGCGCCCCCCGACCTTCGCCTTCAGCTCGTCGATGGCGCCGCCGGCGATGACCTTGCCCCGGTCCACCACGGTCAGCTCGGAGGCGAGCTGCTCGGCCTCCTCCATGTACTGGGTGGTCAGCAGGACGGTCACCCCGTCGCCGACCATGGCTTTGACCTCGTCCCACACCTCGTTGCGGGTGCGCGGGTCGAGACCGGTGGTCGGCTCGTCCAGGAACAGCACCTGAGGGCGCCCGATCATCGAGGCGGCGAGGTCGAGCCGCCGCCGCATGCCGCCGGAGTAGGTGCTCGCGGGCCGCTTGGCGGCGTCCGTCAGCGAGAACCGCTCCAGCAGCTCGTCGGCCCGGGCGCGGGCCTCCTTGCGGGTCAGGTCGAGCAGCCGCCCGATCATGTACAGGTTCTCCCAGCCCGGCAGCTTCTCGTCGACCGAGGCGTACTGCCCGGTGAGGCCGATCACCCGGCGCAGCTGGCGGGGCTGGCGCAGGACGTCGTAACCGGCGACGGTCGCCTCGCCGGCGTCGGGGGAGAGCAGCGTGGAAAGGATCCGCACGAGGGTGGTCTTGCCGGCCCCGTTCGGCCCGAGCACACCCATCACGGTGCCCTCGCGCACGTCCAGGTCGACGCCGTCCAGCGCCTTGGTCTCGCCGTAGTGCTTGACCATCCCCCGCACGGTGACGGCGTTGCCGCCGCCGCTGGAGTTCTTGTCGATTCGCGTCATGAGCAAGACGCTCCCAGCCCCCACCGACAAACGACCGACAGGTCACCTACACGGCCGACGAACCGCCGACACCACCGACAAATCCCCGACGAGCACCGCAACCATCAATTGCGGAACCACGACCGCGAGCAACCAGGTCCGCGAGAGCGGCGCCGGTTCAGGCGCAAAAGGGGGCAGCCCGCCGACGGGGGAAGATCGGCGGGCTGCCTCTGTGCCGCAGTGGCTCAAGTGAAGTTGTGGCTCAAGTGGACGCTGTGGCTCTAGTGAACGCTGTGCTCCTCCAGCGGGAAGCCCCCGCCGACCACGTCCTGCGCGAACTCCTTCACCGCGTCGCCCATGACCTCACGCAGGTTCGCGTACTTCTTGACGAACTTCGGCACCCGGCCCGAGGTCAGGCCCAGCATGTCCGTCCACACCAGTACCTGCGCGTCCGTCTCCGGCCCCGCGCCGATGCCGACGGTGGGGATGTGCAGCACGCGCGTGACCTCGGCCGCCAGCTCCGCCGGAACCAGCTCCAGCACCACGGCGAAGGCGCCCGCGTCCTGGACGGCCTTGGCGTCCCGCAGCAGTTGCTGGGCCGCCTCCTCGCCGCGCCCCTGGACGCGGTAGCCCATGGCGTTCACGGACTGCGGGGTCAGCCCGATGTGTGCCATGACCGGGATGCCGGACTCCACGAGCAGGCGAATCTGCTCGTGCGAGCGCTCGCCGCCCTCCAGCTTCACGGCGCCCACCCCGGCGTCCTTCACCAGCCGGGTCGCCGAGCGCAGCGCCTGCACCGGCCCCTCCTGGTAGGAGCCGAACGGCAGGTCGCCCACGATCAGGGCGCGCCGGGTACCGCGCACCACGGCGGCCGACAGCATGGTCATCTCGTCCATGGTGACGGGCACGGTCGTCTCGTAGCCGAGGTGACAGTTGCCCGCCGAGTCGCCGACGAGGAGCACGGGGATGCCGGCCTCGTCGAAGACGGAGGCGGTCATGGCGTCGTACGCGGTGAGCATGGGCCACTTCTCGCCCCGCTCCTTGGCGAGGGCGATGTCGCGGACGGTGATGCGGCGGGTGCTCTTTCCCCCGTACAGCGCCTTGCTGCCGTCGGAGGGGGCGTTCTGCGCGGTCTGGGCAGCCGAGAGCTGCGTCATGGCAACGGCTCCTTCAGTCATCTCGAGGCGCCCTGACGGCGTCCCCGGATCACCCCCATGGTGGCACCTCGTGCCAGGCCCGGCCAAGAGGACCTGCGTCACGTGCGGAGAATGGGTAAGGGCTGGGTAAAAACATTTTCGATACGGCACCGTCTCGTATCGATATTGCTTACGGTGGAGGCATGACCTCTCCTGCCGTCCCAGCTCCTCGCATACCCGAAGCGGTGCACCGGCGCCGCTGGGCGATCCTCGGCGTGCTGATGCTGAGCCTGCTGATCGTCGTCCTGGACAACTCGATCCTGAACGTCGCCATCAAGACCATCTCCACTCCGGCCCCCACCGGCCTGGGCGCCACGCAGAGCGAGCTGGAGTGGGCGATCAACGCCTACACCCTCGTCTTCGCGGGCCTGCTGTTCACCGCGGGGCTCGTCGGCGACCGGATCGGCCGCAAGAAGGTGCTGCTCGGCGGTCTCGTCGTGTTCGGCATCGGTTCCGCGCTCGCCGCCGAGTCCGGCTCACCCGGTCAGCTCATCGCCTACCGCGCGGTGATGGCGCTGGGCGCCGCGTTCGTCATGCCAGCCACCCTCGCCGTCCTGATGAACGTCTTCGAGCGTGAGGAGCAGCCCAAGGCCATCGGTATCTGGGCCGGCGGAGTCGGCCTCGCCATCGCCATCGGTCCGATCACCGGCGGTGTGCTCCTGGACCACTTCTGGTGGGGCTCGGTCTTCCTGATCAACGTGCCGATCGTGCTTCTCGCCCTCGCGCTGATGGTCTGGCTGGTGCCGGACTCCCGCGACCCGAAGCCCGGCCGCCTCGACCCGATCGGCGTGGTGCTCTCCGTCGTCGGTCTCGTCCTGCTCGTCTACGGCATCATCAAGGGCGGCGAGCTCGCCGACTTCACCGACCCGCAGGTGCTGGCCACCATCGGCGCCGGTGTCGTGATCCTCGCCGCGTTCGTGCTGTTCGAGAAGCGCAGCGACCACCCGTCCCTGGACGTCAGCTACTTCAAGAACAAGGTGTTCTCGGCCGCCATGGCCGCCATCGCCCTGGTCTTCTTCGCGCTGATGGGCGTGACCTTCTTCTCGGTCTTCTACACCCAGAGCGTGCGCGGCTACTCGCCGCTGCAGTCCGGCCTGCTGATGCTGCCGCTGGCCGCCGCGCAGATGATCTTCGCCCCGCGGGCGCGGCTCGTCGTCGACCGGTTCGGCCACAAGGCCACGACCGGCGGCGGCCTGGTGCTGCTCGCGGGCATGCTGGCCGCGTTCGCCGGGTTCGAGGCGGACACCCCGATCTGGGTCCTGGAGGTCGTTTTCTTCCTCATGGGCACCGGCATGGCCCACGTCATGACCCCGACGTCCGTCGTCATCATGCAGGCCCTGCCGCGCGAGAAGGCCGGCTCCGCGTCCGCGCTGAGCAACACCTTCCGCCAGGTCGGCGGCGCCCTCGGCATCGCCGTCCTCGGCTCGGTGCTGTCCACGGCGTACCGCAACGGCATCGACGGCAAGCTCTCCCTCCTGCCGGCCGGCCTCAGGGACGCGGCCGGCGAGTCCATCGAGGCCACGCTCGGTGTCGCCGCCAAGCTCGGCCCGCGCGGCAAGGGGCTCGTCGGCTCGGCCAACGACGCCTTCCTGCACGCCATGCACGTCACCGCCCTGTGCGGCACGGTCGTGGCCCTGATCGGCGCGGTGGTGGTGTTCCTGTTCCTGCCCGGCAAGCCGCCCGCCCGCCAGGAGGGCGAGGAGGAGCAGCAGTTGGTGGCAGCGACGGAATAACGCCTTCCGCTCCACCGGGTGGCAGCGGGGACAATCGCTCCAGTACGAGGAAGGGACGCAGCAGTGAGCCTTGCCGACAGCCCAGCCGCTTCCGAGGCACCCGCACGGGGACGCCCCCGCAGCGAGGCGGTCGAACGCGCCGTCATAGAGGGCGTGCTCAAGCTCCTGGAGGACGGCGTGCCGCTCGCCGACCTCTCCATCGAGCGCATCGCCCGCACGGCAGGGGTCGGCAAGGCCACCATCTACCGCCGCTGGAGCGGCAAGGAGGAGCTCTTCGTCGACGTCGTGCGCGCCGCCGAGCCGCCGGACACCGAACTGCCCGGCACCTCCATGCGCGACGACCTGGTGGCCCTGCTGGAGCCGCTGCGCCAGCGCGGTGTCATGACCCGCAGCTCGGCCCTGCTGCACAACGTGTTCGCCCAGATGAAGAGCAGTCCGAAGATCTGGGCCGCCTACCACGCCTCCGTCGTCGCGCCGCGGCGCAGGATGCAGATCGAGATCCTGCGCCGCGGACAGCAGAGCGGCGAACTGCGTGAGGACGTCGACATCGACCTGCTGCACGACCTGTTCGTCGCCCCGATGCTGGTGCGCACCGTCATGCGGCCGCAGGCCGCGACGGAGCCCGACCTCTCCGAGGGCCTGTCGGAGCAGATCGTGGACACGCTCCTCGAAGGGCTACGGCCCGTCAGTTCGCCGTCCGCGTAACCCGAATGTGCGCGTTGTGTCACAGAGCGCGCTTTCCGCCCGCAGCCACGGAACCCGTGACGTCGGCCCCCACGTCCCACTGCCCGTACGGCCGCCGCACGGCGGCAGGATCGACGCCGATCATCCCCTAGGGTCTTAGGAGGGCGTGCCCCTCCTCGGGGGACGAACGGTGTGCACGGCAGGCAGTGAGGCGACGCGGTATGGCGCAGCAGGCATACATGACGGAGACGGACAACGGCGGCTCGGGGCCCGAGCGTCCGGGAGCCCGATTCCGGCGCCTGATGCACCGTCTGATCTCCGGCTGGCGCGGCGACCCGAGAATCTGGCGCCGCGGCATCGTCCTCGCCGCCCTCGCGGTGGTCCTGGCCCTGGTCATGCTGCTGCACGCGCGGGTCCCCAACACCATCGGCAACCTGGGCAGTCTCACCGAGACCTTCCTGCCCTGGCTGGGCCTGCTGATCCCGGTCCTGCTCCTGCTCGCCCTGGTGCGCAAGTCGGCCACGGCCCTGATCGCCCTGATCCTGCCGGTCGTCGTATGGCTGAACCTCTTCGGCGGTCTGCTCAGCGACAAGACCGGCAGCGGCGGCGACCTCACCGTGGCCACGCACAACGTCAACGCCGACAACCCCGATCCGGCGGGCACCGCCCGGGACGTGGCCGCCTCGGGCGCGGACGTGCTGGCCCTGGAGGAGCTGAAGGCCTCGGTCGTCCCGGTCTACGAGAAGGCGCTCGCGCCGACCTACAAGTACCACTCCGTGCAGGGCACCGTCGGCCTGTGGAGCAAGTACCCGATGAGCGGCGTCAGGGCCGTCGACATCAAACTCGGCTGGACGCGCGCCATGCGGGCCACCGTCACCACCCCGCAGGGCCCGGTCGCCTTCTACGTCGCCCACATGCCGTCGGTCCGCGTGAAGCTGAAGGCCGGGTTCACCGCCCGTCAGCGCGACACCAGCGCCGACGCCCTCGGCGAGGCCATCGCCGACGAGACGCTGCCGCGCAAGGTGCTGCTCGGCGACCTCAACGGCACCATGAACGACCGCTCCCTCAACGGCGTCACCTCCCAGATGCGCTCCACCCAGGGCGCGGCGGGCAACGGCTTCGGGTTCAGCTGGCCGGCCTCGTTCCCGATGGCGCGGATCGACCAGATCATGGTCCAGGGCGTCGAGCCGGTGAGCTCGTGGACGCTGCCGGCGACCGGGAGCGACCATCTGCCGGTGGCCGCCCGTGTGAACCTCGACACCCGCTCTTAACCTTCAGGAATAGTGGGCCTGAGAGACTTTGTTCCGCCAGTGAACATAGACTGGCGGAACACCCGTCCCTCTGACTTCCCGATCTTCGGAAAGGAACAGGCCCCTTCATGCCCCTGGCCCTGCTCGCTCTGGCCGTCGGCGCTTTCGGCATAGGCACCACCGAGTTCGTGATGATGGGCCTGCTGCCCGACGTCGCGACCGACCTGCACGTCTCCATCCCCACCGCCGGTCATCTGGTCTCGGCGTACGCGCTGGGCGTGGTGATCGGCGCCCCGCTGCTCGCCGCGATGACCGCGCGGATGTCCCGGCGCACGGTCCTGATCGGCCTGATGGCGCTGTTCGTGGCGGGCAACGCCCTCTCGGCGTTCGCCCCGGGCTACGACTCCCTGCTCGCGGCCCGCTTCCTCAGCGGCCTGCCGCACGGCGCCTTCTTCGGCGTGGGCGCGGTCGTCGCCACGAACATGGTCGCGCCCGAGCGCAAGGCCCGTTCCGTCTCGCTGATGTTCCTCGGCCTGACGGTCGCCAACATCGCGGGCGTACCGGTCGCCACGCTCATGGGCCAGCACCTGGGCTGGCGGGCCACCTTCCTCGGCGTGAGCACGATCGGTCTCGCGGCGATCGCCGCACTGGCCCTGCTCATCCCGCACGACCACACCCAGGCACCGGCCGCCGGACTGCGCCGCGAGCTGACCGCCCTGAGGTCGCTGCCGGTGTGGCTGGCCCTGGGCACCACGGTCGCCGGCTTCGGCGCGCTGTTCTCCGCCTACAGCTACATCACCCCGATGCTGACGGACGCCGCCGGATACGCCGACACCAGCGTCACCCTGCTCCTCGCCCTCTTCGGCGTCGGCGCGACGATCGGCAACCTGCTCGGCGGACGCCTGGCGGACCACTCCCTGCGCGGCACCCTCTTCGGCGGCCTCGTCTCCCTGGCCGCCGTCCTGGCCCTCTTCCCGCTGCTGATGTCCGCCCAGTGGAGCGCGGCGATCGCGGTCACCCTGCTCGGCGCGGCGGCCTTCGTCACCGGCTCCCCGCTCCAGCTCATGGTCATGGAGAAGGCGTCGGCGGCCCCGTCCCTGGCGTCCTCGGCCAACCAGGCCGCCTTCAACCTGGCGAACGCCGGCGGAGCCTGGATCGGCGGAGTCGCCCTGGCCGCGGGCTTCGGGGTCACGTCCCCGGCCCCGGCGGGCGCGATGCTGGCGGTGCTGGGACTCGGCGTCGCGGCGGTGGCGTACGCGGTGGACCGGCGCCGGACCGTTCCGGCCACGGCCCGGGAACGAGTGGTCGCCTCCCACGTGCCGCAGCGTTCGTCCAGCCCGTCCGGCGTTTGAGCACGAGGCCCGGAGGGCCGGGGGGTCTGGGGGCGCAGCCCCCAGGGTCGCGCCCCCGCACCCGCCCCCACAGACCTACTCGGTGGCCAACTCCTCGAACCGCTCCAGATCCCGCAGCCACGCCCGCGCCGAACTGTCGCTCGGCGCCCGCCAGTCCCCCCGGGGCGAGAGCGACCCGCCCGCCGACACCTTCGGCCCGTTCGGCATAGCGGACCGCTTGAACTGCGCGAACCCGAAGAACCGCCGGCAGAACACGTCCAGCCAGCGCCGGATCTCCGGCAGGTCGTAGGCGACCCGCTTGGCGTCGGGGAAGTTCGGCGGCCAGTCGCCGGCCTCCGGGTCGTGCCAGGCGTGCCACGCGAGGAACGCGATCTTCGAGGGCCGGAAGCCGTAGCGCAGCACGTGGAAGAGCGTGAAGTCGTGCAGCGCGTACGGCCCGATCTTCGACTCCGTCGACTGCATCTCCTCGCCGGGCACCAGCTCAGGGCTGATCTCGGTGTCGAGGATCGCGGCGAGGGTCTTGCCGGTCTCCTCGTCGAACTGGCCGCTGCTGATGACCCACCGGATCAGATGCTGGATCAGCGTCTTCGGCACACCGCCGTTGACGTTGTAGTGGCTCATCTGGTCGCCCACGCCGTACGTCGACCAGCCGAGCGCCAGCTCGGAGAGGTCACCGGTGCCGAGCACGATGCCGCCGCGCTGGTTGGCCAGCCGGAACAGGTAGTCGGTGCGCAGACCGGCCTGCACGTTCTCGAAGGTGACGTCGTAGACCGGCTCACCGGCGGCGAACGGGTGGTCCATCTCCTGCAGCATCAGCCGCGCGGTCGGCGTGATGTCCAGCTCGGCCGAGGTGACGCCGAGGGAGTTCATCAGCTTGTGGGCGTTGTCCTTGGTGTGGTCGCTGGTGGCGAACCCGGGCAGGGTCCAGGCCAGGATGTCGCTGCGCGGCCGGCCCGCGCGGTCCATGGCGCGGGCGGCGACGATCAGCGCGTGCGTGGAGTCCAGGCCGCCGGACACCCCGATGACGACCTTCGGGCCGCCGATCGACACCAGGCGCTGCTGGAGGCCCGCGACCTGGATGTTGTACGCCTCGTAGCAGTCCTGGGCGAGCCGCTCGGCGTCGGCCGGCACGAACGGGAAGCGTTCGAGACGGCGCCTGAGGCCCAGGTCGCCCATGGGCGGCTCGAGTTCGAACGCCACCGTACGGAAGTCACCGGTGCGGTCCTGGTGCGTACGGCGGTTCTCGTCGAACGTGCCCATCCGCAGCCGCTCCTGCCGCAGCAGGTCGAGGTCCACGTCGGCCACCGCGTACTCGTCGCCCAGCGGGAAGCGCTCGGTCTCGGCCAGCAGTACGCCGTTCTCGTAGACCATGGCCTGGCCGTCCCAGGACAGGTCGGTGGTCGACTCGCCGAGACCGGCCGCGGCGTAGACGTACGCGGCCAGACAGCGTGAGGACGCCGAGCGGCACAGCAGTTTGCGGTCCTCGGCGCGCCCCACCGTGATCGGGCTGCCCGAGAGGTTGACCAGCACGGTCGCACCGGCCAGGGCCGCCTCCGCGCTGGGCGGCACCGGCACCCACATGTCCTCGCAGATCTCCGCGTGCAGCACCAGACCGGGCACGTCCTCGGCCGCGAACAGCAGGTCCACGCCGAACGGCACCGTCTCGCCGGCGACCCGGATCGAGCCGCCGCGCTCGTCGGCGCCGTCGCCGATCTGCCGGCGCTCGTAGAACTCGCGGTAGTTCGGCGGGTACGACTTGGGCACCACGCCCAGGACGCGGCCGCGGTGCACGATCACCGCGCAGTTGTAGACCCGGTTGCGGTGGCGCAGGGGGGCGCCGACGACCAGGACCGGCAGCAGCCCGGCCGAGCCGGCCACCACGTCCCGCAGCGCGCCCTCGACCTCGTCGAGCAGCGCGTCCTGCAGCAGCAGGTCCTCGATCGAGTAGCCGCACAGCACCATCTCCGGGAAGACGGCGACCGCGACACCCTCCTCGGCGCACCTGCGCGCGTGCCGCAGCACCGCCTCGGCGTTGGCGGGCGGGTCGGCGATGACGGTGTGGCCCGTGCAGGCGGCGACCCGCGCGAAACCGTGCTGATAGATCGACCAGAAGTTCAACGGTGCTTCCTCGGGTGAAGGCGGAGTCGAGGCAGGCGCCCAGTGTAATCGTCAAAGCGACGCGATGGGGGTGCGGGGGTGGCTCGCACCACTTCCCGCGCCCCCGGGCGCCTCGCGTCCTCAGCTCTGGTACCCCACCACCGTCATCATTCCCGCGTCCGCGTGGTAGACGTTGTGGCAGTGCAGCATCCACAGGCCCGGGTTGTCGGCGTCGAAGTCGACCGAGAGCGTGCCCTTGGGCAGCACCAGCGCCGTGTCCTTGCGCACCCCGTCCTGCTCCCCCCGGGCCAGCGCGAAGGTGTGGCCGTGCAGATGGATCGGGTGCCACATGGAGGTCCGGTTGGTGAAGCGCAGCCTGACCCGTTCCCCGGCGCGCACGGGGTGGCGCTGCGAGGCGTCGTAGGGCTTGCGGTCGAAGGCCCAGTCGTAGCGCGTCATCGTGCCGGTCAGCGACAGGTCGATCGTCCGGTCCGGCGCCTTGCGCTCCAGCGCCACCGATTCGTCGACCGTGAGCTTGTGTGCGGCCAGGAGCCTTCCGTCGAGCTCCTGCGGGCGGGCCTCGGCGGTGGGTGCCGCGCCGCCGCCGGTGCGCAGGACCGCCATCGTGGAGGCGTTCTTGCCCTCGGCCACCGCGGTCAGCGGGAAGGCGCCGTCGCCGGCCGTCACGATCACGTCGTACCGCTCGCCCATGCCGATGAGCAGCGCGTCGCCCTGCGCGTGCCGCACCGGGTAGCCGTCGGTGTGCGTCACCGTCAGCTCATGGCCGCCGAGGGCGACGCGGAAGGCGGTGTCCCCGCCGGCGTTGATCAACCGGATCCGGATGCGGTCCCCCGGGCGGGCGCGGAAGACCGAAGGAGCCTGCGCCGTACGCCCGTTGACGAGGTAGTACGGATACGCCACATCGCCGGGGTCGCCGCCCAGCAGGTCGCTGTGGGCGCCCACCAGCCTCCGGGAGGGGCCGGACCCGTGCGAGGACGCCGACGCCGGACCCGGCGTCCGCATCGACTTACCGGACCTGCCATGACCGGCGGACCCGGAGCCGGAGCCGCCCATGTCCATGCCGCGCATCCCGCCGCCCAGTTCGTCGAGCACGGCGTCCGGGGTGGAGCCGCCCACCCCGTCGACCCAGTCGTCCAGCAGCACGACCCACTCCCTGTCGTACGACAGGGGCTCCCTCGGGTCGTCGACGATCAGCGGGGCGTACAGCCCCCGGTCCAGCTGGACCCCGGTGTGCGGGTGGAACCAGAACGTGCCCGGATACGGGACGGTGAAGCGGTAGTCGAACGCCGTCCCCGACTCGATCGGGCCCTGGGTCAGGCCGGGCACGCCGTCCATGTCGTTGCGCAGGGCGATGCCGTGCCAGTGCAGGGCGGTGGTGTACGGAAGGTGGTTGGCCAGGGTCAGGGCCAGGGTGTCGCCCGCGGTGACCCGGATCTCCTCGCCGGGCAGATCACCGCCGTACGACCAGGACCTGACGGTGCGTCCGCCGAGGTCCAGCCGGCTCTCGGTGGCGGTGAGGCGGTGCTGCCGGACGGCGCCGCCGCTCACGGCGCGCCGCTGCTCGGCGGCAATCACCTCCTTGCCGCACGGGTTCACATAGCCCGTGGGGGAGTTCGGGGTGGAGCCGCCGGACGTGCTCGCGACCGAGTCCGGGGACGCGGCCAGGGCTCCCGCCCAGGCGAGGACGGACGCGCCGAGGACCGTACGGCGGGTGGGAATGGGCATGATGTGCTGACACCTCGTCTGAGTGGTGCTGGGTGAAAGGCCGGACGGGTCTGCCGCTTCGGGGGTCCTCCGTGAGGGCGGGCCGAGGCGGCCGGTGCGAGGCCTATATGTGCAGCACCGACAGGCCGTCGAACGACGGTCTGCCGGGAGGTGGGGTCAGCCACGGGGCCCGCGGGGCGCGGGCGGGGCGGGACGGAACGCGCACGATGACAAGGCCGAGGAGCAGGACGGCGAGCGGCAGCGGCCGCCGGCCCGTCGCGCTCCTCGATCCGGTCATGTGCGCACCCTACCCCCGCCGGGTATGCGAACGCCCGCTCCCCGGAGGGAACGGGCGCACGCTGTTTCGCCGGTGTCGCGAGGACCTCAGTGGCGCTTGTACGAGTCCACGTAGCCGTTCGCGGGCGAGCCCACGCCGGTCACGTCGTCGTAGCCCTTGACCGCGGACAGCGAGCTGTCCTTGCCGAGGCTGCGGACCGAGGTGGCCAGGCCACCGGTGGCGTCGTAGCCGTTGACGAAGTCGACACGGGCGACCGCGAGGTCCTTGCCGGTCGGCTTGTCGGTCACGTCGTGGTACACGCCCTTGCCGTAACGGGCGTAGATCTCCGGGTTGGCGAAGCCGATCGCCTTGCCGCGCGCCTCCTGGGCCAGGGCCTGGACGGCGGCGATGACCGGGGCCGCGAGCGAGGTGCCGCCGATGCGGTACTCGTCGTAGGCCTGGGTCTTGCCGTCGGGCATGGTCTGCGTCTGGCCGACCAGGAAGCCGGTGTTGGGGTCGGCGATGGCCGCGATGTCCGGAACGACGCGGTTGCCCTCGGCGTTGTTCGCCGTGGCCAGCGCGTTCGGGACGACGCCCTTCTGGTAGTACGGCTCGGCGACCGTCTTGCTGGTGCCGCCGCCCGCGCCCGAGGTGAAGGCGCCGGGGAAGTTGGTCCAGCTCTTGCCGTCCGCGGACAGCACGGCCTTCTCGGTGCCCCAGCCGGTCTCCCACTGGTAGGCGTCGCTCTTGCCCACCGCCAGGGAGGTACCGCCGACCGCCGTCACCCAGGCCGAGTTGGCCGGGGTGTCGACCTGCTTCGTCCCGGTGTTGGCGACCTCGTCGCCGTTGTCACCGGAGGAGAAGTAGAAGCCGATGCCCTCGACCGCGCCGAACTGGAACACCTGGTCGTAGGCGGCCGCGAGGTCCGGCGTCTGGTTGGCCTCGATGTCGCCCCACGAGTTGGAGACGATGTCGGCGAGGTGGTTGTCCACCACCTTGCTGAGCGAGTCCAGCAGATCGGCGTCCATGCAGGAGGCCGAGCCCACGTAGGTGACGTCCGCGGCCGGCGCGACCGCGTGCACGGCCTCGACGTCCAGCGTCTCCTCGCCGTACCAGCCGGCGGCGGAGCAGTCCTTGGTGTTCGTGTACTTCGTGGGCAGCGCCTGGTGCAGCTGACCCGTCGTCCACTTGGCGTCGCCGTGCTTCGTCGCGTACGTCTGCGCGTCGAAGGCGATGGACGGCGAGGCGTACGCGTCGGTGATGGCGACGCGGACACCCTTGCCGGTGTAGCTGCCCGCGCCGTAGGCGGCGCGCAGCTGCTTGCCGGTGTAGCCCTTGACGGCGTACGGGATCTTCGAACCGTACGCGTCGGGCAGCGTGCTCGCGATGTTCGAGCCGAAGTACGACGAGAACGGCCCGGAGTTGCGGAACACGGTCTCCGGCGGCGGCAGCTGGTCGTCGTGACGCGACATGTGCGGCGCGTTGTCGAGACCGGTGACCGTCAGGACGGCGCCCTTGAGGCTGTCCGGTACCGAGGCCGTCTTCGACGGCGCGCGGTAGGTCTTCGAGCCCTTGGTGAAGTTGTGCAGCTGGGTGCCGAACGCCTTCTCGGCGGCGGCCACGTCGCCGGAGACGGAGACGTAGTGCTTGCTGACGCCGGTGACCTTCAGGCCGTTCGACGTCAGCCACGACTTGACCGCGGCCACCTGGGCCTTGGTCGCGCCGAAGCGGGTCTGCGCCTTCTTGGAGCTGAGGTACTTGCCGTAGAGCGGCGAGCTCGGGTCGGACACGGCCCTGGCGTAGGCCGCGAGGCCCGCCGCGTCCTTGCCGGCCAGATAGACCCGGAGGGAGACCTGGGTGCCGTTGGAGGCGTCACCCTTGTCCGCCTTGGCCGTCGCCCACGCGGGCTTGGTGCCCACGAGCGCGTCCCTGGCCGGGTTGTCCGCGGCGTGCGCCGCGGGTATGCCGAGCGCCAACGCACCGGCGAGCATGGGCAGAGTTGCCGCCATGCTCGTGGCACGCAGTCTGGCGCGGTTGGATCTCATAGAACCCCCTGCGATGCGGTTCTTCGCATGTGTGGTCGTCTCGTCGCGTGATCCGCGTAGACATCCCGCTCCGCGGCGGAGGGGCGGGGTGTGGATCAAGCGATGGGGGCCACTCTTTCGATGAACCGTTCATGCCAGGGGAAATCGGAGGCCAAGAGAACCCCAAGGAACCGTCATGACGGGCGATTTGGGGCCTTCGTCCCCGCGGTTGCGGGGGCCGAACTGCTAGGAACGCGCTTTCGCGCCCCGCTCCTTGAGCATGTCCGCCATCAGCCGGATCTCCGATTGCTGCGCCTCGACCATGCCCTGCGCGAGCCGCTTCTCCACGCCCACCGTGCACTTGGCGACACAGCCCTCGGCCATGTGGACGCCGCCCTTGTGATGCTCCGTCATGAGCTGCAGGTACAGCACCTCGGCCTGCTTGCCGCTGAGGGTCGACAGCTTCTTCAGCTCGGTGTTGGTGGCCATCCCGGGCATCAGCGCGCCGTCCTTGCCGGACGCCATGTCACCCATGCCCATCCAGGTCATCGGCGGGTCCGCCGACACCTTCGGCAGCTCCCACAGGTCCAGCCAGCCCAGCAGCATGCCGCGCTGGTTGGCCTGCGTCTGGGCGATGTCGTAGGCGAGCCGCCGTACTTCCTCGTTCTTCGTGCGGTCCCGCACGATGTACGACATCTCCACGGCCTGCTGGTGATGCACCGCCATGTCCCGCGCGAACCCGGCGTCCGCGGAGTCGGCGGACGGCGTGCTCGGGCCGGAGCCGCCGTCCTCGGCGACCGCGTACGTGACCCCGCCGGCCGCGACCAGCACCGCCGCGGCGGCCCCCGCGATCCAGCCGATGTGCCGCTTCACGTCACATCGTCCCGCCGGTGCACGAGGCACCCGGCTCGGGCGTCTGCTTGCCCTGCACGTACGTCTCGAAGAACTTCGCGACCTTCGGGTCGCTCGCGCTCGTCACCCCGAGCTGGTGCCCCCAGGCCGACAGCTCGATCGGCGAGGTCTGGTTCTCGTACGGGCTCATCAGCGAGTACGGCGTCTGCTTCACCTTCGCCGCGAGCGTGTCGACGTCCGCCTTCTTCGCCTTGCCGGTGTACGTCACCCACACGGCGCCGTGCTCCAGCGCGTGCACGGCGTTCTCGTCGTGCACGGCCTTGGTGTAGACGTCGCCGTTGCAGTTGAGCCACACCTGGTTGTGGTTGCCGCCGACCGGCGGGTGCATCGGGTAGTTCACGGTCCCGGTGACATGCGTGCGCGCCAGCTTGCCCGACCAGGCCCGCACGCCGTCCTTGCCGGTGACGAAGTGGCCGGAGTCCCCGGAGTTGCCGCCCTTGGAATCGCTCGCGGTGTCCTTCTTCTTGCCGTCGTCGCCGCTCTGGGACTTCACGACGAAGACGCCGCCGACGACCAGACCGGCGACCACGACCACGCTCGCCGCGATCGTCAGGATCCGGTTGCGCCGCTCGCGGGCCTGCTCGGCGCGCCGCATCTCCTCTACGCGCGCTCTGCGTGCCGCGCTGCTGCTCTTGTTGCCGGAAGCCATCGCGGTGTCCTTCTGGGGAAAAGAGACGATCGGGTGGCCTGATCGTAGTGGGGCGGGGGAGTGATCCAGTAGACGGGTCACAGCCAATCGATTCCGACGGGCGCATGACCGATGCCGACCGATAATTTGAACCGCAGATGCGTATTATCTACGCTGGCTTCATGCGGCTGCTGCGCTCCACCGACCTCGCCCTGCGCGTCCTGATGCGGCTCGCCGTCGCGGGCGACTCCAGCCCCACGACCCGCGAGGTCGCCGCCGGCGTGGACGTGCCCTACACCCACGCGGCGAAGGTCGTCGCCGAACTGCAGCACATGGGGCTCGTCGACGCCCGGCGCGGCCGGGGCGGCGGACTCTCCCTCACCGACCGGGGGCGTACGGCGTCCGTCGGCGCCGTCGTGCGCGCCTTCGAGGGCGACGGCGACGTGGTCGACTGCGAGGGGACGACGCCCTGCCCGCTGAACTCCGCCTGCCGTCTGCGCGGCGCGCTGCGGCGGGCCCAGGAGGCGTTCTTCGCCGCCCTGGACCCGCTCACCGTGGCGGACATCGTCGCGGAACCGACGGGGCCCCTGCTGCTCGGGATCTCCCGGACGTCCTGACCTCTCAGGCGCGGCTCAGCCACAGGTCGGGACCGAAGACCTCATAGTGGATGTCGGCCGGGGCGACGCCCTTGTCGATCAGCTGGGAGCGGACCGCCCGCATGAAGGGCAGCGGTCCGCACAGGTACGCGCGCGTGCCCGCCGCCACGTCGACGGTGTCGAGGTCGACCAGGCCGGTGCGGGCGCCCGGGGTCGCGTCCTGCTCGTACCAGAAGTGCACGGCCGCGTCCGGGAGCTTGTCGGCGTAGGCCTCGTGGTCGGCGCGCAGGGCGTGGTCGGCGGGAGAGCGGTCGCCGTGGACGACCGTGACCGGGGCGCGGTGGCCGGTCTCCGCGAGGCGCGCCAGCATGGCGACCATCGGCGTCACGCCGATGCCGGCGGAGGCGAGCAGCAAGGGGGTGCCGGCGGCGTCGTCCAGGACGAGGTCGCCGTACGGGGCCGACAGCTCCAGCACGTCGCCCTCGCGCACGCGCGCGTGCAGATGGTTCGACACCTCGCCGCCGGGCGCGTCGCCGCCGTCCCGGACCCGCTTGACGCTGATCTGCCGCAGGGTCGAGCCGGGTGCGCCGGACAGGCTGTACTGGCGTATCTGGCGGGCGCCGTCCGGCAGCTCGGCGCGCACGGAGACGTACTGGCCGGCGCGGAAGTCGGCGACCGGCCCGCCGTCGGCCGGGCGTAGCCGGAAGGTGACCACGTCCGCGGTCTCGGCGACGCGCTCGACTACCTCCCAGTTCCGCCAGCCCGGTTCGCCGGACTCCTCGTAGAGGCGCTTCTCGATCGCGACGAGGGCGTTCGCCATCAGCCAGTAGACCTCGTCCCAGGCGGCCGCGACCTCGGGAGTGACGGCCTCGCCGAGGACGCCGGCGATGGCGGCGAAGAGGTGCTCGTGGACGAGGGCGTACTGCTCGGGCGTGACGCCCAGGGAGGCGTGCTTGTGGGCGATGCGGGCCAGCATCGCGTCCGGACGCGACTCCGGGTGCTCCAGAAGGTGCGTGGCGAAGGCCGCGATCGAACCGGCGAGCGCCTGGCGCTGCGTGCCGGCCGCCTGGTTGCCGCGGTTGAACAGATCGCGCAGCAGCTCGGGGCGGGCGGTGAACAGACCGGCGTAGAAGCGCTCGGTGATCTCGTCGAGGTGCGCGCCGACGGCGGGGAGGGTGGCGCGGACGGTGACGGCGGCTGATTCGGACAGCATCGGGGCTCCTCTTGGTCCTCCGAGCCCGGTCCTGCGAACTCGGCTGATCGGAACCGTAGTTAAACTTGCATTTGAGATGCAAATTATGGGGGAGTGGTATCGCTCACGGACGAAGCGGGTCCGGGCGTTACGGATGTCAGTCCGAGCAGGCAAGATGGGCTGCGGAGCCGTACACCCGCCGCCGTGCGTGAGGCGTTCAGTCCGAGGCCGTTTCGACGATCAAGGTCGGCAACGCGCATGAAATGCTGTTGTGGTGTGATGCTCAGGTGCCCGACCGCCTCCTGCGGGACACGGAGACAGGCGGCCTGACCAGCAAGGATGGGGAAGCGGAAGATGGACAAGCAGCAGGAGTTCGTGCTCCGGACCTTGGAGGAGCGCGACATCCGGTTCGTACGCCTGTGGTTCACGGACGTGCTGGGCTTCCTCAAGTCCGTGGCCGTGGCCCCGGCCGAGCTGGAACAGGCCTTCGACGAGGGCATCGGCTTCGACGGCTCGGCCATCGAGGGCTTCGCCCGCGTGTACGAGTCCGACATGATCGCCAAGCCGGACCCGTCCACCTTCCAGGTCCTGCCCTGGCGCGCCGAGGCCCCCGGCACCGCCCGCATGTTCTGCGACATCCTCATGCCGGACGGCTCCCCGTCCTTCGCGGACCCGCGCTACGTCCTCAAGCGCGCCCTCACGCGCGGCTCCGACCTGGGCTTCACCTTCTACACCCACCCCGAGATCGAGTTCTTCCTGCTGAAGGACCGCCCCCTCGACGGCACCCGTCCCACCCCCGCCGACAACTCCGGCTACTTCGACCACACCCCGCAGAACATCGGCATGGACTTCCGCCGCCAGGCGATCACCATGCTGGAGTCCATGGGCATCTCGGTCGAGTTCTCCCACCACGAGGGCGCCCCCGGCCAGCAGGAGATCGACCTGCGCTACGCCGACGCCCTCTCGACGGCCGACAACATCATGACCTTCCGCCTGGTCATGAAGCAGGTGGCGCTGGAGCAGGGCGTCCAGGCGACGTTCATGCCGAAGCCGTTCTCGGAGCACCCGGGCAGCGGCATGCACACCCACCTCTCCCTCTTCGAGGGCGACCGCAACGCGTTCTACGAGTCCGGCTCGGAGTACCAGCTCTCCAAGGTCGGCCGCTCCTTCATCGCCGGCCTGCTGCGCCACGCGGCGGAGATCTCCGCGGTCACCAACCAGTGGGTCAACTCCTACAAGCGCATCTGGGGCGGCTCCGAGCGCACCGCCGGCGCCGGCGGCGAGGCCCCCTCCTACATCTGCTGGGGCCACAACAACCGCAGCGCCCTGGTCCGCGTCCCCATGTACAAGCCCGGCAAGACCGGCTCCGCGCGCGTGGAGGTCCGCTCCATCGACTCCGGCGCCAATCCCTACCTCACCTACGCCGTACTCCTGGCCGCGGGCCTCAAGGGCATCGAGGAGGGCTACGAACTCCCGCCGGGCGCCGAGGACGACGTCTGGGCCCTCTCCGACGCCGAACGCCGCGCGATGGGCATCGAGCCGCTCCCCCAGAACCTGGGCGAGGCCCTGACCCTGATGGAACGCAGCGACCTGGTCGCGGAGACCCTGGGCGAGCACGTCTTCGACTTCTTCCTGCGCAACAAGCGGCAGGAGTGGGAGGAGTACCGCAGCGAGGTGACGGCGTTCGAGCTGCGGAAGAACCTGCCCGTGCTGTAGGGCGGCTCGGCGAAGGATGGGTCGGCGGTCTTGGACCGTCGGCCCTTCTTCGTCTTCGGGCGGTGGGGTGTCGGGGTGTGCAAGGGGCCGCATGGTGCTGATGTGCGGCTTTCGTGCCCTTCCTGGGGGAGGGGCTTGGTCGAACGCTGGAAGGGCCGGGGTTCGACTTGCGCGCGGGCGGAATGCCCTCGTTCCTGCGTATTCGGATGTCACGGCTGCGGGTCACCGGAGAGAAGGTGTTCGAGCATGTCGACAGCGGTAGACCGGGCCTCGTCGAGGAGAAGGAAGAGTCTCGCGGTTCCCCTCGCGGCTCTGTTCGAGGCGCTCGGAGTGCTGAACCAGGGATCGAGCCGGGCGCCGGCGAACCCGTCCCCGGAGGAGGCGGCCAGGACCGTCGGCGTGAGCACGAACACGCTGAACGTCACGCGGGTGCTGGGGCTGGGGGCACTCATCACGGGAACGGGCGCCGCCGCTCTGGGACTCTTCGCCGTCGACAAGAAGACGGACGCGGCGTCTGTCGTGGTCGCGGCCTACGCCAGTGTCGGTGTCATCGTCGCCGCGGCCCTGCTGACGGCGGCGATCATCGTCAGCGCCGACATCCGGGCCCGCGTGGCCGTGAACGCACCCACCGCGCTGACCGCTCTCGGCAGGAGGTCTGCGGTACAGGGCGTTTCCGCCGGGGCCAGCGACGCCCAGGCGTTCGTGGCGGCCTGGCACGACGCGCTGGACGTCCTCAGGGGTGCTCTGAAGGAGTCCGAGCAGTACGTCGACGATCAACTCACGGCCTGGCTCGACGCCTGCGCCAGCACCCACCGCACGGCGCAGTTGCAGCCGGCGGAGGACCAGCGGGCCATGCACGCCCGGCTCCAGGCGAGTCAGCGGCTCGTCCTGGGCAGGTTCGAAAGCCTGATCGGGGAAGAGGACGCGAGGGCACGGATGAGGTCGCGGGCCGAGATCGAGTACGTGCTTGAGGCCATGGACCGGAGCATTCATCTGCTCAAGGTCTAGTCGCCTTGCAGGTGTTCAGGTGTTCAGGTGTTCAGGTGGTCATGCCACTACGGGCCGATGAATGCCGGGGACACCGCCGCGGTGCTGATGCGCCGCGGCTTTCCCCCGCCGTCCGCCGGGATGGTGTACAGGTCCGCGCCGAAGTCGCCGGGCAGGGCGTAGACCAGGGTGTGGTCGTCGCGCCAGACCGCCTGGTCGTCGACGCTGCGGGACTCGGCCAGCGCGGTCTCCCGCAGGGTGCGCAGGTCGAGGACGTACAGCCGCCAAGGGGCGTCCTTCGGGAGGCCCTTCACCCGTTTCTTGAAGGCGATCCGGGTGCCGTCGGGGGACAGGGACGGGCACTCGACGTCGGTGTGGAGGGTGGTGACCGTGCGGGCGCGCAGGTCGCCCCGGACCAGGTAGGTCCGGCCCTTCGTCGCCATCGTCGCGTAGAACGTGCGGTCGTCCGAAGCGAACGTCACGCCCCAGAAGTTCAGGTCCGCCGCGCGGTAGGGGCGGCCGTCCTTCAGCACCTGGTAGGCCTCCAGGGACGGGGTCAGCTTCCCGGTGCGGACGTCCACGATCGCCGCGCGGGTCGAGAAGTTCGTGCCGGCGTACGAGTCGCCGCCCACGAAGGCCGTCCACGCGGCGAAGTGGCCCGTCGGGGAGACGCGGGCGCGGGACGGGATGCCGGGCACGTCGTACCTCGCGCGCTCCTTCAGGTGGGCGTCGAGGACGACCGCCCGGTAGGTGTCGGAGACGGCGCCGTGCACCGCCTGCAGGCACACTCCGGTACCCGAGGCGGCGTAGAAGCGCAGGCACTTGACGCCGGAGGCGGTGCGCGGGCCGGAGGGGTCGGTCGCCGGGACCGTCGTCAGTTCGTCGCGGTGCGGGCCCCAGGCCAAGTTGCGGAAGACCATGCGCCCGGGGGCGGTCAGGGTGACCGTTCCGGAGGTCACCCGGGGGCCGCCCGGCTGGGCCTGGTCACGGCGTTCCGCGCGGGCCGAGGCGTGCAGGAGCGAGGCCACGGCGACCGCCGCGAGCGCGACCAGGGCCGCCAGCAGGACGAGGATGCGGTTGCGCAGGGTCATGCGGGGACCTTCCGGGCGGTGGCGCGGCGCGAGACGGTGAGGGGCGGGGGCGCGGTCGGAAGTGCGGTCTGGGGCGGGGCCGGAGGCGGGGCGGGGGTCGTCATCCGGTCGCCTCCTTTGCCGCAGGTCCGGCAGGTCCGGCAGGTCCGGCAGGTCCGGCAGATCCCGCAGGTCCGGCTGGCCCGGCAGGTCCGGCAGGTGCCACAGGGCGCAGAAGGACCAGGGACACCGCCGCGCACAGCGCCAGCGTCGCCGTCGCCGCCAGCAGCGCCGTACGGTCCCCCCACAGCGACCACGCGGCGCCGAACCCCAGCGAGCAGGCGAACCGGGCGAGTGCCTGGCCGGTCTGCACGACGGCGAGGCCCGACGACCGCAGGTGCTCCGGCACACCGTCCGCCGCCGCCGCCATCAGCACGCCGTCGGTCGCCGCGTAGAACGAGCCGTGCAGGAGGAGGACGGCGCAGGGGAGCGCGGGGCCGTGCCAGGCGGTGAGCAGCAACGCGTACGCGGTCAGCAGGGCGCCGTGGCCGGCGAGGAAGACCCGCCACCGGCCCACCCGGTCCGCCAGCCTCCCGAGCGGCACCGCGAGCAGCAGGAACGCCGCCGCCGTGCCGAGCGGGAGCAGCGCGAACCAGCGGTCGGGGACGCCGAGGCGGCGTTGCAGGAGCAGGTACACGAAGGAGTCGCTCACGGTCGCCAGGCCCAGCAGGAGCGCGCAGACCGTGACGCGGCGGACGTCGCGGCGGCGCAGCAGGCCGACCGCGGCGCGCAGCGTGGGGCGTACGGCGGCTTCGAGGGCCGGTGCCGTCGACGACCCCGGCACGAACAGCACCAGGACCAGCACTCCCAGCACGGCCACGCAGAAGCTGACCGTGAACACCGCGTCGTAGCCGTCCACCGTCGCCCGCAGGATCAGGAACGCCACCAGCGGGCCCAGCAGTGCGCCCGCCGTGTCCATCGCCCGGTGCACGCCGAAGGAGCGGCCCCGGGTCTCGGGTGTCGACGACAGGGAGATGAGCGCGTCCCGCGGGGCCGTGCGCAGGCCCTTGCCGGTGCGGTCGGCGGCCAGGACCAGGCCGATGGGGGTCAGGGAGTGGGCCAGCAGCAGGAGGGGCTTGCAGAGGGCCGAGATGCCGTAGCCCAGGCCCGCCACCACCTTGTGGCGGCCGCCGCCCCGGTCGGCGAGATGGCCCCCGGCCAGGCGTACGAGCGCCGAGAAGCCGTTGTAGACGCCGTCCAGGAGCCCGAAGCCCAGCGGGGACAGGCCGAGGCTCGTGACGAGGTACAGGGGGAGCACCGCCGTCACCATCTCCGACGAGACGTCGGTGATCAGGCTGACGGTGCCGAGCGCGAGGACGGTGGGCGCGACCGCGGTGCGGCGCCACCCGGCCCGTGCGGGCCGGGTGGCGCCTTCCGCGGACGCCGGCGGGGTCGCGCGGCTGTCCGCTACGTACACGTCAGGACGCCCAGATGCCCGTGATGTCCGTCGCGGAGGCCGCGTTGCCCGCGTGCGTGGACAGGCCCTGCGTGTCCTCCAGGGTGCGCAGCAGGTCGTAGTGGTTGTAGGTGGCGGACGACGAGGAACCCGCCGTCACCGGCTGGCCGTACAGGACCGTCGGGATGCGGTTGCCCGACAGCCGGTTGTCCTCGTCGAAGGTGACGACGAGGAGGCTGTTGTGGGTCTTGGCCCAGGTGGCGTAGCCGCCGAGGTTGTTCTTCAGCCAGGTGTCGCCGGTGGACACCGAGCAGTCGTGCATGTCGCTGCACAGGTTGGGGGTGACGAAGGAGATCTGCGGCAGCGTCGAGTAGTCCGTGGGGAACTGCGCGAACGTCTTCGCGGTCGATGTCGGCACGTTCTTGAAGCCGAACCACGGGTCGTGCTTCTGCGCGTAGTTGCCGCTGCTGCACGTGGTCGAGCCCTGGCTGGGCAGCGACTCGTTGTAGCTGGCCCAGGTGCGACCCGCCGCGATGGCCTCCGAGGCGAGGTTGGCGGCCGAGGAGAAGCCCGGGGTGACGCAGCTGTCGTCGGTGACGCCCTGGGTGGAGCCGGAGAACAGGGCGTAGTAGTTGGGCTGGCTCGGGTGGGTGATGCCGTACGACTGGGTCAGGTTCGCCCCGCCGGTCTTCAGCGAGTTGATGTACGGCGCGCTGGAGGAGCCGATGACCTGGCTGTAGGCGTGGTTCTCCATGACCACGACGACCACGTGGTCCGGGGTCGGCACGGCCGAGGCCGCGGACGATGCCGCGGACGAGGAGCCGCCGAGGCCGGTCCACAGACCGACGGCCGCGGCCGTGAAGGCGAGCGTGGACGCGAGTGCGGCGCGGCCGCGGCGGGCCCTCGGGCGGGCAGGACTTGCGGTACTGCCGGACACATCAACCTCCGGAGGGGGGAAGGGCGGGGCTGGCGGTGCGGACAGAGCATGCACACGCCAACATTCCCGTGCCCCACCGTGTCCAACCGGACGGATGAAGAGCGGGTGAACTACTGCCGCTCGGCGGCCTGCCGCGCCAGCACCTCGTGCAGCGGCTCGATGGCGCGGCGGCGGTACTCCTGGATCGCCCATCCGTTGCCGTCCGGGTCCTTGAAGTAGAGGAAGGTGGCCCCGTCCTGGTCGGTGAACCGCTGCGGCTCGCTCACCTCGAGACCGCGCGCGGTCAGCTCGTCGTACGCGGCCTTCGCGTCGCTCACACAGAGCTGCATCCCGTGGTACGTACCAGGCTGCGGCATGCCGGTCGGCACCTGCAACCCGTCGACCAGCGCGATGGAACAGCCGGAGCCGGGCGGGGTGAGCTGGACGATCCGCACGCCCTCCATCACCTCGCCGTCGAGGTCCACGTGGAAGCCGACCTTGTCCCGGTAGAACTCCTTGGCGCGGTCCACGTCGGAGACAGGCAGCAGGATCACTTCGAGGCTCATGTCCATGAAAACGACTCCCTTGTCGTCGTACGGCTCCTCCTCACCGAAGCCGAAAACCGTCCCGGGCGCCACCGAATACCGGCCCGGGCGCCGCCGAAAACCGTCCCGGGCGCCACCGAACACCGTCCCGGCGCCACCGAACAGCGCGAAGGCGAGGGGCTCCGCCCGGGCGCCCGTGTCGGTGCCTGCGGTTAGGCTCGGGCCAGTACGACCTTGATCCGAGGGGAGGCCGCGGATGACGGCGCCGGGGCGCAGGAGCAGTACCTTCACACGGCTGCTTCGGCACGGCTTCACCGATGCCTCGGCCGCCGAGCGCCTGCTGGACAGCGACGAGCTGATGCCCGTGCGCAACGACCCGGTGCTGCTGGAGGCCCTGGGTGCCACCGCCGACCCGGACCAGGCGCTGCTCGGTCTCGTACGGCTGCTGGAGGCGCAGCCCGACCCCACCGCGCGCCGCGAGCTGCTCGACACCCTGATAGCGGCCAAGCCGCTGCGCGACCGCCTCCTCGGGGTCCTCGGCGCCTCGTCCGCGCTCGCCGACCACCTCGCCCGGCACCCCAGGGACTGGCACGCGCTGGTCACGTACGAGCCGCGCGACCTGCACCCGGGCGTGGAGGAGTTCGAGCGCGGCCTCGCCGAGGCCGGCGACCCGGTCTCCCTGCGGGTCGCCTACCGCCGCTGTCTGCTGTCCATCGCCGCCCGTGACGTCTGCGGCACCACGAACATCGCCGAGACCGCCGCCGAGCTCGCCGACCTCGCCACCGCGACCCTGCGCGCCGCCCTCGCCATCGCGCGCGCCGCCGCTCCCGAGGACGCGGCGCTGTGCCGGCTCGCGGTGATCGCGATGGGCAAGTGCGGCGGCCACGAACTCAACTACGTCTCCGACGTCGACGTCATCTTCGTCGGCGAGGCCGTGGACGGCGCCGACGAGGGCAAGGCGCTCAGGGCCGCCACGAAGCTGGCCTCGCACATGATGCGGGTCTGCTCGGAGACCACCGTCGAGGGCTCGATCTGGCCCGTCGACGCCAACCTCCGCCCGGAGGGCAGGAACGGCCCCCTGGTGCGCACCCTCTCCAGCCATCTCGCCTACTACCAGCGCTGGGCCAAGACCTGGGAGTTCCAGGCGCTGCTCAAGGCCCGCCCGGTGGCCGGCGACATCGAGCTCGGCGAGGAGTACGTCACCGCCCTCGAACCCCTCGTCTGGCAGGCCGCCGAGCGCGAGAACTTCGTCGCGGACGTGCAGAAGATGCGCCGCCGGGTCGTCGAGAACATCCCCGCCGCCGAGGTCGACCGCGAGCTGAAGCTCGGCCCCGGAGGGCTCAGGGACGTCGAATTCGCCGTCCAGCTGCTGCAGTTGGTGCACGGGCGGGCGGATGCGTCGCTGCGCAGCGGGACGACGCTCGACGCCCTGCAGGCGCTCGCCGCCGGCGGGTACGTGGGGCGGCAGGACGCCGTGCAGCTCGACGACGCCTACCGCTTCCTGCGGTCCATGGAGCACCGCATCCAGCTGTACCGGCTGCGGCGCACGCACCTCGTCCCCGAGGACGACGCCGACCTGCGCCGCATCGGCCGCTCCCTCGGCCTGCGCGCCGACCCCGTCGCCGAGCTCACCCGCGAGTGGCGGCGGCATACGGCCGTCGTACGCCGTCTGCACGAGAAGCTCTTCTACCGGCCGCTGCTCGACGCGGTGGCCCAACTCGCTCCCGGCGAGGCCCGGTTGAGCCCCGAGGCGGCGCGGGAGCGGATGGTCGCGCTCGGGTACGCCGACCCGGCCGCCGCGCTGCGCCACCTGGAGGCGCTGGCGTCGGGGGTGACGCGCAAGGCCGCGATCCAGCGGACCCTGCTGCCCGTGCTGCTGGGCTGGTTCGCGGACTCCGCCGACCCGGACGCGGGCCTGCTCAACTTCCGCAAGGTGTCGGACGCGCTCGGCAAGACGCCCTGGTATCTGCGGCTGCTGCGGGACGAGGGCGCCGCCGCGGAGAACCTCGCGCGCGTGCTGTCCGCCGGCCGGCTCGCTCCCGATCTGCTGATGCGGGCGCCCGAAGCGGTGGCGCTGCTCGGCGACGGCGACGGCGGGGGGCTGGAGCCGCGCGGCCGGGACCCGCTGGAGCAGGAGATACTCGCCGCGGTCGGCCGCGCGGACGGCGCGGTCCAGGCGGTCACGGCGGCGCGCGGCGTACGGCGCCGGGAGCTGTTCCGCACGGCCGCGGCCGACATCGTGGGCTCGTACGGCACCGAGACGCACCCCGCCGAGGCCGACCAGGGCGCCCTGGTGGACCGGGTCGGCGCGGCGGTGTCCGACCTGACCGCGGCCACCGTCGCGGGCACCCTGCGCGCGGTGGTGCGGGACGGCTGGGGCGAGGAGCTGCCGACCCGGTTCGCCGTCATCGGCATGGGCCGCTTCGGCGGCCACGAACTGGGCTACGGCTCCGACGCCGACGTCGTCTTCGTGCATGAGCCGCGGGAGGGCGTGGGCGAGCGGGAGGCCGCCGACGCGGCGAACAAGGTCGTCTCCGAGATGCGGCGGCTGCTGCAGATCCCGAGCGCGGACCCGCCGCTGCTGATCGACGCCGACCTGCGGCCCGAGGGCAAGTCGGGCCCGCTGGTGCGGACCCTGAAGTCGTACGAGGCGTACTACCGTCGCTGGTCGCTGGTGTGGGAGTCGCAGGCGCTGCTGCGGGCCGAACCGGTCGCGGGCGACGAGGACCTCGGCCGCCGCTTCGTGGAGCTGATCGACCCGCTGCGGTACCCGGCGCGGGGGCTCGGGGACGAGGCGGTGCGCGAGATCCGGCGGCTGAAGGCGCGTATGGAGGCCGAGCGGCTGCCGCGCGGCGCCGACCCCAAGCTGCACACCAAGCTCGGGCCCGGCGGGCTGTCCGACGTCGAGTGGACCGTGCAGTTGATGCAGTTGCGGCACGGCCACGCGGAGCCGGGGCTGCGGACGACCCGGACGCGCGCGGCCCTGGCGGCGGCGCGTGCCGCCGGGCTCATCTCGGCCGAGGACGCGGAGACCCTGGACGAGGCGTGGGTGCTGGCCACGCGCGTGCGCAACGCCGTGATGCTGGTGCGCGGCCGGGCCGGGGACACCTTCCCCTCGGACGGCCGCGAGGTGGCCGCCGTGGGCCGCTACCTGGGCTACGGCGACGGAATGGTCGGCGACATGCTGGACGCCTACCGCCGCACGGCACGCAGGGCGCGGTCGGTGGTGGAGGAGCTGTTCTACGGGGGCTGAGCGAAGTCTCGAGGGGTGTCCTCGGGGGTCACGTCCCCAGCAGTGCGCGTGCGTGCCCCAGGAACCCCGCCAGCCCCACCTCGAAGGCCCGGTCCGCCCGTCCCTCGCCCACCGCCGCGAGCGCCTCCGCCAGCCGGGGCGTCGGGGTGTGCTCCGTCAGCTCCCACATCGTCTCGGGTGCCGCGAGGTCCAGGGCCGAGCCCAGGACCAGGTTCTCCAGGGCGATGATCAGCGGCATCACCTCGCCCGGCGCGAAGCCCGCCGCCAGCAGGAGGTTCACCGCGCGCTCGTACTGCTCCAGAACCCGGGGCGCCCGCACGGGTGAGGTCATGAGCAGCGGGATCGCCTTCGGGTGGGCGGCGAAGGCCGCGCGGTAGGAGCGCGCCCAGGCCTCCAGCGCCGCGTCCCAGGGGACGAGGTCCAGCGTCCCGGGGTCGATCGCCTCGGTCACCCGCTCCCGCAGCAGCTCCACGATCCCCTCGCGGCCGTCCACATGGTGATACACCGAGCCGGTCTGCGCCCCCAGCCGCCTGGCGATCTGCGGCACGCTGAAATCCCCCTGCTCATCGACCAGTTGCAGAGCCGTCGTGGTGATGCGCTCGCGGTCGAGGAGCGGTGTGCGCGGCCGTCCCATGGTCTGCGGTCCCCCTTGAGGTCTTCCCGGATGCCCAGGAGGAGGCTACATTGCCGAAACCGAAAGCCTTTAGGTTTACGGTCCCGGGGTCGCCATCCTCCTGCCCGGGGGCCGTCGACCGACCCGCACGTCCGGAACCCTCCCCGTCCGCCGCGCCTGAAGGGCTTGCCCATGTCCGTCACCACCCCCGAGGAGAGAACGCCGACCGCCACGGCGACTCTGCGCTCCGGTTCCCTCGGCACCGCAGACATCGCGTTCTTCGTGGTGTCCGCCGCCGCCCCGCTCACCGTCATGGCCGGCGTCGCGCCGCTCGCGATCCTGCTCGGCGGCATCGGCGCCCCGGCCGGCTACCTCATCGCCGGTATCACCCTCGCCGTCTTCGCCGTCGGCTTCACCACCATGAGCCGCCACGTGAAGAGCGGCGGCGCCTTCTACGCGTACATCACCCGCGGCCTCGGCCGCCCCGTCGGCATCGGCGCCGCCCTGCTCGCCCTGATCGGCTACAACGGCATGGAGATCGGCGTCTACGGCCTCCTCGCCTCCGCCACCAGGGACACCCTGCACGCCCTGTTCGGCACCGGCGTCCCGTGGCTGCCGATCTCGCTGGCGGGCCTGCTCCTCATCGGCTACGGCGGCTTCCGCTCGATCGACTTCGGCGCCAAGGTGCTGGGCGTACTGCTCCTCGCCGAGACCGGCATCCTGGTGCTCCTCGCGGGAGGGGTGCTGCTCGAGGGCGGCGCGCACGGCCTGTCGGGCGCCTCCTTCGCCCCGGGCCACGTCCTGGTCCCCGGCACGGCGGTCGTCCTGGCCTTCGCCTTCGCCGCGTTCACCGGTTTCGAGTCCACCGTCATCTACCGCCGCGAGGCCCGCGACCCCCACCGCACCATCCCGCGGGCCACCTACGTGGCCGTCGCCTTCCTCGGCCTCTTCTACGCCTTCATCGTCTGGATCGTCATCCAGGCCTTCGGCGACGCCGACGTGATCGCCGCGGCCGCCAAGGACCCCGGCGGGCTGTTCTTCTCCGCGATCACCACCTACGTCGGCGGCTGGGCGGCCGACCTGATGCACGTCTTCATCGTCACCAGCGTCATCGCCTCCCTCCTCGCCTTCCACAACGCGATCAACCGCTACGCCCTCGCCCTCGCCGAGGAGGGCGTCCTGCCGAAGCCGCTGGGCCGCGTGCACGCCCGCCACCGCTCCCCGTACGTCGCCGGCATCGCCCAGACCGTCCTCGGCGCGGCCGTCGTCGTCGCTTTCTGGGCGGCCGGCGCCGACCCCTACCAGCAGCTCCTGCTGTGGGTGAACACCCCCGGAATGATCGGCCTGTTCCTGCTCCAGCTGCTCGCCGCGATCGCCGTGCCCTGCTACTTCCGGCGCGTGCGCCACCAGGAGGGCGCCCTGCGCACGATCGTCGCGCCGGTCGCCGCCACCGTGCTGCTCGCCACCGCCATAGGGCTCGTCATCACCCACATCGACCTGTTCACCGGCGCCTCGCCGACCGTCAACACCGTCCTGATCACCACGGCCCCCGCCGTGTTCGCCGCCGGCCTGGTGCTGGCCTGGTGGCTGCGCCGCGAACGGCCCGACGTGTACCGGGACTTCGCCGCCGAGCCGGCCGAGCCCGCCGAGACACCCGAGCCCGCCGTATAGCCGTACGAGACAAGGGAGTTCAGCCCACTCATGCACGCCCCCGATCTGATCCTCACCGGCGCCGAGATCCGCACCCTCGACCCCGAACGTCCCTACGCAGGCGCTGTCGCCATCCGCGACGGGGTGATCGCGGCGGTCGGCGACGAGGCGGACGTACCCGCGTGGCGCGGACCCGGCACCGAGGTCGTGGCCCTGGAGGGGGCGCACGTCGTGCCCGGGCTCGTGGACGCGCACAGCCATCCCGTGTGGGGGCTGGACATGGCCACCGGGGTCGACCTGTCGGGCGTGCGGGACCTGGCCGGACTGCGGTCCGCGCTCGCCGGGGCCGAGCGGATCGACGGGTGGGTCGTCGGGTTCGGCCTCGACCACAACGCCTTCGAGGGGCGGCCGATCGACCGCGCGCTCGTGGAGGACGCGATCGGAGCGGAGACCCCCGCCTTCCTGCGCCTCTACGACGGCCACTCCGCCCTCGCCACCGGTGCCGCGCTGGCGGTGGCGGCAGTGACCGGCCCCCGCGTCTTCGCCCAGCGTTCGGAGGTGGTCTGTGACGCCTCCGGGCGGCCCACCGGGCATCTCGTCGAGCACGCGGCGATGGACCTGCTCACGCGGGTGCTGCCGCAGCCCTCCCGCGCGGCCCGCCGCGCCCGCCTCGTCGATCTGCTCACGGCGATGGCCGCGACCGGCCTGACCGGCGCCCACGTCATGGACGCGGGGGACAGCGAGCTGGTCGGCTCGGTCGCCCGGGAGACGGTGCTGCCGGTGCGGCTGCGGTTCGCGCCCTGGTGCATGCCCGGTGCGGACACCGCCGCGCTGGAGGAGCTGATCACGGTGCAGGGGCGCGGGGGCCGGCACTGGCGGGTCGGCGGGGTGAAGTTCTTCATGGACGGCACGGTGGAGGGCGGCACCGCCTGGCTGGAGCACGCCGACTGCCACGGCCAGGGGACCGAGGCCTTCTGGCCGGACCCCGAGGCGTACGCGGCCGCCGTGCGGCACCTGCACGCCGCCGGTGTCCGCACCGCCACGCACGCCATCGGGGACGCCGCGGTACGGCACGTCCTGGGCGTGGTGGCCGGGCTCGGCCCCGACGCCCGGGGCCGGCACCGCGTCGAGCACATCGAGACGGCGCCGGACGCGCTGCTGCCGCGATTCGCCGAGCTCGGGGTGGCGGCCAGCATGCAGCCGCCGCACACCGCGTACACCCGGGCCGACGGCACCGACGAGTGGTCCCGCCGCCTGGGCACCGCCCGCGCCGGGCACGCCTGGCGGCTGCGGGACCTGCGGGACGCCGGCGCGACGGTCGCCCTGGGCTCGGACTGGCCGATCGCCCACTACGACGTGCGGGCCGTCCTGGCGACGGCACGGGCGCCCAGGGGGGCGGCCTCCGCGCGGGCGGGGCTGACGGGCCTGGAGGCGCTGGAGGGCTGCACCAGCCACGCGGCGCGCGCGGCGGGGGAGGAGCGTGCGGCGGGGCGGATCGCCGTCGGGTACCGGGCCGACCTCACGGCCCTGGCCCTGGATCCCGTGAAGGCCCCGGCGGACGAGGTGGCCGAGGCGCCGGTACGGCTGACGGTGACCGGAGGCCACGTGGTGCACAGGGCGTGCTGAACTACGCCTTCGCCGGCTGCGACTCGCTTTTCTCGCGCTTCTCCGGCACCGTCCTCGGCAGGGCGTACGGCAGCCTGCCGTACCAGGCCCATGCCACCGCGAACCCGAACGCCAGGCACAGCAGGCCGCCCACCGCGTCGAGCCAGAAGTGGTTGGCCGTCGCGACGATCACGATCAGCGTGGCCACCGGGTACAGCAGGCCCAGCACCCGCACCCACGGCACGCTCGCCAGCGCGAAGACCGTCAGCCCGCACCACAGTGACCAGCCGATGTGCATGGACGGCATCGCGGCGTACTGGTTGGACATGTGCTTGAGGTCGCCGGAGGCCATCGACCCCCAGGTCCGGTGCATCAGGACGGTGTCGATGAAGTGGCTGCCGCGCATCAACCGCGGGGGAGCGAGCGGGTACAGGTAGTAGCCGACCAGGGCCACGCCCGTCGTCGCGAACAGCACCAGCCGGGTCGCCGCGTAGCGGCCGGGATGACTGCGGAACAGCCACACCAGCACGCTCAGGGTCACGACGAAGTGCAGGGTGGCGTAGTAGTAGTTCATGCCGACGATCAGCCAGGACGCCGAGTTCACCGTGTGGTTGACCGACTGCTCGACGGCGATGCCCAGTCGGTGCTCGGTCTTCCAGATCCAGTCGGCGTTGCGCAGCGCCTCGACGCGCTGCTCCGGGACCGCGTTGCGGACGATGGAGTACGTCCAGTAACTCACCGCGATCAGAAGGATCTCGAACCACAGGCGAGGGCGGCGGGGGGTGCGCAGCCGGTGCAGATGACGCGGGCTTGCGGCCTTCCCCTTCACGGCCGTGGGGGAGTCCGGAACGGCCGCCTGCTCACGGTCTCCCAGACTGGTCACGGTCGAGTCACCCATGGGCACAGAGTCTGCCAGAAATGCCTTCCGCCACCGATCATCCCCCGGTCGGGTTCAGGTCGCATTTCCTACAACGCACGAACCCCTACGCCTACTCCCGGCGCACTGCCGAAATCCCAGGATTCTCCGTCCTAGGGACGATGGCGGTCCCCAGGGGCCGAGGCGGTCGAACCCCGTACCACCAGCTCCGGCATGAACACGAACTCGCTGTGGGGTGCGGGCGTTCCGCCGATCTCCTCCAGCAACGTGCGTACCGCCGCCTGTCCCATGGCCGGGACCGGCTTGCGGATCGTGGTCAGCGGCGGGTCGGTGAAGGCGATCAGCGGGGAGTCGTCGAAGCCGACCACCGAGATGTCCTTCGGGACGTCCAGGCCGTGCTGCCGTGCCGCGCGTATCGCGCCGAGCGCCATCATGTCGCTCGCGCACACCAGCGCCGTGCAGCCGCGGCCGATCAGCGCGGTGGCGGCGGCCTGACCGCCCTCCAGGGTGTACAGCGAGTGCTGGACGAGGTCGTTCTCGACGGTCTCCGCGCTCAGACCGAGCTGGTCCTGCATCGCGCGCACGAACCCCTCGATCTTGCGCTGCACGGGCACGAAGCGCTTCGGGCCGAGGGCGAGGCCGATGCGCGTGTGCCCCAGGGACGCCAGATGCGTCACCGCCAGCGTCATCGCCGCGCGGTCGTCGGGGGAGATGAACGGCGCCTGCACCTTGGGGGAGAAGCCGTCCACCAGGACGTACGGCACGCCCTGCGCGCGCAGGCGCTCGTAGCGCTCCATGTCGGCGGTGGTGTCGGCGTGCAGCCCGGAGACGTAGATGATGCCGGCGACCCCCCGGTCGACGAGCATCTCGGTCAGCTCGTCCTCGGTCGAGCCGCCCGGCGTCTGCGTGGCCAGCACCGGGGTGTAGCCCTGCCGCGTCAGCGCCTGCCCGATCACCTGGGCCAGAGCCGGGAATATCGGGTTCTCCAGCTCGGGGGTTATCAGCCCCACCAGACCCTCGCTGCGTTGACGCAGCCGCACGGGACGCTCGTAGCCGAGCACGTCCAGTGCGGCCAGCACGGACTGGCGGGTGGTGGCGGCGACGCCCGGCTTGCCGTTGAGGACGCGGCTGACGGTCGCTTCGCTCACCCCCGCCTGAGCGGCGATGTCGGCTAGCCGTGTGGTCACGGCACCGGACTGTACCGGCCGTATCGTCATCGCGGTCCCTCTGTTCTGGTCGGTGCCCCTTGTCCCGCAAGGGGATGATTCCCGCGCCGGAGCCGGATGGCAAGAGCTTGCAGAGTCTTGCACAACCCGGCCGCATCCCGCTCAGCCCTGGCGAGAAAGGGTCTCGCGACGGTCGACAGGCGGTCACGGCGGGGTAACTTCCGCAGCCTCTTGCACTTTTTTGCTGCAAGGTCTTTCGCAACGCTTTCAACGCTGTTACGTTCCCTGACGCCCGGCCGCCGCAACGGCGCAGTCGGCAACACAGCGGGAACGGCGGACGGGGCCGCTCTCGCACCACACGGGCTTAACCCTCAAGGAGAACTCATGCGGCGTGGCATAGCGGCCACCGCGCTGGTGGCGTCCCTCGCCCTCGCGGCGACGGCCTGCGGCGGAAGCGACAGCGGCAGCGACAAGAGCGGCGGGCCGGTCACCATCACCTGGTGGGACACCTCCAACGCCACCAATGAGGCGCCGACGTACCAGGCCCTGATCAAGCAGTTCGAGGCCGCCAACAAGAACGTCAAGGTCAAGTACGTCAACGTCCCCTTCGACCAGGCGCAGAACAAGTTCGACACCGCCGCCGGTTCCAAGGGCGCCCCGGACATCCTGCGTTCCGAGGTCGGCTGGACCCCCGCCTTCGCCAAGAAGGGCTACTTCCTGCCGCTGGACGGCACCGAGGCCCTCGCCGACAAGGACAAGTTCCAGTCCAGCCTGATCACGCAGGCGCAGTACCAGGGCAAGACCTACGGCGTGCCGCTGGTCACCGACACCCTCGCCCTCGTCTACAACAAGGCCCTGTTCAAGAAGGCCGGCATCACCGAGGCCCCCAAGACCTGGGACGAGCTGAAGGCCGACGCCGCCAAGGTCCAGGACAAGGCCAAGGTCGACGGCTACTGGGGCTCCACCCAGGCCTACTACGCCCAGAGCTTCCTCTACGGCGAGGGCACCGACACCGTCGACGCCACCGCCAAGAAGATCACGGTCAACTCGGCCGCCGCGAAGAAGGCCTACGGCACCTGGCTGAGCCTCTTCTCCGGCAAGGGCCTGCACAAGGCCGACACCACCGCCGACGCCTACGCCCACATCCAGGACGCGTTCGTCAACGGCAAGGTCGCCGCGATCATCCAGGGCCCCTGGGAGATCACGAACTTCTACAAGGGCTCGGCCTTCAAGGACAAGTCCAACCTCGGCATCGCCACCGTCCCGGCCGGCTCCACCGGCAAGGCGGGCGCCCCGACCGGCGGCCACAACCTGTCCGTCTACGCGGGCTCGGACTCGGCGCACCAGAAGGCGGCCCTGAAGTTCGTCAACTTCATGACCTCCGCCAAGTCGCAGACGGAGATCGCGCTGAAGAACTCCACGCTGCCCACCCGCGCCGACGCCTACACCGCCGAGGTCAAGGGCGACCCGGGCATCGCCGGCTACCAGGGCGTGCTGTCCGCCGCCCAGCCGCGGCCCGCGCTGCCCGAGTACAGCTCCCTGTGGGGCCCGCTGGACACCGAGCTGCCGAAGATCGCCGGTGGCAAGGAGTCCCTGGACAAGGGCCTGAGCAACGCCGAACTGGCCATCGCCAAGCTCGTGCCGGACTTCAGCAAGTAAACCCGAGCGGCCGTCGGGCCCGCCCTGACAAGGACGGACCCGACGGCCACCGGTCTGCGCCCAGCCTCTTCTCAGAGCCGTAGAACTTCCAGAAGGTGTCGAACATGACAGTCGCCATCGACCGCGCCACCGGCAAACGCCGTGGCGAGCGCGGGCCGCGGCCCGGGCTGGGCCAGCGCCTCAAGCACAGCTACCAGAAGTACTGGTACGCGTACGCGATGATCACCCCGGTGGTGATCGTCCTCGGCGTCCTCGTCCTCTATCCCCTGGTGTACGGGCTCTACCTGACGCTCACGGACGCCAACAGCCTCAACACCGCGCGCACGATCGGCGTCAACCACATCGACGCCACCTACAAGTTCATCGGCCTGGACAACTACAAGGACATCCTGTTCGGCCCGCTGTCCTACGACCGCTTCTGGTCGCACTTCATCTGGACGGTCGCCTGGACCGCCCTGTGCGTCGCGCTGCACTACTCGATCGGCCTCGGCTTCGCGCTGCTGCTCAACCAGAAGCTGCGCGGCCGCACCCTGTACCGGCTGCTGCTCATCGTGCCGTGGGCCGTGCCGACCTTCGTCACCGTCTTCGGCTGGCGGATCATGCTCTCCGACGGCGGCATCATCAACACCGCCCTGCACGCCCTGCACCTGCCACAGCCGTCCTGGCTGGAGGACACCTTCTGGCAGCGGTTCGCCGCCATCATGGTCAACACCTGGTGCGGTGTGCCGTTCATGATGGTCTCGCTGCTCGGCGGCCTTCAGTCCATCGACGCCTCGCTGTACGAGGCCGCCGAGATGGACGGCGCGAGCGCCTGGCAGCGCTTCCGCTACGTCACCCTGCCGGGTCTGCGTTCGGTCAGCTCCACGGTCGTCCTGCTCGGCATCATCTGGACCTTCAACCAGTTCGCCGTGATCTTCCTGCTGTTCGGCGCGACCTCCGCCCCGGACGCCCAGATCCTGGTCACCTGGGCCTACTACCTCGGCTTCGGACAGCAGCCGCGCGACTTCGCGCAGTCGGCCGCCTACGGCATCCTGCTGCTGGCCATCCTGATCGTCTTCACCTCGTTCTACCGCCGCTGGCTGAACCGCAATGAGCAGCAGCTCGCGATCTGAGGCAGGAGTTCCCATGAGTACGACCACTGTCCAGACCTCGTCCGCGGCGACCGACGACCGTCCGGCGCCGGCGGCCCCCGGCAAGGCGCGCGGGCGCGGCGAGCGCAGCCTCGGCGCCTCGCTCGCCTCCCACGGCATCCTGATCGCCGGAAGCGTCGTCGCGCTGTTCCCGATCGCCTGGCTCGTCTTCCTCTCCCTCGGCCCGGACAAGGACGACTACCTCCACCCGGGCGGCATCTGGAAGAAGATGACGTTCGACAACTACTCGTTCGTCCTGAACCACACGAGCTTCTTCGACTGGCTGAAGAGCTCCCTGATCGTCTCGCTCGGCACCACCGTGCTCGGCGTGATGGTCGCCGCCACCACGGGATACGCGGTCTCCCGCATGCGCTTCCCGGGCTACCGCAAGTTCATGTGGGTGCTCCTGCTCACCCAGATGTTCCCGGTCGCCGTCCTGATGGTGCCGATGTACCAGATCCTGGGCGACCTGGGCCTCATCGACAGCTACCTCGGACTCGTCCTCGTCTACTGCTCGACGGCCGTGCCGTACTGCGCCTGGCTGCTCAAGGGCTACTTCGACACGATCCCGTTCGAGATCGACGAGGCCGGCCGCGTCGACGGGCTCAGCCCCTTCGGCACCTTCGCCCGGCTGATCCTGCCGCTGGCCAAGCCCGGCCTGGCGGTCGCCGCGTTCTACAGCTTCATCACCGCCTTCGGCGAGGTCGCCTTCGCCACGACGTTCATGCTGGACGACCAGAAGTACACGCTCGCCGTCGGTCTGCAGACCTTCATCAGCGAACACGACGCCCAGCGCAACCTGATGGCCGCGACCGCGGTACTGATCGCCGTACCGGTCTCCGCCTTCTTCTACCTCGTGCAGAAGAACCTGGTGACCGGCCTCACCGCGGGCGGCACCAAGGGCTGACGCCCTGCGCGGGCCCAGGACCCGAGGCGGTCGCGGTCGCCATCCGACCCCGCTGCGACCGCGGCCGCCTCGCCGCCCGACCCGCCGCCGTACCGCACCACAGCCCATGACCCCACCCCAGTCACGTATCAAGGACGCCATGAGCCAGCAGCACACTGCCGCCGACCCGGCCCCGACCTCCGCCGTAGCCACCGTCGCCGAGCGCCGGGACTGGTGGCGCGACGCGGTGATCTACCAGGTCTACCCGCGCAGCTTCGCCGACAGCAACGGCGACGGCATGGGCGACCTGGAGGGCATCCGCTCCCGACTCCCGTACCTGCGCGACCTCGGCGTGGACGCCGTGTGGCTGAGCCCCTTCTACGCCTCCCCGCAGGCCGACGCCGGCTACGACGTGGCCGACTACCGAGCCGTGGACCCCATGTTCGGCAACCTCCTGGATGCCGACGCGCTGATCCGCGACGCCCGTGAGCTGGGTCTGCGGATCATCGTCGACCTGGTCCCCAACCACTCCTCCGACCAGCACGAGTGGTTCAAGCGGGCCCTGCGCGAGGGCCCCGGTTCCCCGCTGCGGGAGCGCTACCACTTCCGGCCCGGCAAGGGCGAGAGCGGCGAACTGCCGCCCAACGACTGGGAGTCCATCTTCGGCGGCCCGGCGTGGACCCGCGTCACCGAGCCCGACGGCACCCCCGGCGAGTGGTACCTGCACCTCTTCGCCCCCGAGCAGCCCGACTTCAACTGGGAACACCCGGCGGTCGGCGACGAGTTCCGCTCCATCCTGCGCTTCTGGCTCGACATGGGCGTCGACGGCTTCCGCATCGACGTCGCGCACGGCCTGGTCAAGGCCGCCGGCCTGCCCGACCTCGGCGCCCACGACCAGCTGAAGCTGCTGGGCAACGATGTCATGCCGTTCTTCGACCAGGACGGCGTGCACGAGATCTACCGCCAGTGGCGGCTCATCCTCGACGAGTACAGCGGAAAGGGAGGGCCCGGAGGGCCTTCCGCTGAAGGGCGGTGGCGGGAGACGGGCGAGCGGATCTTCGTCGCCGAGGCCTGGACGCCGACCGTCGAGCGCACCGCCAACTACGTCCGCCCCGACGAGCTGCACCAGGCCTTCAACTTCCAGTACCTGTCCACCGCCTGGGACGCGGCCGAGCTCCGCGAGGTCATCGACCGCACCCTGGAGGCGATGCGGCCGGTGGGCGCGCCGTCCACCTGGGTGCTGTCCAACCACGACGTCACCCGGCACGCCACCCGCTTCGCCAATCCGCCCGGCCTCGGCACCCAGATCCGTCTGGCCGGCGACCGCGAACTCGGCCTGCGCCGGGCCAGGGCCGCGTCCCTGCTGATGCTGGCTCTGCCCGGATCGGCGTACGTCTACCAGGGCGAGGAACTCGGCCTCCCGGACGTCGTCGACCTCCCGGACGAGGTCCGCCAGGACCCCGCGTACTTCCGCGGCGCCGGCCAGGACGGCTTCCGTGACGGCTGCCGGGTGCCGATCCCGTGGACGCGCAACGGATCGTCGTACGGCTTCGGCAGCGGCGGCAGCTGGCTTCCGCAGCCGTCCGGCTGGGGCGACCTGAGCGTGGAGGCCCAGACCGGCACCCCCGGCTCCACCCTGGAGCTCTACCGCGCCGCCCTCGCCCTCCGCAGCGCCCACCCCGACCTCGGCGCGGGCGACTCGGTGGAGTGGCTGCGGGCGCCCGAGGGCGTCCTGGCCTTCCGGCGCGGCGAGTTCGTGTGCGTGGCCAACACCAGCGGCGAGTCGGTGACCACCCCGGCCTACGGTCGCGTCCTCCTCACCAGTGGCGAGGTGACGGAGGCGGACGGCGAGACGAAGGTCCCGTCGGACACGACGGTCTGGTTCACCACGACCTGACCACCCCCACCCAGAGGCCTGCCGCTCCTCCCCGACCGGCAGGCCTCTGCCATGCTCTCCCTCATGTCCGCCCCTGCCGAAGCCGCTTGGTGGCCCCACTCGCTCACGACCCGTCGCCTGCTCCTGCGGCCCGTCGAGCAGGCGGACGTCCCCGCACACCGCCGCATGTGGACCGACGCCGACGTCCGGCGGCACCTGGGCGGACCGGTCGACGCGGAGGTGGCCCGGGCCCGCGAACGGCTGTGCGTGGGCGCACGGGGGCTGCTGAGCGTCGTGCGCCGGGCCGACGGCCGGGTGGTGGGCTCGGTACTGGTGGAACCGGACGCCCGGGACGGCCGCACCGAGCTCTCGTACCAGCTGCTGCCCGAGCACTGGGGCCACGGCTACGCACGCGAGGCCGTCACGGCCGTCCTGGAGTGGGCTCACGTCGCCGTGCCGGGCCGGGACATGGTCGCCGTCACGCAGGAGGCCAACGCGCGCTCGCGCCGGCTTCTCGAGGGCCTGGGCGCCGTCGCCGTCGACGTGTTCGTCGAGTTCGGCAGTCCGCAGGTGCTGTACTGGCTGCCCGCTGCCGGGCTCTGAAATTTCTTGCATCAACTTCATGTTGCCTGCTGCCTTTTCAGGCAACGGGCCTTTAACATCTGCGTCATCGCAAGTTGGTTGAAAGCTTGCAGCAAAAACCTTCAACGGTGAAGGAACCCCACATGGCATCACGCAGAATCCTTTCCATGGCCGTCGCCGCCTCCACGGTCGCCATTGTCATGGGCACGACCAGCGCGCAAGCGTCGCCGCCCGGTACCAAGGACGTCACCGCCGTCCTCTTCGAGTGGAACTTCGCCTCCGTCGCCAAGGAGTGCACCAGCACCCTCGGCCCCGCGGGCTACGGCTACGTGCAGGTCTCGCCGCCCGCGGAGCACATACAGGGCTCGCAGTGGTGGACGTCGTACCAGCCGGTGAGCTACAAGATCGCCGGCCGGCTCGGTGACGCCACCGCCTTCAAGAACATGGTCAACACCTGTCACGCGGCCGGGGTGAAGGTCGTCGTCGACACGGTCATCAACCACATGGCGGCCGGCAGCGGCACCGGCACCGGCGGGTCGTCGTACACGAAGTACAACTACCCCGGGCTGTACTCCTCGTACGACTTCGACGACTGCACCTCCCAGGTCTCCAACTACCAGGACCGCTGGAACGTCCAGCACTGCGAACTCGTCGGCCTGGCCGACCTGGACACGGGCGAGGAGTACGTCCGCGCCACCATCGCCGGCTACATGAACTCCCTGCTCGGCTACGGCGTCGACGGCTTCCGCATCGACGCCGCCAAGCACATCGACACAGCCGACCTCGCCAACATCAAGTCCCGGCTGAGCAACCCGAACGCCTACTGGAAGCAGGAGGTCATCTACGGCGCCGGCGAGGCCGTCCAGCCCACCGAGTACACCGGCAACGGGGACGTGCAGGAGTTCCGCTACGCCTACGACCTCAAGCGGGTCTTCAACAACGAGAACCTCGCCTACCTGAAGAACTTCGGGGAGGGCTGGGGGTACATGAGCAGCTCGGTGGCGGGCGTCTTCGTGGACAACCACGACACCGAGCGCAACGGCTCGACCCTCAACTACAAGGACGGCGCCAACTACACGCTCGCCAACGTCTTCATGCTCGCCTGGCCCTACGGCGCCCCGGACATCAACTCCGGCTACGAGTGGTCGGACGCCGACGCCGGGCCGCCCAACGGCGGTCAGGTCAACGCCTGCTGGCAGGACGGCTGGAAGTGCCAGCACGCCTGGCCCGAGATCATGCGCATGGTCGCCTTCCGCAACGCCACCCGCGGCCAGGCCGTCACCAACTGGTGGGACGACGGCAACGACGCCATCGCCTTCGGACGCGGCTCCAAAGGCTTCGTGGCCATCAACCACGAGTCCGGCTCGCTCAGCCGCACGTACCAGACCTCGCTGCCCGCCGGGACGTACTGCAACGTGCAGAACAACACGAGCGTGACGGTGAACTCCAGCGGCCAGTTCACGGCCACCCTGGGCTCCAACACCGCCCTGGCGATCTACGCGGGCAAGTCGTCCTGCTGACCCCCTGACACGGCACGGCACGACAGACGACCGTCGCGGTCAGCGGGGGCGCGCTGACCGCGACGGTCGCGGCGATCCATCGGTGACCTGTGCCCTCGGGCGACGACCTCACTTCCAGGTGTCGCTGGTGGAGTACCCGGAGGAACTGCCCGTCGAGTACGAGCGGTTCGTCCCGGACTCCCAGGTCACGTTCCCGGAGCCGTCCTTCTTGATGTACTTGTACGTGAAGGCCGCGCTCTTGGGCACGATCACCAGCTTGCTCCAGGTCGGGTACGACTCCGACGACAGCGGGATCGCGTCGGCGGTGTTCCACGAGCCGAGGGAGGCGACGGAGCCGACGACGTAGACGTTGGTGCCCCAGTCGGTCGTCGCGTACTCGTTGAAGGTGACGTCGGTGGCGTCCGCGTCGGCCACGTTCCAGGAGTTGTTCAGGGAGATCGCCGAACTCGCTGCGGTGGCCGACCTGTTGGCGGTGGACTCCCAGGTGACGTTCCCGGACGCGTCCTTCTTGATGTACTTGAAGGTGAACGACGTGTTGATCGGCACGCTCACCTCGCCCGACCAGACGGGGTAACCGGACGACGACAGCTTGACCGCCTTGGAGGTGTCCCAGGCGCCCAGCGCGGCGATCGAGCCGACGACGTAGACGTCGGTGCCGCTCGTGGTGGGGGCGTACTCCTTGAAGGTCGCGCTGACCGTGGAGCCGGAGGAGCCGGAACCGCCGCCCGTGTCGCCGCAGCCCACCGTGCAGGTGTAGGAGGCGTTGTAGAAGGCGACGGCGCTCTTGGCGGGGACGGTGAGCGAGGCGCTGCCGCCGGAGACGGTGACCTTGGTCGCGCCCCCGTCGACGACGTTGCTGTAGGTGCCGTCCGCCATGCCGGTGGTGAAGGTGTAGGTGGCCGAGGCGGAGCCGTTGTTGAGGGCGAAGAAGCCCGCGCCCGAGCGGCCGAAGCCGATCACGTTGGAGGACTTCGTCTGCCAGTCGGAGACCGCCGCGGTGTCCACCGCGTTGTGCCAGGCCACCATGCCGACGACGCCCGTGTCACGGTCCAGGCAGTACCAGGAGCCGTTCGAGCAGTCCGTGTTGCTCACGAAGCCGGCGGAGTTGGGCGGGGCCTGGTCGCTCTGGGTCCATTCCCAGCTGGCGTAGACGGTGGGCGTCGACCACTTGTAGGCGAGCTGGAAGAGGTTGGCGAGCTTGTAGGTGTCGCCGTCCTTGTAGGACATGTGCAGGCCGTTGCGCTCGGTGTCGTGGTTGGTCACGAAGGACACCGAGTTCGCCGCGGGCAGGATGCCGCTGCTCGCCAGGGAGGACAGGTCGCTGACGTTCCCCTGGAAGGCGGACTTCATCCGGCTCGCGTAGGTGAAGTCCAGGACGTCGCCGGAGGCGTAGTAGTCCGAGGGCTGCGGGGTGGAGCCCGGGTAGATCTCCTGGAAGACGTACGGCGCCGAGCCCGCCTTCGTGTTCGTCAGCTTGGACTCGATGGCCGCCATGTCGGCCTCGGGGATGTGCTTGGCCGCGTCCACCCGGAAGCCGTCGACGCCGAGCGCGAGCTGCGAGTTGAGGTAGTCGGCTATGCCGGTGCGGACCGTGTCGGAGCCGGTCCTGAGGTCGGGCAGGCCGAGCAGTTCGCAGTTCTGGACCTGGGTGAGGTTGGAGTAGTCCTGGATGGTGAGGTCGGAGGTGGGGCAGTCCGAGGAGTCGTGGTAGTCGGTGCGGTTCCACTCCGGGGTGTCGTACTTGTTCGTGACCGTCGTGCCGTTGTAGCCGGTTCCGGTCTGGGCCGCGGTGTGGTTGATCACCGCGTCCGTGTAGACCTTGACGCCGGCCGCGTGGCAGGCGCTGATCATCGACGCGAACTTCGCCTGCGAACCGAAGCGGCTGTCGAGGTCGTAGGAGTACGGCTGGTAGACGTCCCACCAGTAGGAGGAGGACTGCTTGAGGGACTCGGCGGGCGGGGCGACCTGGACCGCCCCGTAGCCGGCCGGGCCGAGGACGTTCGTGCACTCCGAGGCGATGGAGTCCCAGTTCCATTCCCAGAGGTTGGCGATGACGTCGCCCTTGGCGGTGGTGTCGGCGTGCGCGTCTGCGGCGGGCAGTGCGACGGCGCCCGCCAGGGCCAGCGTGCCGGCGGCGACGGCCGTGGCCGTGCGCCGGAGGACACCCGGGGGTCGGTGTCTGCTCATGTGCGGCTCCGTTGAGGGGGTGTTGGGGTTTCAACCAGTGGTGAGATTGGGGGAGTTGAGAAGCACACGTCAAGGTTGCGGTTGAAACTTCTTGCTGTGAATTTCAAGCCTCTTGCTGTAAACCTTTCGTCGGCGGTACGGTCACGCGGGGTCGGACCCACCAGAGCCGTCATCGCAAGGAGTTTCCGCCTGTGATACCGAGAGCGAGACGGGTCGCGGCCGTCACTGTCGTGGCTGTTGCCGCCGCCCTGATCCAGCCACTGGCCGCGCAGGCGGCCTCCCCGCCGCCGCCTCCCTCGGACGCGAAGCTCGCGGCCGAGCCCGCCCGGCACGACGACACCCGGGAGCAGTTCTACTTCGTCATGCCGGACCGTTTCGCCAACGGCGACACCGGCAACGACGAGGGCGGTCTGACGGGCTCACGCCTGAGCACCGGCTACGACCCCACCGACAAGGGCTTCTACCAGGGCGGTGACCTCAAGGGCCTGACGAAGAAGCTGGACTACATCAAGGGCCTGGGCACCACCGCCATCTGGATGGCCCCGATCTTCAAGAACCAGCCCGTGCAGGGCACCGGCTCCAACGCCTCCGCCGGCTACCACGGTTACTGGATCACCGACTTCACCAAGGTCGACCCGCACTTCGGCACCAACAAGGACCTGGCGACCCTCATCTCCAAGGCGCACGCCAAGGGCATGAAGGTCTTCTTCGACGTCATCACCAACCACACCGCCGACGTCGTCGACTACGAGGGCAAGTCCTACGACTACCTCTCCAAGGGCGCCTTCCCCTACCTGACCAAGGACGGGCGGCCCTTCGACGACGCCGACTACGCGGACGGCACGAAGCCGTTCCCGCCCGTCGACACCGACTCCTTCCCGCGGACGCCGACCGTGCCCGCCGAGAAGAAGAACCTCAAGGTCCCGTCGTGGCTCAACGACCCGACGATGTACCACAACCGCGGCGACTCCACCTACGCCGGCGAGAACGCCACCTACGGCGACTTCTCCGGCCTCGACGACCTGTGGACCGAGCGTCCCGAGGTCGTCAGCGGCATGGAGAAGATCTACGAGCGCTGGGTCAGGGACTTCGGCGTCGACGGCTTCCGCATCGACACCGTCAAGCACGTGAACATGGAGTTCTGGACCCAGTGGGCGACCGCGCTCGACAGGTACGCGGCCGCGCACGGGCGGAAGAACTTCTTCATGTTCGGCGAGGTCTACTCCGCCGACACCTCCATCACCTCGCCGTACGTCACCCAGGGCCGCCTCGACGCCACCCTGGACTTCCCCTTCCAGGACGCGGCCCGCACCTACGCCTCGCAGGGCGGCAGCGCGCAGAAGCTCGCCTCGGTCTTCGGTGACGACTACAAGTACACGACCGACAAGGCCAACGCGTACGAGCAGGTCACCTTCCTCGGCAACCACGACATGGGCCGGATCGGGTACTTCCTGAAGCAGGACAACCCCAAGGCCACGGACGCCGAACTGCTCGCCAAGGACAAGCTCGCCAACGAGGTGATGTTCCTCAGCCGCGGCAACCCCGTCGTCTACTACGGCGACGAGCAGGGCTTCACCGGCTCCGGCGGCGACAAGGACGCCCGCCAGCCGATGTTCGCCTCGAAGGTCGCCGACTACCTCGACGACGACGAGATCGGCACCGACCGGACCGCCGCGAGCGACGCCTACGACAAGAGCGCACCGCTCTACAAGGAGATCAGTGCTCTCGGCAAGCTGCGCAAGGCCAACCCCGCCCTGACGGACGGCGTGCAGACCGAGCGCTACGCGGCCGACGGCTCCGGCATCTACGCCTTCTCCCGCACGGACGCCAGGTCCGGCCAGGAGTACCTCGTCGCCTTCAACAACGCCGGCGAGGCGAAGACCGCCACCTTCGCGGCCGGCTCGGCCGCCATGAAGTACCGCGGCATCTACGGCACTTCGGCCACCGTCACCTCCGGCGCCGACAGCAAGGCCACCGTCACCGTCCCGGCCGGCTCCGCCGTCGTCCTCAAGGCGGCCGGCAAGCTCGCCAAGCCGGCCACGGCACCCACGCTCACCCTCAAGGCCCCCGACGCCGGCGCCACCGGCACGGTCGAGGTGTCGGCCGGAGTGGACGGCGGCCGGCTGAACCGGGTCGTCTTCGCCGCCCAGGTCGGCAACGGCACGTGGCGCGTCCTCGGCTCCGCCGACCACGCCCCGTACAAGGTCACCCAGACCCTCGGCAAGGACGTACCCGCCGGAACGGCCCTGCGCTACAAGGCGGTCGTCGTCGACTCGGCCGGGCACACGGCGTCCGCCACGGCGGCCTCCACCACCGGCACCCCGCCCGCCCCGGAGATCCCCACCGCCTCCTCGCGCGACTACGCGGTCGTCCACTACAAGCGCACCGACGGCGACTACGACAAGTGGGGCCTGTACGCCTGGGGCGACCTCGCCGACGGCGAGTCGACGAACTGGCCGGCCAGCCACCCGTTCACCGGCCGCGACGCCTACGGGGCCTTCGCCTACGTCAAGCTGAAGCCGGGCGCCTCCGACGTCGGGTTCCTCGTCATCGACAAGGACGGCAACAAGGACGTCTCCGCGGACCGCTCCATCGACGTCACCAAGACCGGTGAGGTGTGGATCGAGCAGGGCAAGGACACCGTCGAGACCACCCGCCCCGACTACCCGGCGCAGGACAAGACCAAGGCCGTCCTCCACTACCACCGGGCCGACGGGAACTACGACGGCTGGGGCCTGCACGTCTGGACCGGCGCCGCGAACCCCACCGACTGGCCGAGCCCGCTGAAGCCGGTGCGGACGGACGCCTACGGCGCCGTCTTCGAGGTGCCGCTCACCGACGGCGCCACCAGCCTCAGCTACATCATCCACAAGGGCGACGACAAGGACCTGCCCGCCGACCAGTCCCTCGACCTCAAGGCCAACGGCTACGAGGTGTGGCTGCTGAACGGCCAGGAGAAGTACCTGCTGCCGCAGCCCGCCGGCTCGGCCGCCGCCCTCGACCTGACCACCTCCAAGGCGGTCTGGATCGACCGCGACACGGTCGCCTGGAACGGCTCCGACGCCGCCGCCTCCACCCAGCTGCTGTACTCCCGCGACGGCTCCATCGCCGTCAAGAACGGGACGCTGACCAGCGACGACGAGCGCTGGCTGCGCCTTGAGAAGACCACGCTCACCGACGCCCAGAAGGCGAAGTTCCCCTACCTGAAGGACTACACCGCCTGGTCCGTCGACCCGCGCGACCGGGACCGGGTGCACGAGGCCCTCGGCGGGCAGATCGTCGCCTCCCAGCGGGCCGCCAACGGCGCCGTGCTGGCGGCGACCGGCGTGCAGATCGCGGGCGTCCTCGACGACGTGTACGCGAGCGCCACGAAGGCCGACCTGGGACCGACGTTCCACAAGGGCCGTCCCACGCTGTCCGTGTGGGCGCCGACCGCGCAGCACGTCTCGCTCGAACTCGACGGCTCCCGCAAGGCGATGCACCGCGACGCCACGACCGGCGTCTGGTCCGTCACCGGCCCCGCGTCCTGGAAGGGCAAGGAGTACCGGTACGTCGTGAAGGTGTGGGCGCCCAGCGTCCGCAAGGTCGTCACCAACAAGGTCACCGACCCCTACTCGGTCGCCCTCACCGCGGACTCCGGGCGCAGCGTCGTCGCCGACCTGAACGACAGGTCGCTGGCCCCCAAGGGCTGGTCGGCCTACGCCAAGCCCAAGGCCGTACCGCTCAGGGACGCCCAGATCCAGGAGCTGCACGTCCGGGACTTCTCCGTCGCGGACAAGACCGTGCCGGCCAAGGACCAGGGCACCTACCTGGCCTTCGCCGACAAGGGCAGCGACGGCTCGAAGCACCTGCGCGACCTGGCGAAGGCGGGCACCTCCTACGTCCACCTGCTGCCCGTCTTCGACTTCGCGACCGTGCCCGAGAAGAAGGCCGACCAGCAGAGCCCCGACTGCGACCTCGCCTCCTACGCCGCCGACTCCGAAAAGCAGCAGGAGTGCGTGACCAAGACGGCGGCCAAGGACGCCTACAACTGGGGCTACGACCCCTACCACTACACGGTCCCCGAGGGCTCGTACGCCACCGACCCGGACGGCACCGGGCGCACGGTCGAGTTCCGCAAGATGGTCAAGGCGATCAACCAGGACGGGCTGCGGGTCGTCATGGACGTCGTCTACAACCACACCTCGGCCGCCGGTGAGGCGGACACCAGCGTTCTGGACCAGATCGTCCCCGGCTACTACCAGCGCCTGCTCGCCGACGGTTCGGTCGCCAACAGCACCTGCTGCGCCAACACCGCGACCGAGAACGCCATGATGGGCAAGCTGGTCGTCGACTCCGTGGTCACCTGGGCCAAGGAGTACAAGGTCGACGGCTTCCGCTTCGACCTCATGGGGCACCAGCCCAAGGCGAACATCCTGGCCGTGCGCAAGGCCCTCGACGCGCTGACCCTCAAGAAGGACGGCGTCGACGGCAAGAAGATCATCATGTACGGCGAGGGATGGAACTTCGGCGAGGTCGCCGACGACGCCCGCTTCGTCCAGGCCACCCAGAAGAACATGGCGGGCACGGGCATCGCGACCTTCTCCGACCGGGCCCGGGACGCGGTGCGCGGCGGCGGTCCCTTCGACTCCGACCCCGGTGTCCAGGGCTTCGCCTCCGGCCTCTACACCGACCCCAACTCCTCGGCCGCGAACGGCACGACGGCCGAGCAGAAGGCCCGTCTCCTGCACTACCAGGACCTGATCAAGGTGGGCCTGTCCGGCAACCTCAGGTCGTTCGGCTTCACCGACACCGACGGCAAGGAGGTCAAGGGCTCCGAGGTCGACTACAACGGCCAGCCCGCCGGATACGCGGACGCCCCCGGCGACGCCCTCGCCTACGCGGACGCGCACGACAACGAGTCCCTGTTCGACGCGCTGACGTACAAGCTGCCCCAGGGCACCTCGGCCGCCGACCGGGCCCGGATGCAGGTCCTGGCGATGGCGACGGCCACCCTCTCGCAGGGCCCGTCCCTCTCCCAGGCCGGCTCCGACCTGCTGCGCTCGAAGTCCCTGGACCGCAACTCCTTCGACAGCGGCGACTGGTTCAACGCGATCCACTGGAACTGCGCCGACGGCAACGGGTTCGGCCGCGGGCTTCCGCCGGCGGCCGACAACCAGTCCAAGTGGGCTTTCGCCAAGCCCCTGTTGAGCACGGTGAAGGTGGGGTGCCCGCAGATCGAGGGCGCCTCGGCCGCCTACCGTGATCTGCTGAGGGTCCGTACGACCGAGCACGTCTTCTCGCTCGGCACCACCGGACAGGTCCAGTCGAAGCTCTCGTTCCCGCTGTCGGGCAAGGACGAGACGCCCGGAGTGATCACCATGGAGCTGGGCGACCTGGTCGTCGTCTTCAACGCGACGCCGGAGAAGCAGGAGCAGAGAATCGGTTCTCTGGCCGGTACGGCCTACCACCTGCACCCTGTTCAGGCGTCCGGAGCGGACCCTATCGTCAAGTCCTCCTCCTACGAGCGGGTATCGGGCACCTTCGCCGTTCCGGGGCGCACTGTCGCCGTCTTCTCCCGTACTGACTGAGACGGCATTACTTTGGTGGGACGGACCCCGAAAGTCGGGGGCCGTCCCACCGGCCTGTCCAAGGGCAGAGGATGGACGACAACGGCAAGCTGACAGGCACGACCGTGCTGGTCGTGGACGACGTGGCCGCCAGCCGCTACGCCATGGGCACAGTGCTGCGCCGGGCCGGCCACGAGGTCGTCCCGGTCGCCAGCGGCGGCGAGGCGCTGAACGAGCTCGACGTACGGCTGCGCAAGGGCACCATGCCCGACGTGGCCCTCGTCGACGTGCACCTTCCGGACATGAGCGGCTTCGAACTGTGCCGCCGGCTCAGGGAGCGCCCGCACATGTCCGGCCTGCCCGTGGTGCACTTCTCCGCGCTCGCCGCACCGCCCGCCGACCGCTGCCAGGGCCTGCTCGCGGGCGCCGAGGCGTATCTGACGGTGCCGGCCGAGCCGGAGGAGATCGAGGCGGCGGTGCGGGCCGCGGTGCGCGCGGCCCGGCTGCGGGCCGACGACCAGGCGCTCGTCAAACGGCTGCGGCTGCTGTCGGAGACGATCGTCACCATCCAGGCCGCCCGCTCGCTGCAGGAGCTCGCCGACGCCGCGGCCGACGGCACCGCACGCCTCCTCGGCTGCCCCGCCGCGGTGTTCGTCCTCGACCGGGACGACGGGCTGTACCGCGGCCTGTACCGGGGGCGCACCGGGCTGTCCCTGCCGGACGAGGGCGCGCACCAGGCCGTGGCCGCGCTGCTGCGGCGCCTGACCCGCGGCCAGGCCGGGGTGCAGATCACCACCGTGCCGTCGCCGCTGTGGCCCGCCGGCTTCTTCCGGCCCGGTGTGCAGCACGACGCCCGCCTCGCACTCGTCCTCACCCAGGGAGGCCGGGCCCCGGTGTGCCTGGCCACGCCCACCCGCGGCCTGCGCCGGGTCAGCCCCGAGGGCGAGGCGCTGCTGGCCCAGCTGGCGCAGGCCACCGCGCTGGCCGCCGAACCGCTGCTGATGTACCAGGCCGAGCGGCATGTCGCCCTCACCCTCCAGCACAGCTTCCTGCCCGAGCCGCACCGGCTGCCGGAACTGCCGGGCATCGACATCGCCGTGCGCTACGTGCCCGCGTCCCGGGAGACCGAGATCGGCGGCGACTTCTACGCCGCGCTGCACCTGGACGACGGCGTGCTCACCGCGGTCGGCGACGTCGTCGGGCACTCGCTGGACGCGGCCACGGTCATGGTGGAGATCCGGCACGCGCTGCGCGCCTACTGCGTCGACGAGAGCGACCCGGCGGTGCTCGCCGAACGGCTGGACCGGATGCTCCAGCGCTTCCACCCCGATGTGACGGCCACCGTGTGCCTGGTGCTGATCGACCCCGCCACCGGGCGCACCCGCATCGCCAACGCGGGCCACATCCCGCCCCTGCTGCTGCGGGACTCCGGCGACGCCGAGTACGTCAAGGCGTCCGGCCCGCTGATCGGCGTGGGCCTGCCGCACCCGGCGCCCACCGAGCTGTACCTGGACCCCGCCGACCGGCTCCTGATGGTCACCGACGGCCTGATCGAGACCCGCGGCGTGGACCTGTCGGTCTCCATGGAACAGCTGCGGGCCGCCGCCGTCGGCGCCCTGCCCGGACTGGACGCCCTGTGCGACACGCTCCTCGCCTCCTTCGGCAGCGACCACGAGGACGACATCGCCATGCTGGCCCTGCAGCTGGCCGACTAGGGTGAGCCTGTCGCCGTCGTAGAACAGGAGTGCCCATGCCGCAGATCATCGTCGACCACTCGAAGCACATCGACTTCGACCGGGAGGGCTTCGCGCGGGAGCTGCACGCCTCGCTCGTCGAGATCGCCGCCGCCAAGCCGGAGGCGTGCAAGACGCAGTTCCGCGCCTCGGAGGTCACCGCGTTCGGTTACGAGGAGCCGGGCGAGCTGGGCCACGCCGTGGTGCACGTCATGATCGGACTCCTCGCCGGCCGCACCGAGGAGACCAAGGCGAAGCTGACCGAGACCGTGCTGGAGCTGCTGAAGAAGCATGTGGCCGACGACGGCCACACCGTCCTGCACGCCTCCGCCGAGGTGCGCGACCTCGACCCGTCGTACCGCAAGTTCGAACGCTGAGGGCGCGGCCCGGGTTCAGGACGCGAGCCCGATCAGCCGGGCGGCGAGGTCCGCGAAGGCCCCGTCCGGCGGCTCGTCCTTGACCATGCGGCGCACCACCTGCGCCATCTCCTCGTCGTAGGCGGCGCTCACCGCGGCCAGCGCGGCGAAGTCGTGCACGAGCTGCCTCTCCAGCTCCGCGCGCGGGATGCGCCGGCCGTCCAGCCAGATCAGCGCGGTCGACTCGGCGAGCGAGATCCAGGAGCGCACGACCAGCTCCAGCCGCGCGGGCGGGTCCTCGACGTCGAGGTGCGAAAGGATCTGGACATAGGCGGCCTGCCGTACGGCGTCGATCAGCGCGTTGGTCGCCGAGGAGCCGACCGCCGGGCCGCCGCGCATCAGCGCCGAGAAACCCGGGCCGTGCTCGTCGACGAAATCGAAGAACCGGCGCATCACGCGCCGCAGCCGGTCACCGAGCGGTCCCTCGTGCGGCTCGTCGAAACGGCCCGCGAGGTCCTGCGCGGCGCGCTTCAACGCGGCCTCGTACAGGCTGAGTTTGCCGGGGAAGTAGTGGTAGACCAGCGGACGGGAGATGCCCGCGGCGGCTGCTATCTCGTCGATCGAGACCTCGTCGGGAGAGCGTTGGCTGAACAGTTCGAGGGCGACGCCGATCAACTGCTGCCGCCGCTCATCGACTCCCATCCTGCGGCGTACCCCGGTACTCATGCGAACACCTTACCGATCGGATCCGGCCCCGAACGGGCCGGTCCGGCCATCGGTGTTCACATGTCCAGCACAAGCCGATCACTTCGCGCCCGCGAAACGCAGATCAGCATCGAGTCGTCACGCTCCGCGTCCGTCAGCAACTCGTCCCGGTGCTCCACTTCTCCCTCCAGCACCCGCTGTTGACAGGTCCCGCAGAACCCCTGCTCGCAGGAGTAGAGCGTGTCCGGCAGCTCGGCCCGCACCGCGGCCAGCACCGTCGAGTCGGCCGGCACCGTCAACGTCCGCCCGCTGCGCCGCAGTTCGACCTCGAAAGCCGCGCCGCCGGAGGTACGCGGCGCGAACCGCTCCAGGCGCACCCGCTCGAAGCGCTCCGCCACGGCGGCCATCAGCCCCTTTGGGCCGCAGCAGTAGACGACGGCGCCCTCGGGCACCCGCAGCGCGTCGAGGTCCGGCACACCGGTGACCACCGTGACCCGGTCCGGGCCCAGCTTCTCGACGTCCGCCAGGTACGGCATGGACTCCCGCGACCGCCCGCAGTAGAGCAGCCGCCACTCGGTCCCCTCCGGCAGCGCCCGCAGCATGGGCAGGATCGGCGTGATCCCGATGCCGCCGGCGACGAAGACGTACGACGGGGCCTCGACGAGCGGGAACCGGTTCCTCGGTCCGCGCACCTCCAGCTCCATCCCCTCCGCCAGCTGCTCGTGCACCTCGCGCGAGCCCCCTCGCCCGTCCGCGACCAGCCGCGTGGCCACCGTGTACGAGGAGCCGTCCGCCGGGTCCCCGCACAGCGAGTACTGCCGCACCAGCCCCGACGGCAGCACCAGGTCGAGATGCGCGCCGGGCTCCCAGCGCGGCAGCTGCTCACCCTCCAGACGCAGTTGTACGACGCCGTCGGCGACCGTCTCGCGCGAGGCGACCAGCAGCCGCAGCGCCCGGGAGCGCGGCCGGCCGGAGACGGGCGGGTCCAGCGCGGGCATCGGCCACAGCGGCGAGACCCGGACGCGCCGGCGCAGCGCGTGCCGGGTGAGCAGCGCGGCCGTGGCGAGGGCGGCGACGGTGAGCGGCTTGGGCATCAGGCGGCGCCCTTCTCTGCGGCCGTGGCGGCGGGGGAGGAGGCCAGATAGGCGACCGCCTGCTCGGTGGAGCCCTCCTGGGAGGGGTGGTAGGCGCGGCTCAGGTAGCGCGGGATCGACCTGAGCAGGTCGCCGGTCGCGGGCAGGGTGCCCCGTCGGCCGCTGACGTAGAAGTCCTTGAAGGACGCCTTGCCGTCGGCGAGCGTCGGGTCGTTCGCCATGAAGAAGCGGGAGCCGCGCTGCCACAGGAACACCAGTGCCGTGAAGGCGGTCGCCCAGGTGCGCACTCGCCGCCGGTAGCTGCCGTCGACGTGCATGAACAGGTCGAAGGCGACCGACCGGTGCTCGACCTCCTCGGCTCCGTGCCAGCGCAGCAGGTCCAGCATGGTGGGATCGGCGCCCCGCCGGTCCAGTTCGCCGGCATTCAGCACCCAGTCGCCCAGGAAGGCGGTGTAGTGCTCGATCGCCGCGATCAGTGCGACCCGTTCCAGCAGCCACCACCGGCGCGCCCGGCCGGGCGGCAGGGTCCGGTCGCCGAGCAGCTTCTCGAAGAACCAGTCGACCTGCGCGGTGTACGGCGTCGGATCGAGCCCCAGCTCCCTCAGATGCGGCAGCACCTCGTCGTGGGCCTGCGAGTGCATCGCCTCCTGGCCGATGAACCCGATGACGTCCGCGCGCAGCCGCTCGTCCCGGATCAGCGGCAGGACCTGCTTGTAGACGTGCACGAACCACCGCTCACCGGCCGGCAGCAGCAGGTGCAGCACATTGATGGTGTGCGTGGTGAACGGGTCCCCGGGCACCCAGTGCAGCGGCGTGTCCTCCCAGGAGAAGGACACCTTCCGCGCCTTGAGGTCGACCCGCTCCGAGGCCCGCTTGTGAGACATGGCGTCAATGTACTGACGGGTAGGGTTCTACGGAACCCTTCTGCGCCGACTTGTTGACGCCAGTGTCAACTAGGAGGTCGTCCCGCTCCTACCGCAGACCGCCGATCACCCGGCCGTCGTCGAGAGTGCCCTTCAACTCGGCCTGCCGGCCCTGCTTCGCCGGAACCGCCAGTTCGTTCCCGCGTGCCGAGGCCTCGATGCCGCCCGTCGCGGTGACCGACGCCGTCCCCGGCCCGCCGGCCGCCAGCAGGTACCAGCCCTTGGTCTCCGACTTCCACAGCACCCCCGCCAGCACGTGCGGGTCCTTCGGGCCGCAGGCCGCCGCGTTCTCGGCCTTCGCGGCCACCGCCCCGTACCTGCCGCCCGGCGTTCCGAACTGTGCCAGCACACGTGTGCCGCCGCCCCGCCAGGTCTCCGCGCGCGTGCACACCCAGTCCGCCGACCCGCTTCCGTCCGGCAGCGGCTGCGCGGCGTACGCCCAGGCGTTGACGGCCCGCACACCCGCCGAGCGCACCGCCGCCAGCGAACAGCCGTACGGCGCCCATGCCCGCAGCGTCCGCGCCGCGGAGACCTGCGCGGACGAGCCGGGGCGGCCGGTGGTGAGTCGGGCCGGGACCAGCTCGCCGAGGTCGGTCAGCAGCCAGGTGCTCGTGCCGTCGGTCAGCTCCAGCACGTTCCACGACGCACAGGCGCCGGTCTGCTCGGCCGGGCCGGCCAGCGGCGACGTGATCCCCTTGGCGAGGCCGAGGTCCGTCGCCCCGGCGTCCGGCTTGAGCAGGTCCCGCTCGGCGGCCTTCGTCACCCAGGGCGCCGTCAGATAGCGGACGTTGCCGTCGGCCCGGCCCAGCACCACCGCGCTCGCCCCCGCCCGGTCGGCGCCGTCGACCCGCGCGAAGTCCAGGGCGGCCCCCTGGGTGCCGTCGGCCGGCTCGGCGTAGCGGACGATGCGCAGACCGTCGTAGAGGATGACCACCCGCGCGCTGTCGACCTTTCCCGCGTACAGCAGCTGGGGCGGGCCGGACGGGCCGCCCGAGGGGGTGCCCGGCGTCGCGGAGACCCGGACACGCTCGCCGGGGCGGGCCCAGACGGCGAGGGCGCGGCGCAACAGGGCGCGGTCGCCGGTCAGTTCACCTCGGGCGGGCCAGACGGAGAAGTCGGTTCGCGCCGAGGACTCCCACGCGGTGGGGGCCACCTCGGTCAGCCGGCCCGGGTTCAGGGCGGCCTCGGCGGCCGGATTCTGCGCGTAGGCGGGGGCCGCCGCACCGTCGGGACCCCAGCCGTCACCGGGCATCCCGAGCAGCGCGCCCGTCACGGCGAGCGCCGCGGCGGCCACGACCGCGGCTTTGGTGTGCTGGCGGCGGCGCATCAGATCGGTGGGCCGGGCCTGCAGCGAGCACGGGTCGAACTCGGGGGACTCCAGCAGGGGATGGTGGGCCGCCGACACCTCGTCGGCCTCGCGCAGCGCCCCCTTGACGTCGTCGCAGCCGGCGGCCGTGAGGATCTCGCGCACGTCGGCGTCGGGCAGCCTCTCCAGACCGCGCAGCACGTAGGCGGCGCGGGCCGGCCCGGACAGGGCCGACAGGCGCTGGTCCAGGGCGAGTTCGTCGGCGCCGCCCGAGCGGGGGAACAGCCGCAGACCCCACACCTGGGGGAGCAGCGGCGGAAGCTGGGACCGCCTGGGCAGCGCCGTGAAGCGCAGCGGGCGCCCCGCCTCCAGGGCGTTGCGCAGCACCTGGAGGCGGACCACGGCGTACCCGGGGTCGCGGTCGCGGCCCGTGGACTGGGCCGGGATCACAGGGGACTGGGCGCGGCCCTGGGGCAGGGCGCGCTGGGTGAGGGCGTGCGCGGTCACCACGCGCCGGTTGCGGCCGAGGCTCGGCGGCAGCACGAGGTAGGCGAGCCGGACCAGCCGGGGGTAGTGCTCGACGAGCGCAGCCTCGGCCCGCTCGACGTCGACGGCCGGGTCGCTGGAAGAGGCTGCGTGGCGCGGGGCGACATCCTGTGACTGCACGTTCAGCAGAACGAGCGAATCGTCGGATGGTCACCGTCGCACGCCGCCCGCTCAGTCCTCCGGCTCGACCAGCGCCCGCGCGTAGTGGGCCATCGACCGCTGGTAGCGCGGCAGATGGGGCGCGAGAGCGCCCAGGACGAGGGACAGCCCCTCGCGGTCCCGGCCGAGGCTCGACAGGCACAGCGCCAGACAGGCGCGCACCGCGTCGTCCAACTCGTCCGAAGGGGCGTCCAGTTCGGGCGTCAGCAGCTTGACGCCCTCCTCCGCCTGCCCGATGTTGCGCAGCGAACTCGACAGCTGGATCTTCGCCCGCCTGCCCTTGTAGCCGCTGGCCTCGCTCAGCCCGGCGGCCAGCGCCTCCCGGTACAGCGGAGCCGCCTTGTCGGAGTGCCCCGTCGAGTCCCAGGCGCACGCCTGCTCGAACGGGCCGAGCGGGCTGCCCGCCGGCAGTTCGGCGACGAGCGCGTCGATCACCGCCCGGAAGTCCGCCGCCCGCTCTTCCGGATAGTCGTCGAAGGTGGCCCAGGCGGCGGCCACACGGTCTTCCCAGTCCTGATTCACCGGCCTACCCTCGCACACCTGTGGCCACATCCCTCAATCCGATTGAGCGCCCCGTGCCCGGCAGCCGTATCGAAGGGAACGGGCCCGTGGGGCCTGGCCAACAGAGCGACCCGGAGGAACAGATGAGGTTGACCCGACCGATGCTCGCCGCGGCCGGCGCCGTGGCCGTTCTGGCGCTGGCGGGCTGTGGATCCGGAGACAGCGACGCGGCCGCGAAGATCCCGACGGCCGCCACCGGCAGTCTGGAGAGCCTGGCGGCCAAGGTGAAGTGCAGGCCGAACATGCAGATCGACTCCGACGAGGTCCGCCAGGCCATCTGCAAGACCTCCGACGGCAAGTACGTCTTCGCCACGTTCGCCACCGACCGCGGCCAGCGCGAGTGGATCAACGACGCGAAGGACTACGGCGGTCACTACCTCGTCGGCCGCAAGTGGGTCGCCGTCGGCACGGACAAGATCGTCAAGGCGCTGCAGACCACGCTGGGGGGCGAGGAGGAGATCGGCACCGACCACAGCGCGCACGGCTCGTCGCACAGCGGCTGAGCCGTACGGCACATACGAAAGGCGGGCGGTGGGAGATTCCCACCGCCCGCCTTTCGCGGGTCTGTCAGCCGTGCGTCACTGGCACTGCCTGCCCTGGTTGATGCAGTTGGCGATGGTGTTCGCCAGGTTGTTCTTGAAGACCGCGATGAAGTCGTCGTGGTCCGTGGCCGCCTTGTGCAGCTGCTCCGGGAAGCCGTCCACCGCGTAGGCGTTCTTGACCTGGCCGTTCTGCAGGACCGGCGGGGCGATCTTGTAGACCAGGCGCATGGTCAGCTGCGGGATCGCCTTGAAGCCGTTGCCGCAGTTGCCGTTGGCGTCGGCGAACGCGACGTGCGTGCGGTGGTTGGCGCTGTCGATGTTCTTGCCGTCCCAGCAGGACTGGAAGGCGAAGGTGCGCACCACGTTGCTGCCCTGCGGGCAGATCGGGTACTGCGTGGTCAGCTGGACCTTGTTCTCGAAGCCGGTGCAGGACCAGTGCGCGTTGGCGTTCGCCAGACCGTTGGTGGTGGTCTTGGCGTCACCGGTGATGATGCGCAGGAACTGCGGCATCGCGGTGACCTTGCTGGTGGGGCTGCCGACGTACTTGATCTGCGCCTGGACCGGCGTCAGGATCTTGCCGACGTTGCCCTCCTTGCCGCCGCCGTCCGCGTTCTGGTCGAAGTCCTGCGTGCCGTTCTGGAGACGCACCACCGGCCAGTAGTAGGCCGACAGGTCGCCCTGGTTCTGGCAGCTGGTCTGGTCCGCGATCAGCGAGTTGTTGGTGGAGAACGCGTTGACCTTCTGGTTGCCGACGTAGTCGTGCAGGTGGTGCGCGCCGTTGTTCACGCCGGGCGCCACGATGACGTTGTCGGTGTTGTGGTTCTTGTTCGCGTTCACACCGCAGCGGGTGACGAAGGTGCCGGTGGAGGCGTTGCCGTTCTTGCGGGGCTTCGCGGCGACGTTCGGCTGGACCTTGGTGATGTCCACGAAGTCGGCAGCCACGGGGCCGTTGCCGGCCTGGCCGCCGATGTTCTGGCCGGCGCCGGCCTGGCCGCCCTGCTGCTGGCCGCCGTTCTGCTGACCGCCGTTCTGCTGCTGACCACCCTGCTGCTGGCCGCCGTTCTGCTGCTGCTGGCCGCCCTGCTGCTGGCCGCCGTTCTGCTGCTGACCACCGGCCGTGGTCTGGTTGGCGGTCTGCGTGGTGCAGGCGGCGAGCGCGCTAAGGCCCGCCGCGTCGACCTGGCCGCCCACGCGCTGGATGTCGATACGGATCCGGTCGAGGGTCGCGGACCGCTTCTCCTTGAGGGGGCCGACGATCGCGTTCTGCACGAAGCCGGCGTCCTGCGTCTGCGCCTGGCGCGTGGAGGCGAGCCGGGCGTAGGCCTCGGTGATCTGCTTGTCGAGGTTCGCGAGCTCCGTCGCCACGCCCTGACGGGCCTTCTCGGGCACGTTCGTCAGCTTCTGCTGGACGTCGGGACAGGCGATCGTCGCCACCTGGCCGGCGGCGGCCTTGGTCTGGTTCTGCCCGGAGTTGTTCGACTCGTGCGCCGAGGCGTAGAAGTTCGCCCAGATCAGCCCGCCCCCACCGAGCGCTAGGGCCGCCGATGCGGCTATGGCCTTGGTGGCCAGCGGCGTACGGCGTTTGCGTGTGTTGCGTCCCATGGAACTCCTCTGACTTCCTTGCGGGCTTGGCGGGGCTTCGAGGCGCCCGACAGGAGTGAAGCGGCTCCCACTCATACGGGCGTCGTCCCAGAGGTGTTCAGCAGCCTCACGAACAAATCAGAGGTTTACTCGGCTTTTGCTTCCCAACCGCCCTCTGAGCAGGGGAAGTTACGGAAAATCAGCGGCCGTTCACCGGTCCTGGTCCAGGTAGGCGAGGACCGCCAGAACGCGGCGATTGTCATCGTCCGACACCTCGAGGTCCAGTTTGGCGAAGATGTTGGAGGTGTGCTTGGCGATCGCCCGTTCCGTCACCACCAGCTGCCCGGCGATCGCCGCGTTGGAGCGGCCCTGCGCCATCAGCTCCAGGACCTCCCGCTCCCGGGGGGTCAGCCGTGCCAGCGGCCGGTCGTCGGCGGCCCGCCGGGACAGCAGCTGCTGGATCACCTGCGGGTCCATCGCCGTACCGCCCGCCGCCACCCTGCGGACGGCGTCCACGAACTGCTCCGCGTCGAACACCCGGTCCTTGAGCAGATAGCCCACCCCGCCGCTGCCGTCGGCCAGCAGCTCGCGCGCGTACAACTGCTCCACGTGCTGCGACAGCACCAGCACCGGAAAGCCGGGTCTGTCCCGGCGCGCCCGCAGCGCGCACTGCAGCCCCTCGTCGGTGTGCGTCGGCGGCAGGCGCACGTCGACCACGGCGACGTCCGGGTCCAGCTCGGCCAGGGCGCCGGCGAGTTGGGGGCCGGACTCGACGGCGGCGGCGATCTCGAAGTCGTACGCCTCCAGCAGCCGGACCAGTCCGTCGCGCAGCAGGAAGAGGTCTTCGGCTAGGACAACGCGCAAGGGATCTCCATGGTGACCATGGTGGGGCCGCCCGCGGGCGAGCTGACGGCCAGGACACCGTCGAATGTACCGAGCCGCCGCTCCACCCCGGCCAGCCCCGAACCGGCCCCGATCGCCGCGCCGCCCTTGCCGTCGTCCGTCACGCCGACCCGCAGCCGGCCCTCGGCGTGGTGCAGGTCGATCCAGATCCGGTCCGCGCCGGAGTGCTTGACGGCGTTCGTCAGCACCTCGCTCACCGCGAAGTAGGCGGCCGACTCCACCGGCGCCTCCGCCCGCCCGTCCAGCTCCACCGTCACCTCGGTCGGAAGGGGCAGCCTGAGCGCCAACGCCCGCACCGCGTCGCCCAGTCCGCGTTCGGCGAGCACCGGCGGGTGGATGCCGCGCACGAGTTCGCGCAGCTCGGCCAGGGCGTCCACGGAGGACTGCCGGGCCTGCGAGAGGAGCTGTTTGGCCTTCGCGGGGTCCTTGTCCATGAGCAGCTCGATGGTGCCCAGGTCCATGCCCATCGCCACCAGCCGGGCCTGCGCGCCGTCGTGCAGGTCCCGTTCGATCCGCCGCAGTTCGGCGGCGGAGGTGTCCACGGCGTCCCGCCGGGTCTCGGTGAGCACCCGTACCCGCTCGGCCAACTCGGCCTGACTGGCGCCCAGTACGGCCCGGGTCAGCTTGAAGTGGGTGGTCAGCATGCGCGGCGCGAAGGGCGTGAGGACGAGCAGGACGACGCCCAGGGCGCCGGCGCCGAGGGCGGAGCTCTGGTCGGTGACGTGCACGAAGCCGTACCAGTACCCGCCGGACGCCGACAGCGGCCGCCACAGCCCGGCGGCGACCGCGAGGCCCTCCAGCGGGTAGACGAGCAGCACGGCCGGCAGCAGCGCGGTGACGTATCCCGCGGTCATGTCGACCTGCAGCCACCGCAGGTCCCGCCAGGTCGCCGGGTCCCGCAGCATCGCGTACGTCCGCGACCAGGCGTTGGCCCCCTCCGGGACGGGCCGGTACGCCGACGGGATCGGTATCCCGCCCCACCGCTCCGCCAGCGCGCGCCGCCAGTCGGCGAAGGCCCGTACCCGGGTGAGCACCCAGGGCGTGGTCAGCACCCCGATGCCGAGGGGGACGAGCGCGATCGACAGCAGCGAGAGCGTGAAGCCCAGCACCGCTCCCGGAAGGCTCACCAGAGTCAGCACGAACCCCCGCCCCGCCGCGATCGCCACGGCCCGGGCCCTCGTGGAGAGAGAGCCGCTCTTCGTGTTGGTGTTCATGGCAGAGAGTCTGGCCGAGCGGTGGGGGCAGGTCACGGGGCCGGGCCCCCGGGTTCGGGGGTGTTGCCAGGTACACCCCGGCCCGTGACGCGCCCCTGAAGGGGGCGCGGGGCTGTGTCCCTGTGCGGCTCCGCCGCGTGGGCGCGATCAACCCCCACCGGCCCGCAGCCGAATCACCGACCCAACACCTTCGCCTCCACCTCCGGATCGAGCCCCTTGACCGCCGCGGCGGAACGCAAGGGGGCCGTCCCCCCGACGGACCGCAGCCAGGCCCAGGTGTCCGCGACCGTCTCGCCCACCGGCCGGCACACCAGGCCCGTCGCCACCGCACGGGAGACGTCCGCCGCGTGCAGGGCGTCGTGCATGTCCGTCCCCGGCGGCACCCACACCGGCAGCTCGGTCCACGGCGCGATACCGGCGTCGAGGATCACCTCGGGCGCCGTCCACCTCAGCTCCGCGGCGGAGCCGGTGACCGCCACGCACGCCTCCAGCAACTCGCCCATCGTGGCGTGCCCCTGCTCGCTCATCAGGTTGAACGGCCCGCTGAGCTCCTGCTTGATCGCGCCGAGGATCCACTGGGCCAGGTCGCGGACGTCGACGTACTGCAGGGGCAGCTCCCGCGGGCCCGGGGCCAGCACGGGGCCGCCCCGGGCGGTCCGGGCCAGCCACCACGGCAGCCGTCCGACGTTCTCGTGCGGACCGAGGATCAGCCCGGCGCGCACCAGGACGGAGTCCTCCGCACCGAAGGCGTCCAGCACGGCCAGCTCACCGCCCCGCTTGTCGCGGGCGTAGTCCGTCTCCTCCGCGTCCGGGTCGGCGCCCTCGACCACGGCCGCGTCCTCGGCGTACCCGGCGGGCGGCGCCCAGGAGTACACCGAGCAGCTGGAGACGTAGACGTACCGCCGCGCCCGGCCGCGCAGCAGCCGGGCCGCGTCCCGCACCACGCGGGGCGCCAGCCGCCAGGTGTCGACGACGGCGTCCCACTCGCCGTCCGCGAGGGCGTCGAGCCCGCCGGGCGCCGTACGGTCGCCGCGCAGCTCCCGTACGCCGTCCGGTGGGCGGTGGCGGCCCCGGTTGAGGACCGTCACCTCCCAGCCGCGCCCGAGGGCCGCCTCCACGACGGCCCGTCCCGCGAACTCCGTACCACCGAGCACCAGAAGTCTCATGCCGGTGACTCTGCCCGGTCGGGACGCGGGACGGAACGGCGCTCTGCCGTCAGCAGAGGAGCAGCGGCGGGCTCAACGTCCGGCCGGCGGTGTGTACTTGTAGCCGACCCGCCGCACGGTCCGGATCGCCTGCCGGTGCTCGGCGCCCAGTTTGCGGCGCAGCCGGGCGATGTGGACGTCGACGGTGCGGCCGTCGCCCACGTGCCCGTATCCCCACACCGTGGTGACCAGCTGGTCGCGGGTGTGCACCCGGTTCGGGTGGGCGACCAGGTGGGCGAGCAGCTCGAACTCCAGGTAGGTGAGGTCGAGTTCGCGTCCGTCGACGGAGGCGGTGCGCTGCACGGCGTCGATGCGGACGAGCGGGTCGCCGGCCGTCCCGGGCAGGCCGGGGGCCGCGTCGGCGGGGGCGGCGTGCGGGCGGTCGGCCGGGATGAGGACGAGGTAGCCGACCATCGGCGGCTGTCCCGGCAGGGTGGGCAGGGTGTGCTGCGGCGCGGGCAGCCAGGTGGCGCCGGGCGGCAGGAACTCCGCGACGTCGATCACCTCGTCGGGGTCGACGGCGCGCAGCCGGTGCCGGGCGGGGGCGGTGAGGGCGGAGACGGGGGCGGGAGCGGGGGACAGCGGACGGGTGGTCGCCATGACAGGTCAGCTCTTTCGCGCGAGAGGTTCGTCGGGAAGGACGTACGCCGTTGCGCGCTGGCCGGAGGCCGGGTGAGGTACGGCTTCAGAGGGCCGGCGCGGTGTTCGCGCGGCAACACACCCGGTCGAAGTCGTGGTGCTGACGGGAGGGCCAGAAGGGCTCGAGGTCATGGCGACCCGTCGCGGTGTGCTTCTGGAAGCTGGCCATGGGCCCATTGAAGCAGACGGCGGCCGGCACGAGGAGCCCGTTCCCACTGCTTGGACGCCTTCCCGGACACGAAGGGGCGCCCACCGCGCACGGTGGACGCCCCTCGGAGGCCGGGCGGCCGGATCAGACCTGGCCGGCCTTCTCCAGCGCGGAGCAGCAGGTGTCGACGAGGAGGCGCGTCACGACGTACGGGTCGACGTTGGCGTTGGGACGGCGGTCCTCGATGTAGCCCTTGCCGTCCTTCTCGACCTGCCACGGGATGCGCACCGAGGCGCCGCGGTCGGAGACGCCGTAGGAGTACTCGTTCCACGGGGCGGTCTCGTGCAGGCCGGTGAGGCGGTCGTCGATGCCGGCGCCGTAGTTCTTGACGTGGTCCAGCGGCTTGGAGCCCTCGCCGAGCGACTCGCACGCGGTGATGATCGCGTCGTAGCCCTCGCGCATCGCCTTGGTGGAGAAGTTGGTGTGCGCGCCGGCGCCGTTCCAGTCGCCCTTCACCGGCTTGGGGTCCAGCGTCGCGGAGACGCCGAAGTCCTCGGCGGTGCGGTACAGCAGCCAGCGGGCCACCCACAGCTGGTCGGAGACCTCCAGCGGGGCCAGCGGGCCGACCTGGAACTCCCACTGGCCGGGCATGACCTCGGCGTTGATGCCGGAGATGCCGAGACCGGCGGCCAGGCAGTTCTCCAGGTGCGCCTCGACGACGTCACGGCCGAAGATCTCGTCCGCGCCGACACCGCAGTAGTAGCCGCCCTGCGGGGCCGGGAAGCCGCCCTTGGGGAAGCCGAGCGGGTAGCCGTCCTTGAAGAAGGTGTACTCCTGCTCGATGCCGAAGATCGACTCCTGCGCGGCGAACCTCTCCGCCACCTCGGCGAGCGCGGCACGGGTGTTGGACTCGTGCGGCGTCATGTCGATGTTCAGGACCTCGCACAGCACGAGGATGTCGTCGCCGCCGCGGATCGGGTCCGGGCAGGTGAAGACCGGCTTGAGCACGCGGTCCGAGGCGTGGCCCTCGGCCTGGTTGGTGGAGGACCCGTCGAAGCCCCAGATCGGCAGCTCGGCACCCTTTGCGTCGTCGGCGAGGATCTTCGTCTTGGAACGCAGCTTGGCCGTCGGCTCGGTGCCGTCGATCCAGATGTACTCAGCCTTGAAGCTCACGGGCCACATCCTTCGGGGTATGTCCAGGCGCACTTGCGGGTGCTGCGGCGCTGCGGCACTGGGGCGCCGCTGTTCGATGGCCGCGAGCCTGTCAACAGGCGGTTTCCCGGCCATTGCTCGAATGTGAACCCCGTGTTACCTGGCGTCGGTGTGGCGCGATTCACGGCGTGCGGACGTGTGCGGCGGCCGAGCCGTCAGCCCTCCGTGGCCGCCGCCTCCCGTACGCCCTCCAGGAACCCCCTGACGGCGGCCAGTTCCCGCTCGTCGTATCCGCGCAGCAGCTCCGCCGTCCGCCCGATCAGCGGCCCGAAGAAGGCCCACCCGAGCGCCACCGCCTGCTCCTCCACCTCGATCACGACCCTGCGCCGGTCCCGCTCGGAGCGGACCCGCCGCACGTGCCCGGCCCGCACCAGCCGGTCCACCAGGGCCGTCGTGCCGGCCGAGTTCAGCCCGAGCGCGGCGCCGAGCCGCCCGGCCGTCGTCTCCTCGCCCTCGCGCGCGGCGTCCATCAGGGCGATCAGCGCGCGGACGTCGGTGGGATGCATCTGGTTTCGGCTCGCGAACCTGCCGCTGAGCAGACCGAGCTCGACCGTCACCGCGCGCAGCAGATGGACGATGTCCAGTTCCGGGCCCTGGGGCTGCATGTCCTTCTCCGGTATCGTCTCGCTCACCGAGTATCTCGCTCGACGAGATAATAGAGGAGGCGGAGGCGATGCGCACCGCGTTCGACCGGGAGGGTTTCCTGGCCGCGTACGACAAGGTCATGGCGAAGTGGCCCGCCGAGCGCGAGGCGGTGACCGTCCCCACGCCCTTCGGAACGGCGTACGTCAACAGGTGCGGCCCGCCCGACGCACCGGCGGTCGTCCTGCTGCCCGGCGGCGGGGGAGCCACCTCGGCCTCCTGGTACGCCCAGGCCGCCGAACTCGCCCGCACCCACCGCGTCCACGCCGTGGACCTCCCCGCCTGCGCGGGCCGCGGCACCGAGGTCCGCGGCCGTCACCCCCGTACGGCCGCGGACCTGGCGGACTGGCTGGACGCGGTCCTCGACGGCCTGGGCCTGGCCGAGACCGCCGTGGGCGGGCACTCCTACGGCGGCTGGATCGCCCTGCGGCACGCTCTGCGGGCACGCGCCCGGGTGCGCCGGCTCTTCCTCCTGGACCCCGCCCAGTGCTTCGCCGGGTTCCGGCCGGCGTACCTGCTGCACGCCCTGCCGTCGCTGCTGCGGCCCTCGCCCCGCGGGGTCCGCGCCTTCCTGGAGTGGGAGACCGGGGGAGCCCCCCTCGACCCCGACTGGCTCCGCCTCCAGGAGGCGGCCGCCGGCTTCCCCTCCGTGTCGAAGCCGGTGGCCGGTCCGCGCCCGGCGCCCGAGGCGCTGCGCGGGCTGGACATGCCGGTCCTGCTGCTCCTGGCCGGGAGCAGCAGGACCCAGGACCCGCACGAGGTGGCCCAGCGGGCGGCCGGACTGCTGCCGCGCGTCGAGACGGTCGTGGTCCCCGGCGTCTCCCATCACGCGCTGCCGCAGTCCGCGCCCCCCGAACTGGGGCGCCTCCTCACGGAGTTCCTGAACGGGTGAGCCTCACCCCACCTTCTCGATCAGGGCCCGGCGGATCAGGAACTTGCCCGGCTCGCGGACCTGCTCGAAGGCCGCGTTGTTCAGCAGGGCGCAACTGCCGGAGACCGAGGTGACCTTCACCGTCGTGGACTTGTTGTTGTCCAGGTTGGTGACCTTCAGCGTCGTCCCCGCCGGGAACTGGTTGCTGGACGCGGCAGGCGCGCCGGCCTCGCCCGACAGCGTCACGGTGGAGCCCTTGCAGACCTGCCGGGCGGAGCCGGACGCGGCAGCGCCACCCGCGTTCGCGTTTCCCGCGGGCGCCGAGGCGGCCTGCGAGGGCGGTGCGGCCTGCGCGGGCGGAGCCGACTGCGCGGGCTGAGCGGACTGGGAGCCCTGAGCCGACTCCCCAACCGCACAACCGGACGCCTTCTGCTGCACCTTGATCTGCGCGATGACCGCCTCGCGGTTGGCGATCCGGGCCGCGGACTGGGCGTCGGGGTTGGCCCGCTGCCCGTCGATGAACTTCTGGTTGTTGCCGAGGGCGGTGGCCAGCCCCTGGCAGACGTTCGAGTCCGCGGCCGACAGGGTCTTCGGCGGACTCTGCGCGGCGTTGGAGGTGCTCGCCATGACGAAGGCACCGCCGCCCGCCACCGCCGCCGCGCTCACCAGCAGCGCGATCTTCTTCTTCGTACCGACAGTTCTCCTGCGCGACATGCGCGCCTCCTGAGAGGTAGGGGAGCGTACGCCGCTATGTACGAGATACCGAACAGACTTACTCAGCGGTTGCGGGACTCACCGAAGTAACCTGCGTCACAGGAGACTTGGAGCGGACTCACAGGCCGCCGACCTTGTCCTCCTCGTAGGCCACCACCGTGTCGTTCACGTGCCGCAGCAGCCCTTCCGTCTCCTTCGTCAGCACGGCCTCCGCGGTCTCCGAGCCGTCGCCCCACTGCCCGTTGGCGAACACCACGGACCGCACGGTCGCCAACCGCCGGAACACCCCCGCCGACCCGGGCGGCACGGTCGGCAGCCCCGCCTGCGCGGGCGGGTCGAGGGAGACCACCTGGTACGTCACCGGGTCCATGGAGGCCATCCCGAAGACCATCCCCGAGTCCTCCGCCCGCCGGAAACTCACCACGGTGACGGTGATCTGCGAGCGGCGGTCGGCGTCCGTGAACAGCGCCGCCGTCAACCGGACGCACCCCTTGCCCTGTTGGGCCACCGCCGCCAGCTGCTGCGACATCCCGCGGGCGCACTCCGTGGTGGTCGCCAGGTCCACCCGCTCGTAACGGGAGCCGTCCTTCAGCCGGACGCTCTTCGAGGGAAACGCCTGCTCGGGCCGGATCACGGGGCGTGCGAGGAGAGAGGGGAGCGAGGAGGGGGCGCCGGACAGGGAGCCGGAGACGCGGACGTCCGGGGTGGCGGACACCAGGGGGCTCCCCGACGTCTTCGCCGCGGCCGCCTCGCCCGCGCCGTCACCGGAGTACAGCACCATGCCCGCGGCGGCGGCCGCGACGAGCACGACGCCCACCGCGGCGGCCGCGGCCGCCCGTGCCCGTCGTGCCCTGCGTACGCGCTCCCGCTCCGCCGCCCACGGGTCGTACGGCGTTCCTTGATCACCGAAGGTCATGGCGGCGGAGGGTAACAGCAGTCCAGGCCCGAAATCCCGCCGCCGGAGATACCACCGGCTACCGGGACAGAGCGTCCCGAACGGCCTCCTCGCTGCGTCCGACCACCGCCGTGCCGTCGTCCGCGGTGATGATCGGACGCTGGATCAGCTTCGGGTGCCGGGACAGCGCCGTGATCCACCGCTCGCGCGAGGACGCGTCCCGCGGCCAGTCCTTGAGCCCCAGCTCCTTCGCCGCGTCCTCCTGGGTGCGGGTGATGTCCCACGGCTCCAGTCCGAGACGATCGAGTACGTCCCTGATCTCGTCCTCGCTCGGCACGTCCTCCAGGTAGCGGCGGACGGTGTAGTCAGCTCCCTCGGCGTCGAGCAGGCCGATCGCGCTGCGGCACTTGGAACAGGCCGGGTTGATCCAGATCTCCATGGGGTCCACGGTACGTCAGGGGTGGCCGAAAGCCCTTGTGGCCAGGGGCTTTTGTCAGTGGCGAGCAGTACACTAGAAGAAGTGTTCGAGGGTGTTGGGGGGCTGCCGAAACCCCCGTGCCGACCCCCTCACCGCGACAGGAGGATGCCTGTGCCCGCTGCCGCACTGAAGCCGAAGCCGACCCAGTCCACCGTGAACCGTCCCGTCCTGCTCGACCTGCCGTACGAACCCCTGGAGAAGCGCCCGTTGCCGCCGGGACGGCCGCGCGAGTGGTACGTCACGCACAACCGCCGCCTGAAGGCGATGCGGTTGGCCATCGCCCTGCTCGACTCGGGCGTCTACATGCCGAACCAGGCGCGCAACGAGACCATCCGCAGCACGGCGGAGACGATCGGAGTCCACCCGCCGTCGGACACGACCTGCCACATGGTGCGGGCACTGATGCGCTACTCGAGGTGAACCACCGGTGCCGGGCGCCCCGCCCACGGGGCGCCCGGCCCTAGGCCGTCAATTCCCTCTCCAATGGGGTCCGGAACCGTGGGGTCACCCGGGCCGGTCCCAACCAGCCGCGCAGCCGGTCCACTTCGGCCGCGATCGCCGCCTCGCCCTCGCGGCCCACGCCCTCCTCGTCGAGCAGGCGCCAGGCGATCTCCCCGTCGGCCCGCTGTGCCCAGCCGCCCACCACCCTGCCGTCCCACCACACCGTCGGTCCCACGTTCCCGCTGCGATCGAACAGCGACGGCCGCAGCTCCGGCGCCAGATACCAGTCCCGGGACTGCCAGCCCATCGCCGTCGGGTCCAGGGCCGGCAGCAGCGCCGCCCAGGGCTCGACGGGCCCGGCCACCGGGTCGGTGTCGCCCGCGACGACGTACCCCGTGCCCTCGTCCAGGGACACCGGCCGCGCGCCGATCGCCGCCAGCGCGCGCCGTACGTCGGTCACCTTCCAGCCCGTCCACCACTTCAGGTCCGCCTCGGTGGCCGGCCCGCACGCCGCCAGCCAGCGTCCGAGAAGCTCCGCCTGGGCGCCGGCCAGGTCGAGTTCGGGATGGGCGGGGGCGAGCGCCCAGCGGAACTGGGTCGAGGTCCAGGAGCCCAGCGGCCGGCCCCGCACCACCTTGCCCTCCACGCCCAGCACCCGCAGCAGCCGCGCCGAGACGGTGTGCACGCCCTCGTAGCCCTTCCCGGCTGCGTACGCGAACCGCTCCCTCAACCGCGGCTCGTCCTCGGCCAGTTCGGCCGCCGTCGCCTGGCCGCGGCGGGCCAGCGCGGCCAGCGCCGACTCCTCGACCTCCTTGAGCCAGGCCGCGTCCGGCGCCCCGGCCTTCGCCATGTCCGCCACCAGCTTGGCCCGCTCGCGCGCGGCCACCGCCAGGCCCGTCGAGGCGTGCACGACCGCGGTGAGCGGGGTCGGGAAGACGAACACCGTGTGGCGCATGCCGTGCATCCGGACCAGCGAGCGGTCCTCGTACAGCGCCCGGTCCGTCTCGGGCACCGTCCGGGCCGGGTCCCCCAGACGCGCGCCCACCGCCAGATACACCGTCGCCGGGTCTGTGCCGTGCAGCGCGACGAGCGCGTCCGCGATCTCCTCCGGCGCCGCGCCCCGGGCCGGCCCCGCGAGCCGGTGCCGCAGCGCCAGCCGCGCCCGCCGCTCCGCCACACCGACGTACCGCTCCCTGCCGCCCATGCACCCTCCACCCCGTCGACACCACCACGCGCCGCATCCGGCCCTGAGGACATCATCGCGAACGCCACTGACACCGGCCCCGCTCCGCGCGCGGTCACCCGATTGCCGGACCCGGCATGCGCACGACGCGCCTGCCGCCTTCACTGCGATCAGGAGGCGACGAGCCGAGGGGATCACCGGAACCGTCCCAGGCGGACACGGCGGCGGGAGGCGACATGGACGGCAGTCACGACACAGAGCGCGGGACGAGCGGAGCCACGCGGAGACGACCGCCGACACCGCAGCCCCTGCCCCCGGGCGGCCGCACCGCACCCACCCGGCCCTCCGGCCCCGCCGGCACCGCACCCACCCGGCACGCCCCATGAGCACGTCCGTCGCCCCCGCCTCCCCGGCCGACCGCGCCCAGCGCGGGAGGGCCGCCCGCAAGCGGGTCCCGCGTTCCGGTCACGCCGGGTGGCTCGCGCCCGTCGACCGGTCCGACCCCGTCGCCGTGCTGGAGCGGCAGGGCCGGGACCGGCTGTCCGAGCTGCTGCCGATCCGGTACGGCAGGATGGCCGCCTCGCCGCTCGCCTTCCTGCGCGGGTCGGCCGCCGTGATGACCGCCGACCTGGCCTCCCGGCCGCACACCGGCCTCACCGTGCAGCTGTGCGGCGACGCCCACCTGCTCAACTTCGGCCTGTACGCCTCCCCGGAACGCACGCTGCTGTTCGACCTCAACGACTTCGACGAGACGTTTCCCGGCCCCTTCGAGTGGGACGTCCAGCGGCTCGCCGCCAGCGTGGCCGTCGCCGCCCGGGAGAACGGGCACGCCGACGACAGGGCACGACGGGCGGCGCTGGCGACGGCCGCCGCCTACCGGACCGCGATCAGGCGGCTGGCCGGCCGCGGCGAGCTCGAGGTCTGGTACGAGCGCGTCGACGCCGACAGCCTGCGGACCCTCGCCCGCTCCGCGCGCCGCCGCCGGCAGGTCGCCGCCAGCCTCACCCGCGCCCGCCGCCGCACCAGCCTGCAGGCCGTCGGCAAGCTGACCGAGGTCGTCGACGGCCGCCGCCGGATCGTGCACGACCCGCCGCTGCTGGAGTCCGCCGGCGTCTCCGACACGGCCGCCGTCCGCAAGATGTTCAGCGACTACCGCTCCACCCTCTCCGAGGAACGCCGCCTGCTGCTGGACCGCTACCGCTTCGTGGACGCCGCCCGCAAGGTCGTCGGCGTCGGCAGCGTCGGCATGCGCTGCTTCGTCGTGCTGCTCGCCGGGCGGGACGCCGATGACCTGCTGTTCCTGCAGATCAAGGAGGCACGCAACTCCGTACTGGAGGAACACCTGCCGCACGGGCCGTACGTGCATCCCGGACACCGGGTGGTGGCGGGACAGCGGCTGACGCAGGCCGCGAGCGACATCTTCCTGGGGTGGATGAGCGGACCGCAGGGACGGGCCTTCTACTGGCGCCGGCTGCGGGACATGAAGGGCTCCGCGGACGTCGCCGGAATGAGTCCGTCCGACCTGCTCGCCTACGCCCGCCTGTGCGGCAGCGCCCTGGCCCGTGCCCACGCCCGCTCCGGCGACCGCATCGCCATCGCCTCCTACCTGGGAGAGGCCGACACCTTCGACCGGGCCGTGGCGGACTTCGCCCTCGCCTACGCCGGCCAGACCGCCGACGACCACGCCGCCCTCGGCGCGGCGATCGCCGCCGGGGTGGTCCGGGCGGCCCCCGACGCCTGACGCCCGCCCCGAGGCCGGCCACGTGCAGCCCTCCGCAGCCCGGTCCGACGCCTGGACGCCGACCTGCCGGTGCCGGTGCCGGTCCTGGTCGTGCAGCACCTGGACCCGCGACACCGCACCGTCATCCTCGTCAAGCGCCAGGCGTGCGTGCGGTTCGGCCGTGAACCGCCTGGGCCGGGCGATCACCTCCCGGCTGCGGTGCAGCCCGTTCGACGGACACCACGGCGGAGTGGTCGTGCTCCTTGAGGAGGACCGGACGGCGGACTCCGGGCCGGGTGCCGGGCGTAGGATTCGGGTATGGCCGGCGCTGGTGAGGCCTCGGACCCGCTGACCTCCGCGGAGCGGAAGGCCGCTGCGGCACGTGCGCGCTCCTCGCACGAGGCCGACCGCGCCGAGCGGCACGAACGCCTCGCCGGCGAGTCCGCCGGCGCCTTCCTGCGCGAGGCCCATCTGCGGATCGCCGCCGTCCACCGGTCGTCCGAGGCCTGTCATCGGACCGCCGCCGAGCTCCAGGACGCCTTCGCCGACAGGCTCATGGCCCGGGCCCACCGGCCGGACAGCCCACGGCCGCTGTTCATGACCGGTGTCGCAAGGGCCTGCGGCAGCAGGGGCGCCGCCCTCACCCTGGTCGGGACGGAGTTCACGGACCTGGCCCTGGCCGCCTCGGACGAACCCTCACGGGCCGCCCAGGAGCTGGAGTTCCTGCTCGGCGAGGGCCCCGCCCGGGACGCGACGAGCACGGTCGGCCCGGTGACGGCGACCGGCGACGCGCTGGCACGGCGCTGGCCCGGCTACGGCCGCGCCGTGGGCGAACTGGGCGTCGCCGAGGTGGCCGCCGTACCGCTCAGCCTGGACGGGAGCTGTGTCGGGGCGCTCACCGTCTACGACCCGGCGCCGGGGGTGGCGGGCTCGACCGCCTTCGCCGAAATCGCCGAGGCCCTCACCCGCTCGGTGATCCTCGGCCCGGCCGGCCTGGCCGACCTGTGCGACGGCATCGACCTGCGGGCCAAGGTGCACCAGGCCGCGGGGATGGTCTCCGTACAGCTCGACTGCCCGGTGGCCGACGCGCTGGAACTGATCCGGGCGCACGCCTTCGGCGAGGGCGTCCCGGCGCACCGGGTGGCGGAGCGCATCGCGGAGGGAGCGCTGCGACTCGGCTGAGCAACCGGACACCGGAGCCGGAACAGGCAAGACTGGCGGGCGAAGAGCGCGGCCGCGGAGGTCGTCGTTCGCAGGGCGAAGGGCCAAGAGGTGAGAGACCGATGACCAAGCCCGTGTCACAGCAGCGGCTGGCGAAGGCGTTCGTCGAGTTGGCCGCGAGCCCGGTCGCCGACCCGGCCGACCCCACCGGCCTCCTGTGGGCCCTTGCCGAGCACGGAACCGAGCTGTTCGACGACTGCGCCGCGAACGTCCTGTACTTCCCCGACGGCCAGGCCTCGGCGCAGGTGGCCGGCACCGGGGAGGAGCTGATCGACCTGGCCCGGGACGCCGTCGACTGGGACGAGGGCCCCGGCCCCGAGGCCCGCCGCACCGGCTGCCCCGTGCCGGACACCGACCTGGACGGCGAACAGGCCCGCCGGGACTGGCCGCGCTACGCGCGCCGCGCCCGGGAACTGGGCTACGGCCGCGCGGCCGCCGTCCCCCTGCGGGTCGGCGCCGACACCCGGGGCGCACTGGCGCTGCTGGGACCCGGACCCACCCCGCTGCGCCCCGAGTTGCTGGAGCTCGGCCAGTCCCTCGCCGACGTCGTCGGCTGGACCCTGGACCGGGAGCGCCTCCTGGCCGAGAGCCGCGCCCTCGCCGACCAGCTCGGCCAGGCACTGACCAGCCGCATCGTCATCGAACAGGCCAAGGGCACCCTCGCGGCCAGTCTGTCCATCTCCGTCGACGAGGCCTTCCAGCTGCTGCGCTCCCACGCCCGCTCGCACCGCCGCCGGCTGACGGACGTCGCCCAGGACGTCGTGGACCGCCGCCTGAAGCTGCCCCCGCGGGGGTAGGCGGCGAAAACGGGATGCACGCAGGGTGACCGGCTTTCTACGCTGGACACGCGGAACGGAGCTGCTCACCACCGCTTGCCGCAGGACAGGCATCACCCTGCGGTCTCAGGGCTACTCTCTACGCACCGACGGCCGGGCGCCCGTCCCCCAGCGCCCCGTCGGGATCCAGATCGCTTCATCGACCCACGTTCACGGAGGCCCGTGATGGGCACCATCTTGATCGCCGGGACCGCAGTGCTGGTCCTCTTGGGATTCGGAAACCACGTCTGGTGGCTGGCCGCCGCCGGTGTGCTGTTCCTGTACCTGCAGTACGGCCGCGACGCGTCGTCGTCGACGTCGGGCGGGGGCGGCTCGTCCGGATCGACGCCGGCCACCTACCAGGCATACCGCAAGCGCCGTGACCAGCAGGCCAAGTGGGAGCGCCGCTACCGCCGCGAGCGCCCCCTGGAGTCGCGCCGCCAGGACCGCACCAAGTGACGGATCACAGGCCGGGCGCGCCCCAGACCGGGAACCACCGGCTCAGATCCTGCTCCATCCGCAGGTCGTCGGCGAGCGCCGCCTTCACCTGCAGTTCCAGTGCGTTGTCGCGCCGCTGTCCGCCGCCGGGCAGCGGCGCGAACGGGTAGAACGTGCCCCGCTTGTAGAGGTAGACCAGCGCGAGCCGCTTACCGCCCTCACCCTCGAAGGAGGCCAGGGAGCACAGCAGTTGCGGTCCGAAGCCGTTGACCTCCATCGAACTGTTCACCGCGTGCAGGTCGTTGACCAGGTCGGACAGCTGGTCGGGGGAGCGGCGCGAGACCAGCCAGGAGTAGCCGTACTTGTCCTGGCTGAGTTCCACCGGGGCCCGCGCCTCGCCCTCGGCGTCGTTCGGGCGGGCGGACCCCCATCGGTCGGCGTCCGCGTCCAGCAGGGCCTGGACCTCCCGGTGCGTCTGCTCGAAGGCGGCGCCCTCGACCGTCGCGAAGCACACCGCCCCGGTGCCGGTCGGCGTGAAGCCGGCCGCGGCCTCCAGGGTGATGGCCGCCGACGGCAGCGCGAAGAGCCGGTCCAGATCGGGCAGGACCGGCTTCGTGCGGCCGAGGAGGATGTCCAGGAGCCCCATGCATCACGCCTTTCCGGGGGTTTCGGAGGTTCCGGGGGTCGCCGCCTCGCCCAGTTCGGCGGAGATCCGGCCCAGTTGGTCCAGACGCTGCTCGAGCGTCGGGTGGGTGGAGAAGAACCGCTCGATGCCGGGCTCCTTGCCGGTGGCCGGCGTGAAGTAGAAGGCGTTGAAGGCCTGGGCGGTGCGCAGGTCCTTGGTCGGGATCCGGGCGATGTCGCCGGTGACCTTGGTCAGCGCCGACGCCAGCACCGAGGGCCGCCCGGTCAGCAGCGCCGCCGCCCGGTCCGCGGCCAGCTCCCGGTACCGGGACAGAGCCCTGATCAGCAGGAAGCTGATCGCGTACACCGCGGCCGACACCGCCATCACGGCGGCGAAGACGGCGGCGGTGTTCTGGTCCCGGCGTCCTCCGCCGAACAGCTGCGAGTAGAAGGCGAACCGCACGATCAGCCCGGCGATCACGCCGAGGAACGAGGCGATCGTGATCACGGCGACGTCCTTGTGCGCCACGTGCGACAGCTCGTGCGCGAGGACGCCCTCCAGCTCGGCGGGCTCCAGCCGCCGCAGCAGCCCGGTGGTCACGCAGACCACGGCGTGATCCGGGTTCCGGCCGGTCGCGAAGGCGTTGGGCATGTCCATCTCGGACACGGCGACCACCGGCTTGGGCATGTCGGCGATCGCGCACAGCCGGTCGACCACGGCGTGCAGTTCGGGATACTCCTCGCGCTCCACGACCCGCCCGCGCATGGCGAACATCGCGATCCGGTCGGAGAACCAGAACTGTGCGACGAACATCGCGGCGACCAGCACCACGACGAGCAACCACGACTTCAGCAGCACGATCAGTGCGGCCACGAAGCCCACGTACAGCAATCCGAGCAGGAACATAGTGACCGTCATCCGCACGGTCAGTCGCCGGTCGCTCCGGAAGCGGCTCTGCATCTGCCTCACCCCGCAGTCAGGCACTCGTCCCGCTGTCCAGTGTGCACCCGCCCACTCCCATGAAGTGGTCCCGAACGGCCCTAGGTGCTGCAAAAGGTCCCTGTGAGAGCCCTGCCCCCTCCGGCCGCGGTCCTCCCTAGTACGGAGCCCGGAACCGCACCCAGCCCAGCAGCACGATCACCACCGCCACGCACCCGAAGACGATCGCCGTCGACCACCACGAGGAGCGCCGCGGCTCCACCGGCCCCGGATCGGCACGGAAGGGCTGCGGCTCGGGCGGGTTCTCCCGCCATCGCGCGGCCAGCATCCGGGCCCGCGCGGAGGGTTCCTTGAACTCCGCCCGGTCGGCCCACTTGATGTCGAACTCCCGCTCCTCGTCCCCCGTTTGGGACATCCCCGTATCTCCCCGTCAGGTCAGCGTCAACTGTCGAACAGCAGTGCAGAAAACCATACGACGGTGCCCCGGCCCGGGAAAACCCCAGCCGGACCCCACCATGCCTGACCTGCGCAGATGACGTATTCTCGCCGCACCTGCCACGCCCACGGCCGGGGGGAAACACGGCTGGGGCGGGCCCGAACATTTGGGGATTCATGCGCATGAAATCCATAGGTGCCGTCCTCGCCGGCGCCCTGGCGCTCTCCGCCTCCGCCGTCGTCGCGCCGCCCGCCTGGGCGACGGAGACCGGCGTGGTGATCCAGAAGCTGTCCGTGAACGGTGGCAAGCCGATCGTCCTCGGCACCTCCCAGAGCGAGTCGTTCACCATCTCCGTGACCGCCTCGGACGACTCGGGAATCAGCAAGGACCTCGCGTTCCTCGGGATCGACCGGGAGGTCGGCGACGACTACTGGTCGTACCACGGCACCCCGACGTGCACCGCGGTCAGCGCCACCACCTCCACCTGCAAGCTCGCCTTCAAGCTCGACTCGGGCTGGGGCGTGCCCCGCAACACCCTCGCCGGCAGGTGGGACGTGACTGTCCAGCTCCAGTCCAAGGACGGCGACCTGTACAACAACGGCGGTGCCCCCAAGCACCCGGTCCTGCGCCGCGGCACGCTCAGCGTCGACGCCGGCCCCGAACCGGTCACCAAGGGCAAGGCGATCACGGTCACGGGGAAGCTGGCCCGTGCCAACTGGGACAGGCGCGTCTACGCCGGTTACACCGACCAGCCGGTGAAGCTGCAGTTCCGCAAGGCGGGCACGAGCACGTACACGACCCTCAAGACGGTCTACAGCAACGCGACGGGCAACCTCTCGACGACGGTCACGGCAGCCGCGGACGGCTACTGGCGCTGGTCCTTCGCCGGCACGTCCACCACGTCGCCGGCCACCGCCACCGGCGACTACGTCGACGTACGCTGACCGGCGCGAAAGGCCGTCGGCCGTGCCCTTCCGGCGAGGAAGGACACGGCCGACGGCCCGCATACGGCCCAGGGGAGCGGAATCCCGCTCCGCCCCGGGGGCCCCATCACACGTCGAAGTACAGCTCGAACTCGTGCGGGTGCGGACGCAGCTGCAGCGGGGCGATCTCGTTCGCGCGCTTGAAGTCGATCCAGGTCTCGATCAGGTCGGACGTGAAGACGTCACCGGCGAGCAGGAACTCGTGGTCGCGCTCCAGGGAGTCGAGGACGGCCGGGAGCGAGGTCGGGACCTGCGCGACGTTGGCGTGCTCCTCGGGAGCCAGCTCGTAGAGGTCCTTGTCGATCGGCTCGGCCGGCTCGATCTTGTTCTTGATGCCGTCCAGGCCCGCGAGCAGCAGCGCGGAGAAGGCCAGGTACGGGTTGCCGGAGGAGTCGGGCGCGCGGAACTCGACGCGCTTGGCCTTCGGGTTCGAGCCGGTGATCGGGATGCGCATGGCCGCGGAGCGGTTGCGCTGCGAGTACACCAGGTTGATCGGGGCCTCGAAGCCCGGCACCAGACGGTGGTACGAGTTCACCGTCGGGTTGGTGAAGGCCAGCAGCGACGGCGCGTGCTTGAGGATGCCGCCGATGTAGTAGCGGGCGGTGTCCGACAGGCCCGCGTAGCCGGCCTCGTCGTAGAACAGCGGGTCGCCGTTGCTCCACAGCGACTGGTGCACGTGCATGCCCGAGCCGTTGTCGCCGAAGATCGGCTTCGGCATGAAGGTCGCGGTCTTGCCGTTGCGCCAGGCGACGTTCTTCACGATGTACTTGAAGAGCTGGAGGTCGTCGGCGGCGGCGAGCAGCGTGTTGAACTTGTAGTTGATCTCGGCCTGGCCGGCGGTGCCCACCTCGTGGTGCTGACGCTCGACCTTCAGGCCGGACCGCTCCAGCTCCAGGGAGATCTCGGCGCGCAGGTCGGCGAAGTGGTCGACCGGGGCGACCGGGAAGTAACCGCCCTTGTAGCGGACCTTGTAACCACGGTTGTTCTCGACCGCACCGGTGTTCCAGGCGCCGGCCTCGGAGTCGATGTGGTAGAAGCTCTCGTTCGCCGAGGTGGAGAAGCGGACGCTGTCGAAGACGTAGAACTCGGCCTCGGGGCCGAAGTACGCCGTGTCCGCGATACCGGTGGAGGCGAGGTAGGCCTCGGCCTTCTTCGCCACGTTGCGCGGGTCACGGGAGTACTGCTCGCCCGTGATCGGGTCGTGGATGAAGAAGTTGATGTTGAGCGTCTTGTCCCGGCGGAAGGGGTCGACCCGGGCGGTCGACAGGTCCGCGCGCAGCGCCATGTCGGACTCGTGGATCGCCTGGAAACCACGGATCGACGATCCGTCGAAGGCGAGCTCCTCGTCCGGGTCGAACGCCTCGACGGGCACCGTGAAGTGCTGCATGACGCCCGGCAGGTCGCAGAAGCGGACGTCGACGAACTTGACGTCCTCGTCCGCGATGAACTTCTTGGCCTCGTCGGCGTTCTGGAACATCCAGCTCCTCCTACTCCCGACCGCCTGCCGGGGTGGTAGTTCGTTCGTGCGGCCAGTGCGGTGGCACACGCTGTCCTCGACCCTAGGGATGGGTGATTTCTCGGGCGTGACCCATTTGTTTCGCACAAGTTAACCGGAGGTCGTCCGGTTGACCCCACCTGTCCGTATCCCGAAACGCTGGCAGTACCGTGGACGGGTGGACAAGAGGGAAGCAGTTGGATCGTGGCTCTCCGGCCCCCGTGCGGCCGCCGAGGAAGCCGGTGTGGACTTCGGATACCGCGGTGAGCAGCTCGGCCTGCCGGAGGAGGGGCCCGGCTCGATCGCCCGCCCCGGCCGCAGGTTCGGTGCCCTGGCCGTCGACTGGGGGCTGTGCCTGTTGATCGCATACGGTCTCATCACGCACGGCTACCACCCCCAGTCGACCGGTAACTGGGCACTCCTGGTCTTCTTCGCCCTCGGCGTGCTGACCGTGGGCACCATCGGCTTCACGCCCGGCAAGCGCCTGTTCGGTCTGCGCGTGGTCGCCCTCGACACGGGCCGCCCCAGCCTCCCGCGCGGCCTGCTGCGCACGGCCCTGCTGTGCGTCGCCCTCCCGGCCCTGATCTGGGACCGCGACGGCCGTGGACTGCACGACAAGCTGGCCCGCACGGTCGAGGTCCGCGCCTGAACCGCCGTACACGCGAAGGGGCGCCCGCGGCATCCGCGGGCGCCCCTTCGACATAGAGGGAGATCAACGGGCCTTCGGCCCGCCCTTCGGCAGCTTCATACCCTTCGGCATCGGCCCCTTGGGCAGCGGCATGTTGCTCATCAGGTCGCCCATCGCGCGCAGCCGGTCGGTGGTGGCCGTCACCTGCGGGCCGGTGAGCACGCGCGGCAGCTTGAGCATGGCCGTGCGCAGCTTCTTCAGCGGGATCTGGCCCTCGCCCGTGCCGACGATGAGATCGTGCACCGGCACGTCCGCGACGATGCGGTTCATCTTCCGCTTCTCGGCGGCCAGCAGGGTCTTCACCCGGTTCGGGTTGCCCTCGGCGACCAGGACGATGCCGGCCTTGCCGACGGCCCGGTGCACGACGTCCTGGCTGCGGTTCATCGCCACCGCCGGAGTCGTCGTCCAGCCCCTGCCGATGTTGTCCAGCACGGCCGCTGCGGCGCCCGGCTGGCCCTCCATCTGCCCGAAGGCGGCACGCTCGGCCCGTCGCCCGAACACGATGGCCATCGTGAGGAGGGCGAGGAACAGACCCAGGATGCCTAGATAGATGGGGTGACCGATCAAGAAACCGATCGCGAGGAAGACACCGAGGATGCTGATGCCGACAGCCGCGAGTACAAGACCGATCTTCTTGTCGGCCTTGCGGGTCATCTTGTAGGTCAGGACGATCTGCTTCAGTCGCCCGGAGTTCGCAGCGTCTGCTGCCGTGTCCTTCCTCGCCATGCCACGAAGTCTACGTGGCCCCGGGAGCGCCGACGACGGCAGTGCCCGGCGGGAAGGGATCGCGAGGTGTCAGGGGCGGACGGTCGTGGTCTGGTCGAGGACGCGCTGGGCCTCGACCCGGTCCTTGGCGCGGCGGCGGTCCTCCAGGACGGAGGTCCAGGCGTTGCGCCGGGCGGTGCGCTGGCCGCTGCTCATCAGCAGCGACTCGACGGCACGGAGTGCATCGGTGAACGACGGGATGGCGGTGGCGCGAACGGGCGCGGCCTGCATGATGGGAGTCCCCCCTCGAGACTGACGGCTCATGTGAGTGGTGCACGGGGTGTACAGCCAGGGTCACTGATTGGTGTTACCAGGGCGTGACCGACCGGTCAAACACCGATGAAACCCCGATTCGCGCCAGTTAAACGCGGACGCGGCCCCGATGCCGTCCTCAACTGCGAGGACGTCCGGGACCGCGTCAATCAGCCACTACCCAGCGGTAGTTGCTTGTGCGCAGATTCACACGTTTAGCGTGGCACTGCGTGCCATCACACCGCCTGCGAGGCGATGTACGCACCGCGCTTCTCGACGGCCATCTGGTACAGCCGTCCGGCGCGGTAGGAGGAGCGGACCAGCGGGCCGGACATCACACCGGAGAAGCCGATCTGCTCGGCCTCCTCCTTCAGCTCCACGAACTCCTGCGGCTTGACCCAGCGCTCCACGGGGTGGTGGCGCACCGACGGGCGCAGGTACTGCGTGATGGTGACCAGCTCGCAGCCGGCGTCGTGCAGCTGCCGCAGCGCGTCGCTGACCTCCTCGCGGGTCTCGCCCATGCCCAGGATGAGGTTCGACTTGGTGACCAGGCCGAAGTCGCGGGCCTCGGTGATGACCTTCAGCGAGCGCTCGTAGCGGAAGCCGGGGCGGATGCGCTTGAAGATCCGCGGCACCGTCTCGACGTTGTGCGCGAAGACCTCGGGGCGGGAGGAGAAGACCTCGGCGAGCTGCTCGGGGACCGCGTTGAAGTCGGGGGCGAGGAGCTCGACCTTGGTGTGGCCGCCCTCGCGGTTCGCGGTCTGGGCGTGGATCTGGCGCACGGTCTCGGCGTACAGCCAGGCGCCGCCGTCCTCCAGGTCGTCGCGTGCGACGCCGGTGATGGTGGCGTAGTTCAGGTCCATCGTGACCACGGACTCACCGACGCGCCGCGGCTCGTCGCGGTCCAGGGCCTCGGGCTTGCCGGTGTCGATCTGACAGAAGTCGCAGCGCCGGGTGCACTGGTCGCCGCCGATGAGGAAGGTCGCCTCGCGGTCCTCCCAGCACTCGTAGATGTTGGGGCAGCCCGCCTCCTGGCACACGGTGTGCAGCCCCTCGCTCTTCACGAGGTTCTGCATCTTCGTGTACTCGGGACCCATTTTCGCCCGGGTCTTGATCCACTCGGGCTTGCGCTCGATGGGGGTCTGGCTGTTGCGGACCTCCAGGCGCAGCATCTTGCGTCCGTCGGGTGCGACTGCGGACACGATGGGCTCCTAGCGATTGATTCTTCGGCGTGCTCAAGGGTACGCCCGTGGATTTGAAAGCCAGGCGGTGGTGCTGGCCCGCTGAGTTACGCCGGCGTCTTCTCGACGAGGCGCGGCTTCAGCTCGGCGTTCTCCAGTACGTCCCTCAGGTGCCGCTCCACCACGGGCAGCACCTCGGCGATGGTGACGTCCCGGCCCAGTTCGGCCGCCAGCGAGGCGACTCCGGCGTCGCGGATGCCGCACGGGATGATGCGGTCGAACCACTTGTTGTCGGGGTTCACGTTCAGCGCGAAGCCGTGCATCGTGACGCCCTTGGCCACGCGGATGCCGATTGCGGCGATCTTGCGGTCCTCGCGGCGCTGGCCGGCGTTGGACGGGGCGTACTCGGGGCCGTTCAGACGCGGGTCGAACTCCTCGTCGGTCAGCCGGGGGTCGAAGTCGAGGGACAGTCCGCCGAGCGACGGCCGCTGCTCGACGGGGTCGCCGAGCACCCACACCCCGCTGCGGCCCTCGACCCGCGTGGTCTCCACGCCGAACTCCGCGCACGTGCGGATCAGCGCCTCCTCCAGGCGGCGTACGTGCGCGACGACGTCCACCGGACGCGGCAGCTTCTGGATGGGATAGCCGACCAGCTGGCCCGGCCCGTGCCAGGTGATCTTGCCGCCGCGGTCGACGTCGATGACGGGGGTGCCGTCGAGGGGCCGCTCGTTGTCCGCCGTGCGCCGGCCCGCCGTGTAGACCGGCGGATGCTCCAGCAGGATCACGGTGTCGGGGACCTCGTCCGCGAACCGCGCCGCGTGCACCCGGCGCTGCTCGTCCCACGCCACCTGGTAGTCCACGGCCTCGGTGCCGAACCCCATGCGGACGAACCGCAGCTCACTCACGGCAAGCGCCTCCCTGGAAGTCGTAAGGCACGAAACGTGCCTACGCCACTGTACGGCCGGCCGTCGCGCGTCAGCCGTGCGGCCAATCCTCACACGATCGGATGAACGAACGGGGAAGTGTGCGACGGCATGCTCACTCTCCGCTACATTCGCGCCGTTCACAGAGGCCATAAGGGCTGCTCACAGGCAATCCGGGCACCTCGGCGGCCAGGTCGGCCCCGGGGTAGGCCCGAAAGGCAGGAGACCGCACCGCAGATGACGGAACGACCCGCGCAGCGCACTCCCAATCGACAGCTCGCCGCGCTCATCGCAGAAGCGGGGTTCTCCAACGCGGGGCTCGCCCGGCGCGTGGACCAGCTAGGTCTCGAACACGGGCTTGACCTGAGATACGACAAGACGTCCGTGACCAGGTGGCTGCGCGGACAGCAGCCCCGCGGCACCACCCCCGCCCTCATCGCCGAGGTCTTCACCCGGCGCCTGGGGCGCAGACTCACCGCCCAGGACCTCGGGCTCGACGCCTGTGCGCCGGTGTACGCCGGGCTGGAGTTCGCCTCCACCCCCGAGGAGGCCGTCGACATCGTCAGCGGCCTGTGGCGCAAGGACTCCGGCTCGCACGCCGAACTGCGCAAGATCGCCTTCACGCCCGCCGGGCTGGTGGTGCCCAGCCGGGACTGGCTGATCGGACGGGCCGACGACCGCGTCGCCCGCGGCGAGCAGCCGCCCGCCGTGCCCGGCGCCGCCCGAGCGGCCGGCGTCCCCAAGATCCCGGTCCAGGGCCGCCCGGGCGTCCCGCGTCAGCGCGGCCACGGCGAGCGCGGGCCCGGCCAGCGGGTCACCGGCGGCGACATCGCCGCGCTGCGCTCGGTCGGCGAGCTGTTCCGCACCCTCGACAACATGTACGGCGGCGGGCACGCCCGCCAGGCCCTCGTGCGCTACCTGGAGCACGAGTGCGAGCCGATGCTGCGCGGCGCCTACGGCGAGCAGACCGGCCGCAAGCTCTTCGCGGCCGCCGCCGACCTGACCCGGCTCGCGGGCTGGACGTCGTACGACATCGCCGCCCACGGACTGGCCCAGCGGTACTTCGTGCAGTCGCTGCGGCTCGCGCAGGCGGCGGGGGACCGGGTGTACGGGGCGTACGTGCTGGTCACCATGAGCCGGCAGGCCGTCTACCTCGGGCACGGGCGCGAGGCCGTGCAACTGGCGCGGGTGGCCCAGCAGGGCGCCGGCACCAGCGCCCCGCCGGTCGTGCAGGCGCTGCTGCACGCGGCCGAGGCGCGTGCGCACGGCGTGCTCGGCGAGGTCCGCAACTGCACGGCCTCGCTGGTACGGGCCGAGCGCGCGCTGGAGGCGGCCCGCTCGGGAGACGACGTGCCGTACTGGGCGCGGTTCTTCGACGAGGCGCAGCTCGCCGACGAGTTCGGGCACGCGCACCGGGACCTGCAGCAGTTCCGGGCGGCGGCGCAGCACGCGGAACGCTCGCTGCAGCTGCGGGGGCCCGCGTACGCCCGCAGCCGGCTGTTCTGCCGCGTGGTGCTGGCCTCCGCCCGGCTCGGCCTGGGTGAGCTGGACCAGGCCTGCGCGCTCGGGGCGGAGGCGGCGGGTGCGGCGGCGGAGATGCGGTCGGTGCGGGCCACGGAGTACGTCAGGGACTTCGAGCGCCGGCTGGAGCCGTACAAGGACTCGGCGCCGGTACGGGGGTATCGCGACAAGGTCGCTGCGCTGGGCTGAGGGGCCGGGGTCGGGACGGGGCGGGGCGGGGCGGGGGATCGCCGTGACGGCGGGGGTTGTGTGCCGGGTGCGGCGCCGTCGTGGCTGGTCGCGCAGTTCCCCGCGCCCCTTTTGGGGCGCGTGCCAGGCGGGCTGTGCATCTGGTCTGACGGGGCCGTTGTGTGCCGGGTGCGGCGCCGTTGTGGCTGGTCGCGGAGTTCCCCGCGCGCCTTTCGGGGCGTTCCTAGGCGGCCTCGGTTGTCAGGAGGGGGGCGGAGGTGTGCGTCGAGCCTGTCGCTCCGAGGTCCCTCAGGATCGCCGTCGTCGCTCGGTGGGCCGAGTGCAGGGCTCCCTGGACCGTGCTCGTGTCCCGGTGGTCGCCGCACACGTACAGGCCGGCCAGCAGGCGCACCGGGCGGCGCAGGTCGTGGGGCGGGCGCATGGCCGGGACGGCCTCGGCGGTGTGGTGGACGGCGAGGGTCTCCCAGCGGCGGGTCGAGGTGCCGTAGAGCCGCGACAGGTGCATGCGGACGGCGGTGTCGAGGTCGGCCGGGGGCGGTCCCAGGACCGTGGAGGAGATCAGGCACCGGCCCGCGGGGGCCCGGCTCGGGTCCACCGCGCTGACCACCGCCGTGTGGGCGACCGGGCCGCCGCGGTCGGCGTCCAGGAGCAGCGAGGCGCCCGTCGCCGGTGCCTCGTCCGCCGAGTGGTGGACCACCGTCAGCTGGTGGAAGTCCGGCACGCGCAGACCGGGCAGCAGCTCGGCGGCGGCCCGCGCGTCGGTCGCCAGCAGCACCGCACGGCAGCGGATCTCACCGTGCTCGGCGGTGGCCACCGCGTTGGTGGAGACGGAGGTGACCCGGACCCCGGTGTGCACCGTGCCCGGCGGCAGCGCCCGCCTCAGCAGCTCCGGCAGCATCTCGGCGCCGCCCTCCGGTACGCACAGCCGCCCGCCCGCGAACGAGCGCAGCGCGAGATCCGCGCACCGGCTGGACGTCGTCAGCTCCGGGTCGCACAGCAGCGCCGCGAGCAGCGGACGCAGGAAGCCGTCCACGGTGCGGGCGGGCACACCGCGCGCGGCGAGAGCCTCGCGGGCGGGCAGCTCCGGCCGGGCCAGCAGCCGTGGCACCGGCATGGCCGCGAGCCGGGTGAGCGCCGCGCCGAGCCGGGCCTGGTCGACGGCGGTGCCCAGCGGGGCGCTCGCCCGTGGCGCGGCCGTAGCGCGGGGGGCGCTCGCCAGGGCACGTACGGCATGGAGTGCGCCCCGTGCGCCCCCCGCGCCGGCCACCGCCCCCGCCCGGTGGTGCCGGCCGTCGCTGTGCAGCAGGACGCCCGGCGCGAACGGGCGCAGCACGAGGGCGTCGAGGCCGGGGGTCAGACGTAGTTCCGGATACGCCGTCGACAGCAGTTGCCCAATGCGGTCGAGCCGGAACCCGTCGACCTTCTCGGTGGACATCCGGCCCCCCGCACAGGGGGCGGCCTCCAGAACCGCGGTCGTCACTCCTGCGCTGGTCAGTCGATGCGCCGCCGAGAGGCCGGCCACGCCGGCCCCCACGATCACGACGTCCGCCTGGTACGCGGGCTCAAGCACGTGCCCCTCCTCGAGGTTGCGCGGCCGGTGGAGACGTGATGCCCCCAACAGGCTCCAGGGATACCCGAGTTCGGGTCGAGGTTAGGGCTGAGACCGGTCAAGTGCAGTCGCGCATGGACAGGGCACGGTCGCACAACGGTCGCATGCGGTCACGCTGTGGCTGCGCAGGGTGGCCCTCACAGGGCGGCGCGGATCGCCTGCTCGATCTCCGGGTACGTGAACGTGAAACCCGACTCCAGCAGCCGCTTCGGCAGCACCCGCGCACTGCCCAGCACGTCCCCGGCCATCTCGCCGAGCACGGTCCGCAGCACCTGCGCCGGGACGGGGAACAGCGTCGGCCGGTGCAGCACGCGCCCCATGGCCGCGGTGATCTCACGGTTCGTCAGCGGATTCGGGGCCGTCAGATTGAACGGCCCGGACAGCCCGTCGGTGTCGATGAGATACCGGATCGCGGCCACCTCGTCCTGCAGCGCGATGTACGACCAGTACTGCCGCCCGTCGCCCATCCGCCCCCCGAGCCCCGCCTTGAACAGCGGGAACAGCCGCCCCCAGGCGCCGCCCTGCCCCGACACCACGAGGCCCGTCCGCGCGAACACGGTCCGCACGCCCGCCTCCCGCGCGGGCGCCGCGGCCGCCTCCCACTCCACGCACAGCTCGGGCAGGAACCCGCGGCCGGACGGCGCGCTCTCGTCGACGGCCCGGTCACCGGTCTCGCCGTAGATCCCGATGGCGCTGCCGTTCACGAACACCCGCGGTCCGTCCGGCAGCCCGGCGATCGCCTCGGCCAGCGCGGCCGTGCCCAGCACCCGGCCGTTGCGGATGCGCTCCTTGTACGCGTCGGTCCAGCGCCGGTCGCCGACCCCCGCGCCGGCGAGGTTGACCACCACGTCGCACCCGGCCAGCCCGTCGGCGTCCACGTACCGCCCCTCGGGGTCCCAGCACACCTCGTCGTCGGCCCGGGCGGCCCGCCGCACCAGCCGCACCACCTCGTGCCCGTCCGCCTTCAGGGACCGCGCCAGGGCGCCGCCGATCAGCCCGGACGCGCCGGCCACCGCGATTCGAGATCGTTCCATGGGCTCATTCTCCTCAAGGGGCTCATAAGGTGGCCGTCATGGCTGTTCCCCACATACGTCATGCCACGCTCGACGACGAGGAGACACTGGGCCGCCTCGACCGCGTCACCTGGTCCCCGCTGCACTCCGTGCAGCCGCGGCCCCGGCCGCCGTACGAGCCCTTCTACAACGAGCGGTTCGGCCCCCGCGACCACCTGGTCGCCGAACTCGACGGCACGGTCGTCGGATACGTCCGGCTGGGCTATCCGACCCCCCTCGCCTGCAACGCGCACGTCCGGCAGATCCAGGGCCTCGTCGTCGCCGAGGAGGCGCGCGGCGGCGGTGTCGGGCGGGCGCTGCTGCGCGCGGTGCGGGAGGAGGCCCGCCGGCAGGGCGCCCGCCGGCTCACCCTGCGCGTCCTCGGGCACAACGCCCCGGCCCGCAAGCTCTACGAGGCCGAGGGCTTCGTGGTGGAGGGCGTGCTGCCCGGAGAGTTCCTGCTGCAGGGCGCGTACGTGGACGACGTCCTCATGGGGTGCAGTCTCTGACCTGGTCGCGCTGGGCCGCCTCGCGGCGCCTGCGCACGACCAGGACGAGCGCGCCTCCCGCCACCAGCAGGGAGATCAGGAAGAAGACGGGCACGGCAGCCTCCGGCGGGTGTGGGGGACCAGCCCTCCATCATCGGCCCGCGGACCGCGCTACGACGTGACCAGATCCCCCGTGTCCACCCCGGCCGTCGATTGCGCCGCGCGCCGGGCGTCGGCGGACACCTCGGCCGCCGTCAGCACATAGCCGGTCTCGTTGTCGGAGGTGGAGCGGGCGAAGACGACACCGAACACCCGGCCGTCCGTCGTCAGCAGTGGGCCGCCGGAGTTGCCCGGGCGGACCGTGGACCGGATCGAGTAGATCTCGCGGGTCACCGTGGCGTCGCCGTAGATGTTCTGGCCGGTGGCGTCGACCCGGCTCGCGACCGTCGCCGCCTGCAGGTCCAGGGACCCGTCCTGCGGATAACCGGCGACCACCGCCGAGTCGCCGCGCTCGGCACCGCGGTCGAACTTCAGCACCGGTGCCCTGAGGCCCGGCACGTACAGCACGGCCACGTCCTTGTCGGGGTCGAAGAGCACCACCTGGGCGTCGTACGACGGCCCGACCCCGCCGATGCGCACGGTCGGGTTGCCGATGCCGGCCACCACGTGCGCGTTCGTCATCACGTGCTCGCGCGCGTACACGAACCCGCTGCCCTCGCGGCCCTGGTTGCCGGAGGCGCCCTCGATCTTCACCGTGCTGCGCTTGGCGGCACTGGTGGCGGCGGCCGTGACGCTGTCGCCGGTGGGCTTGGCCACCCTCGCCGTCGACTCGTTCTCGAACGGGTTGAAGACCTGCGGGAAGCCCGCCTGGGTCAGCGCGGAGGTGGCCCGGGAGAACCAGGTCGGGGTGGTGTCGGGCATCACGTTCTGCACGGCGCCGAGCAGGGTCGAGTCCCGGATGGCGGTGGTGACCAGCGGGGAGGAGGAGACGCCGACCACGCTCGCGGCGACCCACGCCACGATCAGCACGGCGACCGAGTTGGCCGCGGCGCCGCCGACGCCGTCCGCCACCCGCAGCGGCCCCCGGTCCAGCTCGCGGCGCAGCCTGAGCGCCAGCCGCCCGGCCAGTTCGTGTCCCACCACCGCCGGGACCAGCACGGTCAGCACCGCGGTGACCGTCGCCCGGGTCGTCCCCGCCGTCACCAGGTCCATCATCCAGGGCAGCACCCACACGCCGACGACGGCTCCGCCGACGAACCCGGCGAGCGAGACGCAGCCGGCGACCAGGCCGCGCCGGTAGCCGGATGCCGCGTAGGCCAGAACCACCAGCATCAGCAGGATGTCGAGCAGGTCCACAGAGCCGCCTTTCCCTCAGACCCCTTAGTACGCGCGGGACGGTCCCGATGATCAGTCGCGTGCGTGCGTGTCGCCCTCCGGCCCCCCTTCACCGGGAAAAACGTCGCGGACCAGGAGGATGGTTCCACCGGGTGGCACAGCGCACATCGCGGGCGAAGCCTTTCCGGCCGAGAGTGGACCCATGCGGGTCCGAAGATCGCGGGCATCTCGAAGCCGACGCCCAGCGCGCATACGCGCCACGCTGCCCCGAACCCGGGCGCCGCGCCCACCCCGGCTGCAGCGCCTGCTGCACGCCCTGCGCGCAGGCAAGGCGGCGCTGCGCGCAAGCGGGACGCCGGCACGGCGCGACGGCAACGCGCCGCCCGACACCCCGTCACCGGCGGAGACAGCGACCTGGCCGGGGACGGAAGCGCCGCACGCCGCTCCGGCGGCGGAGGCGGCCGGGCCTGCGGGGCGGCGGGTCGGGCCCGTGGCGGATACCCCGGTGGCGGAGGCCGTGGCGGCCGGAAGCAGCCCTCTGGGGGGCGAGGCGACCGGGAGCGAGATGCCGGGCGGCACCGGGGCGGTCGGGGGTGTGGTCGCGCCGGGGCTGCCGGGTGGGCGCAGGGTTCCGGTCGGGTGCCGTGGGGTGGGGCGGGGGTTTCGGTTGCCGCGAGGCGCGCGGGTGGGGCTCGCCTGTTTCATCGGGCTCGCCGCCGTCTTCGGTCTCGTGCTGTGCGTGGACGGCGTCCAGCACGCGAACGCGGGGCGCCGGGTCCGGCCCGCCCCGGCCCGCCCGGTGCCCGCCGCGCACACCGCCGCCAGGCCACCCATCGTGCCGCGCTCCGTCTGGCTCGACGACCTCGCCCGGCACGCGCAGCCGCCTCCGCGCTACGACGACAAGGTCGTCGCCGTCTTCGTCCACCACACCGACTCGCCCAACGGCTACGCCTGCGCCGACGCGCCCCGCATCATCCGCTACCTCTACGCCGGCCAGACCGGCGCCCGCCGTTGGGACGACATCGGCTACAACTTCCTCGTCGACCGCTGCGGCACCATCTACGAGGGCCGGGCGGGCGGCGTCGACCGTCCCGTCACCGGTGCCCACACCCAGGGCTTCAACCACCGCACCGCGGGTATCGCCGCCCTCGGCACGTTCACCGCGGGCGTCCCCGTCCCCAAGGCCATGACCGACGCGATCGCCGGGCTCGCCGCCTGGAAACTGGGCGTCGCCGACGTCGACCCCCGCTCCCGGGTCCGGCTGACCTCCAGCAACAGCCTCAGCCGTTACACAGCCGGCACCACGGCCACCCTCCCCGCCCTCGCGGGCCACGACGACGGCTACATGACCTCCTGCCCCGGCGCCGCCCTCTCCGCCCACCTGCCGGAGATCAGGGCCCTGGCGGCCCGGCTCCAGGGCAGGACGCCGTAGCGTCACCGCCGCCCGAGATACGCCCGCACCGCCCGCTGCAGCACCTTCCCGCCACCGCCCACCGGCCGTTCCCACTCCCCGAGGTACTCCACGGCCCGTCCGCCGGTACCCGCCTTGAAGCGCAGGCGGCCCAGCAACCGGCCCCCGGTGAGGACGGGGGTGATGGAGCGCAGGTCGTAGACGTCGGTGCCCGCCGCCCGCGCGTCGCACAGCATGCGCCACAACAGGGCGCCGCTGGGCCGCAGTTCACGGCCCTGCCGGCCGGAGGCGGGGTAGGAGTGCCAGGACCGGGGACCTACGTTGATCATGAGGGCGGCGGAGAGCACGAACCCGTCGTATTCCGCGAGGTAGAGGCGCAGCCGGTCGTCGTCCTCGGCGTTGAGCGCCTTCCACATGCGCCGGAAGTACTCCGGCGGGCGGGCCCGGAAGCCGTCGCGGGCGGCCGTGGCCTCGTACAGGCGGTGGAAGTCGGACAGGTCGGCGGCCGTGCCCCAGGAGACCCGCACGCCCGCCCGCTCCGCCGTGCCCAGCGCCTGCGCGAAGTGCGGGGCGAGGCCCTGCCGCAGGTCCTGCGTCGACCGCCCGGCGAGCGGGATCCGGAAGCCGTAGCGGGGCTGTCCCAGCCCGAACCCGCTGCCGTCGCCCTCCGCGCACCGCCGCCACCCCAGCCGCCCCAGTCGCTCGGCCGCGTCCAGGGCGAACCCGTCGACACCGGCCGCCGGCAGATCGCGCAGATGCCGTACGGCGGGGTCGGCGATCCCCGCCGTGACGGTCGCCGCCTCCCAGTGCCGTACGACGAGCGGCGGCCCGATCCGCACCGCGAACGCCCCGCGCTCCTGGACGTGCGCGACGAGCGGGTCCAGCCAGCGCTCCAGCCGCGGGTCCGACCAGTCGATCGCGGGCCCGTCGGGAAGGTAGGCGAGGAAGCGGCGCGTCCCGGGCAGCGGGCGGTACAGCACCAGCGCCGCCGCGACGAGCAGCTTCCCCTCGAACCAGCCCACGCTCTCCGCCACCCAGTCGGGCTTCACGTCGCCCCACTCGGGGATCTGCAGATGGCTGACGTCCGGGTGCAGCCGCAGGTGCGCGAGATGCTCCTCGCGCGTCAGCTCCCTCACGTACGGGCTGCTCATGGCCTCACAGGTTTCTCCCAGCGGCCTCACGGACCGTCCTGAGGCACCGTCCCTATCGTCATGCACACGCACTGACCGAAGGTGGGGAAGAAGTGAACAGTCACAGCAGCGCCACGCACAAGACCGAAGGCCGGACCAAGGGCGTGTTCGGCCCGTGGGCCGCGTTCTGCGCGGCCGCAGCCGTCGTCCTCGGCCCCGCGGCCGTCACCGCGTCCGCACTCGACCAGGCCAACGCCGCCCCCCTGCACCACGCGGTCGCCGACCAGGCGCACGCCTACATCCCGTCGGACTCCTCCCGCAGGCGCACCGCCGCGCTCTGAAGCGCTAGCGCGGGCCCTCGTCCCCAGCCAGTCCCAGGAACCGTTCCCCGGACGGGTCGACGTCCACCCCGAGCCCGTTCATCAGGCCCGCGAGCATGACGTAGTAGCCGGTCGTCGTCACGATCTCGACGACCTGCCGGTCGGTGAAGCGGGCGCGCAGCGCCGTCAGGGTGGCCTCGGACAGGGTGCACCGGGACACCAGCTCGAAGGCCGCGGTCACCGCCGCAGACTCCGTCTCGTCGAACTCCCGGCCTGCCGACCGCCGTTCGGAGATCGCCGCCAGCTGCTCGGGCGTCACACCCGAGGCGAGCGCGACCGGACCGTGCTGGACGGCCTCGTACTCGCACTCCGTGCCGGCCGCCACCGCCAGCACCACCAGCTCGCGCAGCCGGACCGGCAGCGTCGACGCCCGCAGCACGGCCAGGCCCATCTCGATCGCCGTGTCCGTCAGCGGCGGGGCGTGCGAGAGCATACGGAAGGCGTTCAGCGGCACGGGCAGCTTCGAAACACCGTCGGCCGGACGCTCCGGGTACGGGATGCGGGCCATGGTCCCCCTCGTCGAACGGATGCCGGCTCGCGGACGTCAGCCCCTGAACCGTTCCCACAGTTTCGGATAGCGCTCGGCCAGCGCCCGGTCGTCCTCCAGGTCGACCGGCGTCCCCTCCGGCTCGGGCGGCGCCGGCGCGATGCCGAGGTCGGGTGCCACCGTCCCGGTGAGCTCCTCGTACGCCTCGTCGGCCGCGTACCCCAGCTCCTCCCCGTCGCCGTCGAGCTCCTCGTCGAAGTCGTCCAGGAGGCCGGCCAGCGCGTCGGGATGGTGCACCGCGCTCTCGTACACCTCCCGCCCCTGCCCGATCAGCCAGCAGCGGAAGAAGTCGAAGGTGTCGTCGCCGGCGCCGTTCAGCAGCACGGCGGCGGCCCCCCACAGATCCCAGGTGTAGGCGCGGTTGTAGCGGGCCTCGAAGTGACGGGCGAAGTCCAGGACCATGTCGGGCTCCAGCTGGAGCAGCCGGTCCACGAGCAGGTCCGCCTGCTCCTCGGGGTCGCCCTCGGCGGCCTCGCGGGCGGCGTCCACCAGCTCCCAGAACTCCGTCTCGTCCATCACGGGTACAGCATCGGCCCTGGGCGGGTGGGGCGCACGTGGAGTGCGGCGGATTGTTATGTCCCGTACAGGGCGGCCAGCCGTGCGGCGTCGCTCGCGAACCGCTCCCGCAGGCGCGGCGGCGCCAGCACCTCCACCTCCGGGCCGAGCCCCGCGAGCTGCGCGTGCGCGACCTCCACGGACTCCACCGGCAGGGTCAGCGTGACCCAGCCGCCCGGGCCGGGGGAGCCGGCGGCCGCCAGCGCCTCCCGCGCGGCCGCGGGGTCGACGGCATGGGGAAGCGCTCGCACCCCCGCCTCCGAGAGCCGTACGACGACCTCGTCCCGCAGGATCGACCGCGCGAACTGCTCCGCCCGCTCGTCCCAGAAGGCCGGCAGGTCGAAGTCCTCGTCGCGCTCGAACCGCTCCTCGGCGCCGTCGACCGCCGTGAAACGGTCGATCCGGTACACCCGGTACGTGCCCCGCTCCGCGACCCGCGCGCACAGGTACCAGACCCCCGCCTTGAGCACGAGCCCGTACGGCTCCAGCGTCCGTTCGACCTCGGTGTCCCGGCCGCGGTAGCGCGCGGTGATCCTCCGGTCGTCCCACACCGCGTCCGCCACGGCGGGCAGCAGCGCGGGCGCCTTCAGCTCGGTGAACCAGTTCGGGGCGTCCAGGTGGAATCGCTGCGCCGCGGTGCGGGAGGCGTCCCGCAGTGAAGGCAGCAGGGCGGCCGAGACCTTCAGCCGGGCCGCGGAGGCGGCGTCCTCCAGCCCCATCTCGCGCAGCGCGCCCGGCACCCCGGACAGGAACAGTGCCTCGGCCTCCGAGCGGGCGAGCCCGGTCAGCCGGGTCCGGTACCCGCCGATCAGCCGGTAGCCGCCGGCCCGCCCCCGGTCCGCGTACACCGGCACGCCCGCCTCAGACAGCGCCTGCGCGTCCCGTGTGACGGTCCGCTCCGACACCTCCAGCTCCCGCGCGAGTTCGGCGGCGGTCATGGAGGGCCGGGACTGCAGAAGCAGCACCATCTTGATGAGGCGGGCAGCACGCATGGGGACATCATCGTGCGTGTTCGGGTGCGGGTGAGTGGGGGCTGATCGCGCAGTTCCCCGCGCCCCCTGTTTTCAGGGGCGCGGGGAACTGCGCGACCGGCCCCCACCGGCCCGCAGCCGACTTACAACCCGTACTTCTCGCGCGCTTCCTTCACCGCCGTGGCCTTCACCTCGCCGCGTCGCGCCAGCTGGGCCAGCGCGGCCACGACGATCGACTCGGCGTCGACGCCGAAGTGCCGGCGGGCGCCCTCGCGGGTGTCGGAGAGGCCGAAGCCGTCCGCGCCCAGCGAGGACCAGTCCTGCTCGACCCACTGCGCGATCTGGTCCGGGACCTGGCGCATGTAGTCGGACACCGCGAGAACGGGACCCTCGGCGCCGTGCAGGGCCCGGCGGACGTACGGGACGCGCTCCTCGCCGCGCAGCAGGGCCTCGTCGGCCTCCAGCGCGTCACGGCGCAGCTCGGTCCAGGACGTGGCGGACCAGACGTCGGCCGCGACGCCCCACTCCTCGGCCAGCAGCTGCTGCGCCTTGAGCGTCCAGTGGATCGCCGTGCCGGAGCCCAGCAGCTGGATGCGCGGGGCGTTGGCCGCCGGGGACAGCCCCGCCGACTCCGCCGTGTTGAAGCGGTACAGGCCCTTGACGATGCCCTCGTCGACACCCGCGACGGCGGGCTTGGCCGGCTGCGGCAGCGGCTCGTTGTAGACGGTGAGGTAATAGAAGACGTTCGGGTCCTCGCCGGGAGCCGCCTCGCCGTACATGCGGCGCAGACCGTCCTTGACGATCGCCGCGACCTCGTACGCGAACGCCGGGTCGTACGTCAGCGCCGCCGGGTTGGTCGCCGCGATGACCGGCGAGTGGCCGTCGGCGTGCTGCAGGCCCTCGCCCGTCAGCGTGGTGCGGCCGGCCGTGGCGCCGACGAGGAAGCCGCGGCCGAGCTGGTCGCCGAGCTGCCACATCTGGTCGGCGGTGCGCTGCCAGCCGAACATCGAGTAGAAGATGTAGAAGGGGATCATCGCCTCGCCGTGCGTCGCGTACGACGTCGAAGCGGCGATGAAGTCGGCCATCGAACCGGCCTCGGTGATCCCCTCGTTGAGGATCTGGCCGTTCTTGGCCTCCTTGTAGTACATCAGCTGGTCGCGGTCGACCGGCTCGTACGTCTGGCCCTTGGGGGAGTAGATCCCGAGGGACGGGAAGAGCGACTCCATGCCGAAGGTGCGTGCCTCGTCGGGCACGATCGGTACCCAGCGCTTACCCGTCTCCTTGTCGCGGACCAGGTCCTTGACCAGCCGGACGAAGGCCATGGTGGTGGCGACGTTCTGGGAGCCGGAGCCCTTGTCGAAGGCGGTGAACGCCTTCTCGGCGGGGGCCGGCAGAGGGGCCACCGGGTGCACGCGGCGGGCCGGGGCGGGGCCGCCGAGGGCCGCGCGGCGCTCCTGGAGGTAGCGCACCTCGGGGGAGTCGGCGCCGGGGTGGCCGTAGGGGACCACGCCGTCGACGAACCGGCTGTCGGAGATGGGCAGTTCGAGCAGGTCCCGCATCGCCTTGAACTCGTCCACCGAGAGCTTCTTCATCTGGTGGTTGGCGTTCTTCGACGCGAAGCCCTCACCGAGGGTGTGGCCCTTGACGGTCTGGGCGAGGATCACGGTCGGGGCGCCCTTGAACTCGACGGCCGCCTTGTACGCCGCGTACACCTTGCGGGACTCGTGGCCGCCGCGGGAGAGGTGGAAGCACTCGAGGATCTTGTCGTCGCTGAGCAGCTTCGCCATCTCGGCGAGCGCCGGGTCCTTGCCGAAGAAGTCCTCGCGGATGTAGGCGGCGTCGCGCGTCTGGTACGTCTGCACCTGGGCGTCCGGTACCTCGCGCAGCCGGCGTACGAGCGCGCCGGTGGTGTCCAGCTGGAACAGCTCGTCCCAGGCGGAGCCCCACAGCGACTTCACGACGTTCCAGCCGGCGCCGCGGAACTGGGCCTCCAGCTCCTGCACGATCTTGAAGTTGGCGCGGACCGGGCCGTCGAGGCGCTGCAGGTTGCAGTTGATGACGAAGGTCAGGTTGTCCAGGCCCTCGCGGGCGGCGAGCGCGAGCGCCGCCGTCGACTCGGGCTCGTCCATCTCGCCGTCGCCGAGAAAGGCCCACACGTGCGAGTCGGTGAGGTCCTTGATGCCGCGCGCGGTCAGGTACCGGTTGAAGCGGGCCTGGTAGATGGCGGAGAGCGGGCCGAGGCCCATGCTCACCGTCGGGAACTCCCACAGCCAGGGCAGGCGGCGGGGGTGCGGGTAGGAGGGCAGACCGTTGCCGCCGGACTCGCGGCGGAAGTTGTCCAGGTGCGTCTCGGTCAGCCGGCCGTCGAGGAAGGCGCGGGCGTAGATGCCGGGGGAGGCGTGGCCCTGGATGTAGAGCTGGTCGCCCGAGCCGTCGGCCTCCTTGCCGCGGAAGAAGTGGTTGAAGCCGGTCTCGTAGAGCCAGGCCGCGGAGGCGAAGGTGGCGATGTGGCCGCCGACGCCGTACTTGCTGCCCCGGGTCACCATCGCGGCCGCGTTCCAGCGGTTCCACGCGGTGATACGGCGCTCCATCGCCTCGTCACCGGGCACGGCCGGCTCGGCGGCGGTGGGGATGGTGTTGACGTAGTCGGTCTCGAGGAGCTTGGGCAGCGCGATGCCGGTGCCCTCGGCCCTCTCCAGCGTGCGGCGCATCAGGTACGCGGCGCGGTGCGGGCCGGCCGCCTTGGCGACCGCGTCCAGGGAGGCCTGCCATTCGGCGGTCTCCTCCGGGTCCCGGTCGGGGAGCTGGTCGAGCTCGCTCGGCTGGATGGCGTTGGGGTCGGTCATGTCGCCGCCTTCCTCAGTCGAAGGGGGTTCCCTCATCGGCAAGGGTTCGGGGGTGCCCTTTGTCTTTGGCAGGACAGGGCGCGGGGCCTCGGTTCAGGCCCGTCGGCGACAATAACTCCCTGATCGATGATCGATCAAAGGGTTCAAGGGCAAAACTTCTCGATTCCGAGAAAGTAGGCACGGGGTGTCTTTCGGGCAGGCACCCGGTGCCGCGTTTTGGCCGGGTTTCCGCAGGTGAGCGGGGCTGCGCTCAGGCTCGCGGAGCGCAGCCCAGCACGTGCGCCTTGACCAGTTCCGCGATTCTCGGGTCCCGCCGCCGGAACGCCTGGACCAGCTCCTCGTGCTCCTCCGCGTACGACTGCTGAACGGTGCCCAGCCAGCGGATCGACAGCGCCGTGAAGACTTCGATGCCCAGGCCCTCCCAGGTGTGCAGCAGCACGGAGTTGCCCGCGGCCCGCACCAGTTCGCGGTGGAAGGCCACGGTGTGCCGCACCTGGCCCGTGCCGTCGGCGTTGCGGTCGGCCTCGTACAGCGCGGCCACGTGCGGCTCCAGCGCCGAGCAGTCCTGCGCCAGCTTCTCCGCCGCCAGCTCCGCCGCGATCGCCTCCAGACCCGCTCGGACCGGGTAGCTCTCCTCCAGGTCGGCCGCCGTCAGATTCCGCACCCGAACGCCCTTGTTCGGCGCGGACTCGATCAGCCGCAGCGACTCCAGCTCCCGCAGCGCCTCGCGCACCGGCGTCTGGCTGACCTCCAGCTCGGTGGCGATACGGCGCTCCACGATCCGCTCGCCCGGCTTCCAGCGCCCGCTGACGATCCCCTCCACGATGTGCTCGCGGATCTGTTCGCGCAGCGAGTGGACGACGGGCGCGGTCATGAGAGCTCCTTAAGGGCGTTCGACGTTTAGACAATAAGGCCGCGAGCGCTTTCGGGAGAGGCGCACGGGGGCGCTTTCGTGCAGGTGAGACGAGACTTACACGCCATGCCGGGGAAGGCCGTCCGTGGTGGCGCCCGGCCGGTACGACGGCGCCCCCGCCCGGAAGCTCCGGGCGGGGGCGCCGTCGTACGAACCCTGTGTCCTACAGGCCGAGCTCGACCTCGAACTCGCCCGCCTCCAGGATCCCCTTGACCGCGGTCAGGTAACGGGCCGCGTCGGCGCCGTCCACCAGACGGTGGTCGTAGGAGAGGGTCAGGTAGGTCATGTCGCGCACGCCGATGACCGTGCCCTCCTCGGTCTCGATGACCGCCGGGCGCTTGACCGTGGCACCGATGCCGAGGATCGCGACCTGGCCCGGCGGCACGATGATCGTGTCGAAGAGCGCGCCGCGCGAACCGGTGTTGGAGATGGTGAAGGTCGCTCCGGACAGCTCGTCCGGGGTGATCTTGTTGGCGCGGACCTTGCCGGCCAGCTCCGCCGTGGCCTTCGCGATGCCCGCGATGTTCAGGTCGCCGGCGTGCTTGATGACCGGGGTCATCAGGCCCTTCTCGGAGTCCACCGCGATCCCGATGCTCTCGGAGTCGAAGTAGGTGATCGTGCCCTCGGCCTCGTTGATCTTGGCGTTGATGACCGGGTGGGCCTTCAGCGCCTGGGCCGCCGCCTTCACGAAGAACGGCATCGGGGAGAGCTTGACGCCCTCGCGCGCGGCGAAGGAGTCCTTGGCCTGGGCGCGCAGGCGCATCAGGCGGGTGACGTCGACCTCGACGACCGAGGACAGCTGCGCCTGCTCGTGCAGCGCCTTGACCATGTTGTCGCCGATGACCTTGCGGATGCGCGGCATCTTGACGGTCTGGCCACGCAGCGGCGAGGCCTCCAGCGTGGGCGCCTTCTTGGCGGCCGGGGCGGCAGCGGCGGCGGGCGCCGGAGCGGCGGCAGCGGCCTTGGCGGCCTCCGCGGCTGCCATGACGTCCTGCTTGCGGATACGGCCGCCGACGCCGGTGCCCTTGACGCCGGCCAGGTCGACGCCGTGCTCGGCGGCGAGCTTGCGCACCAGCGGGGTGACGTAGGCGCCCTCGTCGGTCGCCTGGGCGGCGGCCGGAGCGGCGGCGGCGGGCGCCGCGGCCGGGGCGGGGGCCGGCGCCGGAGCGGGCGCCGGAGCGGCCGGGACCGGCTCGGGGGCCGGGGTCGTGACCTGCTGCGGAGCCGGAGCCGTCGGAGCCTGCGGAGCCGGGGCGGCGGCCGGAGCCGGCGCCGGAGCCGCGGGGGCGGCCGGGGCCGGAGCCGGGGCGGCGGGCGCCGGGGCAGCGGCCGGAGCGGCGCCCGGGGCGCCGATGACGGCGAGCTTGGCGCCGACCTCGGCGGTCTCGTCCTCGCCGACCGTGATCTCCAGCAGCACACCGGAGGTGGGCGCCGGGATCTCGGTGTCGACCTTGTCCGTGGAGACCTCGAGCAGCGGCTCGTCGGCCTCGACGGAGTCGCCGACCGACTTCAGCCAGCGGGTGACGGTGCCCTCGGTGACGGACTCGCCGAGAGCGGGCAGGACGACGTCCGTGCCCTCGGCGGAGCCGCCGCCGGACGCGGCCTCGGCGGTGGGCGCCGGGGCCGGGGCGGCCTGCTCGGTGGACGGGGCGGCAGCGGCCGGCTCCGGAGCCGCGGCGGGCTCGGGAGCGGGCTCGGCGGCCGGGGCGGGCGCTGCGGCGGGAGAGCCGGTGCCGTCGTCGATGACGGCCAGCTCGGCGCCGACCTCGACGGTCTCGTCCTCGGCGACCTTGATGGAGGCCAGCACACCGGCGGCGGGCGAGGGGATCTCGGTGTCGACCTTGTCGGTCGAGACCTCGAGCAGCGGCTCGTCGGCCTCGACGCGCTCACCCTCGGCCTTCAGCCAGCGGGTGACAGTGCCCTCGGTGACGCTCTCGCCGAGCGCCGGAAGGGTTACGGAAACCGCCATGGTTTCGGTTGCTCCTTACGAATTGCGGAAGTCTGAGTCGTCGCTTCGTCGACCGAGGGTCAGTCGTGCGAGTGCAGGGGCTTGCCGGCCAGCGCCAGGTGGGCCTCGCCCATCGCCTCGTTCTGCGTCGGGTGGGCGTGGATGAGCTGGGCCACCTCGGCCGGCAGCGCCTCCCAGTTGTAGATCAGCTGGGCCTCGCCGACCTGCTCGCCCATGCGGTCGCCGACCATGTGGACGCCGACCACGGCACCGTCCTTGACCTGGACGAGCTTGATCTCGCCCGCGGTGTTCAGGATCTTGCTCTTGCCGTTGCCCGCCAGGTTGTACTTCAGAGCGACGACCTTGTCCGCACCGTAGATCTCCTTGGCCTTGGCCTCGGTGATGCCGACGGAGGCGACCTCCGGGTGGCAGTAGGTCACGCGGGGGACACCGTCGTAGTCGATCGGGACGGTCTTCAGACCGGCCAGACGCTCCGCCACCAGGATGCCCTCGGCGAAGCCCACGTGCGCGAGCTGGAGCGTCGGGACGAGGTCACCGACGGCGGAGATCGTCGGGACGTTGGTACGCATGTACTCGTCGACCAGGACGTAGCCGCGGTCCATCGCGACGCCCTGCTCCTCGTAGCCCAGGCCCTGCGAGACCGGGCCGCGGCCGACGGCGACGAGCAGGATCTCGGCCTCGAACTCCTTGCCGTCGGCGAGGGTGACCTTCACGCCGTCCTGGGTGTACTCGGCCTTCTGGAAGAAGGTGCCGAGGTTGAACTTGATGCCGCGCTTGCGGAACGCGCGCTCAAGAAGCTTCGAAGAGTTCTCGTCCTCGACCGGGACGAGGTGCTTGAGGCCCTCGATGACGGTGATGTCCGCACCGAAGGACTTCCAGGCGGAGGCGAACTCGACGCCGATGACGCCGCCGCCCAGGACGATCGCGGACTTCGGCACGCGGTCCAGGACGAGGGCGTGGTCGGAGGAGATGATCCGGTTGCCGTCGATCTCCAGGCCCGGCAGCGACTTCGGCACGGAGCCGGTCGCCAGCAGGACGTGGCGGCCCTCGACGCGCCGGCCGTTGACGTCGACGGAGGTGGGGGAGGACAGGCGGCCCTCGCCCTCGATGTACGTCACCTTCCGGGAGGCGATGAGACCCTGCAGACCCTTGTACAGGCCGGCGATCACGCCGTCCTTGTACTTGTGGACGGCGGGGACGTCGATGCCCTCGAAGGTGGCCTTGACGCCGAACTGCTCGCTCTCGCGGGCCTGGTCGGCGATCTCGCCCGCGTGCAGCAGGGCCTTGGTGGGGATGCAACCCCGGTGCAGGCAGGTACCGCCGACCTTGTCCTTCTCGATCAGGGCGACGTCCAGGCCCAGCTGCGCCCCGCGCAGGGCCGCGGCGTAACCGCCACTACCACCGCCGAGGATCACTAGGTCGAAAACGGTGCTGGCGTCGTTCGCCACGTCACGTCCTCCATGCATGTGCGCCGTACGCCGGTCAACCCTGACCGGGCGGCGGCTGGTGTCCGGCCGCTCTTTCTTCGGCCCTGTGGTGGGGGCCCTGTCCTGCCGTGGCCCATCTTCGCACTTGTCGGAGGTGAACGAGACGCCGGGCCGGTGTGTGAGACGTCCCACGTTCGGTTGAGCGCCCGTGGAAAAGGGGGCTCCGCCCTACCCGCGCGCGGAGCCCCCTTCCCTCACGGCCGCATCAGCCCAGGTCGCCGGAGGCCGTCAGCTCCGCGAGGCGGACCAGCGTGCGCACCGCCGTACCCGTGCCGCCCTTCGGGGTGTACCCGAACGGGCCGCCCTCGTTGAAGGCCGGGCCCGCGATGTCCAGGTGGGCCCAGGTGATGCCCTCGCCCACGAACTCGCGCAGGAACAGGCCGGCGACCAGGCCGCCGCCCATCCGCTCGCCCATGTTGGCGATGTCGGCGGTGGGGGAGTCCATGCCCTTGCGCAGGTGCTCCGGCAGCGGCATCGGCCACGCCGGCTCGCCCACCTCCTCGGCGGCCTCGTGCACCGCGGTGCGGAAGGCGTCGTCGTTCGCCATGATCCCGAAGGTCCGGCTGCCCAGCGCCAGCACCATCGCGCCGGTGAGGGTCGCGACGTCCACGATGGCGTCCGGCTTCTCCTGCGAGGCCGCCCACAGCGCGTCGGCGAGGACCAGGCGGCCCTCGGCGTCGGTGTTGAGGACCTCCACCGTCTTGCCGCTGTACATGCGCAGCACGTCACCGGGGCGGGTGGCGGAACCCGAGGGCATGTTCTCGGCGAGCGCCAGCCAGCCGGTGACGTTCACCTGCAGGCCCAGGCGCGCGGCGGCGACCACGGCCGCGAAGACCGCCGCCGCACCGCTCATGTCGCACTTCATGGTCTCGTTGTGACCGGCTGGCTTGAGCGAGATGCCGCCCGAGTCGTAGGTGATGCCCTTGCCGACGAGCGCCAGGTGCTTGTTCGCCTTGGAGGAGGTGTACGACAGCTTCACCAGCCGCGGCCCGGCGGCGGAGCCCGCGCCGACGCCGAGGATGCCGCCGTAGCCGCCCTTCTCCAGCGCCTTGACGTCGAGCACCTGCACCTTGATGCCGTGTTCCTTGGCCGCGGCCTGCGCGATCGCGGCGAACGACTCGGGGTTGAGGTCGTTGGGCGGGGTGTTGATCAGGTCCCGGGCGCGGTTGAGCTCCTCGGAGACGGCGACGGCGCGGGTGAGCGCCGCCTTGTGCGCGGCGTCCCGCGGCTTGCCGCCGAGCAGGGTGGCCTCGGCGAGCGGCGCCTTGCCGTTCTTGTCCTTGGCGGCCTTGCCGTTCTCCTTGTAGGAGTCGAAGGAGTACGCGCCCAGCAGCACGCCCTCGCCGATCGCGCCGAGGTCGGAGGCGTCCCCGACCGGCAGCGCGAACGCGGCCTTCTTGCTGCCGGCCAGCGCGCGGGCGGCGGCGCCGGCGGCCTTGCGCAGGGCCTCGCCGTCGTAGCCGGAGTCCTTCTCGGGCTCGGCGCCCAGGCCGACTGCCACGACCAGCGGGGCCTTGAACCCGGACGGTGCGGGCAGCTTCGTCACCTCGCCCTCGGCGCCGGAGGCACCGAGGGTTTCCAGGACGCCGGCGAGCCTGCCGTCGTAGGCCTTGTCCACGGCCTCGGCGCCGGGTGCGACGACGAGGTCCCCGGACCTGGAGGCGGCGCCCTTGGCGACACCGACGACGATCGCGTCGGCCCGCAGGCCGGGCGCCGCGGCGGTGCTGAGAGTGAGAGCAGTCACGGTGGTGAAATCTCGCTTCCGATGTGAAGTTCCAGTGGCCGATACGTGTGGGTCGACCGGGCCCGACAGCCGACCCTAGATGCGGCGGCAGGGTGCGGTTTCCGCGGGGCCTTCCCCGGTACGTCGAACACTGCGGACGAGCCTACGCGCGTTGCGCCGATTCGCTCATGCCCATGTCCATTCACCCGGCGGTCGCGCCGTGGTCGTGCTCCGGTCCCGGGACCCGGTGACCCCCGCCACGCGCGCGGTGTTCATCCTTGAGGGACGCCGTCGCCCACCCAGGAGCCAGCCCGTTGAGACGCCCGCCCCTCCTACTCGCCCTGCTCCTGCTGCTGGCGGGCTGCACCTCCGGCTCCGGCTCCGACTCCGGTGCGTCCGGCCCGCGTTGGCGACCGCGACCCGGGGTGGCCTGGCAGTGGCAGCTCAGCGGCCGCCTCGACACGTCGGTCGACGTGCCGGTCTACGACATCGACGGCTTCGACCGGTCCGCGGCCACGGTCGCCGCCCTGCACCGCGCGGGCCGCAAGGTCATCTGCTACCTGTCCACCGGCGCCTGGGAGGACTGGCGGCCCGACGCGAAGAAGTTCCCCCGCTCGGTGATCGGCAAGGGCAACGGCTGGAAGGGCGAGCGCTGGCTGGACATCCGCCGCACGGACGTCCTGGAGCCGCTCATGGCGGCCCGCCTCGACATGTGCCGCGACAAGGGCTTCGACGCGGTGGAACCGGACAACATGGACGGCTACCGCAACACCACCGGCTTCCGCCTCACCGCCGCCGACCAGCTCCGCTACAACCGGCTGCTCGCGAGGCTGGCCCACGACCGGGGCATGGCGGTCGGGTTGAAGAACGACCTGGACCAGATCCCGCGGCTGGTGAAGGACTTCGACTTCGCGGTCAACGAACAGTGTGCGCAGTACGGCGAGTGCGCGGCCCTCAAGCCCTTCGTCGCGGCGGACAAGGCCGTCTTCCACGTCGAGTACGAGCTGCCGACCAGCCGCTTCTGCGCCCAGTCCCGCCGCCTGCGACTGAGCTCGATGCTCAAAAAGTACGAACTGGGGGCGTGGCGGCGGGCGTGCTGATCCCGAACCCGGTGACCGTCGTGCCGGCCACCCGGTCGGCGAAGGAGCGGCGCGTCGGGGCCAGCACGGGAAGGGCGTTGAGGAGGAAGACGAGGACCGCGAGCGCCCACACCATCACCGACGCCACGAAGTACCCCTCGACCAGCAGCACGCAGGCCACGGCGTAGATCGCGATGTCGGCCGCCGTGGTGACCGCGGCGCGCACCGCGGCCCGGCGCGCGGGGACCGGGGCGATCCGCAGCCCGAGCAGCCCCTTGCCGACGGTCCGCCCGGCCAGGGCGAGGCAGCCCCACTGGTAGAGGAAGGTCGCCGCGATCAGCGCCCCGAAGGCCTCCTCCACGTCCAGGACGGCCTGGTTCCACAGCGACAGACCCAGCTGCTCCGAGGCGCCGACGACGTCGCCGCGCGAGGTCAGCAGGTCCAGGCCGCCGTGGGTCGCGAGGTCGGGCACGTCGGTGACGAGCGCGGCCATGCGGTGGAAGGTGAGCACCGCGAGCCCCGTCGCGAGTGCCAGCACCAGCGAGAAGTCGATGAACCAGGCCACGGCACGACGAAGCTTCGGCACGAACGCCCCCCGATCACGATCCCTTGTCCGTGTACGGCGGACGAGACTACTGCCCCAGCGACAGCACCAGCAGGCAGACCGTCGCCGCCGTCTCGGCCAGCCCGCCGAACACATCGCCGGTCACCCCGCCGAAACGGCGCGTGCAGTGCCGCAGCAGGAGTTCGGCCGCGGCGAGCGCGAGGAGCACCGCGACCGCCGTACGCACCGCGTCGTACGTCCCGAGCAGCGCCCCCGCGGCCGCGGCCGCCACGGTCACGGCGGCCGCCACCGCCGCCGCGCCCCGCACCGGCACGACGCCCGCGACCGCCGCGCCCAGCCCCTCCGGGCGGGCGGCCGGCACCCCGGCCCGCGCCGCCAGGGTGAGCGCCAGCCGCGCCGCGACCGCCGAGACGACGGCGGACAGCGCACCGCGCCCCCACGAGCCGCCGTACGCCTGGGCCAGCGCGGCCACCTGGGCCAGCAGCACGAACACGAGGGTGACCACTCCGAACGGCCCGATGTCCGACCGCTTCATGATGCGCAGCGCGTCCTCGGCGGGCTTCCCGCTGCCCAGACCGTCCGCGGTGTCCGCGAGACCGTCGAGGTGCAGCCCCCGGGTCAGTACGGCCGGTACGGCGGCGGAGGCGACGGCGGCGAGCAGCGCCCCCGCGCCGAGCGCCAGCAGCAGGAGGCCGGCCAGGGCCGCGCAGCCGCCGACGACCAGCCCGGCCACCGGGGCGCACAGCATGCCGGCGCGGGCCGCCTCGCGGTCCCAGCGGGTCACCCTCACCGGCAGCACGGTGAGGGTGCCGAAGGCGAAGCGGAGGCCGTCGAGGGGTGGGGTCTTGGGCACCGGCGCAGGTTACCCGGCGGTCGGGAGAGCGGCCGAGGCACCTGCGAATAAAGTGCGCGTATGGGACATTGGTTGCAACGCAACATCATCGAGCCGGGCAAACTGCCGCTGCTGCTCGCGCTCACCGCGTTCGTGCTGACGTTCCTGATCACCCGGGTCGTCACCCGCCTCATCCGGGCGGGCAAGGGGCCCTTCGGCAACGTCAAGGCGGGCGGGCTGCACATCCACCACGTGGTCCCCGGGGTCGTGCTCACGATCGTCGGCGGCTTCGGCGCGGTCGCCAGCGGCCGGCACGGCTTCGGGACGGGAGCCTTCGCGGTGCTCTTCGGCATGGGGGCCGGGCTGGTCCTCGACGAGTTCGCGCTGATCCTGCACCTCGACGACGTCTACTGGACCGAGGAGGGCCGCAAGAGCGTCGAGGTCGTGGTCCTCACGGCGGCCCTCGTCGGACTGGTCCTCGCCGGCTTCTCGCCGTTCGGGGTCAACGACATGAGCCAGCAGGAACTGCACGACCGCGGCGGTGTCATCTCGACGGTCGCCGTCAACTTCCTGTTCGCGCTGGGCGTCCTCAGCAAGGGCAAGACCCGGATGGCGATCTTCAGCGTGATCGTGCCGGTCGTCGGCCTGATCGGCCTGGTCCGCCTCGCCCGCCCCGGCTCCCCCTGGGCCCGCCGCTTCTACCGCCGCCGCCCCAAGGCCCGGGCCCGGGCCACGCTGCGTGCCTACCGCCACGACCGCCGCTGGGCGGGCCCCCGGCGCAGACTCCAGGACCTGATCGGCGGAAAGCCCGACCCCCAGGCCCTGCCGCCGCACTGACGGAGGGGCGTGTCAGCGCCTGGCGCGAGCGGACACCGGGAGCGGAGCCGACCGGTGCGGGTCGGGGTCGGGGGAGTAGGCGCCCGGAACCGCCAGGCGCCCCGGGCGACGGTGTGGGGACCGTCGAAGCCGCGAGACGGCGATCAGCACCACCACCGCGAAGATCGCCGCGAGGTGCTCCTTGCCGGCGAGGTTGCCCTTGAGCAGCACCTCCACCGCCATCGCAGCGGTCACCGTGCCGGCCGTCCAGCGGGCGCCGTAGCGCCAGCCGACGTACACGGCGAGGCCCACCACGGCCGCCGACGGGCCGGTGTCCACGACGCGGGCGTCCGACGCGGGCAGGCCCAGCAGGCTGTCGAAGCCCAGCCGGATGCCCAGGCGGGCGTACAGCGTCCCGGTGAGGGTCGCGGCGTACGCGAGGGCGAGGGTGCGCGGACGGCCGAGGCAGATCTCCGCGACGCCGAACACGAAGAGGATCTGGATCAGGGCGCCCCACACGGGAAGATCCGGCGCCGGCACGAACAGCGACAGCGGAGTGCGCAGCAGGGCCGGCCAGAGCGGGTCCTCGGCCCGGACGCCCCCGAGGCGCTGCACCGGCCCGTACCCCCAGGACTGGTTCTGCACCACCTGCACGAGCGCCGTCAGCGCCATCGCCGCGAGGGTCATCGGGATCGCCCGCAGACGCCGCCGGACCAGCGCGTCGCGCACCATGACGTACAGGAGCACCCATTCGGCACGGGCCCAGCGGGCGAGCCTGTTCATCCGGATGGCCCCCATCTGTCCGCTTACAGTGCTTATCTGTATGTTTCCAGATGTTTGCGATGCATCCACTTCGGCAGGCCCGGCGCCTCCAGAAAGCCCTCGGCCCGCGCGGACGCGATGCCGATGCGCAGCAGGTCCGCGCTCTTCTCGAAGAGCAGGAAGCGCGGCTCCCAGATCGGCCGGTACTTGGCGTTGGCGCGGTACAGCGACTCGATCTGCCACCAGCGCGAGAAGAAGCTGAGCAGCGACCGCCACAGCCGCAGCACCGGCCCGGCGCCCAGGCGCGCACCGCGTTCGAAGACCGAGCGGAACATCGCGAAGTTCAGCGAGACCTGGGTGACCCCGATCTCCCCGGCCCGGCGCAGCAGTTCGAGGACCATGAACTCCATCAGTCCGTTGTCGGAGTCCCGGTCGCGCCGCATGAGGTCGAGGGAGAGCCCGTGCGGCCCCCACGGCACGAAGGAGAGCAGGGCCCGCAACTCCCCGTCGCCGTCGGTGCACTCGAGCATCACGCACCGCCCGTCCTCGGGGTCCCCGAGCCGCCCGAGCGCCATGCTGAAGCCGCGCTCGGTCGCCCCGTCACGCCAGTCGTCGGCCCGCTCGAGCAGGCACGCCATCTCGGCGGCCGGAATGTCCTCGTGCCGCCGCATGCGGACGCTGTACCCGGCCCGCTTCACCCGGTTGTAGGCCTGCCGCACGGTCCGCATGGCCCGCCCCTCCAGGGTGAAGTCGGCGACCTCGACCAGGGCCTCGTCCCCGAGCTCGAGCGCGTCCAGCCCGTGCCGCGCGTACACGCACCCGGCCTCCTCGCTCGCGCCCATCACGGCGGGGATCCACCCGTGCGCGCGGGCCTCGGCCAGCCAGGGCTCGATGGCGCCGGGCCACGCCTCGGGATCACCGATCGGGTCCCCGGAGGCCAGCGAGACGCCGCCCACCACCCGGTAGGCCACGGCCGCCTTCCCGCTCGGCGACCAGACCACGCTCTTCTCCCGGCGCAGCGAGAAGTACCCGAGCGAGTCCCGCTCACCGTGCCGGTCGAGCAGTTCCCGCAGCCGCTTCTCGTCGTCCTCGGTGAGCGGGTCGACGGCACGCCGGGAGCGGAAGGCGGCGTAGAGGACGGCGAGGACGAGGACGGTGCTGAGCACGTTGATGGCGACGTTCACCCAGTTCGGGACGTCGACCCCGGGGAAGCGGGACTCGTCCACGGCGACGGAGATCAGCCGGAACGTGCCGTAGTGCCAGCGCTCGAGGAACGTCGAACGCGCCGCGTCCGGCGCCTGGTTGGTGACCGTCACCAGCAGCCCGGCGAGCAGGGAGGCGACCAGGGTGCCGCCGACGGCCACGGCGGCGGCCAGCTTCGGGTTCGACCGGTCGCCCTTGGCGTAGAACTCCTTGCGCCCCACCAGCAGCGCGGCCACGAAGGCGGCGGTGAGGGCCAGGGAGATCCAGTTCTGGGCGTACTGGCGGATCTCGGCGAAGGTCAGGGCGAACGAGAACAGCGCCAGGAACGGCCCGGCCAGCGCCAGGTTGAGGATCCAGGCGGCCCGCTTGCGGCGCCGCATGGTGATGGCGAGGAACGCGGTGAAGACACCGGAGGCGAAGCCGGCGGTCAGCAGGTACGGCGTGAAGAAGTTCTCCTGGTTGTGCCGCCGCACGTCCTGCCCCAGGGAGACCCACACGGCGCTGAGGAAGTTGACGAACGCGACGACCCGCAGGTACCAGACGGCGAAAGCGGCTGCCCGCCGCGAGGCAATTCGGGCATCTCCCATGGATGAGGATCATATGGGGGATGCCCGCCACAATCGTCCAACCTTGGTCTGCGACGGCACAACTTTCGGCTGCTCCCGCACCCACTTCCGGCATGGTGGCGCCGCGTTCCCGGCCCGCCGCGACGGCCCCGTCCGCGACGGCGTGTTCCGGCGGTGCCGAACCGGGCGCGGCTGCTACTCCGCTCCCTCTTCCGCCTTCTCCGGCTCCGCCGCGGCCTCGGGCCGCTCCGGCAGCTCCGCCGCCAGCGCCGCCGCGGCCTGGACCAGGGGCAGCGCCAGCAGCGCGCCCGTTCCCTCGCCCACGGTCACCCCGTGCGCCAGCAGCGGCTCCAGCGCCATCCGGTCCAGCGCCTTGGCCTGTCCCGGCTCCCCGCTGTCGTGCGCGGCCAGCCACCAGTCCGGCGCCCGGAACGCCACCCGCTGCGCCACCAGCGCGCACGCGGCCACCACGACCCCGTCCAGGATCACCGGCAGCTTGCGCACCGCGCTCTGCAGCAGGAACCCGGTGATCGCCGCGAGGTCGGCCCCGCCCACCGTCGCCAGCAGCTGCAGCTGGTCCCCGAGCACCGGCCGGGCCCGCCGCAGCGCGTCCCGGATCGCGGCGCACTTGCGCATCCACGCCAGGTCGTCGATCGCCTCGCCGCCCCGCCCGGTCACCACCGAGGCGTCGGTCCCGCACAGCGCCGCGACCAGCACGCCCGCCGGCGTCGTCCCGCCCACGCTGACATCGCCGAGCACCACCAGGTCCGTACTGGAGTCCGCCTCCTCGTCGGCCACGGCGATCCCCGCCCGGAAGGCCGCCTCGGCCTCCTCCAGGGTCAGCGCGTCCTCGATGTCGATCCGTCCGCTGCCCCGCCGCACCCGGTGCCGGACCACCTCGTCGGGCAGGGACCCGGGGTCGCAGTCGAGCGCCATGTCGACGATCCGCACCGGCACGCCGAGCCGCCGGGCCAGCACCGACACCGGCCGGCCGCCCTCCAGGATGTCCCGCACCAGCCGGTCGGCACCGCCCGCCGGCCGCGCCGAGACGCCCAGTTCGGCGATCCCGTGGTCACCGGCGAAGAGCACCACCCGCGGCCGTTCGATCGGCCGCACCGGCACCGCGGACTGCGCCGCGGACAGCCACTCACCCAGGTCGTCGAGGCGGCCCAGCGACCCGGGCGGCACGATCTGACGCTCCCGGCGCGCCTCGGCGTCGCGCCGCACCCCGCCGTCGGGGCGCTCGATCAGATCGGTGAAGTCGTCGAGATTAAGCGAGCTCATTCGCCGAACAGTACCGGCACCGGTCGAACAGGGCGGCGCCACATGGCCACCACGAGCCGCTGACGTCGTTGCCCCCCGCATCGGGATCCCCTACGTTCCCTGTTGTGTCCCATTTATGGGCAATTGCCGCACGTCTTCGGGAGCTGCCATGAACCGCCTCCGCACCCGCGTCAGCGACCTCGACCGGCAACGACGCCACCGCTCCACGGCCCGCGCCGTCTTCAGGCTCCGCCCCGAACCGGAGAGCTGGCTGGACATCGGCACGGGCGAGGCGCACTTCCCCGACACCGCACGGGAGCTGTTCCCCTACACGGCCTTCGACGGCGTCGACCCCGACCCCCGCGTCCTGTGGGCGCGCGCGGTGGAGCGCCTGGAGGAGGCGTACGTCGGCACCCTGACGGACCCTCAGGTGGCGATGCCCCTGCGGGCCCGCTACGACGTCGTCACCCTGCTCCGCGCCCCGGACTCCCGCGAGGAACTCCACGCGGCCCTCACGCCCCTGCGCCCCGCGGGCCTGCTCCTCCTGGAGACCCCGCACCCGCGGAGCGAAGCCCTGCGCGCCGAACTGGAGGCGCACGGCTGCCTGATCCTCGCGACGACCCGGCTGGTCCTGGACCGCTTCGCCACCAACGCCCACCGCCTGATCGCCCGCGGCCCTTCCCCCAGCCCCTGAACCACAGCGCCCGGGGAAGGCGCCGGGACCCAGTTCCTGAACCGCAGCGTCCGGGGAAGGCGCCGGGACCCCGCCCCTCATCCCCGCAGTACCACCGCCTGCCCGGCCACCGCCTGCTCGCCCGCGGCCCTTCCCCCAGCCCCTGAACCGCAGCGTCCGGGGAAGGCGCCGGGACCCAGCCCCTGAACCACAGCGCCCGGGGAAGGCGCCGAGACCCGGCCCCTCATCCCCGCAGCACCACCGCCTGCCCGGCCACCACCAGTACCACCTGCTCGCACTCACCCGCGAACGCCGCGTTGAGCCGCCCCAGTTCGTCGCGGTAGCGCCGCCCCGACGCCGTCGCGGGCACGATCCCGGACCCCACCTCGTTCGACACGGCGACCACGGTCCGCCGCGCACCGCGCACCGCCTCCACCAACTCCCGCACCCGCTGCCGCAGGTCCCGCTCGCCGGCGTCCGCCCACACCGCGTCGTCCCACGCCCCGACGGCGTCCATCGCGTCCGTCAGCCACAGCGACAGACAGTCGATGAGCAACGGAGGCCCGTCCTGCGCCAGCAGCGGCACCAGGTCGCACGTCTCCGTCGTACGCCACGAACCCGGCCGCCGCTCCCGGTGCGCGGCGACCCGCGACGCCCACTCGGAGTCCCCGCCGCGCGTCCCGCCGGTCGCCACGTACAGCACGTCCGGGAACGCCTCCAGCCGCCGCTCGGCCTCCACCGACTTGCCCGAACGCGCCCCGCCCAGCACCAGCGTCCGCCGCGGCACGTCGGGCACGTTCTCGTACACCCCCACCGTCAGCGTCGCCCCGTCCGGCACGGCCCGCGCCCCCGCCGCCGCGAGCCGCCGCACCGACTCGGCGCCGGGCGGCACGTCGTGGTCGAGGTGCACGGCGACGACGTCCGTGGCCGGGCCGACGGCGCCGGCCGCGCGCAGCCTGGCCAGCGCGTCCGGCCGGCCCACGACATCGGCCAGCACCATGTCGTACGACTCCGCCGCCCCGTTCTCCAGCCCGGCAGGCGACCCGCCGGGCGGCAGATACAGCAGTCGCTGCCCCTCGGGCCCGGTCACCGCGTACCCGGTCCCCGGCGCGTCCATGGCCACCGCCCGCACCCGATGCCCCGTCAGCAGCGTCGACTCCCGCCCGTCCGGCACCCGCACCGGCTGCGGCAGGCCCGCCGGCACCTCCACCGGCGGCCCGTCGTGCGGATGCGACAGCAGCACCTGCCGTACCCCGCCGAGCGAATGTCCGGCCCGGGCGGCGGCGAACGCGGCACCGGGCGTCAGGTCGAGCAGCAGCATCCCGTCCACCAGCACGGCGGTGGCCGCCCGCGCGTTCTCGCCGAGGGCCACCGCGCAGGCGGCACACGGGCAGTTCGGGCGGGGGAGTCCCGCGGGGGCACCGGTACCGAGCAACGTCACTTCCACAGAAGTGATTTTCGCGTGTCTGCGCAGGTGCTGCCCATCCGACTAGTCTTCTGACCGGAGCCGGACCAAGATCCGGCTTCTGCTTTGCAGGTGATCGGAGACGGGAGGCGTACATGGTGGCATGGACGTGGCGGTTCGAGAAGGCCGACGGCGGGGAGGTCCAGCCCGCGGTGCAGCCCGAGGAGTTCACCACGCAGGGAGACGCCGAGTCCTGGATCGGGGAGCATTGGAAGGCGCTCCTTGAGGGCGGCGCGGACCAGGTCCGGCTGTTCGAGGACTCCACGGAGATCTACGGCCCGATGAACCTGCACTCCGCGGAGGCCTAGGCCGACGCGGGCAGGGGGCGGCCCGCTCGTCGCCGACGGCCGCCCCCTGCCGTCACTGCTCGCCCAGGGTGACGTCGGCCGTCTTCCGGCCTCCGTTCCGGGTGAACGTCACCGACGTGCTGTCTCCCGGTTTCTGCGCCGCCAGCGCCTCGGTCAGGGACGTGATGGTGGTGATGGCCGTGTCACCGAGCTTGACGATGACGTCCCCCGGCTCGATCCCGGCCTTGTCGGCCGCCCCGCCCTTCTTCACGTCGACCACGGCGACCCCCGTGGGCTGAAGACCGTCGTTCACGACCGTCCGGCCCGTGATGCCGAGCGCGGCCCGGCCCGAGTCGGTGACCTTGCCGCTCTTGATGATCTGGTCGGCGACCGTCTTCACCATCGAGGCGGGGATGGCGAACCCGATGCCGGGCGCCGCGCTGCCGAAGCTCGGGTCCACCGCGGCCAGCGTCGGGATGCCGATGACCTTGCTGTTCAGGTCGACCAGGGCGCCACCGCTGTTGCCGGGGTTGATGGCCGCGGACGTCTGCACCATGTTGGCGATCGTGACGCCGCTGCCCTCGCTGACGGTCCGCCCGGTCGCCGAGACGATGCCCTGCGTGACGCTGGACGACAGCCCGAGCGGCGAGCCCATCGCCAGCGTGATCTGTCCGACCTGCACCTTTGAGGAGTCCGCGAACGCGGCCGCCCGCAGCCCGCTGGGCACCGTGTCCAGCTTGACGACGGCGAGATCCTGGTCCGGGTAGGCGTAGACGAGATGCGCCGTGAGCGTGGCTTCGCTGTGCGCGGTGGTCACCTTGAAGCTCTTGCCGTCACCGACCACGTGCGCGTTGGTGACGATGTGCCCCTTGTCGTCGTACACGACGCCCGACCCCAGATCGCCCGCGGCCTGGATCTGCACCACCGACGGCAGCACGTCCTTGATCACCCGCTGGTAGTCGTTCTGCAGATCACTGCCGGACTTCCGTACGACGGCCGGCGCGGCCTGTGTGCTCGACGCCTGCCGCCCGCCGCCGGACGAACCGCCGCCGGAGCACCCGCCGAGCAGCACCAGAACGGCGAGCGGGCCGAGCAGACGAAGGGCGCGGACACGGGTGGTCTCCATGCGCCGAGTCTCTCCAGAGAGTGAACGTCCGGCCCGTGCTGCACACCCGAACGGGTTCAGTCACGCACTCCGCACAGGTGCAGCAGCGCCGCCACCCGGCGGTAGGGGTCGGTCCGGCCGGCCCGCTCCTCCACCGCCAGCAGCATCTCCACGTCGGCCGGTGGCTCCGCGTCGTCCGCGGCCGTGTCGGTGAACACCCGCACGCCGTACCAGGTGTGCAGCGGTGCCCCGATCCCGGCGAGCGTCGCCGTCAGGGTCTCCAGCCGGTCGGCCCGCACGTCCAGCCCCAGCCGGTTGCGGTACGCCACGGTGTCGAAGGCGGCCAGCGCCCCGCCCCAGTCGCCGTACAGCCCCGGCCGCATCGCCAGCGCGTCGGCGTTGCGCACGAGCAGCGACAGCAGCCCGCCGTGGGCCAGCATCCGCGCCACCCCCGCCAGCAGCGCGTCCGGCTCCTCCACGTACATCAGCACGCCGTGGCACAGCACGACGTCGAAGCTGCCCGGCAGGAAGTGCACCCCGGTGTCCCGGCCGTCGCCCTCGATGATCCGCACCCGCTCCCGGATGCCCTCCGGCTCGGCGGCCAGCGCGGCCCGGGCGGCCGCGACCATCGTGGCGTCCTGCTCCAGTCCGGTCACCTGATGCCCGGCCCGGGCCAGGCGCAGCGCCTGGGTGCCCTGGCCCATCCCGACGTCGAGCACCCGCAGCCGCTGCCCGACGGGGAACCGCCCGGCTATCTGCTCGTCGAGCTGCCGGGCCACCAGCTCCTGCCGTACGACGTCACGCAGCCCGCCCAGCCTGCTGAGCCAGGCGTCGGCCGCACCCCCGGTGAACGCCTCCGTGCTCAGGGCCGCTCTCCGCGCTTGACCTGCGGCTTCGGCAGCCGGAGCCGGCGCATCTGCAGGGAGCGCATGAGGCCGTAGGCGACGGCGCCCTTGCGGTTGTGGTCGGGGAACCGCTCGCCGAGCGCCTTGCGGAGCCTGAAGCCGCTGACGAAGGAGTCGAGCACGATGAGGACGATCACGACCAGCCACAGCAGCAGCGCGATGTTCTGCAGCGAGGCCACCCGCACCACGCTGAGGACGAGGATGACCACGGCCATGGGCAGGAAGAACTCCGCCACGTTGAACCGCGAGTCGATCCAGTCGCGCGTGAACTTGCGGACCGGCCCCTTGTCACGGGCCGGAAGGTACCGCTCGTCGCCGCCGGCCAGCGCCTGGCGCTGCCGCTCCAGCGCGGCACGACGGTCCTCGCGCTGGCGCTTGGCGGCGTCCTTGCGCGACGTCGACGTGTTGGCCACGCTGCGGCGCTGCGACTGGGCCTCGCTGCGCTTGGGCGTGGGGCGGCCCTTGGGGGCCTGCGGATCACGGGTCTGCTTGGAGTCGGTCACGGCCGCCTTGTCGGCGGGGGCCTTCTCATCCTTGGCACGGCTACGGAACACAAAACCCAAGGGTACGGGGTGCCCGGGGTTGGACCCCAGCCCCGCGGGGAACGATCCGGCAACGCCAGTCGTCATGTAAGGGACAGAGGGGGCCGTTTCCCCAGGGGGACACCTACTCCCTACGCCGGAGCGGGAGGGGAAGCAGTCGTCCTTGGGGATGAGCGCATCCGTCCCCGAACAGTGCGTCAATGGATGCAGGGCCCGTACTGTGGGTTCTGTCGCAGAGCTGGAGCTGGAAGTCCGTCAGAAGGGGGCGCGCGAAGCCCATGAGCGGTGTCATGAAGCGTATGGGGATGATCTTCCGCGCGAAGGCGAACAAGGCCCTTGACCGGGCCGAGGACCCGCGCGAAACCCTCGATTACTCGTACCAGAAACAGCTGGAGCTGCTTCAGAAGGTCCGCCGGGGCGTCGCCGACGTGGCGACCTCGCGCAAGCGCCTGGAGCTCCAGCTCAACCAGTTGCAGCAGCAGTCGGGCAAGCTGGAGGACCAGGGCCGCAAGGCGCTCGCGCTGGGCCGCGAGGACCTGGCCCGCGAGGCACTGTCCCGCAAGTCCGCCCTCCAGCAGCAGGTGACGGACCTGGAGACGCAGCACGCCACGCTCCAGGGCGAGGAGGAGAAGCTCACCCTGGCGGCCCAGCGGCTGCAGGCCAAGGTCGACGCCTTCCGCACGAAGAAGGAGACCATCAAGGCCACGTACACCGCCGCCCAGGCCCAGACCCGCATCGGCGAGGCCTTCTCCGGCATCTCGGAGGAGATGGGCGACGTCGGCCTGGCGATCCAGCGCGCCGAGGACAAGACGGCACAGCTCCAGGCCCGCGCGGGCGCCATCGACGAACTGCTCGCCTCCGGCGCCCTGGACGACCCCACGGGCATGCACAAGGACGACATCGCCGCCGAGCTGGACCGGATCTCCGGTGGTACGGATGTAGAGCTGGAACTGCAGCGCATGAAGGCCGAGCTGGCCGGAGGCTCGCCCCAGCAGGCGATCGAACCCGGCACCGGCCAGTCGCAGTCCCAGCAGCAGCCGCAGGACACCCCGCGCTTCGACAAGCAGTAGGGGCCACATCCAGGAGGCCTACATGGGCGACATGGTCGTACGGATCATGGGGGAGGGCCAGGTGAGGCTGGCGGACAGCCACCTCACCGAGCTCAACACACTGGACGACGAGCTCCTGCGGGAAATGCAGAACGGCGACGGCCCGGGCTTCCGCGCCACCCTGCAGGCCCTGCTGTCCAAGGTCAGGGAGCTGGGCACCCCCTTGCCCGACGACTCCCTGGAACCCTCCGAACTGATCCTGCCGTCCCCGGACGCGACCCTGGAGGAAGTCCGGGAACTGCTGAGCGACGACGGCCTGATCCCGGGCTGAGGGTTCCGGGACTCAGCCCGTCCGGCGTTTGAGGACGAGGCCCGAAGGGCCGACAGCGGAGGCCTGGGGGTCGCAGGCCCCCAGAAGGACGGCACCCGGAGCTACGGCCACCTTCGGTTCCGGCCCGGAGCAGGCACCCGTACTGTTCAAGACGTGGGCACCCTGGAACGAACCCGATGCCGGCTGGCGGCGCACCCCCTCGCGCTGGACGCGGCCCTCGCGGCGGGCGTACTGGCCTGCATGATCGCCGGCTCCTTCGTCGACCCGCGCGGCGACAACGGCGTCAGCTGGGGCGTGCGCACCCCCGACCCGCTCGCCCTGGTCCTGATGACCCTCGGCGCCCTCGCCCTGGTCTTCCGCCGCCGCGCCCCCAGGACGGTCCTCGCCCTCACGGGCACCGTCTCCGCCGTCGAGTGCGTCGTCGGCGACCCCCGGGCCCCCGTCGCCATGTCCGCGGTCATCGCCCTCTTCACCGTCGCCTCCACCACCGACCGCCCCACCACCTGGCGCCTGGGCCTGCTCACCATGACCGTCCTGACCGGCGCCGCGATGCTCGGCGGGCCCCTGCCCTGGTACGCCCAGGAGAACCTGGCGATCTTCGCCTGGACCGGCATCGGCGCCACCGCCGGCGACGCCGTACGCAGCCGCAGAGCCGTCGTCCAGGCCATCCGCGACCGTGCCGAGCGGGCCGAACGCACCCGCGAGGAGGAGGCCCGCCGCCGGGTCGCCGAGGAGCGCCTCCGCATCGCCCGCGACCTGCACGACGTCGTCGCCCACCACATCGCCCTGGTCAACGTCCAGGCGGGTGTCGCCGCGCACGTCATGGACAAGCGGCCCGACCAGGCCAAGGAGGCCCTGGCCCACGTGCGTGAGGCGAGCCGCTCCGCGCTCAACGAACTGCGCGCCACCGTCGGCCTGCTGCGGCAGTCCGGCGACCCCGAGGCGCCCACCGAACCGGCCCCCGGCCTCGACCGCCTCGACGAACTCGTCGGCACCTTCCGCAGCGCCGGGCTGCATGTCGAGGTCGCCCGCGCCGACAACGGCACCACGCTCCCCGCGGCCGTCGACCTCGCCGCCTACCGCGTCATCCAGGAAGCCCTCACCAACGTCCGCAAGCACGCGGGCGGCGAAGCGAAGGCCGAGGTCAGCGTCGTCCGCGTGGGCCCCAACATCGAGATCACGGTCCTCGACAACGGCAGCGGGGAGGACCCGGACCCCTCCGAGGGCGGCGGCCACGGACTGCTCGGCATGCGCGAACGCGTCACCGCCCTGCGCGGCACCCTCACCACCGGCCCCCGGTACGGCGGCGGCTTCCGCGTCCATGCGATCCTGCCGGTCAAGACCCGTACCGCCGCCACCGGGGGAAGTGCATGACGATCCGTGTCCTGCTCGCCGACGACCAGGCCCTGCTGCGCAGCGCCTTCCGGGTGCTCGTCGACTCCGAGCCGGACATGGAGGTCGTCGGCGAGGCGTCCGACGGCGCGGAGGCGGTGCGGCTGGCCAAGGAGCAGCGGGCCGACGTCGTCCTCATGGACATCCGCATGCCCGGCACCGACGGGCTGGCCGCGACGCGCATGATCAGCACCGATCCGTCCCTCGCCCACGTCCGCATCGTCATCCTCACCACCTTCGAGGTCGACGACTACGTCGTGCAGTCGCTGCGCGCCGGGGCCTCCGGCTTCCTCGGCAAGGGCAGCGAGCCGGAGGAACTGCTCGCCGCCATCCGGGTCGCGGCCGGCGGCGAGGCGCTGCTCTCCCCGGCCGCCACGAAGGGCCTGATCGCCCGCTTCCTCGCGCAGGGCGGGCCGGGCGACGACGACCACGACCCGGCCCGCGCCGAACGCCTCGACGCCCTCACCGTCCGCGAACGCGAGGTCCTCGTCCAGGTCGCCGGCGGCCACTCCAACGACGAGATCGCCGACCGCCTGGAAGTAAGCCCGCTGACGGTCAAAACCCACGTCAACAGAGCCATGTCCAAACTGGGCGCCCGTGACCGGGCCCAACTGGTGGTCATCGCCTACGAGTCGGGCCTGGTACGCCCGAGGGCGGACTGAGCCCCCCGCTAGTCCTCAAGCAGGTCGGAGATGTACTCCCGGATCTGGGTCGGCAGATCTTGCAGATCGATATCTCGGATCTGTGAGATATGAGAGCCCTGAACATGGCCGCTCGACATGATTTCCAGGATGGCGTGCAGCTGAGCTTCCAAGGCCGCATGGTCCGTTTCGGCGGCCGCTGTCACGGCGAGGACAGTCGCCGTAGCGCCGGCCTCGGCAGCGGTGTAGGCGCTCACCCAGTCTGTGGCTTCGTCCGCGCCGCGCTCACGCACACGCGGCTCGGTATCGGTGATTTTCCGAACGAGATCCAGCAAGTCTGTCGCGTTCATTCAGCAAACCTGTCGCGGCCTAGTAGGGGAGCAAGAAGAGAATCGGCCAGGGAATATGAGTGGCGTTGGCGGCGTCCGGATTGTAGTGGGGGCTGTTCGGATTGTGAACGTTTCTGTGATGCAGACTGCCTGCTTCGTCTTGGTATTTCCCGCCTATGGATAGTCGATAGACGTCGCCGTTGGCGGCGTTCGAACCCGCAGGTGCGGTTCCGTCTTTGTCGTGGACGCGAAGCCGGACCGTGTTGCCTGTCACAGGATCCGTCCATTTGTACTCGACACCCTTCTGAGATCCTCCGTCGGGGTGCGGCGTGAGAACCCGCATTTCGGCATCGTCCGGGACGATGCCGAGGGGGTCCCGTCCTCTCAGGTCCCAGCCGCCGCCTTCGATGCGGGTCGTGCAGGGGCTGAGACCGAGAGGATCGCTCCACGTATGCGGATTGTCGACATACGTCGCGGGGTTGGGTGTGGGGGTGAGGCCGAGAGGGTCAGGAGTGGTGTAGCGGGCTGATTCTGGGTCGTAGTGGCGGAAGTAGTTGTAGTGGAGGCCCGTTTCCGGGTCGGCGTACTGGCCCGGGAAGCGGAGGGGGGTGGGGGTGTTGTGCCAGGTCGTGGTGCCCCACAGGGTGGTCCGGGCGTGCCCGGCGATCGTGCCGGCCTCGTCGACCAGCTCCGTGGGGGTGCCGACCAGGTCGGTGACGATCGCGTAGAAGCGGGAGTCGATCTCCTCCTGCGGCGCGTCCGGGAGGAGCCTGCGTTCGGTCTGCGTCAGGGGACGGAGGCCGTCGTGGTCCCAGGTGAGCGTCGAGGCGGGCTCGGTGGTGCCCGGGACGTGCGTGACCTGTTCGGCCAGTGTGGTGCCGTCCCAGGTGAAGTCCACCTGTTCCAGGACCGTCTCGCCGTCCGCGGCCACGCGTTGTTTGGCCGTGCGGCGGCCGAGCGGGTCGTAGCGGTAGCGCCAGGTCGTGCCGTCCGGGGTGACCACCGACGTGAGGCGGTCCTCGGCGTCCCAGGTGTAGCGCCAGGTGTCCGGCTTGCGGGACAGGCGCGTCTTCCGGCGCAGAGTGACGCGCCCCGCGGCATCGTGCTCGTAGCGGACGCCGCCCGCGCGGGTGATGCGCGTGCCCGTGTAGGCGCGCTCGCCCGTGGCCTCCTGGCCCGGCATGGAGGCCGGCCAGCTCGCGTGGGTCTGGTTGCCCGCGGCGTCGTAGGCGTAGGACTCCGTCCAGTCGGCCGCCCGGACCGCCGTGACCCGGCCGGCCGCGTCCAGGGTGAAACGGCGGCTGCCGTTCAGGTCGTCGTCGACGCCGATCAGGTGGCCGTCGGCCCGGTAGGTGTAGACACGGTGCTGCAGACGCCGGTCGGCCGGGCCGGTGAGTTCCTGTTTCGTCAGGCGGCCCAGCGGGTCGAAGCTGTGCTCCAGGGTGGCCAGTTCGCCGATGTGCCGGGTCACTTCGCGGCCGGCCGCGTCATGGGTGAAGGTCAGGGTGCGGCCGGCGGTGGTCAGCGCGGTGCGGTTGCCGGCCGCGTCGTACGACCACACGCTACTCGCCCCGGTCGGCGTCGTCCGGCTCGTGCGGCGGCCCAGAACGTCGTACGTGTGGGTGAGGGTGCGGCCGTCGACCGTCTCTGATGTCAGACGGCCTGTGTCGTCTCGCCGCAGCTCCAGCACCACATCCGGGCCGGCCGCCCGCGCCAGGCCGCCCGTCATGTCGTACGCGTACGTCGTGACCGTGCCCGCCGCGTCCTTGCGCACCACACGGCCCAGCACGTCCCGCTCGAAGCGGACGACCTCGCCGGAAGCCGTCGTGGTGGCGGTCAACCGGCCCGCCGCGTCATGGGCGTACGCCACCGCACGGTCGTCGAAGTCCGTCTCCGCGACCAGCCGGCCTGCCCGGTCGTACTCGTAACTCCACGTCAGACCCTGCGGATTGGTGACCTTCGTCAGGCGCAGTTCCGTGTCGTGGTCGAACTCGTACCGCACGCCGTCCGGGCCCGTGCGAGCCGACATCAGGTCGAAGTGCGTGTACTCGTACCGGGTGACCGCGCCCGACGGGTCGGTGTGGCTGGTGCAGTTGCCCTCGCCGTCGTACGTCCACGACTCGGTCGTGCCGTCCGGGGCGGTACGGCGGGACAGCCGGCCCTCGACCGTCCACTCCAGCCGGGTGACGGCCCCGAGCGGGTCGGTGATCGTCGTCGGGCGGCCGAAGGCGTCGCGTGCGTAGCGGGTGACCGCGCCCAGCGGGTCCGTGACCTCGAGCGGCAGGCCCGCCGCGTCGCAGCGGACCGTGGTTGTCGCGCCCAGCGCGTCCGTGATCGCCGCGAGGTTGCCCAGGGCGTCGTAGGTGAAGCGGGTCGTCGCACCGGAGGTGTCCGTCACCGCGGTGCGGTTGCCGAACTCGTCGAACCGCTGGCTGGTGTAGGTCCCGTCGGCGCCGCGGATCGAAACGGGCAGGCCGCGATCGTCGTAGCCGACGCTGGTGTAAGCGCCGTCCGGGCGTACGGCCATCACCACGCGGCCGGCGTCGTCCGAGGCGTGGCTCACCGTCCGGCCCAGTGGGTCCGTCTCCGTCAGCGGTCGGTCGTGCCGGTCGTACGTCGTGCGGGTGACGGCGCCGTCCGGGGCCGTCACCGCCACCACCTGCAGGTCACGGTTGACCTGGTAACGCGTGGTCTGCCCGAGGGAGTCGGTGGCCGAGACAGTTCGGTCACCGGTGTCCGGACCGGGGTCGCCGTAGACGAAGGTGTTGCGCAGGTGGCCGGCCTCGCCCGACTGGGAGACGCAGCGGTCCCGGTCGTCGTAGACGTACGTGTACGACGAGTCGTTGGTGTCCGTCCAGGCGGTGATCCGGCCCATGGCGTCGTTCGTGAACCGGGTCGGGATGCCGGAGGAGTTCGTGACCGTGGCGAGGTGGCCCTGAGCGTCGTAGCCGAAGCGGACCAGTTCGATGTCCTGGCCGCGGTCCGCCAGACGCAGAGCGGTGATGCGGTTCCCGGCGTGCTCGATGCCGAGGCGGTAGCCGGCCGAGTGGACGATCGCGGTCGGGGCGGCCCGGTCGTCGTACTCGAAGGAGAGCCACTGGCCCGACCGGTCGGAGATCTGGGCCAGGAGCGCGATGCCGTCGCCGTCGCCGCCCGGTGCGGCGAAGAACCAAGTGCGGCCCGAGGCCGGGTCGTCGACGGTGTAGTCGCCCCAGGCGTCGACCGTCAGCGGGTGGCCCTCGCCGGCCAGGGGCAGCACCGGAACACCCGGAGCCGGATGCGGGTAGGCGAGCAGCGAGCCGTCCTCGCGGACGAAGACGACGCCCTCGGCGTCGATCTCCAGCCGCTGGTCGGCCGTCGAGGTCCACGCCGGGCCGAACCAGCGGCCCGCCCGGTACGACGACTCGAACTGCCGGGTGAACAGCAGAGGCAGCTTGGCGGGGAGCGTCACGTCCGTCTGCGGCAGCGACACACGTCCGGTCGCCATGTCGACTGGGTCGCCGCCGAACACCTTGCACTTGATGCTCCGGGCGGTGTCCGCGAGCCGCTCGCTCACGCTCCGCCGTGCCGTCGCCGTCATGGCGTCCCTGGCGGCCGCCCGGCTGCTCGCCCCGATCGCGCCCCTCTCCAGCCCGCCGGCCCCCTTGCCGCCGATCAGATTGGAGATCAGGTACCCGCCCGCGTCGGCCGGATCGCTGCTCCAGCCGCTGCCCAGGATCGCCTTCGGCAGGCGCTCGGGGTGGGCGGCGGTGCCCACAAGACCGGCCAGCAGCATGTTGCTGTTCGCCATGAACTGGGCCGGGTGGGTGACGTTGTAGGGGTCCATGGGGTTGACCGAGCGGGCCAGCTTCACCGCGTCCACGCCGCCTCTGACGAGACCTCCCATGCCGTGCAGCATGTTGAGTTCGGTGCCGGCCAGGGCGTCCTTGGCGTCGGCGCCCATCCGGTCGGTGAACTCCGGCCTCGCCGGGGCCTGTTCCAGAGCGGCCGCGACCAGCCGCTGCGCGTCGCGGGCCGCGTCGGTGCGCTGACGGCGGGCCTCGGCCAGAATGCTCTCGGCCGTCGAGCGGCCCGCCGCTCCGGGGTCGGCGAACTCGCCCGGCTCGGTCGGCTTCTGCCCGGGGTCCTGCCCGGTCAGCGCCTTCGCGTTGTACTGCTCGGCCGCCTGGTTGTAGGCCCTGACGTCGGCGTCGTACGCGTCCGCCGCCTGCTTGCTGAGTCGCTGCGCATCCCGCCAGGCGTCGATCGCCAGCTGCGCCTGCTGCTGGGCCCAGCGCACCGTGCTCGCGTACGCCTCCAAGGCCTTGGCCGCTGTCTCGCAGGCGTCGGCCGCCGTCAGCCACTGCTTGGGGTGCGGCTCGAACTTCGCGCGGAAGGCGTCCGCGGCCTCGCCCCGCCAACTGCCGGCGTCCAGGGACCGCAGCCCCTGCCCGACGTTCTCGAACGCCCGGGAGAACTTCCCCAGATGACCTGCCCGCTCCTCCAGCGCCGCCGGACTGCCGTGGACCAGTTCCCTGGGATCCTCGGTCTCGCCCAGGCGCCGCTCGGCGACCTCGCCGCCCAGCCGGTTGTTCACGCCCTCGCCGAGGTCGCGCACCCCTTCGGCCATGCCGTCCGCGCCGAGGGCCGACAGGCCGTCCGCCGCCTGGTCCGTGCCCCAGTTGACGGCCTCGCCGACGCCCCGCTTCACACTGCCGGCGGCGCTCTCCAGACCGTCTCCGAGATCGTCGACGAAACCCCCGATGCCCATCAGCTCTCACCCTCGCCGGACTCCGGGCCGGCCGGAGGCGGCCCGCCCCACTGCCATTCGGTGCGCGGATCGAACAGCGCGTCCGGCGTCACCGTCGAGGTGTCCAGGTCCTTGCCCGTCTGCGCCCAGGCCGCCGCCACCTCCCGGTCGCCCTCGACGAAGGACCCCATGCTGTAGTCCGCGTTCACGGCGTCGGAGTAGTTGTTGTCCTCGAACGTCTGGGACCAGGAACGCTGCCGGGCCTGCTCCTCGGTCAGGTTCGGATTGCCCGCGGCAGCCGTCCACACGTTCTTCAGGAGGCCGGAGACGTACTGCTCCTGGTCGTGGTAGAGCCCCGCCGACAGGCCCAGGCCGTACGCGAAGTCGTTGGCGTCCTGCATCAGCGACCGCACGCCCCAGCTCCATCGTTCGCAGAAGTCCGCGAACACCTGCCGCAGGCTGCCGTCCCCCACTTCAAGACCGTCCAGCTCCAAGTCGTCGAAGCCGCGCCCGAGATTCGCCTCGACGTCGAAGCCCTGCGTCTTCAGTTCGTCCATCGCCTGGTCGATGCCCTTGGTGATCCGCTGAAGCGCCTCCGGATCGACCTGGTAGCCGCCGCCCTCGCTCACGCCGTCACCTCCGCGGCGTCCACGGCCACCTCGTCCGGAACGATTCCTCTCACCGGCGGCAGCACCATCCCCGCCGGGCTGCCCGCGTCCACCGCGATCCCGGCCGGCCCGCCCACCCGCGGGATCACCTGATCCAGCAACCGCGCCCCGAACACCGGCACTCGCTCGGGCACCGCCTCACCGCGCGCCCGCGCGAAACGCTCCAGGGCCGCGTCGTCGGTGAAGGCGAACAGCCAGCGGATTCCGCCGGCTTCGACCGACAGCACCGAGTCGTCCACGACCGGAACGAGCACCTCACTGCGCCGGAACCGCCCTACGGCCCGCCGCAGGTCCCCGGGCCGGGACGTCGCCGGATCCGCCGGCCGCGGTCGCAGTTCGTCGGCTTCCACTTCAGCCCCCGTAGTACAGCCAGTCGGTCATCGCCAGAATGATCGATTCTGCCAGTGAGCCGGGTCCAGGAGATGCCCGGCCTTCGCGTTTCGGACAAGGACGGCGGCAGGCCGGTGCCCCGGGGCGCCTCCTGCCCTTTCCGTATCCTCTGACCTCGAACTGCTCTTCGGGGGAGAGGAACAGAGCGGTGGCACTGCACGAGGGCGATCCCGGGGCGCGGGGCGAGTACCGGATCGTCGACCGGCTCGGGGCCGGTGGCATGGGCGTCGTGTACCGGGCGAGATCGCGGTCCGGACGCGAGGTCGCCGTCAAGGTGGTGCACGCCCAGTACGCCGCGGACCCGGTCTTCCGCGCCCGCTTCCGCCACGAGATCGCGGCCGTCCGCAAGGTCAGCGGAGCCTTCACCGCGCCGGTCGTGGACGCCGACCCGGAGGCCGAACTGCCGTGGATGGCCACGCAGTACGTGCCCGGGCGCTCGCTCGCCGACCATCTGCGGGCGCACGGTCCGATGACGGGCGCGCAGCTGCGGAACCTGGCCCTGGGCCTGGTGGAGGCGCTGAGCGACATCCACCGCACCGGGGTCGTGCACCGCGATCTGAAACCGGCCAACGTCCTGATGGCCGAGGACGGCCCCCGGGTCATCGACTTCGGCATCTCGCGCGCCGCGGAGAACCAGACGCTGACCGAGACCGGACACATGATGGGCACCCCGCCCTTCATGTCTCCCGAACAGCTCTCGGACGCCCGCTCGGTGGGACCGGCCTCCGACGTCTTCTCGCTCGGCTCGCTGGTGGTGTTCGCCGCCACCGGCCGCGGCCCCTTCGACACCGACAGCCCCTACCTGACGGCGTACCGCGTGATGAGCGAGGAACCGGCGCTGGACGCCGTGCCCCCGCCGCTGCGCGCGGTCGTGTCCCGCTGTCTGGCCAAGGAGCCGGCCGCCCGCCCCGGGCTGGACGAGCTCTCCCACGCCTTCACCACCGCCCTGCCGGACGCCGCGCCCGGCCAGATGCCCACGCTGCCCCACCGGCGGCCGGACCCGCAGCCGACGCTGCCGCCGGCAGCCGCCCCCGCGCCTCCCGTCGAGGCGCAGGCCGCGCCGCGCCCGCCGAGAGCCGGCAACCGGCGGCTGCGGGTGCTCGTCGCGGTGGCCGGCGTACTGGCGGTCGCGCTCACCGCCTATCTGCTGGGACCGTTCAAGGGCGGCGGCGGCACGGTCCAGGGGGGTGCCTCGCCCAGTGCCTCGGCCACCCGCTGGGCCGCCTACCCGGCCGGCTGGCGGCCCTGGCGGACGACCGTGTACGCGGACGCCGCCCAGGGGGTGCGGAAGAGCGGGGCGCCGGACATGCGCGGCTACGGCTCCGGGCCGCATCCGACGTGTGTGCCGGGCGGCGCGTCCTTCTACTGCGCGGGTCAGAACGCCCTGCCGATCCGTGTCGACGCCGCCACCGGCCGGACCCTCTGGCGGGCCGCGGCCCGGCCCGAGAAGACCCCGCTCGACCGCTACGGGGCCCAGGTCCTCGGCGCGCACGACGGCGTGCTGCTCGTGCGGGAGACCATCGGGAACGCCGCCGGCGACGACGAAACGATCACCGTCTCCGCCCTCGCCGCGGACAGCGGCAGGCGGCTGTGGTCCAGGCAGGTGTCGAACCAGTGGGTCGCCACGGCACTCGTGGGCGGCCTGGTCCTCGTCCCGGACGGCTCCGGCGTCACCGCCCGTTCCCCGCGGGACGGCGCCGCACGGTGGAGCATGACGCTGCCCTCCGGCTACAACTGCTCGTACGTCCTCGACGGCGACCGGGCCTTCGTGGACTGCCTCGACCACCACACCCCGACCGGCGCCCAGCGGCGGCTGTTCGCCCTCGACCCCGCCGACGGAGGGCTGCGACGACTGGGTTCCGCCCCCTCGGTCGTCGCGGCCTACGCCGGGACGCTGGACGGGCGCCTGGTGTTCGTCGAACGGCGCAGCTCCGATCCGAACACGGAGGACAACCCCTTCGTCCGGGTGGTGGTGATCGACCCCGCGGGCGGCCGGACCCGCACCGTCGAACTGGCCCAGCAGCAGGACGGGGACGTCGGTCTGGCACAGGGGGTGCTGTGCTTCGTCACCTCCAACGGCCGGCTGGCGGCCTTCTCGCCGCTCACCGGCAAGCCCCTGTGGAGCACCGCGACGACGCTGGAGCAGCCGGGCCGGCCGACCTCCGACGGGCGCGGCAGCCTGTTCGTCGCCAGCGCCAGCGGACGGGTGGCCGCCCTGGACGCCCGTGCGGGGACGCTGCTGTGGGAGTCGTACCCGCGCGCGGGCCGCGTGAACAGCTTGGGCGGCCCGCTCACGGACCCGGTCCCGCACCGGGGCGCCCTGCTGGTGGCGGCCCCCGACGGCACCCTCGTCACCCTCGACCCCGCGCACCCCGAGCGGAAACCCGTCTCGGGGTGACACGGGAGGTGGTGCCTACGGCAGCGCCAGCATCCGCTCCAGCGCCAGCTTCGCGAACTTCTCGGTCTCCTTGTCGACCTCGATGCGGTTGACCAGCTTGCCCTCGGCCAGCGACTCCAGCGTCCAGACCAGGTGGGGCAGGTCGATGCGGTTCATGGTCGAGCAGAAGCAGACCGTCTTGTCGAGGAAGACGATCTCCTTGCCCTCGGGGGCGAAACGGTTCGCGAGGCGGCGGACCAGGTTCAGCTCCGTGCCGATGGCCCACTTGGAGCCGGCCGGGGCGGCCTCCAGCGCCTTGATGATGTACTCCGTCGAGCCCACGTAGTCCGCGGCGGCCACGACCTCGTGCCGGCACTCGGGGTGGACCAGGACGTTCACGCCGGGGATGCGCTCGCGCACGTCGTTCACCGAGTCCAGCGAGAACCGGCCGTGCACCGAGCAGTGCCCGCGCCACAGGATCATCTTCGCGGCGCGTAGCTCCTCGGCGGTCAGCCCGCCGTTCGGCTTGTGCGGGTTGTAGACGACGCAGTCCTCCAGGGACATGCCCATGTCCCGGACGGCGGTGTTGCGGCCGAGGTGCTGGTCGGGCAGGAACAGGACCTTCTCGCCCTGCTGGAACGCCCACTCCAGGGCCCGCTGGGCGTTGGAGGAGGTGCAGATCGTGCCGCCGTGCCGGCCGGTGAAGGCCTTGATGTCGGCGGAGGAGTTCATGTACGACACGGGCACGACCTGTTCGGCGACGCCGGCCTCGGTCAGCACGTCCCAGCACTCGGCGACCTGCTCGGCGGTCGCCATGTCGGCCATCGAGCAGCCGGCCGCGAGGTCGGGCAGGACCACCTTCTGGTCGTCCGAGGTCAGGATGTCGGCAGACTCGGCCATGAAGTGCACACCGCAGAAGACGATGTACTCGGCCTCCGGGCGGGCGGCCGCGTCCCGGGCCAGCTTGAAGGAGTCGCCCGTGACGTCCGCGAACTGGATGACCTCGTCGCGCTGGTAGTGGTGGCCGAGCACGAAGACCTTGTCGCCGAGCTTCTCCTTGGCCGCGCGGGCGCGCTCCACCAGGTCGGGGTCGGAGGGCGAGGGGAGGTCGCCGGGGCACTCGACACCCCGCTCGCTCCTCGGGTCGGCCTCGCGGCCGAGCAGCAGCAGGGCGAGCGGAGACGGCTGTACGTCGAGCTCCGGGGTCTGGGCGGTGGTCACGACACGCACCCTTTCTGTTCTGCGGATGTTCTCTGCGGAGTGCTTTTCGTCGAACTGACGCTATCTATCATAACCCGGTTCACGTCACTTTGACGATGGTCATAGCGTCGATGTGACATGAATCCCGGTGCCGCAGCGGCGCATGGCCTTCGGGGCGCTGTTCGCTTCCTCGCGGGTGTGCGAGCATGAAGAGACAGGGCGAATGACGAAGCAGTCGCTCGGCCCGGAATGAATCCGCGGCCCCGGCGGTTGAAACCGTCGGCAAGCAGTCTCCGTACAACCCGGGAGAGATGTAGATGTCCGTATCGGACGAGACCGGCACCGTCACCGACGGCATCATCCTGTCCGACGCCGCCGCGGCGAAGGTCAAGGCCCTGCTCGACCAGGAAGGCCGTGACGACCTGGCCCTGCGCGTCGCCGTTCAGCCCGGTGGCTGCTCCGGCCTGCGTTACCAGCTGTTCTTCGACGAGCGTTCCCTCGACGGCGACGTGGTCAAGGACTTCGGCGGCGTCAAGGTCGTCACCGACCGGATGAGCGCCCCGTACCTGGGCGGCGCGTCCATCGATTTCGTCGACACCATCGAGAAGCAGGGCTTCACGATCGACAACCCGAACGCCACGGGCTCCTGCGCCTGCGGCGACTCCTTCAGCTGAGCCGTCCCGCACGGCTCTGACGAACACCGCGAAGGCGGCGGCCCCCTCCGACCGGGCCGCCGCCTTCGCGCGTCCGCGGCCTACCGCACCCCGGCCGACGTCCGCGGCAGCCGCGCGCCCGGCTTCATCCGCGGAATTTCGCTGCCGTCCGAGCCCACGACCTTCCGGTCGCCCAGCGGCTCCTTCAGCTGCACCGTCCGCACCATCTCCTTGGCGATCATGATGCAGACCTTGTTCTTGTACGGCGTCTCGGTCACCGTCACGGTCACCTTCTCGGGACTCTCGCTCGCCGTCGCGGCGTAGTCGCCGCACACCCCGCCCGTGAAGGACACGGTGAGCGTCCTGTCCTCGGCGATGTAGCCCTCCACCTTCACATCCCGGGTGGCCGGAGCGGAGGTCGAGGACGGGGTCGGCTGCCCGGAGGGCGTGCCCGAGCCCAGGTACTTCGGATCGATCGCCGGATACGTCACCGTGAAGGCGTCCGGCGCGCCAGCCGCCCGCACCTCGAACAGCCAGGACGGAACCAGCGCCGGCCGCCCGGCCACGGTGTGCGCGGCCAGCCCGAAGACGGCCTTCTCGACGGTGGCGGTCGGCTTCGCCGGCGTCGCCGTCGCCCCCGGGGTCGCCTCGCCGCAGGGAGCCTCGAGACGGTCCTTCAGCGGTACGGGGCTGGCGCAGCCGCCGATGCCCATGCGGTGGTCGGTGACGGGCGCCGCGTTCATCAGCTCCAGCGTCCTGCGCGCGCCCAGCACGGGATACGTGTCCCCCTTCACCGGCGCCTTCAGCCGGCCGCTGCCCCCGACCACCTCGCCCTGCGCGCCCACCGTCAGCGCCGTGGTCCAGCCGTAGGTGGGCAGTCCGCCGACCACCGGATCGGCGTTCACCATCCGCTGGGCGCCCATCACCTGGCTGGCGTCCACCTTCGCGTCGTCCTGACCCGCCGCCTTCAGAACCGGCGCCGCCGCCTTCTTCGCGGCCGCCTCGCTCACGGTGTCGACGGCCGGGTTGGCCGGGTCCTTGTGGCACACGGCGACGTCGCGGCAGTCGTCGGTCCCGGCCGCGTACCGGTGGTACGTCCACGTCCCGGGCGCCTGCTTGTCGACGACGAGGCCGGGTCCCGACGGGTCCTTGGCGGGCCCCACCCGCCAGGCCTGCCCCTGCGCCACCGGCGCCCCGTCCAGTCCGAGCGCCTTCGCCAGCCGGGCGACCTCCTCCTTGGTGACCTCGCCGCCCGCCCGGTACACGGGCGCCGAATCCGGCCCGCCGGGCAGGCTGCCGACGACCTTGTACGTCGTGCCGTACGGGTTGGGCTCCCCGGGCGCGATCCCGTTCGAACCGCTGTCGCCGTAGCCGTCGAGGGCGAGCGGCGGGGGAGGGGTGCCGTCCCCGGAGGCCCCGGAGCCGGTACGGCCACCGGACCCGCCGGAGGCCGACGCGGCGAGGTAGGCCCCGCCACCGCCGACGAGCAGGACGGCGGCGGCGACGGAGGCGACGAGCGCGGGCGAGCGGCGACGGGACGGACGCGGGTGCTCGGCATCGGGATCGGGGGTGGCATCCGGCACACCGTCATCCGCCCCGTCGGCCCCGTGGCTCCCGTCGGCCCCGTCAGCGGCCGCGTCGGCCCCGTCAGCCGCGTCGGCCTCGGTCTCCTCGGCGGCCTCCTGCTCGTCCCCCGCCTCGGTGACGTCTTCCGCCGGCTCGGCCGCCTTCGTCCCCTCAGAAGCGGCGTCCGGAGTCCCAGGGCCCTGTTCCGCCACGGCGCCCTGCTCCTCGGCGTCCTTGTCGGGTCGCTCCGTAGTCACCGCATCGCTCCTTCACGTGCTGTCCCAGAACCCTGACCCGGCCCTGTCAAAACGGGCGGAGAAGGGTCGTATCGCGCATCCCCTCAAGGGGGGACGGCGATGGGACGTGCCGGGGGAGCGCACGGTTCCCTCGCACGCGCCGATCCGGACCCACCACGCCGGTCTCCCGACCGCCGCGCCGGCCTCCGGACCACCGCGTCCGGCTCAGTCGCCGTATTCGGACATCGCCTCCAGCAGCCGCGCCGACGTGGAGGGCACCGTGACCCCGTGGATGCGCGACGGGGAGACCGGAAGCGGAAGAGCCCGGTCGGGAGCGGCCCAGTGCGGGGCCATCCGGGCGCAGTCGCCCCACAGCGACGCCATGTCGCCTTCGAGGTCGACCGGGGCCGGGGCATGGACCTTGAGGTTCGTCATACCGGAACCGTAAGCACGGACCCGCCCGTCGAGAAAGATCTACTATCGGGTAGTTCCAGCCAGTTCACCGCCTGGGTCCCGGCCCGCTGGAGCGCGCCGCTACGACCCGGTAGCGTGAAGCGTCAATTCGTCTCCCCACAGGAGAGTCAACGCCGTGCGCATCGCAGTCACCGGCTCCATCGCCACCGACCACCTCATGACCTTCCCCGGCCGCTTCGCCGACCAGTTCGTCGCGGACCAGCTGCACACGGTCTCGCTCTCCTTCCTGGTCGACAACCTGGACGTACGCCGGGGCGGCGTCGGCGCGAACATCGCCTTCGGCATGGGCCAGCTCGGCACGACCCCGATCCTGGTCGGCGCCGCCGGCTTCGACTTCGACGAGTACCGGGCCTGGCTGGAGCGGCACGGCGTCGACACCGACTCGGTGCGCATCTCCGAGACGCTGCACACCGCCCGCTTCGTGTGCACCACCGACTCCGACCACAACCAGATCGGCTCCTTCTACACGGGCGCGATGAGCGAGGCCCGCCAGATCGAGCTGAAGACCGTCGCGGACCGCGTCGGCGGCCTCGACCTCGTCCTGATCGGCGCCGACGACCCCGAGGCGATGCTCCGCCACACCGAGGAGTGCCGCTCGAGGTCCATCCCCTTCGCCGCCGACTTCTCCCAGCAGATCGCCCGGATGAGCGGCGACGAGATCCGGATACTGCTGGAGGGCGCCACGTACCTGTTCTCCAACGAGTACGAGAAGGGGCTCATCGAGGCCAAGACGGGCTGGTCCGACACCGAGATCCTGGCCAAGGTCGGCCACCGCGTCACCACCCTCGGCGCGCGCGGCGTCCGCATCGAGCGGATCGGCGAGGACCCGATCGAGGTCGGCTGCCCGGACGAGGAGCGCAAGGCCGACCCCACCGGCGTCGGCGACGCCTTCCGCGCCGGCTTCCTCTCCGGCCTCGCCTGGGGCGTCTCCCTGGAGCGCGCCGCCCAGGTCGGCTGCATGCTCGCCACCCTCGTGATCGAGACGGTCGGCACCCAGGAGTACCAGCTGCGCCGCGCCCACTTCATGGACCGCTTCACCAAGGCCTACGGCGACGACGCCGCCACCGAGGTCCGCAAGCACCTGGCCTGACTAGGACACCCGGCGGACCACATACGCGGCACCGTGGTCCGCCGGCTCCTCGCCGACGTACTCCTGCCCGCGCATCTCGCACCACGCCGGGATGTCCAGCCGGGCCGCCTCGTCGTCCGCCAGCACCCGTACCGTGCCGCCGACCGGGACCTCGCCGATGACCTTCGCCAGCTCGATGACGGGCAGCGGGCACAGCTTGCCCAGGGCGTCCACGACCAGGGCGTCCCGGTGCCGCACGGTCGTGGGCGTCGGCGCCCCCAGCTTCTCCCGCACCGCCGCCACCGCGCCCGGCAGCACCTCCAGGAACCGCTCCACGTCCTCCGCCGCCGCTTCCGGCGGCAGCGAGATCCGCACATTCCCCTCACTCAGCACGCCCATCGCCTTCAGCACATGGCTGGGCGTCAGCGTGCTGCTCGTGCAGGACGATCCGGACGAGACGGAGAAACCCTCCCGGTCCAGCGCGTGCAGCAAGGTCTCCCCGTCGACATAGAGACAGGAGAAGGTGACGATCCCCGGCAGCCGCCGTACGGCGTCGCCCACCACCTCCACGTCCGGCACCAGTTCCGGCACCCGCACCCGGATCCGCTCCGTCAGCTCCCGCAGCCGTACCGCCTCCTGAGCCGCCTCGTCCCGCACCGCCCGCAGCGAGGCGGCCGCCGCCACGATCGCCGGAAGGTTCTCGAACCCGGCGGCCCGCCCGGACTCCCGCTCGTCGGCAGGCCCTTGGACGGCGAACCGCACCCCTTTGCGGACGGCCAGCAGCCCCACTCCGGCCGGGCCGCCCCACTTGTGCGCGCTGGCCGTCAGCAGCGACCAGTCACCGTCGACCGGCCCCCACCCGAGCGACTGCGCCGCGTCCACCAAGAGCGGCACCCCCGCCGCCCGGCACGCCTCGGCCACCTCCGCCACCGGCTGCACGGTCCCCACCTCGTGGTTGGCCGACTGCAGGCACGCCAGCGCGGTGTCCTCCCGGAGCGCTGCCGCGAAGGCCGCCGGATCCACCGCCCCCGACCGGTCCACCCCCGTATGGGTGACCGTCCCGCCCGCTGCCTCGTGCGTGCCGGCGGCGTGGAGCACCGAGGAATGTTCGACGGCGGACACGATCAGGTGACGTCCGACCCGCCGTCGCCCGGCCAACGCGCCCGCGACGCCGGTGTGTACGGCCGCGGTCCCGGAGGAGGTGAAGACCAGCTCGTCGGCCCGGCACCCCACGGCCTCGGCGGCGGCCTCCCGCGCGGCGTCCAGCAGCATCCGCGCCCGGCGTCCTTCCCGGTAGAGCCGGGAGGGGTCGGCCCATCCCTCGTCCAGCGAGGCCAACAGCGCCTGACGGGCGACGGGATGAAGGGGAGCACTGGAAGCGGCATCGAAGTAGGGCATACGCACACGCTAAGACGTCCCTCGGAGCAGCGTCCCAGGGGCGCGAGGAACGGCGCGACAAGCCACAATCCCAGCCGCAGCCGCCAATCCAGCGAACCACCCCGCCCACTAGGCACCCCTCCCCGCGAACCCTCGGAGAGCGTCGGCTAGGGTTTGGTCCGCATAAACATCCAAACCCCTGCCCGACGCAGGGCGGCGACCGACCACCGAAGAAGGCAGGCCGCAGCCAATACGCGCGGGCGAGACTCTCGGGAAGGCGCTACGTGAGTCCCAACGGCTCCGACCGCTCGCCGCGGCGCCCGATGCGGCGGAAGCTGCTGCAGGCAATGACCGCGGGCCTGGTCCTGGCGACCGCCACCGGTTGCACATACAAGGACTTCCCCCGCCTTGGTATGCCCACCCCGACCACGGAAGAGGCTCCGCGGATCCTCTCGCTGTGGCAGGGCTCCTGGGCTGCCGCGCTCGCCGTCGGCGTGCTGGTGTGGGGTCTGATCATCTGGAGCGCGATCTTCCACCGGCGCAGCCGGACCAAGGTCGAGGTTCCCCCGCAGACCCGGTACAACATGCCGATCGAGGCGTTGTACACGGTCGTCCCGCTCATCATCGTCTCGGTGCTCTTCTACTTCACGGCCCGTGACGAGTCGAAGCTCCTCAGCCTCACGGACAAGAAGCCCGACGTGACGGTCAACGTCGTCGGCTACCAGTGGAGCTGGGGCTTCAACTACATCGCGCCGGTTCCCGGTGTGTCCGGCGATGCGAAGACCGACAAGAACCTCGCGGCGATCCCGGACCGGTTCAAGAACGAGTTCCCGGCGAACGCGGGCGGTGTCTACGACACCGGTACCCCCGGCACCCGGAACCCGCAGACCGGCAACCCGGGGCCGACCCTGTGGCTGCCGAAGGGCAAGACGGTCCGCTTCGTCCTGACCTCTCGTGACGTCATCCACTCCTTCTGGGTGGTGCCGTTCCTGATGAAGATGGACGTCATCCCGGGCCACACCAACTCCTTCCAGGTGACCCCCAACAAGGAGGGCACCTTCCTGGGCAAGTGCGCCGAGCTGTGCGGCGTCGACCACTCCCGGATGCTGTTCAATGTGAAGGTCGTCTCCCCGGACCGCTACGAGCAGCACCTCAAGGACCTCGCCAAGAAGGGGCAGACCGGTTACGTTCCCGCCGGCATCGCGCAGACGAGCCACGAGAAGAACCGGGAGACGAACAACCTGTGAGCATCCTCAACGAACCCCAGGGTGCCGCGGCAGCAGGGTCCCACTACACGGACGAGCTGCCGGTCCGGCGCCAGAACCGCGGCGGTGTCGTGATCAAGTGGCTGACGACCACTGACCACAAGACGATCGGCACGCTGTACCTGGTCACGTCGTTCGCGTTCTTCCTGATCGGTGGGGTGATGGCGCTGCTGATGCGCGCCGAGCTCGCCCGCCCCGGTCTGCAGATCATGACGAACGAGCAGTTCAACCAGGCGTTCACGATGCACGGCACGATCATGCTGCTGATGTTCGCGACGCCGCTGTTCGCCGGCTTCACGAACTGGATCATGCCGCTGCAGATCGGCGCCCCGGACGTGGCCTTCCCCCGGCTGAACATGTTCGCCTACTGGCTGTACCTGTTCGGCTCGACGATCGCGGTGGGCGGCTTCCTGACCCCGCAGGGCGCGGCCGACTTCGGCTGGTTCGCCTACTCCCCGCTGTCGGACGCGGTCCGCTCGCCGGGCGTCGGCGCCGACATGTGGATCATGGGTCTGGCCTTCTCCGGCTTCGGCACCATCCTCGGCGCGGTCAACTTCATCACCACGATCATCTGCATGCGCGCGCCGGGCATGACGATGTTCCGCATGCCGATCTTCGTGTGGAACGTGCTGCTGACCGCGGTGCTGGTCCTGCTCGCCTTCCCCGTGCTCGCCGCCGCGCTGTTCGCGCTGGAGGCGGATCGGAAGTTCGGGGCACACGTCTTCGACTCGGCCAACGGCGGAGCCTTGCTCTGGCAGCACCTCTTCTGGTTCTTCGGCCATCCAGAGGTGTACATCATCGCGCTGCCGTTCTTCGGCATCATCTCCGAGGTCATCCCGGTCTTCTCCCGTAAGCCGATGTTCGGCTACATGGGCCTGATCGGCGCGACCATCGCCATCGCGGGCCTGTCGGTGACGGTGTGGGCGCACCACATGTACGTCACCGGTGGTGTGCTGCTGCCGTTCTTCTCGTTCATGACGTTCCTCATCGCGGTCCCGACCGGTGTGAAGTTCTTCAACTGGATCGGCACGATGTGGAAGGGGTCCTTGAGTTTCGAGACCCCGATGCTGTGGGCGACCGGCTTCCTCATCACCTTCACCTTCGGCGGCCTGACCGGCGTCATCCTGGCCTCGCCTCCGATGGACTTCCACGTGTCCGACTCGTACTTCGTGGTGGCGCACTTCCACTACGTCGTCTTCGGCACGGTCGTCTTCGCGATGTTCTCCGGCTTCCACTTCTGGTGGCCGAAGATGACCGGCAAGATGCTCGACGAGCGACTGGGCAAGATCACGTTCTGGACGCTGTTCATCGGCTTCCACACCACGTTCCTGGTGCAGCACTGGCTGGGCGCCGAGGGCATGCCCCGCCGCTACGCCGACTACCTGGCGGCCGACGGCTTCACCGCCCTGAACACGGTCTCGACGATCGGCTCGTTCCTGCTCGGCATGTCGATCCTGCCGTTCCTCTACAACGTGTGGAAGACGGCCAAGTACGGCAAGCCGGTCGGTGTCGACGACCCCTGGGGCTACGGCCGTTCGCTGGAGTGGGCGACGTCCTGCCCGCCCCCGCGCCACAACTTCCTCACCCTGCCGCGGATCCGCAGCGAATCCCCGGCGTTCGACCTTCACCACCCTGAGATCGCCGCTCTCGACCAGCTCGAGAACGCGCCTCACGGTGAGAAGGCCCTGGCTGGTGGCAAGGAGGCCGGCAAGTGAAGATCCAGGGCAAGATGTTCATGTGGCTGAGCGTCTTCCTGCTCGTCATGGCGGTCGTCTATGGCGTGTGGTCGAAGGAGCCGGCCGGCACCACGGCCCTCTTCCTGGCCTTCGGCCTGAGCATCATGGTCGGCTTCTACCTGGGCTTCACCGCCCGGCGGGTCGACGTGGGCGCGCAGGACAACAGGGATGCCGACGTCGCGGACGACGCCGGCGAGGTCGGGTTCTTCAGCCCGCACAGCTGGCAGCCGCTGGCTCTCGGCGTGGGCGGCGCGCTGGCCTTCCTGTCGGTCGCGATCGGCTGGTGGCTGCTGTACTTCTCGGCGCCGATCATCATGATCGGCCTGTACGGCTGGGTCTTCGAGTACTACCGCGGTGAGAACCGCACCCAGTAGCACGCGAGGAACGCGTCAGGAGCCCGGACACTCCGTCAGGAGGGTCCGGGCTCCCTCTTTTGCAGCAGCGCCGTTCCCCCGTACGCCTCACCCGACGCGCCGTGGCCGACCCCGCTCCCTAGCGTCGAGGGCATGAACACATCTCCGCGCACCCGCACCGTCGTCAGCTGCACGCTGCTGGTGATCGCCCTCGGCGCGGGCGTCACCGCTTGCGGCAGCGGCGGCAACTCGCTGACCTCGAAGCCGTACGACGCGTCGGACCAGATCTCCTTCAACGGGCCCTCCGGTGACGGGAAGAAGGCCGACCCGGACAAGCCCCTGGAGGTCACCGCCCAGGACGACGACGGCCGTATCACCGACGTCACCGCCGTGGACGCCACAGGGCGCTATGTGACGGGAGAACTCTCCGCCGACGGCACCCGGTGGCACAGCACCTCTCCGCTGGCCGCCAACGCCCACTACACGCTCCGCGTGAGCACCGAGGACGGCGACGGGGCGCCCGGCCGCAAGGTCCTGGCCTTCGACACCAGCACACCGACCACCAAGAAGCGGCTGACGGTCGCCTTCGGCCCGGACTCGGGCACGTACGGCGTGGGCCAGCCCATCACCGCCAAGCTGAGCAAGCCGGTCGCGGACAAGGCGCAGCGGGCCGTCGTCGAACGGGCCCTCAGGGTCGACTCCGTGCCCGCCGTGCAGGGCGCCTGGCACTGGGTGGACGACAAGGAGCTCCACTACCGGCCCAAGGACTACTGGCCCGCCCACGCCACCGTCTCGGTCCGCAGCGACCTCGACGGCGTCAAGATCGGCGACCGGCTTAGGGGCGACAAGTCCAAGCCCCTGAGGCTCACCATCGGCGACCGCGTCATCGCCGTCACCGACGCCGCCGCGCACTCCCTGACGTTCTACAAGAACGATCAGGAGGTCAGGGAGATCCCGGTCACCACCGGCAAGCCGGGCTTCGACACCCGCAACGGCGTCAAGGTGGTGCTGGAGAAGCAACAGTACGTACGTATGCGCGGCACCACCGTCGGCATCGCCGAGGGCTCGGCGGACTCGTACGACCTGCCCGTCTACTACGCGACCCGCGTCACCTGGAGCGGCGAGTACGTGCACGCCGCCCCCTGGTCGGTGGGCTCGCAGGGCTACGCGAACGTCTCCCACGGCTGCACCGGCATGAGCACCGACAACGCCGAGTGGTTCTTCGACCACGTCCGACAGGGCGACGTCGTCAAGGTCGTCAACTCCCAGGGCGACACGATGGAGCCCTTCGGCAACGGCTTCGGCGACTGGAACATGGCCTGGGCGAACTGGCGCAAGGGCAGCGCGCTGGTCGCCGGGACACCGGACGGGCCGAGCCCGGCGGAGCGGGCCCGGCTGCGGCCGGAGAACGTTTGAGGAGGACCGGGCTTCCACACGCCCCCGGGCTCCCGCGGGCCACCGGGCCCCTAGGCGCTCTGCCTCAGGCTCCTGCCGCGCATCAGGGAGGCGAGGGCCGAGGCGAACTCCACGGGGTCCACGGGCAGCGTCACCGCCGCGTCCGCGCGGCTCCACGTGGCCAGCCAGGCGTCCTGCGGCCGGCCGATCAGCAGCAGCACGGGCGGGCAGTCGAAGACCTCGTCCTTGATCTGCCGGCACACGCCCATGCCGCCCATCGGCACGGCCTCGCCGTCCAGGACGCAGATGTCGATGCCGCCCTTGTCCAGCTCGCTGAGGACGGCGGCCGGAGTGGCGCACTCGATGAACTCCACCACCGGGACGTCCGGCGCGGGCCTGCGCCCGGTCGCCAGCCGAACCTGCTCGCGAGTGTTGGAGTCGTCGCTGTAGACCAGCACCGTGGCGGTCGGCTGCATTGTTCCTCCGAGACGTCTGCGTCGTACGGAAAGGCCCGTTGCGGCGGATGTTACTCCGTTCAACACCACGTCAACACCGGTCCTGACGGCAGCAACACTCCGAACGGCACCCCCCGGAGTGAGGGCGGGATAAGCGACCGACATAATGTCGGTCGTGGCGACAGCAACGACAGTAGATACCGGGCACGCGCACCCGTCGGTCAACCGGCCGAACCTCACCAGCGTCGGAACCATCATCTGGCTGAGTTCCGAGCTGATGTTCTTCGCGGCCCTCTTCGCGATGTACTTCACCCTGCGATCGGTGACCGGTCCGGATCACTGGAAGGAGATGGCGAGCCATCTCAACCTTCCGTTCTCCGCGACGAACACCACGATCCTGGTGCTCTCCTCACTGACCTGTCAGCTCGGCGTCTTCGCGGCCGAGCGCGGGGACGTGAAGAAGCTCCGGGGCTGGTTCATCATCACCTTCGTCATGGGTGCGATCTTCATCGGCGGTCAGATCTACGAGTACACGGAGCTGGTGAAGAAGGACGGGCTCTCCCTGTCCTCCGACCCGTACGGCTCGGTGTTCTACCTGACCACCGGCTTCCACGGCATGCACGTGACAGGCGGCCTCATCGCCTTCCTGTTCGTCCTCGGCCGCACCTACGCGGCCAAGAGGTTCACCCACGAGCAGGCGACCGCGGCCATCGTCGTGTCCTACTACTGGCACTTCGTCGATGTCGTGTGGATCGGCCTCTTCGCCACGATCTACCTGATCAAGTAGCGGGGCCCGTCCCGCGTGCGCCCGCGCGGCGCACAACCCAAAAGCATCGACGCAGAAGATCCTGACACCGGGGTAATCCGTGAAAAAGCTCTCCGCACGACGACGCCATCCGATGGCGGCACTCGTCGTCCTACTCCTCGCGCTGGCATGCACCGGGGGGCTGTACGCCGTGTTCGCGCCCGCGAGCAAGGCGCAGGCCGATGACACCGCCCAGTCCCTTGCCATCGACGAAGGCAAGAAGCTCTACTCCGTGGGCTGCGCAACCTGCCACGGAACCGGCGGTCAGGGCACCACCGACGGTCCGAGCCTGGTGGGTGTGGGCGCCGCGGCCGTCGACTTCCAGGTCGGCACCGGCCGTATGCCGGCCCAGCAGCCGGGCGCGCAGGTCCCGAAGAAGAAGGTCATCTACACGCAGGCCGAGATCGACCAGCTGGCCGCGTACATCTCCTCCCTGGGCGCCGGCCCGTCCGTCCCGACGAAGGCGCAGTACGGCCCCGACGGCGCCGACATCGCCAAGGGTGGCGAGCTGTTCCGCACCAACTGCGCGCAGTGCCACAACTTCACCGGCAAGGGCGGTGCGCTGACGCACGGCAAGTACGCGCCTCCGCTCGAGGGTGTCGCCCCGAAGCACATCTACGAGGCCATGCAGACCGGCCCGCAGAACATGCCGTCGTTCCCCGACACCACGCTGTCGGAGCAGAACAAGAAGGACATCATCGCGTACCTGAACGCGGTCAACGGAGACGACACCGAGAGCCCCGGCGGCCTTGAGCTGGGCGGACTCGGCCCGGTCTCCGAGGGCCTGTTCGCCTGGATCTTCGGACTCGGCGCGCTGATCGCGGTCGCCGTCTGGGTCGCCGCTCGGACCGCAAAGGCCAAGAAGTCATGAGTAGCCAAGACATTCCAGAAGAGAACCTGCCCGCTGAGCAGGACGCGCACGGCGCCGTAGGCATCGCGGACGAGAAGGACCCGTTCGCCGATCCCGGCCTGCCGCCCCACGAGCACCGGATCCAGGACATCGACGAGCGGGCCGCCCGGCGGTCCGAGCGCACGGTGGCCATGCTGTTCACGGTGTCGATGCTGGCCACGATCGGCTTCATCGCCTCCTACGTGGCGATCCCGCACGACAAGGCCATCTACGTCTTCCCGATCGGCCACATCAACGCGCTGAACTTCGCGCTCGGCCTGACCCTCGGTCTGGCCCTGTTCGCGATCGGCGCGGGCGCGGTCCACTGGGCCCGCACCCTGATGTCCGACGTGGAGATCGCCGACGAGCGGCACCCGATCGAGGGCCTCGCCCGAGGTCAAGGCCAAGGTCATGGCCGACTTCAAGCAGGGTGCCAAGGAGTCCGCGCTCGGCCGTCGCAAGCTGATCCGCAACACGATGTTCGGCGCGCTGGCCCTGTTCCCGCTCTCCGGCGTCATGCTGCTGCGCGACCTCGGTCCGCTGCCGGGCACCAAACTCCGCCACACGCTCTGGTCCAAGGGCAAGCTCCTCGTCAACATGAACACCAACGAGCCGCTGCGTCCCTCCGACGTCGCCGTCGGCTCGCTGACCTTCGCCAAGCCCGAGGGCCTGGAGGAGAAGGACGAGAACTTCCAGACCGAGATCGCCAAGGCGGCCCTGATGATCGTCCGGCTCCAGCCGGAGAACATCAAGGACAAGCAGGAGCTCGACTGGTCCTACCAGGGCATCGTCGCGTACTCGAAGATCTGCACCCACGTCGGTTGCCCGATCTCCCTGTACGAGCAGCAGACGCACCACGTGCTGTGCCCCTGCCACCAGTCCACCTTCGACCTCTCCGACGGTGCCCGGGTGATCTTCGGCCCCGCCGGTCACGCCCTGCCGCAGCTGCGCATCGGCGTGAACAGTGACGGCTACCTCGAAGCGCTCGGCGACTTCGAGGAGCCCGTCGGTCCTGCCTTCTGGGAGCGCGGATGAGCACCAACCAAAACACCGAGGCCCGGCGTGGCAAAGCGCCGGCCGGCGAGCGCGTCGCCGACTGGGCCGACGGCCGGCTGGGGATCTACTCCCTGGCCAAGTCCAACATGCGCAAGATCTTCCCCGACCACTGGTCGTTCATGCTGGGTGAGGTCTGCCTCTACAGCTTCATCATCATCATCCTCACGGGTGTGTACCTGACGCTGTTCTTCCACCCGTCGATGAACGAGGTGGAGTACCACGGCAGCTACATCCCGCTGCAGGGCCAGATGATGTCCGAGGCGTTCAACTCGACCCTGCACATCTCCTTCGATGTGCGCGGTGGTCTGCTGATCCGGCAGATCCACCACTGGGCCGCGCTGATCTTCCTCGCGGGCATGTTCGTGCACATGATGCGCGTGTTCTTCACCGGCGCGTTCCGCAAGCCGCGTGAGGTCAACTGGCTGTTCGGCTTCCTGCTGTTCGTCCTGGGCATGTTCACCGGCTTCACCGGCTACTCGCTCCCGGACGACCTGCTCTCCGGCACCGGTGTCCGCTTCATGGAGGGCGCGATCCTGTCCGTGCCGGTCGTCGGCACGTACCTGTCGTTCTTCCTCTTCGGCGGCGAGTTCCCGGGCGGCGACTTCGTGGCCCGCTTCTACTCGATCCACATCCTGCTGCTGCCGGGCATCATGCTCGGCCTGGTGGTCGGCCACCTGATCCTGGTCTTCTACCACAAGCACACGCAGTTCGCGGGTCCCGGAAAGACGAACAACAACGTCGTCGGCATGCCCCTGCTGCCGGTGTACATGGCGAAGGCCGGCGGCTTCTTCTTCCTGGTCTTCGGTGTCATCGCGGCCCGTCGCGGCGATCGCCTCGATCAACCCGATCTGGGCCATGGGCCCCTACCGTCCGGACCAGGTGTCCACCGGCGCCCAGCCCGACTGGTACATGGGCTTCTCCGAGGGCCTGATCCGTACGATGCCGGGCTGGGAGATCAACCTCTGGGGCCACACGCTCGTCCTGGGCGTGTTCATCCCGCTGGTGATCTTCCCGCTGGTCCTGGTCGCGATCGCGGTCTACCCGTTCATCGAGGCCTGGGTCACCGGCGACCGGCGCGAGCACCACATCCTGGACCGTCCGCGTAACGCCCCGACGCGTACCGCGTTCGGTGCCGCGTGGATCTCCTGGTACTTCGTCCTGCTCGTCGGTGGCGGCAACGACCTGTGGGCCACGCACTTCCACCTGTCGATCAACGCGATCACCTGGTTCGTGCGGGTCAGCTTCTTCGTGGTGCCGGTGCTCACCTTCGTCGCCACCAAGCGGATCTGCCTCGGCCTGCAGCGCCGGGACAAGGACAAGGTGCTGCACGGCCGCGAGTCCGGCATCATCAAGCGCCTGCCGCACGGTGAGTTCATCGAGGTGCACGAGCCGCTCAGCCAGGAGGCGCTGCACACCCTCACGGCGCACGACCAGTACAAGCCGCTCGAGCTCGGCCCGGCGGTCGACGAGAACGGCGTCGAGCGCAAGGTCAAGGGCTCCCAGAAGCTGCGCGCCAAGCTCAGCGAGGCGTACTACGGCGAGGAGTCGCAGATTCCGAAGCCGACCGTCGAGGAGTACAAGGAGATCACGAGCGGCCACGGCCACCACTGATCGCTGCGCTCGCCACGCGCACCCGAGGGCCCCCGTCCGATCTCCGGACGGGGGCCCTTCGCGATGCCCCGGCCTGGATAGGGTGGGCACACACTGCGTCACATCCACGACATGTCTACGACCATCAGGAGCGGCCCCATGAGCGCTGTGACCCCCGCTGGAGGCGACACCGCGGCGGGCCGTTCCTGGCCCGTGCTGCTGAACGGCCTGCTGACCGGCAGGGACCTGTCCACCGACGACACCGCCTGGGCGATGGACCTCATGATGCGCGGCGAGGCGACCGACGCGCAGATCGCCGGCTTCGTGGTGGCGATGCGGGCCAAGGGCGAGACGGTCGAGGAGATCAACGGCCTGGTCCGCACGATGTACGAACACGCGAACGTCATCGAGGTGCCGGGCCCGACCGTGGACATCGTCGGCACCGGCGGCGACGGCGCGAAGACGGTGAACATCTCCACCATGTCGTCGATCGTCGTCGCGGGCACCGGCGCGCGGGTGGTCAAGCACGGCAACCGCGCCGCGTCCTCGGCGTCCGGGGCGTCCGACGTCCTGGAGAAGCTGGGCGTCAACCTGGAGCTGCCCGTGAAGCGGGTCCCCGAGGTCGCCCAGGAGGCTGGGATCACCTTCTGCTTCGCCATCAAGTTCCATCCGGCGCTGCGCCATGTGGGCGCCGCCCGCGGCCAGTTGGGCATCCGCACGGTGTTCAACGCGCTCGGCCCGCTGACCAACCCCGCCAAGGTGCGGGCGCAGGCGGTGGGCGTGGCCGATCCGCGCATGGCGCCGATCGTGGCCGGGGTCTTCGCCGAGCGCGGCAACTCCTCCCTGGTCTTCCGCGGCGACGACGGTCTCGACGAGCTGACGACGACGGCCACGTCGCGCGTGTGGATCGTCCGGGACGGCAAGGTCACCGAGGAGTCCTTCGACCCCCGTGACGTCGGCCTCGACCTGGTGCCGGTGGAGGCGCTGCGGGGCGGGGACCCGTCGTACAACGCGGAGGTCGCCCGGCGGCTGCTCGACGGCGAGAAGGGCCCCGTACGGGACGCCGTCCTGCTGAACTCGGCGGCCGCCCTGGTGGCGCTCGAGCCGACGGAGGCCCCCCTGGCCGACCAGCTGAGGGCCGGCATGGCGAAGGCCGCCGAGTCCATCGACTCCGGCGCGGCCAAGCGGGCACTGGAGCGCTGGGTGGCGGCCAGCAACGCCTAGGACGGGTGCCGAGCGCGGTCCCGTCATCCGGACACGGGTTGCGGGACCGCGATCACTTCCCGTACGTTCCTGTACCAGGTCATGAGTGACAGTCATGAGGCCCCGGCCGACTGTCCGGCAACCCTCCGTCCGTGGCGGGGTGCCCCGGGTGAGGACCAGGCCGTAGGCACTGAGGTCTACGGCAAGCGCGGACCCCTCGCACACCAGGGGTCCTGGTCTCCGAGGGAGTCTTCCGTGAGCAAGCGAATGCGATAGGGCGCCGAGCCCCGCCTCCGCACGCCCCTTTTCACTCTTCTCTTGTCACGGGAGTTTCCCATGTCCGTCTCCACCGCTGCCTCCACCCAGACCGTTTGCACCCATCTGCCCGTTCTGGGCAGGGATGTCACCGTCCCGCTCGTCACCGGTGGCGAGGTGACCTACGCGGCGCTCGACTACGCCGCCAGCGCGCCCGCCCTCCAGCGCGTCTGGGACGACGTCGCGGCCTACGCCCCGTACTACGGCAGCGTCCACCGCGGTGCCGGCTACCTCTCCCAGCTGTCCACCGACCTCTTCGAGAACGCCCGCCGGACCGTCGCCGAGTTCCTCGACTGCCGCGCCGACGACCAGGTGGTCTTCACCCGCTCGACGACGGACTCCCTCAACCTCCTCGCCCGCGCGCTGCCCGCCGACTGCCGGGTCTTCGTCTTCGAGACCGAGCACCACGCGAGCCTGCTGCCCTGGCAGGACGCCCACGTCACCTACCTCGACGCCCCGCGCACCCCGGCCCAGGCCGTGACGACCCTGGAGCGCGCCCTCGCCGAGCGCGACCCGCGCGGCCCGGCCCTGGTCTGCGTCACCGGCGCCTCGAACGTCACCGGGGAGCTGTGGCCGGTGCGCGAGCTGGCCGCGGCGGCCCACGCGCACGGCGCCCGCATCGTCCTGGACGCCGCCCAGCTCGCCCCGCACCACCCCGTCTCCGTCCGTGACCTGGACGTCGATTGGGTCGCCTTCTCCGGCCACAAGCTGTACGCCCCGTTCGGGGCGGGGGTGCTGGCCGGCCGTGCCGACTGGCTGCGCGAGGCCGACCCCTACCTCGCGGGCGGCGGCGCCAGCCGCAAGGTCACCCGGCGCGAGGACGGGGGAGTGGATGTGGAGTGGCACGAGAGCGCGGCCCGCCACGAGGCCGGCTCCCCGAACGTCATCGGCGCCTACGCCGTCGCGTCGGCCTGCAAGGCCCTCACGGAGGCCGGCTTCGACTCCCTGGTGGCCCGCGAGCGGCACCTGATCGGCAGGGTGCGGGCGGGACTGGCCGAGGTCCCGCAGGTGAAGGTGCTCTCCCTCTTCGGCGACGACGCCGAGCGGGTCGGCGTCATCTCCTTCGTCGTCGAGGGCTGGAACAGCTCCCACTTCGCCGCCGCCCTCTCCGCCGAGTACGGCATCGGTGTCCGCGACGGCCTCTTCTGCGCCCACCCCCTGGTCCGCACCCTGCTCGGCTCCGCCCCCCGGGCGCAGGGCGAGTGCGGCGCTCCCGAGGCCGCGCCTGGGGAGAAGTCCTTGAACGCGATCCGGGTGAGCTTCGGCGCGGGCACCCCGGACGAGCACGTGGAGCGCTTCGTCGGCGCCGTGAAGGAACTGGTGAGCGCCGGCGCGAAGTGGACCTACCGGACGCAGGACGGCCGCTGCGTGCCGGCGGTCTGACCGGGTCGGCGGACGGCGCTCAGGAGTCGAGGCCGATCGCGAACGCCGCCTCCAGGTCGTGCTGGGAGTAGGTGCGGAACGCGACGTGCGTGTCCGTGGCCTCGACACCGGGGATCTTGCTGATCGAACCCGGGATGACCTCCGCCAGGTCCTCGTGCCGGCGCACCCGCACCATCGCGATCAGGTCGTAGGTGCCGGTCACGGAGAAGACCTCGCTGACGGAGTCCAGCCCGGCGATCCGCTCGGCGATCTCGGGGATCCGGTCCACGCTGGTCTTGATCAGGACGATCGCGGTGATCACGGCTGGTTCTCTCCCTCGGGGGCCGGAGCTGGGGCGGCCCTCACTTTAGTCGTACGGCGCACACCCGCCCACGCGCAGACGAAGCCCAGCCCGAAGCCCAGCAGGTGCGCCAGGTACGCCACCCCGGGCCCCTGCGGGGCCCGCCCCGCCGCCAGCCACTGCAGGCTCACCCAGAAGGGCAGCACGACCCAGGCGGGGAAGCGCAGCGGGAGGAAGAAGAGGAACGGGAGCAGGCTTGTGACCCGGGCCCCGGGGAAGAGGTACAGGAAGGCGCCCAGGACCGCCGAGACCGCCCCGGACGCGCCGACCAGCGACTGCCCGGACGCGGAATTGGCCGCCGCGTACCCCAGCAGGGCCAGGTAGCCGCAGGCGACGTAGAAGACGGTGAACCGCACGCGGCCCATGCGTTCCTCGGTCATCACCCCGAAGACGAACAGGAAGAGCATGTTGCCCAGCAGGTGCACCCAGCTGCCGTGCACGAAGAGGGCCGTGGCGGGCGTCAGGGCGGCCCGGGGAGAGCCCGCGAAGAGCTCGGCCGGGACCACGCCCCAGCGGTGGAAATAGGCGCGCTGCGCGGCGAGGATCGCGTCGCCGGAGCCGTAGGCGGGATTCAGGCCCGCCGCCGGGCCGGCCACGAAGACCAGGCAGCACAGCGCGATCAGCGCGTAGGTCACCGGCGCCGAGGGACGCCGGAACGATCTGCTGACGGTCGTGCTCCGGTTGCCGATCATGGACAGAGCATGACGTAACAGGATGCAGCAGCACAGACCGCCTCGCCGCCGTGGACGGACCAGCGGCGGGTCGCCGCCAGGCCTTAGGGTTACGGCCACACGTGTCAGGGAAACTGGCGCGTCACGGACACTAGAAGGAAGAGCACAGTCACGATGACGGTTCCCCTGCCGACCGCCACGACGCGGTGGCGCTGCACCCTCTGCGGCAACCTCACGCGTTTCGACGTGACCCGCTCGTCGAAGGTCGTCGAGTACGTCCACCTCGACCTCGCCGGTGAGCCGAAGATCGAGGAGCGCGAGGTGGTCAGTGAGACCATCGAGTCGGTGCGCTGCCGCTGGTGCAACGCCGTGGATCAGGTGGAACTCGTGGACAGGCCGGGCGCCGACTCCTGAGCGGAGCGGCCTCGCACAGGTGATGGGGTGTGACGGATGGTGGAGACACAAGGCGGGGGGCCGGGCGACGGCGCCGCCGAGGTGCTCGACCGTCCGCTGCCCGACGGCGTGCGCCGCAGAGTCGTGCAGATCGTCTCCGACGGCTTCGGCTCGCTGACCGTCGCCGAACTGCCCGCACAGCTCAGGCAGTACGCCCGGTTCGCCCCGAACCGGCGGGCCAAGTTCGCGGGCAACGCCATGGCGGCCGCGCTGGAGACCGAACCGCTGTTCAGGCAGCGTATCGGAGAGAAGCTGAGAGAGGCCCAGCCGGAGCTCGCCGGCGCCCTCGACTCCGGCTCGCCGCCCCCGGCCGCGGATCCGCTCGACGTGGCGGCCGCGGCCTATGTGCTGCGCCCCGCGGGCTGGGTGAAGCTGGTGACCGCGGCCGGCGAGGAGGCCCAGCGGGCCGACGCCGAGCGCGCCGACGAGGAGAGCCGGGCCGAGCTGGAGCGGCTGCGCGAGGAGCTCGCCGCCGCCCGCGACCAGACGCGCGCCGAGACCGAGCGGCTGCGCCTGGAGCTGGAGTCCGCCAAGAAGGAAGCGGAATCGCTTCACCGCAAGCTGCGGGCCGCCCTCAGCGACGTCAAGCGCGGCGAGGCCGCCCTGCGCAAGGTGCAGGGCGAGATGGAGGCCGCGCGCGCCGAGGGGCAGGCGCAGGTGTCCCTCGCCGAGACCGAGGCCCGGCGGCTCAAGGCGCGGCTCGGGGAGGCCGAGGCGGCCCTGGAGGCCACGCGCAAAGCAGCGCGGGAGGGGCGCAGTGTCGAGGACATGCGCGTCCGTCTGCTTCTGGACACCGTTCTGGACGCGGCGCAGGGTCTGCGGCGTGAACTGGCCCTGCCTCCGGTGTCCGTGCGGCCCGCGGAAACCGTGGACGCGGTCGAACCGGGACGAATGACCCCGAAGGACATCGCCGCGCGCGCCCTGTCCGAGCACGATCCGGCCGTTCTCGACCAGCTCCTGGCCCTGCCACAGGCGCACTTGGTGGTCGACGGCTACAACGTGACCAAGACCGGCTATCCCCAGATGCCGCTGGAGAAGCAGCGCCTGCGGCTGCTGGGGCAGCTCTCGCAGCTGGCCGCGCAGACCGGTGCCGAGGTGACCTGCGTCTTCGACGGGGCCGAGCTGGCCGCTCCCGTGCTGCTGGCGCCGCCGCGGGGCGTGCGGGTGCTGTTCTCCAAACCGGGTGTCACCGCCGACGAGTTGATCCGGCAGCTGGTGCGCGCCGAGCCGCCGGGACGGCCGGTCATCGTCGCCTCCACCGACCGGGAGGTCGCCGACGGGGTGGCCCGGGCAGGCGCCCGGCCGGTCGCGTCTGCCATGCTTCTGCGGCGGCTGTCCTGAAGGTCGAAGTTGCGGTCTCAATGACCGAATTGGCGGTATCGTCACGCAACGTAGTGTCAACCGCGCATCACTGCATGTGAGTTGTGTGTAAAGAATGCATGCCGTGACGAGATTTTGCTCCTGAGGATTTGAACTGATCACGAGTAGGTCACTAGGGTCTGGCCTCGAACCTCCGAGCGGGTGATCACTCAAAAGAAGGAGTTCACCTCCGTGGCGTCCCACCGTCGACCCAAGCAGCCGAGCCGAGCGCGCGTGACCGTGCTCACCACCGCAGCCGCTGCAGCCGTAGCCTTCAGCGCCAACGCCGCCAACGCGGCGCCGAGCGAGAAGCCCTCCAAGGACGAGGTCAAGGCGAAGGTCGACAAGCTCTACGAGCAGGCCGAGCAGGCCACCGAGAAGCTCAACGGCGCCAAGGAGAAGCAGGAGAAGCTCCAGAAGGAGATCTCCACCATCCAGGACAACGTGGCCCGCGGCCAGGAGGAGCTCAACGAGCTCCGTGACTCCATAGGCATGGCGGCCGCCGCGCAGTACCGCACCGGCAGCATCGACTCCTCCGTCCAGCTGTTCCTGTCGTCGAACCCCGACGACTACCTGGACAAGGCGTCCACCATGGACCAGCTCAGCGCCCAGCAGGTCGACGCGCTGAAGAAGATCCAGGAGAAGCAGCGCGAGCTCGCGCAGCAGCGCTCCGAGGCCTCCGACAAGCTCAAGGACCTCGCCGCCACCCGCGCCGCGTTCGCCGCGCAGAAGAAGGACGTCCAGGGCAAGCTCGCCCAGGCGCAGAAGCTGCTCAACTCCCTGACCGCCGCCGAGCGCGCCGCCCTCGCCGCCGCGGACCAGCGGGCCAGCCGCAGCGCGAGCGAGCGGGTGGACCTCGGCAACACGCCGGCCGCCTCCGGCCGGGCCCTCGCCGCCTTCCACGCCGCCCAGACCCAGATCGGCAAGCCGTACTCCTACGGCGCCACCGGCACCGCCGCCTACGACTGCTCGGGCCTGACCTCCTGGGCCTACGCCCAGGCCGGCGTCACCATCCCCCGCACGTCCCAGGAACAGGCGAACGCGGGCACGCGGATCTACAGCCAGAGCCAGCTCCAGGTCGGCGACCTGGTGATCTTCTACAGCGACCAGCACCACGTCGGTCTCTACGCCGGCAACGGCATGGTCCTGCACGCCCCCCGCACCGGCACCAACGTGCGCTACGAGTCGATCGGCAACATGCCCTTCCAGTTCGGCGTCCGGATCTGACGCCGGTACCCCGTCGGTCGGGTCGCAACACGACCCCCGAACGGGCGAATTACGGCAACCTGCGCCGACCCCACGCCCCGCCTATGACCTGCGTCAGAGGCGGGGCGTCACTGTGCGTGGCCGTGGAGGTCTTTGGCCGGGGCCCTTCCGCGCGGCTACTGTCTGCCGCGTTTCCCCGCAGCGCGGGGAGACAGTCCCTGTCGCCAACGGAAGGAGCGCGGGTCGCGTGGGGTCCCATCGCCGCCTTGCACCGTCGTCCGGGTTCAACCGGGGCGCCGGCGCCGCTCTGTGTGTCCTGTCCGCCGCGGCCGCCGCCCTCGGCGCCGTACCGGCGAACGCCGCGCCGCACGACGACACCAGGGCCGAGGTGGACCGTCTCTACGAGGAGGCCGAGAAGGCCACCCAGGCCTACGACAAGGCCGACGAGACCGTCGACACCCTGCGCCGCGAGGTGCGCGCCGCGCAGGACCAGATCGCCCGCCGCCAGCTGCGCGTCAACTCCATGCGGGAGGAGCTCGGTTCGCTGGCCGGCGCCCAGTACCGCTCCGGCGGCATCGACCCGACCGTCGCCCTGCTCTTCTCCGACGACCCGGCCGACTACCTCGACAAGGCCTCCGTCCTCGACCGGATCAGTGCCCGCCAGGCCGGGCAGCTCAAGGATCTGCAGTCCACGATGCGCCAACTCGCCCAGGAACGCGGGGAGGCCGCCCACAAGCTCGCCGAACTGGAGCGCAGCCGCAAGGCGGTCATCTCGCACAAGAGGACGGTCGAGCACAAGCTCGCCAGGGCCCGCGAACTGCTCAACTCCCTGCCGTACGCGGAACGTGCCGCCTACGACCGGGCCTCCCGCTCCGGCCGCGACGACATCCCCGACCTCAGCGGTGTCGTCCCGCCCGACGGCCGTGCGGCCGCCGCCATCGCCGCGGCCCGCTCCGCGCTCGGCAAGCCGTACGTGTGGGGCGCCACCGGCCCCTCCGGCTTCGACTGCTCGGGCCTGATGCAGTGGTCGTACGCGCACGCCGGCGTCCATCTGCCGCGCACCTCGCAGGAGCAGCGGTTCGCCGGGCATCAGGTGCCGCTCTCCCAGGCACAACCCGGTGACCTGGTCGTCTACCGGTCCGACTCCAGCCATGTGGCGATGTACGTCGGCAACGGTCAGGTGATCCACGCGCCCTATCCGGGTGCCCCCGTGCGCTACGACCCCGTCAACATGATGCCGGTGTCGTCCGTCACCAGGGTCTGACCACGGCGCCGAATCCGCCTTACGATCGGGAAGTGGCTGGTCGTGGGCGGGTGTCGAGGTGGCGGGCGGTGGCGCTGGTGCTGCTGCTCGTCTGGCTGGCGGCCTGCGCCGGGCAGTCGGCCGACGACAGCGGCCGGGCCGACCTGCAGCGCGTCCTCGACCGGCGCTCCACCGCCGTCCTCGACCGCGACCGCGCGGCCTTCCTGAGGACCGGCGCGCTCGGCTGGTTCGAGAACCTGCGCGGGGTGCCGCTCGCCTCCTGGTCGTACCGGGTGACCGGCCTGCACCGCGGCGGCGACGGGGCCACCGCCGACGCCGAGTTGCGCTACCGCATCCTCGGCTACGACAACGCCCCCGTCACCGTAGGCCGCACCCTCACCCTGTCCCGGCGCCCGGGCGGGCAGTGGTCCGTGAGCCGGGACGTGCCCGCCGTAAAGGCCCCCCAGCAGCTGTGGGACCAGGGTGCGGTGACCGTCGTCCGCGGCAAGCGAAGCCTCGTCCTGGGCACCGGCCGCTCCAGCGAGCAGCTGCACATGTACGCGGACCTCGCGGACCACGCCGTACCGGCCGTGTCGGGGGCGTGGGGCTCCGACTGGACCCGGCGCGTCGTCGTCGAGGCGCCGAAGTCGCTGCAGGGCATGGCGGGGCTGCTCGGCTCGCCCGCCTCCCAGTACCGGGGGATCGCGGCGGTCACCACGGGCGAGGTCGGCGGCCCGCCCAGCGCGCCCGCGGACCGCGTCATCGTCAACCCGGACGCGTACGCCCTCCTCGGCCCCCTCGGCAAGCAGGTGGTGCTCACCCACGAGACCACCCATGTCGCCACCCGCGCCCACACCACCCCCGCCACGCCGCTGTGGCTGTCCGAGGGGTACGCCGACTGGATCGGCTACCTCGGCACCGGCCGCACCCCGGTGCAGGCGGCGCCCGAGCTGGCGCACGCGGTCGACGACGGGCAGGTGCCGTCGGCGCTGCCGAGCGACAAGGACTTCGGCTTCAGCGGCGACGCGACCAAGCTCGCCCAGGCCTACGAGGGCGGCTGGCTGGCCTGCCGGCTGATCGCCGCCCGATGGGGCGAGGTGCGGCTCCGGGAGTTCTACCGCGCGGTCGGCGACCACAAGGTGCGCGACGGGTCGGTCGAGGGCGCCATGCGGAAGGTGCTCGGGACGACACCGGAGAAGTTCACCGAGCAGTGGCGGGACTATCTGCGCACCGAGCTCGGCTGAGCCGCGGTGCTCTCAACCGCCTTCCTCCAGGCGGTCGATGGCCTCCCGCAGCCAGGTCCGCTCCGCCTCGCCCGTGGCCCGCGCCACCCGTAGCATGCCCTCCCGGAACAGGTCGTCCGTCTCCTCGGCGCGCACCGGCCGCTCGCCGTCGTAGAAGAAGCTGGACGGGGTCTGGAGGAAGTCCAGCCTGCGGCGCAGGACGGCCGCCTGCTCCCGCCGGTCGGGCAGGTGGCGCAGGAACGCCAGGACCGTGTTGAAGCGGACCTGGTCGGTGATCTCCGCCTGCTTGGGGTGGCGCAGGCGCTCCAGCAGGTCCTCGCGGCCGTGCGCGGTGAGGGAGAGGATGCGGCGCGGGGCGGCGCTCGCGCCGGGCTCGGTGTGCTGGTCGAGCTTGCCGGAGGCGACCAGCCGGTTGAGGGCCGGGTAGAGGGCGCCGTCGCTGACCGGGCGGACGTGGCCGCTCAGCGCCTTGATGCGCTCCTTCAACTCGTAGCCGTGCAGCGGCTGTTCGGCCAGGAAGCCGAGGATCGACAGCTCCAGCAACGTCTTTTCCCTCCTTGCGGGCACGATGACGCCATGGTACCTCTTATCGAGCTACCTCTAATCGATGTAGCTCGTATCGAGGGGGGTCGTCTCATGAACGCGCATCGCAGGCAGCTCGTCACTCTCGCCCGCCCGGTCTACTTCTCGCTCCTCGCCACGGTCGCCGCCGGGATCATCAACACCGTCTGGGTCTCCCGGCTCGGCGGCGCGGCCGTGGCCGCCGTGGCTGTCGCGACCAACACCGAGAACGTGCTGCTCGGCGTCTCGCTGGTGTTCGCCTCGGGTACGACCGTGCTGGTCGCCCACGCCAGGGGAGCCCGGGACCCGGGGGCGGTCCGGGCGGCCGTGCGCGGCGGCTGGGCGCTGTGCGCGCTGGTGACGCCGGCGGTCGTGGTGGCCGGGCTGCTGCTGCGCGAGCCGCTGGCCGGGCTGGTGCTGGGCGGAGGTGACGGGGCGGCCGTCCCGCTCGCCGTCGCCTACTTCGCGATCTCCCTGCCGGGCATCGCCGTCTTCTTCGCGCAGAACCTCGTCGACGGCATCCTCAAGGGCGCCGGGGACACCAGGACCCCGATGCGGCTGGCGCTGCTCGCCAACGGGCTGATCCTCGTCTGCGACCCGTTCCTGATCCACCTCTACGGGGTGCGCGGCGCCGCCGCCTCGACCGTGCTGTGCCGGTGCGTGGCGCTGGCGGCCGGGCTGCTCGTGCTGCGGCGCGACGCCCTGCTGCGCACGGCCGCCTCGGCCCGGCCCGCCGAGGGGACCGGCAGGGCCCTGCGCCGGACGCTCACCACCGGGCTGCCGATGTCCGCCGACTTCACCGTCCGCCAGGGCGGGGCGCTGGTGCTGGTCGCCATCGTGGCGCGGCTCGGCGTGACGGCGGTGGCCGCCTACGCGATCGCCTACAAGGTCATGTACGTCGCCACCATGGCGTTCTACTCCGTGCGGCAGGCGGCGTCGATCCACACCGCCCACACCCGGGGAGCGGGCCGGGACGAGGGGCGGGCCATCGGGCGGGAGGCCGTGCTGCTCTCCGGGGCGGTCGCGGGGGTCGCCGTCGTCCTGCTGGCTGCCGCGGGCCCCTGGGTCATGGCCGCCTTCGGCGCCGGGCCCGAGGTCGCGCACGCCGGGGTGCTGTTCCTGCGCTGCGTCGGACCGTACCTGCTGCTGATGGCCTGCTTCATCGCGCTGGGCGGGGTCTTCGAGGGCGGCGGGGGAGCACCGGTGCTGCTGCGCGTGACGCTGCTCGGCACGGCGCTCCAACTCCCCCTCGCCTACGGGCTGTCGGGGCTCGGCCTGCCCGGCGTGTGCCTGGCGCTGGCGCTCGCGATGGCGGTGCAGTGCGCGGTGGCGGGGGCGCTCTTCGTACGGGGCGCACGGCGGCTCGGCAGCGGCTCCGGGCGACTGCGAGGAGCCTTCGCCGGGCGGGTCGAGCCGGGGGAGCCGGCGGCACCCTCGCACGGGGCCGCCACGTGACGGAGGCGGCTGTGGCCGCGGCGCGGGAACGGCACCGGGCCCTGGCGCCGGCCCCCGGGTCAGGCGGGGGTCGAGGGCTCCTTCGCGCGGGTCGCCTGAGCCGGCACGGAGGGCACGGGCTCGCGGGAGACGGTGGAGCGCCACAGCTCCCGCGCGCCCAGCACGGCGGCCAGCACCAGCAGGCCGTTGCGCAGCAACAGCAGGGTGATGCCCCGGGTGTCGCTCGCGACGACGTGCTGGAACCACAGCGGGAACTCCAGCACCGTCACGAAGCACGCGGCGAGCGCGAGGAGGACGGGCGCGCGCATCCGGCTGCCGCGGAAGCACAGGCAGACGGCGGCCGTGCCGACCAGCCACACCATGTACTGGGGGCTGATCACCCGGCTGGTGACGGTGAACATCAGCACCGCCACGAACGCCGCGTCGGCGAGCGTGTGCGGCAGGAAGCGGGTCGCCGTCAGCCGCCACAGCACCAGCCAGCCGAAGGCGACGCCGGTGAGGAACAGGGCGCCGGTGCTGATGGCCGTGACCCACGGGCCGAGGAACTCGATGGAGCCGTAGTTGAGCAGCACCTGCCCGTCCCAGGAGCCGAAGCGGCGCGCGACGTGGACGACCAGCGAGCCGAGCGACTCGACCTCGGTGCCCCGGTTCTTCTGGAAGGTCAGGAACTCGAACGCGCCCGGCATGAACATCGCGAACAGCCCCGCCAGCACGGCGACGGTGCCCGCGGCCCAGCCCCAGGTGCTGCGCCTGCGGACGCCGAGCAGCAGCACCGCCGGCCACACCTTCAGCATCGCCCCGAAGCCCACCAGCACGCCCGCCGCCCGCGGATGCCGGGCCCCGGCGAGCAGCGCCGCCACGGCCACCGCGGTCACCATGACGTCGTAGCGGGCGTACACGGTCGGTCCGAGCAGCGGCACGCCCACCACCCACACCCAGGCCCCGCGCAGCGTCCTGCCGGGGCGCCTGCCCGCGTACGCGAGCAGGCACAGCACCACCAGGTCGGCGAGGCAGGCCAGGACGAAGAAGGCCTGCGCGTACCGCAGGAACGGCAGCAGCGCGGGGGAGAGGACCGCCAGGGCGGCGGCGGGCGGGTACTGCCAGGTGACGTCGCCCAGCGGGAACGTTCCGGTCCGCAGGACGTCGTACCAGCCCTGGTAGATCACGGAGACGTCGCTGGTGACGTCGGGGCCCGGGAAGACCCACACCTTGAACACCCACAACAGCAGCGGCAGCCTGGTCAGACCCCAGGTCATCAGCAGGCCCGCAAAAGACCGCCTCGCACCCGTACCGTCCACCTGAGCCCCTGCCTGTCCGCATCGTCTTGAGGGGAACATGATGTCCTGCCCAGCTGTGTGCGTGCCACACACGTGGCCGCGCGCGGCCGAGCGGACGGGCCGGACCGGCCGGCGCGGCGGCCTTTGGATAGGGTCGGCGGCGTGCGCAAGACCCTGATCGTGACGAACGACTTCCCGCCCCGCCCCGGCGGCATCCAGGCGTTCCTGCACAACATGGCGCTGCGGCTCGACCCCGAGCGGCTGGTCGTCTACGCGTCCACGTGGAAGCGGAGCAGGGAGGGCGTCGAGGCGACCGCCGCCTTCGACGCCGAGCAGCCCTTCACCGTCGTACGCGACCGTACGACGATGCTGCTGCCGACGCCCGCGGCGACGCGTACGGCGGTCGGACTGCTGCGGGAGCACGGCTGCACGTCGGTGTGGTTCGGGGCGGCGGCGCCGCTCGGGCTGATGGCACCGGCGCTCAGGAAGGCCGGTGCCGAGCGGCTGGTGGCCACCACCCACGGGCACGAGGCGGGCTGGGCCCAGCTGCCCGCCGCACGGCAGCTGCTGCGCCGGATCGGGGAGGCGACGGACACCGTCACCTACCTCGGCGAGTACACGCGCTCGCGGATCGCCTCCGCCCTGACGCCCGCGGCGGCCGGCCGGATGGTGCAGCTGCCGCCGGGCGTCGACGAGAAGGTCTTCCACCCGGCCTCGGGCGGGGACGCCGTACGGGCCCGGCTGGGACTGACCGACCGGCCGGTGGTCGTGTGCGTGTCCCGGCTGGTGCCGCGCAAGGGCCAGGACACCCTCATCCTCGCGATGCCCCGCATCCTGGCCGCCGAGCCGGCGGCGGTGCTGCTGATCGTCGGCGGCGGCCCCTACGAGAAGGACCTGCGCAGGCTGGCCGAGGAGACCGGCGTCGCCGGCTCCGTGCGGTTCACCGGCGCCGTGCCCTGGTCCGAGCTGCCCGCGCACTATGGCGCCGGGGACGTGTTCGCCATGCCCTGCCGGACCCGGCGCGGCGGCCTCGACGTCGAGGGGCTCGGGATCGTCTACCTGGAGGCGTCGGCGACCGGCCTTCCGGTGGTCGCCGGCGACTCGGGCGGCGCCCCCGACGCCGTGCTCGACGGCGAGACCGGCTGGGTGGTGCGCGGCGGCTCCGCGGAGGAGGCGGCCGAGCGGATCGTCGTCCTCCTCGGGGACGCGGAACTCAGGCGCCGGATGGGGGAGCGGGGGCGCGAGTGGGTGGAGGAGAAGTGGCGCTGGGACCTGCTCGCGGAAAAGTTGAAGACGCTGCTGTAGAGCCCTGGCCGGAACCCGATAATCCGCCCATGCTGCGCGCATGACAGCAAAACTGATGCAGCGTCAGCTGACGAGACGTCACATACTGGGCATGGCAGCCCTCCAGACCGCCGCCGCGGCCGGACTCACCCGCATCGGCCTCACGTCCGCGCAGGCCGCCGAGGAGGCGGCGGCCGTCGACAACGCGCCCGCCATCGTGGTCGGTTCGGGCTACGGCGGCGCCGTCGCCGCCCTCCGCCTCGCCCAGGCCGGCATCCGCACCCTGGTCCTGGAGATGGGCCGCCTGTGGAACACCCCGGGCCCCGACGGCAAGGTGTTCTGCTCCACCGCCGACCCGGACCAGCGCTCCATGTGGTTCCGCACCCGCACCGAGGCCCCGCTGGCCACCTTCCTGTGGCTGGACGTCGTCAACAAGGACATCAGCCCCTACCCCGGCGCCCTGGACCGCGTGCACTACGACAACATGTCCGTCTACGTCGGGCGCGGGGTCGGCGGCGGCTCCCTGGTCAACGGCTCGATGGCCGTCACGCCCCTGAAGTCGTACTTCGCGGAGCAGTTCCCCACCGTCGACGCGGACGAGATGTACCGCACGTACTTCCCGCGGGCCAACTCCATGCTCGGCGTCAACACCGTCGACCCCACGTGGTTCGAGTCGACGGAGTGGTACCGGTTCACGCGCGTGTCCCGCAAGCACGCCCAGAACACCGGGCTGAAGACCACCTTCGTGCCCAGTGTCTACGACTTCGCCTACATGCAGCGCGAGGCGGCCGGCACGGCCACCAAGTCCGCGCTCGGCCAGGAGGTCATCTACGGCAACAACTACGGCAAGCGCAGCCTGGACAAGTCGTATCTGGCCGCGGCGCTCGGCACGGGGAACGTCACCATCAACACCCTGGAGAAGGTGCGCTCCATCAACCGGGCGAGCGACGGCAGCTGGGTGCTGACCGCCGACCGCATCGACCTGACCGGCACGGTCGTGGAGACCAAGCAGTACGCCTGCACGTACCTCTTCCTCGGCGGCGGCAGCCTCGGCACCACCGAACTCCTCGTGCGGGCCCGCGACACGGGAGCGCTGCCCGCGCTGAACGCCGGCGTCGGGGCCGGCTGGGGACCCAACGGCAACACCATGGTGGGCCGCGCCAACCACCTGTGGGACACCACCGGCGCCAACCAGTCGACCATGCCCGTCATGGGCATCGACGACTGGGCCAACGCCGACAACCCGGTGTTCGCCGAGATCGCCCCGCTGCCGACGGGGCTGGAGACCTGGGTCAGCCTCTATCTGGCGATCACCAAGAACCCGGAGCGGGCGAGTTTCAGCTACGACTCCGCGAGCGGCCGGGTCAAGCTGGGCTGGACGGCGGCCCAGAGCGCCGTCTCGGTCGCCATGGCCAAGAAACTGTTCGACCGGATCAACGCGGCCAACGCGACGATCTACCGCTACGACCTGTTCGGCTCCTCCAGCAAGGTCTTCGCCGACGACTTCTGCTACCACCCGCTCGGCGGCTGCGTGCTCGGCAAGGCCACCGACGACTACGGCCGGGTGAAGGGGTATCCGAGGCTGTACGTCACCGACGGCTCGCTCGTGCCGGGCAACATCGGCGTGAACCCGTTCGTCACCATCACCGCGCTCGCCGAACGGACGATGGCGCGGGTCCTCGCCGAGGACACCGCGCCATGACACTCCGCCAACAGGCGACCTACTTCGCGTAGATCGCCTCGATCTCGCCCGCGTAGTCCTTCGCCACCACGTTCCGCTTCAGCTTCAGCGAGGGCGTCAGGTGGCCCGACTCCTCCGTGAACTGGGAGGACAGAATGCGGAACTTCCGCACCGATTCCGCCTTCGACACCGCGGCGTTGCCGTCGTCGACCGCGTCCTGGATCGCCGCGAGCAGATCCGGGTCCTCGCGCAGCGACGCCGCGGTCACTCCCTCGGGCTTGCCGTGCTCGGCCGCCCAACGGCCCAGGAACTCCTCGTCGATGGTGACCAGCGCGCCCACGAACGGCCGCCCGTCGCCGACCACCATGCACTCCGCGACCAGCGCGTGCGCCCGGATGCGGTCCTCGATCACGGCCGGGGCGACGTTCTTGCCGCCCGCGGTCACGATGATCTCCTTCTTGCGGCCGGTGATCCTGAGGTAGCCGTCCTCGTCGAGGGTGCCGATGTCACCGGTGTGGAACCAGCCGTCGGTCAGCGCCTCGGCCGTGGCGGCCTCGTTGTTCCAGTACCCCTTGAACAGGTGCTCACCGTGCAGCAGCACCTCGCCGTCGTCCGCGATCCGGATCACCGAGCCCGGCAGCGGCTGGCCGACCGTGCCGATCTTCGTACGGTCCCAGGGGTTGAAGGCGGTCGCCGCGCAGGACTCGGTCAGGCCGTAGCCCTCCAGGACCGTGAAGCCGATCCCGCGGAAGAAGTGCCCCAGCCGCTCGCCGAGCGGGGCGCCGCCGGAGATGGCGTACTCGCCGCGCCCGCCCAGCACGGCCCGCAGCTTGCTGAAGACCAGCTTGTCGAACGTCTTGTGCTTGATCCGCAGACCGAGCGACGGGCCCGAGGGGGTGTCCAGCGCCTTGCTGTACGCGATCGCGGTGTCCGCGGCCTTGTCGAAGATCTTGCCCTTGCCGTCGGCCTGGGCCTTGGCGCGCGCCGAGTTGTAGACCTTCTCGAAGACGCGCGGGACGCCGAGGATCAACGTCGGCCGGAAGGAGGCCAGTTCGTCGGTGAGGTTCTTGATGTCCGGGACGCAGCCCAGCTTGATCGGCGCCATCATCGGGGCGATCTGCACCAGCCGGCCGAAGACGTGCGCGAGGGGCAGGAACAGCAGCACGGAACACTCGCCGGTGCGGAACAGCGGCCGCAGGCGCTCGACGATGTTGCCGCACTCGGCGAAGAAGCTGCGGTGGGTGAGCACACAGCCCTTGGGGCGGCCGGTGGTGCCGGAGGTGTAGACGATCGTCGCCGGGTCGTCGGCTCTCGCCAGCGAGCTGCGGTCCTCGACCATGGCGTCGGTGACGCCCTTGCCGAGCTCGTCCAGCTCCTCGACCGCGCCGGCCTCGATCTGCCAGACGTGCTTGAGGGCGGGCAGCCGGTCGCGTACCGACTCGACCGCGGCCGCGTGGGTGTCCAGCTCGACGACGACCGCCGTGGCGCCCGAGTCCGACAGGATCCACTGCACCTGCTCCGGCGAGCTGGTCTCGTACACCGGCACGGTGACCGCGCCCGCGCTCCAGATCGCGAAGTCCAGCAGCGTCCACTCGTAGCGCGTGCGCGACATCAGGCCCACCCGGTCGCCGGGCTGGACGCCCGAGGCGATGAGGCCCTTAGCGGCCGCCCGCACCTCGGCCTGGAAGGCGGTGGCCGTCACGTCCTGCCACGCCCCGTCCACCTTGCGGGCGATGACGGCCACATCGGGGTGCTGCGCGGCGTTTCTCCGGACGATGTCGGTGAGATTGCCGTCCGCAGGGACCTCGTACAAAGCCGGAAGGCTGAACTCGCGCAAGACTGCTGCTCCTCATAGGGCGCCGGCGCCACGACGTTGTGTGATGCGACGGTCGGTCCAAGGCTCGGGCAGGTACTCAGGTGATCACTGGTTGAAATCCTGAGCACGACTGGACTGCCCGGACGTTACCCGCCGGTATGGCTTCTTCGACAGGGGGTCCCGACGAGATGTTCGCTGCGTCACACGGTTTGGTGTTCCTCCGCGTACGGTAGTCCACCCGCTAACTGACTGGCCAGTAACCGCAGGCGGGCCCGGCACTGTTCACGTACACCGCACACGCCTACCCTTGATCGTCATGGCATCCACACCGGCCGGCAGGCGCACCACCCGGGTCCACGTGGTCAGCGACGTGCACGGCAACGCCCGCGACCTGGCCCGCGCCGGCGAGGGCGCGGACGCCCTGATCTGCCTCGGTGACCTGGTCCTCTTCCTGGACTACGCCGACCACTCGCGCGGGATCTTCCCCGACCTGTTCGGCGCGGAGAACGCCGACCGCCTCGTCGAACTGCGCACCGCCCGCCGCTTCGAGGAGGCCCGCGCGTTCGGCGCCCGGCTGTGGGCGGGCATCGGCACGGACCGGCGCACCGCGATCGAGAAGGCGGTGCGCAAGCAGTACGCCGAGATGTTCGCGGCCCTTCCGGCGCCGACGTACGCCACGTACGGCAATGTCGATATGCCGGCCCTCTGGCCCGAGTACGCCGGACCGGGGACGACCGTGCTCGACGGCGAGCGCGTGGAGATCGGCGGCTGGACGTTCGGCTTCGTCGGCGGCGGCCTGCGCACCCCGATGCGCACGCCCTACGAGATCGACGACGAGGAGTACGCGGCGAAGATCGAGGCCGTCGGCGAGGTCGACGTGCTGTGCACGCACATCCCGCCGGAGGTGCCCGAACTCGTCTACGACACGGTGGCCCGGCGCTTCGAGCGGGGCAGCGTGGCCCTGCTGGAGGCGATCAGGAGGACCCGGCCCCGCTACGCCCTGTTCGGCCACGTCCACCAGCCGCTGGTACGGCGCATGCGGATCGGGGCCACCGAGTGCGTGAACGTGGGGCACTTCGCGGGGACCGGCCGGCCCTGGGCGCTGGAATGGCCGGTGCACGCGGGCAGGGGGTGAACTCGGGCGCTCACGTGCGCGGTAGCCTTCACGCTGCACACACGTGCGCACGCAGACCTCTTTACCGGCCCGCATCTGGAGGAGCCACGGCGATGGCGGAACACACCAGCTCGAGCATCACGATCGAGGCGGCACCGGCCGACGTCATGGGGGTGATCGCCGACTTCGCGCGCTACCCCGACTGGACCGGCGAGGTGAAGGAGGCGGAGGTCCTGCAGACCGACGCCCAGGGGCGTGCCGAGCAGGTCCGCCTCGTCATGGACGCGGGCGCCATCAAGGACGACCAGGTGCTCGCCTACACGTGGACCGGGCAGAACGAGGTCTCCTGGACGCTGGTGAAGTCGCAGATGCTGCGCTCGCTCGACGGGTCGTACCTCCTGAAGCCGGCCGGCGCGGGCGCGACCGAGGTCACCTACCGGCTCACCGTCGACGTGAAGATCCCGATGCTCGGGATGATCAAGCGCAAGGCCGAGAAGGTCATCATCGACCGGGCGCTGGCCGGACTGAAGAAGCGCGTCGAGGCCGGGGAGAAGTAGACGCGGCGGTTTGCCCGGGGCGCGCGACGGTACCGTTCACCATCATGCGCACCATCCTGATCACGGGCCCTGGCGGCAGCGGTCGTAGCACCATCGCGGCCGCCACCGCCCTGGCCGCCGCCCGCGAGGGCACCCGCACCCTGGTGCTCAGTGCCGACCGCACCGACGCCCTCGGCACGGCCCTCGGTGCGGCCACGGGCCCGGCCCCCACCACCGTCGCCCCGAACCTCACCGCCTGGCGCCCCGACGCCACCGCCGGTTTCCGCGACGACCTCACCGGTTTCCAGGAGCGCGCGGCCAACGTCCTGGACCTGCTCGGCGCCTCCCGGCTGGACGCCGAGGAGGTCACCCCGCTGCCCGGGGCGGAGGAGCTGACCCTGCTGCGGGCGCTGCGCGACGCGACCCTCGCCGAGGCGCACGACCTGCTGGTCGTCGACCTCCCCGCCACCGCCCAGGCCCTCGCCCTGCTCTCGCTGCCCGAGGAACTGCGCCGCTACCTGCGCCGGCTGCTGCCGCCCGAACGGCAGGCGGCCCGCGCCCTGCGGCCCATGCTCGGCCGGCTGGCCGGGGTCCCCATGCCCTCGGAGTGGCTGTACGAGACCGCCGCCCGGTGGGACCTGGAGCTCGGCGCCGTCGAGGCCGTGCTCGCCGACCGGGGCACCGTCATACGGCTCGTCGCCGAGCCGGGACCTGCCGGGGCCGACGCCGTGCGCGCCGCCACCCTCGCCCTCGCCCTGCGCGGGCTGCGCCCCGACGCGCTGGTCGCCAACCGGGTGCTGCCCGAGTCCGCGGCGGACGGCTGGCTGGCCGGGCCCCTCGCCCAGCAGCGCAAGGCACTGGAGGAATGGCGCGAGTCGTACGACGTCCGGCCGGTCCACCACCTCGGCCGCGACCCGCGTGGCACCGACGACCTCACCGCGCTGCCCGTGCCCGGCGTCAACGACGCGACCTCCACCGTCGAGTGGCCGGTCGTGGACCGGCTCGCCGCGGACGGCGTGCTCGTCTGGCACATCCCGCTGCCCGGCGCGATACGGGGTGACCTGGACCTGATCCGGCGCGGCGACGAACTCGTCGTCAGCGCGGGCGCCTTCCGCCGGATCGTGTCCCTGCCCTCCGCCCTGCGCCGCTGCACCGTCGACGGGGCCGCGCTGCGCGAGGGCGAGCTGCGCATCCGTTTCGCGCCGGACCCGGCACTGTGGCCCGGCAGGCGGTGAAGGACATACGCCCGTTCGGGTAACGTCGGAGGGACGAACCGTAGTCAGGAGTCCGTCATGAGCGAAGAGCTCCCCCCGTCGGATGCCGGTGAGAAGGATGCCGTCGACGAGGTGCGGGCCACCGACGCCGACGCCTGGTCGACGGCGTGCGCCGAGGACCTCGCCGCGGAGAAGGCCCGCCGCCGGGCCGAGCACGGCCAGCCGCCGGTGTCGGCCGCGGAGGAACTGCGCAAGATCGTCGACGTGGTGTCGGAGAAGCTGTCGTCGATCCAGTCGCCGCTGCTCGGCGCGGTCGCCGGACCGGCCGCCCAGCAGGTGGTCAAGCAGGTCGTCCAGCAGGCCAAGGCCGCCGTCGAACCCGTCATAGAGCGCAACCCCGACGTCTTCGACCACCTGGCCGCGGCCGGCGGCGAACTGCTCGCCGCCTACCGCTCCGCGGTCCAGGCCCAGGAACGGCGCTGGACCAGCCGCCCGGCCGACCTGCACAAGGACCTGGACGACAACCGCGGGGACGACGAGGGCACCGGACCCGGCCAGCGGATCGACCTCGACTGACGCCCCGGCGCGTCTCACGGGCTGTCCGCCGGGCGGACGGCCGGAACCCCGGTGCCGGGGCCTCGGGTACGGTTGGCCGTAGCGGGGCTCGACCGAACTGAGGGATTCATGGGACTCACCATCGGCGTCGACATCGGCGGTACCAAGATCGCGGCCGGCGTGGTCGACGAGGAAGGCAACATCCTCTCCACGCACAAGGTGCCGACCCCGGGCACGCCCGAGGCGATCGTGGACGCCATCGCCTCCGCCGTGGAGGGCGCGCGCGCCGGGCACGAGATCGTCGGTGTCGGCATCGGCGCCGCCGGCTACGTCAACCGGCAGCGCTCCACCGTCTACTTCGCGCCGAACATCGACTGGCGCCAGGAGCCGCTGAAGGAGAAGGTCGAGGCCCGCGTCGGCCTTCCCGTCGTGGTCGAGAACGACGCCAACGCGGCCGCCTGGGGCGAGTACAAGTTCGGCGCCGGCAAGGGCCACCGCAACGTCATCTGCATCACCCTCGGCACCGGCCTCGGCGGCGGCATCATCATCGGCAACAAGCTGCGCCGCGGGCACTTCGGCGTGGCCGCCGAGTTCGGCCACATCCGGATGGTCCCGGACGGCCTGCTGTGCGGCTGCGGCTCGCAGGGCTGCTGGGAGCAGTACGCCTCCGGGCGCGCCCTCGTCCGGTACGCCAAGCAGCGCGCCAACGCCACCCCCGAGCGCGCCGACACCCTCCTCGCCCTCGGCGACGGCACCCCCGACGGCATCGAGGGCAAGCACATCTCCATCGCCGCCCGTCAGGGCGACCCGGTCGCCGTCGACTCCTACCGAGAGCTGGCCCGCTGGGTCGGCGCCGGCCTCGCCGACCTCGCCTCCCTGTTCGACCCCTCCGCGTTCATCGTCGGCGGCGGTCTGTCCGACGAGGGCGAGTTGGTCCTCGACCCGATCCGCAAGTCCTACAAGCGCTGGCTGGTGGGCGGCAACTGGCGCCCGGTGGCCGACGTCATCGCGGCCAAGCTCGGCAACGAGGCGGGCCTGGTGGGCGCGGCGGACCTGGCCCGGGAACCCGACCCGATCATGTAGCCGACCGGACCACGTACGTGATGAGCCCGCCGCGCCCCACCTCGGGACGGCGGGCATCGTCGTATGTTGATCTCATGGAGACGAGCGAGAACCTGCCCAACTCCCACACCGAGCCCGACGGTTCGGCCGTCATCCGGGTCCTGAGCTACAACATCCGCTCGATGCGCGACGACACCGACGCCCTCGCCCGGGTGATCGGCGCCTGCGCCCCCGACCTGGTCCTCGTCCAGGAGGCTCCGCGGTTCTTCCGCTGGCGCAAGAAGCTGGCCCGCCTCGCCGCCGCCTCCGGCCAGGTCCTGCTCACCGGGGGCGCGACGGCCGCCGGACCGGCGATCCTGTGCCATCTGCGGGCCACCGTCGAGCGCACCGAGGACGTGCTCCTGCCCCTCGTTCCCGGCCAGCACCGCCGGGGCTTCGCCACCGCCGTCGTCCGGTTCGGCGCGGCCCGCCTCGGCGTCCTGAGCTGCCACCTCTCCCTGCAGCGGGAGGAGCGCCACGAGCAGGCCGGGATGCTCCTGGACCGCCTCGCGGGCATGGGCGTCGACCATGCGATCGCGGGGGGCGACCTGAACGACCGGCCCACCGGAGGCGCCTTCGCCCGCCTGACCGAGGGGCTGCAGGACTGCTGGGCCACCGCCCCCTGGGGCGGCGAGTTCACCTTCGCGCCCGCCGCGCCCTTCCAGCGCATCGACGCGATCTTCGCGACGAAGGGCGTCGACGTCCTCGGCTGCGGCGTCCCCCTGGGGCTGCCCGGCGTGACGGAGGAAGACCTGAGGGCGGCCACGGACCACCTCCCCGTCCTGGCCGCCCTCAGGGTGCCCGCCGCCTCCTGAGTCAGGGGCGCTGCTTCACCTTGTCCACGACGGCCCAGCTGTCCAGGTACGACAGCGGGGTGTACGTCTTCCTCGCCGCCCCGTCACCCGACGTACGGGTGTCGCGGAAGCCGAGGAACCGGTACGTGACCGGGTCGAAGACGAAGTAGCCCGAAGCCCGCCGACCCCTTCGGCAGCGTCGGGTCGTCATAGGTGACGGCCACGCCGACGCGGCCCCTGGCGTCCTTCTGGTTCGGGACGACCTTCACCCCCGGCACCATGCCGAGCGCCTCGTAGGCCGCCGGCCGGAGCCCCTCCGGCATCACGGGGACGAGCTTGAGCAGCCCGGCGAGACCGGCGAACTGCTCGGGCTCGTCCCGGGACCGCGCGATCACGCGGGCGTCGCTGTCCTCGCGATCCTTCTCGCGGGTTCCGGTGCCCCGGTGGTCCGACGGTCATCGGGGCTCCTTTCGTTCGTCCGAACGTCTCGAAGGCTTGGGCTCGTTCAGGGTGTTCACCCTCCGCCGTTCGCCGCGGTCGAGTTCCCTTTCGGCGCCCGCGGCGCGCGCGGACATGCGAGGGCCCGTCCGGAAGATCTCCGGACGGGCCCTGTGCCCCGCGCGCCGAACCCCGTCAGACGACGGCCCCGCGTCCCGGGTCGCCGTCGTCCTCGTCGTCCGTGCGCATCCGCATCACCAGCGTGGCGAAGCCGCCCAGGAAGCCGCCGACGCCGAGCGTGGCCAGCCACCACGTCATGTCCCAGCCGAGGATCACGGCCAGCAGAAGCAGCACCGGCCCGCCGACCACGCCGAGCCAGGCGAACTTGGCGGTCGCATCGGCCGTCGGCAGCGGCGGCGGCTCCGGCGGCTCGAAGTGGCCCTCGTCGTCCTCGTCGAAGTCGTCCTCGGACGCCTCCGGCGCCGTGTGGTCGCGCGGGCCGACGCCGGGCGCGAAGGAGACCGAGCCGCCCAGCGGCTTCACGGGCTTCTCCGGCTTCGGAGCGGTCGCGGCCCCGGAGTCGTTCGGCTCCGGTTCCAGCAGCGCCAGGTCCTCCACCGACTTGAACGGCTTCGTGCCCGGCGGGTCCTTCGGCTCCTCGCCGTACCCCGCGACGATCGCCGCCCAGGCCGCGTCCTCGTCGAAGGGGACGCCCTGCTCCTCCGGCTCGCGGTCCTCGCGCTCCGAGTCGTGCTCAGCCACCTGCGGCCGTCCCTTCCTTGCCGACACCGGTTGCGAGCCGGCCGATGAACGCGAGGCTCTCCTCGAAGATCCGGTCCGCGTCATGGTCCAACGTCGCGACGTGGTAGCTCTGTTCCAGCAGGATCTCGCGTACGTCCCGGGACGAGACCCGGCCGAGGATGCGTGCGGAGTCGACCGGCGGCACGACGTGGTCCTGCGGGCTGTGCAGAAGCAGCAGCGGCTGGGTGACCTGGGGCAGTTCGGAGTCGACCAGCCGGAAGAAGATGCGCAGGGAGTGGGCCGCGTGCAGCGGCACCTTGTCGTACCCCAGCTCCGTGCTGCCCTCCTTGGCGATGTCGCTGGCGATCCCCTTCGTCGTCCGCACGAAGTGCCGGGCCACCGGAAGGGCGTACGCGGACAGGCCGTGCACCTTGTTCGCCGGGTTGACGACCACGACGCCGCTGATCGCGTCCCCGTGCTTCGCGGCCAGCCGCAGCGCCAGCGCGCCGCCCATGGACAGGCCGGCGACGAAGACCTGCTCGCAGCGCTCGACGAGGGCGCGCAGCTCGCGGTCCACCTCCGCGTACCAGTCCTGCCAGCCGGTGAGCTGCATGTCCTCCCAGCGGGTGCCGTGGCCCGGCAGCAGAGGCAGCGAGACCGTGAGGCCGTGCTCGGCCAGATACTCCGCCCAGGGGCGCAGCGACTGGGGTGAACCGGTGAAGCCGTGGCAGAGGAGGACACCGACCTCGCCGCCTTCGTGGCGGAACGGCTCGGCTCCAGGGAGGACCGGCACCATCGGTCTCCTGTTCATGAGAGGGACGGTTCGGGAAGTGGCGTGAAGTCCAGGTTGTGCTTCACCGTACGCGACCGCACTGACACCGACCAGGGCCGTCGGCGCCTTTGACGGCGGGCCGGGTTAAGGTCTGATCGACGGAAACTGGAGGCACACGGGTGTTGTACGGCGCGATGAAGGTCGCTATCGGGGGACCGCTCAAGGTCACCTTCAGGCCCTGGGTGGAAGGCCTGGAGAACATCCCCGCCGAGGGGGCCGCGATCCTGGCGAGCAACCACCTGTCCTTCTCGGACTCGTTCTTCCTGCCCGCGGTGCTCGACCGCAAGGTCACGTTCATCGCCAAGGCCGAGTACTTCACCACGCCCGGCGTGAAGGGCCGTCTGACGGCCGCCTTCTTCAAGGGTGTCGGCCAGCTGCCGGTGGACCGCTCCGGCGCGCGCGGCGCGGGCGAGGCGGCGATCCGCAGCGGCCTGGAGGTCCTGGAGCGCGGTGAGCTGTTCGGGATCTACCCCGAGGGCACGCGCTCGCCCGACGGCCGGCTCTACCGCGGCAAGCCCGGCGGCCTCGCGCGCGTGGCGCTCGCCTCCGGCGCCCCGGTCATCCCGGTCGCGATGATCGACACGGAGAAGATCCAGCCGCCGGGGAAGGTCATGCCGAAGCTCATGCGGCCAGGCATCCGCATCGGCAAGGCACTGGACTTCAGCCGCTACCAGGGCATGGAGCACGACCGGTTCGTGCTGCGCGCGGTGACCGACGAGGTCATGTACGAGATCATGAAGCTCTCCGGCCAGGAGTACGTCGACATGTACGCGACGGCCGCCAAGCGGCAGATCGCGGAGGCGGCGAAGGCCGAGAAGGAGCAGGCCAAGGAACAGGCCAAGGAGCAGTCGGGGGAACAGGCGACCGAGGAGAAGCCCGAGGCCTAGGCTTCCGGTCGAGGGGGGTGGGGGACGTGCCCAAGCGCGAGCGCGTCATGCGCATGTCGGTCGAGCAGCCGCTGTGGCGTGCCCTGACCGCGTACCGGGTGCTGACGATGCTGTACGCGGTCGGCCTGTTCGCCACCGCCTACGACGAGTACGACCACGCGGGCGTCGCCGTCGGCTACTACGCCGTGCTGTTCGTCTGGACGCTCGCCACCCTGCCCCGCGTGCAGAACGCCGCCGCCTGCACCAAGCGCTTCCTCGCCGTCGACCTCGCCGTCGCCCTCACCGGCATCCTGCTCACCCCGATCGCCGTCAACGACCACCACATCCAGAACGGCGGGCCCACCCTGCCGTCGATATGGACCGCCGGCTCGGTCCTCGCCTACGCCATCAAGGGCGGCTGGCGCTGGGCGGCCTTCGCCTCCACGCCGGTCGCCGTCGCCAACCTCGTCGAGCGCGGCGCCCCGGCCCGCGACACCGTCCACAACGTGATCCTCGTCTGGGTCGCCTCGATCGCCATCGGCTATGTCGTCGAGGTCGCCCGCGCCTCCGAGCGCACCCTCGCACGCGCCCTGGAGATCGAGGCCGCCACGCGCGAACGCGAGCGGCTGGCCCGGGACATCCACGACGGCGTGCTGCAGGTGCTGGCCATGGTGCAGCGCCGCGGCGCGGTCCTCGGCGGCGAGGCGGCCGAGCTCGGCCGGATGGCCGGCGAGCAGGAGGTCGCCCTGCGCACCCTGGTCTCCGGCGGCCTGCTGCCGGTGTCGCGGGTCTCGGAGGACGCGGCCGACGGCGCGCTGGTCCGGGCGGTGGACGAGCCGTCGTACGACGAGGAGGGCCCGGTGGACCTGCGGGCGCTGCTCGCGCAGTACGCCGCCGCGAAGGTCGCCCTCGCCGAACCCGGCGCCCCCGTGCTGCTGCCGGCGCCCGCCGCCAAGGAGCTGGCCGCCGCCGTCGGCGCCGCCCTGGACAACGTCGGCAGGCACGCCGGCGAGGACGCGCGCGCCTGGATCCTCGTCGAGGACGAGCCGGACGAGGTCGTGGTGACCGTCCGCGACGACGGGCCCGGCATCCCCGAGGGGCGGCTCGCCCAGGCCGAGGGGGAGGGGCGGCTCGGTGTCGCCCTGTCGATCCGGGGCCGGCTGCGCGACCTCGGCGGCAGCGCCGAGCTGATCTCGATCCCGGGACAGGGCACGGAGGTCGAGCTGAAGGTACCCAAGAACGCGAAGGCGGGGCACAGATGAGTGAGCAGCAGGGCCCGATCAGGGTCATGGTGGTCGACGACCACCCGATGTGGCGCGACGCCGTCGCCCGCGACCTGACCGAGTCCGGCTTCGACGTGGTCGCCACCGCGGGCGACGGCGAGCAGGCCGTCCGCCGCGCCCGGGCCGCCGCCCCCGACGTCCTCGTGCTGGACCTCAACCTGCCGCTGAAGCCCGGCGTGCAGGTCTGCAAGGAACTCGTCGGCCACAACCCCGCGTTGCGCGTCCTGGTGCTGTCCGCCAGCGGTGAGCACGCCGACGTGCTGGAGGCCGTGAAGTCGGGCGCCACCGGCTACCTGCTGAAGTCGGCGTCCACGGAGGACCTGCTGGACGCGGTCCGCCGTACAGCCGTCGGCGACCCGGTCTTCACGCCGGGCCTGGCCGGGCTCGTCCTCGGCGAGTACCGCCGCCTGGCCTCCGAGCCGGGCCCCGCCCCGGGCACCGACGAGCCGGGAGCCCCGCAGCTCACCGACCGCGAGACCGAGGTGCTGCGCCTGGTCGCCAAGGGCCTGAGCTACAAGCAGATCGCCGAGCGCCTGGTCATCTCCCACCGCACGGTCCAGAACCACGTGCAGAACACCCTCGGCAAGCTGCAGCTGCACAACCGGGTGGAACTAGTCCGGTACGCCATCGAACGCGGACTTGACGACGAGTAAACCGACCGCCCGGTGATTCACCGGAATTGCCGCTCCGACCCATCCCTGTGTGACCTGGATCACCATTAGCGTGGCTGCACCAGGCAACCGCGGCGAAGGGACATTTCCATGCGGGTCGGAGTACTGACCGGAGGCGGCGACTGCCCCGGGCTCAACGCCGTCATCCGGGGCATCGTTCGCAAGGGCGTACAGGAGTACGGCTACGACTTCGTCGGCTACCGGGACGGCTGGCGGGGTCCGCTCGAAGGCGACAGCGTTCCCCTCGACATCCCCGCGGTGCGCGGCATCCTGCCCCGCGGCGGCACCGTCCTCGGTTCCTCGCGCACCAATCCGCTCAAGCAGGACAACGGCATCCGGCGGATCAAGGAGAACCTCGCCAAGCAGGAGGTCGAGGCGCTCATCACGATCGGCGGCGAGGACACCCTCGGCGTCGCCGCGATCCTGTCCGACGAGTACGGCGTGCCGTGCGTCGGCGTGCCGAAGACCATCGACAACGACCTGTCCGCCACCGACTACACCTTCGGCTTCGACACCGCGGTCGGCATCGCCACGGAGGCCATCGACCGCCTGCACACCACCGCCGAGTCCCACATGCGCGTCCTGGTCTGCGAGGTGATGGGCCGTCACGCCGGCTGGATCGCCCTGCACTCCGGCCTCGCCGGCGGCGCCAACGTCATCCTCATCCCGGAACAGCGCTTCGACCTCGACCAGGTCTGCGCCTGGATCACCTCCCGCTTCAAGTCCTCCTACGCGCCGATCGTGGTCGTCGCCGAGGGCGCCATGCCCAAGGACGGCCACCTGGTGCTCAAGGACGAGTCGCTGGACTCCTTCGGGCACGTCCGGCTCTCCGGTGTCGGCGAGTGGCTGGCCAAGGAGATCGAGAGGCGCACCGGCAAGGAGGCCCGCACGACGGTCCTCGGGCACATCCAGCGCGGCGGCACCCCGAGCGCCTTCGACCGCTGGCTCGCCACCCGCTTCGGCCTGCACGCCATCGACGCGGTCCGCGACGGCGACTTCGGCAAGATGGTCGCCCTGCGCGGCACCGACATCGTCCGCGTCCCGATCGGGGACGCCACGGCCAAGCTGAAGACGGTGGACCCGAAGCTGTACGAGGAGGTCGGCGTCTTCTTCGGCTGAACCGGCATCCTGGGGTTATGGGTCGTATATTCGGCCCATAACCCATCACAGCAGGAGCGGCGCGTGGAGATCCTTGCCTTCGGTGTGCAGGCGGACGAGAAGCCTTTGATCGAGCGGGCCTTCGAGGGACACCACGAGGTCCGGTGTCTCGACGTCTTCCTCAACGAGGACACCGCCCCGATCGCCGCCGGATACGAGATCGTCTGCACCAGCGTCAACTGCGGCCTGGGCAACCGCGTCCTGCAGACCCTCACGGTCGGCGGCACGCAGATGATCGCCCAGCGCTCCACCGGCTTCAACAACATCGACCTCAAGGTCGCCGAGCGGCTCGGCATGACCGTCGCCCGCGTCTCGTACTACTCGCCCTACGCCGTCGCCGAGTTCGCCTGGACGCTCGCCATGGCGGTCAACCGCCGTATCGTGCGCGCCTCCACGCGTACGCGTGACTTCGACTTCCGCCTCGACGGGCTGATGGGCCGGGACATGCACGGCCGCACCGCCGGCGTCCTCGGCACCGGCAAGATCGGCGAGGCGTTCGCCCGGATCGCCCACGGCTTCGGCATGCGGCTGCTGGGCTGGGACGTCGCCGAGAACCCCGCCTGCGTGGACCTCGGCATGGAGTACGTGCCCAAGGAGCAGCTCCTCGCCGAGTCGGACCTGATCACCCTGCACGTGCCGCTGATGCCGCAGACGCAGCACCTCATCGACGCCGACGCCCTCAAGGGCATGAAGGACGACGCGATCCTGGTCAACTCCAGCCGCGGCGGCCTCATCGACACCGCGGCCCTCGTCGCCGAACTGCGCGAGGGCCGCTTCACGGGCGTGGGCCTCGACGTGTACGAGGCGGAGGCGGGCCTGTTCTTCGTCGACCGCTCGCTGGAGGCGATCGAGGACGACACCCTGGCCCGCCTGGTCACCTTCCCGAACGTCCTGGTCACCTCGCACCAGGCGTACTACACCCGGGACGCCGTCGGCCAGATCATCGAGGCCACCGTGCAGAACGTCCTCGACTACCGGGCGGGCCGCCGCTCGGAGAACGTGCTGGTGCCGCGCAGCTGACCGACGAGATCGCGGACGACGGAGGCGCCGTTCAGCGTCAGGACCGACTCCGGGTGGAACTGCACGCCCGCGAAGCCCGGCCCGCGCAGGGCGTGCACCTCGCCGTTGCCGGTCCTGGCGACCTCGACGCCGTGCGCGGCCAGTTCCTCGGCCGCCTCGTCGGGGCAGTGCGCCACGAAGCTGTTGTAGAAGCCGACCGTCTCCTCCCGCCCGAACAGGTCGATCGGCGTCTGCGCGCCCTGGTATGGCACCTCCTTGCGGACGATGTCCAGCCCGAGCTCGGCCGCGATCAGCTCGTGCCCGAGGCAGACGCCCAGCACGCCGTGCCGGTGCGTGCCGATCACCTCGGCGGTCAGCTCGCGCAGGAACCGCATCTTGGGATCGTCCAGGTCGCGGGGGTCGCCGGGGCCGGGCCCGAGCACCACGGGCCCCGCGTGCGCGGACACGGCCTCCCGCAGACCCGGCTCGTCGTAGCGCCGGACCGTCACCTCCAGCCCGCCGGCCCGCAGGACGTGCGCGAGCATCGCCGTGAAGGTGTCCTCGGCGTCGACGACCAGGGCGTGCCCGCTCAACTCCGCGGCCTGCTCCTGCATCCGCAGCCAGAAGGGGGCGAGCGAGGCCCGGCGCCCGTCGAGGGCGGCACGCACGCGGGGGTCCTCGGCGAGCCGCGCGCGCGTGTGCTCCGTACGCGGCCGGGAGGGACGTACGCCCAGCGCCGACAGCACGCCCGCCGCCTTCGCGTGGGTCTCCGCGACCTCGCTCGCCGGGTCCGAACCCCGCACCAGGGTGGCGCCGACCGGCACCCGCAGCCGGCCGTCGGCGTCGATGTCGGCGGTACGGATGAGGATGGGGGAGTCCAGGGTCTGGGCGCCGCCGGAGTCGCGGCCGAGCAGGGCCAGCGCGCCCGCATAGTAGCCGCGCCCCCCGACCTCGTGCCGCTCGATGACCCGGCAGGCGTTCTGCACGGGCGAGCCGGTCACGGTCGCCGCGAACATGGTCTCCCTGAGCACCTCGCGCGCGTCCAGCGAGGACTTGCCGCGCAGTTCGTACTCGGTGTGCGCGAGATGGGCCATCTCCCTCAGCCGCGGCCCGATCACGACCCCGCCCATGTCACCGACGGTGCACATCATCTTCAGTTCCTCGTCGACGACCATCGACAGCTCCTCGATCTCCTTGGAGTCGGCGAGGAAGCCGAGCAGGTGCTCCGGGGAGGGTCCCTCGGCGGGATAGCGGTACGTCCCGCTGATCGGGTTCATCACAACCGTGCCGCCGGACATCCGCACGTGCACCTCGGGGCTGGCGCCCACCAGCGTCCTGTCCCCGGTGTGCACGACGAACGTCCAGTACGCCCCGCGCTCGCCCTCCAGCAGCCGCCGGAACAGCGCCAGGGCGTCGGCCCGGGAGAACCCCGCGATCTCGCCCTCGTAGGTGCGCCGGATGACGAAGTTGGCGCCCTCGCCCTGCCCGATCTCCTCGCGCAGCACGCGCCCGACGATCTCGCCGTACTCCGCGTCGTCCACGTCGAAGCCGCCGCGGTCGACGCGGACGTCGTGGGAGGGGAGGGCGGCGAGCGCCTCGTCGAGTGGCATGGCACCCACCACCTCGGGCGTCAGCACCAGCAGCGGCGTGCCGTCGTCCCGCACGTCGAAGCCGCGCTCGCGGATCTGCCGGAAGGGGACGAGCGCCAGGCCCTCGTCGGGGAGGTCGGCGAGCCGGTCGTACGGGGCGACCGGGCCGAGCAGCACCTCCACGGTGTTCTCGTCGTGGCCCGGCGTGCGGCGGCGCAGCAGGGCGAACGGTCGGGGATCGTCGAGCAGGTCGGCCAGATGCATGAGTCCGTTTTCCTTCTCGCTGGAGAGGAACGGACCCCCGGGAAACGCCGAAGGCCGCCCCTCGGGCGGCCTTCGCGAAGTCTTGCGTACGCGCAGTCAGTGGGCCGCCGGATGAGCGGTCCACCACCAGTTCTGGGTCGAGTGCGCGAACATGCGACGCACCCTACCCCATGTCCGTACCGTGTACGCGGTGTCTCATTTGTTGGGCATGGTCCTGGAGCCGTGACACGACCCCGTAGTGTTTGGGGGGTGACCGTGAACGCTAAGACCAGCGCGAGCGCTGGCAACACCTGGCGAGATCTGCCCGCGGCGCAGCAGCCCGAGTACCCCGACCTTGAGGCTCTGCGCGCAGTCGTTGCGGAGCTCGAGTCGTATCCGCCGCTCGTCTTCGCGGGCGAGTGCGATCAGCTGCGCGCCCGGTTGGCGGCCGTCGCCAAGGGAGAGGCGTTCCTCCTCCAGGGCGGCGACTGCGCCGAGGCGTTCGACGCCGTGTCGGCCGACCACATCCGCAACAAGCTCAAGACGCTGTTGCAGATGGGCGCCGTCCTGACCTACGCCGCCTCGGTGCCGGTCGTGAAGGTCGGCCGCATCGCCGGCCAGTACTCCAAGCCCCGCTCCAAGCCGACCGAGACCCGCGACGGCGTGACCCTGCCGACCTACCGCGGCGACTCCGTCAACGGCTTCGACTTCACCGAGGCCGCCCGCATCCCGGACCCCGAGCGGCTGAAGCGGATGTACCACGCGTCCGCCTCGACGCTGAACCTGGTGCGCGCCTTCACCACCGGTGGCTACGCCGACCTGCGCCAGGTGCACGCCTGGAACCAGGACTTCGTGAAGTCCTCCCCCTCCGGCCAGCGCTACGAGCAGCTCGCGCGGGAGATCGACAACGCGCTGAACTTCATGCGGGCCTGCGGCACCGACCCGGAGGAGTTCAAGACCGTCGAGTTCTACGCCTCGCACGAGGCGCTGCTGCTCGACTACGAGTCGGCGCTGACCCGGGTCGACTCGCGCACCGGCCGGCTGTACGACGTCTCCGGGCACATGGTGTGGATCGGTGAGCGCACCCGGCAGCTGGACCACGCGCACATCGAGTTCGCCTCGAAGATCCGCAACCCGATCGGCATCAAGCTGGGTCCGACGACCACGGCCGAGGAGGCGCTGCAGTACATCGAGCGCCTCGACCCGGACCGTGAGCCGGGCCGGCTGACCTTCATCGTGCGCATGGGCGCCGACAAGGTCCGCGACAAGCTGCCCGAGCTGGTGGAGAAGGTCACCGCCTCCGGCGCGACCGTCGCCTGGATCACCGACCCGATGCACGGCAACACCTACGAGGCGGCCTCCGGTCACAAGACCCGCCGCTTCGACGACGTGCTCGACGAGGTCAAGGGCTTCTTCGAGGTCCACAAGGCCCTCGGCACCCACCCGGGCGGCATCCACGTGGAGCTCACCGGCGACGACGTCACCGAGTGCGTGGGCGGCGGCGACGAGATCTTCGTCGACGATCTGCACCAGCGCTACGAGACGGCCTGCGACCCGCGCCTGAACCGCAGCCAGTCGCTCGACCTGGCGTTCCTCGTCGCGGAGATGTACCGGGACCAGTGACGGCGGTGCCCGTCACCAGGGCATGAAGTGGGGCGCGGATCACATGCGATCCGCGCCCCTTCCCTCTTTTGCGGCCCCCGGGTGCCGGGTAAGGTTAGGTTATCCTTAGTGATTCAGGTGGGAGGTGAGTCCGCGTGTACGTGTGCAGCTGCTTCGGCGTCACCGAGGCGCAGGTCCAGCGGCATGCGGACGACGGCGCCTGCACTCCCCGCCAGATAGCCTCCGCCTGCAAGGCGGGCACCGACTGCGGCTCGTGCGTACGCCGCATCCAGGCCATCCTCGGCCGGGGCGCCTGCCCGCGCCGCGAGACGGCGGACCAGGGCCGCCCGGTCCTCGCCGAGCTCGCGGACCTCGACGAAGCGGCCTAGCCCGGCCCGCTCAGCTCTCGGGCTGTTCGATCAGCTGGGCGATGTACAGCGCCTCGCCGAGCTTCTCCACCAGTTCCAGCTGGGTGTCGAGGTAGTCGATGTGGTGCTCCTCGTCCTCGAGGATCGACTCGAAGATGTTCGCGGACGTGATGTCGCCTTTGTCGCGCATCACCTTGATGCCGCGCCTGAGGCGGTCGATCGCCTCCACCTCGATCTGCCGGTCGGCCTCGAACATCTCCTTGACGGTCTGGCCCACCCGTACGTGGAACAGCCGCTGGTAGTTGGGCAGTCCTTCCAGGAACAGGATCCGGTCGGTGAGCACCTCGGCGTGCTTCATCTCGTCGAACGACTCGTGCCGGGTGTACTTGGCGAGTTTCGTCCAGCCGAAGTTCTCCTGCATCTTCGCGTGCAGGAAGTACTGGTTGATCGCGGTCAGCTCGCCGGTGAGCTGCTCGTTGAGGAATTCGATGACCTCGGGGTCGCCCTGCATCGCAGAGGCTCCTTCCGACCGGGGGAACGGGCAGGTTGCGCCGCATGATTGCACCGGTGTGCGAGGCCGTCCAGTAAGTTCACGCTTAGTAGGAGTTGCCCGAATCGCGCGGAGGCCGGTCATGGGCATCGCCCCGGGTCTGTCAGGATGGAGACATGGGTCAGCCGGTGGAACGCGCATCAGGAGAAACCGGAGATCCCGTGCACCCGGGGCTTCCCCCCGGCCAGCGCCTGCAGCGCGGCTGGCCGGTCACGCACTACGGACCCGTGCCCAAGTTCCGGCCCGAGCGCTGGGAGTTCCGGGTCTTCGGCGCCACCGCGGACAGTGAGAAGCACTGCTGGAACCACGAGGAGTTCACGGCGCTGCCGTACACCTCGGTCGTCGCCGATCTGCACTGCGTCACGAAGTTCAGCATGCTCGGCGCCGAGTGGGGCGGCGTCCCCGCCTCCGCGATCCTGCAGATCGCCCCGCCCGCTCCCGCCGTCACCCATGTCATGGTCTGGGCCGAGTACGGCTTCAGCTCCAACCTCCGCCTCGCCGACTTCGCCTCCGACCGCACCCTGTTCGCCACCCACAAGGACGGCGAGCTCCTGACGGCGGAGCACGGCTTCCCGCTGCGCCTGGTCGTGCCCCACCTGTACGCCTGGAAGGGCCCGAAGTGGGTGCGCGGCATCGAGTACATGACCGCCGACCGGCGCGGTTTCTGGGAGGAGCGCGGCTACCACAACATCGGCGATCCCTGGAAGGAGCAGCGGTACTCCTACCAGGAGGAACCGGGGGAGGGCCCCGAACTCTGAGCCCGCCCCCGGCCGCTCAGTGGTGGCCGTGGACCACGGCGTGGCCCTTGCCGCGGCCGATCATCCACTTGTTGACGGGCGTGGTCACCACGAACGCGATCGCCAGGGAGATCGCCAGCGAGATCCAGAAGAGCGCGTCGGCGAGCCCGGCGTCCATGGCGTCCGGCCACAGCACGATCACGCCGTTGTCGATGAGCTCCATCACGGCGATCGACAGGGTGTCCGCGGCCAGCGCCACCCGGAAGGCGGTGCGGAAGCCGACGCTGGCCTTCAGTACGCCGCGCAGGGTGAGCGAGTAGCCGAAGAAGAACGCGAGGACGATCGCCAGGATCATCGTCGGGAGGTTGCCCCAGCCGAGCGCGGTGCCGATCACCATGCCCAGCACCTCGCCGATGGCGCAGCCGGTGAGGCAGTGGAGGGTGGCCTGCGCGGCCATGGACCAGCTCGCGGGGCCGTGCCCGTGGGTTGCGTGGCCCTCGTGGTGGTGGGCGGGTGCGGTGTGCGCCTCGTGCTGCATGTCTGCCCCCAACGGCGGATGACGGGTGCCTGCACCGGACAGAACCGCATACCCCCGGGGGGTATTCCTTCCTGTGTCAGGAATCCCGGAGTTTCTTCAGCCGCTCCACGTCCGCCGCGTGCCCCTCCTTGCCGCCGGGGGTCTCGATGATCAGCGGAACGCCCTCGGTGGCGGGGTGCGTCATCAGGGCGCGGAAGGGGTCCTCGCCGATGTGACCGGCGCCGATGTTCTCGTGCCGGTCCTTGTGGGCACCGACGACGTCCTTGGAGTCGTTGGCGTGGATCAGCTTCAGCCGGCCCTCGCCGACCGTGTCCACCAGCAGGTCGAGGGTCTGGTGCATGCCGGCGGGGCCGGTCAGGTCGTGCCCGGCGGCGAAGATGTGGCAGGTGTCCAGGCAGACCCCGAGTTTCGGATGGGCGTCCAGTGCCTCGAAGTACGGCCCGAAGTCCCAGGTCCGCGAGCAGAGGGAGGAGCCCTGGCCGGCGGTCGACTCCAGGAGCAGGAACGGGTCGTCGTCGTGGGTCAGCTCGTCGAGCAGCGGCAGCAGATGCTCGCGCACCTGCTTCAGGGCCACGGACCGCTCCCGGCCGCCGGTCGCGCTGCCGGTGTGCACGACCACACCGAGCGCCCCGATCTCCCGCCCGCGGCGCAGCGAGTGCCGCAGCGACTCCACCGACCTCTCGACCGTCGCCTCGGTGTGAGAGCCGAAGTTGATCAGATAGGGGGCGTGGACGTACGCCGGGATCGCCTCGGCCGCGCAGGCCGCGCGGAACTCCTCGTCCTGCCGCGGATTGCCGACGGGCGTGGCCCAGCCGCGCGGATTGGCGACGAAGACCTGCACGGTCTCGGCCCCGAGGTCGCGGGCGTAGCTCAGACCGACGGAGTTCAGACCGCCGGCCACGGGCACGTGGCCGCCGACGGGGTTGCGGGGGAGGGAGGGGTACCGGCTCTTCACCCGTTCAGGGTGTCATGCCTCCGGCAGCCCTCCGTCACCGGATCTTGATGGTGATCGTCGAGCCCTTGGGCGCCGTCTCGCCGCCCTTCACGGACTGCGCCTTGACCGTGTCGCCGAACAGGCCGAGCAGGCCGCGGTCCTCGTCGACCTTGAATCCGGCGCCCTCCAGGGCCTTGTGCGCGTCGTCGACACTGTCACCGGTGACGTCCGGGACCTCGACCATCACGGGGCCCTTGGACAGCGTCAGCGTCACCGTGTCGCCCTCGGCGGCCCGGCCGTCGCCCTTGGGGGTCTGCGCGGCGACCTGGCCCTTGTCGTAGTCGGAGTTGATCCGCTCGGCGGCGACCCTCACCGTGAGGCCCGCCTGCTCCAGGTCGGACCGTGCGGACTGGAGGTCCTCGCCGGTGACGTCCGGGACGTCCACCGGGCTGCCCTTGCTGACCGTCAGCGCGACCGCGGAGCCCGCGTGCCGCCGTACGCCCGTCCCGGGGTCCGTGGAGATCACGGAGCCCCGCTGGACGCTGTCGCTGAACTCCCGGGTGACCATGCCCGCCTCGAGCCCGCTCCTCTTGAGCTGGGCCCTGGCCTCGGCCAGGGCCCGTCCCTGGACGTCGGGCACCTTCACGGTCTCGGGGCCGTCGGAGAGGGTGATCGACACGGAGGCGTTGTCCCGGACCCGGGCGCCGGGCTCGGGGTCGGAGCTGATGACCGTGCCCCGGGCCACCGTGTCGCTGTAGGCGTGCTTGACCGCCCCCAGGTCCAGCCCGGCGTCGCTCAGCTTCTTCTCGGCCTGCGTCCGGGTCTTCGCCAGCACCGGCGGGACCTTGGTGAACTGGCCGGAGTTGATGTACCACACGCCCGTGCCGACGCCGAGGATCAGCAGCACCGCCGCGACGATCGCCAGCGGCCCGCGCCGGGAGCGCCCCTCGCGCGGGCGCGGCGGCAGCGGCGGGGGAGACTCCAGCCGGCTGGTGCGGTGCAGCGCGGACTCCGCGTCCGCCGGCAGCGGCCGGGGCGTGGTCAGCGCGCGCGGGATGACGCTCGTACGGTCCTCGGAGATGTCCCGGTGGTCCGCCGGGACCGCCCTCGGCGGCACCGCGTCCAGCTGTTCGACGCTGAGTGCGGCGCGCACCTCGCGGGTCTGCGCGAGCAGCGCCACCGCGTCGTACGGGCGGACGTCGGGAGTGCGCGCGGTCGCCGAGGCGACCAGCTCGTCCAGCGCGTACGGCAGCCCCGGGACGACCGCCGACGGGGGCGGGACGTCCTCGTGGAGGTGCTTGTACAGGACCGTGGCCGGGGAGTCCCCCTCGTGCGGCCGGTCGCCGGTGAGCATCTCGTACAGGACGACACCGCACGCGTACACGTCGACCCGGGGGTCGGCCGTGCCGTGCTCGATCTGCTCCGGCGCGAGGTAGGAGACGGTGCCGAGGACGGTCCCGGTGGTGTTGGTGACCGTGTCCACGGAACGCACGAGCCCGAAGTCGGCGACCTTCACCCGGCCGTCGTCCCCTATGAGGACGTTCTCCGGCTTCATGTCCCGGTGCACGAACCCGGCCCGGTGCGCGGCACCCAGCGCGGCGAGCACCGGCTCCAGGATGTCCAGGGCGGCGCGCGGCTGCAGCGCCCCGCGCTCGCGCAGCACGTCGCGCAGGGTGCACCCGGCGACGTACTCCATGGCGAGATAGACGTACGACCCGTCGGTGCCCTGGTCGAAGACCTGCACCACGTTCGGGTGGGCGAGCCGGGCGACCGACTTCGCCTCCCGGATGAACCGCTCGACGAAGGAGCCGTCGGCCGCCAGCGAGGGGTGCATCACCTTCAGCGCGAGCACGCGGTCGAGGCGGGTGTCCAGGGCCCGGTAGACCGTGGCCATCCCGCCGACCGCGATCCGCGCGTCCACGCGATAGCGGCCGTCGAGCACCTGCCCGACCAGAGGGTCCTGAAGGGTCGTATCCACGCAGGTGAGTGTACGAGCCGAGACTGACGGAGCCGTCGGTTCGGGTGAGATCGGGGCGGTACTGCAGCCGAGCTGTGACGGACCTCGCACCGCCGTCCGGATCTGATCGAACGTGCGTTCAGAACGCGGGGCGCTCCGGATCGAGGTGCGCGCGCCCCTCCTGCGGCGAGGACGCCTCCGCGAAGTGCCGGCGCGGGATGCGGCCCGCCCGGAACGCGAGCCGGCCGGCCTCCACCGCGTGCCGCATCGCCTCGGCCATCAACTGCGGCTCCTGTGCCCGCGTCACCGCCGAGGCGAGCATCACGCCCGCGCAGCCCAGCTCCATCGCGAGCGCCGCGTCCGAGGCCGTCCCCGCGCCCGCGTCCAGGATCACCGGCACACCCGCGTGCTCGGTGATCAGCTGGAAGTTGTGCGGGTTGCGGATGCCCAGGCCGGAGCCGATGGGCGAGCCGAGCGGCATGATCGCCGCGCAGCCGACGTCCTCCAGCTTCCGTGCGAGCACGGGGTCGTCGTTCGTGTACGGCAGCACGGTGAAACCGTCGTCCACCAGGGTCTCGGCGGCGTCCAGCAGCTCGATCGGGTCGGGCAGCAGGGTGCGCTCGTCGGCGATCACCTCGAGCTTGACCAGGTCGGTGCCGAGCGCCTCGCGTGCCAGGCGCGCGGTCAGGACGGCCTCCTGGGCCGTGAAGCAGCCGGCCGTGTTCGGCAGGACACGGATGCCCAGCCCGGTCAGCACCGACAGCACCGAGCCGTGCACCGAGGCGTCCACCCGCCGCATGGCGACCGTGGTCAGCTCCGTGCCGGAGGCGACCAGCGCGCGCTCCAGCACCTCCAGGCTGGGGGCACCTCCGGTGCCCATGATCAGGCGGGACGTGAAGGACGTACCGCCGATGACGAAGGGATCGTCGGCCATGGGTCAGCCTCCTTGGACGGCGGTGAGGACCTCGACGCGGTCCCCCTCGGAGAGGAGCGTCGCCGGCCACTGCGCGCGCGGGACGACGGTCTCGTTCAGGGCGGCGGCCACTCCGGAGGCGGCCGGGGTCAGGGTGCGGACGACGGCGTCCAGAGCCGTGCCGGGGGCGAACTCGCGCGCCTGGCCGTTGACGGAGACGTTCATGCGGGCTGCTCCACGCGCGCGAAGCGCTTCGGGGTGAACGGGCGGGCCTCTTCGGGCAGTTCGCCGGTGGCCAGAAGCTGGGCCATGGCGTCGCCGGTGACCGGCGTGAGCAGCACGCCGTTGCGGTAGTGGCCGGTGGCCAGCACGAGCCCGGGCAGCTCGGTCGGCCCGAGCAGCGGCGCGTTGTCGGGGGAGCCCGGGCGCAGGCCCGCGCGCGTCTCCGTCAGCGGCAGTTCGGTGATCCCGGGGACCAGCTCGTGCGCGTCGCGCAGCAGCTCGTACACCCCGCCGGCGGTGACCGTCGTGTCCCAGCCCAGCTCCTCGCTGGTGGCGCCCACGACCAGCTCGCCGTTCTCGCGGGGCACCAGATAGACGTGACTGCCGCGCACCAGCGCCCGCACGGTACGGCTCAGGAACGGCGCGTACCGCTGCGGCACGGTCAGCCGCAGCACCTGCCCCTTGACCGGACGCACCGGCGGCAGCACGTCGTCCGGCACGCCCGGCAGGCGCCCGCTGAGGCTGCCGGCCGCCAGCACCACCTGCCCCGCGGCCAGCTCGGTGCCGTCGGCCGTGGCGACGCCGGCGGCCCGCTCCCGTGCGACGTGGAAGCGCTCGGCCCACACCCGGTGGAACACCACGCCGGCCCGCTCGCACGCGGCCACCAGCGCGTGCGCCAGCCGTCGCGGATCGATCTGGTGGTCGCCGTCGACCCGCAGCCCCCCGCGCACGCCCGGCGCGAGCATCGGCTCCAGGCGCCGGCAGTCGCGCCCGGACAACCACTCGGACTCCAGGCCCGACTGCCGCTGCAGGGCGTGCAGTTCGCGCAGGTGGGCGCGGTCGTCGGCATCGAGTGCGACGGCGAGCGTGCCGCACCGGCGGTAGCCGACGTCGTGACCGGTGACCTCGGTGAGCTCGGCCGCGAAGTCGGGGTACCGGCGGGCGGAGGCCAGATTGAGACCCAGCAGGGTCTGCTCGCCGTAGTGCAGTTCCGTGACGGCGGCCAGCATCCCGGCGGCCACCTGGGCGGCCCCGCCGCCCGGCTCGGGATCGACCACGGCTGTCGTGAGACCGCGCTGCGCGGCCCGCCAGGCCGTGACCAGGCCGATGATCCCGCCCCCGATGACGAGGACGTCTGACGTACGTGACGACATGGGCGTCCAGCCCCTCCCTTCGCCGGCATGACCCGGATCAGGTTCGTACGGTCGGAGGCCGCCAGCCTCCCTCTCAGCCCGGTGCGTCCGGGCTCCCGCGAGTGCGTGTACGGGGGCCACCCTAGCCCGACCCCGCGCGCCTCGGTAAGACAGCCTCCGGCGCCCGGCGCGCTCACCGACGGTGTGGAACAGCTCACGGAGCACGACCCCTGACTGACGGGTAGTCAGTGTCTATGGTGATCAGGTGAGCGAGCAGACGACGCAGGCGCAGCGGCGTGTGGTCGTGGTCGGCGCCGGCATGGCCGGTGTGCAGACCGCGGTCGCGCTGCGCGAACAGGGCTTCACCGGCACCGTCACCCTGATCGGCGCCGAGCCCCATCAGCCGTACGACCGGCCGCCGCTGTCCAAGGCCGTCCTGCTCGGCAAGTCCGAGGGCTCCGCGTTCGACGTCGACTTCGAGGCGCTCGGCATCGAACTGCGGCTGGGGCGCGAGGCGCTGGGCCTGCGCCCCGCCGAGCACCGGCTGGACACCGAGGCCGGCCCCGTCCCGTACGACGTCCTGGTCCTGGCCACCGGCGCCGAACCCGTCATGCTGCCGGGCGCCGAGGGCGTGCCCGGCGTGCACCTGCTGCGCACCCTGGACGACGCCGAACGGCTGCGGCCCGTGCTCGCCCGGCAGCACGACATCGTGGTCGTCGGAGCGGGCTGGATCGGCGCCGAGTTCGCCACGGCCGCCCGCGAGGCCGGCTGCGCGGTGACCGTCGTCGAGGCCGCGGACCGGCCGCTCGCCGGCGCGCTGCCCGCCGAGGTGGCCGCCCCGATGGCCGCCTGGTACGGGGACGCCGGCGTCGAGCTGCGCACCCACGCGCGCGTGGCGCGCGTCCAACCCGGTGCGGTCGTCCTCGACGACGGCACACGCCTGCCCGCGGGCGCGGTCGTGGTCGGTATCGGCGCCCGCCCCGCCACCGCCTGGCTCGCCGGCTCCGGCGTCGAGTTCGGCGCGCACCGCGAGGTCCTGGCCGACGACCGCCTGCGCGCCTCGGTGCCGGACGTCTACGCCGTCGGCGACTGCGCCTCCTTCCCCTCCGCCCGGTACGGCGAGCGCCTGCTCGTCCACCACTGGGACAACGCCCTCCAGGGCCCGCGCACGGTCGCCGCGAACATCGTCGGCGAGGCCACCGACGAACCGCCGGCCGTCTACGACCCGGTCCCGTACTTCTGGTCGGAGCAGTTCGGCCGGTTCGTGCAGTACGCCGGGCACCACGCGTCCGCCGACACGGCCGTGTGGCGGGGCGACCCCGCCGGACCGGCCTGGTCGGTCTGCTGGCTGCGCGAGAACCGCCTGGTGGCGCTGCTCGCCGTCGGCAGGCCGCGTGACCTGGCCCAGGGGCGGCGGCTGATCGAGGCGGGCACCCCGATGGACGCGGCGCTGCTGGCCGACCCGGCCAAGCCCCTGAAGGCGGCGACGGCGTAGCCCGTACGCCACGGCTCGGGCGCCCCGACTTCCGACTGTCGGTCCCGGATGGCAGGCTTGATTCCGTGACCGAGATTGACGCAAAGATCGATGCTCTCGTCCCCGCCTGGCTCACCCTGCCCGACATCGCCGAAATGCTCGACGTGGAGGTGACGCGCGTGCGGCAGCTGGTCAAGGACGGCCAGCTCATCGCCGTACGCCGGGGTGAGAACCGCGCGCTGCACGTCCCCGCCGCCTTCATCGACGGGGCCGAGCAGAAGGTTGTCAAGGGCCTGTCGGGCACCTTGACGCTCCTGCGGGACGACGGCTTCACCGACGAAGAGATGCTCGAGTGGCTCTTCACGCCCGACGAGAGCCTGCCCGGCACCCCCGCGCAGGCCCTGAGCGAGAATCGCGGCACGGAGGTGAAGCGCCGGGCCCAGGCGCTCGCCGTCTGAACCAGCCAGAACGAACCGAACACCGTCCGGAGTACGGGCCGTGGCCGGTGAGGCCACGGCCGCGGACCACCGCGGCCCGCCGCACCGGCCCGCGGCCCGTACACCTTCCACACCCGGGGGACACCCGCATGCCCGTCACGTCCGGCGCCGACGCCCGCGCCCGGCTCTCCGACGCCCGGCTCTACCTCTGCACGGACGCCCGCAGGGCCCAGGGCGACCTGCCCGAGTTCCTGGACGCCGTCCTGGCGGGCGGGGTCGACATCGTGCAGCTGCGCGACAAGGGCATGGAGGCGGCCGAGGAACTGGAGCACCTGGAAGTCTTCGCCGCGGCCTGCGAGCGCCACGGTGGGCTCCTCGCGGTCAACGACCGCGCGGACGTCGCCCACGCGGCCGCCGCCGACGTCCTCCACCTGGGCCAGGGCGACCTCCCGGTCCCCGCGGCCCGCGCGATCCTCGGCGAGGACGTACTCGTCGGCCGCTCCACTCACGGGGAGGCGGAGGCCGAGGCGGCCGCCGTCCAGGAGGGCGTGGACTACTTCTGCACCGGTCCCTGCTGGCCGACCCCCACCAAGCCCGGCCGCCACGCCCCCGGGCTCGGCCTGGTCCGGCACACCGCCGCCCTGAACACCGACCGCCCGTGGTTCGCCATCGGCGGCATCGACCTCGGCAACCTCGACGAGGTGATCGAGGCCGGGGCCCGCCGGGTCGTGGTCGTGCGGGCCATCACCGAGGCGGACGACCCCGGTGCGGCCGCCGCGGAGTTCGCGAAGCGGCTGCGGCAGCCCTGACGGGCCCCTGAGCGGCCCCGGTGTCCAAGGGGTGGACAACAGCGCGGCAAAACGGGCAAATTCCCGGCTCTCGGTTGGGGGACCGGGCGCCCCTGGTTAACCTGCGAGTATGGCCCTCGGAACCGCATCCACCAGGACTGATCGCGCACGCACCGTGAGCGACATGCTCGCCGCGGGCAAGACGACGTACTCCTTCGAGTTCTCGGCGCCCAAGACGCCCAAGGGCGAGCGGAACCTGTGGAACGCGCTGCGCAGGGTCGAGGCCGTGGCCCCGGACTTCGTCTCCGTCACCTACGGCGCCGGCGGCTCCACGCGCGCCGGCACGGTCAAGGAGACCGAGCAGATCGTCGCCGACACCACGCTGACGCCGGTCGCCCACCTCACCGCCGTCAACCACTCCATCGCCGAGCTGCGCAACATCATCGGCCAGTACGCGGACGCGGGCATCCGCAACATGCTCGCCGTGCGCGGCGACCCGCCCGGCGACCCCATGGGCGACTGGGTGCCGCACCCGCAGGGCCTGACCTACGCCGCCGAACTCGTCCAGCTCATCAAGGAGTCGGGCGACTTCTGCGTCGGCGTGGCGGCCTTCCCGGAGATGCACCCGCGCTCCGCCGACTGGGACACCGACGTCGCCCGCTTCGTCGACAAGTGCCGGGCCGGCGCCGACTACGCCATCACGCAGATGTTCTTCCAGTCGGAGTCGTACCTGCGGCTGCGCGACCGGGTGGCCGCGGCGGGCTGCGCGACCCCCGTCATCCCGGAAGTGATGCCGGTCACGAGTGTGAAGATGCTGCAGCGTTTGCCGCAGCTCAGCAACGCTCGCATCCCTTCCGTCCTGAAAGAGCGGATCCTCACAGCAAAAGACGATCCGGCCGCTGTACGCTCCATTGGCATCGAATTCGCCACGGAGTTCTGCGCGCGACTGCTGGACGAGGGAGTGCCCGGACTGCACTTCATCACGCTCAACAACTCCACGGCGACGCTGGAAATCTACGAGAACCTGGGCCTGCATCACCCCCCGCAGGCCTAGACCGGCCGCACGGGTATACGACACACTGCGTAGCGGCGACTGGGAGAGGGGCGTACATGGGCTGGACGGTCCTCTACATCGCGTTCGGCATCGTCGCGCTGTGGCTGCTGGGCGAGGTGCTGCTGCAGTACAAGGCGCGGCTGCGCTGGCGGCTGCTCGCCTTCGCCGGATTCCTCGGCGTCGTGCTCGGCGTGCTGATCCCCTCGGTGATCGTCATCGGCCTGGGCGCCGCGGCGTTCGCGGTCGGCCAGACCTTCGTCACGCTGTCGTTCCGCCGCGGCTTCTCGGCGGGCTGGGCGGTCAAGCGCCCCGAGGGCGACGGCCTCGGCGCCGGCCTCAAGGGCCGTCGCGGCAAGGCGGAGCGCCGCGACCCGACCCTGGAGGTGTCCGAGCCGGAGGCCGACACGGACTACGGCCCGGAGCGCGCCGCCTACACCCAGGACCCCGCCTCCTACGGCGCGGACGACGACTACGACCGCGACGACGTCTTCACTCCCGCCCGCCCCGCGGCCGCCGAGAGCACCGCCGTCTACGAGCCGCAGCCCCTGCCCGACGACACCGGCTCCTACGGCATTTACGGCGACACCTCGTACGCCGCCGCCGACCCGTCGTACGCCAACGCCGGCCAGGCCCAGGACCAGTACGCGACGGCCGCCCAGGGAGCCGACCAGAGCTACGGCTACGACTACTCCGGCTACGGTCAGCAGCAGTACGGCTACGACACCACCGGCCAGCAGCAGTACGCCGCCTACTCCGATCCCTACATCGGCACCCAGACCTACGGCGGCGGGTACGACGCGAGCTACGACCAGTACGGCCAGCAGGGCTACGGCCAGGAGCAGTACGGCACCGGCGGGTACGGCGAGACGCCGTCCGCCGGGGTCTGGGTCCCGCAGCAGCGCACCGACGAGACCTACGGCGGCGAACTCCCGCCGGAGCAGCAGTACCCGTACCAGGGCGACGGCCAGCAGCAGGGCGGCGCCGGGTACGACGAGCAGTACCGCTTCTGAGGACTCCTCAGCGCAGGCCGGTCACTGCGAGCCCCGGAACTCCGGCCCCTCCACGATCAGTCCGGCCACCAGCGCGCCCGACATGCCCGCGTGCGGGAGCCCGCCACCGGGGTGCGACCACCCGCCGACGGTGAACAGGCCGGGAACGGCGGTGGTGTTGGCCGGGTGCAGCAGGCCCCCCTTGCCCGCGGCGAGCGCCGGCGGCGGGACGGCGCCGCCCTCGGCGCCGGTCGCCTCCGCGATGTCGGCCGGGGTGCGCACCTCGTGCCACAGCAGCCGTTCACGCAGATCCGGTACGGCCCGCTCGGCAACCGTGATCAGCTTCTGGGCCAGATCGGTGTGGTCCTCCCGGCTTCCCCCGGGCCCGGCCGGGACCACCGCGGTGAGCGTGATCGCCTCATGGCCGGCATCCGGGACCAGCCGCGGGTCGTCGGGGCGCAGGACGGTGAGCGTGGGGCGGTCCGTCATCGCCGCCGGGGTGCCGAACAGGGCGTCCAACTCGGCGTCCCGGTCGGCCGCGTGCACCACGGTCCGGTGCGCCGTCCCCTCCGGGCGGCCGCCGCGCAGCGCCAGCAGCACCGTGAGACGGCTCGGCAGGCCGCGCCGCGGCAGGACCTCGCCGTCGCCCCGGACGGCCGAACCCCGTACACAACCGCTCAGGGTTCCGGGCGAGACACCGGCGACCACGAAGTCCGCCTCCGCGACCGTCCCGTCCGCGAACTCCACCCCCGTCGCCCGGCCGTCCTTCTCCAGCACCCCCGTCACCTCGGCGCCGAAGCGGAACTCGACCCTGCGCGCCACGCACCGCTCGTGGACGGCGCGCGCCAACTCCCTCATGCCGCCGCGCACATACCAGACGCCGAAGGCGTGCTCCATGTACGGCAGGACGGTCGCGCTCGCCGGGGTGACGCGCGGGTCCAGGCCGTACGCGAGGGCGTGGCTCTCCAACAGCGCCGTGAGCCGGGCGTCCCGCAGCTCGAAGGCGCCGACCTCACCGAGCGTGCTCGCCCGCCGGGTGCGCAGCAGCCGCTTGTGGGCCACCGCCGGATAGGGCTCGCGCTCCGCCAGCACCGACCAGTTGGGCCACAGCGGCTCCTCCAGCAGCGGCCGCCGGGTGCGGTCCCAGGCCTCGCGGGCCCGTACCAGGAAGTCGCCCCAGCGCTCGCCCGCGGGCGCCCCGAGCGCCTCGTCCAGGGCGGCGACGACGCCCGCGCGCGAGGCGTTGGGCAGGCGGACGCGCGTGCCGTCCGCGAAGACGTGCTGCGAGGACGGGTCGACCTGGACCAGCTCGACGCGGTCCTCCAGCGGCTCCTTGCCGGTCTTGACGAACAGATCGCGCCAGACCGCGGGCAGGGTCAGCAACCCGGGACCGGTGTCGAAGCCGAAGCCGTCGCGCTCGAACCGGCGCACCGCGCCGCCGTACGTCTCCGTACGCTCGTACACCGTCACCCGGTGGCCCGCGACGGCCAGCCGGGCGGCGGCCGCCATCGCGCCCAGCCCGGCGCCGATCACCGCAATCCGTCCCATGCCCGCGACCTTATCGACCGCCACCGACGGTCACGGAACGGGAGGTGGTCCCGGCTCGGCGGCGAGCCGCCGTTCCTCCCGCCGCTGGGCCCTGCGCCGCAGGAAACGGCGGATCCGGGAGACCAGGAAGACCAGCACCACCAGACCGGTCAGCAGCAGGGCGCCGGCGAGTGAGGCCGCCGCGACGGGGTGGAACATCGCGAACGTCACGATCCCGCCGACCCCGAGGTCCTCGGCGATGCTGATGACGATGTTGCTGAACGGTTCCGGCGAGGTGTTGACCGCCATCCGCGTTCCGGCCTTGACGGTGTGGCTTGCCAGCGCGGTGGAGCCGCCGATCAGGCCCGCGACCACGTCGTTCAGCGAACCGCTCTGCCCGGCGAGCAGCGCACCGACCCAGGCGCCCGCGACGGGGCGGACCACGGTGTGCACCGAGTCCCACACCGAGTCGACGTACGGGATCTTGTCGGCGACCGCCTCGCACAGGAACAGCACGCCCGCAAGGACGAGGACCTCGGGCCGCTGGAGCGCCTCGGGGACGTCGTCGCTCACCCCGGTGGCACCGAACACGCCGAGCAGCAGCACCACGGCGTAGGCGTTGATGCCGCTGGCCCAGCCGCTGGTGAAGACGAGAGGGAGTACGGACACGGACGCGATCGTAACCAGTGGGCGGCACCGCGTCCTGGGGATGAGCACGCAGAGCTGAGTATCCGTACCTAGTGGGCGAGATGAGTACGCGCGCGGATGGGGGCGGACCTGCGCGAACGAGAAGGTGGAGGCACGGAGAGGGGCGCGGCTGCGGCACCGGCGACACGGGGCGCCGGAACGCAGCGGCCCACGATCCGCTCCTTCCGCCGGCCGAGGTCGGCGGGAGCGAGGCACGGGGGAGCCCGAGGGAACGACCGTAACGAGGGTCCCGACGGGGGGAGCACGGAAAGGCGCCGGTTCGAGGTGGCCCGCGGGGGACGCGGCCACGACGGACCGGCGCTTTCGTCGTGCCTCAGTCCCGGTCGCGGCCGCTGACCCGGCCCTGCAGCAGCCGGGACAGCGCCGCGTGGACGTCGTCCAGGGAGCGCTCCGGCTGGAAGGACTGCCAGTCCAGGGCCGCCACCAGGACCATGCCGACCAGGGCCGACGCGGTCAGCGGCACATCGATCTCTTCGCTGAACTCGCCGGCCGCCACACCGTCCCGGAGCACGTCCTCCACGACGGCCACAGCCTGCTGGCGTACCACCATCAGCGTGGACTGCCAGGCCCGGTTGGTGCGCCACAGCTCGGCGACGTAGAGCTGGGTGAAGGCCGGATAGCGCTCGATGAAGACCAGGCCCGCCCGGACCATCGCGTCCAGGGCGTCGACCTTGCCGCCGCCGTCCCGCGCGGTCTGCTCCGCCGCCTGGCGCAGTGAGGCGGTCAGGAGCTCGACGCCGTGCCGCAGCAGCTCCTCGAAGAGGACGGACTTGCTGGCGAAGTTGTAGTAGACGGTGCCCTTCGCGACCCCGGCCCGCTCCGCGATCTCGTCCACGGTGGTGGCGGAGAACCCCTGCTCGGCGATGAGCGTGACGGCCGCCTCGTAGAGCTTCTGCCGGGTGGCCTCGCGGCGCGTGCTGCCGCCCGTCGTGGGACTGCTGCTTTCCATGGCCCCGATTGTCACAGGTACGCGCGTGTGCAGGGCCTTCTTCGGGATCACAGGGTCAGCTCCGGGTGCAGCCGGTCCAGCGTCCACACCTGCCGGCGGCGCGCCGACAGCGCGGTCAGCGCGAGGGAGCCGGCCGTGAAGGCGAGGAGCACCACGCACGCGTGCCACACGGGCACCAGACCGCCGCCCGTGATGAGCCTGCGCAGGGCCTCCACGATGTAGCTCATCGGCAGGAAGGGATGGATCGCGTTGAAGAACCAGGGGCTGGTCTGCACCGGATAAGTGCCGCCCGCGGACGTCAGCTGCAGCATCAGCAGGGCGAGCACCAGGATCCGGCCCGCCGCCCCGAAGCGCGCGTTCAGCCACTGAACGATCGCCGCGAAGCACGCCGTCACCAGGAACAGGAAGGCCACCGTGCCGGCCGCCCGGGCCATCTCCAGGCCGATCGCCCAGTGCAGGACGGACATCAGGGCCACCGTCTGCAGGACACCGACGGCCACCACCGGCAGCCAGCCGGCCAGCGCTATCCGCCAGGCCGGGGCGCCCGTGCCGAGCGCGCGCCGGTTCATCGGCGCGATCAGCATGTACGCCACCATCGCGCCCACCCACAGCGAGAGCGGGATGAAGTACGGGGCGAACCCGGTGCCGTAGTTGGGCGCCTTGTGCAGGTCCTTGGAGACCAGCCCGACCGGGTCGGCCATCACCCCGGTGCGCTGATCGCGGTCCTTCTTGTCGTAGTCGGGGATTTTGCCCGCACCGTCGTGCAGGCCGCCCGCGAGCTTCCCGGAGCCGTCGGCGAGCTTGTACATGCCGCCGTTGAGGGTCTGCGCGCCGGTCTCGAGCTGTCCGATGCCCTTGTCCAGGGCCGAGGCTCCGGAGGCCGCCGTACCGAGCCCCTGGTTCAGCTTCTTCGCGCCCGCGGCGACCTTCCCGGCGCCCTCGTTCAGCTTGTTGATCTTGGCCACGGCGTCGGTGAGGTCCTCCGACAGGTGCGGCGCGCGGTCGGCGAGCGCCTGAGCCTGCTTCTGGAGGGTGGCGAGGTTGGCGTCGAGCTTTTTCAGGTCGCCGTCCTGGTCGTCGATCAGCGTGTTGAGGTCGTCGGCGATCGTCGCCACGTCGGCGGCGGCGACCTTGGCCTTCTTCAGGTCGGAGCACGCCGGATCGGGCAGCACGGGGTCCTCGCAGCGCGCCCGGTAGACGGCGTCGAGCGCGTCGGAGGCGGTGTGGGCGCCCTTGGCGGCGGCCGGGGCCGTGCGCACCAGGACGTCGAGGTTGTCGCGGATGCCCTGGGCGGAGTGGGCCACCAGGCGGGCGGTGTCCCCGATGGTCTTCTCGTTGCCCTTCAGGAACGGGCCCACCTTCTTGTCGACCGCGTTCACCTTGTCCGCGAGCGTCTGCGTGCCGGCCGCGACCTGCCGCGAGCCGTCCGCCAGGTCACCGGCGCCCTTGTGGAGCTTCGTCAGCCCCTTGACCAGCTTCCCGCTGCCGCCCTCGGCGTCCTTCAGCCCGTCGGCGAGGTCCTTGGAGCCCTTCTTCGCCTTCCCGATGCCCCCGTGGAGCTGGTCGGCGCCCTTCGCGGCCTGCACGGTCTTGCCGTGAATGTCGGAGAAGGAGATGAAGATCCGGTCCAGGAACGAGCGCGAGGCCTTCGTGGACGCGGCCGTGCGGACCTCGTTGAAGACCGTCTTGGAGATCTGCCCGACGATGTAGTTGTTGGCGTCGTTCGTGCGCACCCGGAGCGCGCCCGTCTCGGGGGAGTCGCCCGCGCTGGAGGCGATCCGCCGGCTGAAGTCGGCCGGCATGGTCAGCGACAGGTAGTAGGTGCCGTTCTCCACGCCCGCGCGTGCCTGCGCGTCGCTCACCTCGTGCCAGTCGAAGACCTCGCTGTCGCGCAGCCCCTTCGTCAGATCGTCGCCCGCGGTGATCCGCCTGCCGTCGGCGGTGGCCCCCTTGTCGTCGTTCACGAGCGCCACCGGGATGCGGTCGAGGCGGCCGTAGGGGTCCCAGAACGACCACAGGTACAGGGCGCCGTAGAGCAGCGGCAGCACCAGCAGGGCGACGAGCGCGGCGCGCGGCAGTTTCCCCCTGCCGAAGCGCCGCAGCTCAAGAGCGGCCAGTCTCGGCGAGCGCATCGGCCTTCTCCTTCCCCGACGTGCTCACGGTCACGATGTCCCGCGGGGCCTGGCTGCAGACGGCCAGCACCGTGGTCCCGGCCCGGGCCACGGACCCCAGCAGCGCCCAGACCTCGGCCTGTTCGGCGTCCGAGAGCTTGAGGTCCGTGTCGTCGACCCCCAGCAGCCGCGGGCCGCCGATGAGGGCGAGGGCGACGGACAGGCGCAGCGCCTCGAGCCGCTCCAGGTCGCGTACGGCGGTGCGCGAGCCCTTGGGCAGCGTCTCCGTGTCCAGGCCGGCGGCCGCGAGGGCGGCGTCGATCCGCAGCCGCGCCTCCAGCAGGCGCTCGGCGCGCGGGCGCAGCAGCTCCCGCAGCGAGTCGCCGAACCGGCGCTGCAGCAGGGCCCGTTCGCGCAGGTGCTCGCCGACGGTCAGGGCCGGGTCGAGGTCGGTCACCCCGGCGACGTTGGCCACCGCCGCGACGCGCCGGACGGCCGCCAGGTGCTTGGGCAGTTTGCACTCGCCGACCGTGGCCACTCCTTCGGTGGACCTCATCCGGCCCGTGAGTGCCAGCAGCAGGCAGGTGCGGCCGGACCCGGACGGGCCCTCGATCGCGATCAGCGTGCCGGGCTCCGCGTCGAACGTGATGTCGCGGAAGGCCCAGCCGCGCGGGCCCTTGAGCCCGAGTCCGCGGGCCGTGACACCGATTCCGGGCACGGTTCCCCCCATCCCTCGATGTGTACTGCAATTGAACTGACTGGTCAGTGCAAAAACTACTCCGAACTTTCGATCGAAGCAAAAGCCCAGGTCGGAACGGATTGTCAGTGCCATACCCCACGATGGGCACATACGGCATCCCGTATGTGGGCATGCCGTCACGCAGACGACAGGAGGTTCGTCATGGCCAGTTACCACGCAGCAGCCGCCCGTCGGCGCCGCGCCACCGGCCCTGCCCCCTCACTGACCGGACCGGCCAGCGACGTGCACCCGGTGCTCCGCCGGGCCGCCGCCCCGCCCGCCGCCCTCGACCTGCTCGCCCAGGCCCGCGCCGGACTGGACGAGGCGGCGGTCCTCGAGACGCCCAACGAGCGCTACGCCACGGCCCACCTCGCCGCCCTGCGCACGGCCGCCGCGGTCCTCGCCGCGCGAGGCCGCCCGGAGCTCACCCCGAGGCGCCGGGCCCGCATCCGGAGCGCTTGGGAAGTGCTCCCCGAGATCGCGCCCGAACTCGCCGAGTGGAGCGCGCTGTTCGCCTCCGGGGCCCGGCGCCGCGCCCGGGCCGAGGCCGGCATCCAGGGCGCGGCCACCCGCCGGGACGCCGACGACCTCATACGCGACGTGGCGATGTTCCTGCGCCTCGTCGAGCGGATGCTCGTCCTCCAGCCGGTCCTGCCCCAGCCCCGCCAGGACGCCGACCACCCCGAGGCGGACCCGGACACCGGCCGGGACTTCCCCGACACGGGCTGACCGCCCCGGTGCGACCGACGCGAGATACCGACGCGAAGGGCCCGACGCGAAGGGCCCGATGCGGGGCGATCGAGGGCGCCGTACGAAACGTTCCGCAGGGCACGCCGCACGGTGACCAGGCAGGGCGTCCGAGGCAATAGGGTGGAGAACGCCTGAAGTCTTCCCGCCGCGACCCCCGGGCCGGGAAGGCAGCCCGTTCGCTCCGCCGTGCAACAGGCGGTGCCGCGCCGAGGAGTCAACTGCCGTGTCGGACCCGCTACGACCTCGCGCCTCTCTCCGTACCGCCGTGGTCTGGGAAGTCCTCCAGGACGCCCTCGACCGGCGGATCAAGGCCACGGGCCGCGACGCGCTGGACGTCCTCGACACCGGAGGCGGCAGCGGCAACTTCGCGGTGCCCCTGGCCCGCCTCGGCCACCGCGTCACCGTCGTCGACCCCAGCCCGAACGCGCTGTTCGCGCTGGAGCGCCGCGCCGCCGAGGCCGGCGTCGCCGACCGGGTGCGGGGTGTGCAGGGCGACGCGCACGGCCTCTTCGACGTGGTCGAGCGCGGCAGCCACGACGTGGTGCTGTGCCACGGCGTCCTGGAGTACGTCGACGACCCGGCGGAGGGCCTGCGCAACGCGGTCGCCGCCCTGCGCTCCGAGGGCGTCCTCAGCCTGCTCGCGGCCGGCCTCGGCGGCGCCGTGCTCGCGCGGGCCCTCGCGGGGCACTTCAAGGAGGCCCGGCAGGCGCTCGGCGACCCGAACGGCCGGTGGGGCGAGGGCGACCCCGTGCCGCGCCGGTTCACCGCCGAGCAGCTCACCGCGCTCGTCGAGGGCGCGGGCCTCAGGGTCGGCGCCGTGCACGGCGTGCGGGTCTTCGCCGATCTCGTCCCGGGCGTGCTCGTCGACACCGAGCCCGGTGCCCTGGAGGCGCTGCTGAAGCTGGAGGAGGCGGCGGCCGAACTCCCGGCGTTCCACTCCGTGGCCACCCAGCTTCATGTGTTCGGTGAGACGCGAGGGGCCGACGGGGCCTGAGCCTCCTCCCGGGGCGCGCCGCTGATCAGCGCGTTGGCGGCGCATGGAGTACGCCACAGGCCCCCCGTTCGGGGGCTCGGGGCCGTATGATCGAGGCAGATCACCCGGCATGACGGGTCGGCCGCTGGGGAATGGAAGATTCAACGAGCCGGGACGTCGATGACGGAATCCGGTTGGCCAATTGGCGCAGAGGGGCGGGTTTCACGGGGGCGATTCCCTGCCTATCCTGAAGGGACCCCCGGGTCGCCCCGGCGACTGCACGATGAGGAGGACTCCGTGCCGCTCTCGGAGCACGAGCAGCGCATGCTCGAGCAGATGGAGCGAGCGCTGTACGCCGAAGATCCCAAGTTCGCGTCGGCGCTCGAGGGAAGCGGGCTGCGTACGTACACCCGGCGGCGGGTCTACCAGGCGGTCGCGGGCTTCCTCGTGGGTATCGCGCTCCTCATGGCTGGAATGGTCGCCAAGCAGGTCTGGCTCAGCGTGGTGGGTTTCCTCGTCATGCTGGGCTGTGCGGTTCTGGCCGTGACCGGCTGGCGCAAGGCTCCCAAGCCGGGTGAACAGCCCGCCGCGGGCGCCCCGCACGCGCGTCGCCAGGGACGGCCGAAGCGCTCCATGATGGACCGCATCGAAGAGCGCTGGCAGCGGCGCCGCGACGAGCAGGGCCACTAGCGCTCCCCATAACGATGAAGGGGTGACCACCCACCGGGTGGTCACCCCTTCACGTATGCGCGGCGGCGGCCCCTCACCGCCTGCGCCGCCCGTCAGCCGCTCTGCTGGCCCGACGGGCGGCGGACCAGTGCGGTCAAGCGTTCCGCCGTGCGGCTCTTGAAGGCGTTCCAGCGGTCCGAGGCGTCCCAGAGCGCGCGGACCGCCGACCGCGGCGCCAGCACCGCACGCACCCGGGTCGTCCGGCTCGCCCGTGCCCGCAGCGCCGTCCGCAGCCCGCGGACGTCGTCGGCCAGCCCTGGAGCGGCGTGCGGCCGCGGCGCGAACAGGACCTGCTCCACCGCGCTCGCCACCCGGTGCACCGACTCCGCGGCCGCCGGTTCCAGCTCCCCGAGCCGTACGATCCGCGCCGCCGCCTTCCGCGGCGTCAGGGCGTCGTCCGGCACGATGCCGTAGTCCCAGGCCGTGTCGGTGAGCTCGCGCCAGACGGCCAGCACATGCCCGGCGGCCATCTCGGCGGCGTACCGCGCCTCCGCCTCGACCGTCGTCGAGGCGCCCGTCAGCGTGACCTCACCGGGAGCGAGGCCGTCCGCCGCCCGCTCGTCGCGGCCGCGGGCCGACACCGTGCCGGACGCCGAGTGCTGGGCCGAGGCGAGCCGCACCGTGCGCCGGCGGATGCGCCACAGCATGGGCAGCAGCGGCACGACGAGCGCGAGCAGACCGAGCAGCGTCCACCCAGCGATCTCGTACCAGGCCGGACCGCCGCCACCGGGGATGGCCGTGTCCGCCGGAAGGGCGTTGCCGCATTCCTGGAGCTTCTTCTGCTGCACCCCGCAGCTCGTGGTCGCCGACGGCGCCGCGGACACGGACGCTCCCGCCGACTGCGAGGTCCGCGGCAGATCCGGAAGGCTGCTGCCCGGCGTGTCCGACTGGGTGTAGGAGGGCGTCACACCCCGGTTGGGGGTCGGCTCGAAGCGGGTCCAGCCCACGCCCTCGAAGTACAGCTCGGGCCAGGCGTGGGCGTCCTTCAGGCCCACCGACACCGAACGGTCCGACTGCGGGGTGCCGGGCGCGAAGCCGACCGCGACCCGGGCCGGGATGCCCAGGCTGCGGGCCATCGCCGCCATCGCGAAGGAGAAGTGGACGCAGAAGCCCTCCTTGTCCTTCAGGAACTTCGCTATCGCCTGCGAGCCGGTGCCGACCTGCACCTGGGTGCTGTACTGGAAGCCGCCGTTGACCGCGAACCAGTCCTGGAGCTTGACCGCCTGTTCGTAGTGGCTCGTCGAGCCCTCGGTGACCTTGCGGGCGGTCGTCCGCACCACGTCGGGCAGCGACTTCGGCAGCTGGGTGTACTCGTCCTTCAGCGCCTTGGGCGGCTCCGGCGCGTCGGCCAGCTGCTCCGCCGTCGGCTGCACGTCGAGGCTCTTGACCAGGTACGTCTTGCCCCGGGTGGTCTCGCCGTGGTCGCCGACGAGCGTCATGCCCACCGGTTCGTAGCGCCACTTGCCGCCGACCTGCACACCGCTGGGCGGGTAGGGCATCGGCAGCCAGTCCTGGGCGTACCAGTCGGCCGCCGAGACACGGGTCTCGATCTCCGCGCGCTTGACGTCCGGGCCGAGGCCCGTCGGGGTGGGGAGCTTGTCCGGCACGCCGGTGACGTGCCGCTTGGACGGCTTCCAGGTGCTGCCGTCGAAGTCGTCCAGGGACACGATCCGCAGGTACAGGTCGGCGACGTCGCCGTTGGTCTTCAGGGACAGGACCTGGCGGTCCTCGTCCACGTTCAGGCTGTCGCGCAGCGAGACCAGGGGGTTGACCGCGGAGATCGTGCCCCCGCTGCCGTTGCCGGCGCCCACGCCCGTCCCGGCGCCGTCCAGCAGACCGCCGCTCATCGACGGCAGGACGGCCGGCACCACGAGAGCGAGCCCGAGGGCGAGCACCCCGATGCGCCGCCCGGTACGGACCGGCGCCACCGCGCCCGGTTCCCCGCCCGGGGTGCGCGGCGCCCCGCCGAACACCCGCCCCCACTGCGACAGCCGGTCCCGGCCCTCCGCGAGGAGCAGCATCAGATAGCCGGCCGCCGCCACCAGGAACCACAGCCAGTCGGTGCCGCCGTCGGACAGCCCGGCGGCGACGGAGTACAGCGCGAGCAGCGGCAGCCCGGCGGGGGCCGCGCTGCGGAAGGTCACCGCCAGGGTGTCCACCGCGAGCCCGATGATCATGACACCGCCGAGCAGCATCAGCCGGATGCCGTGCGACTCCAGCGGCGCCGGTATCGCGTACCGCGCGATGTCGTCGCCGCCCTGCTGCAGCAGATCGGCGAAGTGCCGGAAGGCCTCGGGGCCGGGGACGATCCCGAGGAACGCCTGCTGCCGGGAGAAGACGAGGGTGAGCATCAGCAGGGTGACGAGCGCCTGCGCCGCCACCGTCAGCGGCCGCGCCAGCGGCACCCGCCGGGTCGCCGCGCCCACACCGCTCTGCACGCCTAGCATGAGGGCCGCCTGCAGGATCCAGGTGGCGGGCGTCACCAGAGGCAGCAGGGCGCAGGACGCCATCAGCGTGGCCGCCCAGGCGCACAGTGCCAGTCGTGCCCGCCCGCTCATGAGCCCGCCCCCTCAGCATCGGCCGCGTTCGCAGCGGTCGCCGCGTTGGCCGCGGCCACGCCCAGGCCCGCGCGCTCGCGGTCCGCCTGCCGCCACAGCTCGCTCAGCGCGGTGCCGCGCGGCACGCTCAGGGCCGTCCAGCCCGCCTCCCGCAGCATCCGCAGCCGCTCCGCACGCCGGTTCATCGGCCCGGGCACATCGGTGGGTTCCCGCACCCACGTGTCACCGTCCAGCAGGAAGGCCAGCGCACCCCCGCTGCGCTGGCGCATCTTGGCGGCGATCGTGGCCTGTTCCTCGTCGAGGTCGCCGAAGAAGGCCACCAGCAGCCCCTCGTTGCCGCCGCGCAGTACGTCGTACGCCCGGGACAGGCCCGCGCCGTCCGAGTGGTCGACGACCGCGAGGGTGTCCATCATCAGCCCGGCCGCGTCGGCGGTCTCCTGGCTCGCCCCCGCGAACCCGTCGGCGCCCTCGCCGGGCACCGAGTTGCCCGTGTCGGTCAACAGCCGTACCGAGAAGCCCCGTTCCAGCATGTGGACCAGGACGGACGCCGCGCCCGAGACGGCCCACTCGAAGGCCGAGTCGGGGCCCGCGCCCCGGAAGCCGATGCCTCGGGTGTCCAGCAGCACCGTGCACCGGGCGCGCTGCGGCTGCTCCTCCCGGCGCACCATCAGCTCGCCGTAGCGGGCGGTGGAGCGCCAGTGCACCCGGCGCAGATCGTCGCCGTAGCGGTAGCCGCGCGGGATGACGTCGTCCTCGCCTGCCAGTGCGAGCGAGCGCTGCCGCCCGTCGCCGTACCCCTTGGACTCCCCGCTGAGGCGCACCGGAGGCAGCGCCTCCACGCGCGGGATCACCGTCAGGGTGTCGTACGAGGAGAAGGAGCGGGTCAGCTCGCACATGCCGAACGGGTCGGTCAGGCGCAGCTGGAGCGGGCCCAGGGGATAGCGGCCGCGCAGGTCGGAGCGGACGCGGTAAGAGACCTCGCGGCGGCCGCCCGGCTCGACGCGGTCCAGCACGAAGCGCGGGCGCGGGCCGAGGACGTAGGGCACCCGGTCCTGGAGCATCAGCAGGCCCGTGGGCAGCCGGGAGACGTTGTCCATCCGCAGATGGACGCGGGCCTCGCTGCCGGCGGGCACGCGCGCGGGGGAGAGCCGGCGGCTGCCGGCCACCCGGTAGCGCGTGCGGTAGAGGAAGACCGCGCAGACCAGGGGCAGCGCGGCGAGCAGCAGGCCGACCCGCAGCAGGTCGCTCTGGCCGAGCACGTAGGCGCAGATCGCGGCCGCGATGCCGGCCGCCAGGAAGGAGCGTCCGCGGGTGGTCAGACCCGCCAGGGCGGTGCGGATGCCGCCCTTCTCACCGCGGTCGGCGTCCGCGGGCCCGCCCGCCCCGGTGGTCATCACAGCCTCCGCGGCGGCTGCTGGCCGTAGGCCGGCGTGCCGCGCCCGAGGCCGCCGAAGCCGCCCTGCTGCGGCGTCGCGGGCACCGGCGTGCGCTGCAGGATCTCCTGGACGACCTGCTCGGAGGTGCGGCGGTTGAGCTGGGCCTGCGCGGTGGGCAGCAGCCGGTGGGCCAGGACGGCGACGGCGAGCGCCTGGATGTCGTCCGGCAGGGCGTACTCCCGGCCGCTCAGGGCCGCGGAGGCCTTCGCCGCGCGCAGCAGGTGCAGCGTGGCGCGCGGGGAGGCGCCGAGTCTGAGGTCGGGGTGGGTACGGGTGGCCGTGACCAGGTCGACCGCGTAGCGCCGGACCGTTTCGGCGACGTGCACCGAGCGGACCGCCTCGATCAGCTTGACCATGTCGTGCGCGTGCGCGACCGGCTGCAGGTCCTCCAGGGGGGACACGCCGCCGTGCACGTCGAGCATCTGCAGCTCGGCCTCCACGCTCGGGTAGCCGACCGAGACGCGGGCCATGAAACGGTCGCGCTGGGCCTCGGGCAGCGGGTAGGTGCCCTCCATCTCCACCGGGTTCTGCGTGGCCACCACCATGAAGGGGCTCGGCAGCTCGTAGGTCTGCCCGTCGATGGTGACCTGGCGCTCCTCCATGGACTCCAGCAGCGCGGACTGGGTCTTGGGCGAGGCGCGGTTGATCTCGTCGCCGATCACGATCTGCGCGAAGATCGCTCCGGGCTTGAACTCGAAGTCGCGGCGCTGCTGGTCCCAGATCGACACGCCCGTGATGTCCGAGGGCAGCAGGTCCGGGGTGAACTGGATGCGCCGCACGGAACAGTCGATGGACCTCGCCAGTGCCTTGGCGAGCATGGTCTTGCCCACGCCGGGGACGTCCTCGATCAGAAGATGTCCCTCGGCGAGCAGTACGGTCAGCGAAAGCCGTACGACCTCGGGCTTGCCCTCGATCACTCCTTCCACCGAACTGCGGACGCGCTCCACAGTGGCAGTCAGATCACTAAGGCTCGCTCGATCGTCATAGGTCGTCACCCGGCCCTCCTCGGCCCGTTCTTTCATGGGCCGATGCTCAGCTGCTCGCCCCGGCCCACCCCGAATCACGGACACCACGCGGGAAACGTCCCGCGCGGCGCCACACCCCGCATTCTTGCTGCCGTTACCGATTCGTGTCACTCGACTGTGGACAAGTGGCCGCGATATGTCGGGTTTTACGGTGCTTGGGCTCCAGCATGCGCGCGTTGCGCGAGGAACGAGAAGGGCCGGGGACCGATCACGCAGGGTCGATCTCGCGCAGCAGGCCGGTCCTCACGTCGAAGACGAAGCCGCGCACGTCGTCGGTGTGCAGCAGGAACGGCGAGGTGCGCACCCGCTGCATGGACTGGCGGACGTCCTGGTCGACGTCGGCGAAGGCCTCCGCCGCCCAGGCGGGGCGCTGGCCGACCTCCTCCTCCAGCTCGGTGCGGAAGTCCTCGGTGATCGTCTCCATGCCGCAGCCGGTGTGGTGGATGAGGACGATGCTGCGGGTGCCGAGCTTGCGCTGGCTGATGGTGAGGGAGCGGATCACGTCGTCGGTGACCACGCCGCCGGCGTTGCGGATCGTGTGGCAGTCGCCGAGCTGCAGACCCAGCGCCTTGTGCAGGTCGATACGGGCGTCCATGCAGGCCACGACCGCCACGTGCAGCACGGGACGGGCGTCCATCCCGGGGTCGGTGAACGCCTCGGCGTAGTGTTCGTTCGCCTCGACCAGGCGGTCGGTGACCGTGCCGCCTCGTATGGCGCCTTCGGTTTCGGTGGAAACGGATGCGGAAGTCGTCATACTCATGACGTTACTGGTCACCGCCGATCTGGTCTGCGGGTGGGAGAGGGAAAAGAGCGTCATCACGGTCCTCGTGTGAGGTAACCCACACAGGTGGCGGGCGGAAAGCCGTACGGGTGATTTTCCCCGATATGCCGCTTCACATGCACCTCGGGGCGCGACGCGCAGGCCGGTTGATTGACCGCGAGACACCGTGGACTAAAGTGACGCGAAGCGGGAGGCGAGGCTCTCCCTGCTGGACTGACATCCCGGAGACCCGGCGATTTTCCGGGCTCTCCCCACGTGCGCGGCGCGTACGTACGGCTCGGCCTCCTCCCGCTCACGGCCGGCTGACGCTTCCGGCGCCGGCAGGCCTCCCCTTCACGAGCGGGCGGGGACCCGGCGGTGCGTATCGCCCAGCCGGATCTGAGAGGGCCCCTTGAGCGAGAGTCGACACGTCCCGGTGATGCTCCAGCGGTGCCTGGACCTGCTGGCGCCCGCGCTGGAGCGGCCGGGAGCGGTGGTCGTCGACTGCACCCTCGGACTCGGCGGTCACAGCGAGGCTCTTCTGCGGCGCTTCCCGGAGGCCCGGCTCGTCGCCCTCGACCGCGACAAGGAAGCGCTGCGCCTGTCCGGCGAGCGGCTCGCGCCCTTCGGCGAGCGCGCCACCCTGGTGCACGCCGTCTACGACGAACTGCCCGGCGTGCTGGACCGGCTCGGCATCGCGCGCGTGCAGGGCGTGCTGTTCGATCTCGGCGTCTCCTCCATGCAGCTCGACGAGGCCGGCCGCGGCTTCGCCTACGCCCAGGACGCCCCCCTCGACATGCGCATGGACCAGACGACCGGCATCAGCGCCGCCGAGGTCCTCAACACCTACCCGCCCGGCGAACTCGTCCGGATTCTGCGCGCGTACGGCGAGGAGAAGCAGGCCAAGCGGATCGTGTCCGCCATCGTGCGCGAGCGCGAGAAGGAGCCGTTCGACAACAGCGCACGGCTCGTCGAGCTCATCCGGGACGCCCTGCCGCAGGCCGCCAAGCGCACCGGCGGCAACCCGGCCAAGCGGACCTTCCAGGCCCTGCGGATCGAGGTCAACGGTGAGCTGTCCGTGCTGGAACGGGCGATCCCGGCCGCGGTGAAGGCGCTCGCCGTCGGCGGGCGGATCGCCGTGCTGTCGTACCACTCGCTGGAGGACCGGCTGGTCAAGCAGGTCTTCGCGGCCGGTGCGGCCACCACCGCGCCGCCCGGGCTGCCGGTGGTCCCCGAGCGGTACCAGCCCCGGCTCAAGCTGCTCACGCGCGGTGCCGAACTTCCCACCGAGGAAGAGGTCGCCGAGAACCGGCGTGCGGCACCGGCGCGGCTGCGCGGGGCCGAGCGCATCAGGGAGGACGCCGAACAATGAGGGGCGTGAGTGAGTTGGGAAACCGTACTCACTGGAGGCCGAGTGAGTAGGAAACCCGAACTGAGGGGGCGGGCCGCTCGTCTCGCCCGGCTCTTCCCCGGCCCGGGAAGCTCCGGGCAGGCGGCCCGCACGCCCTTCGTGCTCCTCGTCGTGCTTCTCCTCGGCGGCGGTCTGATCGGGCTGCTGGTGCTGAACTCCGCGCTCAGCGAGGGCTCGTTCAAGCAGGACGACCTGCAGAGGGACACCAAGAACCTCACCGACGAGGAACAGGCGCTCCAGCGGGACATCGACGCCTACTCCGCGCCCGACGCCCTCCAGCGCCGCGCCAGGGAGCTCGGCATGGTCCCCGGCGGCGACCCCGCCTTCCTCGGCCCCGACGGCAAGGTCAAGGGCGTCCCCTCGGCCGCCGCCCAGCGGTCCGCCGCCCAGATCCCGCTGGTCCTGCGCCCGCCGGAGGCCGTCGCCCAGTCGCCCGCCGACACCGTCCCGCAGGCCGGCACCCCCACGGCCTCCCTGACCCCCACGACCCCCGGCAGGTGACGGAAGTGTCCGACAGGGAACCGCCGCGCCGCCGCGTGCCCGGCCCCGCGCGTCCCGTCCGCCCCGCCGCCGGCCGGCAGCGCCCGGGCCCCGGCGCCCGCCCGGCGGCCCGCCGCCCCGCACCGGCCCGCCCGGCCGCCCCCAAGCCGCTGCGCCTGGGCAGCCCCCGTCCCCGGCTGCGCTTGGTCGGCCTGGCCCTCGCCCTCGTCCTGATCGCCTTCGTCGTACGGCTGTTGCAGGTCCAGGCCGTGGACGCGAGCACCTACGCCGCCCAGGCCGACCAGAACCGCTACGTCGGCCAGGTCCTGCCCGCCGAGCGCGGCGGCATCACCGACCGTGCCGGCGTGGCGCTCGCGACCAGCGTGGACGCCTACGACATCACCGCCGACCCCACGATGTTCACCCGCGAGCAGCTGAAGATCGACGACGGTCCCGAGCAGGCGGCCGCGCTGCTCGCGCCCATCCTCGGCGTGGACCAGGACACCCTGGTCAACAAGCTCCGGCCGAAGAACAAGGCGCTGCGCTACACCCTGCTCGCCCAGCGGCAGACGCCGCAGGTGTGGACGCAGATCAAGGACCTGAAGGCCGCGCTGGCGAAGAAGTCGGACACCGCCGACGTGCTGGCCGGCGTCCTCTCCACCCCCAGCAGCAAGCGGGTCTACCCCAACGGCGCCCTCGCCGCCGGGATACTGGGCTGGGTCAACGCCGACGGCAAGGGCGGCGGCGGCATCGAGCAGGAGCTCAACAAGGAAATGTCCGGCAAGGACGGCAAGATCCGCTACGCCCAGTCCGGCGGACGGCTGGTCCCCACCGCGGGCTCCACGGAGACCCCCGCCGTGCCCGGCAGCGACGTCGAGCTCACCATCGACCGCGACATCCAGTGGGCGGCCCAGAGCGCCATCAGCGAGCAGGTGAAGAAGTCCGGGGCGGACCGCGGTTACGTGATAGTGCAGGACACCCGCACCGGCGAGATCCTCGCGATGGCCAACTCGCCCGGCTTCGACCCCAACGACCTGTCCAAGGCGAACCCGAACGCCCTGCACAACTGGGCCGTCGAGGACGCCTACGAGCCCGGCTCCACCGCCAAGATCATGTCGATGGCCGCCGTGCTGCAGGAGAACGTGGCCACGCCGCTGACGCACGTCGTCGTGCCCAACCGGCTGCACCGCGGCGACCGCCTCTTCAAGGACGACATCGACCACAAGACCTGGGACCTCACGCTCAACGGCGTCCTCGCCAAGTCCAGCAACATCGGCACCATCCTGGCCACCGGCCAGCTCGGCAAGACGCAGGCCGAGGCCAACAGGGTCCTCTACAAGTACCTGCGCGGCTTCGGCCTCGGCAACTACAGCGGACTGGACTTCCCCGGCGAGACCAAGGGCATCCTCGCCCCGCCCGACAAGTGGTCGACCTCGCAGCAGTACACGATTCCTTTCGGCCAGGGCATGTCGCTCAACGCGCTTCAGGCGGCGTCGGTCTACTCGACGATCGCCAACGGCGGCGTCCGCGTCGCCCCCACCCTCGTACGCGGCACCAAGGGACCCGACGGACGGTTCGTACCGGCCGCGAAGCCCCGGAAGACAAGGGTCGTGAGCGCGAAGACGGCGAAGACGCTCGCCCAGATGCTGGAGTCGGTCGTGGACGACCAGGAGGGAACGGGCGCCAAGGCGCGCATCCCCGGCTACCGGGTGGCGGGCAAGACGGGTACGGCCAACCGCGTGGATCCGGCCACCGGCAAGTACCGCGGATACACGTCCTCGTTCGCCGGCTTCGCCCCTGCGGACAACCCGCGCGTGACCGTCTACTGCGCCATCCAGAACGCCACCAAGGGCAACTACTTCGGCGGCCAGATCTGCGGCCCCATCTTCAAGGAGGTGATGGAGTTCGCACTGAAGACCCTCCAGGTCCCGCCCACGGGCGCCCAGCCCGCGCGCCTGCCCGTCACCTTCACTCCCTGATCAGCGCAACCAGTCAGGAACGCTCCGTGACCATGATCACTCCCGACTCCGGCAAGCCGGACACCCCCCGCCCCTCGCTTCGCCCGCAGGCGGGTACGCCCGGTACGCTCACCGCCGTGCCACACGCTGATCAGTCCCAAACCACCCAGAAGGGCGTTTCCGTGACATACCCGGGGCCGCCACGACCGGTTCAGGTCTCCGCCACACCACTGACGGAACTCGCCGATCAGCTGGGTGCCGCCGCGCCGCAGAGCACCGCCGAGGTCACGGGCATCACCCATGACTCGCGTGCCGTCCGCCCCGGCGACCTGTACGCCGCCCTGCCGGGCGCCCGCCTGCACGGCGCCGACTTCGTGACCCAGGCCGCGGGCCTCGGCGCGGTCGCGGTGCTCACGGACCCGACCGGAGCCGAGCGCGCCGCCGCCACGGGCCTGCCGGTCCTGACCGTCGACGACCCGCGGGCCCTGATGGGCGAGCTGGCGGCGACGATCTACGGCCACCCGGGCCGGGACCTGCTCCAGATCGGCATCACCGGCACCTCCGGCAAGACCACCACCGCCTACCTCGTCGAGGGTGGTCTGAAGACCAAGAACAACACCGGCCTGATCGGCACGGTGGAGACGCGCATCGGCGACGAGCGCATCAAGTCCGAGCGCACCACCCCCGAAGCCACCGACCTGCAGGCCCTGTTCGCCGTGATGCGCGAGCGCGGGGTCGAGGCGGTCGCCATGGAGGTCTCCAGCCACGCGCTGGTCCTCGGCCGGGTCGACGGCTGCGTCTTCGACATCGGCGTGTTCACCAACCTCAGCCCGGAACACATGGAGTTCCACTCCGACATGGAGGACTACTTCCGGGCCAAGGCGCAGCTGTTCACGCCCCGCCGCAGCAGGCTCGGCGTGGTCAACGTCGACGACGAGTACGGCCGCCGGCTGACCAGGGAGGCCACCGTCCCGGTCGTCACCTACTCCGCCGAGGGCCACCCGGACGCCGACTGGCGGGCCGAGGACGTCCGGATCGGCCCGATGGACTCGACGTTCACCGTCGTCGGCCCCGCGGGCGAGCGGATCGAGGCCACCTCGCCCCTGCCGGGCGGGTTCAACGTGGCCAACACCCTCGCCGCGATCGCCGCCCTCGCCGCGGCCGGCCTCGACCCGCAGGCCGCCGCCGACGGCATCGCCGCCGTGCCGGGCGTGCCGGGCCGGCTGGAGCGCGTGGACGCCGGACAGCCGTATCTCGCGGTCGTCGACTACGCCCACAAGACGGACGCCGTCGAATCGGTCCTGCGCGCCCTGCGCAAGGTCACCGAGGGCAGGCTGCACGTCGTGCTCGGCTGCGGCGGCGACCGCGACAAGACCAAGCGGGCGCCGATGGGCGCCGCCGCGGCCCGCCTCGCCGACACCGCCGTACTGACCTCCGACAACCCCCGCTCCGAGGACCCCCTCGCCATCCTTGCAACCATGCTCGAGGGCGCCGCGTCCGTACCAGCACACGAACGCGGTGAGGTGCAGGTCTTCGAGGACCGGGCCGCCGCGATCGCCGCAGCCGTCGCCCGCGCGCAGCCCGGTGACACCGTGCTCGTCGCGGGCAAGGGCCACGAGCAGGGCCAGGACATCGCCGGTGTGGTCCGTCCCTTCGACGACCGCCAGGTGCTTCGAGAAGCCATCCAGCAGACCCAGGGATGAACTTGTGATCGCCCTCTCTCTCGCCGAGATCGCAGAAGTCGTCGGCGGGCAGACGCACGACATACCGGATCCGGCCGTCCAGGTCACCGCTCCGGTCGTCCGGGACTCCCGCCAGGTGGAGCCCGGCAGCCTGTTCGTCGCCTTCGTCGGCGAACGCGTCGACGGCCACGACTACGCCCGGCAGGTCGTGGAGGCGGGCGCGGTCGCCGTCCTCGCGTCCCGGCCCGTCGGCGTCCCCGCGATCGTCGTCGACGACGTCCAGAGCGCCCTCGGCGCCCTCGCGCGGCATGTCGTACGACGGCTCGGCGCGACCCTCGTGGCCCTCACCGGCTCGGCGGGCAAGACCAGCACCAAGGACCTGATCGCCCAGGTCCTCCAGCGCAAGGCGCCGACGGTGTTCACGCCCGGCTCGCTCAACAACGAGATCGGCCTGCCGCTCACCGCCCTGTCCGCCACCGAGGAGACGAAGTTCCTCGTGCTGGAGATGGGCGCCCGCGGCATCGGCCACATCCGCTACCTCACCGAGCTGACCCCGCCGCGGATCGGCCTCGTGCTCAACGTCGGCAGCGCCCACATCGGGGAGTTCGGCGGACGCGAGCAGATCGCGCAGGCCAAGGGCGAACTCGTGGAGGCCCTGCCGGAGGACGGCGCCGCGATCCTCAACGCGGACGACCCCTTCGTACGGGCCATGGCGTCCCGCACGAAGGCCAGGGTGGTCTTCTTCGGTGAGAGCGACGAAGCGGACGTACGCGCCGAGAACGTGCGACTCACGGACACGGGACAGCCCGCGTTCAGGCTCCACACACCCTCCGGTGCAAGCGACGTGACCATGCGCCTGTACGGTGAGCACCACGTGTCGAACGCGCTCGCCGCGGCCGCCGTCGCCCATGAGCTGGGCATGTCCGCGGAAGAGATCGCCACCGCGCTCTCCGAGGCGGACTCCCTCTCCCGCTGGCGTATGGAGGTCACCGAGCGACCGGACGGCGTGACCATCGTCAACGACGCCTACAACGCGAACCCCGAGTCCATGCGAGCCGCCCTGCGCGCGCTCGCGGCCATGGGCAAAGGACGCCGGACCTGGGCGGTGCTCGGCAAGATGGCCGAGCTCGGGGACGAGGCGCTCGCCGAGCACGACGCGGTCGGACGGCTCGCCGTCCGGCTCAATGTCGGCAAGCTCGTCGCGGTCGGGGGCAGGGAAGCGTCCTGGCTGCAACTGGGCGCATATAACGAGGGTTCGTGGGGTGAGGAGTCGGTGCACGTGTCCGACGCACAGGCGGCGATCGACCTGTTGCGCAGCGAGTTGCGCCCGGGGGACGTCGTGCTCGTGAAGGCGTCCCGGTCGGTGGGGCTCGAGAGCGTGGCGCAGGCGCTGCTCGAGACCGGTGCCGCGGGTGGGGCTGATGCCCGATGATGAAGCAGATCCTGTTCTCGGGCGTCATCGGTCTCTTTCTGACGCTGGTCGGCACCCCGCTGCTGATCAAGCTGCTGGCGCGCAAGGGCTACGGCCAGTACATCCGTGACGACGGCCCGCGCGAGCACGCCAGCAAGCGCGGTACGCCGACGATGGGCGGTATCGCCTTCATCCTGGCCACCGTCGCCGCCTACTTCCTGTCCAAGGTGATCACCGGTCAGCCGCCCACCTACTCGGGCTGTTGGTGCTCGGCCTGATGTGCGGCATGGGTCTGGTCGGCTTCCTGGACGACTACATCAAGATCGTCAAGCGGCGTTTCGCTGGGCCTGCGGGCCAAGGCGAAGATGGCCGGCCAGCTCATCGTCGGCATCAGCTTCGCGGTGCTCGCGCTGCAGTTCTCCGACGCCCGCGGCAACACCCCGGCGTCCACCAAGCTGTCGTTCATCACGGACTTCGGCTGGACCATCGGCCGGTGCTGTTCGTGGTCTGGGCGCTGTTCATGATCCTCGCGATGTCGAACGGCGTGAACCTGACGGACGGTCTGGACGGCCTGGCCACCGGCGCCTCCGTGCTCGTCTTCGGTGCCTACACCTTCATCGGCGTCTGGCAGTTCCAGGAGTCCTGCGCCAACGCGCAGACCCTCACCAACCCGGGCGCCTGCTACGAGGTGCGCGACCCGCTGGACCTCGCGGTCATCGCCTCCGCGCTGATGGGCGCCCTGTCTCGGCTTCCTGTGGTGGAACACCTCGCCGGCCAAGATCTTCATAGGCGAACCGGTTCGCATCGCCCTCGGCGGTTGGTCCTGACCGGTCCTGGCCATCTGATCCCGCACGGAGCTGCTGGTTGCATCCAATGGGCGGTCTGTTCGTCCTCATCACATGAGTCGGTCGTCATCCAGTCGGCTCCTTCGGCCTCACCGCAAGCGCGTCATTCCGGATGGCGCCCCTGCCGCACCACTTCGAAACTCAAGGGCTGGTCGAGGTCCCTGGTCGTGGTCCGCTTCTGGATCATCCAGGGCAATTGCGTCATCGTCCGGACTGGGCCTCTTCTCGCGGGGAATGGGCAAGCGAAAGTGACTCCTCGGTGGCCTGAAGGATCCTCGGAGTTCCAGGGCAAGCACGTCACCCGTCGCCGGGCTCGGCGTCTCCGGCATACCCGGCGGCCACGGTGCTGCACGCGCGCGGCGCGATCGTGCACGGTCGTCAACAGACGGCGGACGACGCACGCGCTTCGG